>NZ_LIXJ01000004.1 GCF_001905795.1 Streptomyces sp. CB01580
TCGCCGCGAAAGCCGCCGAACTACAAGCCGCGGGCTGGCGGCACTGCTCGGCCGGCACCATCGAACGCCGCTACCGCGCCTGGCACCGGCACGGCCTGGCCGGGCTGATCCGCCGGACCCACGAGACACTAGGATTCCTGCCGCGACAACGGATCAAGTGAATTCCAGAGGAGAACCCGAATTGAGTTCGTCAATGATTCCACGCCGCCGGCTCGGCAATACCGGACTGGAGGTTTCCGCTCTCGGGTTGGGATGCATGGGGGTGAGTCAGACATACGGAATTCCGGACGATACGGAATCCACGAGGACCATCCATCGCGCCCTCGACCTCGGCTGCGATTTCTTCGACACCACGGAGGCCTACGGCCCGTTCGTCAACGAAGAACTCTTAGGCAGGGCACTGCGCGGCCGCCGGGACCGCGCGGTCGTCGCGACGAAGTTCGGCTGGGAGTACGAGGGCACCGCGCGGGGCACGCTCAACAGCCGGCCCGAACACATACGCGAGGCAGTCGAAGGGAGCCTGCGCTGGCTGGGCACGGACCGGATCGACCTGCTGTATCAGCACCGGGTGGATCTGGAGGTGCCGATCGAGGACGTGGCCGGGGCGGTCGGCGAACTCATCGCGGCCGGAAAGGTTCTTCACTTCGGGCTCTCGGAGGCGGGAGCGAGCACCGTCCGCCGGGCTCACGAGGTCTGTCCCGTATCGGTTCTCCAGACGGAGTACTCCCTCTGGGAACGCCATCTGGAGCAGGAGATCCTGCCGGTGATCCGAGATCTGGGAATCGGTCTCGTTCCCTATTCACCGCTGGGTCGAGGATTCCTGACTGGCACGGCAGTCCGCGCGGAGGAATGTCCGGAGAACGACTACCGAAGGCACGATCCGCGATTCCAGGGCGATAATTTCAGGATCAATTCCGCGGCCGCCGATGTGGTCCGGGACGTCGCCCGCGGGTGCGGTGCGACCCCGGCGCAGGTGTCGCTCGCCTGGCTGCTGCACCGGGGCGACGACATCGTGCCGATCCCCGGTACGAAGCGCAGGCAGACGCTGGAGGAGAACCTCGCGGCGGCGGAACTCACGCTCGGCCCTGACGAGCTGCGGCGCCTGGACGCGGCGCTGCCGCCGTCGGTGGTCGCCGGCAGCCGGTACCCCGAGAGCGTCATGCACATGAACGGCCGCTGAGGGCTGTCCCGTAATCCGTGGCGGATCGGCGCGCGGCGTCGGATGTGGCGCATCGCAAGACGGAGAGGTGCCCGCATACGGGACGTATGTGGGCGTTCCGACAACGCGGCGAGGTGCCGCAGCTGTCGTCGGGCGCCCGTCAGGGATTACGGGACAGCCCTGAGAGGCCGCCTCACCGGACCGCGGCGTACCCGGTACGGGAGGATGGGCAGGTGAGCGATGTGAGACATGTGCTGGTGCTGCCCGACCGCGATGCCGCGGAGGAGGTGGCCGGAGAGCTCGCCGACCGGTTCGGGGTCGCCGAGGAGCCCCAGCTCGTACGCGATGCGCTGGCCGGTGAGGACGATGCCGAGGACGCCCAGTGGCTGGTGGTCGTGGAGGACCCGTCCGGGCGGCTGGACTCCTCTGCGCTGGATGCCTTCGCCGCGGAGTACGAGGGGTGGCTCGAAGCGCCCTAGTGCTGCGACCGGAAAGGTTCACCGGCTCGCGACGCCCGGCACGGCACCTCGCCGCGTTGTCGCATCACCCGAGTACGTCCCGTACGAGGGCGATCCTCCGCCTTGCGATGCACCGCACCGGACGCCGCGAGCTTCCCGGCAAACCCTTCCGGTCACAGCACTAGCGAGGCACCCGCGGCTCAGGTCTTGGGGACGATCTGGATGTCCATGTCGATGGAGATGCTGGAGCCGACGGCGGCGATGCCCCGGGCCAACATGGTCTGCCAGGTGAGGGTGAAGTCCTCGCGGTGCAGTTCCGTGGTGGCCCGGCAGGCGGCGCGGGTCTCGCCCTCCAGGCCGTTGCCCAGGCCGAGGTACTGGGTGTCCAATGCGATCGTGCGGCTGACGCCGTGCAGCGTGAGTGCGCCGGTCACGCCCCAGCGGGTGCCGCCGCGGTGGACGAAGCGGTCGCTGTAGAACTCCATCGTCGGGTAGCGGCCGACGTCCAGGAAGTCGCCGGACCGCAGGTGGTCGTCACGCATCTGGACGTTCGTGTCGATCGACGCGGCGTCGATGACCACGTGCATGGCGGATTCCTCCATGCGGTCGGCGATCCGGACGGCACCCGCGAAGGTGTTGAACCGGCCGTGGATGCGCGCCATGCCGATGTGCCGGACCGTGAAGCCGATCTGCGAATGCGTCGGATCCACCTCCCACTCGCCCGGCGCGGGGAGCTGCGGGGGCGCGACGATCTGCAGGGTGATGTCGCCCAGGCCCGCGTGGCCGCCCTCGACGACCGTGGCCGCGCCGTGGAACGGGGTGAAGCCCTCGGCCGTGACGGCCAGTCGGTACTCACCGGTCGGGACCGTGGCGAGGATGTTGCCGTACGGATCCGTCTCACCGCCGACGACCTTCCGGCCCGCGCCGTCCGTGACGACGAACTCGGCCTGCTGGACGGCATCGTTGACCGGGTCGAGCACGCGGCAGCTGAGCACTCCGGCGGTGTGCGGCACATCCAGCCCGGTGAGGGCGTTGCCACGCGGAACGTTCGCCGATTCCCTGCTTCGCAGCCAGCGACCGAACATCTCTTGCCTACCCCCTCGGGCTGAGTCACCTTGGGGCCTGACGACTGGACATACGCGTCGGAGCACCGGCCCACCGACGAGCATGCATTCGACCACCCTTGTGGCGTTCGAGGCAAACGGAGCAGCTCGCAGGTGCTTGTGTAGAGGTGTTACCGAAGGTCCGAATTAGCCGTTCCGTCTGCGCCGCGGTCGGTGGCGCGGCACGCCGGCTCCCCGCTGACGAACTGCCCGGCCCACCGGTCCCTGCGGTCGACGTCACACCGCCTGGGCGCCCGGAACCTCCTCCGCCCGCACCCGACGTCCCACGACGGACCGCCGACGGCCGTCCGCGGCGGCTGGCGGCGGTCCGTGTGGCCGGGGCCACAGAACGGTCCACGACGGCCGACGGAGTCCGAGGCAGCCCGACGGCCTCCGCGTGGCCGTGGCCACGGAGCGGTCCACGGCCACGATCGCGGCCGCTCGCGGCCACGACGGCATGCCCGTGCGGGCAATCCGCATGACGGTACGTCGCGGTGGCGTTCACGAGCGACCGACCGCCCGCAGTGCCGCCCCGGCTCCCGAAACGGCGACCGCGCCGTCCGTGTCCGTGCGCAGCACCACCGCGCCGCCCGCTCTGAGCGCGTCGAGGGTGCGCGGGGAGGGGTGCCCGTACGGGTTGTCCCTGCCCACGCTCACCAGGGCGAGCCTCGGGTGCACGCCGCGTGTCAGAGCGGGGTCCTGATGAGCGGAACCATGATGGGCGACCTTGAGCACGTCCACGCGCGGCAGCTGCGGGTGTCTTCGCAACAACCCCTGCTGGGCCGGTGGTTCGAGGTCACCGAGGAGCAACAGCGTCGGCCCGCCGGTCCGGACGTACAGCGTGATGCTGGCGTTGTTGGGCTCCCTCGGCAGGAACTCCCCCGGCAGCACGGAGGCACCGCCCGCCGCCCCGCCCGGCCCCGCACCACCCGTCGGCCAGAGGACCTGCCAGTCGAGCGGGCCGAGCTGTCGCCGTTCACCGGGGACGGCCCGGATCAGGGGTACGCCCGACGCGGCGGCCGTTCTCCGCACGAACGCGGCCTGGTCCGGGGGTTCGTCCAGGCTCGTCGTCTGGATCGCCCCCACCGCTCGGCCGCGCAGTACCCCCGGCAGTCCCCGGACGTGGTCCGCGTGGAAGTGTGTGAGCACCAGGAGAGGCACCTCGGAGATGCTCAGGTCGTCCAGGCACCGGTCGACGAGCCCCGGGTCGGGCCCGGTGTCGACGACCACGCCCCTGGTACCTCCTGCGGCCAGCACCAGCGCGTCCCCCTGCCCCACGTCGCACATCGCGAACGCCCAGTCGGGAGGCGGCCATCCGGTCAACACTCGGGTGAGCGGCACCGGGCGGAGCACCGCGAGGACCAGCAGCAGCGCGGCTGCCGCACAGACCCAGGGGTGGCGCACCGCGCGACGGACGAACAGCACCACCAGGACCGTCAGCGCGGCGAGCAGCAGCGCCCCCTTCCCGCCATCGGGCCAGTCGATCGCCGCTCCAGGCAGCGCCGCCCCGGTGCGGGCCACCGAACCGATCCACCCGGCGGGCCATCCGGCGACCCGGGCGAGCGCCTCCGCCACCGGCATGGCCACCGGCGCGACGGCGAGCGCGGCGAACCCCAGGACCGTGGCCGGTGCCACCGCGAACTCGGCCAGCAGATTGCACGGGACCGCCACCAGACTGACCCGCGAGGCTAGCAGCACGACGACCGGCGCGCACACCGCCTGCGCGGCGGCGGCCGCGGCCAGTGCCTCGGAGACCCGGGGCGGGAATCCGCGCCGCCGCAGCGCGCCGCTCCAGTGGGGCGCGATGGTGAGCAGGGCCCCGGTGGCGAGCACGGAGAGGACGAAGCCGTAACTGCGCGCCATCCACGGGTCGTACAGCACGAGCAGCAGGACCGCTGCGGCCAGGGCCGGGATCAGCGATCTGCGGCGGCCCGTGCCGATGGCGAGCAGGGTGATCAGTCCGCAGGCCGCGGCCCGCAGCACGCTCGGCTCGGCCCGGCAGACGATGACGAAGGCGAGCGTGAGCCCTCCGCCGAGCACCGCTGTCAGCCGCAGCGGGATGCCCAACCGGGGCGCCAGGCCACGACGTTCGGCGCGCAGCGCGGTGCCCGGCGGCCCGATCAGAAGGGCCAGCAGGATGGCCAGGTTGGCACCCGAGACCGCCATCAGGTGGGTGAGGTCGGTCGCCCGGAAGGCCTCATGCAGTTCCGGCGAGATCCGGGACGTGTCGCCGACCACCAGGGCGGGCAACAGCGCCCGGGCGTCGGGATCGAGCCGCTCGGTCGCCCGCCGCAGACCTCCCCGCAGCGCACCCGCCGTGCGCTGGACCAAGGAGGGCGGCCCGATGATGCGGGGTGGGCCCTTGCCCTCCGGCCGCAGCACGGCGGCGCTGCGCTCCCCCTCGTGCAGGGGCGGCGCCAGCCGGCCGCCGATGCGCAGTCGGGTGGAGGGGAGCAACTGCTGCCACCGGGCCATCGATCCGCCGGGCGGGACGATCAGCAGCACCGGCGTGCTCAGCCGCGTGACCGCGCCGCCGGGCCCGGTCAGCCGCGTGATCTCGGCGTCGATGAGGAGCGAGACGGGTGTGCTGTGGTCCCCGCGCACCCGCGGCACGGTCCGTCGTGCGTCGGAGGTCACGGTCACCTCCGCCTCGACGCTCTCGAAGCGCTGCGCCAGGTCGCGCACCGGCCCCTTCCGCACGTCCGCGCTGTGCAGTCCGGCCGACGCGGCACCGGCGGCGGCACAGAACAACGCCGCCGCGATGGCGGTCGCGGTGGTGTACGGCCGCTGCCGGCCCGCCGTGCTCCCGCCGTCGGCCGCCTCTCCCTCGGTGCCGGCTCCGGGCTCGCGGGGACCACCGGCCGTCGAGACCCTCGGCAGCGCCAGGAACACCAGGGCCGTGCCGACACAGAGCATCGCGCCTGTGGCCGTCCACCACCCGGGCGCGCTCAGCGCGAGTGCCGCCCCGGCCCACGCCGCGATCGCCGGTGGGACCAGCCTCAGATCCGCCGGCCCCTCCCGCCGAGGGTCTGACACCCCGGGACGACCGCTCGACACCGGCCGACTGTCCGGCAACGCCTGGGTCTGCGCCGGATTCATGGCCCCACCAATGGCCGGAGGTCGGCGAACCGCCGTTCGCCGATGCCGTTGACCTCGCGGAGCTCGTCGACCGACCGGAAGCCGCCGTGCCGCATGCGGTAGTCGATGATGTGCTGAGCGAGCACCGGTCCGACGCCTGGCAGTGTGTCGAGTTGATCGACGGTCGCGCTGTTGAGGCTGACCGGCCCGGTCGCGGAGCCGGAACCGCCGCCCGTGCCGCCGGCGGATCCCCCGCCGTCGGCGACGGGAGTGCCCGGCGGGGCGCCCACCATGATCTGCTCCCCGTCCACGAGAACGCGTGCCCGATTGAGCCCGGTGAGGTCGACGCCCGACCGGGCTCCGCCCGCTGCCCGCAGCGCGTCGGCGACCCTGGCACCGGACGGCAGTCGCTGGATCCCCGGTCGCCGCACCTTCCCGCTCACGTCCACGACGACGTGAGCGGCCTCCTCTGCGACGGGCTTTGCTCCGGGCGACGGCCCGGGGACGGCGGCGTCACCGGGCGCCGGACGCACCGCCCCGGCCCGTGCGGCCTCGCCGACCAGGTCGGGTGGCCGTACGGGATGCGGACGCGCCGACCAGAAATGTGCCGTCGCGAAGCCCACGGCCACGGCGAGGACAACGGCCAGTGCGGCAAGGGTCCTGGGCTCCACCCCGCATCTGAGCTGAAGCCATACCGGAATCCGCTCCCGCAGCGCGGGCCCCAGCCGCGCCCGCAGGCCCGGCAGGGCGGAGCCGTTCCCCGGGGGCGGGGCCGGTGGGGGCGTCGTGCTCGAACGAGGGGGTGGCGTGGGGACGGCGTCCGATGCCGTCGCCGGTAACGGGCCCGGCGCCACGAGCGGGTCGGGGTCCGGACGGGTGGGCGCCTCAGGCACGGACCGCGTGCCCGGTTCACCGTCCGTCCCTCCCATGAGCACGTCCGCGCGACGGCGCGCGGCCGCCGCCACACTGTCCCTGCTCCTGCGCGACGCCCGCCGTCGTCCGGGGCCGAGACCGGAGCCGCCACGGCCTCGCCCCGGCCCGCTGCTACTGCCGCTGCCGCCATCGGTCGCGTGAAGTGTGCTGGTCGTACGGAGTGTTCGCAGAGTCATGCCTCACGACGGTAGGCACATTCACCCGAACCTGCTGAGCCGACCCGATTTCGGTGGACAACGGGCCAGTTGTGAATAACTCGGCCACACCGAGGAGTGAAATCCGGGGACCTGCCGGAACGCGGGCTGGCAGTCCCGAAGGCTGGAGACCTCGAGGCCCACCGGTCGCAGACCACGAGCCGGACATCGAACCCGAGGGCTGCGGCCCCGAACCGAAGACAGGATCCGCGGACTGCGGCTCCGAGCCGAAGGCGGGATCCGAGGGCCGAAAGCCGACGGGCGCGGGCCCATTGCCAACGGGCGCGGGCCCAGAGCCGGCGCGGTCGGGCCCGGAGTGGAAGGCCGGGAGCGGTCCGGCCTCAGCGTGGCGAGACCACCGCTCCGAGCAGACCGGGTCCGGTGTGCGCGCCGATCACCGCACCCACCTCGCTGACGTGCAGATCGACCAGGCCGGGCACCCGCTCGCGCAACCGTTCGGCGAGCCGCTCGGCCCGCTCCGACGCCGCCAGGTGGTGCACGGCGACATCCACCCGCGTGCTGCCCGCCGCCTCCGCGACGATCTCCTCCAGACGCGCGATCGCCTTCGACGCCGTCCGCACCTTCTCCAGCGGTTCGATACGGCCGCTCTCCAGCCGAAGCAGCGGCTTCACCGCGAGCGCCGATCCCAACAGCGCCTGAGCGGCACCGATACGGCCGCCCCGGCGCAGATAGTCCAGCGTGTCGACGTAGAAGTACGCGGATGTGCCCGCGGCCCGCTTCTCCGCGGCCGCGACGGCCTCGTCAAGGCTTCCGCCCTCCTCCACCGTCTCCGCCGCCTCCAGCGCGCAGAACCCGAGGGCCATGGCGACCATTCCGGTGTCCACCACACGTACCGGAACCGGCGCGTCCTTCGACGCGAGCAGCGCGGCGTCGTATGTGCCCGACATCTCGGCGGAGAGATGGAGCGAGACGATGCCGGAGGCTCCGGCGTCGGCCGCCGCCCGGTACGCAGCCGCGAAGACCTCCGGGCTGGGCCGGGACGTCGTCACGGGGCGGCGCTTCTGGAGCGCCGAGGCGAGCTCGCGGGCGGAGAGCTCCGTGCCGTCCTCCAGGGCCTGATCGCCGAGGACGACGGTCAGAGGCACCGCGATGATGCCGTGCCGCTCCATCGCCTCGGGCGGCAGATAGGCCGTGGAATCGGTGACGATCGCGACATGGCGGGACATGAGCGGGAGGTTACCTGGCGGGCCCACCGCTCGGCAGTCCGACCCCGACCGATGGACCGCTCCCGCTCACTTCGGGCCACATCCTGGCGCTTTCGGCCACCGAACGGTTCAGGTGGTCGTTTCCGGCCGAGCCGTCTTCTGCCACGGGTATTCGGGCTGGATACGGGGGTCCGGAGCCGGTATGGCCCGCTCCCGGCCGTCGGCCGCCCCGTGCTCGTG
This sequence comes from Streptomyces sp. CB01580, assembly GCF_001905795.1. Taxonomy (GTDB): domain Bacteria; phylum Actinomycetota; class Actinomycetes; order Streptomycetales; family Streptomycetaceae; genus Streptomyces. The sequence goes on from NZ_LIXJ01000004.1 coordinate 8,332, forward strand.
CCGCTGGTTCCCCTGCCCCTGCCCGCCACGGTCGGCCTGCCCCCGGCCCTCTGCCTGTGTGCGACCGTCGGCCCGTGTGTGAGCGTCGGGCCACGGGTCGTGGCTCCGCTCCCCGACGGGCTCGTTCGGCTCGACCGTCCAGTGCCGCAGCGCTCCGGCCTCCATGTCGATCTGCGCGTTCAGCGCCTCCAGATCGTCGTCGACGAACCGCCGTGCCCGGTCCCGGGCGGCCCAGCGCAGCGAGTCCGCCGAGTGCGTGATCCGCTCCGTGCGCTCCTTCAGCTCCGGCAGCAGCGCGGCGACCGTCGCCCGGTCGGGCTCGCGCTCCAGTCTTCTCAGATCCTCGTCGAGCTCGCGTCCGTGCACACTGAGCCGCCGGAAGAGGTCCAGTGACTCCGAGAGCGAGGCGTCCTCGACGACCCCCGCCCGCAGCGCCTCCTGCGTGGCCCGCATCGACGTGCGCAGCGAGAGCCGCAGCTGCGCGAGCTCTCCGCCCACGCCCGTCTGGCCGTAGCTCTTCGCGCGCAGCGTGGTGTCCTCGACCGCGCGGCGCGCCTGGACGATCGTGCGGTCCACACCCCGCTTCGCCGCGCCGATGGCCTTGACGCTCGCGTACACCCCCAGGGCGATGAACGCGAAAAAGAGCAATCCCAGGATCAGGATCACGGCTTCCATGAGCGCCCCTCGGGTGTCGTATCGGTGCCGGCCACTCCACCGTAAACGCTACGGGCAGGCCGAGGGTTCCTTCGGAACCCCCAACCTGCCCGTAGGGGAACGCCCCCAGTCACACGGGGCGGCCTGCCGGTCGCCTGTCCGTGCCCGTCACGCGGGGACGATCGGCGCCGTTCACGCGGGAACGATGTTGACCAGCTTCGGCGCTCGGACGATCACCTTCCGGATGCCCGCACCGCCCAGGGCGGTGACCACGGCCGGGTCCGCCAGGGCCTGGGCCTCCAGTTCCTCGTCCGAGATCGTCGGGGGGATCTCCAGGCGTGCCTTGACCTTGCCCTTGACCTGCACCACACAGGTCACGGTCTCGTCCACGACATACGCAGGGTCGGCGACGGGGAAGTCCTGGTGCACCACGGAGCCGGTGTGGCCCAGACGCCGCCACAGCTCCTCGGCGATGTGCGGGGCCAGCGGCGCCACCAGCAGCACCAGCGACTCGGCGACGCTCCGGGGCACCGGGCCGCCTGTCTTCGTCAGGTGGTTGTTCAGCTCGGTGACCTTGGCAATGGCGGTGTTGAAGCGCATGCCGGCCATGTCCCGGCCGACCCCGTCGATCGCCTTGTGCAGCGCGCGCAGCGTCTCCTCGTCCGGGTCCGCGGCGACGACCGTGACCGCGCCGGTCTCCTCGTCGACGATGTTGCGCCACAGCCGCTGCAGCAGCCGGAACTGACCGACGACGGCCCGCGTGTCCCACGGCCGCGACACGTCCAGGGGGCCCATGGCCATCTCGTACAGGCGCAGCGTGTCCGCCCCGTATTCGGCGCAGATCTCGTCCGGCGTGACGGCGTTCTTCAGGGACTTGCCCATCTTGCCCAGGACGCGGCTGACCTTCTCGTCCTGGTGGTAGAACTTCCCGTCACGCTCCTCGACCTCGGCCGCCGGGACCGCGATGCCGCGGCTGTCCCGGTAGACGTACGCCTGGATCATGCCCTGGTTGTACAGCTTGTGGAACGGCTCGGAGGACGAGATGTGCCCCAGGTCGTGCAGCACCTTGGACCAGAAGCGGGCGTACAGCAGGTGCAGCACGGCGTGCTCCTGGCCGCCGATGTACAGGTCGACGCCCCCGGTCGGCTGCCCCTCGCGCGGGCCCATCCAGTACTGCTCGATCGTGGGGTCGACCAGCTTCCGGTCGTTCCGCGGGTCCAGGTAGCGCAGCTCGTACCAGCAGGAGCCGGCCCAGTTGGGCATGGTGTTGGTCTCGCGGCGGTACTTCTTCGGGCCGTCGCCCAGGTCCAGGGTGACGTTGACCCACTCGGCGTTCCGGGACAGCGGCGTCTCGGGCTGGGTGTCCGCGTCGTCGGGGTCGAAGGTACGCGGCGAGTAGTCGTCGACCTCCGGCAGCTCCAGGGGCAGCATCGACTCGGGCAGCGCGTGGGCGACGCCGTCCTCGTCGTAGACGATGGGGAACGGCTCGCCCCAGTAGCGCTGCCGGCTGAACAGCCAGTCGCGCAGTCGGAAATTGACGGTGCCCTCGCCGACACCGTGCTCCTTCAGCCACTCGGTGATCTTCGCCTTGGCGTCGACGACGCCCAGTCCGTCCAGCGAGATCTCGTCGTTGGCGGAGTTGACCAGCTTCGCGTCGTACGAGGCGAAGGCGTCGTCCCAGGTCGAGGGGTCCGTGCCGCGGTCGTCCGACGGCTCGACGACACAGCGCATCGGCAGCTCGAAGGCGCGCGCGAAGGCGAAGTCGCGCGCGTCGTGCGCCGGAACGGCCATGATCGCGCCGGTGCCGTACCCCATCAGGACGTAGTCGGCGATGAAGACCGGGACCTTCTCGCCGCTGACCGGGTTGGTCGCGTACGCGCCAGTGAAGATGCCGGTCTTGTCCTTGGCCTCGGCCTGCCGCTCCACGTCGGACTTGGCGGCGGCCAGCTTGCGGTACGCGGCGACGGCCTCGGCCGGGGTGGCGTGTCCCCCGGTCCATACCGCGTGGGTACCCTCCGGCCAGACGTCCGGAACGATCCGCTCCACCAGCTCGTGCTCCGGCGCCAGCACCATGTAGGTGGCCCCGAACAGGGTGTCCTGCCGGGTGGTGAAGACGGTGATGGCGTCCGCGCCGTCGACCGGGAAGTCGACCCGCGCACCTTCGGAACGCCCGATCCAGTTGCGCTGCTGCAGCTTGATCGCCTCGGGCCAGTCCAGCCCGTCCAGATCGTTCAGCAGCCGGTCGGCGTAGGCCGTGATACGCATGTTCCACTGGCGCAGCTTGGCCTTGAAGACCGGGAAGTTCCCGCGCTCGGAGCGCCCGTCGGCCGTCACCTCCTCGTTGGCCAGCACGGTGCCCAGGCCGGGCGACCAGTTGACCGGCGCGTCGGAGGCGTACGCCAGGCGGTACTCGCTCAGGACGTCCGCGCGCTCGACGGCGCTCAGCGCGCTCCAGTCACGGCCGTCCGGGGTGGGGCGGGCACCGCTCTCGAACTGTGCGACTAGCTCGTCGATCGGACGGGCCCGGTCGGCCTCGGTGTCGTACCAGGAGTTGAAGATCTGCAGGAAGATCCACTGGGTCCACTTGTAGTACTCCGACTCGATCGTGGCGAACGAGCGGCGCTTGTCGTGGCCCAGACCCAGCCGGCGCAGCTGGGCCGTCATGTTCTCGATGTTGGCCTCGGTGGAGACCCGCGGGTGTGTGCCGGTCTGCACGGCGTACTGCTCCGCGGGCAGACCGAAGGCGTCGAAGCCCAGGGTGTGCAGCACGTTGTGCCCGGTCATCCGCTGGTGACGCGCGAAGACGTCGGTGGCGATGTAGCCCAGAGGGTGTCCGACGTGCAGCCCCGCACCCGAGGGATACGGGAACATGTCCATGATGAACTTTTTCGGTTTTGCGGCCAGCTCCGGGTCGCCCGCCAGGTCACCGGTCGGGTTCGGCGCCTCGTACGTGCCCTCGGCGTCCCAGAAGTCCTGCCAGCGTGCCTCGATGTCGGCGGCCATCGCCGCCGTGTAGCGGTGCGGCGCAGCCGCCTCGGCTGCGGAATTCGTCTCGCTCATGATCCTCAAAGCTCCATCGATCGTCATCTGCCGGCGCCCACGTCTACGGACACGCGTCTACGGAAACGAAAAATCCCCTCGCACAGGAGGGGACGCCGCGCCGATTCCGACCAGGCATTCTCACCGGTCGGGACTGATCAGCGCGGCTCGCTAAGCAGAAGGCGTACGGCACGCATGGCGCCAGGGTACCGCACGGCCCCGGAACCGGTCCGGGCGTGACCGGCCCCCGGACAAGCGGCAGGGCCTGCTCCGCACAGCTCACCTTCCACCGCCCGGGCGAACCCCCGCTTCGGGACATGCTTCCGCGCACGGCGCCGACCGACTCGCCCGGGCCGATGCGCCGGATCGGCCGCCCCGCGCGTGTCCGACGCACGGACCGGGACGCACGAGCCCGGCGTAGGTGTCCGATGTGCCCGATGCACGAGCCCGACACTCTCGATGCGCCCGGCGCTTCGGCGCCGCGCTCATCGCGCTGGAGCCCCCGGCATGCACATACGAGAAGCGGGTCACCCCTTGAAGGATGACCCGCTTCTCGTTCTTCACTGTGGAGCTAAGGAGAATTGAACTCCTGACCTCCTGCATGCCATGCAGGCGCTCTACCAACTGAGCTATAGCCCCGCGTTGTCGGCCTTCCGGTTCCCCGTGGCGACATCGAGAACATTACCGGTGACCCCGCCACTCCACCAAATCGTTTCGCGCCCGACCGGATCCGACCTGTTTTGTCGGCGTCATGAGCGTACCTGTCACGCGGGCTCAGGCGGTGGCGAAGGAGTAGAAGCGCTTGAGTGTGCAGTGCTCGTCCAGCAGCCGTCCGTAGATCGGCTCCCCCTCCAGCTCCCGGTAGGTCTCGATGGGATCGCCTTTTATGATCAGCGCCCGCGCGCACTCCTCGCACCAGTACTGGTACTCGGGATTGACCGGGTCCATGTCTCTGACGATGGGCGTACCGCTGCCGCACCAGTCGCACTTCCGCCTGTGAGCACCCATGGGTCAGCTCCGGCTTCGCTCGCCGACGGCGGACACGTGAAGGATCCGGCCGTCGTCGCCGAGCGCGCGGGGCCGACCACCGGTGGGCCGGTCGGCACGGGTGCCGTGGGCACGGATGCGACGTCTGGGGGCGAGGGGCAGGTCCGGGACCTCGTGGCGGCTCGCAGGCATCGCGCGCTCCCTCCCGTTCGGTCCGTAGCCCCCTCCGGCGTTCCGATTCTGCCATGAGCCTGCAAGAGGGGCAGCCCACCGCGGATCCGGCCGGTCACCACCGCCTCCCAAGCACCGGCCAAGGCCCCGCCAACCGGGATCCGCCGGGGCGAATCCGCCGGTGAACAGAGCCCCTTGGCATCGCACCGGTCGCGATCCGACCCGCACGGAGCGGCCCGGCCGGAACAGGAGCGAGCGGCCACGCCACGCCAACTCCCTTGGGGGACAACGATGACGAGGAACGTGGACGGTGACGATGCGTCAACAGGGCCGAAACCGACGGCATCTCGCCCTCGGGCGGCACCGGGAGAGGAACGAGGGGCAGAGGATAACGGGCGGACATCGTCGCCACGGGCGCCGCAGAACCGGGCGCTGAGCGGCTGGGCGGCGCAGCCGTACGGAGCCAAGACTCATGTCGACGGAAACGCAAGGATCCCGCCCCCTGACAGGGACGGGATCCTTGATTGTGGAGCTAAGGAGAATTGAACTCCTGACCTCCTGCATGCCATGCAGGCGCTCTACCAACTGAGCTATAGCCCCGCTGTCCGCTTTGTTTCTTGCGTTTCCGCCCCGCGAACAAGAAGAACTTTAGCCTGTGACCAGCCAGAAAGTGAAATCCGGCAGCTGCCGCCCCACACGAGGCCCTCCTGGGGCTCCGCAAGGACCTTCTTGCGGCGCCGAGCCCGGCGAGAGCCCTGCCACGAGGGCCCGGCTATGTGTCGTCGCCCAGCACCGGCTCGGGGAGCGTGCCCGCGTTGTGCTCCAGCAGTCGCCAGCCGCGCGCGCCCTCACCGAGCACCGACCAGCAGCAGTTGGAGAGCCCACCGAGCCCTTCCCAGTGGTGCGACTCCAGGCCCAGCAGCCGACCGATGGTGGTGCGGATGGTGCCGCCGTGGCTGACCACGACGAGCGTGCCGTTGTCGGGCAGCTTGTCGGCGTGTTCGAGTACGACCGGGGCGGCCCGGTCGGCGACCTCGGTCTCCAGCTCCCCGCCGCCGCGGCGCACCGGCTCGCCGCGCTTCCACGCGGCGTACTCCTCGCCGTACCGTCCGACGATTTCCTCGTGGGTGAGCCCCTGCCAGGCGCCGGCATAGGTCTCGCGCAGCCCCGCGTCGTGCGCGACCTCCATGCCGGTGAGCGCGGCGAGCTCGGCGGCCGTGGCGGTCGCCCGTCGCAGATCGGACGCGACGATCGCGTGCGGCCTCAGCGAGGCGAGCAGCCGGGCGGCCCGTCGGGCCTGTCCGACGCCTGTCTCGGTGAGCGGGATGTCCGTGGAGCCCTGGAACCGGTGCTCCAGGTTCCACGCTGTCTGGCCGTGTCGCCAGAGGACGATCTTGCGGCTTCTGCCGCTCCTGCTGCCGTTCAGCTCCGCTCGCCTTCCGTGCCGCCGGTGAGCTGGGCGTGCTCCTCGGCCTTGCCCCGGGTCTTGACGGCGTCCTCGGGGAGCTCGATCTCGGGGCAGTCCTTCCAGAGGCGCTCCAGCGCGTAGAAGACCCGTTCCTCGTTGTGCTGGACGTGGATGACGATGTCGACGTAGTCAAGGAGGATCCAGCGGGCGTCGCGGTCGCCCTCGCGGCGCACCGGCTTGGCGCCGAGCTCCTTCAGGAGCCGCTCCTCGATCTCGTCGACGATGGACTTGACCTGGCGGTCGTTGGGCGCCGAGGCCAGCAGGAAGGCGTCCGTGATCGACAGCACATCGCTGACGTCGTACGCGATGATGTCGTGCGCGAGCCGGTCGGCGGCAGCCTGGGCGGCGGTGTTGATGAGCTCGATGGAGCGGTCCGTGGCGGTCACAAGCAGGCTTTCGTCGGCGGTCGGTTCACCCTCGCGGGGGTCGCTGAGAACCTCCCGGAGGCTGCTGCTCGTCCCGGCCGTGTCGGCACGCGGCCGTCCGGTACGCACGACCGCGGTCCCCCGGGGCGGCCTCCTGGCGGAGCAGTCGGGCCGTTTCGGCGGCGCCGCAGACGTACGCGCCGGGCGTCGGGGCCCGGCCGAGATCTTCAGCACCCTCCTAGGGTCTCACGGACCACCGACAGCCCACACAACAAGCGTTCGGAGAGCTTCCGGCACCGGCGGGGGGGCGGACCCGCCCGGCCGAGCGACGGGGACCGGCCGGGCCCCGGTCCCGGACCCCGGGCCGAGTGGCCGAGGTCCGACACCGGGGCCCGGGGCCCGGCTCAGGTCATTTGGCCTGGTAGTCCTGCCCGAGCAGGACGGACACGGCCGCGTTGGAGAAGGGGCTCCCCTGCTTGACCGCACTCGTCGGCAGCCCCAGGGTCTTGGCGACCTGCGTCGCCGTCTCCTTGTCCTCGGGCTTCTTGTAGATCACCTCGGACGACGCCGAAGTCTCGGTCGCGCTGCCGCCGACGAAGATGTACCCGCCGTTGACCAGCTTGATCCGGGCGGATTCCGAGTTGCCCTTGTCACCGGTGGCGTTCTTGATGGCGACACGTACCGCCGCACCGGCCTCCGGAGCCTTCACCGTGCCGCCCAGGATGTCCTTGACGACACTCTCGGCGGCCGTGTCACTGAGCGTGCCGTCGGCCTGCGCCGCCAGCAGCGTCGTCTTGTGGTCACCCATCTTGGCGTGCCGGGCGAGCTTCGCCAGGGAGACGCCGAGGTCCTTCTCGGGAAGCGAGGGATCGAGGATCTGCGCCAGGGTCTGCACGGTGACGGTGGCGGCCTTCGGGTCGTCCGAGATCTTCCGCAGCACGCCCCGCAGCACCTCGCCGAACCGCATGAGCTGCTTCGCCTCGTCCTCGCCCGGTGCCTGGTAGGTGGCGTACGCGACGGCCATCCGGCCGCTCAGGGTCTGCGCCTCCCCCTTCTTCACCAACGGAGAGGCGTCCTTCTTCGTGTCGGGCACGTCGGTGTCGGTGTCGATGTCGATGTTGCCGACGAGGTCGACAAGGGTCTCCAGGTAAGGAGTGTCGAGCCGCCACGTGCCACTGATCCTGGTGCCGAGCAGCGTGTCGATCGACTCTCGGGTGCCGGTGGTGCCGTCGTCCTCGACGGACTTGCCGAGGGTGGTCGTGGCTCCGTCGTCGTCGGCGACCGCGAGGGAGTTGGGGAGCAGGACGGTGCTCCCCTTCTTGGCCGTCACGTTGTCGACGAGCAGCGCCGTGGAGGTGCCGCCCTTCTTGGTGTCGTGGAGGTGGACCACGATGACGTCCCGCTGCTGCGGGCCCGTCGACGCGGTGCCGTCCTTCTCCGAGTCGGAGAGACCGGGGAGCATCCCGGCGGACCACAGATAGCCCACCCCGCCGACGATCACGAGAGCCGCCACGACTATCAGCGCGACCATGCGGTTGCGGCCGCGGCGTCGCGCCTCCTCGCGCCGTTCGCTGCGGCTCTCGGTGAACTTGAGCCAGTCGATGACGTCTTCGGAGTCCTCGTCGGGCTCCTCGATGAAGGAGAACTGCTCGGTGCGGTAGTCCGGACGGCGCTGCCCCGGAACCGTCGACTCCGATTCGACCCCGGACTCCGGCCGCTGTTCCGGCTCGGCCCGGTCGGGAGCCGGTGCCCCTGGCGCGGTCGGCGCCGACGCCGTGGACGGCACCGCTTGCGCGGCGGACCGCTGCTGCGCATACGCCTCGGCCTCCTGCGGGGGAGCCGCCGCCTGCTGCGGGATGTTCCACTGCTGCGTGGTGTCGACGGCGGCGGGCTGCCGACCGGTGTCGTAGCCGTAGCCGTCGTAGCCGCCGTACGTCTGCTGTTCAGGCTGGTGCTGCTGGTGGGATTGGGTCTGATGTGCCTGCTGGGGCGTCTGGGCGGCATAGGGGTCGTACGTCTGCGGCTGAGCCGGATGCGCCTGCTGGGGCTGCGCGTAGGGGTCGTACCCGTACGCCTGACCCGTTCCGTAGCCGCTCTGATCAGTGCCGTTGCCGCTCTGGCCGGTTCCATGGCCACCCTGGTCGGCAGGGTACGAGTGCTGCTGGGGCTGCTGCGGGTGCTGAGTCTGCTGGGACGCGTACGGGTCGTAGGTGTCGTACGCCTGCGGTCCGGCCTGCTGGTACACCGGCTGCCCGTACTCGTCGTAGCCGACGATCTGCGGCTGCTGGTAATACGGGTCGTACGGGTTCTGTCGGTCGTTCACCGGTGCCCCTCTGGCTCATTCGCCGCGGTACAGCTGGCGCTTGTCGATGTAGCGAACCACACCGTCCGGCACCAGATACCAGACCGGCTCCCCCTGCGCGACCCTCTCGCGGCAGTCCGTGGACGAGATCGCGAGCGCGGGCACCTCCACGAAGGAAACGCCGCCCTCCGGCAGTCCGGGGTCGGTGAGCGTGTGGCCGGGTCGTGTCACGCCGATGAAGTGGGCGAGCGAGAAGAGTTCGTCGGCGTCCCGCCAGGTGAGGATCTGGGCGAGCGCGTCGGCACCGGTGATGAAGAAGAGATCCGCGTCGCCGTGGATCGCGCGCAGATCCCGCAGCGTGTCGATGGTGTACGTCGGTCCGCTGCGGTCGATGTCGCTCCGGCTGACCGAGAACTGCGGGTTGGAAGCCGTCGCGATGACCGTCATCAGATAGCGGTCCTCGGCCGGGGAGACGCGCTTGTGGCTCTTCTGCCAGGGCTGCCCGGTCGGAACGAAGATCACCTCGTCGAGGCGGAACTGGGCGGCCACTTCGCTGGCCGCCACCAGGTGTCCATGATGGATCGGGTCGAACGTCCCGCCCATCACGCCGATACGGCGTTTTCCGCTGCCGGTAGGCATTTCCTGCTCTTCCATGCATGCAGAGCCTACTGGCACAGTTGTTCGCCTTCGCTTCAGCGGTCGCGGTTGAAGCGGGTGGTGATCCACAGCAGGAGCATCAACGCGATGAACGCGCCGCCGCCGACGACGTACGGGCTGAGGCTCGGGTGGTTGCCACCGTGCTCGCCGCCCTCGGCGGCAAGGGTGACCAGCTGGTGCGCGGTGCTCGTGAGGCTCATCTTCGGCAGGACCTTCGATCGGGGGTCGGAAGCAGGACGTCGCGCACATCGTATGCGGGCGCCCCGGGCGTGCTCACGGCGACTCAGTCGTTGTCGCCGTCATCACCGTTGCCGCGGTACCCGCGGAGCAGGAACCAGGCGAGCAGCACGGCTCCGACGAGCGCGGCGAGCAGCACGATGCGGAACGTGCCGCCGAGCCCCTGGTCCTCGGAAGCGGCGGCGAGCAGGGCAACGGTGTGTGGCATCTCCGGCGTCTCCTCAGTTGTCCACAGCCCCCCGCACACCGTAGCCCCAGCGCCTACGCTGGGATCCGTCAGGGGGCGAGCGACGTCTCGTACGAACAGGGGGCCCATTCATGACCGAACACAACTACGAGAGCGGCGAGAACGTGCCGAGCAGGCAGCGTCGGCGTTTCGCGGGGATCTCGTCCCGGGCCTACGAACACCCGGCGGACCGCTCGGCCCTCGTGGCCCTGCGCAAGCTGAGCGGTTTCGACACCGTCTTCAAGACGCTGAGCGGTCTTCTGCCCGAACGCAGCCTGCGGCTGCTCTTCCTCTCCGACTCCGTCCGGGTGAGTGACGCGCAGTTCGTCCATCTCAACGACATGCTGCGGGACGCCTGTTACATCCTGGACCTGGAGAAGGTCCCGCCGATGTACGTCAGCCAGGATCCGCAGCCCAATGCCATGTGCATCGGTCTCGACGAGCCGATCATCGTGGTGACCACGGGGCTGGTGGAGCTGCTCGACGAGGAGGAGATGCGGGCCGTCATCGGCCACGAGGTGGGACACGCCCTCTCCGGCCATGCCGTGTACCGCACGATTCTGCTGTTCCTCACGAACATCGCGTTGAAGGTCGCCTGGATCCCGCTCGGCAATGTGGCGATCATGGCGATCGTGACAGCACTGCGCGAGTGGTTCCGCAAGTCGGAGCTGTCGGCCGACCGCGCGGGGCTGCTGGTCGGACAGGATCTGCAGGCGTCGATGCGCGGACTGATGAAGATCGCGGGCGGCAACCATCTCCACGAGATGAACGTGGACGCCTTCCTCGCGCAGGCCGACGAGTACGAGAAGGGCGGCGACCTGCGCGACTCCGTGCTCAAGATCCTCAACCTGCTGCCCCGCTCGCACCCGTTCACCACGGTGCGCGCGGCCGAGCTGAAGAGGTGGTCCGAGAGCCGCGACTACCAGCGGATCATGGACGGTCACTACGCGCGGCGGGAGGAGGACAAGGACACCTCGGTCACGGATTCCTTCCGGCAGTCCGCGGCGCACTACGCGGACGCGGTGCGGACCAGCAAGGATCCGCTGATGAAGCTCGTCGGCGACATAGCGGGCGGTGCCGGGGACCTGGGGGGAAGGCTCCGCGACAAGTTCACCGGTCAGGGCGGGGGCGCGGCCGGAAAGGGCGGTGCTACGGGTGACTCCCCGGGCTCGGCGCGGCCGGATGAGCCCCGGGACCCCGAGGGGCCGGAGCCGACGGGGAACTGACCACGAGCGTTCCGCAGAGCGCCCCCGTGGGCCGGCCCGTGTCGTACGGGTCGGTGCCCGCGGGACCGCGCGAGGCGGCGCGCTCACCGGCGAGCAGGGGCCGCAGGACGCCCGTGGTGTCCGACGGGCAGGCCTGCGGCCCGGCCTGGACGTAGCTGGTGCGCAGCTCCAGCCGGTGCAGGCGCAGGTCCTCCCGGTCGAAGCGGAAGTGCAGCTCGCGCCGCACGGTGAAGAGCGAGGCACCGCCCATGCGCTGGGATCCGGAGGCGGCGGGCCGGAGCGTGTACGTGAAGGTGTGGTCCGACACCACCTCCAGCGTGTCGGCCCCCGCCTCGCTGTAGCTCAACGTGCCCCGGACACGGATGTCGGGACTGGCCAGGGCCACCTTCGCCGGGTCGAAGCGGACCAGCCAGCCGGCGGGTGCGTGCTGCCCGTCGTCGTCCGGCCGGTGCATGCTGCGCTCGAACTGAGCCATCTGGTCGGGGTCGAGCAGCATCTCCACCGGCCGCAGCGCGTGCCCGGTGAGGACGTCGGGGTCGAGCGAGGACGCGACCAGGTAGTCCTTGACGGTGGCCAGGGCCATCGCCACCTGGTTGTCCGAGAAGTTGTCGGTGGCCCTGATCGGCGGCGAGTTGATGCCCGCGGCGCCCTTCGCGAACTGTGCGGCGGGGCTCCGGGAGAGGAGGTCGGAGGCCGTTCCGCCGGGTACGGGCTCGCGCGGGGCCAGCGGGACGACGGTCGATCTCAGCACTTCGGCCTTTCGGCCGACGGGCGTCTGGTAGGGGTGGCGAAGGCCCATGTACACGGCCGTTCCGAAGGCCAGCGCGATCAGGAGGACCAGGGCGATGGCGGCTCGGGAGCCGGCCTTGAATCTTCGGGGAGGGAGACTGCGCACGGCAGGAGTGTGATCGGTGATGCGTTCCTGTGCGGAGAATTCCTTCAGGCGGGCAGCCCGAACGAACGACTCGTCGAAGACGAGTGACCTGTACTCGTCCTCACTGCCGCCCGGTGTGTTCTCGGACGGGCCTTCTGGTGGTTCTCCGCGGTGTGCCATGACTTCTCCCGACTCCACGTCACCGACCGAGGTCGAAACGCATCGCTCTGTCTCGGCCGATGGCTTCGGACAGGGCCCGCCCGTCATGGCGCGTACGGCGCCCCATGACCACCCGTGTGCGGACGAGTGAGAAGCCCCCTCGGAGAGAGGGGTCACACCTTCAGGGTAGGTCGATTGCGGCCGCGGTAAACGCGGAGGCGTGAGAGAACCGCCCGGGGCGTGAGAGAACCGTTCGGGAGCGGTACGCGAAGGCTCGGACACCCGGGCTCGGTGCGGGGACGCCCCGGGCAACGACCCGGGCGCGGCACGGGGCCACCCCACGAAGCCGGACATGCGCCGGGCGCGGCCCGGGAAGGTCCAGCACACGGACCGGGCGCGGTGAGGGGGCCCGTGCCGCGCGGGAAGCGGCCCGGAGACCGGACGGGAAGCGACCCGGAGACCGGAGGGGAAGGCTCGCGCCGCGCGGGCAGAGCAGCACGGGGTACGGAGAGGGTTGGCCGAGCGGTGCGGAGGACGGCCCGGGGCGCGGGCAGCGGGCCCCGAGGGGCTCGGTGGGCGGTCCGGCGGGTCAGCCGCTGCTGGGGATCGCGGAGGCCGTGAGGCGCGGCTTGTGGACCGATACCGAAGGCAGGGCGGTGGGGGCCGGCCCGGGCACCGTGTCCACGCCCGTGGTGGCGGGTGGCGGGACGGGGTTCTGCCGATTGCCCGACGCGTTGCGGTAGACCGCCCCGAAGGCCAGCGCGACCATGCCGATGCCCATCAGCACGGCGAGGATCCAGGCCACGGGCCGGTGCCAGCGCGCCGACCCCCGGTAGGGGCGCAGCGCCCCTCCGTGGCGGCCGTAGGGGCCGCCGTCGGGGTCGAGCGGGTCGTAGGAGACTCCTTCGCCGCCGTACGGGCCGTCCTGGCCGTACCCCTCGCCGGAGAAATCGTCGTCCAGCGGGCCACCGCCCGCCCGGGAACGGCTCGCCTCGGCCTCCGCCCGTGCCTGCGCGGCCGCGAGCAGCCGTTCCACGGCAGTGGGTTCATGGATCTCTGCGGCCCGTACGAAGTCCTCGTCGAACACCACGGAGGCGAAGTCCTCGTCCGCGCCCCCGCGGTCGTCGTCGGGCTCCCAGCCGTCCGGGAACGGCCTGCCCCCCACGTCGTCCGGCACGGCCCCAGACTAGCCCCGGCGGGTCGTTCTGGGCAGGGAGCCCGCGTGACATTCACCGAACCCGGGCGGTCACCCGGTCACCGCACGTGACCGTCGCCCGTGACGATGTACTTCGTCGAAGTCAGCTCGGGCAGCCCCATCGGGCCCCTGGCGTGCAGCTTCTGTGTGGAGATGCCGATCTCGGCGCCGAAGCCGAACTGCCCGCCGTCGGTGAAGCGCGTCGAGGCGTTCACGGCCACCGTCGTGGAGTCGACCAGTTGGGTGAATCGGCGGGCCGCGGCCTGGGAGGTGGTCACGATCGCCTCGGTGTGGCCGGAGGACCAGAGCCGGATGTGCGCGACGGCCGCGTCCAGCGAGTCCACGACGGCCGCGGCGATGTCGTAGGAGAGGTACTCAGTCTCCCAGTCCTCCGGGGTCGCCGGCACCACCGTGGCCTTGGAGCCCGCGGCGTGTCCGAGGACCCGTTCGTCGCCGTGCACGGTCACCCCGGCCTCGGCCAGCGCGTCCAGGGCGCGCGGCAGGAACTCCGCGGCCACGTCCTTGTGCACCAGGAGCGTCTCGGCGGCGTTGCAGACGCTGGGGCGCTGGGCCTTGGAGTTGACCAGGATGTCGACGGCCATGTCGATGTCGGTCCGCGCGTCCACGTAGACGTGGCAGTTGCCGGTGCCGGTCTCGATGACCGGAACGGTGGACTCCTCGACCACCGTGCGGATCAGCGAGGCGCCGCCGCGCGGGATGAGGACGTCGACGAGACCGCGGGCCCGCATCAGCTCGCGCACCGAGTCGCGGCTCTCGCCCGGCACCAGCTGCACCGCGTCGGCCGGGAGGCCCGAGCCGCCGACCGCGTCGCGGATCACCCGTACCAGTGCGGTGTTGGACGCGTATGCCGAGGACGAGCCGCGCAGCAGCACGGCGTTGCCGGACTTCAGGCAGAGCGCGGCGGCGTCGACCGTGACGTTCGGGCGGGCCTCGTAGATGATGCCGACCACGCCGAGCGGCACCCGGACCTGTCGCAGATCGATGCCGTTGGGCAGGGTGGAGCCCCGGACGACCTCGCCGACCGGGTCGGGCAGCGCCGCCACGTCGCGTACGTCGGCGGCGATGGCGCGGATCCGCTCCGGGGTGAGGGTGAGGCGGTCGACGATCGCCTCGCTGGTCCCGGCCTCGCGGGCGCGGGCGACGTCCTCGGCGTTGGCCTCGACGATCTCGCCCGTCCGCACCTCCAGCGCGTCCGCGATCGCGAGCAGCGCGTCGTCCTTCGCCGCGCGCGGCGAAGGCGCGATGTCGGCGGCGGCGGCGCGCGCCCGGTAGGCGGCCTGGGCGACCGGGGACATGTTGTCGTACGGCGAGAGCGTGGTCATGCCCGCAGCGTAGTGCGCACACTGCGGGCATCCATCACGTATCCCGTGATGCGAGACGACTGCCCCGGGGCCGGTCATGCCCAGAACCCGTGCCGGATCGCCCGTGGCGGGGCATGCGCGGAATCCGTGCCGCGTACCCGCGCGCCGACCCGTGCGCGAACCTGTGACCGGCCGCACGCGGGACCCGTGCCGAACACCCGTGACCGGCCGCGCGCGGGATGCGTGCCGACGCCCCTGGCCGATCGTGCCGGGGCCCCGGGCAGTCGCGCCCGGGGCCCGTGGCCGGTGCTACGGGTACTCAGAAAGGATGCACGCCGACCGGGGCCGCCGGGGGCGGCCCGTATCCCTCGGCGACGCGCTGGTGGTACGTCTCGCGGTCGATGACCTCCAGACCGACGATCTCCCAGGGCGGGAGCCCGGCGGTGGAGCGGTGCTCTCCCCAGAGCCGCAGCGCGACCGCCGCGGCGTCGTGCAGGTCGCGGGCCTCCTCCCAGTAGCGGATCTCCGCGTGGTCGTTGGCATACCGGCTGGTCAGCAGGAAGGGGTGGTCGTGCGCGAGCTGTTCGAGGCCGCGCCTGACCTCCCTGAGCGGGATCTCGACACCCGAGACGCTCAACGTGATGTGCCAGAGCCTCGACGGGGTGCGCTCCGGGGCACGCCCCTCGCCCGTCGGCCCCGGTTGCACCGCTGCGGGCCCGAACCCGGTGGTCCGGTCGTCCGTACGGTCCGCGGACCGGCTCCCGTCGAAGTCGGCACCTGCTCCGACACTGGTCAGGGCCCGGCCACCCGTTCCTCGGGGCGGCGCCCCCGGGCGCGCTCGTCTCACCGGCGGCCTCCTGTGTATGCGTTTACTGTGCGGTACCCCGCTGTGTCCCCGTTACAAAGTTGACCAGCCCGCGGCCCGGGATGGGGTGGTTTTCATGAAGGTCTCCGTCCTGGGACGGGACTTTCAACCGTTTCAGGGGGTCTGTCAGCGGTGCAGAACGACAAGATCGTCCCTGTGTACGATCTCGCGCTCGTACGCCGGACCGAGTTCCCGTGCCAGGTCGCGGGTGGAGCGGCCGAGCAGTTGCGGGATCTCCTTCGCGTCGAAGTTGACGAGCCCGCGGGCCACGGGACGCCCTTCGGCATCGCGCAGTTCCACCGGATCACCGGCGGTGAACTCGCCCTCGACCGCCACGATCCCGGCGGGCAGCAGCGAGCCGTGCCGCTCGACGAGCGCGCGGACTGCCCCGTCGTCGAGGGTCAGCGAGCCCTGCGGGGTGGAGGCGTGGGCGAGCCAGAGGTGCCGGTCGGCGGACCGCCGCCCGGTGCGATGGAAGTACGTGCCGGTGTCGCGTCCGGCCAGGGCGTCGGCGGCCCGGCTCGCCGAGGTGAGGACGACGGGGACTCCGGCGGCGGTGGCGATCCGGGCGGCCTCGACCTTGGTGACCATGCCTCCGGTGCCGACGCCCGCCTTCCCCGCGCTGCCGATGACGACCCCCGCCAGATCCTCGGGACCGGCCACCTCGGCGACCCGCGAGGCGCCCGGGACGCTCGGATCGCCGTCGTAGAGACCGTCCACGTCAGAGAGGAGGACCAGCAGGTCGGCGCGGACCAGGTGGGCGACGAGGGCCGCGAGCCGGTCGTTGTCGCCGAACCGGATCTCGTCCGTGGCCACGGTGTCGTTCTCGTTGACGATCGGGAACGCGCCCATGTCCAGGAGTTGGTCGAGGGTGCGGCAGGCGTTGCGGTAGTGGGCGCGGCGGCTGGTGTCGTTGCTGGTCAGCAGCACCTGCCCGACGCGTACGCCGTACCGCGCGAAGGAGGCGGTGTAGCGGGCTACGAGCAGCCCCTGCCCGACGCTGGCCGCGGCCTGCTGCCTGGCCAGGTCCTTGGGCCGCCGGTGCAGGCCGAGCGGGGCGAGCCCGGCGGCGATGGCGCCGCTGGAGACGAGCACGATCTCGCGCTCCCCGCCGCTGCGCACCTTGGCGAGCACGTCGACGAGCGCGTCGACCCGGTCGGCGTCGAGGCCGCCCGCCGCCGTGGTGAGCGAGGAGGAACCGACCTTGACCACGATCCTGCGGGCCTCTGTGACGCCCTGCCTTGCCCCTGACACGTCCATCCCCAATGATTCGGCCTCGCCCAGCCCCCGCAATCTACGCGAAAGAGGGGAACGGGCGCCCACGCGTTTCGCCCCGTGGACGCACGGGCCCCGGTTCTCCCGTTCCCGGACGGTCCCAGCGCATTCGCACATACGTCATTCGTACATGTGTTGGTACGTATGCGGTACGGCCATCCCGGAACAGGCCGCCCCACCCCCTGTGGATGTCGTAGCCCTGTCGCCCCGCCCCGCGCCCTTACGTCATTGCCTCCGACCTCATGAGCCCTTTCCCCCGTACGCGTACACCCTTGCCCGCACGCCTGTGCGCTTTGTCCGATGCCTGCGCGGAACTGCGGAAACGCATTCGAAACGGCCGTCTTCCCGGCGGTGTGCGTCCGCGCCGAGGGGCACGGAAGAATGCCGGCGCACGCCGAACTCCGCGCAACCATCGGGTCACTTCGTTCATCTAAGAGCCGATAGGGTGCAATGCGGCGGCCCTCCCCCGTTCGCTTCGGCAGTGGCAGTGTCGGCCCCGCATCCGCCGCCATCTCCAGAGACCTACCAGACATGGGACAGCAGCGATGCCAGTCAAAGTTAGTGTCGTCATTCCGGTGTACAACCCGGGCAAGTACATCGACCCCTGCATCGACTCGCTCCTGCGGCAGTCATTGCCCCCGGAAGAGTTCGAAGTTCTGTTCGTGAACGACGGGTCGACGGACGACACCGCTGCGCGGCTGGAGAAACTGGCGGCGGAGCACCCCCATTTCCGGCTGATCACCATCCCCAATTCCGGCTGGCCGGGAAAGCCCCGCAACATCGGCGTGGACGAGGCGAAGGGCGAGTACGTCCAGTTCGTCGACCAGGACGACCACCTCGCCTCGGACGCCCTGCGCCGTCTGTACGAGATGGGGCACCGCAACGGCTCGGACATCGTCATCGGCAAGGTGGCCAGCAACTTCCGCGGTGTGCCGCACGGCGTGTTCAAGAAGGACCGCGAGAAGTGCTCGCTCCACGACGCGCCCCTGTACGACAGCCTCACGCCGCACAAGATGTTCCGTACGGCGTTCCTCCGCGAGAACGGCATCGCCTATCCCGAGGGCAAGCGCCGGCTGGAGGACCAGCTCTACATGATGCAGGCGTACTTCCCCGCGAAGGCCGTCTCGATCCTCGGGAGCTACACCTGCTACTACTACTCTCGGCGCGACGACGGCAAGAACGCGGGATCCGCCAAGATCGTCCCGTCCCAGTACTACGGGAATCTCCGTGAGGTCCTGGACGTCGTCGTGGCCAACACCGAGCCCGGCCCCTTCCGGGATCTGCTGCTGCGCCGCTTCTACCGGGTCGAGATGCTGGGCCGACTGAGCGAGCCCTCGATCGTCAAGTACCACCCCGAATTCCTCCACGAGATGGTCGACGCGATCAGGCCGCTGGCCCTCGACTTCATGGGCGACGGCGTGCACGACGGCCTCGGCCCGCTGCTGCGGGTGCGGTCGACGCTCCTGCGCAAGGACGACCGGGAGGGTCTGCTCCGGATCGCCCGGTTCGCCGGCGGCGTCAAGGCGGCGGCCCGGCTGGAGGAGTTCGCCTGGCAGCCGGACGGCCGCGTCGCCGTCACCGTGACCGCCCGGCTGGTCCACGGCGACGACCAGGAGCCGGTGAGGCTGCTGCGCCGCGACGGCCGCTACTTCCTGCATCCGGACACCGGTGGCGGTCTGCTCCCGCACGACGAACTGCTGGACGTCACCGACGACATCGACGGCTTCTCCGCCGAACTTTCGCTGCGCAACCGCGAGACGGCCGTCGAATGGCCCTGCCCCTCCTCGTTCACCACCGAGATCGACGATCTCGGCGACGGCGTCTGCGAGGTCGTGCTGCGCGGCGGTGGCCAGGTCAGCTCGGAGGCCGTCAAGGGCCGCGGCCGGGTCTCCCGCGGCTTCTGGGACATCTGGGTACCGCTGCGCGGCCTCGGTCTGGTCCGCAAGGCACGGCTCGGCGCCGACCGCGCGCCGGAGGTGGACGCCGCCTGCCTGCCCGCGTCGCTCGGTTCACCGGCGCGCGCCGTCATCCCGTACTTCACCGACCCGCACGGCAATCTCACACTCGACGTGAGCCGCCGCGGCAAGAAGCTCGCCGCCTATCTGGACGGGCGTCCGGTGCTGCGGGTCCCGGGCCGCCGGACCGAACTCCGGCTGGACCTCTTCACCACCGACACCACCGCCACGTCCGAGGCCCGTCTGGTCCTGACCCCGGCCGACGGGAACGGCACGGACGCACACACGCTGCGCACCACGCTGCACCCGACGAAGGGCCGGGCCCACCTCGTCCTCCCGGACCGCGCGCCCGGCCTCGCGGCGGGCGACTGGAACCTCTCCGTCCGGCTGGACGGGGAGAAGAACCCCGCGCTTCCCCTGTGCTCCGTCACGATCGGAACGGGCGGGCGGATCCAGCCGGCCCCGGAACTGGCCGAGGCCCCGGCCTCCGTCATGGCGGGCGTCACCGCGCAGCGCCGGAAGGCGACACTGCGACGGGCGCTGCGCACCATCGGCGGCCCCGTCGTGCGCAGGCTCCCTCCGCAGGGCCGGAAGCGGGCGCGCCGCCTCGCCGAGCGGCTCCTCGCCGGCTGACCCCTCGGCCGCCCCGCACGCCGATGGGCGCCGTCGGCCGATCCCCGCGGGCCGGTCGACACCCACCGGTCGGCCCCGGGCGAGACCGCATCACCACCGCACCACCAGAAGCACCAGAAGCACCAGAAGCACCAGAACACACGGAACGAGGACGTGATCGCATGCGGCAGCTCTCCATCGCAGGGGCCTGGGTGCACGAACCCAAGGTCTTCCCGGACAGCCGCGGCAGCTTCCACGAGTGGTTCAGGGCCTCCGACCTCGGCGAGGCCGTCGGGCACACGCTGAGCCTCGCGCAGGCCAACTTCTCCGTCTCCGGCCGCGGAACACTGCGCGGTGTCCACTTCGCCGACGTGCCGCCGAGCCAGGCGAAGTACGTCAAGTGCGTGCGCGGCGCGGTGCTGGACGTCGTCGTGGACATCCGGGTCGGCTCCCCCACGTACAAGCGGTGGGAGGCCGTCCGGCTCGACGACGTGGACCATCACGCCGTCTACATCTCCGAGGGGCTCGGTCACGCCTTCATGGCCCTGACGGACGACACGTCGGTGGTGTACCTGTGCTCCGAGGGCTACGCGCCCACCCGCGAGCACGGCATCGACCCGCTCGATCCGGAGCTGGGCATCGAGTGGCCTGAGAGCATCACGCCCCTGCTGTCCGACAAGGACGCCGCGGCCCCCTCACTGGCCGAGGCCGAGAAGCAGGGGCTGCTGCCGTCGTACGCGGCGTGCGAGGCGTACTACGCGGAGCTGCGCGCCCGGGGCTGAACCGGGCGGGAACGGCGAAAGCCCCGTGATCCGCCTGTATCACGGGGCTTTCGCTCGGCCCGTCCCCCTCCACTGTCCTGGCGGGGGCGGGCCCGTCACGGCCGCGATCCGTCGCGGACCGGCCGCGGGAACGGCGCAGCGGCGGTCACGGCCGCACGCCGGCAATGCCGCGCTCCGGTCACCGCCGCGTGGCGGTCACGGACTCGATGCTCCGGCGCAGGGGCGCGAACGCCGAGCGCGGACGGCGCAGGTTGCGGGCACGCACCAGAGCGGGCCAGAAGTCTGCGCGCAGCAGCGCCTCGGGCTGGACGGCGTTCTTCCGCACCAGCACCTCCTCGGGCACCTCCTGCGGATCGGGTACGACGTACTCCTCGATGATCCGGTCGTACTCGTTCTTCAGGATCCGGTTCTCCGGGTCGGCACCGAACACGACGACCACGCCGGTCGGGGCCGTGTCCACCTCGACGACGACCAGGTCGGGGCGGAAGCGGCGGAGCACCTGCACCACCTTGTAGACGTCACCGGTCCAGAACTTGGTGTGACGGTCGCGGGCCGCCTCGTCGACGTCGCGCGGCAACATGTCGTCCAGCACGATCACGCTCGACCAGCGGGAGTGCTTCTCGACGTTCATGAAGTCGCGCAGGGCGTACTCGAAGAGGTGCATGCCGTCGATGAAGGAGAGTTCCAACTTCGGGTCCCCGCCGAACAGATTGAGCGGGTCGCGGCGGGCGAGGGCGCGGAACGGATTGCGGCCGTTGCGCAGGTGCAGGAGCGGGTCCTTGCGGGCGAAGAACTTGTCGCTCGTCGCCTTGACCAGGTGAACATCGCAGCTGATGTCCGTGATCACCCGGAAAGCGGGGTCGACGGCGACGGAGGGCACTCGTGAAAGAGCCAGACTCCTGCCGTCGTTGACCCCGATTTCCAGATAGTTCCGGGGACGGTAGATGCGGTGCAAATGACGCAGAAAGTCATGGCGGTTCACGTGGGAGCAGCCCTTCGGAGGCACCAATGGGTCCGGTCCCGGCGAAGTTACCGTATGAACATACTGCGACGTAAGCGTTTCTCCGTTTCAAACCCTCGTTTTCACATATTTGAAATTCGGCCGGAATCAGACCATCGGAACACGCATCCGAA
Organism: Streptomyces sp. CB01580; assembly: GCF_001905795.1. GTDB lineage: Bacteria > Actinomycetota > Actinomycetes > Streptomycetales > Streptomycetaceae > Streptomyces. The sequence goes on from NZ_LIXJ01000004.1 coordinate 29,837, forward strand.
ACTCACCTGAACGCTCGCGCGAAGTCCGTCCGGGGCTCCTCACGGCCGCTCCGCCGCGACGAGTGCTGGAAAGGCCGCCTCCAGGGCCTCCCGCCAGTCCCTGATCGGTTCGATTCCGGCCACCGACCAGCGGTCGTGCCCCAGCACGCCGTACGCGGGCCGCGGGGCCGGCCGCGCGAAGGCGGCACTGGTCGTGGGACGGACGCGCTCCGGATCGGCGCCGAGCAGCCGGAAGATCTCGCGGGTGAGGCCGAACCACGTGGTCTCGCCGCCGCCGGTGCCGTGGTAGACACCCGCGGGGGCGGTGCCCGCAAGAGCCGCCTGCCCGAGCCGGACCAGCCGGTCGGCCAGATCGACGGTCCAGGTGGGCTGTCCGCGCTGGTCGTCCACCACGTCGAGGGTGTCCTTCACCCCCTCCAGCCTGATCATGGTCCGGACGAAGTTGCCGCTGCCCGCGCCGTACAGCCAGGCGGTGCGGACCACGTAGCCGGTGTCCGGCAGGGTGCCGAGCACGGCCCGCTCACCGGCCAGCTTCGTACGGCCGTAGGCGCTGCGCGGCCCGGTGGGGTCGTCCTCGGCGTACGGCTTCTCGGCGTCACCGGCGAAGACGTAGTCCGTGGAGACCTGGAGGAGGACGGCGCCGTGCTCGCGGCAGGCCGCGGCGAGGACCTCGGGCCCCGTGCCGTTGACCAGCAGCGCGGAGGCTTCCATGGTCTCGGCGTCGTCGACGGCGGTCCAGGCGGCGCAGTTCACCACGACGGCGGGGCGGTGCTCCTCGAAGGCCGCCCGCACCGATCCGGGGTCGGCGACGTCGACGGCCTTCCGGTCCGCGGCGACCGCGGTGACGTCCTCGTCGGCGAGCCGGGCCAGGACGTCCCGGCCCAGCATCCCGGCGGCTCCGGTGACCAGCCAGACGGCACTCACAGGGCGGCCCTCTCCTTCAGCGGCTCCCACCAGGCACGGTTGTCGCGGTACCACCGCACGGTCTCGGCGAGACCGGTGCGGAAGTCCTTGCGGGGCTCGTAGCCCAATTCCTCGCGGATCTTGGTGCAGTCGACCGAGTACCGGCGGTCGTGGCCCTTGCGGTCCTCGACGTAGGTGACGCTGCTCCAGTCGGCGCCGCACGCCTCCAGCAGCAGGGCGGTCAGCTCCTTGTTGGACAGCTCCGTGCCGCCGCCGATGTTGTAGATCTCACCGGCCCGGCCCTTCGTCCGGACCAGTTCGATGCCCTGGACGTGGTCGTCGATGTGCAGCCAGTCGCGGACGTTGCCGCCGTCGCCGTAGAGCGGGACCGTCCCGCCGTCCAGCAGGTTGGTGACGAAGAGCGGGATGACCTTCTCGGGGAAGTGGTGGTGCCCGTAGTTGTTGGAGCAGCGGGTCACGCGCACGTCGAGGCCGTGGGTGCGGTGGTACGAGAGCGCGATCAGATCGCTGGACGCCTTGGCGGCGGAGTACGGCGAGTTGGGCGCGAGCGGGTCGGTCTCGGGCCAGGAGCCCTCGTCGATCGAGCCGTAGACCTCGTCCGTGGAGATGTGCACGAAGGTCTTGACGCCGGCCAGGTGCGCGGCGTGGATCAGGGTGTGGGTGCCCACGACGTTCGTACGGACGAACTCGGCGCCGCCGTCGATGGAGCGGTCCACATGGGACTCGGCGGCGAAGTGCACCACTTGGTCGTGCTCGGCCATCAGTCCGGCGACCAGCTCGGCGTCGCAGATGTCGCCCCGCACGAACCGGAAGCCGGGGTGGTCGCGCACCTCGTCGAGATTGGCGGGATTGCCCGCGTAGGTGAGCTTGTCGAGCACGGTGACGGCGACGTCACCGGGGCCCTCGGGGCCGAGCACCGTACGGACGTAGTGCGAGCCGATGAATCCGGCGCCGCCGGTCACCAGGATGTGGGTGGTCATGAGGAGATCTGCACCTTGCTGTGGTCGCCGAGCACGAGTCGGTGGGCGGACGGGGAACGGGGCGCGGGGGTCACCTCGACGTCGCGGCCGATGAGCGAGGCCTCGACGCGGCGGACGCCCGCGACGGAGGCGCCCCGCAGGACGATGGAGTACTCGATCTCGCTGTCCTCGATCCGGACGTCCTCCGAGATCGAGGTGAACGGGCCCACGTACGCGTCGCTGATCACCGACCGGGCGCCGATGATCACCGGCCCGACGATGCGGCTGCCGCTGACCTTCGCGCCGGGTTCGATCCGCACCCGGCCGATGATCTCGGTGTCGTCGTCGACCTCGGCCCCGTCCTGGGCGGGCTCGACGGTCTCCAGGACCGTGCGGTTGACCTCCAGCATGTCGGTGACGTTGCCGGTGTCCTTCCAGTACCCGCGGATCGTGGTGGAGCGGACGTCGCGCTCCTCGTCGATCAGCCACTGGATGGCGTGGGTGATCTCCAGCTCGCCCCGCCAGGAGGGCTCGATCGAACGGACCGCCTCGTGGATGGCGGAGGTGAACAGGTAGACGCCGACGAGCGCCAGGTCGCTCTTGGGTTCCCTCGGCTTCTCCTCCAGGCCCACCACCCGGCCCTCCGCGTCGAGCTCCGCGACGCCGAAGGAGGTCGGGTCGGGCACCCGGGTCAGCAGGATCTGCGCGTCGGGCCGCTCCTTTCGGAACCCGTCCACCAGACCGGTGATCCCGCCGACGATGAAGTTGTCGCCGAGGTACATGACGAAGTCGTCGTCCCCCAGGAAGTCTCGGGCGATCCGCACCGCGTGGGCGAGGCCGAGCGGCTGTTCCTGCGGGATGTACGTGACGTCGATGCCGAGCCGGGAGCCGTCGCCGACCGCTTCACGGATCTCGTCCGCGGTCTCGCCGACGATGATGCCGACCTCGGTGATGCCCGCTTCCTCGATGGCTTCCAGGCCGTAGAACAGCACGGGCTTGTTCGCCACCGGCACCAGTTGTTTGGCCGAGGTGTGCGTGATGGGACGCAGGCGTGTGCCGGCCCCTCCGGACAGTACGAGAGCCTTCACGTGACCAGTCCTCACGGTTGGGAAATCCGACGTGCCGCGGCCGCGACCCGATGGGCGACTTTACTGAGAATCGCCGCGCGTTTCCCGGTGCGTCAACTTCATGAACAAAACCCGTCAACTTCATGAACGAAATACAGAACACGCGCCCGGAATCGGATCGGTCATATGTCCGGGGCTGGAACTGTCATATGCCCGAGGTCGGAATGGCCGTCCGGGACCGGGCCGGACGCATCGCCGGATTCGGGTCGGACGCACGTGCGGACCGGACCGGCCATCGCTCAGCGCGCGACGATCCGCGACTTCCAGCGCCGTACGTCCCGCCGCACGCGTCGGGCGAGACGCCGGGACAGCGACGCCCTGCGCGCCGCCGCCGCGGGCCGCTCGATGCGCTTGCCGTCGTGCCAGTCCGGCACGGTGACCTCGAAGTCCGCGTCGAGGAGCCCGCTCGACCGGTCCCGGAAGTGCGGGTACGCCAGGAAGAGCTTGTCTCCCTTGCGCGAACGCACCACGTCCGGCACGGACTTGTCCCGCACGAAGGTCAGCATGTCCACCAGGACGTCGGACCTGCCGCGTGCCACGGCGGCGAGCCGCAGCCGCTCGGCGACCTTGATCAGGTGCGCCACCCCGCTGTCCCAGTAGGCGTCCATGAGCGGGGCCGCGAGCTCCAGTTTGTGCCGCCGGACCTCCTCCGAGTCGCGGAGGAAGACCGGGCCGAACTGCTGCAGCATCCCGACCGTGAAGGGGCGGACCATCAGGAAGTCGCGCTTCGGCCCGGCGGGTTCGAGGCGGTGGATGAGCTGCATCATGGCGCGCATGGAATCGAAGCGCCATTCGTAGGTGCCACTCTTGGTGACGTGCTTTCCGTCGTCCCGGCCGACGAGGTAGTAACAGGTGTAATCGGAGACGACGGAAATCCCGGCGCCCCGCAGATACGCCTCCATGGTGAAAAGCGCGTCCTCGCCCGTCTTGAGTCCCTCGTCGAATCTCAGACCGAGACGCTCCAGCAATGCGCGCCGGAAAAGCTTCTGCGCACTGAGCGTGTATATGACCTTGGAGTTGTAGACGTCGACACGTTCCCTGGTGGCCGACCACATCGACTTCGGCGCGCCTCTGTTCACACCGACGACCTTGCCCAGCACCACATCGCTGCCCGCCCGGTCGGCCATCGCGACCATGCGTTCCAGAGCCTCCTCGCCGAAATAGTCGTCGGCGTCGAGGAAGAAGACGTAACGGCCGCGGGCCATCCCGAGGCCCACGTTGCGCGGCCCGCTGGGACCGCCGGAATTCGCCTGTCTGACCACCCGGGTCGGCACCGCGGACCGCGCCGCGAACTCCTCCAGGTACTCGCCGGTGCCGTCGGTCGAGCCGTCGTCGACCGCCACGATCTCGATCCGGTGGGCGCCGATGGTCTGCGCCTCCACCGATTCGAGGCAGCGCACGAGGTAGGGCATGGCCTCATAGGCACCGACGACCACGGTCACGTCAGGGATTGGCATGTCGTTCACATCAACAGAAGACAGGTGACATCACGCGTTGGTTGCCCCACACTCTCACCCCAAAGAGTGGCGCTCATCACAAAAGCCCGGCACAACCCTTTTCGGGCTATGCCGGGCATGATGATGTGTGCTATTTAGACACGCCGATTTCAGCCACTCACGGGCTCGCCGACGTTCCTCGCCACCCGTGCGTTCCGGGCCGCCGACCTGGCCGCGAGCGCCTCGACGGCCCTGTTGAACTGCACGATCGAGGTGGGCTCGTCCGGACCGAGGAGGTATTCCTTCAGCTCGCGCCGGTCGGTGGCCAGGGTGTCCGCCGCAGGGTCCGACACCGCCGCGAGCAGGGCGCCCAGCTCGGTCGCCTCGTTGGACAGGATGACCGCGGCACGCACCGCGGTGTTCTGCCGCCGGAACTCGTCCTCGCCCAAGGCCGCCGAGTCGGTGACCGCGTACGGCTTCCCGCTGGCGATGAAGTCCGACACCACGCTGGAGATGTCCGAGACCATGGCGTCCGACTCGTTGAAGCAGTCGTACAGCCGCATCCGGGCGCCCGTGACGACCTTGTGCTCCCACCAGCCGAGCGCGCGCCAGGACGCCGCGTTCCACTCGTCCCTGAGCCGTGCGATCTCGGCCTCGCGCGCCGGGTCGGCCAGCGAGTCGCGGGACAGTTCGGCCTCGTCCCCGAAGGTCTGTCCGCCGCTCGTCAGCACGTCGAGGCGCGCCTCGATACGGGTCAGTTCGGCCCGTGCCTCGGCCTGCACCGACCGGAGTGCCGCGGCCTCGTCCGCCCAACGGGGGTCGGTGGCCCGCTCGGCGGCGGCCTTCTCGATCATCGCGGTGATCCGCTGGTGCGCGGCCTTGGCCTTGGCGCTGCGGGTGCCCGTGAAGGGGTGCGGCTTGTAGAGCAGCCGGACCGGCTTCTCGGCGTTCAGCAGGCGCCGGACGATGTTCTCGCCGGCCAGCAGCAGCGAGGTGTTGCCCGGGTTGTCGTCCCAGCCCTCCCAGGTGGGGGCGTACAGCACGGTCGGGATCGGGTTCTTCGGCGCGCCGGACCACGACCGGATGGGGGCCAGCTGCGGGCGGCCCACCTCGGCGATGTCCTCGTCGCGCACCCCGACGTCCGCCAGTGCGTAGCGGTCGCGCCCGGCCCGGCCCGCGGTCCACACCTCGTCGTACGCCTTGCTGTACGGGTTGACGCTGGCGATCTTGTCGCTGTCGCCGTGGCCGATGAAGACGTGCTTCATCGTCGGCACCCGGAGCAGGTGGATGTTCTTGCCGACGTTGGCCGCGTACAGCGCGACCCGCACCGACGAGAGGTCCAGGTTCATCAGGTGCACGCCGCCGGGCACGCAGATCACCGGCACCGACGTCGTGTTCAGCTGGGGCAGGATGACCCGCTCGCGCAGCAGGATCAGCGGGCGGCCCTCGACCTGTGCCATGGTCTCCAGCCACATGTTGACCTGGTAGGCCGAGTCCTTGGAACCGGAGAAGTAGAGCACCACGGTCGGCTGGTACTCACGCAGCCAGGTGTCCACCGCGCCGAGCACCTTGGCGTCGGGCCCCACGATCCGCTTCGGCCGGAGGTACGGGACCAGCGCCGCCAGGTAGCAGGCCGCGAGCACCAGGGTCACGGCCAGGCCCGCGTAGGCGATGACGTGCACGTCGGTCTCCACCGCGACCAGGACGCCCACCATCGCGAAGACGTCCAGGTGGAGCATCTTCTCCGCGGCCCGGTTCATCAGCAGCGGCCGCGGGGCGTCGGGGATCCGCACCCGCTCCAGGTCGACGTTGCGGGTGACGACCGGGAGCCTGCGACGGTTCTTGATCAACGTCACTATCGCGCTCTGCGGTGCCTGGAGGGCGTAGAAGGCCAGCAGGCAGGCGACGGTCGTGTAGAACAGCGTCGCCTCGCCGTACCCCATGCGGGTGAGCAGCAGGATGAGCAGGAGCTGACGGACCAGGAAGCGGATCGAGAGCCCCGCGCGGACGGCGGACAGCCGGTTGATGAGATAGCTGCCGCGCCGGTGCAGGTGCCGGTCGGCCAGGTAGGTCACCGCGGCGGCGCCGGCGAAGAGCCAGAGATCGGGGAGCAGGGCCGCGAGCATTATGCATGGGAAACCCAGAGCCATGAGAAGAGCTGCGGCCAGCTCCGAAGCGCTGCCCACCCTGGCCAAGCGCATGGCTTTCGAAATCACGAAGTACCGCTCCCGAGGGTGCCGACTGGTTGCCTTGCGAGGAAATTGTGAAGCCGGAGTTTCACGAATTCGGACCCCTGGAATTCGCCGCAGGCGACTTCAGGGGTCCGAATGGTGGATTGTCAAGCAGTATTACACATCGGCCTGTCGGTCCAGGACGGCGGCCAGCGCCTGTTCGAAGCCCGATGCCTCCGAGGCACCGCGGGTCGGGTCCTGCTGCCGTACGTCGATGACATGGCCGGTCATCTCGGAAAGCAGGACGTCGAGGGAGGTCCTCGCGACCGCCTCGGAGGAGAGCAGGGTACCCGCGGGCTCCTCGCCGAACGCCTTGGTGCGCATCGGCGTGGCGGTGCGCTCGGGGTTCACGCAGTTCACCCGCACGCCCTCGTTCGCCCACTCGTCCGCGAGGGCCTGGGTCAGGTTGACCATGGCGGCCTTGGTGGACGAGTAGAGGCTGTACTCCGCGCGGCCCCGGGTGTAGCTGCTGGAGGTGTAGAGGAGCAGCTGGCCCTTGGTCTCGGCGAGGTACTTGTGGGAGGCGCGGGCGATCTGGACCGGTGCCAGGTAGTTGACGTTCAGCGCTTCCTGGATGGTCGTGTTGTCCGTCTCGGCCAGCTTGCCGATGCGGAGTACGCCCGCGGTGTTGACCACGTAGTCGATGCGGCCGGTGTCGGCGTAGGCCTTGGAGAGCGCGTCGTCGATGTGCTCCGGGTTCTCCACGTGCGTGCCGGTGGTGGAGCGGCCCAGGGCGTAGACGGTGGCGCCGTAGGACTCGGCGAGCGACGCGATGTCCGCGCCGATGCCGTACGAACCGCCGAAGACGACCAGGGTCTTGCCGGACAGCAGCTCGCGGTAGGCGGCGTCGTCCGTCGGCTGCGGAACGGCCGTGGACGCCAGCTGGAAGAGCTTGTCCGCGATGAAGACGTCGACCGGCTGGGTGACCTTCATGTTGTACTCGTCGCCCGCGACCACGTAGATCGGCACGTCGGGGAGGTACTTCAGGACCACCGAACAGTCGTCGGTGGCCTGGAAGTTCGGGTCGCCCGCCGCGATCTCGTACGCCCTGCGGATCGTGGACAGCTTGAACGCCTGCGGCGTCTGGCCACGACGCAGCCGGGAACGGTCGGGCACATCGGTGATGAACTCGCCGTCGCCGCCGTGGGTACGCGTCACGATGATCGTGTCCGCGGACGGGATGGCGACGTCCACCGCCTGGTAGCGCTCCAGGGCGTCGACGCAGTCCTTGATGACCCGTTGCGAGAGCAGCGGGCGCACGGCGTCGTGGAACAGGACGTTGCGGTCCTCGCCCTCGGCCAGACCCTCGCCGAGGGCCGCGATGGCCAGCTCGGTGGTCTCGTTGCGGGTGGAACCGCCCTCGATCACCTTGACGACCTTGCCGAGCCCGGCCTTGGCGACGATCTTCTCCACGTCGGGCACGTACCCGGGAGCCATCAGCACGATGATGTCGTCGATGGAATCGGCCTGTTCGAAGATCGACAGCGTGTGCTCGATGACCGCCTTGCCCGCGATCTTCAGCAGCTGCTTCGGGATCGACAGACCCACGCGCTGGCCGGTGCCTCCGGCGAGCACGACTGCTGTGGTTCGGGCTTTGGCTATGTGCTGAGCAGACACGGACGACCTACCTTGAGGGCTGGGAGATACAGCGATGGTTGCACTCTCCGTTACCGTCTCGCAAGGTGGACGTAGACCACCGCACGCCGCGCCGCAACCTTGCGTTGCCCTGCGATCAGGGAAAACACCGGGATTGACGCTTCCTTGACGGGTGATCGACGCCACACGGTCGAGCGGCATGAATCACTCTTGAGCGCGTTCTGTTCGTCAGCTGGCTGACGCGGAGTGCTCACCGGACCACCGGACGGTCGTACGGAACAGGCCGGTTCGGCACTTGACGGAACGGCCCGGCACCGGGCGGCCGGGCCGGCCCTTCCGGAACCGGAACGGCTCGGAGGGAACCGTTCGGGACCGGGCCGGACGCCCGGATCGTCTAGTGCCGTGACCGGCAAGGTTTGCCCGGAAGGAGCGGCGTCCAGTGCGTGCGATCGCAAGGCGGCCGAAAGCCCTCGGATGGGGTCTCCCCTGCTCGAACGAAGTCGAGAGCTTGGGGAAGGGCTACGTGGGCTTTCGGCCAACGCCGAAGGGGGTCCCCCCTGGCCCTTAAGGCCTTGGGGGAGTGCGTGCCGGGCGGTGCGACGGGGCAAACGTTGCCGGGAGCGGCACTAGAACGGGTCGAAGTCGTCGAACTCCCGCTCCGCCTCGTCGCGTTCGGCCTCGCGGTCGCGGCGGCGCTGCGCGGCCGGGCGGGGCGCCTCGAAGCGGTGGTCCTCGCCGCGCCGGCCGAGCATCTCCGCGCCGGACGCCATGGTCGGTTCCCAGTCGAAGACGACCGCGTCGTCCTCGGCGCCGATGGCCACACCGTCGCCCGCGCGGGCACCGGCCTTCCTCAACTCGTCCTCGACACCGAGGCGGTTGAGCCGGTCGGCCAGATAACCCACGGCCTCGTCGTTGTTGAAGTCGGTCTGCCGCACCCAGCGCTCCGGCTTGCCGCCGCGCACCCGGTAGAGGCCGTCCTCCTCCTTGGTGACGGTGAATCCGGCGTCGTCGACGGCCTTCGGGCGGATGACGATACGGGTCGCCGCCTCCACGGGCCGGGCCGCACGCGCCTCCTCGATGACGCCCGCGAGCGCGTAGGAGAGCTCCTTCAGCCCGGTACGGGCGACGGCCGACACCTCGAGGACGCGGTAGCCGCGCGCCTCCAGGTCCGGGCGGATCATGTCCGCGAGGTCCTTGCCGTCCGGGATGTCGATCTTGTTGAGGACGACGATGCGGGGCCGGTCGTCCAGACCGCCGTACTGCTTCAGCTCCTCCTCGATCACGTCGAGGTCGGAGACCGGGTCGCGGTCGGACTCCAGCGTCGCGGTGTCCAGGACGTGCACGAGGACCGAGCAGCGCTCCACGTGCCGCAGGAACTCCAGGCCGAGGCCGCGGCCCTGGCTGGCGCCCGGGATCAGACCGGGGACGTCGGCGATGGTGTAGACGGTGCTGCCCGCGGTGACCACGCCGAGGTTCGGCACGAGCGTCGTGAACGGGTAGTCGGCGATCTTCGGCTTGGCCGCCGACAGGACGGAGATGAGCGAGGACTTGCCCGCGCTCGGGTAGCCCACCAGCGCGACGTCGGCGACGGTCTTGAGCTCCAGGACGATGTCCCGGGCCTCGCCGGGCTCGCCGAGCAGCGCGAAACCGGGGGCCTTGCGCCGGGCGGAGGCCAGCGCGGCGTTGCCCAGACCCCCGCGACCGCCCTGGCCGGCCACGAACGTGGTGCCCTGGCCGACGAGGTCCGCCAGTACGTTGCCGTGCTTGTCGAGCACGACCGTGCCGTCGGGCACCGGCAGGACCAGGTCCTGTCCGTCCTTGCCGGAACGGTGGCCGCCCTCGCCGGGCTGCCCGTTGGTGGCCTTGCGGTGCGGGCGGTGGTGATAGTCGAGGAGCGTGGTGATCGACTGGTCGACGACCAGGGTCACGTCGCCGCCGCGCCCGCCGTTGCCGCCGTCCGGCCCGCCCAGCGGCTTGAATTTCTCACGGTGTACGGAGGCGCAGCCGTGGCCTCCGTTACCCGCGGCGACATACAGCTCGACGCGGTCCACGAAGGTGGTCATGGTGGGAACCTCCAGTTACATACGTACAGAAATGTCTCACTCGTGCCGTCCCGCGCAGGAGAAGGCCGTCTCTCATGGGAGAAACACGCGAAAGGCGGACCCGCTTCCCGTGGGGGAAGTGAGGTCCGCCTCCGCAGAAATCGCTCGACGAGCGCCGTGAATCAGGCGGCGATCGGAACGATGTTCACGACCTTGCGGCCACGGTGCGTGCCGAACTGGACCGCACCGGCGGTCAGCGCGAACAGCGTGTCGTCGCCACCACGACCGACACCCGTGCCCGGGTGGAAGTGGGTGCCGCGCTGGCGGACCAGGATCTCACCGGCGTTGACGGCCTGGCCGCCGAAGCGCTTCACACCGAGCCGCTGAGCGTTGGAATCGCGACCGTTCCGGGTGGACGATGCGCCCTTCTTGTGTGCCATGTCTCCTCAGTCCCTTACTTCGCAGCCGTGGGGATGCCGGTGACCTTGATCGCCGTGTACTGCTGACGGTGACCCTGGCGACGGCGGTAGCCGGTCTTGTTCTTGTAGCGAAGGATGTCGATCTTCGCGCCCTTGTGGTGGTCCACGACCTCGGCCTGGACCTTGATCCCGGCCAGCACCCACGGGTCGCTGGTCACGGCGTCGCCGTCGACCACGAGCAGGGTCGAGAGCTCGACCGTGTCGCCAACCTTGGCAGTGGAAATCTTGTCAACCTCAACGATGTCACCGACAGCAACCTTGTGCTGACGGCCACCGCTGCGCACGATGGCGTACACGCGGATCTCTCTCTCGCTCGGAACGGGTCCCCTGATGCCAGCCGCTCGCGCGGGCGGAAGCCCACGACGATCCGGAAGGACGAGCGGCCTCTCCCGCCGGACGGGTCCACCGGGAGGAATGTGCTCAGGGGGTGGGCGCGCATGGAAACACGCCGAGGGTCAAGATTACGGTTGCCTGGGCAAGGGGTCAAACCGGGCCGGGCGGCCCCGCCCCGTCGCACGCCCGAACGGGACGAAACATCCGATCACGGCCGCACCCACCCGCCCGGCCCCGGGCGCGGGCGGACCCGCCCGTTCGGCCGAACGGGTGCACTGGCATGCTCCTCGCGGGACGTGCGCACGCCGGGGAGACCACCGGCTCGACCGGCCCGGACCTCACGCACCACGCACACGACTCGCCCGTTCCCACCGCTCGCAGCCGCCCGAGGGTACCGATGCCCCGCTCCGCGCCGCCCGGCCGTGTCTGGCCGACGGCCCTCCTCGTCTCCATCGTCTATGTGCTGTTACAGCTGACCGCGGGGACTTCCTGGACTCTCTATCCCGATTCATATCGATATGCGCGTGCGGCCGAGGAATACACCGGCGCCGACCGGGACCAGGCGCACCGCACCGCGCTCACCGCCTTCTGCGCGAGCCGCGCGGACGCGGCCGCGCGGAGCAAGGCCCTCGATCCGCTGGCCTCGAAGAAGGACCCCGGTGCCTCCCGCTCCGCAGCACGGACCACGTGCATGGAGCGATGGCGGGACGCCCCCGACATCACCACCGGGGACCCCCGCTATCAGTCCATCTTCTCGTCCCGGCCCGGATATCCCCTGCTCCTGGCCCCCTTCGTCGCGGCGCTCGGGGTGCTCGACGGCATGCGGACGCTCGGGCTGCTGCTCGCGGTGGGCGGTTCCCTGGCCGTCTGCGGGCTGCTGCGGACGGCCGGGCTGTCCGCCGCAGCGGCCGTGACCGGCCAGATCGCCTTCCTCGCCACTCCGCTCGGCCGGTGGAGTCTCCAGCCGCTCGGCGAGGGGCTCGTCACGGCCTGTGTCGTCGGCGCCGTCTGGGGAGGAGTCCTCGTGGCCCGGAACCGACGGGCCGCAGGGATCGCGCTGTTCGTGGGTTCCATGGCCCTCTGCGCGGTCACGCGCTACTCGACGGCGCTGGTCGTCACCGCCACGATCGCGGTCGCGATGTGCGTCTTCGGAGCGCTCCGCCGGTCCCGGACGGATCTGCTCCTCGCCGGGGTGTCGGCCGGATGCTCCGGCGCCGTCGCGGTCGCGATGAAACTGCTCGCGCTCCCCTCGTCGGAGGTCACCCTCCAGGACACCTTCACCCGCCACTTCCGCTCCCCCGACGTTCCGGACCCCTGGGCCCGGCTCGTCGATCTCAACCTGACGTACTGGGCCCACTGGCTCGCCGAGCAGATCGCGATGCCGCTCTTCCTGGCGGCCGCCGCGTTCTCGCTGTGGGTGCTGCTGCGGCGCGGCGGTGTACTGGGTCCACTGGCCTGTGCGGTCGTACTGACCGGTGCCGCCCAGGTCGCGGCCCATCCCCTGGTGCAGGAGGCCGACCGGTTGGGCGTGCTCATGTGGGTGCCGGTGACTCTCGGAATTCCCTTGATCACGGAGGCAGTTCGCGACTTTCCCTCGCGCGCGTTTGACCGTACGGTCCCAGTTCCCGCCTCGACAGTGGAGCCTTCCCGTGCCAACACCACAGATCCCTGATGAACTTCTGGCCAAGACCGCCCGACGGGCGATCTCCAGACTGACCCGCACCGACCGGCCGTTCGTCGCCGAACGCGTTCTCGGGGTCTGCGCGCACCGCGTCCAGGACCGGCGGCTCAAGGCCGAACTGCTCGGGGAGGCGGCCGCCGCCCAACTCGGCCGAGGGCTCGTCCCGCGCCACCTCGTCCAGGCCTACGGCGCCGAACTGGCGTATGCGGACAGCGAATTCAAGGCCGGCCGGGAAAAGGAAGCCACGGCGGCCTTCGTCCGGGCGCTGATGCTGGCGTTCCACCGGGTCCCGCACGTCGACCGGCTCCACTCCCCCCTCTCGGACGACCCGGCAGGCTTCACCGCCCGTCTGCGCGCCTGCGCCGTCGGGCGCGCGGTGACCGCGCCGCGCGGCCGGAGCGTGCCCGCGGCCGCGCCCCCGTCCGACCGGCCGTTGCGGCTGCTCGTGGTGACCCGGGCCAACGCCAACTTCCTGGGACTGCTCACCGACCACTACGCGAACCACCCCGGCGTCGAACTGCGCACCCTCGACCTGGCAACCGACCCGGACCTGGCACCGCTGGCCAAGGGTCTGCGGCGGATGGTCGAGGCACCCCTCGGGCTCCAGGACCCGTACGCGGCACAGGTCGAAGCGGCCCTTCGTCCCCATCTGGACTGGGCGGACACCGCCTTCGTCGAATGGTGCTCCACCGCCGCCGCGTTCATGACGCTGGTCGACCCCGGGAGCACCCGGGTGGTCGTACGTCTCCACAAGTACGAATCGTTCACGTACTGGCCGCACATCATGGACTTCACCCGCGTCGACGACATCGTGTTCATCGCGGAACACATGCGGGAAATGACCACCGCCGCCGTTCCCCGGCTGCTCGAACCCGACGCACCGCGCCTCCGTTTCCTGCACAACGCGCTGGACCTGCGGCGGTTCGACCGGCCCAAGGACGAGGACGCCCGGTTCACCGTGGGCCTGGTGGGCATCGGGCAGATCGCGAAGGACCCGCGCTGGGCCCTGGAGGTGATCAGGCTGCTGCGCGCGGCGGACGAGCGGTACCGCCTGCTCATGGTCGGCAGCGGCATCGACCCCGCGCCCAGTGCGGCGGCCGCCGCCTACCACACGGCCCTGGAGCGGGATCTGGCCGAGCTGGAGCCGACGGGCGCGGTGCGCAGGCTCGGGCCGAGCGACGACGTGCCCGGCGTCCTCACCGGTGTGGGGGTGATCCTCAGCAGCTCGGTCCGCGAGGGCTGCCACGTCGGCCTGATGGAGGGGGCGGCGTCCGGTGCGGTGCCGGTGGTCCGGGACTGGCCGTTCGTGGCCGGACGCCCGCACAGCACCCGTACCCTCTTCCCCGAGGACTGGGTGGTCACCACGCCGGAGCAGGCCGTCGAACGCATCCTGGCCGTCACCGCGTCCGAGGAGGTCCGGGCCGCGGCCGGGCGCGAGGCGTCGCGCCACGCGCTCTCGGTCTGGGACTGGGAGACCGTCCGGGACGACTACGACCGGCTGCTGCTGGGCGGGGACCAGGACGTATGCTCACCGGGCGAAGTCGCGCTCCGGAAGGCACAGAAGTGAGTTACAGAGTCCAGCCCACCGCCCAGGTCGACCAGACCGCCGAGATCGGCGACGGCAGCAGCGTCTGGGAGCTCGCCCAGATCCGCGAACAGGCTCGCCTCGGCGAGGGCTGTGTCGTCGGACGCGGCGCCTACGTCGGTACGGGCGTCCGGATCGGCGACAACGTCAAGATCCAGAACTATGCGCTGGTGTACGAGCCCGCCGAACTGGCCGACGGTGTCTTCATCGGCCCCTCGGTGGTCCTCACCAACGACCACAACCCTCGCTCCGTGGACCCCGACGGCAAGCAGAAGCGCGGCGAGGACTGGGAGGCCGTCGGGGTCAAGATCGCCGAGGGCGCGTCGCTGGGCGCCCGTTCGGTCGCCGTCGCCCCGGTCCGGATCGGCCGCTGGGCCATGGTCGCGGCCGGTGCCGTGGTCACCAAGGACGTCCCCGACTTCGCTCTCGTCGTCGGCGTCCCGGCCCGCCGGATCGGCTGGGTCGGGCGTGCCGGCGTGAAGCTCGTGGAGAGCACGGACGAGCAGGGCGTGTGGGAGTGCCCGCAGACCGGTGCGCGCTACCGCGAGACCGACGAGTCCACGCTCGTCGAACTCTGACGAAGAACCCTGACCGACCGCGTCGTAGGCGCTCGGCGGGGAACGTGCGAGGGGCCCCGACCGCATCGGCCGGGGCCCCTCGCACGTGCGTGGCGTGATCAGCCGCCGATGACGACGCGGCGGACGCCCTCCCAGCGGGCCGGGTCCGTGGTGCGGCGGCCGTCGACCAGGACGCGGACGTCCGGCAGGTCGGCGGCGGACAGCTCGCGGTACTCGGCGTGGTCGGCCTGGAGGATCGCGGCGGTGACGGCCTGGCCCTCATGCGGGACCAGACCGTGCGCGGCCAGCTCCTCGGCCGTGTACATCGGGTCCGAGACGAACGGAACCGCGCCGCGCGCCTTCAGGGCCTCGACGGTCGGGAAGACGCCGGAGAAGGCCGTCTCCTTCACGCCGCCGCGGTAGGCGGCGCCCAGCACCAGCACGCCGACCCCGTCCAGGTCGCCGTAGGCGGCGGCGAGCAGGTCGACCGCGTACTCGGGCATGGCGGCGTTGGCCTCGCGCGCCGAACGCACCACGGTCGCCGAGGGGTCGTTCCACAGGTACATCCGCGGGTAGATCGGGATGCAGTGGCCGCCGACGGCGATGCCCGGCTGGTGGATGTGGCTGTAGGGCTGGGAGTTGCAGGCCTCGATGACCTTGAGGACGTCGATGTTCTGCTGGTCGGCGAAGCGGGCGAACTGGTTGGCCAGGCCGATGTTGACGTCCCGGTAGGTCGTCTCGGCGAGCTTGGCCAGCTCGGACGCCTCGGAGGTGCCCAGGTCCCAGACGCCGTTGGCGCGGGGCAGGTCCGTGCGCTCGTCGAAGTCCAGGACCGACTCGTAGAACGAGACGCCGTGCGCGGTCGACGCCTCGTCGATGCCGCCGACCAGCTTCGGGTAGCGGCGCAGGTCCGCGAAGACCCGGCCGGTGAGCACCCGTTCCGGGGAGAACACCAGGTGGAAGTCCTCGCCGGCCTTGAGGCCGGAGCCCTCTTCGAGCATCGGCGCCCAGCGGGTGCGGGTGGTGCCGACCGGCAGCGTGGTCTCGTAGCTGACGAGGGTGCCCGGCTTGAGCCCGGCGGCGATCGCCCGGGTCGCGGAGTCCATCCAGCCGAAGTCGGGGGTGCCCTCGGCGTCCACGAAGAGCGGGACGACGACCACGACGGCCTCGGACTCGGCCACGGCGGCGGTCGTGTCGGTGGTGGCGGTCAGCAGCCCCGCGTCGACGGTCTCCTTGAGCTTGACGTCCAGGTCGTGCTCGCCGGGGAACGGCTCGACACCGGCGTTGACCAGCTCCACGACCTTCTCGTTGACGTCGGCGCCGATCACCCGGTGGCCCTTGGCCGCGAACTGCACGGCGAGCGGCAGGCCGATCTTGCCCAGGGCGACTACACAGATGTTCATGGTCACTTCCTCTTGGAGCGCTTGGCACCGGTCAACAACGATCGCAGTCGCGATCCCAGCGATTTCTTGGGCGGACGAAGCGGGCCGGTCCTGACCACCATGCGCCCCTTCGTATTCACCCGGGCCGAGACACGGTAAGGGACGTCGCCCGCCCAGAGCCGGGCGAGCGGCATCGGGCGGCCCTTGCCGCGTACCGGGATCTCGTAGGTCCGGCCCGCCACGTCGACCGAGACCCGGAGGCCCAGCTCGGTCCGGACCCGGCGGAGCGGCATCCTGGAGGTGATCAGGGTGCCGTTCTCGCCCGGCACCAGGGCACGGGCGGCGGCACCCACCGGGTCGGGGAGTCGTTCGCCCTCGTCCAGGCGGCGGGCGCCCGCGCCGTCGGCGGACTTGGGCATGGGGCCCGAAGCCAGCCTCATCTGCAGCGACTCCGTCTCGCCCAGCACGGGAACCCGTACGGTCACGTCGAGCGCGAAACCGTCGCCCTCCTGGTGCCAGTCGGCGGACTCGAGCACGGTACCGGAGCCGAGCCGCCCCGTTATCGCGCCCCGCAGCTCGAAGCTGCTGTCGGGCAGGGAGTACCGGCTGTCACGGAAGCCGGGATAGCGGGCATACGCGTGATCGCCCTCCAGCACGGTCGGCGGCATCGCCCCCGAGGTGTCCAGGTGGACCAGCTCGGCCAGCTCGTCCACCCGGCCCTCGAACACCCAGCGGAACCGGAGCCGTTCGGGGACGGTGAGCCGGTGTTCCACGGAATCGAAGGAGGTCCCGTAGTACTCCTCCATGAACCGCCCGGTGGCACGTACGCACTCGGCGCGGCGCTCCGGCGTCATGGCCAGGAAGTTCGTGCCGAAGATCCAGGCCAGGTCGACCTTGAGGAGCCGTATGGCGAAGGCGTCGTAGAGATCACCCGGGCCCGCCAGATCGCGGAGCTTGTCGAGCGCGTACGCGCAGACCTTCAGACGGTTCTCGAAGCGTGCCCGGTAGGTGATGTTGCTGTCGTCGTCACGCCGGACCGCGTAGTAGCAGTCGTAGTCCGCGACCACCGAGACGGTCCTGGACCGGACGTACATCTCCAGCGTGAACGGCATGTCGCAGCTGACCGGCAGGTCCTCCGCGTACCGGATGCCGTGCTCCTCTATGAGGGAGCGCTTGTACATCTTGGTGTTGGAGATCGCGTAGAGCGCCCCGGAACCGATCAGCGGTACGTTCGCCTCGGTGGAACGGAAGATCGCCCGCGGCACGGACCGGTCGCCGACGGCCACCATCTTGCCGAGCACGACGTCCGAGTCGTTCGCGTCGGCCATGGCGACCATGCGCTCCAGCGCTTCGAGGCCGAGGTAGTCGTCCGAACCCACGAAGAAGACGTAGCGCCCCGTCGCGTTGGCGAGCGCGACGTTGTTGGGCCGGGCCGGCCCCCCGGAGTTCTCCTGGTGGATCACCTTGAAGGTTCCGGGGAACCGCTCGGCGAAGCGGTCGAGTTCCTTTCCGCTGTCATCGGTGGACCCGTCGTCCACGGCGACGATCTCGATCCGGTCGAGTCCGATGCTCTGCCGGACGAGAGACTCCAGACACTCGGTCAGGGCAGGCATCGTGTTGTACACGGCCACGACGACCGTGACGTCGGGAACATCGGATCTGTCGGTCACACGGTCACCTCGGCCGCTTTCTCGACGGATGGGCGCCTGCTGCCGGGGAGAAGCCCCGTGTACACCTCGTCGAGCACCGCCGCCTGGGCCTCCCAGGTCCACTCGTCGAGCATTCCGGGCTTGTCGTAGACGTCGCCGTACTTCTTCGGGTCCGCCAGGACCGCCTTCACCGCGCGGACGTAGTCCGCCACGTCCTCGGCCTTGAACACCTCGCCCTGTCCGGTCTGCGCGACCATGGCGCCCATCGTCTTCACGTCGCTCACCACGAACGGCAGCCGCGCGTGCGAGTACTCGAAGAACTTGGTGATGAGCGCGATCTCGTGATTCGGCCAGTGGTGGATCGGGATGACACCGAGGTCCGCCGCCGAAAGGAAGCGCACGACCTGGTAGTGCGGAACGTACGGGAGGATGTGCACGCGGTCGCCCACGCCGAGTTCCTCGGCACGCTGCGCCAGACCGGTCATGTACGGCGAAGCCGGGCGCAGCACGATGAACGCGACGTGCACGCCCGGAAGCTGCGGCAGCGACTCGACCATGATGTCCAGACCGCGCTGCGGGGCTGCCGCACCGCTGTAGACGGTCAGCGGCACATCGGGGCCGATGCCGCACAACTCGCGCAGGTCGGGCACCGGCTCCGCGGCCTGCTCGGGCGAGACCTGCCCGTCGGGGGCGTTCAGCACCACCGCGGGCTTCTTCGCCAGTCCGTGCCGCTCGGTCAGCATGTCCGCGAGGGTCGCCGAGACCGTCGTCACCGCGTCGGCGTGCTTGGAGTAGGCGAGCTCGTGCAGGCACTGCGCGACGTGCCAACGCGGGTGCGGGTCCCACGGCTTGATGCCGGGCAGGAACTCGTGCGCGTCCCAGACGAGCTTGACGTTCCGCTTCGCCGCGCGGGCACGCAGCACGGCCCGCGCGCCTATCCCCAGCATGCGGAAGTCGTTGGCGTGGATCAGGTCGGGCTTGAGCTCGTCGATCACCTTGCCGAAGGCCAGGTCGAGGTCGAGCAGGTAGGGGTCCAGCTTCCGCCAGGCACGTCGGCCCATCGCGCGCAGCCAGAACGCCGTGGTGAAGCGGTCCAGCGGGGAGTTCATCCGCTTGCGCCGGGCTTCCAGCGCGTTGGTGCGCCGGACACGCAGCCCGACCCAGCGGCTGGCCGCCTTCGCGAAGACCCTCTGCGGCAGCAGCCAGAGCTTCGCCAACGGCGCGCGGCTCTCGGTCGCCTCGATGAGGCGGATGTTGAGGTCGGCCCGCCACGCCTTCATCTTCTGCTTGCGATAGGCGGCGAGCGGTCCGGGGCGGTAGGCGAGCGGCGACCGCAGCATCGGGCTCCGGTACTCGTGCCTGCGCCGCTGCATGGGTCCGGGCACCTTCAGCAGCCGGACGTTCGCC
Source organism: Streptomyces sp. CB01580 (assembly GCF_001905795.1). Classification (GTDB taxonomy): domain Bacteria; phylum Actinomycetota; class Actinomycetes; order Streptomycetales; family Streptomycetaceae; genus Streptomyces. Next base: position 49,225 of record NZ_LIXJ01000004.1, read on the forward strand.
TCGCCGATCTGCCAGTGCTGCTCGGACTTGCCGGGCGACTTGCCGAGAAGGATCACGTCCCAGCCCGCGTCGGCCGCGGAGCGTGCTTCCTTCTGTACACGGGAGTCGCCGTTCACTCCGTTGTCGACGAGCATGACGATCCGGCCGCGGGTGCCGGACCGCGGTGCCGCGGTGTTCTCAAGATCCATGTGATACGAGTTCTTCCCCGGAGATCGTGACGGTGTTTCCGCTGCGGGCCGACTCCAGCACGGCAGCGGCCACTTCCACCGTTCGGAGCCCTTCCCGCAGCGTGCAGATGTCCTTGGAGACGCCCCGTACGGCGTCCCTGAAGAGTTCGTGCTCGACGAGCAGCGGCTCACGCTTCGGTATGGCGTAACGGATCATGTCGCCCTCGGAGACCCCGCGGAACGCCTGGAGGGCCTCCCATTCGGTGGCCACCGCCGCGTTCGAGTGGAAGGTGAGGTCCGCGGTGAGGGTGTCGGCGATGAAGGTGCCGCGTTCGCCGGTGACGGAGGTGAAACGTTCCTTGAGCGGGCTCAGCCAGTTGACCAGGTGATTGACCATGGTGCCGTCGGAGAGCCGGCCCACGGCGGAGACCATGTCCTCGTGCGGGCGGCCGGACTTCGAGACGGTGTGGGCGGCGATCGACGTGTAGGTGCGGCCGGTCACCCAGCCGGTCAGGTCGATGTCGTGGGTGGCCAGGTCCTTCACCACGCCGACGTCGGCGATGCGGTGCGGGAACGGGCCCTGACGGCGGGTGACGACCTGGTACACGTCGCCGAGCTCGCCGGCCTCCAGGCGGGCGCGCATCGAGCGGAGCGCCGGGTTGCAGCGTTCGATGTGGCCGACGCCGGCGACCAGGCCGCGCGCCTCGAACGCCTCGACGAGGCGGCGGGCGCCCTCGACGGTGTCGGCGACCGGCTTCTCGACCAGCGCGCAGATCTCGGCCTCGGCGAGCTGGAGGCCGACCGGTTCGTGCAGGGCGGTCGGGCAGGCCACGACCGCGTAGTCGACTCCGAGCGCGATCAGTTCGTCGACCGAGGAGAGCACGGGGGCGCCCTGCGCCCAGCCGTTCTTGTCCCCCATCGGGTCGACGACGCCGACCAGCTCCACGCCTTCGAGTCCGGCGAGGACACGGGCGTGGTGGCGGCCCATGGAGCCCAGGCCGACGAGTCCGGCCCTCAGTGTCGCGGCGGTCACAGGTTCTCCCCCAGCGCGTTCACGGCGGCGGCGATGCGCTCCAGGTCGTCCGCCCCGAGGGACGGGTGCACGGGCAGCGAGACGACCTCGGCCGCGGCGCGCTCGGTCTCCGGCAGGTCCCAGGTGCGGCCGGCCTTCTGGTCCGGCTCCCAGTACGGCTTGAGCCGGTGGATCGGGGTCGGGTAGTAGACGGCGTTGCCGATGCCCGCCTCGGTGAGCTTCGCCATCGCGGCGTCGCGGTCGCCCCGCACCCGGATCGTGTACTGGTGGTAGACGTGCCGGGCGCCCTCGGACACCGGCGGCGTCGTGACGCTCGGGGCGGTGATGTGGGCGTCGAGGTAGGCGGCGTTGGCGCGGCGCTGCTCGGTCCAGCCGGCCAGCTTCGTCAGCTGTACGCGGCCGACGGCGGCGGCCACGTCCGTCATGCGCATGTTGGCGCCGACGATCTCGTTGGCGTACCGCTGCTCCATGCCCTGGTTGCGCAGCAGCCTGAGCGTGCGCGCGACCTCGGCGTCGGCCGTGGTGATCATGCCGCCCTCGAGGGAGTGCATGTTCTTGGTCGGGTAGAAGCTGAACGTTCCGCCGGAGCCGAAGGCGCCGACCGGGGTGCCGTTCAGGGACGCGGCGTGAGCCTGGCAGGCGTCCTCGACCACGGCGAGCTTGTGCTTCTCGGCGATGGGCATGAGCTTGTCCATCGCGGCCGGGTGACCGTACAGGTGCACCGGCATGATCGCCGCCGTGCGCGGCGTGACGGCGGCCTCGACGGCGGCCGGGTCCAGGCCGAAGCTGCCGGGCTCGATGTCGGCGAAGACCACGTCGGCGCCGGTCAGCCGGACGGCGTTGGCGGAGGCGGCGAAGGAGAACGACGGGACGATGACCTCGTCGCCCGGGCCGATACCGAGGGCGAGCAGCAGCAGGTGGAGCGCGGAGGTCCCGGAGTTGACCGCCACGCAGTGGCGTCCGGCGACCAACTCGGAGAAGCCCTCCTCGAAGGCCGCGACCTCCGGGCCCTGCACGACGCGACCGCTGCGCAGTACGCGTACCACGGCCTCGATCTCTTCGTCACCGATCGCCGGTCGGGCAGCAGGGATGGTCTCCCTGTTGTCGCTCGACATGGACATCCTCCTTGAACACCGCAAGAGCTGTGACCGGCGAAGGTTCGAGGGCGGGCGAATGCCGGCTGAGGCTCCGCCGCCTCGGCGCACGGCCGATTCTTTGACAATATATTGCGCTCAAATCACCCTTTTCCCCCGAGGGCAGCGCACTTGGGGTTCGGAGGGTGGTCTGTCCTGCCGGAAGTGGACCGACGCGCCGATGAGCATTCTCAGGAATGGCATATCTAGCGTCAGCCGCGTCACATTATCAGGCTTTTCATACCGCGTTTCGTTCAGGTTGGGGCTGTCGAGACGCGGTCCATGTGATACCGCATCGAGCCGGGATGCGCCGAAGAGGCACGGCCCTCATGAGAGGGTCGCGCCTCTTCGGCGTCATCCGACGGTCGGCTCGTCCGACGGTCAGCTCTCGGTGTCGGCCGACACGGAGGGCTGCGAGGACTGCTCGGCCGCGACGGTCTTCTTCGCCGTCGCCTTCTTCGCCGTCGTCTTCTTGGCCGTCGTCTTCTTGGCCACCGTCTTCTTCGCGGCGGTCTTCTTGGCCGTGGTGGTCTTCTTGGCAGCCGTCTTCTTGGTGGCCGCCTTCTTGGCCGTGGCCTTCTTGACCGCCTTGCGGGCCGTCTTCTTGGCCGGAGCCTCGGCCTCCGGAGCCTCGCCGTCCGAGATCTCGGCGGCGCTCTCCAGTGCCTCGGCCGGTACGGTCGCGGGCTCCTCCGACACGGCCGGCACGGCCTCGGGCTCCGCCACGACGCTGCCCGTCACCACGACGACCTCCGCCGCGTCCGCTCCCGCGGGCGAGCCCGCGGGGGCGGTGACCTTGCGGGTCACGCGACGACGGGCGCGCGGCGGGGCAGGCTCGGCGACGGCCTCCACCACAACGACCTCGGGCTGTGCCGCCTCGGCCGCCGATGCCTCGGCATCGGCCGGGGTGAGCACGGTCATGACTTCCTCGACCGGCTCGGCCGAGGCCGGCGAGCCCGCCGGAGCGGTCGCCTTGCGGGTCGCCCGCCGACGCGTACGGCCCTTCGGGGCCTCGGCCGCCGGAGCCTCCGCCGCCACGGGGGCCTCGGCGACGGGCTCGGGCTCCGCCACCGGTCCGGGCTCCACGACCACGGCCGGCTCCGGTTCCGGCTCGGCCACCGGAGCGGCGGGAGCCTTCGCGGCCTTCGGGGCCCCGGCCGGTGCCGTTGCCTTGCGGGTCGTACGGCGTCGGCCACGGCCGCGCGCCGCGGCCGCCTCGGCCTCGGCGGCGCTGCTGTACAGCTCCTCGTCCGGGGCGAACTCCGGCTCGGGCAGCGCGACCGGAGCGGCCACCTCGGCAGCGACCTCGGCAACGGTCTCGATCTCCGCCGCTGTCCCGGTCCCGACGGCGGCCTCGGCCGCGGCTTCGGCCGGCGCCTCGGTGACGTGCTCGGGTCCGTGCTCGTGCTCATGGACGGCGCCACCACGACCGCGCTTCTTGGAGCGCTTGCCGTTGCCGCCGCCGATCGAGGCCGGCTGCGGCATGTGCACGATCACACCGCGCCCGTTGCAGTGGACACAGGCCTCGGAGAACGACTCCAGCAGCCCCTGCCCCACCCGCTTGCGGGTCATCTGGACCAGGCCGAGCGAGGTCACCTCGGCGACCTGGTGCTTCGTACGGTCGCGTCCCAGGCACTCCAGCAGGCGCCGCAGCACCAGGTCCCGGTTGGATTCCAGCACCATGTCGATGAAGTCGACGACGACGATGCCGCCGAGGTCGCGCAGCCGCAGCTGGCGCACGATCTCCTCGGCCGCCTCCAGGTTGTTCTTGGTGACGGTCTCCTCGAGGTTGCCGCCCTGACCGGTGAACTTGCCGGTGTTGACGTCGACCACGACCATCGCCTCGGTCTTGTCGATCACCAGCGAGCCGCCGCTCGGCAGATAGACCTTCCGGTCCAGCGCCTTCATCAGCTGCTCGTCGATCCGGTAGGTCGCGAAGATGTCGACCTCGGAGGTCCACCGCGACAGGCGCTCCGTCAGGTCCGGCGCCACCTGGGAGACATAGCCGTGGATGGTCTCCCACGCGTCGTCACCGCTGACGATGACCTTGGAGAAGTCCTCGTTGAAGATGTCGCGGACGACCCGGACGGTCATGTCCGGCTCGCCGTAGAGCAGCGTCGGCGCGCTGGAGCCGCTGGTGCCCTTGGCCTTCTTCTGGATGTCGTCCCACTGCTGCTGCAGCCGTTCGACGTCGCGGCGCAGCTCGTCCTCGCTCGCGCCCTCCGCGGCGGTACGGACGATGACGCCCGCGTCCTCGGGGACGATCTTCTTGAGGATGGTCTTCAGCCGGGCCCGCTCGGTGTCGGGCAGCTTGCGGCTGATACCGGTCATCGAGCCCTCGGGCACGTAGACCAGGTAGCGGCCGGGCAGCGAGACCTGGCTGGTCAGGCGGGCGCCCTTGTGACCGATCGGGTCCTTGGTCACCTGGACGAGGACGGACTGACCGGACTTCAGCGCGGTCTCGATGCGGCGCGGCCCGTGGGCCATGCCGAGCGCCTCGAAGTTCACCTCACCGGCGTACAGGACGGCGTTGCGGCCCTTGCCGATGTCGACGAAGGCGGCCTCCATGGACGGCAGTACGTTCTGCACCTTGCCCAGGTAGACGTTGCCGACGTAGCTGGTGGCCTGCTCCTTGTTGACGTAGTGCTCGACGAGCACGTTGTCCTCGAGGACACCGATCTGGGTGCGCTCGCCGTTCTGGCGGACGACCATCACGCGCTCGACGGCCTCGCGGCGGGCCAGGAACTCGGCCTCGGTGATGATCGGGACGCGGCGGCGGCCCTGCTCACGGCCCTCACGGCGGCGCTGCTTCTTCGCCTCCATACGGGTCGAGCCCTTGATGGACTGGACCTCGTCGAAGCCCGTGCCCGGCTCCCGCTCCTCCTTCTTGCGGGGCTCGCGGACCTTGACGACCGTGCGCTCCGGGTCGTCCGCGCCGACCTCGACGTCGGCGGCGAGGTCCCCGCTGCGACGGCGACGGCGCCGACGGCGGCGGCTGCTGCTCGTGCCGGAGGCGGCCGTCTCGTGCTCCTCCTCCTCAGCCTCGGTCTCCTGGGCGTGTTCCCGCTCGTCCTCGGCCTGGTCGGCCGCGGCGGCCTCCTCGCCGTGCTGCTCAGGGGTCTCCTCGCCCTCGTGGTTCTCACCGCGACGACGACGGCGGCCTCCGCGACGGCGGCGGCGCGTGGGCCGGTCGCCGTACTCGTCCGTCTCCTCGCCCTCGACCTCGGCCTCGGCCTCGTGCTCGGCTTCGCCCGCGTCCTGCGGCTCGGGCTCGTGCTCTTCCTCGACGGGCTCCTCCGCCGCAGGGGCGGTCTGCTCGGGCTCGACGGCCTCACCGCGACGGCGGCGACGGCGGCGCGAACCGGCCGACGGCGCGGCCTCGGCGGCGGGCTGCTCCTCGACCGTCCCGGCCTCCTCCTCGGCCTCGATCTCCGCGTGGCGCGAAGCGGCAGCGGCGGCGGCCGCACTCTCCGGGGTCTGGAACATGGGCTCGGTGAAGACCGGGGCCTGGAACACGGCCACGGCGGGACGCGTCGCGCGACGGCTCTTGCGCACGGGCTCCTCGTCCTTGCCCGTGAACTCGGGCCGGCCGGCGGAAGCAGTGACGCGGCGGCGACGGCGGCCGTGCGGCGCGGCGTCCTCGGCCTCAGCAGCCGGTGCCTCGGCCGTGGGCTCGGTCCGGGCGGCGGTCTTGGCCGCCGTGGCCGCGGCCACGGGCTCGGACAGGCTCTCCGCGGTGTCGGCGGCGGCCCCGGTGGCCTTCGGCGCGCCCGCCGGGGCGGTCGCCTTGCGGACGGCACGACGGCGGGTGCGCGCGGGCGGCGCGGCCTCGGCCTGCGGCTCGGTCTCCGCTTCCTCTTCCGCCTCCGGAGCGTTGTCGGCCGAGGACGTGTCGGTGACCGCGACGGGCTCCTCCACGGATCCGGGCTCCGCGACGGCCTCGGCGGTCTGCGGGGAACCGGCCGGAGCCGACGCCCTGCGGCGAGTACGTCCACGCGGCGCGGCGGCGGGCGCGGGCTCGGCCACCGCCACGGCGGCCGCCTCCTCGACGCTCTCGCCGTTCTCCACGGCCTCGACGATCTCGACGGGCTCGACCGCCTTCGGCGAACCCGCCGGAGACGTCGCCTTACGAACAGCACGACGACGCGGACGGGCCGGAGCCGCCTCCACAACCTCCGGCGCGGCCTCGGCCACCTCCTCGACCTGCGCCTCAACGATCTCGACAGGCTCGACCGCCTTCGGCGAACCCGCCGGAGACGTCGCCTTACGAACAGCACGACGACGCGGACGGGCCGGAGCCGCCTCCACAACCTCCGGCGCGGCCTCGGCCACCTCCTCGACCTGCGCCTCAACGATCTCGACAGGCTCGACCGCCTTCGGCGAACCCGCCGGAGACGTCGCCTTACGAACAGCACGACGACGCGGACGCGCGGGCGCGGCCTCCGGCTCCGGGGTGCTGTCGGTCTCGGCGGTGGCGATGTCGGTCACCATGACGTCGACGGCCGTTATGGCCGGGGCGTCGACATCCTGCGTCTCCGTCACCGGCGGACCGGCCGGGCGGGACGCGGCGCGGCGCCTGCGGCGCGGTGGCAGCTTGTCGCCGGGTGCGTTGTTCTCTTCGATGTTCTCGATGTTCCCGGTCGTGCCGGGTTCGTTGGCCTGGGGCATGCGGGCGTTTCTCCCGTCAGGCTCCCGGGCGCCGCGTCTGGTTCCGGTCCGTCGCGGTTCGCGTGATGTGCGCGATACCGCCGTCCGGGGCGCGGGCGCCGCACGGGAGCTCGGTGTCTGGCTCGCCGGTTCCGTACGCGAGGTGCGCACGGCCTGGCGAAAGTCTTATTGGTCATCGCGCGGTCCGACCCAGGTGGCTCCCGAGTCTCAGGGCTGCGCTGCAACGACCGCCTTACGCGGAACCTGCACCTTCCGGCGCCGTCGCGACAGCGGTCCCGACGGCCGTGGGTGGGGCGGCCGGGGCTGCCTCGCGGTCGGGCGCGAGCGGGTCGGTCACCGTGCCGGACTCCTCGTCGAAGAGCCCCTGCGCCAGCCTGGTCACCGCTACCGGGACCGGCGGCGCCAGGTCGGCCACAACGCGGAGACCGGACAGGACGTCGTCAGGTCGGACGGCAGGTGTCACGTGCCGAACAACCAGCCGCAGTATCGCACAGGGCCTGCCCTCGAACCCATCAGGCAGGGAATCGAGGACCCGCAGGTCGACCACGGCGGCGCGGGCGTCGAAGGTCCGCACGCCGTTCTTCGCCCGGCGCTGCACCTCGACGATCTCCGCCCCGTTGAAGGCGCCCACGGCCGCGGTCGCCTCCTCGGCGGGAACCCCGTCGAGACGAAGCTCCCACACGGAGGCGGCCAGCCGCTCGGCGAGACCCGACGTACGGGCCTCCACGGCGTCGACGACGTCGAGGCCGTCCGGCAGCGAAGCGTCGAGCAGTTCACGCAGAACGGCCGGGTCCCGCGCCTCGGTGAGGGCGATCTCCAGGAACTCGGCCTCGCTGCCCGTGCCGGTGGGGGCGGCATTGGCGTACGACACCTTCGGGTGCGGGGTGAACCCTGCCGAGTAGGCCATGGGCACCCCGGAACGGCGCAGTGCCCGCTCGAAGGCGCGCTGGAAGTCGCGGTGACTGGTGAACCGGAGGCGGCCGCGCTTGGTGTAGCGCAGTCGGATGCGCTGCACCGCCGGTGCGGGCGGCGGGCCTTCGGGCTGTCGCTTGCCCAGTGGTTCTTCTCCTCAGTGCGGGGCGGACGCGGTGGCATACCGCCCACGAAATGCGGGGTGGCCCGGGGTGTCCGTCCGGCTCACGCCCGCTCGGTGGTCTGTCCTCCGAGCGGGGAGATCTCTGGTGCGGGCGCCGCGCTGGGCACAGTCGTTGCAATACCCAGAGTACGCGCAAGGGCGCTCCCGGGTTCCCAGGGCTCGGGCGCCCCCGCTCCGCCACCTGCCGTCGGCAGGCGTCACGGAGCCCCCAAAACCCCTCTCCCCGCACCGCGCGCCCCACCGCTCCCGGCCCTTCGCCGGGCACCCGTACGACCGGAACCCCGACCCGGACCGGGCCGGGGCCCGGTGCGGGGTGCGGATCCGGGCCGGGACCCGAGGACCGGGCGTGGTCCCGGGTCACGGCCGCGCCCCGACCTCGTGTCATGTACGGGCTACGCTGTCGGCCCGGGCGGGGCCGTAGCGCAGAGGTCGTCGCGCGCGGTCTCCAAAACCGCGAGGACGCCGGTTCGAATCCGGCCGGTCCCGTCCGCGCCGTCCTCCGGTCGCCCGTCCGACAGCCTCGGTCGAACGGCGTCGCGCTGCTGCCGCTACTTCTTCACCATCAGCGGCAGCAGCTTCTTGCCGGTCGGGCCGATCTGGATGCTGGTGTCCATCTGCGGGCAGACGCCGCAGTCGAAGCACGGGGTCCAGCGGCAGTCCTCGACCTCGGTCTCGTCGAGCGCGTCCTGCCAGTCCTCCCAGAGCCAGTCCTTGTCCAAGCCCGAGTCCAGGTGGTCCCAGGGCAGGACCTCCTCGTAGGTGCGCTCACGGGTGGTGTACCAGTCGACGTCCACGCCGTACTCGGGCAGCGTCTTCCCGGCGGCGACCATCCAGCGGTCAAAGCTGAAGTACTCGCGCCAGCCGTCGAAGCGGCCGCCGGACTCGTAGACCTCTCGGATGACGGAGCCGACGCGGCGGTCGCCGCGCGAGAGCAGGCCCTCGACGATGCCGGGCTTGCCGTCGTGGTAGCGGAAACCGATGGAACGGCCGTACTTCTTGTCGCCGCGGATCTTGTCGCGGAGCTTGGCCAGCCGGGCGTCGGTCTCCTCGGCGCTCAGCTGCGGGGCCCACTGGAACGGGGTGTGCGGCTTGGGCACGAAACCGCCGATGGAGACCGTGCAGCGGATGTCGTTCTGGCCGGAGACCTCGCGGCCCTTGGCGATCACGTTGACCGCCATGTCACCGATCTGGAGGACGTCCTCGTCGGTCTCGGTGGGCAGTCCGCACATGAAGTACAGCTTCACCTGGCGCCAGCCGTTGCCGTAGGCGGTGGCGACCGTGCGGATCAGGTCCTCCTCCGAGACCATCTTGTTGATGACCTTGCGCATCCGCTCGGAGCCGCCCTCGGGCGCGAAGGTGAGTCCGGAGCGGCGGCCGTTGCGGGTCAGCTCGTTGGCCAGGTCCACATTGAACGCGTCGACGCGAGTGGACGGCAGCGAGAGGCCGATCTTGTCTTCCTCGTACCGGTCGGCAAGCCCCTTGGCGATGTCGCCGATCTCGGTGTGGTCGGCGGAGGACAGCGAGAGCAGCCCGACCTCCTCGAAGCCGGTCGCCCTGAGCCCCTTCTCGACCATCTCGCCGATGCCGGTGATGCTTCGCTCCCGCACGGGACGCGTGATCATGCCGGCCTGGCAGAAGCGGCAGCCGCGGGTGCAGCCGCGGAAGATCTCGACGGACATCCGCTCGTGGACGGTCTCGGCGAGGGGAACGAGGGGCTGCTTCGGGTACGGCCACTCGTCGAGGTCCATCACCGTGTGCTTCGACACCCGCCACGGCACGCCCGACCTGTTGGGCACGACCCGGCCGATGCGCCCGTCCGGGAGGTACTCGACGTCGTAGAAGCCCGGGACGTACACGCCGCCGGTCTTCGCGAGGCGGAAGAGGATCTCCTCGCGCCCGCCGGGGCGGCCCTCGGCCTTCCAGGCACGGACGATGTCGGTGATCTCCAGCACGGCCTGCTCGCCGTCACCGATCACCGCGCAGTCGATGAACTCCGCGATCGGCTCCGGGTTGAACGCGGCGTGGCCGCCGGCCAGCACGATCGGGTCGTCGACGGTGCGGTCCCGGGCCTGCAGCGGGATGCCCGCGAGGTCCAGCGCGGCGAGCATGTTGGTGTAGCCGAGCTCGGTGGAGAAGCTCAGCCCGAAGACGTCGAACGCCTTGACCGGCCGGTGGCTGTCCACCGTGAACTGCGGGACCCGGTGCTTGCGCATCAGCTCTTCGAGGTCCGGCCACACGCTGTACGTGCGCTCGGCGAGGACACCCTCGCGCTCGTTGAGCACCTCGTAGAGGATCATGACGCCCTGGTTGGGGAGCCCGACCTCGTACGCGTCCGGGTACATCAGCGCCCAGCGGACGTCGCATTCGTCCCACGGCTTGACGGTGGAGTTCAGCTCACCGCCGACGTACTGGATGGGCTTCTGCACATGCGGGAGCAGAGCTTCGAGCTGTGGGAAGACCGAATCGACAGACATCGCGAACTTTCGAGAGCCGGCAAGGGTGACCATCCAGCGTACCCCGGCGCCCGGTCTCCCAGCGCCCTGCGCCGGGCCCCTCGCGGGCCCGCTCCGCCCGCCTCTCCCCCCGTCCGCTCCGGCTCGCCCCGCCCCGCCCCGCTCAGCCTCCCAGGGCCCTGCGCACCTTCGGTCGCGCGGCCCGCTCCCACACCGCCGGAAGCTGCCGCTCCTCCTCGGCGGCCGTCGCCTCCTCCCGCCCGTGGAGCAGCCCCCAGGTGAACCCCTGCTCACCCGCCGCATGCGCCTGGACGGCCAGATTCCGCAGGGCGTCACGGGCCACCACGCTGTCCTGATGGTCCCCGAGAAGGGTCTGCACGGCCTTCACCCGCGAGGCGAACCGCCGGGCCGGCCTGCCCAGCGCCGGACCGGCCGCCTCCGCCGCGTAACGGGCGCGCTTGGCTGCCTTGCGGGCGTCGTGCAGAGCGAGGTTCCGGTCGTGGCCGGGCGGGAGTTCCAGGGCGTGGCCGACGCGGGCCGCGAGGCGCCCGTACTCCTTGAGCACGGCGCGGGGCAGCGCGCGCCCGGGGGCGTGGGACGCGGCGGACCGCAGCGGCGGGTCGGCGAGCAGGGCATCGAGGCGGTTCAGCAGGGTCAGGTACCGATCGCCGTCGAGCACCGCGACGGTACGGCTCCGGGAACCGCCCCGGCCGGCCCCCGACCAGATCTGCAGCCGGGCGCGGACGGGGCCGAGGACCAGGGTGCGGGGCAGGGTGTCCAGGGCCGCGCGCAGCCGGGCGTCGAGGACCTCCTGGTCGCGGTCGATCCCGAGCTCGGCGGCCAGCCATTTCAGCTCGTCGCCGATCGGGTCGGTGACGCCCCGGTCGAGGATCCTGCGGTACGTCCGCAGCGCGCTGCGGAACCTGCGGGTGGCGACCCGCATCCGGTGCACGGAGTCGGGGAGATCGCGGCGCACGGCCGGGTCGAGGGCGACGATTTCCTCGGTCTGGGCGCGGAGGTACGCGAGGACGTGATCGCCGGCGGTGACGGGTCCGGCGTCCTGCCGGGTGCCCGGAGCGGTCCTTTCACGCGCCTCGTCCTTCCGGACGCCCGGAACGGTCTCAACGGCTTCTTGGCGTGCGGTGTCCTCCCGGGAGGACGGCGGGGTCCCCCGGCGTGCGGCCCGCGCGTCCTCGGTCCCCCGCCCGTCTCCCGTCCCCCGCCCGGCTCCCGGGTCCGTCTCGGCGAGTGCACGCGCCGCCTTGGACGGGGCCGCGGACGGGCGGACGCCCGCCTTGCGCAGCCGCTTCTCGACGGCGTCGAGGAGGGTGGGGTCGGTGCCGTCGGCCAGTTCGACCTCGATCTCGGTCCAGACGGCCGTGCCGCCACGGCCTGGCTGCCGTCCGGCCTCGCCGCCGATCAGCCGTTCGGCGCGCACGGTGTCGACGGAGACCTCGGCGAGCGACGACCCGTCGGCGCCGGTCAGGCGGTGGACGTCGCGGGCGGTGCGCAGCCGGACGACGGGGACGAGCGCGCCGTCGCGCACCCGGGAGCGGACCAGTCCGGCCAGGGAGCGCGGCAGGGTGTCGGAGAGCGGTTCGCGCAGCTCGTCGCGGATGCCGGAGGCGACCGGGAACTTGAGGTGCCACCCGGCGTCGTCGCCTCCGGTGCGGCGGCGCAGGGTGATGGAAGCGGCCGCGAGCCGGAGGTCCTCGGTGTCGTAGTAGACGGCGTCCAGTTCACCGACGCCCTGGTGGACGACGGACGAGACTCCGGTCACCCGGCTCAGATCGGGGAGCCGGGTCTCCGCGGTGGCTTCGTATTTGCGCTCGATCTCACGCTTCGAGTCCGCCATAGACCGAATCTAGCGCTCCGGCCGGGAAGGTTCACCGGCTCGGAGCCTGCCGGGTGGTCTCCGACCGGGCGATCGAGGGCCGCCCGACAGGCTCTCAGGCGCTTATCGGCCGCTGCACCCTGATCGACTGGAGCAGCCCGACGGCGACCCAGACGGCGAACATCGAGGATCCCCCGTACGACACGAACGGCAGCGGGAGCCCGGCGACCGGCATGATGCCGAGCGTCATCCCGATGTTCTCGAACGACTGGAAGGCGAACCAGGCGATGATCCCGGCGGCGACGATCGTGCCGTACAGCTCGCTGGTCTCGCGGGCGATCCGGCAGGCGCGCCACAGGACGACGCCGAGCAGCACGAGGATCAGCCCGGCGCCGAGGAAGCCGAGCTCCTCGCCCGCGACGGTGAAGACGAAGTCGGTCTGCTGCTCGGGGACGAACTGGCCGGTGGTCTGGGTGCCCTGGAACAGGCCCGTTCCGGTGAGACCGCCGGAACCGATCGCGATGCGGGCCTGGTTGGTGTTGTAGCCGACGCCCGCGGGGTCGAGCGCCGGGTTGGCGAAGGCCGCGAAGCGGGCGATCTGGTACTCGTCGAGCAGACCGAGCTGCCAGACCGCGACCGCCCCGGCCACACCCGTGCCGAGCAGGCCGAACACCCAGCGGTTGGAGGCACCTGATGCGAGCAGCACCCCGAGCACGATGACGGCCATGACCATCACGGAGCCCAGGTCGGGCATCCCCATCACGACCGCCATCGGCACGGCCGCCAGGCCCAGCGCCTTGGCGACGGTCCGGTGGTCCGGGTGGAGCTGGTCGCCCGCGTCGACGCGCTCGGCGAGCAGCATCGCCATGATCAGGATGATGGTGATCTTGGTGAACTCGGACGGCTGGATGGAGAAGCCGCCGCCGATGATGATCCAGGCGTGCGCGCCGTTGACGGTGGCACCGAGCGGGGTGAGGACCGCCAGCACGAACAGCACCGAGACGCCGTAGAGGATCGGCACGGCGCCGCGCAGGGTGCGGTGGCCGAGCCAGATCGTGCCGACCATCAGGGCGAAGCCGATGCCCGTGTTGAGGGCGTGCCGGAGCAGGAAGTAGTACGGGTCGCCGTGGGTGAGCGAGTCCCGTCCCCGGGTCGCCGACCAGACGAGCAGCGAGCCGATGAACGAGAGCGCGAGCGCGGACCCGAGCAGCGGCCAGTCGAGCCGGCGGACGACGGAGTCACGGGCGACGAGCTTGCCCCAGGCGGAGCGTTCGGGGGTGTAGCGCGAGACGGAGAAGCCGGCCATCAGTCGCGCCTCCCCAGGACGGCCGCGAGGGTCTGCTCCTGCGCGGGCTTCTGCGAGGCCGGGTTGTAGGGCTTGATCTCCGGGGCTTCGATGGAACCGTCCGACTGGATCTTCGGCAGGGACTTCTGCGGCGTGGGCAGCAGAGCCTTCTTCAGGTCCTGCTCGCCGGAGTCGTCGAGGCCGTAGATGGCGTCGTAGATGTTGCGCACGGCGGGCCCGGACGCGCCGGAGCCGGTGCCGCCCTGGGAGATCGTCATGACGATCGAGTAGTCCTTGGTGTACGTGGCGAACCAGGAGGTCGTCTGCTTGCCGTAGACCTCCGCCGTGCCCGTCTTGGCGTGCATCGGGATCTTGTCCTGCGGCCAGCCGCCGAACCGCCAGGCGGCCGACCCCCGGGTCGCGACTCCGGCGAGGGCCTCGTCCATCTCGTTGCGGGTCTTGCGCGAGAAGGGCAGCTTGCCGTGCGACTTGGGCCTGATCTCCTTGACCGTCCTGCCGTCGCCGCTGACGATCGCCTTGCCGACGGTGGGGTCGTAGAGGGTGCCGCCGTTGGAGATCGCGGCGTAGATGGTGGCCATCTGGATCGGGGTGACGAGGGTGTCGCCCTGCCCGATCGAGTAGTTCACCGAGTCACCGGCGCGCATCCTGTCGCCTTCGAGGCAGTTCTCGTACGCGATCTTCTCGACGTACGAGCCGTCCTTCTTGCCCTGCTTGCACCAGGCGTCCTTGTTCGCCTCGTAGAACTTCTGCTTCCACTGGCGGTCGGGCACCCGGCCGCTGACCTCGTTGGGGAGGTCGATGCCGGTCTCCTTGCCGAGGCCGAACTGGTGGGCGGTCCTGTAGAACCAGTCCTTCGCGTTCTTCTTCGGCTTGTTGCCGCCGTCCTTCTGCCACTCCTTGTGCGCGATGCCGTAGTAGACGGTGTCGCAGGAGACCTCCAGGGCACGCCCGATGGTGATGTCGCCGTAGCCCTGGGACTCGAAGTTCTTGAACACCTGCCCGCCGATGCTGTACGAGCTGGGGCAGGGGTAGTGGCCGTCGAAGGGGTATCCGGCGTTGACCGCCGCGGTCGAGGAGACGACCTTGAAGATCGAGCCGGGGGCGGCCTGGCCCTGGATGGCCCGGTTCAGCAGCGGGAAGTTGGACTTGGGGCCGGTGAGCTTGGCGTAGTCCTTGGCGGAGATGCCGCCGACCCAGGAGTTGGGGTCGTAGTTGGGCAGCGAGGCCATCGCCACGACGCGCCCGGTCTTCGCCTCCATGACGACGACGGCGCCGGAGTCGGCCTTGTAGTTCTCACCGGTGTTCTTGTCGAACGACTGGCGGGCCACCTTCATGGCCTCGTTGAGCTCGTACTCGGCGACGGCCTGGACCCGGGCGTCGATGGAGGTGACGACGGAGGAGCCGGGCTGCGCCTCGTCGTTCTTGGCCTCGCCGATGACCCGGCCGAGGTTGTCCACCTCGTAGCGGGTGACCCCGGCCTTTCCGCGCAGTTCCTTGTCGTAGGTGCGCTCCAGGCCGGAGCGGCCGACCTGGTCGGAGCGCAGGTACGGGGAATCGGTGTCCTGGGCCTTGGTGATCTCCTGGTCGGTGACCGGCGAGAGGTAGCCGAGGACCTGTGCGGTGTTGGCCTTGCCGGGCGCGGGGTAGCGGCGCACGGCGGTGGGTTCGGCGGTGATGCCGGGGAAGTCCTCGGCGCGCTCGCGGATCGTGAGGGCCTGCTGTGTGGTGGCCTCGTCGGTGATCGGGATCGGCTGGTAGGGCGACCCGTTCCAGCAGGGCTGGGGCGTCTTCGCGTCGCAGAGCCGCACCTTGTCCATGACCTCGCGGGGCTTCATGTCGAGGACGCCCGCGAGCCGGGTCAGCACGTCCTCGCCGTCGTCCTTCATCTTCATCAGCTCGGTGCGGCTCGCGGAGACGACCAGCCGGGTCTCGTTGTCGGCGAGGGGCACGCCGCGCGCGTCGAGGATGGAGCCGCGGACGGCGGGCTGCACGACCTGCTGGACGTGATTGCTCTTCGCCTCGTCGCTGTACTCCTGGCCGTTGCGGATCTGGAGGTACCAGAGCCGCCCGCCGAGGGTGAACAGCAGCGAGAACACGAGAACCTGGATGACGACGAGACGGATCTGGACCCTGGGGGTCCGGCCGGTCTCGGGGATGTTGCTCACAAGGCGCCCCCGAGGGTGGTCGGGCTGGAGATGCGGTGCGTGCCGCCATGACAAGGCGGGCCGGGGGTACGGGGCGCGCCCGGGACACGGTTCGCGCCCGGGGTGCCCGCCCGGTGGTGCGGCCTCACAGTCGCTTGACTCCCTTGACCCGTCCGGCGCGTGCGGCCCGGTTGCGGGTGGCCCTGACGCGCAGTCCGCCGCGCTGGTCGCCGACCCGCAGCCCGGTGCCCGAGGCCAGCCATCCGGAGGACACGTCACCGCCGCCGGACGCCTCGGCGACCGGGTCGTTCACGGTCCGTCTGGCGATGGCCATGATCAGCGGCACGGTGAACGGGGCGAGCAGCAGGTCGTAGAGGGCGGCGGTGAACAGCAGGCTGCCGAGGCCCACATGGCGGGCCGCCGTGTCCCCGACGAGCGCGCCGACCAGCGCGTACAGCAGGGTCGAGCCGATCGCCGCGCCGACGACCGCGACCATCGGCACGGCGGCCGACCTGAGCTGCCCGCTCTCCGGCTTGACCAGTCCGGCGAGGTAGCCGATGACGCAGAGGACCAGGGCGTAGCGCCCGGCGGCGTGGTCGGCGGGCGGTACCAGGTCGGCGAGGAGGCCCGCGCCGAAGCCGATCAGGGCCCCGCTGGTGTGTCCGTAAACGAAGGCCAGGGCGAGGACGACGAGGAGCAGCAGATCGGGCACGGCGCCGGGGAGCTGGAGGCGGGCGAGCACCGAGACCTGGACGACGAGCGCCACCACGACCAGGACGGTGGAGAGCAGAATCCGGTTCAGACGCATGGGGATCGGCGCTACCTCTGCTCGTCGTCCGCGGCGGTGCGGGCACCCGGGCTGCCGCTCGGGTCGGGGCCGCCGCTCGGATCGGGGCTCTCGTGGATGTTGCCGACGACGTTGCCGTCGGTGTCGACGATGTCGCCGTTGGGCGAGATCGTCACGGTGACGGTCGGCGTGGGCTTCGGCTTGGCGGGCTTGGCCGGGGCCTTCGGCAGGACCATGTCACGGGGGTCCTCGCGCGGGGCCTGGACGACGACGCCGACGATGTCGAGCTTGGTGAACCCGACGTACGGGCGGACGTAGACGGTACGGGTCAGGCCGCCGCCGGACGGGTCGACGCGGACGACCTCGCCGACCGGGACGCCGGGCACGAACGGCTTGCCCTTGCTGGAGCCGAAGGTGACCAGGCGGTCGCCCTTCTTCACCTTGGCCTTGCCGTTGAGGAACTGGACCGACAGCGGCCGGGAGCCCTGGCCGGTGGCGAAGCCCAGTTCGTCGGTCTTCTCCATGCGGGTGCCGACGGTGAAGTCGGGGTCGTTGGCGAGGAGCACCGTGGCGGTCTCCGGGCCGACGGTCGTGACCCGGCCGACGAGCCCGTCGCCGTTGATGACGGTCATGTCGCGTCGGATGCCGTCGCGGGAGCCCGCGTCGATGGTGACCGTCCAGGAGAAGCCCTGGGCGGCTCCTATGGCGATGACCTCGGCGGCCTTGATGCCGTACTGCCCGGTGGCCGACTTCTTGAGCATCTTGTCGAGCTCGCGGACCCGG
Source organism: Streptomyces sp. CB01580 (assembly GCF_001905795.1). GTDB lineage: Bacteria > Actinomycetota > Actinomycetes > Streptomycetales > Streptomycetaceae > Streptomyces. The sequence goes on from NZ_LIXJ01000004.1 coordinate 66,629, forward strand.
TTGCGGTTGCGGTCGTCGCTGCCGAGCGCGGTCTTGAGCGCGGCGTTCTGGCGCTCCAACTCGGCGATCCGGTTGTGCCGGGTGCCGGAGTCGCGCACCGCTCCTATGGCGTTGCCCACCGGATCGACGGCGGCCGCGACGCCGTTCTCGACCGGGCCGAAGACGGCGGCGGCGGCCCGCCTGGCGCCGTCCACCGGTGATCCCTCGCCGCCTCGGATGTCCACCGTGATCAATGCGAACGCGATGGCGATCAGCAGCACCAGGAGCAGCTGGCTCTCTCGTGTGTCCCTCACGTGCGGCGGCCGTGCCTTCCTCGTCGGAATGTTCGTGCCTGTATATCAGCGATCCGCCGTACGGAACTCGGGGGTCCGTACGACGGACTGCCGGGTTGTCCACCCGCGTGCGCCCGTCCGCCCGCGGGCTCGTGCCCTGCCGTCTACCGGCGGGGCTGGGCGTCCAGCACCTGCTGGAGCGCCTCGAATTCCTCGACGCACTTGCCGGACCCGAGCGCCACCGAGTCCAGCGGGTCCTCGGCGATGTGGATCGGCATGCCCGTCTCGCGGCGCAGCCGCTCGTCCAGCCCGCGCAGCAGCGCGCCGCCGCCGGTGAGGACGATGCCGCGGTCCATGACGTCGCCGGAGAGCTCCGGCGGGCACTTGTCGAGCGTGGTCTTCACGGCGTCGACGATCGCGTTGACCGGCTCCTCGATGGCCTTGCGGACCTCGGCGGCCGAGATGACCACGGTCTTGGGCAGTCCGGAGACCAGGTCGCGGCCCCGGATCTCGGTGTGCTCGTCCTTCTTCAGGTCCTCCGCCGAACCGATGGTGATCTTGATCTGCTCGGCCGAGCGCTCGCCGAGGAGGAGCGAGTACTCCTTCTTGATGTGCTGGATGATCGCGTTGTCCAGTTCGTCGCCGGCGACCCGGATCGACTGGGCGGTGACGATGCCGCCGAGCGAGATGACCGCGACCTCGGTGGTGCCGCCGCCGATGTCGACGACCATGTTGCCGGTGGCCTCGTGGACCGGCAGCCCGGAGCCGATGGCCGCCGCCATGGGCTCCTCGATGATGTGCACCTGCCGGGCGCCGGCCTGCGTCGACGCCTCGATGACGGCGCGGCGCTCGACGCCGGTGATGCCGGAGGGCACGCAGACCACGACCCGCGGACGGGCCAGGTAGCGGCGCTTGTGGATCTTCAGGATGAAGTAGCGGAGCATCCGCTCGGTGATCTCGAAGTCGGCGATCACGCCGTCCTTCAGCGGGCGCACGGCGACGATGTTGCCCGGAGTGCGCCCGATCATCTTCTTGGCCTCGGAGCCGACTGCCAGGATGCCGCCGGTGTTGGTGTTGATGGCCACGACGGACGGCTCGTTCAGTACGATGCCGCGCCCCCTGACGTACACCAGCGTGTTGGCAGTCCCGAGGTCGATAGCCATGTCACGACCGATGAACGACATTGAGTTCCCCTTGTTCCCCATGAGGATGCGTCGGGCCTCCCAGGAAAGCGATGATGGCTTGTTCTGGTCGGCGAGGTGGGCGCTGTGGGCGTGGAAGATTCCATCGTAGTGCCGTGTGCACGGACACCGCGCGAGGGTCCTTCGCCATTGTGGGCGGAACGGGTGGCCGTTCCACTCATGGTGACGTTACGTCGGAGTGATGCGTTCCCGCGACCCCGACTCGTATGCCGAAGGGCGACCGAATTAATTCGGTCGCCCTGGGTCATGAGCGCTGTTCGGCTGATTCGAGGTCAGAAAAGTCCGGGAAAGAAAAGCTTCAGTTCCCGCTCCGCGGACTCCTCCGAGTCCGACGCGTGTATAAGGTTCTCCCGGACGATCGAGCCGAAGTCGCCGCGGATGGAACCGGGCGCGGCGGCGATCGGGTCGGTGGGTCCGGCCAGTGTACGGACGCCCTCGATGACCCGCTCGCCCTCGGCGACCAGCGCCACGACCGGACCGGACAGCATGAACTCGACGAGCGGCTCGTAGAACGGGCGGCCCACGTGCTCGTCGTAGTGCTGCTCCAGGGTGGCGCGGTCGAGGGTGCGCAGCTCCAGCGCGGTGATCCGCCAGCCGGCCTTGCGCTCGATCCGCCCGACGATCTCGCCGACCAGTCCGCGCCGGACGGCGTCGGGCTTGAGCAGAACGAGGGTGCGCTGGGTCATGGTGTGCGGCTCCTTGCGGGCATGCGAGTGCGGTGAGGCGAGGCTACAGGGCTGTGGGGACGGGTCCGCGACCGGGTTTGGCCAAAGGATGACGGATCAGCCACCGGCGGGAACCTCTGCCGACTCCTCCGCCGCCGCCCAGCGGGCCTTGGTCTCGTCGATCTTCCGGCCGTAGTGGACGGAGGCCCACCACAGACCGCCGAAGACCACGCCGAGAACGAACATCATCGGGACGAAGAAACCACTGGCCACCAGGGCGATCTGGAGGGCCCAGCCGAGCTGTGTGCCACCGGGACGGCCGAGCATCCCGCACAGCAGCACGGAGAGCAGCATGCCGATGCCGCAGACCGTCCAGACCGTGGAGGTCGTGAGGTCGTCCGATTTCATCGCGACGAGGCCGGCGAATCCGATCACGAAGAATTCACCGATCAGCGTCGACGCGCAGAGCATTCGCACGGGTCAGCGCCTTCCCAGAAGCAGTCGGGCCTCGCCGACCGTGATCACGGAACCCGTCACGAGCACGCCCGCGCCCGAGTATTCGGCCTCCTCCTCGGCGAGGGTGATCGCCGCCTCCAACGCGTCGTCGAGACGGGGTTCGACCTGGACGCGTTCGTCGCCGAAGACCTCGACGGCGACGGCGGCCAGGGCGTCGGCGTCCATCGCGCGGGGGGTGGAGTTCTGGGTGACGACGATCTCGGCGAAGATCGGTTCGAAGGCTTCGAGAAGGCCCTTGACGTCCTTGTCCTCGCTGACGCCGACGACCCCGATGAGCCGGGAGAAGCCGAACGACTCGGTGATCCCGTCGGCGGTGGCGCGGGCGCCCGCCGGGTTGTGGGCGGCGTCCAGGACGACGGTCGGGCTGGAGCGGACCACTTCGAGGCGGCCGGGCGAGATCACCGAGGCGAACGCCGCGCGGACCGTGTCGGGGTCGAGCGGGCCGGGTCGCTCGGCGCCGACCCCGAAGAACGCCTCCACGGCGCAGAGCGCCACCACCGCGTTGTGCGCCTGGTGGGCGCCGTACAGCGGGAGGAAGACCTCCTCGTACTCGCCGCCGAGCCCGCGCAGTGTCAGCAACTGGCCGCCGACGGCGACCTCCCGGGAGACCACGCCGAACTCCATGCCCTCGCGGGCGACCGTGGCGTCCACCTCGACGGCCTTCTTCAGCATGACCTGCGCCGCGTCGACCGGCTGCTGCGCGAGGACGACCGTCGCGTCCTGCTTGATGATCCCGGCCTTCTCACCGGCGATCTCGGCGGGCGTGGCGCCCAGCCGGTCGGTGTGGTCCAGCGAGATGGGGGTGATCACGGCGACCGGGGCGTCGATGACGTTCGTCGCGTCCCAACTGCCGCCCATGCCGACCTCGACGACGGCGACGTCGACCGGCGCATCGGCGAACGCCGCGTACGCCATGGCCGTCAGCACCTCGAAGAAGGAGAGCCGGTAGGGCTGCCGGCTGTCGACCAGCTCCACGTACGGCTGGATGTCCCGGTACGTCTCGACGAACCGCTCCGGGTCCATCGGGGCGCCGTCCAGGCTGATCCGCTCGGTGATCGACTGGACGTGCGGCGAGGTGTAGCGGCCGGTGCGCAGGTCGAAGGCGCCGAGCAGGGCCTCGATCATGCGGGCCGTGCTCGTCTTGCCGTTGGTCCCGGTGATGTGGATCGAGGGGTAGGCGCGCTGCGGTTCGCCGAGCACGTCCATCAGCGCGGCGATGCGCGTGACGGAGGGCTCCAGCTTCGTCTCGCCCCAGCGCCCGGCGAGCTCCTGCTCCACCTCGCGCAGCGCCCTGTCCACCTCGGGGTCGGCGGGGCGGGCGGGGACGGCCTGGCCCTGCGGCGGGCCCGAGCGGGTGCGCAGCGTACGGCTCCCGGCCTCGATCACCGCCAGGTCGGGGTCGCGCTGGGTCGCTTCGTCGACGATGTCCGCGAAGGCGTCGTCGGAATCGGAGGCGTCGTGCCGGTCGGAAGGGCGGGGCTCACTCACGGGTCCAGTCTACGGATCGGCGACGGCGACACGCGCGGCGCCCGGCGGCGGGACGGCGACGGCTCCGGTCGCGGGCCCGGTGACGCGCCGGAGCCCCGGCCGTGCGGTCCCGGGCACGGGCCCGGACGCCGGAGCCCCGGCCGTACGACGTCCGACGGCCGCCGACGGGCTCCCGGCGCTCCCCTCGTACGCGGGGAACGGCGAAGCCCCCGCCCGCCCGCGCCTCGGCGGGGGTACGGGGGCTTCGTCGGGACTCCGCTCAGCCCTGCGGCAGGTTCGCCAGCTGGGCGGTGATCCGCTCGATGTCCGCCTCGGCCTTGGCGAGACGGCCGCGGATCTTGTCGACCACGTTGTCCGGGGCCTTGGCGAGGAACGCCTCATTGGCCAGCTTGCCGTTGGCCTGGGTCTTCTCCTTCTCGGCGGCGCCCAGGTCCTTCGTCAGGCGCTTGCGCTCGGCCTCGACGTCGATGGTGCCGGACAGGTCGAGGGCGACGGTGGCCCCGGCGACCGGCAGCGACGCGGTGGCGTGGAAGCCGTCACCGGCGGGCTGGAGGCGCAGCAGCTGGCGGATGGCCGCCTCGTGCGGGGCGAGCACCGTACCGTCGAGGGTGAGTTCGGCCGGGACCTTCTGACCGGGCTGGAGGCCCTGGTCGGAGCGGAACCGGCGGACCTCGGTGACGACCTGCTGGACGAGCGCGATCTCCTGCTCGGCCGCTTCGTCGCGGAAGCCGCGGTCCTTCGGCCAGTCGGCGACGACGACGGACTCCTTGCCGGTGAGCGTGGTCCACAGCGTCTCGGTGACGAACGGCACGACCGGGTGCAGCAGGCGCAGCATCACGTCGAGGACCTCGCCGAGGACCCGGCCGGAGACCTTAGCCTGCTCGCCGCCCGCGAAGAACGTGGTCTTGGACAGCTCGACGTACCAGTCGAAGACCTCGTCCCACGCGAAGTGGTAGAGCGCCTCGCTGAGCTTGGCGAACTGGAAGTCGTCGTAGTACGCGTCGACCTCGGCGACGGTCTTGTCGAGGCGCGACAGGATCCAGCGGTCGGTCACCGACAGCTGCTCGACGGGCGGGAGGTCGCCCTCGACCGTGGCGCCGTTCATCAGCGCGAAGCGCGTGGCGTTCCAGATCTTGTTGGCGAAGTTGCGCGAACCCTGGACCCAGTCCTCGCCGATCGGGACGTCGACACCGGGGTTGGCGCCGCGCGCAAGGGTGAAGCGCAGCGCGTCGGAGCCGTACTTGTCCATCCAGTCCAGCGGGTTGACCGCGTTGCCGAAGGACTTCGACATCTTCTTGCCGAACTCGTCGCGGACCATGCCGTGCAGGACGACGGTGCGGAAGGGCGGGACGCCGTCGTTGACGTACAGGCCGAACATCATCATCCGGGCGACCCAGAAGAAGAGGATGTCGTAGCCGGTGACCAGGACGGAGTTCGGGTAGAACTTCGCGAGGCTGTCGGTCTTCTCCGGCCAGCCGAGCGTGGAGAACGGCCACAGGCCGGAGGAGAACCAGGTGTCCAGGACATCGCTGTCCTGCGTCCAGCCCTCGCCGGTGGGGATCTCGTCGTCGGGGCCGACGCAGACGACCTCGCCGTTCGGGCCGTACCAGACGGGGATGCGGTGGCCCCACCACAACTGCCGTGAGATGCACCAGTCGTGGAGGTTGTCGACCCAGTCGAAGTACCGCTTTTCCATCTCCTGCGGATGGATCGCGACCTTGCCGTCGCGGACCGCGTCGCCGGCGGCCTTGGCGAGCGGGCCGACCTTGACCCACCACTGCATGGACAGGCGGGGCTCGATGGTGGTCTTGCAGCGCGAGCAGTGGCCGACGGAGTGGGCGTACGGCCGCTTCTCGGCGACGATCCGGCCCTCGGCGCGCAGGGCGCCGACGATCGCCGAGCGGGCCTCCAGACGGTCCAGGCCCTGGAAGGGGCCGGGGGTGGTGATGACGGCGTGCTCGTCCATCACGGCGATGGACGGCAGGTCGTGGCGCTGGCCGATCTCGAAGTCGTTCGGGTCGTGGGCCGGGGTGACCTTGACCGCGCCGGTGCCGAACTCGGGGTCGACGTGCTCGTCCGCGACGACCGGGATGGAACGGTCGGTCAGCGGCAGCCTGATGAGCTTGCCGATCAGGTGCTGGTAGCGCTCGTCCTCGGGGTGGACGGCGACGGCCGTGTCACCGAGCATGGTCTCGGCGCGGGTGGTGGCGACGACGATGGCGTCGTCCCCGTCGCCGTACTTCATGGAGACGAGCTCGCCGTCGTCGTCCTGGTACTCGACCTCGATGTCCGAGATCGCCGTCAGACAGCGGGGGCACCAGTTGATGATGCGCTCGGCGCGGTAGATCAGCTCGTCGTCGTAGAGCCGCTTGAAGATGGTCTGGACGGCCTGGGACAGACCCTCGTCCATGGTGAAGCGCTCGCGGGACCAGGCGACGCCGTCACCCAGACGGCGCATCTGGCCGGAGATCTGTCCACCGGACTCGTTCTTCCACTTCCAGACGCGCTCGACGAAGGCCTCGCGGCCGAGGTCGTGGCGGGACTTGCCCTCCTTGCCCAGCTCGCGCTCGACGACGTTCTGGGTGGCGATGCCGGCGTGGTCCATGCCCGGCTGCCACAGGGTCTCGTGGCCCTGCATGCGCTTGCGGCGCGCGAGGGCGTCGATGAGCGTGTGCTCGAAGGCGTGGCCCAGGTGGAGGCTGCCCGTGACGTTCGGCGGCGGAATGACGACCGCGTACGGCGGCTTGTCGCTCTTCGCGTCCGCCTCGAAGTAACCCCGTTCTACCCAGCGCTCGTACAGCTTCCCCTCTACCTCGGCCGGTGCGTACTGGGTCGGCAGTTCGGGGTTGCTGGCTGGCGTCTGCTGAGTGTTCTCGGTCACGGGGGACAGTTTACGGCTGTCACAGTCGTGCGCCGAAACCGGTTTGTTCGGTAACGGTGTACCACCCGATCGCCCATACGGACGCCCTTTCCGTCAGGATGTTCGGAACACATAAGAGGTCGCGCGCATAGGTGGGGCGGAGGAAGGAGCGGGGCGAGGGGCAAGCCCGGCAAGGCGGAGGAGGGAGGTGACGCGGAGCGTCGTCGACCGACGACAACGCCGCCAGGCGCCGCCCATCGGCACGCGACGCCGCCCCGCCTATGTGCGCGACCTCTAAGCAGTCACAACGCCTCCGGTGAGCACTTCCGAACAGGGGACACCGCACATGAGCCACAACCAGCCCGGTCCGTACGGCCAGCAGCCCCCGCAGGGCCAGCCCAACCCCTACGGGGCCCAGCCGCCGCAGGGCCAGCCCGGACCGTACGGCCAGCAGCCGGGTCCGTACGGGCAGCCCCCGCAGGGCCAGCCCGGTTACGGCTACCCGCAGCAGGCCCCGGGCCCGCAGGGCGTCCCCCCACAGCAGCCCCAGCCGGGCTACGGCCACCCGCAGCCCCAGCAGCCCGGCCCCTACGGCCAGCAGCCGCCCACTCCCCCGTACGGCCAGGCCCCGTACGGCGGCCAGATGCCGGTACCGCCGCCCCAGCCGAAGAAGAAGACGGGCCTGATCGTCGGCGGCATCGTGCTGGCGCTCGCGGTCATCGGCGGCGGGGTGTACTTCGCCCTGTCGGGCAGCGGCGGCGCGAGCAACAGCGATGTCGCGGACTCCACCAAGGGGTACAAGATCACCCCGGCGGAGTCGGTGGACGACTACAAGAAGGCCCCGTCCGGGTCGGGACAGACCGAGGGCCCGCTGACCGGCGAGGCCAAGACCAGGGCGGACAGCCTGGGCATCAAGAACCCTCAGGGGGTCGGCACGTCGTACCAGTCCGGTTCCGAGACCGACCTGACGAACATGAAGTCCCTGACCTTCTCGGGCATCTGGGGTGAGGTCACCGACCCCGCGAAGGTCATCAACAGCGCCTTCACCGACGCCGAGTCGCTGTACAAGAAGGACGACAAGGACATGGAGGCCGAGCTCGACGGCAGCCCCAGGGCGGTCACCCCGGAGGGCTTCAAGGGCGCGCTGATGAAGTGCCAGGACATGAAGGTGACCAACAAGAAGGGCGACGGCACCCCTCAGAACGGCCCCAAGGAGTTCACGGTCCCCATCTGCGTCTGGGCCGACTACAGCACGATCGGCACCGTCGTCGGCATCGACCTGAAGCTCGCCATGGCCGGCAAGGGCATGCCCCAGGACTCGCTGGCCGACCTGACCGCCAAGCTCTACAACACGTCCCGCACCAAGCTCTGACCGCACCACGACACCCCGAGGGGCGCCCGGCGGACGGATCCGCCGGGCGCCCCTCGGGTGTGCGGGCCTCAGAGCTTCACGGACACGTTGCCGACCGTGGCCAGTATGGTCAGCTCGCCGCCGATGGCCCGGAGGTAGGCCGCCATCGTCGACGTGTCCAGACGGACGCCGCCCCGCTCGATCTGACTGACGCGCCCTTGGGTCACGCCCATCGCCTTGGCGACCTGGACCTGCGTCATGCCCTGCGCCTTACGGAGAGCGGCAAGCTCGTGGCCCCGTTCGGCATCGACCATCTCCCGCTTGATCTCGTCGATGCGGGCGCGCTTCTCCGGAGTGATGTCGGCCGTCAGATCGGCCATGCCGCCGAGCTTCATGATTCGTCCTCCTCCGTCAGAGCCTCAAGGTAGGAACGGTACTTGGCGTCCGCCTCTTTGACGGCCCTCGGGTACCAGGCCGCCCACCGACGCCCACTGGCCTTGTTGCCCGCCACGAGGAATACCGCTCGGCGCACCGGGTCGAAGACGAACAGCATCCGGATGCTGACCGACCCTCCGCTTCTCGGGCGGAGTTCTCGCATGTTGCGGAACTGACTGTTCTCGATCGCTCCGACCGTCGGGCGGCGGAGCGCGGGCCCCGCTTCCTGTAACCGCTCGAGGGCCGCGATGACGTGATCATGACTGTCCGGATCCTCCTTGGCAAGCCTTTGAACCCATTCGAGGACGTCGGCGAAGAATCGCAGCTCATATGGCCCATCCACACCACGAAATATTAGCACCAACTAATATTCTTGAGCAAAAGAAGGCGCCCGGCGGACGGATCCGCCGGGCGCCCCTCGGGTGTGCGGGCCGCTACGCGGACTTCTCGTGGCGACCGCCGTCGTTCTTGCCGATCGTGCGCGGCTCGCGCGGGACCAGCGTCGGGTTCACGTTCTCGCGGACGACGTCCGCGGTGATGACGACACGGGCGACGTCCTTGCGGGACGGGACCTCGTACATCACGGACTGGAGGACCTCTTCCATGATGGCCCGCAGGCCACGCGCACCCGTGCCGCGCAGGATCGCCTGGTCGGCGATGGCCTCCAGTGCCGGGCGGTCGAAGTCCAGCTCCACACCGTCGAGTTCGAAGAGACGTTGGTACTGCTTCACCAGGGCGTTACGCGGCTCGACCAGGATCTTGAGCAGCGCCTCGCGGTCCAGGTTGTGGACCGAGGTGAGGACGGGGAGACGGCCGATGAACTCCGGGATCATCCCGAACTTCACCAGGTCCTCCGGCATGACCTCCTGGAACTGGTCGCTCGCCTCGATCTCGCGCTTGGAGCGGATCGTCGCACCGAAGCCGATGCCCTTGGCGCCGGCACGCGACTCGATGATCCTCTCCAGCCCGGAGAAGGCACCGCCCACGATGAACAGCACGTTCGTCGTGTCGATCTGGATGAACTCCTGGTGGGGGTGCTTCCGGCCGCCCTGCGGCGGGACGGAGGCGGTGGTGCCCTCCAGGATCTTCAGCAGGGCCTGCTGGACGCCCTCGCCGGAGACGTCACGGGTGATCGACGGGTTCTCGCTCTTGCGGGCGACCTTGTCGATCTCGTCGATGTAGATGATCCCGGTCTCGGCCTTCTTGACGTCGTAGTCCGCCGCCTGGATCAGCTTGAGCAGGATGTTCTCGACGTCCTCGCCGACGTAGCCGGCCTCCGTCAGCGCCGTCGCGTCGGCGATGGCGAACGGGACGTTGAGCATGCGGGCCAGGGTCTGCGCGAGCAGTGTCTTCCCGGAGCCCGTGGGGCCCAGCAGAAGGATGTTCGACTTGGCCAGCTCGATGGCGTCGTCACGGCCCTGTGCGCCGCTGTTCTCGCGCGCCTGGACCCGCTTGTAGTGGTTGTACACAGCGACCGAGAGGGCCTTCTTCGCGGGCTCCTGCCCGACGACGTACCCCTCGAGGAACTCGTAGATCTCGCGCGGCTTGGGGAGTTCCTCCCACCGCACCTCGGAGGTCTCCGCGAGCTCCTCCTCGATGATCTCGTTGCAGAGATCGATGCACTCGTCGCAGATGTACACACCGGGTCCCGCGATGAGCTTCTTCACCTGCTTCTGGCTCTTTCCGCAGAACGAGCACTTGAGCAGATCGCCGCCATCACCGATGCGTGCCACGAGGTGCTTCCCCTTCGCCTGGGAGCAGCTTGGTTCAGCGGCTCCTGGTGCCTCTATCCGACGGTACCTTGCCTTGCCCCCCGTTCGGGCCCCCCTTGGCGCGGTTCACGCGGTTCGCGCGGTCCAAGCGTCCTCAAACCGCCCGAATCCGCCGCGCCAAGGGCTGAAGGCCGACGTCAGGCGGCCGCTCCGGCCGTGCTCTTGCGGGTCGAGACGATCTGGTCGATCAGACCGTAGGCGAGGGCGTCCTCGGCGGTCAGGATCTTGTCGCGCTCGATGTCGTCGCGGATCTTCTCCAGCGGCGTGGTGGAGTGCTTGGCCAGCAGCTCCTCCAGCTGGGTGCGCATCCGCAAGATCTCGTTGGCCGCGATCTCCAGGTCGGAGAGCTGCTCACGGCCGGTCTGCGAGGACGGCTGGTGGATCAGCACCCGCGCGTTGGGCAGGGCCATCCGCTTGCCGGGCGTGCCCGCGGCGAGCAGGACGGCCGCGGCCGAGGCGGCCTGGCCCATGCAGACGGTCTGGATGTCCGGCTTCACGAACTGCATCGTGTCGTAGATCGCGGTGAGCGCGGTGAACGAGCCGCCGGGGCTGTTGATGTAGACCGAGATGTCACGGTCCGGGTCCATCGACTCCAGGCACAGCAGCTGGGCCATGACGTCGTTGGCCGAGGCGTCGTCGATCTGCACGCCGAGGAAGATCACGCGCTCCTCGAAGAGCTTCGCGTACGGGTCGTACTCGCGCACGCCCTGCGAGGTGCGCTCCACGAAGCGCGGGACGATGTAGCGGTTGTCCACCTGCAGGCCAGTGTAGAGGCCGCTCGCGGAGGCGCCGGGGAAGTTGTTCATGTGGGTGTTCACCATCCTGGTGGCGTTCTGTGGCTGGGTGTCTCGGCGTACGAGAGGTGCGCGTGGCGCGGAGCCGGTCCGGTGGGTGCCGGATCAGGCGCCGGTGCCGCCGCCGCCCGGAACGCCCGATGCGAACGAGATGATCTCGTCGATGAGGCCGTACTCCTTGGCCTCCTCCGCGGTGTACCAGCGGTCGCGGTCGCCGTCGCGGATGATCGTCTCGACCGTCTGGCCGGAGTGTCGGGCGGTGATCTCCGCCATCCGCTGCTTGGTGCGCAGCAGGTACTGGGCCTGGATCTTGATGTCGGAGGCCGTACCGCCGATGCCGGCCGAACCCTGGTGCATGAGGATGTCGGTGTTCGGGAGCGCGAAGCGCTTGCCCGCGGTACCGCCGGTCAGCAGGAACTGGCCCATCGAGGCCGCCATGCCCATGCCGATGGTGACCACGTCGTTCGGGATGTACTGCATGGTGTCGTAGACCGCCATGCCGGCCGTCACCGAGCCGCCGGGGCTGTTGATGTAGAGGTAGATGTCCTTGTCCGGTTCGGCGGCGAGAAGAAGCAGCTGCGCGGTGATCTTGTTGGCGATCTCGTCGTCGACCTGCTGGCCGAGGAAGATGATGCGTTCGCCGAGCAGCCGGCTGTAGACCTGGTCGCCGAGTCCTCCACCGAGGGACGGCTCTCCGGCGGCGTAAGGCATCAGATTCGTCACGTGTCCACCTGCTCGTCTCTGACGGCTCCGGCCGTCTCAGCGTCTTCGTACCGGGTGGGCGGGGACTCCCCTGCCCTTCCTATTCATGGACCCTAACGCGCAGGTGGGACAACGCCATCCCGCTTCCCCAACTGTTCGCTGGGAGCGCAAGCTCCTCAGTCCGCACAAGGGTTGTGGGGCATTGCGCGCCTGCCGCCGACGGCCTCGACCGGTGGTCCGCCGGTCCAAGTCGACGGGCTCCGGACGCACAGCGTCCGGAGCCCGTCGTACGGATCGTGCGAGGCTCAGGCCTCGTTCTTCTCCGCGGCGGCCTCGGTCTTCTCCTCCGCCTTCTCGGCGGCGTCGGTGGCTGCCTCGGCGACGGCCTCGGCGGAGCCGTCGGCGGCCTCGACCGTCTCGATGGCCTCCTCCTCGTCCTCCAGGTCGACGGTCTCACCGTTGGTGTCGACGACCTTGGCGGCCTCGACGACCACGGCCAGCGCCTTGCCGCGGGCGACCTCGCCGACGAGCATCGGCACCTGGCCGCCCTCGACGACCGCCTGGGCGAACTGGTCGGGGCTCATGCCGGAGGAGGCGGCACGGCGCATGAGGTGCTCGGTGAGCTCCTCCTGGTTGACGTTCAGCTTCTCCTTGTTGACGATCTCGTCCAGGAGGAACTGGGTCTTGATGCCCTTGACCGCCTGCTCGGAGGTCTCGGTCTCGAACTCCTCGACCGTCTTGCCCTGGATCTCCAGGTACTTGTCGAGGGTCAGGCCCATCTGACCGAGCTGGTGGTGCTCCAGGTTGTGCCGACGGGTCTGGACCTCGTCCGCGAGGAGCTTCTCCGGGATCGGGACCTCGGCCAGCTCCAGCAGGGCGTCCAGGACGCGCTCCTGGGCCTGGGTGGCCTGCTCGTACTGGCGGCTCTCCTCGAGGCGCTTGCGGCTGTCCGCCTTCAGCTCGTCGAGGGTGTCGAACTCGCTCGCCATCTGGGCGAACTCGTCGTCCAGTTCGGGGAGCTCACGGGCGGCGACGGCGGTGACCTTGACGGTGACCTCGGCCTCCTTGCCGGCGGCCGAGCCACCCTTCAGCTCGGAGGTGAAGGTGGCCTCGCCACCCGCCTCCAGGCCGGTGACGGCGGCGTCGATGCCGTCGAGGAGCTCACCGGAACCGATGGTGTACGAGACACCCTCGGCGACGCCGTCCTCCAGGACCTCGCCGTCGACCTTCGCCTGCAGGTCGACCGTCACGACGTCGCCCTCGGCGGCGGCGCGCTCGACCGGGCTGGTGGAGGCGAAGCGCTCACGCAGCTGCTCCACGGCCTTCTCGACGTCCTCGTCGCCGACCGCGACGGCGTCGACGGTGACCTCGATGCCGGAGTAGTCCGGGATCTCGATCTCGGGGCGTACGTCAACCTCGGCGGTGAAGGCCAGCAGCTCGCCGTCCTTCAGCTCGGTGATGTCGACCTCGGGCTGACCGAGGACGTTGAGCTCACCCTCGTTGACGGCCTCGGTGTAGAACTTCGGGAGCGCGTCGTTGACGGCCTCCTCCAGCACCGCGCCGCGGCCGAACCGCTGGTCGATGACCCGCGCGGGGATCTTGCCCTTGCGGAAGCCCTTCACCGTGACCTGCTGGTTGATCTTCTTGTACGCCGCGTCGAGGCTGTCCTTGAGCTCCTCGAAGGGCACCTCGACAGTGAGCCGAACCCGGGTCGGGTTCAGGGTCTCCACGGCGCTCTTCACGGTTCGGTCTCCTTGTGGCTGACTTCTTGGGGTTCTGCTCCGCCGCACGGGAGGCGGCTTCGCGGACCGAGCCCGGTACATCAGACACACGGGCACGCATTTTGCATAGTAACGGCAAGGAGACGGACTCCCACAATGCGCTCTCGCCGGTGCTCCGCGATCCCGCCGGGGCGATCCCGGCCGGTTCTGCCGGTGGTCCGTGATCTTGCCGGGTGGTCCGTGTACGTGCCGGTGGTCGGGGTGGCCGGATTCGAACCGACGACCTTCCGCTCCCAAAGCGGACGCGCTACCAAGCTGCGCCACACCCCGTCGGTGCGACACGTAGGGTACATGCAGACGGGCGGCGCATCGGCCGCTTTGCGCGAGCGGCTCGCAACGGGCGGCTCGCACGGGTCGCGTTCCGGACGCGACGACCGGAGGAGCGGCTATCAGGTGTGCGGGCAGCACCCACGACCCGCTACGATGCTTCTCGTGCCGCCGGTCACCGGACCAGCGGTGCGACGTATGCGGGCGTAGCTCAATGGTAGAGCCCTAGTCTTCCAAACTAGCTACGCGGGTTCGATTCCCGTCGCCCGCTCCACGCCAGGGCCCGGTCCGACGAGATCTCGTCGGACCGGGCTCTTTGCGTCGGACCGTCGGCGCCCGCGACTGCCCTCGGGACCGGGACGCGGGCCGGGGCGGGGTCAGAAGCTGATCTGGTTGATGGTGTGCGCTATCGAGTCCATGAAGCGCTGGATCGTCGGCGCCAAGCCGGTCGAGGCGAGGAAGAAACCGAAGAGGGCGGCGACGACCGCGGGGCCGGCCTTGATGGATCCGCCTCGGATCATGACCACCAGGACGATCGCCAACATCAGCACCACAGACAGCGAAATGGCCACAACTGATCACACCCTCGGTCGGTCCGCCTTGCCGGCCCGGAGGCGTGCGGCCGAGCACCCCTCCGATCCGTCCATCGTGCCATCAACTCCCCTCCGGCCGCCGCCGAGTGACGGATCGCACTGACAGGATCACGCCATCCTTGCGCCCCCCGCGCCTCGCGTGCGCCCCCAGGCGCACAGCCGCACGGGCCCCCGCACCACGGCGATCCGGCCACGGGCCCACGCTCCTGTGAATCACCTGTGCGTCGAATCATCCGGGCACCGAATCTCCTGTGTGCCGAATCACCCGCGAGCCGGAAAATCACAACAGCACATGAACATAATGGTTTCCGCATCCGCACACTTCATTCACACGCAATTCTCAGATTCACGCACCGCGAAATACCCCTCCACCGAAGAGCCTTCGATACGCCCCGTTCTGGGGGGATAAATACGGGCATATCAGGCAGTACTCTGCGGTTTCGTCAGCGAGTGGACGCGGACATGTAATTCCAGCAGGCGGTTTTACGAATTGCGATCGGGGCGTCTATGGTGCTTTGGATGTTCCAAGCTCCGAACGTATTTCAGAGGGCCCCGCTCCCATCGGCGACCCGGGAGTCGGAGCCCAGACAGCAAGGGCCGATTTCCTCTGCGACAGCGGCCGGTACCGCGACGGCCGATCCCGCGACGGCCACGCACGGGAATCCGGCGGCGGCTCCGGCGAAGAAGCGGGATCCCTACTTCGACAACGTCAAATATCTCGCCATCGTGCTCGTGGCGATGGCACACGCGTGGGAACCGGTGATGGAGGGAAGCCGGACCGCCCGCGCGCTGTACATGGTCGCGTACACCTTTCACATGCCGGCGTTCATCGTCGTCTCCGGATATTTCTCCCGCTCGTTCGACATGTCGGCCGCCAAGGTGAAGCGTCTGGTCACCGGAGTCGCCGTGCCGTATGTGGTGTTCGAGACGGCGTATTCACTGTTCAAGCGATACGCGGACGACACCCCCGATCATCCGATCAGCCTGGTCGACCCCTGGTACCTCACCTGGTTCCTGGTCGCCCTGTTCGTCTGGCGCCTCACCACACCGCTGTGGCAGGCGCTGCGCCATCCGCTTCCGGTGGCGCTCGTCGTCGCCGTGCTCGCCTCCTTCTCACCGACCATCGGCGACGATCTCGACCTCCAACGCGTGCTCCAGTTCCTGCCGTTCTTCGTGCTCGGTCTCCGGCTGAGGCCCGAGCACTTCGACCTGGTGCGCCGTCGCGAGGTGCGGATGCTCGCCCCAGCCGTGTTCGCCGCGGCCGGGGTGTTCGCGTACTGGGCGGCGCCGCGGATGCAGCTGGGCTGGTTCTACCGCAGCAACAGCGCGCAGGAGATGGGCGCTCCGTGGTGGTCGGGCGCCGTGATGACCCTGCTCATGTTCGGCTGCGCGCTGCTGCTCACCGTCGCCTTCCTGTCCCTGGTGCCGCGCCGCCGCACATGGTTCACGGTGCTGGGCGCCGGAACCATCTGCGGCTATCTGCTGCACGGTTTCCTGGTCAAGGGCGCCGGATACGCCGGGCTGTTCGACGCCTACGACTGGCTGTCGTCGCCCGCCGGGCTGGTGCTCGTGTCCGTGGCGGCGGCCGGTGCGGTGACGCTGATGTGCACGCCTCCGGTGCGGCGGCTGCTGCGCCCGGTGACCGAGCCGGAGATGGAGTGGGCGTTCCGGCGGGGCGGTGCCGGACGCTGATGCGGTACGGACCGGTCCGGGGGCGGACGCCTCGCCCCGGACCGGTTCACCATCCCGGACCGGTTCACCATCCCGGACCGGTTCACCATCCCGGACCGGTTCACCATCCCGGACCGGTTCACCATCCCGGACCGGTTCACCATCCCGGACCGGTTCACCGTTCCGGATCGGCTCCTCGTCAGCGATCGGTGCCGTGCCGGGGTCGGTCGCCCGCGGGATCGACGCCTTCTCCGGGATCAGTCCTCGCCATGTTGGCTTGAATTCAGTGCATGGTGGGCGATTCGCCCGAGGTGAGGCCGAGCAGTCGCCGGACGTGTGCATATTTCTCGGTCAGCCGGGTACGCGTCGCCGGCTCCAGTACGGCGAGGCGGGCCGGATCCGCGTTGTGCGCCAGGTCGGACTCCTTGATCAGCAGGGCGCCCGGGGTGTCGAGAATGCGCCGGGTGTACGCGCCGAGGTCCTCGCCGTCGCGCTTGGTGACGGCGAGGACCATGTCCTTGACCTGCTGCGGAAGTGCGGCCCCGGCCAGCCATTCCTCCGACAGGACCTCGTCCTCGACCGCGTCGTGCAGCCAGGCGGCGGCAATCTGTTCGTCGGTCCCGCCCCTGGCCCGGACCCCCTCGGCGACGGCGTGGAGGTGTTCCGTGTACGGGCGTCCGGCCTTGTCCGTCTGCGTGCGGTGGGCGGCGCGGGCGATCGCCTCGACTTCGGCCAGGTCCAGGTCTCTGCGTGGCGTGGTCATGACCCGACCCTAGAGCAGCCCTCAGGGACGGGCGGCCGCCCCGCGCAGGGCCGCCCGGGCCGGGATCGTCGCGGCGGCGAGCCCGAGCCCGAGGGTCACGGCGACGAAGGTCCCGTACAACACCGGTGGGACGTACGGGGGTTCACCGGTCAGCCCCTTCATCATCGGATTCAGCGTGGCCAGCGCGATGGCGGTGCCGAGCCCGGCCCCGGCCACGGTGACGAGCAGCGCCTCCCAGCGGATCATGCCCATGATCTGGCGGCGGGTGGAGCCGACGAGGCGGAGCAGGGTCAGTTCGCGGCGGCGGTCGAGCACGGTCATCACCAGGGTGTTGACGGCGGCGACGGCGGCGAATCCGCCGAGGACCGCGGCCATGACGGTGTTGGCCCAGGCGTTGAACTCGCGGTCGCGGTCCCGCGCGGCCGCGTAGCCGGAGGCGTCGGTGACGGTGCCGAGCGCGGCGAGCTTCCGCGCTGCGGCGGGGGTGGCCCTCACCAGCAGTTCGGAGGCGTACGGCGCGGTGACGCGGGTTTCGAGGTCGGCGGCGGGCAGCGTGACGAGGCCGGTGCCCAGGCCGCGGCCGTAGACGGCGACGATCTTCGGGGACGCCCGGGTGCCGTCCGGGAGACGGAGTTCGAGGCGGTCGCCCGTCGTCCGGCCCGCGGAGTCGGCGAGGGTGGTGTCGATGGCGACGGTGCCGGGGCGCAAGCCGTCGAGCGAGCCGGTCCGGACGTCGAGGTCCTGGACCCCGGTCAGTGCGTCCCCGGTGCCGATGACGCCCTGTGCGGGGGCATTGCGCATCATGCGCTCGTCGCCCGAGCCGACGGTCACCAGGACGGAGGTGCGGAGCAGGCCGACGGCGGGGGAGACCCCGGGGGTGGCGGTGGCGCGTGCGGTGGCGTCGGAGGCGAGTCCCCCGGGGGCGGTGACGACGTGGTCGGCGACGACAGCGTCGCGCTGCTGGTGCGCGATCACCCGCTCCTCGCTGGTGTGCATGAACACGAGCGTGGAGGAGAAGGCCATGGCGAGCACGATCGGGGTGATCGCGGAGGCCAGTCGCCGGGAGTTCGTACGGGAGTTGGCGGCGGCCAGCGAGCCGGAGGCGCCGGCGCCGCGCAGCGGGAGGCCGATGACGGCGGCGCAGAGCCGGGCGATCAGCGGGCCGAGCAGGCCGACGGCGAGCATGAAGAGCATGACGACGCCGAGCGCGGCGTTCGCCGAGTCCTCGCCGCTGCCGGCCCCCGCGACACCGGCGAGGGCGATGCCGCCGACGAGCGCGGCGAGCCCGAGCGGGGTCCGGATCCAGCCGTACGGCGGCTGTTCGACCGCGGACTGCGCGAGGGCGAGCCCGGGTTCGGTCCGGGACGGGCGGCGGGCGGCGAAGTAACCGGCGGCGAGCGCGGTGAGCATGGTGGTGGCCGTGGCGATGGACAGCGGCAGCCAGGACACATGCAGGACGACCGCCTCGGGGACGGCGCCCTTGTCCCGGAGCTGCCCGAACCACCAGTGGGCCAGGACGGTTCCGGGCAGGCAGCCGAGCGCTCCGGCGAGCGGCGCGATGAGCAGCGACTCGCAGGCGATGGCGCGGCGCAGCTGGCCGGGGGTGGCCCCGATGGCGCGCAGCATGGCGAACTCGCGCCTGCGCTGGCCGACGGAGAGGGCGACCGTGCCGGCGGCGGTGAAGACGGCGACCGTGGTCGCGACGCCGCCGAAGGAGCCACCGAGCGCGATGAGGAGTTCCTCTGCGTTCGCGAGGCCCGGGTCCTCGACGCCTCCGCGGTCGTCGCCGGTGTGGACCCGGGCCCCGGCGGTGCGGCCGACGCTCGCGCGTACCCGGTCGGCGAGGGTGGCGGTGTCGGTGCCGGGGGCGGCGAGCACGGCGATGGCGTCGACCCGGCCGGGGTGGCCGGACAGCTTCACGGCCTCCCGGTCGCCGAACCAGACGGTTCCGGTTCCGGTGCCGTTCTTGGTGGTGGCCGGGGCGTCGGCGGTGCCCGAGACACGGAACCTCCCGGCGCCCGCGGGGGTGTCGAGCGCGAGGGTGTCGCCGACCCGCGCCCCGGTGCCGGCGGGGACGACGACCTCGCCGGTGCGGGGTGCCTCGCCGGTGATCAGCCGGGTGCCGGTGAGGGCGGCGGAGCCCCAGCCGTGGGCGGTGAGGGGGGCGCCGTCCCGGCGTACGGGGTAGCCGACGTCGCCGATCGCGGTGGCCGCCCCGGGGACCGAGGCCGCCCTGTCCACCAGGGACTCGGGGAGCCGTGCGGTGTCCGGTACGAGCGCGCCCACGTCGACCTCGCTCCCGCCGCGTCCGACCGTCATGTGGACCCGCTGGTCGGCGGCGACCACGACGGGCGCCTTCGCGTAGCGGTCGGCGGGAACAGAGGCGCGCAGGCCGGTCTCCAGCAGGATGCCGCAGGCGGAGACGATCGCGGCGGCCAGCAGGAGGGCGACGAAC
Organism: Streptomyces sp. CB01580; assembly: GCF_001905795.1. Taxonomy (GTDB): domain Bacteria; phylum Actinomycetota; class Actinomycetes; order Streptomycetales; family Streptomycetaceae; genus Streptomyces. The sequence goes on from NZ_LIXJ01000004.1 coordinate 86,216, forward strand.
GTGCCGACGAACGCCGCGGGTCTGAAGCGGACGGCCGCGCGGGCGAGGCCGTTGGGAACGCGTGGGATGAACATCAGGCCGCCGCTCCCGCACCGGCGCGGGCGGTGGCGTCGCCCTGGGCGGCCGGCGCGGTCGCCGTGGTCAGTGCGGTCAGCCGGGCGGCGATCCGTGCGGCGTCGGCGCGCGGCAGGCTGTCCACGATCGACCCGTCGGCCAGGAAGAGGACCCGGTCGGCCCAGGCGGCGGCGGCCGGGTCGTGGGTGACCATGACCACGGTGGCGCCGAGGACGTCCACCGCGTGCCGGAGCAGGCCGAGGATCTCGGCGGCGGTGGTGGTGTCGAGTGCGCCGGTCGGCTCGTCCGCGAAGATCACGTCGGGGCGGGTGATCAGGGCGCGGGCGACGGCGACGCGCTGCTGCTGGCCGCCCGAGAGTTCGCCGGGGCGGCGGGCCCCCTTGTCGCCGAGGCCCACCGCGGCGAGCATCTCGGCCGCGGCACTGCGGCTGCGGGCGCCGCCGGTGCGCTGTCCGGCCAGGCGCAGGGGCAGCAGGACGTTCTGCTCGACCGTCAGGGACGGGAGCAGGTTGAACGCCTGGAAGACGAAGCCGAGACGGGCGCGTCGCAGTTCGGTGAGGCGGTTCTCCTTCATCCCGGTGATCTCGGTGCCGCCGAGGCGGACGGAGCCGGCGGTGGGGCGGTCGAGCCCGGCCGCGCACTGCAGGAAGGTCGACTTCCCTGAGCCGGAGGGGCCCATGACGGCGGTGAAACCGGCGCGCGGGAGGGCGAGGTCGATGCCCCGCAGGGCATGCACGGCCGCCTTGCCCCGGCCGTACTGCCGCCGGACGCCGCGCAGTTCGACCGCGAACTGCGTGCGGTCCGCGTGGTTCGTGCGGTCCGAGCGGTCGGCGACGTCCGCGGACTGCGAGGGGCCCGAGGGGCCCGTGAGGTCCGTGCGGTACGCCGGCTCCGTGCCGTCGGTGAGGTCCGTGCCGCCGCCCCGTGTGCGCACGCCCCGCTCGTCCCGCTCGTCCCGCTTCTGCGCGCCCTGCCTGGTGCGCCGCAGCGCCATGATGTCCGCCTTCCGTTGCTCACCGACCGCTTCTCCGGCCGGCGATTCGAACGTACGGACAAGGGGCAGGCGCGGACCATGGCGGCTACTGGCGGATCGGGGGTGGGGCAAACCCGAGATCGGTGATCGGGAGCCCGGGTCATAGTTACAACGTCAATTGTTCGGTAAACTAATTACTGACGATTCCTTGACGCTCTCTTGACCCGAAGAAGGATCAGGCTCATCGGACACGCAGACACGCTCATCGCCATGGGCGGCGCCTTCCTCGCCGCCGCCGTTCTCGCCCGTGTCGGCAGCCGCATCGGACTGCCGACCATTCCCCTGTTCATCCTGGCCGGGATCCTGCTCGGCCCGCACACCCCGGGCATCGTGCTGGTCGCCGACCCGCACGACCTGGAGATGCTCTCGGCACTCGGCCTGGTACTGCTGCTCTTCTACCTCGGCCTCGAATTCCACCTCGACGACCTCAAGGCAGGCGGCCGCAAGATGGTCGTCGCGGGCTCCGTCTACCTGCTCCTGAACGTGGGGGCCGGACTCGGATTCGGCTTCGCGCTGGGCTGGGGCACCTCGGAGGCCCTGGTCATGGCCGGGGTCATCGGCATCTCCTCGTCGGCCATCGTGACCAAGATCCTCGTCGACACGAAGCGCCTGGGGAGCCCGGAGACCAAGACGATCCTCGGCATCATCGTGGTCGACGACATCTTCCTCGCCCTCTACCTCGCCGCGCTCCAGCCGATCCTGTCGCGCTCGGACAGCCTCGGCGCCGCGCTTCTCGACGGGGGCAAGGCGTTCGGCTTCCTGCTGCTCCTGGCGCTCACCGCCCGGTTCGGCACGAAGCTCGTCAGCAAGCTCATCCACACCTCGGACGACGAGCTGCTCGTCATCTCCTTCCTCGGTGCCGCCGTGCTCGTCGCCGGGGTGTCCGAATGGTTCGGGGTCGCGGACGCGATCGGCGCGTTCATGATGGGTCTGATGCTCGGCAGCACGACGTCGGGCGGGCGCATCCTCAAGCTGGTCCATCCGCTGCGCGACGCCTTCGGGGCGATCTTCTTCTTCGCCTTCGGACTGTCCATCAACCCCGGCGACCTGCCGGGCGTGCTGTGGCCGGTGCTGGCCGCCGTGGTGCTGACCGTGGTGATGAACGTGCTCTCCGGGATGGTCTCGGCACGGGTCTACGGCTTCGGCGCGCAGGCCGCGGCGAACATCTCGACCACGCTGACGGCCCGCGGCGAGTTCGCACTGATCCTCGCCACGATGGCCGCGGGTGCGGGGCTGGACGAACGGCTCCCGCCGTTCATCGCCGGATACGTGCTCGTCCTCGCGGTCCTGTCGCCGCTGGCCGCCGGACGCTCGTACTGGCTGGCCCGCGTCCTGCCGGGCGGCCGGGACCGGGGTCCGGACCAGGGAAGCGGCGGGGGTCGTGGCGACGACAGCACCGAAGAGGTCCCGGTCCCGGCCTGAGACGTACGGGCGGCCGGTTCGTCGACGGGTACCGGGCCGGTGCCCGGACCCGCCGGGTCCGTCGCGCGGGCCACGGGCCGCTCGGGTGCCGTACGCGTACGGCTCGGGGTGCGCCCGGCTCGGACGGTCCGTCCGGTACCGGGCGCCGACGACGGGGTCAGGCGGTCCGCGACAACAGCAGCAGCGCCCGGTCGTCGTTGACGTCCTTGGCACACGCCTCGATCAGATGCCAGGCCGCGCCCTCGAATCCGGTCGTGACATGACGGTCGGCCTCGCCGGTCAGCCGGTCGATGCCCTCCGCGATGTCACGGTCGGACGCCTCCACCAGGCCGTCGGTGAACAGCATCAGCACGTCTCCGGGGGCCAGCGAGCCCTTCACCGCATCGAACTGCGCCCCGTCGTACACCCCGAGGAGCGGCCCCTCGGCGGCCTTCTCCTCCCACTGGCCGCTGCCCGAGTGGAGTTGCAGGGCCGGCGGGTGCCCCGCGGAGAAGAGTTCGTAGTCGCCCGATTCGAGGTCCAGGACCAGATGGATCGAGGTGGCGAAGCCCTCCTCCCAGTCCTGGCGCAGCAGATAGCCGTTGGCCGCGGGCAGGAAGCCGTGCGGGGGCAGCGAGCCGAGGAGACCACCGAAGGCGCCGGACAGCAGCAGGGCGCGCGAGCCCGCGTCCATGCCCTTGCCGGACACGTCGGTGAGGACGGCCTCCAGGGTCCGGCCGCCGTTCGTACGGGCCGCGACGACGAAGTCGCCGGAGAAGGACTGCCCGCCCGCCGGACGCAGCGCCATCTCGCGGTGCCAGCCCTGCGGCAGCCGGGGCAGGGCGCTCTGCACCCGGATGCGTTCGCGCAGGTCGAAGAGCATGGTGCTGCCGCGTCGCCACGGCACCCCGACCCTGGCCCGGAACTGGGCGAGGACCAGCCCGAAGAAGCCGCAGGCCGCGACCACCAGGACGATGCCGGGCGTCACCCGGGCCGGACCGTCCTCGTACGGGCCGAGTCCGAGCGACTCCACGATCAGGGCCAGGGCGGCGGTCGCGTACACGCCGAGCAGGCTCGCGGGGCGCAGCAGCAGACCGCCCGCCACGATCGGCAGGCCGAGCGCCGCCGGCGAGAACCACACGGGGTTCAGCAGGGTGGCGCAGGTGATGGCCGGAACGGTGAGCAGCAGACCGGCCAGCGCGATCCAGTCGGCCCCGTCGCCCCGGAAGTAGTCGACCCCGGATTTGCGCAGCGCGATGCGCGCCCGGTGCACCGATTTCCGCAATCGGGCCGGGTACGTCTCTGCTCCTGCGCGACGGGCCATTGCGGGGACCCTATCCACCCGACGGCTTCCGGCGCAGGGGGACCCCCGTGACAATGCGTTCGAAATCGGGTCGACCAGGTGCTGGGCCCCTGATAGGTATGAACCATGACGACCGAGCTTCGCGTACTGCGCCCCTCCGAGTGGAACCAATGGTTCGAGTCCCTGGAACTCGCGTTCGGCGGAGTCGCGGAGCCACCGGAGCAGCGCGAGCTGGATGAGCAACTGACCGAGCCCGAGCGGTCGCTCGGTATCTGGGACGGTTCCGACGTGGTCGCCACGGCGGGGGCGTTCAGCTTCCGGGTCGCCGTGCCGGGCGGGGCGCTGATACCCGCCGCCGGGGTCACGATGGTGAGCGTCGCGTCCACGCACCGCAGGCGCGGGCTGCTGACCTCCATGATGCGTCGGCAGCTCGACGACGTCCGGGCGCTGGGTGAGCCGTTCGCCGTTCTGACGGCGTCGGAGCCCGTGATCTACGGCCGGTTCGGCTACGGGGCGGCCAGCCGGCAGATGTCCCTGACGATCGACACGGACCGGGTGCGGCTGACGGTGCCGGAGGGCACCGACGCGGTGCGGCTGCGTCACGCGCGGCCGGACGAGGCGGTGGCCGCGTGCGAGAGCGTCTACGCGCAGTTGGTGTCCGGTCGTCCCGGCACCCCCGCCCACGGCCCCGGCTGGGAGCGCAAGCCGATGGTCGATCCGCCGAGCGGACGTCAGGGGGCCTCCGCGCAGCAATGCGTGCTGGCGGAGCTGGACGGCGAGGTCGTCGGCTATGTGACGTATCGCATCAAGCCCGACTGGGACATGGCGGGCCCCCGGGGCACGGTGATCGTGAACGATCTCGACGCGCTGGACCCGGCGTCGTACGCGGCGCTGTGGCGGTTCGTCTTCGACATCGACCTGACGTCGACGGTGGAGGCTCGGAACCGGCCGGAGGACGACGCGGTGCTGCATCTGGTGTCGGACGTGCGGCGGTGCGACGTCCGGCTCCGGGACTCGCTCCACGTACGGCTGGTGGAGCTGGGTGCGGCGCTGGAGGCGCGGACGTACCGGGCGCCGGTGGACGTGGTGTTCGAGGTCGAGGACACGTTCTGCCCCTGGAACGCGGGGCGTTGGCGGCTCACGGGCGACGCAAAGGGCGCGGCGACCTGTCGGCGGACCGAGGACCCGGCCGACCTCGCGCTGTCGGTAAGGGAGTTGGGCTCGGTGTATCTGGGTGGCGAGTCCCTGACGGCACTGGCGCGCGCCGGACGGGTGCGGGAGCTGCGGCCGGGCGCGCTGGCGCAGGCGTCGACGGCGTTCTCGTCGGACGTGGCACCGTGGCTGCCCCGGGGGTTCTGAACCGGGGTGCCGTGCCCGGGGGTTTCGCCCCGGGGTGCCGGCCCGGCGGTTCGGGGACGGCCCCTTCCAGGGGGCTCCGGCTCGTGGGAGGTCCGGTGGCGGGCTCAGGCCTGCTGGCAGCCCGGGCACCAGAAGAGGTTGCGAGCGGCGAGATCGGCGGTGCGGATCTCGCCGCCACAGATGTGGCAGGACTGCCGGGCCCTGCGGTACACGTACACCTCGCCGCCGTGGTCGTCGACGCGCGGCGGGCGGCCCATGGCCTTTGGGGTGTGCTCGGGACGGACCGTGTCGATCCGGTTGTTCCGCACGCCCTCGCGCATCAGCGCCACCAGGTCGGCCCAGATCGCGTCCCACTCGGCGCGCCGCAGGTCCTTGCCCTGGCGGTAGGGGTCGATGCCGTGCCGGAACAGCACCTCCGCGCGGTACACGTTGCCGACGCCCGCGATGACCTTCTGGTCCATCAGCAGGGCGGCGACCGTGATCCGGCTGCGGGAGATCCGCCGCCAGGCCCGCTCGCCGTCCTCGTCGGTCCGCAGCGGGTCCGGGCCGAGGCGGTCGTGTATCGCGCGCTTCTCGGGTTCGGTGATCAGGGCGCAGGTGGTGGGGCCGCGCAGATCCGCGTGGTGGTCGTCGTTCACCAGGCGCAGCCGGACCGTGTCGGTGGGCGGCGGGGCCGGGGTGGTCCCGAAGCCGAGCTTGCCGAAGAGGCCCAGGTGGATGTGGACCCAGCCGATGTCCCCGAAGCCGAGGAAGAGGTGCTTGCCGTGGGCGTCGACGCCGGTGAAGGTCCGGCCGTCGAGCAGCGCGGCGCTGTCGGAGAACTTGCCCTGCGGGCTGCTCACCCGCACCGGCCGCCTGGCGAACCTGTCCCGGTGGTCCGCCGCGAGGCGGTGGATCGTGTGTCCCTCGGGCACTGCGGCGGCTCTCCTCGGTGACGGTGGCGGTAGCGCCGACAGTGGCAGTGGCGGTGCCGCCGACGGCGGTGATGACGTCGCCGACGGCTGGTGCTGCGACCGGAAGGGTTCACCGACTCGCGACGCCCGCAAACCTTTCCGGCCACAGCACTAGTGCCGCTCCCGGCAACGTTTGCCCCGTCGCACCGTCCGGCACGCACTCCCCCAAGGCCTTAAGGGCCAGGGGGGACCCCCTTCGGCGTTGGCCGAAAGCCCACGTAGCCCTTCCCCAAGCTCTCGACTTCGTTCGAGCAGGGGAGACCCCATCCGAGGGCTTTCGGCCGCCTTGCGATCGCACGCACCGGACGCCGCTCCTTCCGGGCAAACCTTGCTGGTCACGGCACTAGGGGCGCGACGGGCCGGACACGGCTGTGCCGCCGGGGGCTTCCGGCGGCACAGGGGCGGTCGTCGGTCAGCCCTGCTGCGGGTGGTGGGCGGGGATCGGCGGGAGTTCGCCGGTCGTCTCGTACGCCGTCAGCATCTCGATGCGGCGGGTGTGGCGCTCCTCGCCGGAGTACGGGGTGGCCAGGAAGATCTCGACGAACTTGGTGGCCTCGTCCAGCGAGTGCATCCGGCCGCCGATGGCGACCACGTTGGCGTTGTTGTGCTCGCGGCCCAGGGCGGCGGTCTGCTCGCTCCAGGCGAGCGCGGCACGCACGCCCTTGACCTTGTTGGCGGCGATCTGCTCGCCGTTGCCGGAGCCGCCGATCACGATGCCGAGGCCGTCCGGGTCCGCGGCCGTCCGCTCGGCGGCACGCAGGCAGAACGGCGGGTAGTCGTCCTGGGCGTCGTAGATGTGGGGGCCGCAGTCGACGGCCTCGTGGCCCTGGGCCGTCAGCCACTCGACGAGGTGGTTCTTGAGTTCATAGCCGGCATGGTCCGAGCCGAGGTACACGCGCATGTCTCCGAGTGTGGCACGAGCGGCGCCGGACAGCCGTCATCGGGGTCATGTCACGGTGTCCTCCGGGCCCGCCGGACCCGGAGGCCGCCCCGACGGCCCCGCGTGACCTACGACACACCCTCATGCGGCGCGACATGACGTCGTGTGAGGCACGACACACCCCCACGTCGAGCACGGTTCGTCCCGCGATGCGGTAGAACGCGCGCGGTCAAACGGTGTCGCACGGGCGGAACCCGCACGGGAAGCACCCCGCGCGGGGCTGGTCGCCCCTGTGTGGTTCGTGTGCGCGCCGTGTGTGGGGAACGCCTCACCGGCAACTTTTCTGCCAAGAAATCGGAATGAAGGGTTCCGTTCTTGGTGTCCGAGGAGCTTCAATGCACCACGCCCTGCTCACGGCATCCGCGAGCCGGGCGACCGCGCCCCACCGCGGTATTCGTGGCCGAGCGACCGCGCCCCACCGCGGCATTCGCACGGCGGCCGGGGCGTGCTCGAGTGATCGGCACAGGTAAGGACTCCAATCCCATGACGTCGCAGACGACTCCGACCAGGCCGGGCCGGCCCGGCGAACAGGACCGGTCCGACGGGGCGGCCCCGGCGAACTCCTCCGGCGGACTCCAGGCGGGCCTCAAGAACCGCCACCTCTCGATGATCGCCATCGGCGGTGTCATCGGTGCGGGCCTCTTCGTCGGTTCCGGGACCGGCATCGCCGCGGCCGGACCGTCCATCCTGATCTCGTACGCCCTGGTCGGCCTGATGGTCGTCTTCGTGATGCGGATGCTCGGCGAGATGGCGGCGGCCCGCCCCAGTTCCGGTTCCTTCTCCGCCTACGCCGACCAGGCGCTGGGCCGCTGGGCCGGCTTCTCGATCGGCTGGCTGTACTGGTTCTTCTGGGTCGTGGTGCTCGCCGTCGAGGCGACGGCCGGCGCCAAGATCCTGGAGGGCTGGGTACCGGGCGTCCCGCAGTGGGCGTGGGCGCTGATCGTGATGGTCGTGCTGACCGCGACGAACCTGGTCTCGGTCGGGTCGTACGGCGAGTTCGAGTTCTGGTTCGCCGGGATCAAGGTCGTGGCGATCGCCGCGTTCGTGGTCGTCGGCCTGCTGGCCGTCTTCGGGGTGCTGCCCGGAGCGGACAACCCGGCCACGGGGTTCGCCCATCTCACCGACTCGGGCGGGTTCTTCCCCGCAGGGGTGGGCGCCATCCTCACCGGTGTGCTGATGGTCGTCTTCTCCTTCATGGGCAGTGAGATCGTCACCCTCGCCGCGGGCGAGTCCGAGGATCCGCAGCGCGCCGTGCGGCAGGCCACGAACAGCGTGATCTGGCGGATCGCCGTCTTCTACCTGGGCTCGATCTTCGTCGTGCTGGCCCTGGTGCCGTGGAACGACCCGTCGCTCGTGAAGGACGGCAGCTACGTGGCCGCCCTCAACGCCATCGGCATCCCGCACGCCGGCCAGGTCATGAACGTCATCGTGCTGACGGCCGTGCTGTCCTGTCTGAACTCCGGCCTCTACACCGCCTCGCGGATGGCGTTCTCGCTCGGCGAGCGCGGGGACGCGCCGAAGGCGTTCGCCCGGGTGAACAAGCGGGGCGTGCCGCAGACGGCCATCCTGTCGTCCGTCGTCTTCGGCTTCGTCGCGGTGTTCTTCAACTACCAGTGGCCCGACACCGTCTTCCAGTTCCTGCTGAACTCTTCCGGCGCGGTCGCGCTGTTCGTCTGGCTGGTCATCTGCTTCACGCAGTTGCGGATGCGGGGCATGATCCTGCGCGAGTCGCCGGAGAAGCTGGTCGTGCGGATGTGGCTCTTCCCGTACCTGACCTGGGCGACCATCGCGATGATCTCGTTCGTCCTGGTCTACATGCTGACCGACGACAGCGGGCGTGAGCAGGTGCTGCTCTCACTGCTCGTGGCGGCGCTGGTGGTGGCGATCGCGCTGGTGCGCGATGTCCGGCACCGGAAGGCCGCGGGATCCGTGCAGGCCGTGAACGCCGTGGCCGCCGCGGAGGCCGCGGCGGGCGGGGCGGGCGGGGCGGCGCAGGAGGCCCGGGCCTGAGCGCCGCTCCGGATCCGGGCGCGGCCTCTTCGCGCGTTGCGGGCGTACCCGGGGATGGTGCGGGCCGGGGGTCAGCCCCGGCGGCCGGCCAGCTTCCAGGCCGCGGGCAGCGCGCCCATGGCGAGCGCGGCCTTCAGCACGTCACCGAGCAGGAACGGCACCAGGCCGGCCGCGATCGCGGCGCTCGCCGACATGCCGGTGGACAGTGCCAGGTACGGAACGCCGACCGCGTAGATGACCGCGGAGCCCAGCGCCATCGTGCCCGCGGTGCGCAGCACGGACCGGTCCCCGCCACGACGAGCGAGGGCGCCGACCACGACGGCGGCGAGCAGCATGCCGAGGACGTAACCGAACGACGGGAAGCCCATCCCGGACCTGGCCTCGGCGAACCACGGCATCCCCGCCATGCCGACGAGCGTGTACACGGCGAGGGAGAGGAAGCCGCGACGGGCGCCGAGCGCGGTGCCGACGAGGAGCGCGGCGAAGGTCTGGCCCGTGACCGGGACCGGCGAGCCGGGGATCGGGACGGCGATCTGGGCGGCGATCCCGGTGAGCGCGGCGCCCCCGAGGACCAGGGCCGTGTCGACGGCGTAACGGTTCCGGGCGGCGGGCAGCAGGTCGGCGAGGACCGCTCCGGTACGGACGGGGGCGGCGGCAGCAGTGCTCATCGGGACTCCGCGGGGTGAGGACAGGAAGGGACAGACCGGACCGACGTTAGCCCACGGGTCAACGGCCGATCACCGTCAGCGGCCGACAAGCACCGATCGAGGCATTGGTGGAGTTCACACAAAGACACTCACGCAATCACACGGTGACGTGATGCTCGTCACTGAGGTGGGGGCCGGATCACACGGTCGCTCGCTCACGGGATCCACCCGAGAAGAACTGTAGGTTCCCCCCAAAAGCCGGTGCGGGCGTTCCTCCCGGCTCGCGACGTCGGCGGCGCCACGTGCCCGTATGCGCACGATGTGTGAGCATCGTGCCCGTATGGCGGACACCGGTTCCCGGTCGATGACATGCGCGCCCAGACTGTGCGCGACGTCCCCCACGCCCCACGTCGCGTCCCCCCATGTGTCGCCTACCGAACAGAGCACGTCCATGTCGCGGAATCCCGCTTCTCCCCCCACGGAAGACCCCGCGGAACCCCGGGCCGGAACCGGCACCGGTTCGGGTTCCCCCGTCACCGTCCCCGGCACCCCCACCGACGCCGTCCTCACCCACGGGCTCAAGCAGCGGCACCTGTCGATGATCGCGCTCGGCGGTGTCATCGGCGCCGGGCTGTTCGTCGGCTCGGGCGCCGGCATCGCCGCCGCGGGCCCCTCGATCGTCGTCGCGTACGCCGTCTCCGGGCTGCTGGTCATGCTCGTGATGCGGATGCTCGGCGAGATGTCGGCCGCGAACCCGGCCTCCGGTTCCTTCTCCGTCCACGCGGAACGGGCGATCGGGCCGTGGGCGGGGTTCGCCGTCGGCTGGGCGTTCTGGGTGCTGCTCTGCGTCGCCGTCGGCCTGGAGGGCATCGGCGCCGCGAAGATCGTCACGGGCTGGCTGCCGGGCACCCCGGAGTGGGCCTGGGTCGCGCTGTTCATGGTGGTCTTCCTCGGCACGAACCTGGCCTCGGTGAAGAAGTTCGGCGAGTTCGAGTTCTGGTTCGCGACGCTCAAGGTCGTGGCGATCACGCTCTTCCTCGTCCTGGGCGTGCTGGCGATCCTCGGTCTGCTGCCCGGTGCGGACGCCCCCGGCACCAGCAACCTCCGCGGCGAGGGCGGCTTCCTGCCGAACGGCGGCGAGGGACTGGTGATCGGCCTGCTCGCCTCCGTCTTCGCGTACGGGGGTCTGGAGACCGTCACCATCGCCGCGGCCGAGTCCGAAAACCCGGTACGGGGCGTCGCCAAGGCCGTACGGACCGCCATGTGGCGGATCGCGCTGTTCTACGTCGGTTCGATGGCCGTCGTCGTGACGCTGGTGCCGTGGGACGATCCGCAGATCGTGAAGGTCGGCCCGTTCTACGCGACCCTGAACCACCTCGGGATCGGTGGCGCCGCGCAGATCATGAACGTGGTCGTCCTGGTCGCCCTGCTCTCCGCGATGAACGCCAACATCTACGGCTCCTCGCGCATGGCCTGCTCGCTGGTGGCCCGTGGCCAGGGGCCGCGGCGGCTCGGCCGGATCTCGTCGGGCGTGCCGCGCAACGCCGTCCTGGCCTCGTCGGTGTTCGGCTTCCTGTGCGTGCTGCTCAGCTACTGGCGTCCCGACGACGTCTTCCCGTGGCTGCTCAACATGATCGGCGCGGTCATCCTGGTCGTCTGGATATTCATCGCCGTCTCCCAGCTGATCCTGCGCGGTCGGCTCCAGCGCGAGGCCCCGGAGAAGCTCGTCGTACGGATGTGGTTCTTCCCGGTGCTGACGCTGGTGGCACTGCTGGCGATGGCCGGGATCTTCGTCCTGATGCTGCGCCAGCCGGGCACGCGCGACCAGCTGGTGGCGAGCGGCGCCCTCACCGCCGTACTGATCGTCGCCGGTGTCGTACGGCAGCGACGGGCCGCGGCGGTCACGGGCTGACGCCGGGGGCACGGGGCGCGTCCGTCGCGTCCGGCACGGCGGTGCCGTCCGGGGCGCACGGCACCTCGGGGTCGTCCGGGGCGCACGGCACGTTCAGGGAGAGCAGCGCCCCGCCCCGCTGCCCGATCCGTACCTCGCTGATCGCCGTGTTCCGCAGCTTGGGGAAGACCCGGCGGTAGGCGCCCAGCGGGATCGACAGCAGTTCGCAGAGGACGAGCCTGAGCAGGGTGTTGTGGGCGACGACGAGCACCCGCCCGCCCGGGTGCTCGTCCGCGATGCGGCGCAGTGCCGTCGCGCCCCGGGCAGCCGCCGCCCGGGGGTCCTCGGCCCCGGGGAACGGATGGGCCACCGGGTCGGCGCGGTACTCCCGGCCCTGCCGGGGGTGCTCGGCCTCGAACTCCGCCAGGGTGCGCCCCTCCACCTCACCGAAGTCGCACTCGCGCAGGTCGTGGTCGCGCCGGGGCGTGAGACCGAGCGCCCGGCACGCGGGCCGCGCGGTCTCGATCGCGCGGCTGAGCGTCGACGTCCGGATCGCGTCGACCGGGTGCCGGGCCGCCCACTCCCCCAGCCGCCGGGCCTGGCGGCGCCCCTCGTCGGTGAGCGCGATGTCGCTGACCCCGGCGTAGCGGTTCTCCGCATGCCAGACGGTCTGCCCGTGGCGGACGAGCAGCAGGGTGGCCGGGCTCCTGGTCATGGCTTCTCCGTTCGGGTACGGGCGGTCATAGTGGTCTTCCGTTCGTACGGGTCGAGGTGCGGGCGGCCGAGAGGCGCCCCCAGGCCCTCACGCGCGCCGGGGGCACGGCTTCCCGGGACCGCCGCGGTCACGGTTCCCCCGCGCGGTCACGGGCATGGGCGGCGACGGGACCGGGCAGCCAGCCGCGCCGCTCCAGCTCGTCGACCAGCGCGACGTACGGCTCGGTGTACCACGCGGTGCGCGCCGGATGCGGGCGCAGCACGTGCCGCAGTCGTACCATCCGGTTCGCGGCCCCCGCCAGGGTGTCGGCGGCCCGCGCGCCGTACGCGGCGAGGACGGCCATGCCGAGCGCGGGTTCGGCGGAGCGCGGAATGTACACGGGCCGGCCCAGGATGTCGGCGCGCAGCCTGCTCCAGTAGCCGCTGCGGACCGCGCCACCGGTGAAGGTGAGCCGGCCGTGCAGCGGGGCGCCGAGCAGGTCGAGGTAGTCGAGGCAGAGCCGTTCGACCAGTCCCGTCCCGGTGAGCAGGGCCGCCCAGTGCTCGGCCTCGTCGGCGGGCTCGCCGAGCAGGAAGCCGGTGGCCCCGGGCGCGGCGAAGGGGAAGCGTTCGCCCGTTCCGGCGAGGGGATAGGCCACCGCCCGTGCCGGTTCGCTCGTGCGGGCCAGCGCGTCCATGCGGGCGGGGTCCGCGCCCGGGAACGCGGCGGTCAGCGCCCCGCCACCGACCCCGGAGGCGCCGCCCGGCAGCCAGCCGCCGTCCGGGGCGCGGTGGTTGTAGACCACCCCGGCCCGGTCCACGACCGGCGACGAGGTGACCCCCTTCAGGACCAGCGTCGTGCCGAGCACCGAGTTCCAGGAGCCCGTGGTGAGCGCGCCCGAGGCGATCTGCGCCGCGCAGCCGTCCGTCATCCCGGACACCAGGAGCGTCCCCGCCGGGATGCCGGTCTCCTCCGCCGCCGCCCGCCCCACCTCCCCGATCCGCCGGCCGGGCCGCACCACCTCCGGGAACAGCTCCCGCGACAGACCCAGCCGGCCGAACCCGCGGTGCGGCCAGTCGTCACGCTCCAGGTCGTACCCGGTCTTCAGGGCGTGGCTGGAGTCGGTGGGCAGCGGCGTCCCGGCGAGCCGGGCCAGCACCAGGTCGGCCTGGTGCATGACGCGCACCGTGTCGCCCACGCGGCCCCCGTGCGCCCGCCCGTACTCCCGCAGCAGCCACATCACCTTGGGCAGGGCCCAGCTCGGCGGCGTCCGGGCCCGGACGGCCTCGGCCGCGGCCCGTCCGTCGTCGTACATCACCCCCGGCGTCAGCGGCCGTCCCGCCCGGTCGCCGAGCAGGACCGTGCCGGAGGTGGCGCAGACGGCCAGCGCGCGGGGCGGGGCGGGGTGGTCGCGCAGCGCTTGGCGGCAGGCCGCGCACACCGCCGTCCACCAGTCGACGGGCCGCTGCTCGTGCCGTACGCCGTCGCGTCTTCCGGTGAGCGGGGCGGAGCCGCTGCCGAGGATCTCGCCCCGGTCCCCCGCCACCACCGCGCGGACGCCCTGCGTGCCGAGATCGATGCCCATCCACATATCGGTCCCTCCTGTGAACTTCTCACTCTGCACCGAGAATTTCCGTTGCGCGAGGGATTGACGGTCAACTACGCCTGTTCCAAGCTCTGTTAACCAGTCGATCTGGTGTGTGAGCGGGCCCCGCCCGTGAGGAATTTCGGAAGAATTCGGGAATCAGAGGGATCAGCACGTGAGCAGCGTTCCGCAGCGGGGGCCGGCCCCGCGTCAGGCATCCATGGCCGAGTACGTCCTCGCGCAGGGCGAGGCGAGCGCCGCCGAACTGGCGGAGCGTTTCGACGTCAGCCTGATGACCATCCACCGGGACCTGGACGAACTGGAGCGACAGGGCATCGTCCGCAAGTTCCGCGGTGGGGTCACCGCACAGCCGTCCGGGGTCTTCGAGTCGAACGTCGCCTACCGGCTGAAGGCGATGCGGGCCGAGAAGGCCGCCGTCGCCGCGCGGGCCCTGGAACTGGTCGAGCCGGGCATGGCGGTGATGCTGGACGACTCGACGTCCACGCTGGAGATCGCGCGCGGGCTGCGGTCCATCACCCCGCTGACCGTCGTCACCAACTTCCTCGAGGCGATCAATCTGCTGTCGCACGAGCGCGGCATCCATCTGATGGGGCTCGGCGGCGACTTCGACCCGCTGCACGCCTCCTTCCTGGGTGTCTCGTGCGTGGAGGCGGTGCAGTCGCTCCAGGTCGACATATGTTTCACGTCCACCTCCGCCGTGTCCGGCGGTTTCGCCTACCACCAGGAGCAGCGCATCGTCTCGGTCAAGCGGGCGATGCTCGACTCGGCGAGCCGCAACGTGCTGCTGCTCGACCATTCCAAGCTGGGCCGGGTCGCCCTGCACCGGCTGGCCCCGCTCTCCCGTTTCGATCTGCTGCTGGTCGACGACGGGGCCTGTGAACGAGCGCTGCGCGAACTCGACGAGCACAAGGTGCCCTACGAGGTCTGCCGCACCGGCCGGGAGCCGGGGACGGGAGGCCGCGATGACGGCTGACCGGGCCGGTCCCGCGCGGTCCCGGACGGGTCCGTGCCGGTGGCACCGCCCCGCCCGGACGGGCGTCCCGGCGTCCCGCCGCCGCGAGCCCGCACCGGACGTCCCCTCGCGGCCCGTTCCCCGGACGGACGGCATGCCGCCGTCCGGGGCGGTGCCCGCCACCCGCCGCACCGCCCGGCGGCGGGTCGCCCGGGGATGCCCCGCGTCCGCCCGGAAGATCTTCGTACGCGTCACCGCCGCTCCACACGGCACATCCATGTCTTCGACGCCAGGACAGGAGACGCTCCGCGATGACCCGTCCCATGACGCCCGACCCGACGGCGCCCGCCGACTCCACGACGCCCCGCTCCACGGCATCTCCCTCCACCTCGCCCCGTCCCACGACGCGGGTGCTCGCCGCCGGTGACCACTTCGTCCGCAACTCCCTGATCACCCAGGCCCTGCTGCGCGCCCTCGGCCCGCTCGGCACAAAACCGCTGATCACCGAGCTCACGCTGCCCTGGCCCCTGGAACCCTTCGGGAAGGTCGCCGAGGTCGACGAGGCCAGCCACGCCGAGGACGCGCTGATCGGCGCCCTGGACGGGGTCGAGGTGTGCGTGACCCAGATGGGCCCGTTCACGGAGCGGGTCCTCGCCGCCGCCCCCGATCTGCGCCTGGTCGTGGTCTGCCGGGGCGGCCCGGTGAACGTGAACGCCGCGGCGGCGCGGGCCCGCGGGGTGCGGGTGTGCTTCGCTCCCGGGCGCAACGCTGCCGCGACCGCCGAGTTCACGGTGGGCCTGATGCTGGCGGCCCTGCGCCGCATCCCCGACGCGCACCGCTCGCTCACCGCGCACCGCCGCTGGGACGCCTCCCACTACACGTACGAGCAGTGCGGTCTGGAGCTGGAGGACACGCCCGTCGGCCTGATCGGCTACGGCGCGGTGGGCAGCCGGGTGGCCCGGGTGCTCGCCGCGTTCGGCGCGCGGGTCGAGGTGTACGACCCGTATGTGCGCGGCGACGTGCACGGCATGCGCGCCCCCTCGCTGGAGGCGTTGCTCACCCGCTCCCGGGTCCTCACCCTGCACGCCAGGCTGACCCCGGAGACCCGGCATCTCGTCGGCGCCCGCGAGCTCGCCCTGCTGCCGCGCGACGCGGTCCTGGTGAACGCGGCCCGGGGCGGGCTGCTGGACGCGGAGGCGCTGTGCGACGCCCTGGACTCGGGACGGCTGCGGGCCGCGGCGCTGGACACGTACGAGCAGGAGCCGCCGTCGCCCTCGTCACGGCTGTTCCGGACCCCGAACCTGCTGATGACGCCTCATGTGGCGGGCGCCAGCCGGTCCGTCGCGCGGAAGGCGGCGCGGATCGCGGCGGCCGAGGTCGCGCGCTACGTGCGGGGCGAGCCGCTCGCCCACGCGCTGTGACGGGAGGCGGGCCCATGACGACGTACGGAGGCACCCCATGACGACGTACCGGACCACGCCCCCCGCACCCACGGCCGACGCCCCCACCCGGTACATCGGCATCGACGTCGGCACGTCCGTGGTGAAGGCCGCGGCCTTCGGCCCGGACGGCCGCACGCTCGCCGTCGAGTCCCGCCCGGTGGGGCTCACGATCCGCGACGGATTCGTGGAACAGGACATGGACGAGGTGTACAGGGCGGTCCGTGAGGTCCTGGCCGCGCTGGGCTCCGACGGGGTCGCGTTCGCCGGTCTCACCGGCCAGGGCGACGGGGTCTGGCTGGTCGACGCGGCGGGCCGGCCGGTCCGCACCGCGATCTCCTGGATGGACGGCCGCGCCCATGAACTCGTCGACGCCTGGCAGGAGTCGGGAGTGTTCACGGCCGTGTACCGGCGCACCGGCAGCGCGATGTTCCCCGGCTGTCCGGGACCGGTGCTGGCCTGGCTCGACCGCCACGACCCCGCCTCGCTCGACGCCGCCACCACCGCGCTGTACTGCAAGGACATGGTGTTCCAGCGGCTGACGGGGGTCCGGGCCACGGACGTCTCCGACGCGTCGATGCCCTTCCTGAACCCGATGACGCGTACGTACTCCTCCGATGTCGTGGCGGCGCTCGGCCTCGGCCACCGGGCCGCGCTCCTCGCCCCGGTCAGCGACCCGGTCGCCACCGCCGAGCTCCCCTCGGGCGTACGGATCTCCAACGGCCCGTACGACCTGCCGGCCTGCGCGCTGGGCGCGGGCGTCACCCGGCCCGGCGACGGTCTGCTGATCGTCGGCACGTGTCTGGCCGCGCTGGTGGCGACAAAGCGGCTCGACCTGGACGGCGAACCCGCGGGCCTGCACATCTCCACCGACCGTCCCGGTCACTGGCTGCGCGCCATGCCCGCGATGGTCGGCACGGCGGCCCTCGACTGGGTCCTGGCCACGACCGGCGTACGCCACACGGACGTCGACCGGCTGCTCACCGCCACCCCGCCGGGTGCCAACGGCGTACGGGTGCTGCCCTACTTCGCCCCCTCCGGCGAACGCGCCCCCTTCGTCGAGCCCAGGCTGCGCGCCGAGCTCGTCGGGGTCTGTCTGGAGACCACCCCGGCGGACCTGGTCCGCGCGGTCTGCGAGGGCATCGGTTTCGCCGCCCGCCACTGCCTGGACGCCGCGGGCCTCACTGGCACCCTGGCGCTGTGCGGCGGCGGCACCCGCTCCCCCGCCTGGACCCGGCTGTTCGCGGACGTGCTGGGCCGCCCGGTGCGGATCGTCGAGGGCGAGGTGGGCGCGCGGGGCGCGGTCCTCGCGGCGGCGCGGCGCTTCGGCGCGGAGCTGGACACGGCCGCCTGGACGGCCCCCGCGGAGGTGGTCGAACCGGACCCCGCGCGTGCGGCGTTCTACGCGAAGGCGTACGAGAACCACCTGACCCGCCTCGCCGAGGCCCGCACGCGAGCCCGCGCCTGAGGCCGGGCCCGCGCCCGGAGCGGTTCCCGCGCCCGAAGCCGGGACCGTGCCCGGAGCGGGCCCCGCCCCCGGGGCCGGCGTGGCGACACGGTCCCGGACCTAAGTCGAAGGACTGATCACCATCGGCACGCCCTGCTGTTAGCCTGCTCCTGCTCTTGCATAGAGTTTGCAACAACAACAGGAAAGCAGCTGGAGGGTTCGAACCATGGCCACGTACACGCTTCCGGAACTCCCGTACGACTACGCGGCGCTCGAACCGGTCATCAACCCGCAGATCGTCGAGCTCCACCACGACAAGCACCACGCCGCCTACGTGAAGGGGGCGAACGACACCCTGGAGCAGCTGGAGGAGGCGCGCGACAAGGGGACGTGGGGCGCGATCAACGGGCTCCAGAAGAACCTGGCGTTCCACCTCTCCGGCCACATCCTGCACTCGATCTACTGGCACAACATGACCGGTGACGGCGGCGGCGAGCCCCTCGCCGCGGACGGCGTCGGCGACCTCGCGGACGCGATCACGGAGTCGTTCGGTTCGTTCGCCGGTTTCAAGGCCCAGCTGACGAAGGCCGCGGCCACCACGCAGGGCTCCGGCTGGGGCGTCCTGGCGTACGAGCCGGTCAGCGGCAAGCTGATCGTCGAGCAGGTCTACGACCACCAGGGCAACGTCGGCCAGGGCTCCACCCCGATCCTGGTCTTCGACGCCTGGGAGCACGCCTTCTACCTCCAGTACAAGAACCAGAAGGTCGACTTCATCGACGCCATGTGGGCCGTCGTCAACTGGCAGGACGTGGCGAAGCGTTACGCGGCGGCCAAGGAGCGCGCCGACGTGCTGCTGCTCGCCCCCTGACCGGGAGGCGCGTGAACGTCCTGCCTCGTGATCGTCTTCTCAACCTTCACCGGGCAGGCGGATGAAAGGAGGACCCCCGCCAGGACGTGACTGGCGGGGGTCCTTCCATCGTGTCGCCCGGCAGGGCGTCAGGGCGCGGGGACGTGCTTCAGCAGGGCGCCCAGCACCTGCTCGGCATGGGTCCAGAGCAGGGATCCGCCCGCGTCGGGCACGAGGTGCCGGACGGCGCCCGGGATGCGCGCGGCCAGCCCTTCGCCGTGGTCGGGCGAGTGACCGGTGTCCTGTTCCCCGTACCAGAGGTCGACGGGCACGGCGATGTCCGACAGCGCGATCCCCCAGTGCCCCATGGCCAGGACGGTGTCCCGGGCGTATCCGTCCGCACCCTGTGCGAAGGCTTCGTCGAGGGCGCGGCGATAGGCGGCGGCGAACGCGGGCTGCCGGTAGACGGCCAGATCGCGGTCCGGGCTGCCGGACATGACCATGTCCCACATCGCCTGCGGGGTGAACCCGGCGAAGATCTTCTCGGCGGCGGCCGGATCGGACACCGCCAGCTCCACGAGGCCCCGCAGGTCCTCCGGGAGCGCCTCGGCGAACCGCGGCTCGGCCACCTCGTCCGCCCCGGAGACCACGGCGAGCGCGCCGACCGCTCCGGCGGCGGCACAGGCGAGGGCGAAGGGCGCTCCCTGCGAATTGCCGACCACCGGCGGCCGGCCCAGTCCGCGCAGGGCGGCGAACGCCCGGACGTCGTCGGCGAAGTCCCCGAACGTACGGCCGGGCAGCGGCGAGGAGGCGCCGAGCCCGGGGCGGTCGACGGAGATCAGCCGCACACCGAGCCGGTCCAGCGCGTCGGTGCCGAACCCGAGGTGCCTGCTGGTGGCCGCGCCGGGCGACAGCAGCACCGGCACACCGTCCTTCGGTCCCCATTCCGCCCAGCCCAGCAGCCGCCCTCCCGGCAGTCGCTCCGTACCGATACGAACCGGGTCGTTCACGCGCAGATCCATGCGACTCATCCTGAGCAGGCCCCCGGGGCCTGTCGAACGAATTACGCCGACCGATGAACCTCCCGGTCACCACACCGGACCTGCCCGGTGACCAGGGCCAGCATCAGTCCGTCGTAGCCCTTGGCGCCGACGGTCTGCAGCGCGGTCGCGCTCAAGGCCGGCTCGGCGGCGACGAGTTCGGTGAACCGGCGCACGCCCCGCACCTTCGGGTCGTCGCTCCCGCCGTCGACCACCTCGCCGTCCCGCACCACGTTGTCGGCGATGATCAGGCTTCCGGGACGGGTCAGCCTCAGCGACCAGGCCAGATAGTCGGGGTTGCTCGGCTTGTCGGCGTCGATGAACACGACGTCGAACGGCCCCTGCCCCTCCGCCGCGAGCTCCGGAAGCGTGTCGAGCGCGGGGCCGACCCGTACGTCGACGACGTGCGCGAGCCCCGCCCGCGCGATGTTGGCCCGCGCGACCTCGGCGTACGCCGGATCGGCCTCCAGCGTGACGACCCTGCCGCCCTCGGGCAGCGCCCGCGCCAGCCAGATCGTGCTGTACCCGCCCAGGGTGCCGATCTCCAGCACGGTCCGCGCCCCGCGCAACCGGGCCAGCAGATGCAGCAGCTTGCCCTGATTGGCGGCGACCTGGATGGCCGGGAGCCCGGCCTCGTCGCTCGCCGCGACCGCCGCGTCCAGGGCTTCGTCCGGGCCCAGGAGCAGGCCGTTGAAGTAGTCGTCGACCTCGGTCCACCGTGCCGATTCCATGCGCGTTCCCCTCCGAAGCATAGAGTTCCCAAAAGGAACTTACCCCAGACGGCCGGATGCGATGATGGGGGCCATGAGTCCCGCCCCCGATAACCCAACCGCCCCTGCGGCCCCTGCGGCCCCTGCGGCCCCTGCCGATCCCACCGTGCTCCATCCGATGCCGGGACAGCCCAGGGTCGTGCTGCTGAAGCCCCTGGTGAAGTCCGGACTGATCGAGGTCGGGGACTTCTCGTACTACGACGACCCGGACGACCCGACCGCTTTCGAGACCCGTAACGTGCTCTACCACTACGGCCCGGAGCGGCTCGTCATCGGGAAGTTCTGCGCGCTGGGCACCGGAGTGCGGTTCATCATGAACGGCGCCAACCACCGGATGGACGGCCCGTCCACGTTCCCGTTCCCGTCCATGGGCGGCTCCTGGGCCGAGCACTTCGACCTGCTGACCGGACTGCCGAACCGGGGCGACACGGTCGTCGGCAACGACGTCTGGTTCGGATACGGCGCCACGGTGATGCCCGGCGTGCGGATCGGACACGGCGCGATCATCGGCGCCGGTTCGGTCGTCACCTCCGACGTGCCCGACTACGGCATCGTCGGCGGGAACCCCGCCCGGCTGATCCGCACCCGCCACGACGAGGAGACCGTCGCCCGGCTGCTCGCCGTGGCCTGGTGGGACTGGCCCGTCGACCATCTCACCCGCCACATCCGCACCATCATGTCCGGCAGCGTCGACGAGCTCGAAGCGGCCGCCCCGGAGGGGACACCGTGACCATCACCGTTCGCGAACTCACCTACTACCCGGTCAAGGGCTGCGCCGGAACCGCCGTCGATTCCGCGCGGGTCCTGGGAACCGGTCTCGAACACGACCGCACGTTCATGGTGGTGGACGCGACGGACGGCGCGTTCCGCAGCCAGCGCACGCACCCCGCGATGGCCGCGATCGGGGTCGAAGTCCTAAACAGCGGCGCGGCGTTGGCGCTCTCCGCCGAGGGCGTCGAGCCGCTGCGGGTGGACGTCGTCCCGGACGGCCCGCGCCGCGAGGTCAGCATGTTCGACCGCCCGCTCGGCGTCGCCGCCGACCAGGGGGACGAGGCCGCGGAGTGGTTCTCGGACGCCCTCGGCGCCGAGTCCCGCCTGGTACGAGTGGCGCCCGGATTCGACCGGGACGGCTGGGGCGACACCCCCGGCAAAGTCAACTTCGCCGACGCGCACGCGGTGCTGGTCGCCTCGGCGGCCTCCCTGGACGGTCTCAACTCCCGCATCACCGCCCGGGGCGACGCGGCGCCCGTCCCGATGGACCGCTTCCGCGCCAACATCGTCCTGGCCGGCGACGACGAGCCGCACTTCGAGGACCGGGTGCGCCGGATGACCCTCGGCACAGTGGAACTCGCCCATTCCGTACGGGCGACGCGGTGCGCCGTCCCGATGGTCGACCAGCGCACCGGCCGCCGCGCGGGCCCGGAGCCGATCCGGACCCTGTCGACGTACCGCCGCGAACCGGAGTACGGGAACAAGGTCAGCTTCGGCGCGAAGAACGCGGTGGTGCGCGAGGGCGTGGTGAGCGTCGGGGACACCGTCGAGGTCGCGGAGTGGCTCGGTCGCTGAGAGTCCATACGGTCGCCCCGACCTGGGCCGGAACGAACCGGACCGGGTCGGGGCGAGGCGAGGCGAGCGAAGGAGTGGTCAGGGCAGGAGGTAGCCGAGCGTCCCACCCATGATCTGCCCCTCGCAGTCGGCCTGGTGGGACTCGAAGATCTGCCGATTCTCCTTGCGCAGGCAGCGCAGCAGCGGCAGGCTCGGCGTCCCGGCGGGCGGTGCGGCGTACAGCCAGCCGAGGCGCGTCACATACGTCTGGCCCTCGCAGCCGACGTCGGTGGTGGCGAAGTGGTCCCCGCGCACCTGGCAGAGGTAGAGAGGCATGGTGTCCGGGTTGGACGCGGTGAACAGGGTGCCCAGCGGGCCCTGGAGGTCGTAGCCGACGGGGGCGTCCCACGGGGTGCTCAGGGTGTCGGACTTCTTGTGGTAGCGGTAGAGCACGAAGGTCGGGGAGCCCACATTGGGCTCCCCGGTGCACAGGTACTCGATGTGCACCTGCACCCACCCGTTCGGGAGCGAGTTGACGACGGCGGGGCCGGCGCTCACCCGGCAGTCGGAGCGCGCGAAGCCGCGGGCGACCGCCGCATCGAGTCCGCTCTGCCGGGCGGACTGCTCGGCGACGTTCAGCGGGCCGCTGCCGAAGCCCTTGACGTAGAGCTTGACGGGCCCGACGGACGCGGTGGCGGCCGGGGCCGCAACGGATGCGGGTGCGGCCCCGGCCGCGACGGCGGTGCCGCCGAACGCAGTCAGGGAGAGCGCTGTGGCGAGAGCGGCGGCGGACCGGCCGATGGCGCGGCGGAACAACCTCACGGGCATACCTCGTTCCGGCAGGCCGGTGCGCGCCTTCCCTACGAGGCCATGCGCACCGGCGGGGTCAGTACGACAGGCCATGACTATCAAGCGGAATAGACGCTGTTGGCACACGTCACGCGGTATGTCCGGTTCCGTGAGGATGCTGGCCGAATGGACACTCTTGACCGCGCGCCAGCTGCCCGGGCAGGGGGCCAGGGCAAGTTCCCCGCCGGGCACGCGTAGAGGGTCGTTCCGGGGTACGGGTCCCGCCCGCACGCCAAGCCCGGCACCCTCTCGCGTCAACCACGCCTACGCCTTTCGGTCCGAGTCAGCCGCTGAAGGCATCGGCCTTCACCCCGTCGATGAACGCGGCCCAGCCCGCCGGGGCGTAGAACTGGAGCCCGCCGTCGGGGTTCTTGCTGTCGCGCACGGCCCGCCCGCCGTCGGCGGTCTGGGCGACCTCGACGCAGTCCTGGCCTGCGCTCTGGGAGGCACTGGCCTTCTTGAACGCGGTCACGATTTCCTGGTGCTTCATGCCTCTTCCTTTTCGCTCTCCGGAATGCCACGCAGAGTCTTCCTGATGAACTCAAGACTCTGTTCCGGGGTCAGGGCCGACGCCGCCAGAGCCTCGAAGATCCGCGTATGGCCCGCCATCTCCTCCAGATCTTCGAGAAGCACGGTGCTGGTTGTCGTGTCGTAGGCGACGACCTCCGGCGCCGGTTCGGGACCGAAACTGAGCATCACGAAGTGTGACGACAGGTGAGCCGCGCGCCACTCGGACAACGGGAGCACCTGAACACGCACGTTCTGCCGCTGTGCCACACACAGGATGTGCTCAAGCTGTTCGCGGTGAACCTTCGGTGAAGGCATGGGCGCCATAAGCACCGGTTCCCAGATGATCGCCGCGAACCGTGCGCCGCCTTCCTCGATGAGGCTCCTCCTCATAGCCCTCATCGCCAGCGCCTCGTCCACCGATTCAGCCGAATGAACGGTGAGGTCCGAACTCATCAACGTTCGGAGGTAGTCATCGGTTTGAAGCAGACCCGGCACGAAGAGCGGCTGCCACGTCCGAATGAAGGTGGCATCGGTCTCCAGCGTGATGAAGTCGGCAAACCCCGCCTCCCGGGTCACCCAACTGAAGTTGAGCCACCATCCGCGCTTGTTCGAGTCACGCGCCAACTGCTCCAGGCGCCGGTACACCGCAGGGTCTTCGACCCCGTACAGCTCCAGGAGCAGCCGCACATCGCCAGGGCGGGCCGACACCTGGCCAGCTTCAATCCGGCTGATCTTGGCCTTCGATCCCACGATGTGATCGGCGGCGTGCTGTTGATCGAGCTTCGCCGCCTCCCGGTACCTCCTGAGCGCCGCACCCAGCCGCCTACTGCGCACAGTAGGGCGTCCACCTGCGGGCATGTCCCCTCCTCTTACCGCGTGTGACCAGTCTGCACGTCAACGAACGCTACACGCCAGGAACTTGCCACCTGAGAGTGACGTGCAAATTCTCGATGACTCGCTGTTGCATTCAGGCGGATTCGCGATCTACCGTGAGGTGCATCACGAAGCGTGCTCGTTAGCGCACACTCCGTGACCACGATTCCGTCTGCCCACGCTCACCCACGACCTTGGGGGACCCATGTCCGGGCGCACGTACATCAAGAGATTCCGGGTCCGCAGGGACTCCGTTCCAGCGGCCCGGCGCCACGCCGAGCACGTCCTGACCGAATGGAGACTTGGCGGGCTCATCGACGACACCGCCCTGATCGTCAGCGAGTTGACGACCAACGTCGTCAGCCATGCCAAGGGCACCGGTGACTACTTCGAGCTGGGTCTACGCCGTCGTCACGGCGCCCTCGTGCTGGAGGTGTCCGACTCCTACCAGTGGCACATGCCCGAACTGTGCACGCCGTCACTGGACGACGTTTCGGGCCGGGGCCTGGTCATCGTCGATGCCCTCGCAGCGAAGTGGGGCGTACGGCCGCGCGATCCGGGCAAGACCGTGTGGGCGCAACTGCCCATCGGGCGGCGCGAATCGCCCTGAGGGCCGGGCTCCCCGGCCGTGGACCGTCCGGCCACACCCGCAGCACGTACGTACGGGTGCGGACGGGGCCCTGCCCGCAGGTGCGGGCACGTCACCGGCTCAACGAGCCCCTGTGTCCACGCTGTTGTCCCTGCCCGTGTCGAGGGAGTCCGCGATATGGGTCATGACGGACCAGATGATCTCCTTGCGGCACCGGCTCATGCCCTTGGACCCGATGTACAGGGTGTTGTCCCTGCCGACCCGGTAGTTGTCCCGGCTGCCGTCCGCCTTGAGCTTGACGCCCTCCATGCGGCGCAGGAGATGAGGAACGGTGATGGCGATCTCGTCGTCCCCCACGCCGATCCGGGTGACCTCGTCCCAGGGGATCTCGTCGGCGGCGCCGTCGAGGTAGAAGTACGTGGCGCCGATCTCGAAGGGGCTGTACTTGACGTCGCCGCCCTCGGCCAGTTCGCGCAGGACGAGCCGCACCCGGGCCTCGACGACGCGGTCGACGATCCCGGGGAACATCGATGTCAGATTGCCCGTGGAACGCAGGAACGTGTGCAGGAAGCCACCGCCGAGGTCGGGCAGGAAGTAGTTTCCGGACAGTTCCTCGCTCCCCGGCCCGGGCGCCGTCTCCATACGGGCGACGACCTTGTCCGACAGCGGTCGCGACGACCCGTTGACGTACGTGGCCTCGCGGGTCAGCGTGACGTCGTGGAGCTCCTCCCACTTGTACGCCCACCGCACCTTGCGCCGCCCCCGGTAGACGATCCCGTCCTCGTACAGGTCCAGCCAGGAGACGAAGGAACGGATCAGTCTGGCCGCTCCCCAGACGGACAGCAGGACGCAGACGGTGTCGAACACGAGGTGACCGATGCCGTGCGTGGCGAAGGACTCGCCCAGGAACAGGAAGAACGCGACCATCGGGACGACGGTCATGGCGAGCTTTCCCATCGTCGGGCGTTCCCGGTAGCGCGCGATCATCCGGCCCAGCTCCGCCGGGTCCGCCGTCCGCCGCCCCTTTCCGCCCGTGCCGCTCCCGCCGCCCCTGCCGCGCTCGCCGCTCCGGTCCGCCATGGTCTCTCCCCCTCGCTCGACCCCTTGTCGTCTTCGTTCGCTCAACGGCGGGTGCGGCGACCGGCGTTCGGCGCCCATCGCCTCCCGGCTCCGATGTGCTGTCCGCAGCCTATGCCCGCCCCGGGCGGGCGGCGGGCCCGGCGTCCACCAGCACGTCCCCCGCGTCCGTACGGAAGTACAGCACCGACCGACCGGCCCGGCGCCGGTCCACCAGACCGGAGTCCAACAGCACCTTGAGATGGCGGCCCACCGAGCCCAGGCCCTGTCCGGTCAGCGCCACGAGCTGGGTGGTGCTCTTGGGTTGCGCGAGGAGGACCAGGACCGCCGCCCGCGCGGGGCCGAGCAGCCGGCCCAGGGCGTCCGGCGCCCGTGCGCGGTCCGCGTCGGCCAGGGCGCCCGAGCACGGGTAGACGATCGCGTAGCGCAGGGCGTCGTCGGCCCAGGACACCCAGCCCGCCTTCTGCGTGACCGGTACGAGGAGCAGCCGCGCCCCGGACAGTTGCTTCGGCGGGTAGTCGTGCGCGTTGATCCGGAGCCGGCTGCCGCCGAGCCACCGCATCCCCGGGCGCAGACCGCTGAGGGCGGCGGCCCAGCCGTCCCGGCTCAGCTGCCCGGTCCGTGCGACCACGTCCGCCTCGATGATCCGGCGGCGGCGCGACCAGTCCGGCAGGACGGTGTGCCGCCAGACCCAGTGCAGGACGTCGGCGGCGGACCGGGCCAGGTCGTCGCGGTCCAGGAGCCGCGGGAACGGCCGGTCGCCGAGGGACGGCACGAGGTCGGACCGGGCGCGCTCGGGTGTGGTGGCCCGGACCGGGGCCAGCTCCTCCTCGAAGGTCGGCGTGCCCTCGCCCGTCGGGGTGGGGGTGATGAAGTCCGCGTTCCAGCTGCCGCAGAGCGCCACCGGTACGAGAAGTGCCGCCACCGGGTCGGCGGCCTGCCGGGCCCGGTAGGCGGGCAGATGGGCGTCGAGCCAGGACCGTTCAGCGGGGTGACCGGCGCTCCCCCGCTCCAGGGACTTCAGGGCGGCGACGGTCTCGGCGAGCGGTGAGACGACGAACCGGCTCCCGGCGAGCGTGTCCGTGTTGATCTCCCACAGGCCCATGACGTTTCGCCTCCGCGCGAAACAGTAACGGCCCGCGCCGACGCCCGCCCAGACTCCCCGCATGCGCACCTACCGGGAACTCTTCCGGGTGCCGCGGTTCCGGCCGTTCTTCGCGATCAGCGCCCTGCAGGTCGCCGCGTCGACGGTGAGCGGGCCGGCCCTGGGCACCCTCGTCTACTCCGCCACCGATTCGCCGCTGCTGGCCGCCCTGTCCATGTTCGGCCCCTCGCTCGCCCAGGTGATCGGGGCGACCCTGCTGATGTCGGCGGCGGACCGGCTGCCGCCCCGGGCCGCGATGAGCGGCATGGCGCTCGCCTTCGCGGCGGCGACCGCCATGCTCGCCGTACCCGGGCTCCCGCTGCCGGGCGTCTTCGCGATCGTCCTGGTCCAGGGGGTGGTCGCCGCGGTGGGCGGCGGGGTGCGGTACGGACTGCTCCACGAGATCCTGCCCAAGGACGGCTATCTGCTGGGGCGTTCGGTGCTGAACATGTGCACCGGTCTGGCGCAGGTCGGCGGGTACGCGGTCGGCGGGCTGCTGGTGGTGGCGCTGTCCGCGCGCGGGACGCTGCTGGTAGCCGCCTGCCTGTACGCGGCGGGGGCGGCCGTGGCCCGGTTCGGGCTGGCGCGCCGTCCGCCCCGGTCCTCCGGGCGGCCTTCGGTCGGCGAGACGTGGCGGGTCAACCGGATGCTGTGGTCCTCGGGCCCGCGCCGCCGCACGTATCTCGCGCTCTGGGTGCCGAACGGGCTGGTCGTCGGCTGCGAGTCGCTGTTCGTCCCGTACGCCCCCGGGCACGCGGGGCTCCTCTTCTCCTTCGCCGCGCTGGGGATGCTCGTCGGGGACACGGTGGTGGGCCGGTTCGCCGCTCCTTTGCGGCGGGGACGGGCGGCCACACCGCTGCTGCTGCTCCTGGCCGCGCCCTACCTGGTGTTCGCCGCACGTCCGGGGCTGCCCCTCGCGCTCGCCCTGGCCGCGCTCGCCTCGGTCGGGTTCGGGGCGAGCCTGCTGTTCCAGGAACGGCTGATGGCCCTGACCCCGGACGGGATCACCGGCCAGGCGCTCGGGCTGCACGCCTCCGGCATGCTCACCATGCAGGGGGTCGCGGCGGCGCTCGCGGGCTCCGTCGCCCAACTGACCTCGCCGGCAACGGCGATGGCCGTGATGGCGGGGGCCTCCCTCACGGTCACCCTGGCCCTGGCGGCGGCCGGGCGACGGGACACGGAAGCGGCGGGCACCGGGCCGACGGACACCGGTCCCGTCGGCCCCGGTCCCGTGGATCCCGGTACGGCGGACGCGGGGCCCGGTACGCGGCGGGGTGTCAGCGCGGAGTGAGCACGTACTCCATCAGCGGCAGCACGCGCCCGGGGATCGAGCCCGACGGGGTCTCCCCGATCCGGACCGCGCCCATCGCCCGGTAGAACGGCTCCGCGTTCGGGTCGGCGTCGATGGTGAGGCGGGCGAAGCCGAGGCGTCGGGCCTTTGCCGCGGTGTGCTCGAACAGGCGCCGCCCGATGCCCCGGCCGATCGCGCCGGGGGCGATGAACATCATGCCGAGGGCGCCCTCGGGCGGGATGCCGTCCAGGGTGGTGAAGCCGAGGACGCGCCCGTCCTCCTCGGCGACCGTCGTGCGACGGCGCTCGACGTCGGCGGGAATCAGGGTGAGCTCGTCGCGGCAGGCGGCGAGGAACGCCTCGTCGTAGTCCCAGTACCCCTTCGACTCCAGTGCCAGTTCGGTCAGCAATCCGGCCTCGTGCGCCCGTGCCGGTCGCAGGTCCATGTCCGCCCCTCCGTCGTCCCCGTGCCGTCGGTCCCTCGTCCCGTCCCGCTCCGGTGTTCCACCCCTCCGCTCGGCTCCTTCGCCGCCGTCGGGGGCTCGCCGGGCCGGGACTGCCGGACCATGATCCATGCTGTCGCTCATGGACGCCACGGACTTCCGGCGCCCGACGGCCGCCTCCTGCCGCGCCGTACGCCTGACGGGCCGCCCGACGGGCCGCCCACCGTGCGCAGGGGCACGGGGTGCGTGGGGCCGGCTCATGGCCCGGTCCCACGCACCCCCGTCGTCACCCCGTCGTCACGTCGTCGGCGCCGCCTTCGCCGGGCGGTCACCGCGCTCAGTCGAAGATCGGGCCCTGCGTACGCGTCCGCTTGATCTCGTAGAAGCCGGGGATCGACGCCACGAGCAGCGTGCCGTCCCACAGCTTCGCCGCCTCCTCGCCCTTCGGGGCGGGGGTGACGACCGGACCGAAGAAGGCGATCTGCTCGCCGTCCGCGCCCGGGACGGCGATGACAGGGGTGCCGACGTCCTGGCCGACCTTGTCGATGCCCTCCTTGTGGGAGGCGCGCAGCTCGGTGTCGTAGGTGTCGGAGTCCGCGTGGTCGGCCAGCTCGGCGGGCAGGCCGACGTCCTCCAGCGCGCCCACGATCGCCTCGCGGGTGGCGCCCTCGCCCCGGTTGTGGAAGCGGGTGCCGAGCGCCGTGTAGAGCGGGCCGACGATGTCGTCGCCGTACTTCTGCTGGGCGGCGACGACCACGCGGACCGGGCCCCACGCCTGGTTCTCCAGCATGTCCCGGTACTCCTCGGGCAGCTCGTCGAGCTTGTCCTCGTTGAGGACGGCCAGGCTCATCACATGCCAGCGGACCTCGACGTCACGGACCTTCTCCACCTCCAGCATCCAGCGGGAGGTCATCCACGCCCAGGGGCAGAGCGGGTCGAACCAGAAGTCGACGGGGGTCCTGCCGGTCGCCGTGCTGTTCTCGGACATCTCTCTCCTCATCGGGGCCTCATCGCACGTGATGCGGGCGTGCGCCCGTGCCTGCATACGCACATGCGGGCGTGCGCACATCTGCGCACAACGCCGTCGTGCGCACCGCTCATTCCCGCGCGCGGCCGGTCGACGACATGGCCGCCCGGCCGGGCGACGGCATGGGAGGATCAAAGTAATCGAACGTACACAAAGGAACGTGACACAAAGGAGTGTGCCCGTGCCCGGTGAGAACCTGTCCCGCGACGAGGCCCGCGAGCGGGCCGAGCTGCTGAGCGTCGACGGTTACGAGGTCGTTCTCGATCTGCGTTCCGCCACCGGCGGGCCCGACGGGGAGGGCGGGTCCGAGGGGACCGGCGACGGTGCCTCCCCCGGCCCGCTGACCTTCCGCTCGGTGACGACGATCCGGTTCCGCACCGCACGGGCGGGGGCGTCGACCTTCGCGGACCTGGTGGCGCCGAGCGTGAACGCGGTGACGCTGAACGGGCGCCCGCTCGACGCCGCCGCCGTCTTCGACGGCACGCGGGTGGCCTTGGACGACCTCCCCGAGGGCGAGAACCTCCTGGTGGTCGACGCGCAGTGCGCGTACAGCCGGACCGGCGAGGGCATGCACCGGTTCGTCGACCCGGAGGACGGCGAGGTCTACCTCTACACGCAGTACGAGCCGGCCGACTCGCGCCGGGTCTTCGCGAACTTCGAGCAGCCCGACCTGAAGGCCCCCTTCCGCTTCGAGGTTGCGGCGCCCGAGGGCTGGACGGTCTGGAGCAACGGGGCCGTCGAGTCGCAGGACGACGGGGTGTGGCGGTTCGCCGAGACGAAGCCGATCTCGACGTACATCACGGCGGTCGTCGCCGGTCCGTACCACTACGTCACCGACTCCTACACCCGCGCGTTCGACGACGGCACCACGCTGGAGATCCCCCTCGGCGCCATGTGCCGCAAGGGGCTCGCCAAGCACTTCGACGCGGACGACGTCTTCCTGATCACCAAGCAGGGTCTGGACTTCTTCCACGACCACTTCGACTACCCGTACCCCTTCGGGAAGTACGACCAGGCGTTCGTGCCCGAGTACAACCTGGGCGCGATGGAGAACCCGGGCTGCGTGACGTTCCGCGAGGAGTACATCTTCCGCGGCAAGGTGACGCAGGCGTCGTACGAGGCCCGGGCCAACGTCATCCTGCACGAGATGGCGCACATGTGGTTCGGCGACCTGGTCACCATGCAGTGGTGGGACGACCTGTGGCTGAAGGAGTCCTTCGCGGACTTCATGGGCGTCTTCGCGATGGTGGAGGCGACCCGGTTCGAGGACGGCTGGATCACCTTCGCCAACAACCGCAAGGCGTGGGCGTACCGGGCCGACCAGCTGCCGTCCACGCACCCGGTCACGGCCGACATCCGTGACCTGGAGGACGCCAAGCTGAACTTCGACGGCATCACGTACGCCAAGGGCGCCTCGGTGCTCAAGCAGCTGGTGGCGTACGTGGGCCGGGACGCGTTCCTGGAGGGCGCCCGGCGCTACTTCAAGAAGCACGCCTACGGCAACACCCGGCTGGACGACCTGCTGTCGGTGCTGGCCGAGACCTCCGGGCGCGACATGACCGCCTGGTCCCGGTCCTGGCTCCAGACCGCGGGCGTCAACTCGCTGACACCGGTGGCGACCTACGACGCGGCGGGCCGGCTCACGGAGCTGGCCGTCCTCCAGGAGGCGGCCGAGTCCCACCCGGAGCTGCGCCCGCACCGGGTCGCGGTCGGGCTGTACCGGCGGGCGGCCGACGGGAACCTGGTGCGGTACGCGCGCGCCGAGGTGGACGTGGCGGGGCCGCGCACGGTGGTCGAGGAGCTGGCCGGTGCGCAGCGCCCGGAGCTGATCCTGGTCAACGACGACGACCTGACGTACTGCAAGGTCCGCTTCGACGAGATGTCGCTGGCCACGCTGCGGGAGCACCTCGGTGACCTGACCGACCCGCTCGCGCGGGCGCTGTGCTGGTCGGCGCTGTGGAACATGACGCGCGACGGCCTGATGCCGGCCCGCGACTTCGTCTCCCTCGTACTGGCCTTCGCCGGCCGGGAGTCCGACATCGGCGTCCTGCAGATGCTGCACGCCTGGACCCGGACGGCCCTGACCCACTACGCGGCGCCCGAGTGGCGCGAGGAGGGCGGCCGGGCGCTGTCCGAGGGCGCGCTGCGCGAACTGCGGGTCGCCGGTCCGGGCAGCGAGCACCAGCTGGCCTGGGCGCGGTTCTTCGCGTCGGTCGCCGACTCGGAGGCGGACTTCCGGCTGCTGTCGGGGCTGCTCGACGGCTCGGCCGCCATCGACGGCCTGGACGTCGACCAGGAGCTGCGCTGGGCGTTCCTGTCGCCGCTGGCCGCGCACGGGGTGGTCGACGCGTCGGTCCTCGACGCCGAACTGACCCGTGACGACACGGCGTCCGGGGAGCGGCACCAGGTGCGGTGCCTGGCCTCGCGCCCCTCGGCCGAGGTGAAGGCGCGCGCGTGGGCGGACGTCGTGGAGTCCGACGCGCTGTCCAACGCGCTGACGGAGGCCGTGATCGCCGGCTTCGCGCAGTCCTCGCAGCGCGAACTGCTGGCGCCGTACACGGAGAAGTACTTCGCCGCGATCGAGCGGGTCTGGGCCGAGCGCTCGATCCAGACCGGGATGAACGTGGTGCGGGGCCTGTTCCCGGCGCTCCAGGACAACCCCGCGACGCTGGAGGCGACGGACGCCTGGCTGACCGCCCACGCGGACGCGGCACCGGCGCTGCGGCGGCTGGTGCTGGAGGCGCGGGACGACCTGGCGCGGTCGCTGCGGGCCCAGGCGTGCGACGCGGGCACGACCGCGCCGACCGGGATCTGACGGGACCGGCGGCGGCCCGACGGACCCTCCGGGGCGCCCGGAGGTCGTCCGGGGCCGTGCAGAGGGCCGTTCCGGCGGAGGTCTCCGCCGGAACGGCCCTCTGCCGTCCGGCCGCCCGAGGCGTGCTTTTCGGCCGCGGGACACGCATGCTTTAGGACTGCGTTGTCCCGGTTTGCCGACGGGTGTGTAACAGCGGGTTGGCGCCGGGGCCGGGTGCGGGATACCGGGAGACATGACACCGAATTCCCCGTACACCCCGCCCTCCCCCTGCCGCCTCCGCATCACCGACGACGTCCGTCGACGCGTGCTGTCCGCAGCGCAGTTGAGGGCGTACGGCGTGTCCGCGGCGGAGGCCGCCGCGCGATGCGGCGCCGATGGCCCGTGGCAGCAGCCGCTGCCCGGTGTGTACGTCCTGCACCCGGGGCCGCCGTCCGACGAGGAGCGGCTGCGCTCCGCCCTGCTGTACGCGGGCCGCCCACCGGCCTCCCGCCGCCGGGGCACGCACGACCTGCGGCACGGACGGCCGGGCACGGGCGGGCCGTCGGGCACGGGCGAACGGACACGAGCGGCCGGGCAGGCGGGCACGGAGGCGCCGTCGTGCAAGGACGGGCAGGCGCGGCCGGGCCCGGACCCCGGGTACGGGGAGGCCATGCTCACGGGACTCGCCGCACTCGCCCTGCACGGGTTCACGGCGGCGGTGCCGCCCGGCTCGCCGGAGCGGATCGACGTGCTCGTGCCGCGCACCCGCCGGCTGCGCTCGGTACGGAACGTGCGCCTGGTACGGACCGCCGACCGCCCCCGCCCCGAGCAGATCCGCGGGCTGCCCGTGGCACCCGTGGAGCGGGCGCTCGCGGACGCGGTCTCCGGGCTCACGGAAGGCTCGGCCGTCCAGCGGCTGCTCACCGAGGCCGTGCGCGGCGGACACGCCGAACCGACCGCCGTCGTACGTGAGTTGAGTCGGGCCGGGCTGCTGGACCGCCCGCACGTGGCGGACGCGGCCGACTCGCTGCTCACCGAGGGGCGCGCGCGGGCGGAGGACCGGCTGTACGCGCTGGTGCGGTCGTACGGTCTGCCGGAGCCGCTGTGGAACGTGGACCTGCGGCTGCCCGGGGGCCCGCATCTGGGCGCGGTGGACGCCTACTGGCCCGAGCACGCGGTCGCCGCGGTGCTCGAGACGAGAGCACCCCGCCACAGCAGGCTCGACGGCGGGCGGCGCCAGGCGGAGCACGACGCGCGCTGGTCCGCCGACCTCGCCCAGCGGGAGCATCTGGAACGGCTCGGGGTCACCGTCGTCCATCTCTCGCCGAAGAAGCTCCTCGCCGCGGCCGAGCAGCAGGCGGTCGTGGTGCGTACGGCCCTGTCCGCGGCGGCGGACCGCGCACCGGCGGCCCGTGTGATCATCCTGCCCCGCTGACCGTGCGCGCATCGCGTGCCGCGCACCGCGCAGGCAGCACGCGCACGCGCCCCGTTCCGTACGCGTGCCGGACTCCGCCCGCACCATGCCGAACTCCCGCCACAGGCACCGCTATCCACCGTTTCATCCCTGATGGCACATCAGCCCCGATGGCGGGATGCCGCCATGTCCACATCTCACCCCCTACAACTCTCCACAAACCCCTGTCATTTACGAAAGGGTGAGCGGTCATCCGGTACCGAATTTCGGACCTTCTCTTTCACTTTCAGGGATGCTGATGACCACCGAGTCCTCCAGTCTGATACCCGGGGCGAGACGCGCGGCCCGAGTCGCGGCTGCCGCCGGCCTGGTGGCCGCGCTCGCCGCCACCGGCGCGGCCCCCGTCTTCGCCGTCGACAACCCCGCGCCCGGTCCTGTCAAGTCCGCCGCCGAGGACGCCTCGAAGGACAAGCTCGGCGCGAACGACGCCGAGATCCTGGCCAAGGCCAAGGCCAAGGGCGAGAAGAACATCACGATGATGGTCGCCACCGCTCCCGGTGCGACCGCCCAGGTCGCCGAGCAGCTGGACGCCGTCAAGGGCTCCGTGCTCGGGCGCGCGTACGACAAGCTCGGCTACGTACGGGCCACCGTGCCGACCGCGAGCGCCGAGGCGACCATCAAGGCCGCTTCCAAGCTGTCGTCCGTCCACGGCATCGATCTCAAGCAGGAGATCAAGCTGGACGACCCGACGCCCGCGGGCGACCGCGCCGCCGGGGCCTCGGCCAGGACGAAGGCCACCGGCAGCCACCCGGCGCCCGACAAGAAGACCCCGGCGAAGAACCCGTACAACCCGTCCTTCGAGACGGGTGCGGTCGACTTCGTCAAGCAGCACCCCCGGGCCGACGGCCGCGGGATCACCATCGGCATCCTCGACTCCGGTGTCGACCTCGGCCACCCGGCGCTGCAGAAGACCACCACGGGCGAGCGCAAGATCGTCGACTGGGTGACCGCCACGGACCCGGTCAGCGACGGCGACGGCACCTGGCTGCGGATGACCGACTCGGTGTCCGGCCCGTCCTTCACGTACCAGGGCCGCACGTACAAGGCGCCCAAGGGCGACTACCGGATCAGCCTGTTCGCCGAGGCCGCCACCAAGGGCGGCGACATGGCGGGCGACCTGAACCGCGACGGCGACACCACCGACGTGTGGGCCGTGCTGTACGACCCGGCCACCGGTGACGTGCGCGTCGACCTGAACGACAACGCCGACTTCACCGACGACGCGACCCTGAAGCCGTACAAGGAGAAGCACCAGGTCTCCTACTTCGGCAAGGACGACCCGCGCACCGACGTCGCCGAGCGCATCCCGTTCACCGTGGAGACGCGCAAGAACGTCGTCTACAACGCGGCCGGCGCCACGGCCGACTTCGTCAACATCGGCGTCATCGAGAGCGAGCACGGCACCCACGTCGCGGGCATCACCGCCGCGAACGGCCTGTTCGGCGGCAAGATGAACGGTGCCGCGCCCGGCGCGAAGATCGTCTCCTCGCGCGCCTGCACCTGGTCCGGCGGCTGCACCAACATCGCGCTCACCGAGGGCATGATCGACCTCGTCGTGAACCGCGGTGTCGACGTCGTCAACATGTCGATCGGCGGCCTGCCGCCGCTGAACGACGGCAACAACGCCCGCGCGGAGCTCTACAAGCGGCTCGTCGACATCTACGGCGTCCAGCTGGTCATCTCGGCCGGCAACGACGGCCCCGGCGTGAACACCATCGGCGACCCCGGCCTCGCCGACCACGTCATCTCCGTCGGCGCGTCCATCTCCAAGGAGACCTGGGCCGCCAACTACGGCTCGAACGTCACCAAGAAGTACGACATGATGCCGTTCTCCTCGCGCGGTCCGCGTGAGGACGGCGGCTTCACGCCGACCCTGTCGGCCCCGGGTGCCGCGATCAACACCACCCAGACCTGGCTGCCCGGCAGCCCGGTCAAGGAGGCGGGTTACAGCCTGCCGGCCGGTTACTCCATGCTGCAGGGCACCTCGATGGCCTCGCCGCAGGCCGCCGGCGCGACCGCGCTGCTGCTGTCGGCCGCGAAGCAGAAGCACATCGAGCTTCCGCCGGCCGATCTGCGCACCGCGCTGACCAGCACCGCCACCCACATCAAGGACGTGCCCGCGCACGCCCAGGGCGCCGGTCTGATCGACATCGTCGACGCCTGGAAGCTGATCGAGAAGCAGGGCGCCCCGGCGCACGAGTACGCGGTGAAGGCCCCGGTCGACACGGACCTCTCGGACCGCCTCAAGACTCCCGGCTTCGGCACCGGCCTGTACGACCGCAAGAGCGGTCTCAAGGCCGGCCAGACGAAGACGTACGACGTCACGGTCACCCGCACCACGGGCCCGGACAAGGCCGTCAAGCACCAGCTGTCCTGGAAGAACAACGATGGCACCTTCAAGCTGGCCGGTCCTGGCACGGTCTCGCTGCCCCTGGGCGAGCCGGTCACCGTCAAGGTCGAGGCGAAGCCGGGCAGCAAGGGCGTGCACAGCGCGATCCTGCAGGTGGACGACAACAAGACCGCCGGTGTGGACCAGCAGATCCTCACCACGGTCATCGTCTCCGAGAAGCTCGTGAAGCCCGCCTACGCGTTCAAGGCGTCCGGATCGGTGCAGCGCAACAGCAGCACGTCGTACTTCCTGACCGTCCCGGAAGGCGCCAAGACCCTTGAGGTCGCGATGAGCGGTCTGCGCTCCGGAAGCCAGACCCGCTTCATCTCGATCCACCCGTACGGGGTGCAGATGGAGAACAGCTCCACCATCAACTGCTACCCGAACTACGAGAACCCGGCCAACACCTGCCGCCCCGACGTGCGCTCCTACAAGGACCCGCAGCCGGGCGTCTGGGAGATCGAGGTCGAGGCGCGCCGCACCTCGCCGCTGCTGGACAACCCGTACAAGCTGGATGTCTCGCTGCTCGGTGCCACCTTCGACCCGGCGGTGCGGACCCTTCCCGAGGCGAAGATCGGCACCCCCGCCGCGGTGACCTGGAAGGCCACCAACAACGCGGGTGACCTGGTGGGCTCCCTCAAGGGCGGTTCGCTGGGCTCGGCCAAGGTCGCCAAGCCGACGATCAAGACGGGCGACGAGCAGCTGTACACGGTCACCATCGGTGAGGGCGTCGAGAAGCTGGACGTCGCCATCGGCGGCACCTCGGACGCCAACGCGGACCTGGACCTGTACGTCTTCAAGGGCAACACCCAGGTCGCCGCGTCCACCACGGCCGGCTCCGAGGAGGCGGTCAGCATGAAGAAGCCCGCCGCCGGTACGTACACCGTCCTCGTGCACGGTTACAGCGTCCCCGCCGGAACCAGCACCTACGACTACCGCGACGTGTACTACGCGCCGTCGCTCGGCACGATCAAGGTCGACGAGTCGAAGGCCGTGAACCTGGCGGGCGGCGCCTCCACCGAGATCGCCGCCGAGGTGTCGGTCGCCGGGGCGGCCCCCGCGGGCCGGCAGTTCTTCGGCGAGGTGCACCTGGTGAACAGCCGCGGCACCGTCGCGGGCACCGGCAGCGTCGTGATCGAGAAGGTCACGCAGTGACCCGGCGGTCATGCGCCGATCGAGTGAGGGTCACGCGGTGACGGACACCCTGTCCGGCATGTGATCCGTACGACAGTGGGGCGGGCGCTCGGCGGAGCGCCCGCCCCACTGCCATGCGCGCCGGGAACCGCCACGCCCGCCACACACCCCCGGCCGCCCCGGCCCTCGGGCGGGCGCTGTCCACACCCCGGACAATGGATTGGACAAGAAAGCCGTGGACATACGCATCATGGAGCGGCAACCGTGCCAGTTCGTACGTTCGAAGGAGTTCCCGTGAAGGTCGGAATCGTCGGCGCCACCGGTCAGGTCGGCACAGTCATGCGCGGGATCCTGGCCGAGCGGAAGTTCCCGGTCGACGAGCTGCGGCTGTTCGCCTCCGCGCGTTCCGCGGGCTCCACCATCGCGTGGGAGGGCCGCGAGATCACCGTCGAGGACGCCTCGACGGCCGACTACACCGGACTGGACATCGTGCTGTTCTCGGCCGGTGGCGCGACCTCGAAGGCGCTGGCCGAGAAGGTCGCCTCGCAGGGCGCCGTCGTCATCGACAACTCCTCCGCCTGGCGCAAGGACCCCGAGGTCCCGCTGGTGGTCTCCGAGGTCAACCCGCACGCGGTCGCCGACCGCCCCAAGGGCATCATCGCCAACCCGAACTGCACCACGATGGCCGCCATGCCGGTGCTGCGCCCGCTGCACGAGGAGGCCGGCCTGGAGGCGCTGACCGTCGCCACCTACCAGGCGGTGTCCGGTTCCGGGCTGGCCGGTGTCGCCGAGCTGCACGGCCAGGCGTCCAAGGTCGTCGCCGACGCCGACAAGCTCACCCACGACGGCGGGGCCGTCGACTTCCCCGAGCCCGCCGTCTACGAGCGCCCGATCGCGTTCAACGTGCTGCCGCTGGCCGGTTCGATCGTCGACGACGGCTCCTTCGAGACGGACGAGGAGCAGAAGCTCCGCAACGAGTCCCGCAAGATCCTGGAGATCCCGGGGCTGAAGGTGTCCGGCACCTGCGTCCGGGTCCCGGTCTTCTCCGGCCACTCGCTCCAGGTCAACGCGCGCTTCGCCCGCCCGATCGGCGTCGAGCGCGCCTACGAGCTGCTGAAGGACGCCCCGGGCGTCGAGCTCTCCGAGATCCCCACCCCGCTCCAGGCGGCGGGCAAGGACGCCTCGTACGTGGGCCGGATCCGGGTCGACGAGACCGTGGAGAACGGCCTCGCCCTCTTCGTCTCCAGCGACAACCTGCGCAAGGGCGCGGCGCTGAACGCGGTGCAGATCGCGGAGCTGGTGGCGGCGGAGCTGAGGAACGGCTGACGCGTCCGCGCACGGACGACGCACGGACGAGGGGCGGCCACCGGGATGCGGTGGCCGCCCCTTCGTGCGCCCGCGCGCTCGCCCGCGTCCACTCGCGTCCGTCCGGGCTCCACTCGCGTTCCTCCGCACTCCGCCCGCGCGTGCGACGTGGAAGGATGGCCGAAAACGTCACACCCAAGGAGATGACCGCGTGCCTGGCACGAATCTGACCCGCGAAGAGGCACAGGAGCGGGCGCGCCTGCTGACCGTGGACGCGTACGAGATCGATCTCGACCTCTCCGGAGCGCAGGAGGGCGGCACCTTCCGGTCCGTGACCACGGTGCGCTTCGACTCCGCCGAGGCCGGTGCGCAGACCTTCATCGACCTGGTCGCGCCGACCGTGCACGAGGTCGAGCTGAACGGCAGGACGCTGGACGCCGAGGCCGTCTTCCACGACTCGCGCATCGCGCTCCCGGGCCTGGTCGCGGGCTCCAACGAGCTGAAGGTCGTCGCCGACTGCGCGTACACCAACACCGGCGAGGGCCTGCACCGCTTCGTCGACTCGGTCGACCAGCAGGCATATCTCTACACCCAGTTCGAGGTTCCGGACGCCCGGCGCGTCTTCGCGAGCTTCGAGCAGCCCGACCTGAAGGCGACGTTCCGGTTCACCGTGAAGGCCCCGGAGGGCTGGACGGTCATCTCGAACTCCCCGACGCCCGAGCCGCGCGACAACGTCTGGTCCTTCGAGCCGACGCCCCGCATCTCGACGTACATCACGGCCCTGATCGCCGGCCCGTACCACGCGGTGCACAGCAGCTACGAGAAGGACGGCCGGACCGTTCCGCTCGGCATCTACTGCCGCCCGTCGCTGGCCGAGTACCTCGACGCGGACGCGATCTTCGACGTGACGCGGCAGGGCTTCGACTGGTTCCAGGAGAAGTTCGACTACGACTACCCGTTCGCCAAGTACGACCAGCTGTTCGTTCCCGAGTTCAACGCGGGCGCGATGGAGAACGCGGGCGCGGTGACCATCCGCGACCAGTACGTGTTCCGCTCGAAGGTGACGGACGCGGCGTACGAGACGCGCGCCGAGACCATCCTGCACGAGCTGGCCCACATGTGGTTCGGCGACCTCGTCACCATGGAGTGGTGGAACGACCTGTGGCTGAACGAGTCGTTCGCCACGTACACGTCGATCGCCTGCCAGGCGTACGCGGAGGGCTCGAAGTGGCCGCACTCCTGGACGACGTTCGCCAACTCCATGAAGACATGGGCGTACCGCCAGGACCAGCTGCCCTCCACGCACCCGATCATGGCGGACATCCGTGACCTGGACGACGTGCTGGTCAACTTCGACGGGATCACGTACGCCAAGGGCGCCTCGGTCCTGAAGCAGCTGGTGGCATACGTCGGCATGGACGAGTTCTTCAAGGGCGTCCAGGCCTACTTCAAGGCGCACGCCTACGGCAACACCCGCCTGTCCGACCTGCTGGGCGCGCTGGAGGAGACCTCCGGCCGCGACCTGAAGACCTGGTCGAAGGCGTGGCTGGAGACGGCGGGCATCAACATCCTGCGCCCGGAGATCACCACGGACGAGAACGGCCACGTCACCTCGTTCACGGTCGTCCAGGAGGCCCCGGCGCTGCCCGCGGGCGCGAAGGGCGAGCCGACGCTGCGCCCGCACCGGATCGCTGTCGGCGCCTACGATCTCGACGACTCCGGCAAGCTGGTCCGTACGAACCGGATCGAGCTGGACGTCGACGGTGAGCGCACCACCGTGCCGTTCCCGGCCGGCACCGCCCGCCCCGCCGTGATCCTGCTCAACGACGACGACCTCTCGTACGCGAAGGTCCGGCTCGACGAGGAGTCGCTGAGCGTCGTCACCGAGCACCTCGGCGACTTCGCCGAGTCCCTGCCCCGCGCCCTGTGCTGGGCCTCCGCGTGGGACATGACCCGCGACGGCGAGCTGGCCACCCGCGACTACCTCTCCCTGGTGCTCTCCGGCATCGGCAAGGAGTCGGACATCGGCGTCGTCCAGTCGCTGCACCGCCAGGTGAAGCTGGCGCTGGACCTGTACGCGGCGCCGGAGTGGCGCGAGGCCGGTCTGGCCCGGTGGACCGAGGCGACCCTCGCCCACCTGCGCGCGGCGGAGCCGGGCAGCGACCACCAGCTGGCCTGGGCCCGTGCCTTCGCGGCGACCGCCCGCACCCCGCAGCAGCTGGACCTGCTGTCCTCGCTGCTCGACGGCAAGGAGACCATCGAGGGTCTGGCCGTCGACACGGAGCTGCGCTGGGCGTTCGTCGAGCGGCTCGCCGCGACCGGCGTCTTCGAGGAGGACGAGATCGCGGGCGAGTACGAGCGCGACCGGACGGCGGCGGGCGAGCGCCACGCGGCGACCGCCCGTGCGGCCCGCCCCACGGAGGCGGCGAAGGCGGAGGCATGGGCCTCGGTCGTCGAGTCCGACAAGCTGCCGAACGCCGTCCAGGAGGCGGTCATCGCCGGCTTCGTCCAGCCCGACCAGCGCGAACTGCTGGCCCCGTACACGGAGAAGTTCTTCGCGGCGGTCAAGGGCGCCTGGGAGTCCCGCAGCCACGAGATGGCCCAGCAGATCGCCGTCGGCCTCTACCCGGCGGTCCAGGTCGCGCAGGAGACCCTGGACGCCACGGACGCCTGGCTGTCCTCGGCGAAGCCGAACGCGGCCCTGCACCGCCTGGTCTCCGAGTCGCGCTCCGGCGTGGAACGCGCCCTGAAGGCCCGCGCGGCGGACGCGGCGGCGGCCACGGCGTAACGCGGCCCGCACGGAAGAACGAGGTGCCCCGGCCCGCCGCCACGGCGGTCCGGGGCACCGCCGTTCCCCGTTCCCGTCCCGGAGCGTGCCAGGAGCGGCGCCGGTCCCGGGCGCACCGGGGGTGGTGCCGTTCCCGGCAGGCCGGGGCGCCGCGGTTCCCGGACGCGGCTCAGACGGGGACGACCTCCACGCCCTGTTCGAGGTCCTTGAAATCGTCCGGGTTGCGCGTGTGGAGCGGCAGCCCTTCGGCGGCCGCCACAGCCACGATCATCAGGTCCACGCGTCGCGGACGCGGGTTCCGTCCCGACTTGACGACCAGCGCGACCAGCGTGCCGTACCGGCGCGCGGCCTCCCTCCCGAACGGCACCGCGTCGAAGTCCGCCTCCACATCGGCCGGCCGCTGCGCCCTCGCCATCATGTCCACGGGGTCCTTGGCCATGGCGACCCCCTGGGCCGGCTCTGCCAGTACGAGAGCGGGAACGGCCATCTCCACCGGAAGCCGCTCCGGAGCGATGTGCGGCAGTTCGATGACGGTGCAGGTGTCCAGCAACCCCCGCGCGTGACGCTCACCCATGGGCCCGCCCCTGGTCCCGGGACCGCTCCCAGGGGTCGTCGCTCTCAGCGATCCGCTCCTCGCTCCCGAAGAACGCGTCGGACTCCGCGCGCATCCGCGCGGAGTCGACACGCGGCGCGGTCCGCCACTTGCGCTGCATCTCCTCGACCGGGACGAACCTCCGGCGAGTAGTCAGCGGGCGGACCTCGGCGATCTCTGTCCCGTTGCGGGTGATGTGGTAGGTCTCCCCCGCTTCCACGTCATCCAGGACTGCTTTGGACCGGGCCGCGAGTTCGCGCTGGGTGATGGTCTTCATGAGTCCAGCGTGGCGCGCCGTATTACATTGCGACACGGCGAACGGCGCTCCTGGACCGCTGTTCCTGTTTCCCGGCCCGGACCCGCGACGGGCACGGCCCCGGCGGCGGACTACGCCCCGGCCTGCTCGTAGCGGCGGGCCAGATCGGCCGCGCCGGTCTCTGTGAGGCTGCCGTGCAGGCGCATGCGGGCGACGCCGCCGTCGGGGAAGGCGTCGAGGCGGACGTGGGTGACGACCGCCCTGATACGGAGCGGGAAGCGGTGGAGGGTGTCGGGCTGGAGGCGGGTGCGGGGAATGATCTCGAACCATTCGCCCGTCTCGCCGTTCCGGCCGTGCAGGGCGATCCAGCCGGCCGCGTTGCCCTTGAGGCAGGCGGTGTCGATCTCGACCGCCCGGACCGCTCCCTGGGCGGGGAGGCGGAAGCGGACCCAGTCGTTCGTGTCGCGGACCCGGCGGCGGCGGTTCTCCCAGCCGTCGTCCATCTTGCGGGAGGTGCCGGGCAGGATGATCTGGGTCGGCGAGGAGTAGAAGCGGTCCGAGGCGTCCTCGTGACTGCCGCCGTTCAGCACGGATACCAGGTCGAAGGTGCCGAGCGCGGCCAGCCAGGACGGGTCGGGCAGGACCTCGCCGTGGACACGGAGGCGGGCGATGCCGCCGTCGGGGTGCTGGCAGAGGCGCAGGTGGGTGTAGCGGCGGCGGCTGGTGATCTCGAAGCCGTTGGCGGCGTGGCCGCGCACCGGGGTCGGCGGGACGATCTCCTCCCACTTCACGTCGTCCGCGAGGAGTTCCTCGGGGCCGGGGGTACCGTCGACCGCCGTCGCCCGGATCGAGACGCGCTGCGGGTAGTTGCCGCGGAAGTGCGCCGTGTCGACGACGATGCCGCGGATGACGCCGGGGGCGCCGAGGCGGATCAGGGCCCAGTCGTGCTCGTCCGGGGCCGGGAACGGGTGGTGCGCGTCCGCGCCGCGCCGACGGCGGGTCTCCCAGCCGTCCATGACCTTGCCCTTGTGGCCGAAGCGCTCCGGGTCGAAGACCGCGCGTTCCGGGACGAGGAGGTTCTCGCGCTGGGCGAAGAACTCGTCGTTGGCGGCGATCACACCCGCGCCGAGACGGCGGTCGGCGAGGTCGACGAGATCGGTGAACGGGAGGTCGGTGGTGCGGTAGTCGGCGTACGGGTCGCCGCCACCGTACGGGGCCGCGTCGTTGGCGTGGGGGTCCTCGACGGCGTTCTCGTGGTGGTTCTCGTGGGACTTCCCCTGCTGGTTCTCGTTCTGGTCGAAGGTCATGGGGCTACTGTCGCCACCACCGACCCGTCAGGTCCATCGAAAGTTACTGCACTGTCCGTGCAGTGGAAGTGAACGATGCGGCCGTCCCGACGAGCGCCGCGAGGACCCGGGCCACCGCGGGCCCCCGCTCGGCGCCCTGCCGTACCGCCGCCACCACGTGGCGCCGCGGCTGGTCCGCCTCCAGTACGCGCATCACCACGCCGCCCCGGCGGCCGTGCCG
The DNA here is from genome assembly GCF_001905795.1 of Streptomyces sp. CB01580. Classification (GTDB taxonomy): domain Bacteria; phylum Actinomycetota; class Actinomycetes; order Streptomycetales; family Streptomycetaceae; genus Streptomyces. The sequence continues at coordinate 130,229 of NZ_LIXJ01000004.1, forward strand.
TTCCGCGGACGCCATGCGCGGGATCAGCGCCACCCCCATGCCCGCCTCGACCATGGCCAGGATCGCCGTCCAGCCCGCGGCGCTGTGCGCCTGCTCGGGTACGAACCCGGCGGCCTCGCACGCTGCCGTGGTGATCCGCGACCAGGGGCCGGAGCCGCCGAAGATCCAGGGGTCGTCACGGAGGTCGGCGAGCCGGAGACCGGGCGCGGCGGCCAGGCGGTGGCCGACGGGCAGGGCCACGTCCAGCGGGTCCGCGAGCAGCGGCAGCACGGCGAACCGGGGGTCGTGGGAGGTCGGGGCGTGGGCGGCGAGGGACAGCGCGAGGTCCGCGTCACCGGCGGCCAGCAGTTCGTACGCCTGTGCGGCCTCCGCCTCCCGCACCCGCACGTCCGGTCCCGGGCGGTCCTCGGCGCGCAGCCGCCGCACCGCCGGTACGACGAGGGCGGGCACCGCCGTGGAGAACGCCGCGACCCGTACCTCGCCGGCCTCCCCGCGCAGATAGCCGGTCAGTTCCGCGTCGGCGCGCTCCAACTGGGCGAAGACGGCCTCGGCGTGACGCAGCACGAGGTGCGCGGCGTCGGTGAGGCGGACCCGTCGCCCCCGAGCCTCCAGGAGCGGGACGCCGAGCTGCCGGGACAGGTTGGACAGTTGCTGCGAGACGGCCGACGGGGTCATCAGCAGCGCCTCCGCGGTCGCGGTGACCGTGCCCCGGTCGCGCAGCGTGCGAAGGACGCGGAGCTTCTTGACGTCCCAGTCGGTCATGTCCGCGCCCCGGTCATGGCCGCGCCCCGTCCGGCCGTCCGGGGACGGCCCGGGGCCTTCGCCGTCCGGACACACGTGCGCGCCGCTCGGCACGGGGTACCGGCGGCGCACTCGGCGGGAACGGGGCGTCTCCCCGACATGGGTCGACCGCCCGGAAACGGGCCCGTCTCCCGGACCCGTCGGAGCTGTCCCCCGGGGCTCGTCAGGCCTGCTTCTTGGACTTGTCGAAGATCATGACCAGGCCCGCGATGACCACGTACAGGGCGATGGGGGCCACGACGTACAGCCCGATCGTCTCCATCACGCTCAGGCCCGGACCGGGGTCGTCACCGTCGTCGCGGGTGAGCGCGAGCGCGGGGGACGACATGAGCAGCATCATCAGCGTCGTTCCGGCCGCGACGGCGCCGGCGCGCATAGCGTTCTTCTTGTCCACGGTGCAAACGTAGCGAACGCCCCCGACGGGCGCGCGCCCGGGGGTGCCGTACAGGCGTCGCAACCGCGGGCGGGTGGCGTACGAACCGCGTACGGACCGCGTACGGACCGCGTACGAGCCGCCCGCGCGCGGGGCCGGGACGCCTCGGGATCAGGGCGGGGTCACGGCCCCGTGCGCGTCGTCGGCCACTCCGTCCCGTGTTCCTCGCGCGGACGGAAGACCTCCATCAGCCGGTGCAGCCGGGGCGCGGCGGCCAGTTCCTCCAGGGTGACCGCGTCGCCCTCCGTGTCGGCGAGGGGAAGCCGCCAGTTGGGGTACTGGTGCCAGGTGCCCGGAACGTTCTGCGGGCGGCGGTCGCCGAGGGCGTCGGGGAGCCAGACGCCGACCATGCGGGCAGGGGTGCGCAGCAGGAAGCGGTGTACGGCGCGGACGGCGCCCTCCTCGTCGCCCTCGCCCTCCGGGAGCAGCCGGAGCCGGGCGAGGTGGCCGAGCCACTCCGCGGTGTCGTGGGCCTCCGCGGCCCGCTCCTCCGCGAGGCCGCGGGTGAGCAGGCCGAGGCCGTGGCGCAGCGCCACGTGGTCGCCGGTCAGCCGGGCGGCGGTGGGCGGCAGGTCGTGCGTGGTGGCGGTGGCCAGGCAGCCCTCGCGCCACCGCTCGGGGGCGAGCGGGCGGCCGGTGCCGTCCCAGTCCCGTTCGAACCAGAGCACGGAGGTGCCGAGCACACCGCGGCGGGCCAGCGTCTCGCGCACCCACGGCTCGACCGTGCCGAGGTCCTCCCCCACGACGACGGCCCCGGCGCGGTGCGCCTCCAGCACCAGGACGGCGAGCATCGCCTCGGCGTCCTGGCCGACGTACGCGCCCTCGGCGGGCGGGCGCCCCTCGGGCACCCACCAGAGCCGGAACAGGCCCATGACGTGGTCGACGCGCAGGGCCCCCGCGTGGGCGAGGAGCCCGCGCAGCAGTGTGCGGTACGGGGCGTATCCGGACGCGGCGAGGGCGTCGGGGCGCCACGGGGGCAGTCCCCAGTCCTGGCCGCGGGCGTTGAAGGCGTCCGGGGGCGCGCCGACGGACATGCCGTGCGCGAAGGCGTCCCGCAGGGCCCAGGCGTCGGAGCCGCCGGGGTGCACGCCGACGGCGAGGTCGTGGACGATGCCGACGGCCATCCCCGCGTCCCGGGCCGCGCGCTGGGCGGCGGCGAGCTGTTCGTCGGTCAGCCAGGCGAGCCGGCAGTGGAAGTCGACCCGGTCGGCCAGTGCGCGGCGGGCCCGGGCGGTCTCCTCGGAGCGGGGGTCGCGCAGGGCGGTCGGCCAGGTGTGCCAGTCGGGGCCGTGCACCTCGGCGAGGGCGCACCACAGGGCGTGGTCCTCCAGGGCCTGCCCCTGTTCGGCCAGGAAGTCGCAGTAGGCGGCGCGGCGGCCCGGGGTGAGCGGGACGTCCCGGACGAGTTCGAGGGCCCGGCGCTTGAGCTCCCAGACGGCGTCCCGGTCGATCAGGGCGCCCTTGTCCAGGACCGTGTCGCCGAGCGCGGCGGCGCCCTGCCGCAGGTCGTCGAGGGTGGCCCGGTCGGCCACGTGGCCGTACTCGGGGATCGATTCGACGTGCAGATGGACGGGGTCGGGGAAGCGCCGGGACGAGGGGCGGTACGGGGACGGGTCGGTGGGATCGCCGGGTACGGCGGCGTGGAGCGGGTTGATCTGGATGAATCCGGCGCCGAGGGCGCGCCCCGACCAAGCGGCCAGATCGGCGAGGTCGCCGAGGTCGCCCATGCCCCAGGAGCGGGTGGAGAGCAGCGAGTAGAGCTGTACGAGGAAGCCGTGGCAGCGCTCGGGCGGGCCCGGCGCCCGGGCCGGGGCGACGACGAGCGTGGCGCCCGCGCTCCGGCCGCCCGGTGCACGCACGGACAGCCGGTGCACGCCGAGCGGCGGTTCGCTCCACCAGGCGGGGGCCGTCGGTCCGCCCGTGCCGCCGCCCGCCTCCGTGCCCGTACCGGCGGCCCTCGCGCCCGTGCTCGTGGTCCCGCCCGGACGAGCGCCCCGGCCCGGGGCCGCGCCGCCGCCCGCTCCGGCGGGCGTGATCCGCATGGAGAGCGGCGGGGGCGAGCCGGCGTCCTCAAGGGCGATGTCGAGCGTGGTGCCGGGCGGCAGGGCGGTCAGCGCCGCGGGCGGCGGCTCCCCCGACCACACCACGAGCGTCGGCGGGAGGAGCGCGGAGCGGGCGGCGGACTCGGCGGCGAGGAGCGACTCCCGTACCGAGTCGGGGGTGGCGGCGTCCACGCCGAGCGCGGCGAGCACGGCGACGAGGGTGTCGTCGGGGACGGACACCGTGACACCGGCGGACGGGGAGTAGGAGGTGGCGACGCCGTGCAGTGCGGCGAGCCGGGACAGGCCCATTCAGACTCCTGGGGACTCCATGCCCCACGTGCTGCCGGCGGTGGCCGGCTCGCTGGTCAGCGGGGCATTGACGGCGAGCGGGGGTTCGCTGGTCAACGGGGTGGCCTCGGCGAGCGGGGGCTCGCTGGTCAGAGGTATCGCGTCGGCGAGCGGGGGCTCGCTGGTCAGCGGGCCGGGTCCGGGCGCGGGGAACACGCCGGGCGACGACGGGCCGGGGAGCGGATCGGGATCGGATGCCTGTCGGGAGAGGGCGGAGAACAGAAGCTGCGCGGCAGCGGGCATGGTGGCCTCCTGGCCGTGGCGGAACAGGGCACAGCGCGCCTACCCAGCGGGGCCGGCCGCAGACGCAGGCGTTATCGCAACGAGTTCAACGTGCCCCGAGTCACATTCCGTTCCCCTGGGCCCGGTTCTCCGCAAGTCGTCCGTCGATTTCGGCCATTCGGCGTCATCCTTGGTGTCCCACGCCGATGACCGATCCTCCCTCACCACCTCCACCGCATCGGGCATTTGCGGCACAACCGCCCCGTGCATTGACACCCTCGCGCGTGGGTGGTGGGCTCGGAAGCCACCGGTGGGACCACGGAAGCACCATCGGCGAGAACGAGGCGAACGTCGGCCGGGGCGAAGAAAGCGCCGTCGGCGGGAGCCGGGGAAGCGAGGGAGACGGGCGATGCGGCTCAGGTACGGGAAGCGGGCGACGGCCGTCGCGGTCGCCGTGCTCGGCGGGCTGCTCTCCACGGGAACGCCGGCCGCGGTCGCGGCCCCCTCGGCGCCCGGCTCCCCCACCGTCACCACGCCGGACCGCACGGACGAGGGCGCGCCCCCCGCCGTGTGGCCGCGTCCCCAGTCCATCGAGAGGTCCGGCCCGTCCGTCCCGCTCACCGCGGAGGTCACGCTCGTGGCCGACGCGAACGCCGATCCGTACGCCGTGGAGGCGCTCCGGCAGATCCTGCGGGGTGCGGGCGTGCGCACCGTCCACGAGACGCTGCCGGGCCGCGGCCCCGTCGTCCGGCTCGGCGGCGACAGTGCCGGGGCCGCGCTGCGCGCGCTGCGCGTCCCGGACCGCGGCGATCTGCCCTCCGGCGGCTACCGGCTCGCGGTCGGCCGGGTCGCGGGCCGCGACACCGTCGCCGTGGACGGCGTCGGCGAGGACGGCCTGTTCCACGGGGTGCAGACGCTGCGTCAGCTGCTCCGGGACGGCGGTGTCGCCGGGGTCACGGTCCGGGACTGGCCCGGCACCGCCGTGCGCGGGATGACGGAGGGCTTCTACGGGGAGCTGTGGACCCGGGCCGAACGGCTGGCGCAGATCGGCTTCATGGGGCGTACGAAGCAGAACCGGTATCTCTACGCGGCGGGTGACGACCCCTACCGTCAGGCGCGTTGGCGCGACCCCTACCCCGCCGACCGGAGGGCCGACTTCCGGGCGCTGGCCGAACGGGCCCGTGCCGAGCACGTGACGCTGGGCTGGGCGGTCGCCCCCGGTCAGAGCATGTGCATGGCGTCGGACGACGACGTGCGGGCGCTGACGAAGAAGCTCGACGCGATGTGGGCGCTGGGCGTGCGGGCGTTCCAGCTGCAGTTCCAGGACGTCAGCTACAGCGAGTGGCACTGCGGCGACGACGCCGACACGTTCGGCAGGGGCCCCGAGGCGGCGGCCCGGGCGCAGGCGCGGGTGGCGAGCGCGGTGGCACGGCACCTCGCGGAACGCCATCCGGGCGCGGAGCCGCTGTCGGTGATGCCGACGGAGTTCTACCAGGACGGGGCGACCGCGTACCGCACGGCGCTCGCGAAGGGGCTGGACGACCGGGTGCAGGTCGCCTGGACCGGTGTCGGGGTCGTGCCCCGGACCATCACCGGCGGCGAACTGGCCGGTGCGCGGGCCGCGTTCCGGCATCCGCTGGTCACGATGGACAACTACCCGGTGAACGACTATGCGCAGGACCGCATCTTCCTGGGCCCGTACACCGGCCGGGACCCGGCGGTGGCGGCCGGTTCCGCGGCGCTGCTCGCGAACGCCATGGAGCAGCCGTCGGCGTCCCGCATCCCGCTGTTCACCACCGCGGACTTCGCGTGGAACCCGAAGGGGTACCGGCCGCAGGAGTCCTGGCGGGCGGCGATCGACGACCTCGCGGGCGGCGACGCCCGCGCCGGGGACGCGCTGCGCGCGCTGGCCGGGAACAACGCGACGTCCGTCCTGGGCGGCGACGAGTCGGCGTACCTGCGACCGCTGCTGGACGCCTTCTGGCGGTCGCGCACGGCTCAGGACGCCGCGGCGCGGGACGGCGCCGAGCGCGCGCTGCGCGCCGCCTTCACGGTGATGCGCGAGGCCCCGCAGCGGCTGAAGGGGCCGGCCGGCGGGCGGCTCGACGAGGAAGTGCGGCCGTGGACCGAGCAGTTGTCCCGGTACGGCCGGGCGGGCGAACTGGCCGTCGATCTGCTGGGGGCCCAGTCGCGCGGCGACGGCGCCGCCGCGTGGCGGGCGTCCCTGGCGCTGGAGCCGCTGCACCGGGCGACGAGGAAGAGCGGCGCGACGGTCGGTGCGGGGGTGCTGGGCCCGTTCCTGGACCGGGTGCGCCGGGAGGCGGACGCCTGGACCGGCGCGGACCGGAAGGAGGGCACGGTGACCCGGGCGCCGGGCAGTTACACGGTGCGGCTGGACCGGGCCCGTCCGGTGGAGACGGTGACGGCGATGACGGTGCCCGGGAGCGGCACGGCGGCCGGAGCGACGCTGGAGGCGCACGTGCCCGGCGAGGGCTGGCGTCGGCTGGGCCCGGTGTCGGGCACGGGCTGGACCCAGACGCCGGTCCGGGGGCTGCGCGCGGACGCGATCCGGATCGGCTGGCCCGTCGACGGTCCGGCCGCTCCCCCGGTGATCACAGGCGCGCTGCCGCCGATCGTCCCGGAGGGCACGAGCGGGAGCGACACCTCCGGGGTCTCCGGAGGCGATGCGTCCGGGAACGGACTGACCGCCGGCGGACCCTCCGCGTCCGGGAGCGGGAACGGCGCCTCCGGGGACGCGGCGGCTCCGCGCGTACGGGCGCTCGTGCCGTGGTTCGGCGACGAACCGGCCGCCCGGCTCGACCTCGCGCGCGGCGAGACGGACGCCGAGATCGGCGGCGGGCCGCAGCGGGTCCGGGCCCGGCTGGCCGCCCGGCGCCCCGCCGAGGTGCGGGGCAGGCTCACCGCGCAGGCCCCCGAGGGCATCGAGGTGAGCGTGCCGAAGCAGACGAGGGTGCCGCGCGGCTCCCGTACCGACGTCCCCGTCGAGATCACCGTCCCCGCGGGCACCCCGGCGGGCGAGTACGAGGTGCCGATCGGCTTCGGCGAGGAACGCAGCACGCTCACCGTACGGGCGTATCCCCGCACCGGGGGCCCCGACCTGCTGCGCGCCGCCACCGCGTCCTCCTCGGGAGACGAGACCCCGGACTTCCCGGCGTCGGCAGCCTCCGACGGCGATCCGGAGACCCGCTGGTCCTCGCCGGTCGAGGACGGCGCCTGGTGGCAGGCGGAACTGTCGAGTCCGGCCCGGGTCGGCCAGGTGGTGCTGCACTGGCAGGACGCCTACGCCTCCCGCTACCGCGTCCAGGTCTCCCCGGACGGGCGGACCTGGCGCACGGCAGCGACCGTGCGGGACGGTCGGGGCGGGCGCGAGTCGGTGCGGATGGACGCGAAGGACACCCGCTTCATCCGTGTCCAGGGCGATGCCCGGGGCACCGAGTTCGGCTACTCGCTCTGGTCCGTGGAGGCGTACGCGGTCGCCGGGACGGAGTAACGCGGGGACGGAGCGACGCGGAGCGCCGGTCCGCACGCGGAAACGTCATGCGCGGGCCGGGCACGGCTGCGCCGGCCCGCGGCCCCGGTCCCGGCCGCGCGGGCTTCCACCCGCGGGCGCGCCCGACCGCGTCCCCGGGCCCGGCCCCGGGGACGACGAAGGCCCGGATCCTAGGCTGATACGCCGTCGATCCGGGCCATCGCGTCGTCCGCGCCGAAGGGTTGCAAGTACGGCAACCAGCGCGGGTCACGATGGCCCGTACCGATGATGCGCCAGGCGAGGCCCGTGGGCGGGGCGGGCTGCTGGTGCAGCCGCCAGCCGAGCTCGGGCAGGTGCCGGTCGGCCTTGACGTGGTTGCAGCGGCGGCAGGCCGCGACCACGTTGTCCCAGGAGTGCTTGCCGCCGCGGCTGCGCGGGATGACGTGGTCGACGCTGGTCGCGGCGGCGCCGCAGTACATGCAGCGGCCTCCGTCGCGGGCGAACAGCGCCCGGCGGGTCAGGGGTACGGGGCCCCGGTAGGGAACCCGTACGAACCGTTTCAGCCGAACGACACTGGGCGCCGGGACGACCCGGGTGGCACTGTGCATGAAGGCGCCGGACTCCTCAAGACAGATGGCCTTGTTTTCGAGCACGAGGACGAGAGCGCGGCGGAGCGGTACGACGCCGAGCGGCTCGTACGACGCGTTGAGAACCAGGACATGCGGCACGGTGGACGCCTCCTTGTACGCCGGCGGCGCGTGGCTCGCGCCGGGACGATCCGATCCGATTTTCTCCTCACGCCCGGTCGAAGCGCCACCACGTGCGGGTAACGGGCCGGAAGGATTTTTCGTCGTCACCGGCCGCCGGGCCCCGTCGACGCCCGTCGGCACGGGCTCCCCGGGGCCCGCAGCGGCGGAGACGACCGTCCGGTGTGTAATCGGCCACATGTGCGCCCCGGCGCCCCCGTAATGCCTCCGTCCGCTCGGTCGCGACGGTGGTGCTCGTTCGCTGCCCCGTTAGTGTGGTGGGCCTGTCGCACCCCATCCGGAGGTTCCGTCGTGTCCCTGTCCGCCCTGTTGGCCGCAGCCCCGTCACCCGGGACCGGCAGCTCGCTCGACGAGGCCGCCGAGCAGGCCGGGAACGCCGCGAGCTGGGTGGAGGAGAACTGGTCCACGTGGCTGAGCATCGGTCTGCGCATCGTGCTCATCATCACGATCGCGATCGTGCTGCGGACCGCCGTCCGGCGCGCTCTCACCAAGCTCATAGAACGGATGAACCGCAGCGCCCAGGCCGTGGAGGGCACCGCCCTGGGCGGGCTGCTGGTCAACGCGGAACGCCGCCGTCAGCGCTCCGAGGCGATCGGTTCCGTGCTGCGTTCGGTGGCGTCGTTCCTGATCCTCGGCACGGCCTGCCTGATGATCCTGGGCGCGTTCCAGATCAACCTCGCCCCGCTGCTGGCCTCCGCGGGCGTGGCCGGTGTGGCGATCGGTTTCGGCGCGCGCAACCTGGTCACCGACTTCCTGTCCGGCGTCTTCATGATCCTGGAGGACCAGTACGGCGTCGGCGACACCATCGACGCGGGCGTGGCCAGCGGCGAGGTCATCGAGGTCGGCCTGCGGGTCACCAAGCTGCGCGGCGACCACGGCGAGATCTGGTACGTGCGCAACGGCGAGGTGAAGCGGATCGGCAACCTCAGCCAGGGCTGGTCGACGGCCGGTGTCGACGTGATGCTGCACCCCTCGGAGGACCTCGACCGGGTCCGCACGGTGATCGACGAGGCCACCGCCGCGATGGCCAAGGAGGACCCGTGGAACGAGCGGCTGTGGGGCCCGGTGGAGATCCTGGGCCTGAGCGACGTGCTGCTGGACTCGATGACGGTCCGGGTCGCGGCGAAGACGATGCCCGGCAAGGCGGTGGGCGTGGAACGCGAGCTGCGCTGGCGGATCAAGCGGGCCTTCGACGAGGCGGGCATCCGGATCGTCGGCGGCGTCCCGGACCAGGTGGAGGAGGAGCCCGCCCCCGACCCGTCGGCCGCCGTGGCCGCCCCCTCGGCGTTCGCGTCGGCGACCTCGCCGCAGTCCCTGGCCACGAACCCGATCAGCCCGCCGTCGAACCTGTCGAAGTAGCCGGGACTTCCCGGACACGCCCGAAGGGGCACGCGTGGATCCGTCGATCCGTGCGTGCCCCTTCGGCCGTCCCGCCGCCCGCGCTCCGGCTCTCCGGAAGACCGTCCGCCGTCCCGCTCCCCGACCTCGGCTCCACGGTCCCCAGGGGGACCGGAGGCAACCGAACGGCCGCCTCCACGTAACGCTTTGATTGCCGCAGCGATGCTGACCATTGACGACCCGGCCGCGGCGCCATACCGTCCTCTCACCGAATAGGAAAGTTTCCTAACAACTTTCCGAACAACCTTTCCGAACACAGGGCAGGTGGAGCTCATGGCCGGAACCACACCGGGTACCCCCCGCGTTCTGCGAGCCATGAACGACCGGGCCGCCCTCGATCTGCTGCTGGAGCACGGACCGCTCTCCCGCACGAGGATCGGCAAGCTGACCGGGCTCTCCAAGCCCACCGCCTCGCAGCTGCTGGCACGGCTGGAGGCGGCCGGGCTGGTCGTCGCCACCGGGACGGTGGCGGGGCGGCCCGGGCCCAACGCCCAGTTGTACGCGGTGAACGCGCGGGCCGCGCACGTCGCGGGGCTGGACGTGAACGCCCAGCGGATCCTCGCCGCGGTCGCCGACGTGACCGGCGAGACGGTCGGGGAGTTCGAGCTGCGCACCCCGGGCCGGCGCGCCGACTGCGTGGTGCGGCAGGTGGCGGACGCGCTGGACGGGGCGGTCAAGGACGCCGGGCTCGCCCGCTCCGAGATCCACCGGGTCGTCATCGGCACCCCGGGCGCCTTCGACCCCGGCACCGGACGGCTGCGGTACGCCTCGCACCTGCCGGGCTGGCACTCCCCCGCGCTGCTGGACGAGCTGGCCGCGTTCCTGCCGATGCCGGTCGAGTACGAGAACGACGTGAATCTGGTCGCGGTGGCCGAACAACGGCTCGGCGCGGCGCGGGGGCACGACGACTTCGTCCTGTTGTGGAACGAGGAGGGGCTCGGCGCCGCCCTCGTGATCAACGGACGGCTGCACCGCGGCTTCACCGGCGGCGCCGGTGAGGTCGGCTTCCTGCCGGTGCCGGGCGCACCGCTGGTCCGGCAGGTCACCAAGGCGAACTCGGGCGGGTTCCAGGAGCTGGCGGGCGCCCAGGTCCTGGCCCGGCTGGCCCGGGAGCTCGGCATCGACGACGACACCGTCCGCGCCCCCGGCACCCATCACGAGGTGGCGTCCCGGCTGATCGCCAGGGCCGCCGAGGTCGCGGAGGCGGGCGAGGAAGGCCCGTACACGCGGCTCCTCGACCGGTTCGCCACCGCGCTCGCGACCGGGCTGGCATCCATGGTCGCCGTGCTGGACCCGGAACTCGTCGTGCTGTCCGGCGACGTGATCGCGGCCGGCGGGGAACCCCTGCGCGGCCGGGTGGAGTCCGAACTCGCCGAACTGTCCGCCTCCCGGCCCCGGTTGATCGCCGGTGCCGTGACGCATCGCCCCGTCCTGCGCGGCGCACTGGAGAGCGCCCTCGTCACCACCCGCGACGAGGTCTTCGACACCTCGCGCTGACCGCGCACCCCGCTCCGGCGTCCGCCCGTCCCTCCGAATCCGCTCCTCACCCACTCCGTACGTCACCCCTCCGCACCTCGTACTCGGGAGTCACCGTCATGTCCGCAGTCCGCCGGAAGCCGGCCGCCGCGCTCGCCGCGGCCGCCGCGCTCACGCTGTTCGCCTCCGCCTGTACCGGCCAGAGCAACTCCGGTGCCACGGACGACGCGTCCAAGGAAACCACCATCACCTTCTGGCACGGCTGGAGCGCCCCGGGCGAGGTCAAGGCGATCCAGGAGACGGTCGACGCCTTCCGCGAGAAGCACCCCAACATCAAGGTGAACGTCGTCGGCAACATGACCGACGACAAGATCAACCAGGCGCTGCGGGCGGGCGGTTCGAAGGCTCCGGACGTCGTCTCGTCGTTCACCACGAACAACGTCGGGAAGTTCTGCTCCTCGAAGGCGTTCGTCGATCTGAACCCGTTCCTGAAGCGGGACGGCATCGACCCGGACAAGACGTTCCCGAAGGCGATGAACGAGTACACGCAGTTCGACGGCGTGCGCTGCACGGTTCCGCTGCTCGGAGACGCGTACGGCCTCTACTACAACAAGGACGCGTTCAAGGCCGCCGGAATCGCCGGACCGCCGAAGACCTGGTCCGAACTGGCCGCGACCGCCAAGAAGTTGACCAAGACCAAGGGCGACTCGTACGAGCGGCTCGGCTTCATGCCGAACTACCACGGCTACGAGTCGACGACCGAGCACTACCTCGGCGGCTGGGACCCGAAGTACTTCGACGCGGACGGCAGGTCGAACATCGCCGAGGACCCGGCGTTCGCCGCGATGCTCACCACCCAGAAGAAGCTGGTCGACGGCCTCGGCGGGTTCGAGAAACTGGAGAAGTACCGCACGTCGTTCGGTGACGAGTGGGGAGCCAAGCACCCGTTCCACACCGGCCAGGTGGCCATGCAGCTGGACGGCCCGTGGCGGCTCGGGATGGCCGAGGAGAGCAAGCCCGGGTTCGAGATCGGCGTGGCCCCGATGCCCGTCGCCGACGACCAGGCCGACACCTACGGCAAGGGCTACCTCACCGGCACCATCGCGGGGATCGCCGCCACCTCGAAGAAGCAGAACGCGGCCTGGGAACTGGTCAAGTTCATGACGACCGACACGGACGCGGTCGTGAACTTCGCCAACGCCATCCACAACGTGCCGTCCACACTGGCCGCGCTGAAGTCGCCGAAGCTGAAGTACGATCCGCGCTTCAAGACGTTCCTGGACATCGCCGCCGACCCGAACAGCACCACCACCCCGCCCTCGGTGAACGGCGGCGCGTACCTGGTGTCCCTGCAGAACCTCGGATTCGACATCGAGAAGGGCGTGCAGAAGGACATCGGGGCGGGATTGAAGAAGACCGCCGCCGAGATCGACGCGGCGATCGCGCAGGCGAAGTAGCGCCGCGATGAGCAAACGTACGGACACACTCGCACCCCCGGTGAAGCGCCGGGGACCGACCCTCGGCGCGAGGCGCGGAAGAGCGGCACTGTGGGCCGCGGCCTTCATGTCGCCGTGGCTGATCGGGTTCTGCTTCTTCTTCGCCTATCCGCTGATCTCCACGCTCTACTTCTCCTTCACCTCCTACGACGGTTTCACCGCCCCCGAGTTCAGCGGGCTGAAGAACTGGCAGTTCGTCTTCGGCGACTACCCGCTGTTCTGGCCGGCACTGCGCAACACGCTCTGGCTGGTCGTGGTGATGGTGGCCTGCAGGGTGGCGTTCGGCCTCGGCGTCGGACTGCTGATCACCAAGATCAAGACGGGGGCCGGGGTCTTCCGCACCCTGTTCTACCTGCCGTACCTGGCGCCGCCGGTCGCGGCGACACTCGCCTTCGTCTTCCTGCTCAACCCCGGTACGGGGCCGGCCAATTCGATCCTCGGGGCGCTGGGACTGCCCACGCCCGGCTGGTTCACCGACGCCACCTGGTCCAAGCCCGCGCTGACCGCGCTCGCGGTGTGGGGGGTGGGCGACCTGATGGTGATCTTCATGGCCGCGCTGCTCGACGTGCCGAAGGAGCAGTACGAGGCGGCGGAGCTGGACGGGGCGGGTCCGTTCCAGCGGTTCCGCTTCATCACCCTGCCGAACATCGCGCCGATCGTGATGTTCGCCGTGGTCACCGGGATCATCCAGGCGATGCAGTACTACACCCAGCCACTCGTGGCCGGGAAGGTCGCCTCGGGTGTGATGGGCGGCTCCGGGCAGCAGTTCGAACCCGGCTATCCCGACAAGTCGACACTGACGCTTCCGCAGCTCGTCTACAACCTCGGCTTCCAGCGCTTCGACTACGGCTCCGCCTGTGTGACCGCGCTCGTTCTGTTCGTCCTCGCCATGGCGTTCACCGCACTGCTGATGCGGCGCCGCGGCGGGCTGATCCAGGCAGGTGAGTGACGTGGCCCAGGCACTCGACACCCGAGCGACGGCGTCCGACGCGGCACCGGCGCCCGCCCCGGTCACCCCGGCCGGTCGCGCGGCGCGCCGCAAGGCGCTGCTGAACTGGATCGCCGTGCACGCGCTCGGCGTCGCGGCGGCGCTGTTCTTCGTGCTGCCATTCGTCTTCCTGGTGCTCACCTCGCTGATGAGCGACCAGCAGGCGCTGACCCGCGATCTGTGGCCGCACCCCTTCGAATGGGGCAACTACAAGAAGGTGTTCGACACCCCGGGCTTCCTGACCTGGTGGAAGAACACCCTGCTGTACGCGGGGCTGGGCACGGTCCTGACGGTCGTCTCGTCGGTGCCCGTGGCGTACGCGCTCGCCAAGTTCCGCTTCCGCGGCCGGCATCTGTCGCTGATGCTCGTCATCTCGATGATGATGCTGCCGCCGCAGGTCGTCGTCATCCCGATGTACCTGTTCTGGGCGAAGCAGTTGGACCTCTCCGGCACGCTCTGGCCGCTGATCGTCCCGATGGCGTTCGGCGACGCGTTCTCCATCTTCCTGCTGCGGCAGTTCCTGCTGACCATCCCGGACGAGTACCTGGACGCGGCGAAGGTCGACGGCTGCGGCGAACTGCGCACTCTGCTGCGGGTGGTGCTGCCGATGGCCAAGCCGGGCATCGCGGCCGTCGCGCTCTTCCAGTTCTTCTACGCCTGGAACGACTACTTCGGCCCACAGATCTACGCCTCCGAGAACCCGGCCGCCTGGACGCTCAGTTACGGACTGGAGTCCTTCAAGGGGGCGCACCACACCGACTGGAACCTGACCATGGCCGCGACCGTACTGGTCATGGCCCCCGTGATCCTCGTCTTCTTCTTCGCCCAGAAGGCGTTTGTCGAGGGCGTCACACTGACCGGAGTAAAGGGCTGACCATGAAGCTCGCTGTAGTGGGTGGCGGGTCCACCTACACCCCCGAACTGATCGACGGATTCGCCCGGCTGCGGGACACGCTGCCCATCGAGGAGCTGGTGCTCGTCGACCCGGCGGCCGACCGCCTGGAACTCGTGGGCGGCCTCGCCCGGCGGATCTTCGCCAAGCAGGGCCACCCGGGACGGATCGTCACCACCGCCGACCTGGACGCGGGCGTCGCCGACGCCGACGCGGTCCTGCTCCAGCTGCGCGTCGGCGGCCAGGCCGCCCGCAACCAGGACGAGACCTGGCCGCTGGAGTGCGGCTGCATCGGCCAGGAGACCACCGGCGCGGGCGGCCTCGCCAAGGCGCTGCGCACCATCCCGGTCGTCCTGGACATCGCGGAGCGGGTCCGCCGCACCAACCCGGACGCCTGGATCATCGACTTCACCAACCCGGTCGGCATCGTCACCCGCGCGCTGCTCCAGGCCGGGCACAAGGCCGTCGGCCTGTGCAACGTGGCGATCGGCTTCCAGCGGAAGTTCGCCCGGCTGCTCGACGTCACCCCCGACCAGGTGCACCTCGACCACGTCGGACTCAACCACCTGACCTGGGAGCTGGGGGTCCGCCTCGGCGGCCCGGACGGCGAGAACGTCCTGCCGAGGCTGCTCGCCGAGCACGGCGGCACGATCGCGGGCGACCTGCGCATGCCCCGGGCGATCGTCGACCGTCTCGGCGTCGTCCCCTCGTACTACCTGCGGTACTTCTACGCGCACGACGAGGTCGTGCGGGAGCTGGGCACCAAGCCGTCCCGGGCGGCCGAGGTGGCCGCGATGGAGAAGGAACTCCTCGCCATGTACGGCGACCCGGCGCTGGACGAGAAGCCCGCGCTGCTCGCCAAGCGCGGCGGCGCCTTCTACTCCGAGGCGGCCGTGGACCTGGCGTCCTCGCTCCTCGGCTCGGGCGGCTCCCCGGTGCAGGTGGTGAACACCTACAACCGCGGGACGCTGCCGTTCCTGCCGGACGACGCGGTGATCGAGGTGCAGGCCCAGGTCGACGGCACGGGGGCGACCCCGCTCGCCGTGCCGGAGCTGGACCCGCTCTACGCGGGCCTGATCGCCAACGTGACCGCGTACGAGAACATGGCCCTGGATGCGGCGCTGCGCGGTGGTCGGGGCCGGGTGTTCAAGGCGCTGCTCGCGCATCCTCTGATCGGCCAGTTCGAGTACGCCGAGGCGCTCACCGACAAGCTGATCGCGCACAACCGGGAGCACCTGGCGTGGGCGTGAACACTTCGTTCCCCGCGGGCGCCCCGGCCCTCGTGAACGCTTCGGTCCTCGCGATCGACGCCGGGAACAGCAAGACCGACGTGGCTGTGATCGGCACCGACGGAACGATTCTGTCGGCCGCTCGCGGCGGCGGTTTCCAGCCACCGGTGGTGGGTGTGGAGGCGGCCGTCGACGCGCTCGGCGTGATCGTCGGCCGGGCGCTGGAGCTGTCCGGTGTCCCGTCCGGCGGCGTCACGCACGTGTCGGCCTGTCTCGCCAACGCCGACCTCCCGGTGGAGGAGGAGGAATTGGCGACGGCGCTGCGCGCCCGGGGCTGGGGCGGTTCGGTCGAGGTGCGCAACGACACCTTCGCGATCCTGCGCGCGGGTGTGGACGACCCTCGGGGCGTGGCGGTCGTCTGCGGTGCGGGCATCAACTGCGTCGGCATGCTGCCGGACGGGCGGACCGCACGCTTCCCCGCGATAGGCCGCATCTCCGGTGACTGGGGCGGCGGTTCGGGTCTGGCCGAGGAGGCGATGTGGTTCGCCGCGCGGGCCGAGGACGGTCGCGGCGAGCCGACCGAGCTGGCCCGCGCGCTGCCCGCGCACTTCGGGCTCGACTCGATGTACGCGCTGATCGAGGCGCTGCATCTGGGCCGGATCGAGTTCGAGCGGCGCTACGAGCTGACCCCGGTGCTCTTCGCGACGGCCGCGGCCGGGGACGCGGTGGCGGGTGCGCTGGTGGACCGGCTGGCGGAGGAGGTCGTCTCGATGGCGTCGGTGGCGCTGGGCCGACTGGGTCTGCTGGCCGAGGAGGCTCCGGTGGTGCTGGGCGGCGGGGTGCTGGCGGCCCGTCACCCCCGGCTGGACGAAAGGATCGCGGACCTCCTCGCGGTACGGGCCCCGAAGGCGGTCGTCCGGGTGGTGACGGAGCCTCCGGTGCTGGGGGCCGCGCTGCTGGGCCTGGACCGGACGGGGGCACCGGCCGAGGTGCACGAGAGGCTGCGCGCGCTGTACCGCCGCTGACCGACCGGCCCGGCCCCTCTCTCCGAGGGGCGCCCCCGTCCTCCTCCGGGGGACGTCCCCCGGGCTTCCGGGCTTCCGGGCTTCCGGGCTTCCGGGCTTCCGGGCTTCCGGGCTTCCGGGCTTCCGGGCTTCCGGGCTTCCGGGCTTCCGGCAGAGCGTGTCACGCCCTTGTTCCTCGTCCGAGGCGTCCCGCGGTGTTCCGTGCCGCGGGACGCCTCTCGCGTACGGGAACCGATCAGTGGCTCCGGACGTGTTCATGGAAGGGGATCGGTTCGCTCCGGTGTCCGGTTCGGAGTTCGATTCGGAGTTCGGTTCGAGGTCCGCCCCGGAATCCGGTTTCGGGCTGCGGTCCGGGCCCGGTTTCGCGGTCCGGACCCCGATCGGCTTGATCGACGGCGCGCGCCTTGATCGAATGCGGGTGGATCCGACGTGGACCGACGCGGGATCCGGGCGTTCCCGGTGTGGCGGCCGGTCCACACGGCCATACTTCTGGCCGGGTACCAGCTCCCCGACCGATCGGGGGCCGGCCGGTCCACCGTCAGCGACCGAGGGGGAGGTCAAGTGACACACCCGCCGAACATGCGCACCGCCCCGAAGCACGCGCGGGCCCAGCCTTCCGCGCCCACGGCCGTACCCGCGCCCCCGGCCGTTCGGCCGCATCCCGGTGTCTGGGCCGTCGCCTCGCGTCGGCTGCGGGCCGCGGCGACGACCGAGCCGGGCCGGCTCCGGATCATCGGGGCCGTGCTGGCACTGTGCGTCGTCGCGTTCGGGGCCGTGACGGCGTTCGAGACCGGCGACCGGGCAGCCGCCGCCGACGACGTGGTGCACCGCAGCCAGCCGCTGAGCGCGAGCGCGGCCGCCATCTACCGCTCGCTGGCCGATGCCGACACCTCGGCGGCCAGCGGCTTCCTGGCCGGTGCGCAGGAGCCGCGCGCGGTCCTCGACCGGTACGACAAGGACATCGAGGAGGCCTCCCGGCTGCTGGTCCGGGCCGCGACCGGCACCGACCCCTCGTCGGAGTCCGGGCGCGAGATCACCACGCTCAACAAGGAACTCCCCCGCTACACGGGCCTGATCGAGCGGGCGCGCGCCAACAACCGCCAGGGGCTGCCGCTGGGCGGCGCCTACCTCCGGTACGCGAACCAGAAGATGACCGACGTCCTGCTCCCGGCCGCCGAGCGGCTGTACGCGGCGGAGACCGACCGGCTCGACCGGGACGGCGACGAGGCCAGGGCCTGGCCGTTCCTCTCGCTCGGGCTCGGTGTGGTGGCGGTGGCCGCGCTGTTCTGGGCGCAGCGGCGCAACCACCGCCGGACGAACCGGGTCTTCAACCACGGGCTGCTCGTCGCGACCGCCGCGTCGACCGTGGTGCTGCTGTGGCTGGCCGTGGGGCACACGGTGGCCCGCGCCGAGCTGCGCAGCGCCGACACGCACGGGCAGCAGTCCCTGGACGTGCTCAACCACGCGCGGATCAACTCCCTGAAGGCGCGGGCCAATGAGAACCTCACCCTGGTCGCCCGGGGCGCCGTGCTCACCCCGGACGGCAGGAACGACAAGTACGAGACCGATTTCAACACGGGGATGAAGGCCCTCGGCGAGCAGTTGGCGAGGGCCCGGGAGCTCGCCGACGACGACCGGGGAAGCGGGCCGGTGGAGACCGCGATCGGTGCGGTCTCCGAGTGGCAGGACCGCCACCGTGCCGCCCGTACGACCGACGACAGCGGCGACTACGACGGCGCGCTGGAGCAGATCACCGGGCCGGAGAAGTCGACGGGCGAGTCCTTCGGCCGGGTGGACGACGCGCTGGCGCAGGCTCTCGCCCATGAACAGGACCAGTTCACCACGGCCGCGAACGACGGTCTCGGTGCGCTGACCTGGCTGCCGGTCGGTGCCGCCGTGCTCGCCGCGCTGGGAGCGGTCGCCACGATCGTCGGTGTCAACCGCAGGCTCTCGGAGTACCGGTGAGAGCGAGAGGGGGAGCGATGACCAGGAAGCGTACGGGAGCGAGGTCCGCCGGCAGGCTGCGCGGCTGGGGCGGTGTGACGGGCATGGCCGTGGCCTGCGCGGTGACGGCCTCGCTGACGCTGCTGCCGCTCTCCCGCGCCGGTGCCGACGCGTTCGGCGGCTTCTCCGGTCCGGGTACGGCGCACGCGACGCAGACCCGGGCCGAGGACTGCGTCGACCCGGAGGCGAGCCTGCCGCCGTCCGGTGCGGACGGCCCGAACATCGCGAGGATCAAGGCGCGCGGGAAGCTGATCGCGGGCGTCGACCAGAACAGCTTCCGCTGGGGGTACCGCAACCCGGAGAACCGCCGGCTCGAAGGCTTCGACATCGATCTGGTGCGGGCCGTCGCCAAGAACATCCTGGGCGACCCCGACGCCGTGGTCTTCCGGGCCATCCCCACCAACCAGCGGGTCGCCGTCCTCGAGAACGGCAAGGTCGACGTCGTCGTCCGGACGATGACGATCAACTGCGAGCGGGCCCGCCAGGTCTCGTTCTCCACCGCCTACTTC
The DNA here is from genome assembly GCF_001905795.1 of Streptomyces sp. CB01580. GTDB lineage: Bacteria > Actinomycetota > Actinomycetes > Streptomycetales > Streptomycetaceae > Streptomyces. The sequence continues at coordinate 149,349 of NZ_LIXJ01000004.1, forward strand.
CAGACCGGGCAGCAGGTCCTCGCGCCGAAGAAGTCGACGATCACCGGGTACGACACCTCCCTGTCCGGCAAGCGGGTCTGCACCGCCGAGGGCTCCACCGCCTTCGACGCGCTGAAGAAGCAGTCGTTCGGGGCGGTCTTCGAGGACGAGCACGACGGCACCGGCGCGGACGAGGACCGGCTGACCGTCCCCAACCAGCTCGACTGCCTGGTGCGGTTGCAGCTGGGCGAGGTGGACGCGGTGGTCACGGACAACGCGCTGGCTGCCGGGCAGGCGGCCCAGGACCCGGCGGTCGAGCTCAAGGGCGACAAGCCGTTCACCACCGAGTACTACGGCGTGGCGACGAAGCGGGGCGCGGACGACCTGGTGGCCCGCGTCAACCAGGTGCTGGTGGGCTACCGCAGCGGTGGCGCGAACAGCCCCTGGACGCTGTCGTACCGGAAGTGGCTGGAGGCCGGTCTGCCGGGACTGACGGCGCCGCCGGCGCCCAAGTACCGGAGCCGTTAGTGCCGAGCGGGGCGCTGATGCCGGATGTGGCACCGGTGCCGGGAGGGGCACTGGTGTCGTGAGGGCCGTGAGGGGCATTGTGTGCCGGGAAGGACATCGGTGACGGGGGCGCCGGTGGCAGCAGTGGCAGACGAGACAGTGGCAGGCGAGGAAGCGGCACTGATCCCGGCGGGTCCGTCCCGGCGGGAGGAGCGGAGAGGTGATCGATGAGCGTCGCGGGCCCCTTCCCCGGCTACGCGGAACGGCCCCCCGGACCGGTCATGGACCGGGACGAGGCGGACCGTGCGCTGGACCGGCTGGACGCTGAACACGAGGCGATCGAGACCTCGCTCCTCGCCCTCCAGGACCACGCGGGCCGTCGGCTCCTGGAGGGTGCCGACCTGACGGGCATCACCAAGGAGCGCTGGGCCGCCACCGAGGGTTCGATCGCGCTGCTGTGGCGGTACTTCGACGCGTACGCGGGCACGCTGGCGAGGGCCCGCGCGATACGGTCCCGCCGCCGCCACCCCAACCGGGACGATCTGGTGGCCCTCACCGATCTGCTGCGCGGCCGGAGCGTCACCGTGGCGCACGCCGCGGGTCATCCCGGTTCGTCGGCCGACGGTCCGGCCAGGCTCTCCGAGCGGTTCTCGCTGGAGGAGCTGGTCGCCCGGATGAACGAGCTGTACGCCCGCTCGCTGGACATGGTGGTCGCCTCCGACTCCGTGTGGTCCGCGCTGCCCGCCCGGATCGACCTGCTCTCCGCCGAACTGCACCGCACCCGTTCGCTGGCGCGTTCGGTGGGCGTCCGGCCCGGTGAGCATCCGGCGGGCGACGAACTTGAGGCGATCACCCAGGAACTGGCCACGCTGCGGGTGCAGGTGATCTCCGATCCGCTCGCCTTCTGGCTGTCGGGTCCCGGCAGTGCCGCGCCCGGCGGCGGACGCCCCGACACGACGCGCTACGACCGCGCGGCCCGCGCCCTGGAGGACGTACGCCGCGAGATCGAGGCGGTCCTCGCGGTCCGGCAGGACGCCGAACAGCGGCTGGGGCGGCTGCGCGACGTCCTCTCCCGCGCGGACCGGACCCTGACCGAGGCCAGGGCGGCCCGCGGCGAGGTGCTGGCGAAGATCGCCGCCTCCGAGGTGCCCGCCGTGAGCGGTCCGGCGACCGCGCTCCAGGAGCGGCTGGTGGCGGCCTCGGAATACCGCAGGCACGCCCAGTGGCACCGGCTGTCACCGCTCCTGGAGTCGCTGGAGCAGGAGGCCGAGGAGGAGCTGCTGCGCGCCCGCGAGTCGTTGACCGCCGTCACCGCGCCGCTGGCCGTACGGGCGGAGCTGCGCGGCAGACTGGACGCGTACCGGGCGAAGATGGCCCGGCACGGTCTGGCCGAGGACCCGATGCTGATCGAGCGGTACGACGTGGCGCGCCGGATGCTGTGGAGCGCGCCGTGCGATCTGCGGGTCGCCGCCCAGACGGTGCGGCGCTACCAGGAGACGGCGGCCGAGCTGCTGTCCCAGAGCCGGGCCCCCGAACCGGAGGACGGGCGGTGAACACGAACACGCGCGAGGCGGAACGGACCGCACGGACCGTGAGCACGAGCACGAGCACGCGCGGAACGGAACGGCCGCCGCGACTGCGGGGCGGACAGGGGGACGGAAGATGAGTACGCAGTGCCAGCGCCCCACGTGCGGGGGCGGCTACGAGGATGTGGGCGGCGGTGAGCTGTACTGCGACACCTGCGGTCTGGCCCCGGTCGTCTCCCCGACGGGCATGGTGAGTTCGCCGCCCACCGGGCTCGCGGGCGGCGGCGCGCACGGCCCGGGAAGCTCCGGCAGCCGGGGAAGTCACGGCAGCGGCGGCTCGCGGGCGGCGTCCCGCTCCTCGTCGCGTTCCTCCTCGCGGTCCTCGTCCCGTTCGTCGACGTCCCGGCGGTCCGTCTCGGGCCGGCTCTCGCGTTCGCTGTCCGGGGCGGCCACCTCCCCTTCCGTGTCCGTGCGTTCCTCCGGTTCGTCCTCGGGCGGGTCCGGCCGGGACAAACTGGGCGTGGGTCTGGTGCAGGTGCCGGACGTGCCGCGGCCCGACCCGCACACGGCGGTGATGGCGAACCCGGAGGTCCCGGAACGGAAGCGCTTCTGTTCGCGTTCCGACTGCGGGGCGCCGGTGGGCCGGTCCCGGGGCGAACGGCCGGGCCGTACGGAGGGGTTCTGCACCAAGTGCGGCCACCCGTACTCCTTCGTGCCCAAGCTCGGCGCGGGCGACGTGGTGCACGGCCAGTACGAGGTGGTGGGCTGTCTGGCGCACGGCGGGCTCGGCTGGGTCTACCTCGCGGTGGACCGCGCCGTGTCGGACCGCTGGGTGGTCCTCAAGGGCCTGCTCGACACCGGTGACCAGGACGCCATGGCGGCCGCGATCTCGGAGCGCCGGTTCCTCGCCGAGATCGAGCACGCCAACATCGTCCGGATCTACAACTTCGTCGAACACCTCGACCAGCGCACCGGTTCGCTCGACGGCTACATAGTGATGGAGTACGTCGGCGGCAAGGCGCTCAAGGAGATCGCGAACGAGCGGCGCACCCCGGCCGGGAGGCGCGACCCGCTGCCGGTCGAGCAGGCGTGCGCGTACGGGATCGAGGCGCTGGAGGCGCTCGGGCACCTGCACAGCCGCAATCTGCTGTACTGCGACTTCAAGGTCGACAACGCCATCCAGACCGAGGGACGGCTGAAGCTGATCGACATGGGCGCGGTGCGCCGGATGGATGACGAGGAGTCGGCCATCTACGGCACGGTCGGGTACCAGGCGCCGGAGGTCGCCGAGGCCGGCCCGTCGGTCGCGTCCGACCTCTACACGGTCGCACGGACACTCGCGGTGCTCACCTTCGACTTCCAGGGCTACACGAACGTCTTCGTGGACTCGCTGCCCGACCCGGACCACATCGAGGTGTTCCGGACCTACGAGTCGTTCTACCGGCTGCTGGTACGGGCCACCGACCCCGATCCGGGGCGGCGGTTCGCCTCGGCGGCGGAGATGGCCGAGCAGCTGACCGGGGTGCTGCGCGAGGTGGTGGCACTGCAGACGGGACGGCCGCGACCGGCGCTGTCGACGCTGTTCGGTACCGAAGTACGGGTCACGGACACGCAGTTGTTCGCGAAACCGACGGGCGAGGTGTCGCGGCTGGGCGCTCGGGCCACCGGGCCGGCGCCGTCCGGGCTCCTCGGAAGGCGCCGCCGGAATCGGGCGGGTGCGAGCACGGCCGTCGGCGCGGGCACGGGTACGGGCACGGGCGCACCGGCGGTGGCGGGTGCGGGGGCCTCGGGCCCCGCGATCCCCGGGCCCCGGATCCCGGCCGCCGTTCCGGGAGCGCCGTCGACGGCACCGGCGCCGTCGGCCGCGTTCCCGGCGCCGCACGTCCCGAACGCCCCCCGGCCCGCCGGGCTCGACGCACGGACCGCCTCGCTCGCGCTGCCCGTGCCCCGGGTCGACGCGGGCGACCCCAACGCCGGTTTCCTCGCCGGGCTGATGGCCACCGCCCCCGCCGACCTGATCGCCGCGCTGGGCAACGTACCGGCGCCCTCCCTGGAGACCCGGCTGCGCGAACTGCGGGCCCGCCTGGAGACCGGCGAACTCGACGCGGCCGGGCGCACCCTGACCGAACTGGAGGGGCGGCACCCTGACGACTGGCGGGTCGTCTGGTACCGCGGTGTCACCTCGCTGGTGACCGGCGCGTACGAGAGCGCGGCGCTGTCCTTCGACGCGGTGTACGACGCGTTCCCCGGTGAGCCGACGCCGAAGCTGGCGCTGGGGATCTGCGCGGAGGTGCTGGGGCAACTGGACAACGCCGCCGAGTACTACCGCCTGGTGTGGACGACCGATCCGGGCTTCGTCAGCGCGGCGTTCGGCCTGGCCCGGGTGCAGCTGGCGGCCGGGGACCGGGCGGCGGCGGTGGCGACGCTGGAGTCCGTGCCCGAGGCGTCGATCCACTTCACGGCGGCCAGGGTCGCCGCGGTACGGGCGCGGCTGCGCGAACGGGCCCCGGACGAACCGCTGTTCGCCGACCTCCGGGCCGCCGCCGACCAGGTCTCGGCACTGGCTGGATTCGGCCTGGACCCGGTGCGCCGCGAGGAGTTGTCGACGGAGGTGCTGGGGACCGCGCTCGACTGGGTGCTCTCCGGCAGCCCCATGGCCGGGGGCCCGGCAGCGGGGCCGAACGGCCCCGGCCAATCGTCCGGACCCGCTGCATCCGGCGGACCGAGCGGGCCGAGCGGACCGGACGGGTTGGGGAAGCTGCTCGACAGTGAATGGGACGAGCGCGGCCTGCGGTTCGGGCTGGAGCGTTCGTACCGGATGCTCGCCCGGCTCGCGGAGCCCGGCGACGAGAGGATCGAACTGGTGGAGCGGGCCAACCGTTTCCGCCCCCGGACGTGGGTGTGAAAATGTCGCAGAAGCCCCAGGAGACGGCCCTGTCGAAGTGCCCGGGCTGCGAGGAACCGGCCGAGTCGGGCGACCGGTTCTGCGGTGCGTGCGGATACGACCTGTCGGCCGTGCCCGCGCCACCACATGACCGCCCGACGGTCGCCCTGACCGTACCGACGGCGGAGAACCGGCCCGACGGGGCGGGCGGGTCGGGAGACTTCGAACTGGCCGCGCCCGCGACCGCGGACGCCCCGGGGTCCGATCGGCCACGGGCCCAGACAGAGACACAATCCCCGGCACAGCCACAGCCCCGACCCCAGGCACAGGAAGCGACGGCGCACGCCCCGGCCGCCGGAACATCCGCACCGGCGGGCACAGGCGCCCCCTCCGCCGCGCAGCCCGTGCCCGACCCGCGCACCCGTACCGACGGGCCGTTCGCGACACCGTCGGCCGGCACCAAGCTGTGCGTGGCGTGCCGCGCCGGGCGCGTGGACACCGACGGCTACTGCGAGAACTGTGGTCACGCCCAGCCGCGCGAGCGCGACCACATGGAGCAGGAGCTCGGTTCGGTGGCCGCCGTCAGCGACCGGGGGCTGCGCCACCACCGCAACGAGGACTCGTTCGCCGTCTCGACCACCGCCCTGCCCGGCGGTTCACCGGCCGTCGTCGCGATCGTGTGCGACGGCGTCTCCTCGGCCAGCCGCCCCGACGAGGCGTCGGCCGCCGCCGCGAACGCCGCCAACGAGGCGCTCCTGGAGTCGTTGCCGCGCGGCACCCATCCGCAGCAGGCGATGCACGACGCGATCGTCGCGGCCTCGAAGTCGGTCGACTCCCTTGCCGGGGAGACCGGCCGGGCGACGGAGCACGATCCGGGGCGGCACCAGAACGCGCCGGCGTGCACCCTGGTCGGCGCCATCACGGCGGGCGACCTGCTGGTGGTCGGCTGGGTCGGCGACAGCCGCGCCTACTGGGTGCCGGACGACCGTTCCGTGCAGCCCGCCCGGCTCACCGAGGACGACTCGTGGGCCGCGCAGATGGTGGCGGCGGGTCTGATGAGCGAGGCCCAGGCGTACGCGGACGACCGTGCCCACGCGATCACGGGCTGGCTCGGCGCCGACGCGTACGAACTGGAACCGCACACCGCGTCGTTCAAACCGGACCGGCCGGGTCTCGTGGTGGTGTGCACGGACGGTCTGTGGAACTACGCGGAGTCGGCCGCCGAGATGGCCGCGGTCGTGCCGGCCGACGCACGGTCGCGACCGCTGCACGCCGCGCGGGCGCTGGTGGGTCACGCGCTCGACGGCGGGGGCCACGACAACGTAACAGTGGCGCTGGTGCCGTTCGCGGTGACGCCGCAGGGGGCAGGATCGGGCTGCGACACCCCATGAGTCCCGCTGCGTAACGCTTGGTTCCGGTTCGTTTCCGATTCACTCCCGGCGCGTTCCGGTTCCGTCCGCTCTCGTCCCGATTCCGACCGTTTCCCTTCCGCCCCTTCCTTGTCTCGTCCCCCTCACAGCTGTCCTCATCCGACACCTGGAGTTCCCGAGGAGCCGATCAGATGGCCAACTTCTCCAAGTCGAACGTGCCGCAGTTCTCGGTCGAGGTGTACCAGAACGAGTTTCTCCCGCAGGGCGGTCGCGAGGTCAACGCCATCGTCACGGTCACCTCGACCGGGGGCGGCACCACCGGCGGAGTTCCGCTGTCCGGGGCGGCTTCGACGGACCTGTCCGGATCGGTCCGGGCGGCGGGCGCCGGCGTGGTGATCATGGTCGACTGCTCCAGGTCCATGGACTATCCGCCGACGAAGATGCGCAACGCCCGCGACGCGACGGCCGCGGCGATCGACACCCTGCGCGACGGCACCGCGTTCGCGGTGGTCGGCGGCACGCATCTCGCCAAGGAGGTCTACCCGGGCAACGGAAGGCTCGCGGTGGCCGACGAGCGGACCAGGGCCGGGGCCAAGGAGGCGCTGCGTTCGCTCGCCGCCGGCGGCGGTACGGCGATCGGCACCTGGCTGCGGCTGGCCGACCGGCTGCTCGGCGCGGCCGACGTGGGGATCCGGCACGGGATCCTGCTGACCGACGGCCGCAACGAGCACGAGGCCCCGGAGGATCTGCGGGCCGCTCTCGAATCCTGCGCGGGCCGCTTCACCTGTGACGCCCGGGGGGTCGGCACCGACTGGGAGGTGAAGGAGGTCACGGGCATCGCCTCCGCCCTGCTCGGTACGGCCGACATCGTCGCCGACCCGGCGGGCCTGTCCGCGGACTTCCGGCGGATGATGGAGAACGCGATGGGCAAGGAGGTCGCGGACGTCGCGCTGCGGCTCTGGACGCCCGTCGGGACCGAGATCATGTTCGTGAAACAGGTCGCGCCGACGGTCGTCGACCTGACCGGACGCCGCACCGGGGCGGGACCCCGGGCCGGGGACTACCCGACGGGTTCGTGGGGCGACGAGTCGCGCGACTACCACGTGTGCGTACGGGTGCCGGAGGCCGCGATCGGCCAGGAGATGCTGGCGTCCCGGGTCTCGCTGGTCCTCCCCGACCCCGCGGGCGGGGCGCCCCGGACGCTCTCCCAGGGCCTGGTGCGGGCGGTGTGGACCGACGACATGGCGGCGTCCACCTCGATCAATCCGCAGGTCGCGCACTACACGGGCCAGGCGGAACTGGCGCAGGTCATCCAGCAGGGGCTGGACGCCCGAAAATCGGGCGACTTCGACAGCGCGACCGCGAAACTGGGCCGCGCGGTACAGCTGGCGTCGGCGTCCGGGAACGAGGACACTGCGAAACTGCTTTCGAAGGTGGTGGACGTCGTCGATGCGGCGACCGGTACTGTGCGACTGAAGGCGAAGGTCGCGGAGGCCGACTCGATGACGCTCGAAACGCGCTCCACCAAGACCGTCCGCGTCAAGAAATAACCGCACAGGACAACCGCACACCGAAACACCCGCACACCGAAGCGCCCGCACGGCGCGTCCGCACGGACGCGAGAGACGGCGCGGGGGCCGGGCGCGCAGACACGGCGCCGCGCGGGGCACAATCGCACAGCCGTACAGTCAGGCCGCCCGGCCGGAGCGAAATGGTCCGCCGGGCAGCGAAGAGCACGAGGAATGACGGCCCCGCGGGGCCGGACGAGGAGAGGGGGAAGCGCCGACATGCCGACCTGCCCGAACGGACACCAGTCGGGTTCCGAGGACTGGTGCGAGGTCTGCGGCCATCGCATGACCGGCGCGGGCGCTCCCGCGGGCTCGGTCCCTCCGCCGCCTCCCCCGCCGCCCGCTCCCGGGTACGGCCACCCCCAGGGGCCGTCCGGCACCGACCCGACCCAGCAGGCCGAGCTCTGCCCGCAGTGCCGCACGCCCCGCGAGGCGATGGCGCCGTTCTGCGAGGAGTGCCGCTGGAACTTCCTGACGAACACGGCGACGTCGTACACGCCGCTGGCCCCGCGCCCCAGTTCCGCCACCGGCCCTCCGCCCGGTCTGAACCTGCCGCCGGGCTTCCAGGCGCAGCAGCCGTCGGGGCCCCAGCGGATGCCCGATCCGTTCGAGTACCAGGGCTCGCGGCCCTCGCAGGTGAACCGCCCGGCCGAGCCGCTCTCCCCCGAGCAGGGGAGCCGCCCCGAGCCCCCGGCCCCCGCGCCCGGCCCGGGTCCCGCGCCGACGCCCGGCCCGGCGTCCGCGCCCGGCCCGGGTCCGCAGGCACCGCAGCCGCCGCAAGTACCGCAGGCGTCACAGCCCCCGCAGCACTTCCAGCAGCAGGGGCCTCCGCCGCCGCCGTTCCAGCAGCAGTCCTCGTCGCCGTTCCAGCAGCAGTCGGCGCCGCCCTCGTTCGAACAGCCCGCTCCGCCCGCGTCCTCGGCTCCCCAACCGCCCGCACCGCAGCCGCCCCGGTCCGCCGACGACGACGACTGGATGCTGTCACCGCCGTCCCGGCCGCAGGCCCCGCAGCCGTCGGCCCCGGCGCAGCAGCAACCGCCGTCGCCGGGCGGGAACCAGAACCAGCCGCCCGCGAGCTGGACCGCCGTCATCGCCCCGGACCGCGAGTACTTCCTAGCGATGATGCAGCGCAGCGGTCCGGAGGCGACCGGCCTCAACCTGCCCGCGTACTCCCCGGAGCAGCGGGTGGCGCTGACCGGCAACCAGATCACCGTCGGCCGCCGCAGGCACAGCACCGGCGAGTCCCCCGACATCGACCTGTCCGTGCCTCCGGAGGACCCGGGCGTCTCGCACCAGCACGCGGTGCTGGTGCGGCAGCCCGACGGCGGCTGGGCCGTGGTGGACCAGAACTCCACGAACGGCACCACGCTCAACGGCACCGAGGACCCGATCCAGCCCTACGTCCCCGTCCCGCTCAAGGACGGTGACCGCGTGCATGTCGGGGCATGGACGACGATCACGATCCGCCAGGACTGACGGGCCGCGGGAGCCCCGCCAGGACCGCCGAGGCACCCGGGCCGGCCGGGGCAGGGGCTACCCCTCGGGCAGTGGCCAGGCGTACGGCCCTTCGGGGTCGTCCAGCCAGGCCCACTGCCGCCCGTCCCGGACGGTGATGCCGAACCTCTCCCTCCCTGGGCACCCCTCGCGCTGCCAGAGGGAGAGGGCTTCGTGCGGGTCGAGGCTGGATCCGGTCAGCTCCAGCAGGAACCGGAAGCGTTCGTCCTCGCTGAAGCGCCTGGGGAGCGCGCCGGTGTGCGGGCGCCGGGCGGGTCCCGTCGGACTGCCCCGCAGCGGTACGAAATAGGCGGGCGTGCGCAGGAAGCGTCCCTCGGCGTACCTGCGGCGCGCGGTCCCCCGCACCTGGAGCACGATCAGTCCGGTGGCGAGCGGTGCCAGTATCCGCGCGTCCGGAGCGCACTGGTCCAGCCAGGCCGGTGGGACGCCCGGCAGGGTGCAGGTCGCGATGATTCGGTCGTACGGGCCGCGCCGCGGCCAGCCCCGGGTCCCGTCGCCGGTGATCACCACCGGGTGGTGACCGGCCGCCGCCAGGTGCCGACGGGCCGACTCGGTGATCTCCGGGTCGAGGTCGACGGTGGTCACGGCGTCGTCGCCGAGCCGGTGCGCGAGGAGGGCCGCGTTGTAGCCGCTGCCCGCGCCGATCTCCAGCACCCGTTGTCCGTCGCGCACGTCCAGTTCGTCGAGCATCCGGGCCATCAGCGACGGCTGGCTGCTCGACGAGATCAGCTCGCCGTCCCTGATCCGGGTGGCCAGTGCCTCGTCCGCGTACGCCCCGCGCAGCCACCGGGCCCGGCGGACCGGGTCCGGGTCCTCGCACCACAGGCGGTCCGTTCCACCGGCCACGAAGTAGTACGGCACGAACAGATGGCGCGGCACCTCCTCGAACGCGGCCCGCCAGCGCGGGTCGCCCAGTCCCCCGCGGGCCACGATGCCCCGCACCATCGCCCACCGTTCACTGGTGGCGGCCTCGGCGAACCGGTCCGGATGTGTGTCGTCCATCTCTCCGTCTTCCCGTTCTCCCCGTTCTCCCCGGTCTCCACCTTCCTGCGTGCGGCCCCCGGTGGCCAGGACCCGGGCCGTGGCAGGCCGCAGTTCGAAGGCAGGGCCTAGGCCTCAGGTACTCGGCCGGTGCGTCTGCGACGATGGACGGGTGACTGAGATTCCGCGCGACACGCTGCAGGAGCAGACCTTCTACGAGCAGGTCGGCGGCGAGGAGACCTTCCGGCGCCTGGTGCATCGTTTCTACCAGGGGGTCGCCGAGGACCCGCTGCTCAAGCCGATGTACCCGGAGGAGGATCTGGGCCCGGCCGAGGAACGGTTCAGGCTGTTCCTGATGCAGTACTGGGGCGGCCCCCGTACGTACACCGAGCGGCGCGGGCACCCGCGGCTGCGGATGCGGCACGTCCCGTTCCGGGTGGACCGGGCGGCGCACGACGCATGGCTGGGCCACATGCGGACCGCCCTGGACGAGCTCGGGCTGGCGCCGGAGCACGAGCAGCGGCTGTGGGACTACCTCACGTACGCGGCGGCCTCGATGGTGAACACCGAGGGCTGAGCCGCCACCGGGGCCGCGGACCGGTCCTGTGCCCGGGACCGAGGACGGATCCTGTGCCCGGGACCGATCCGAAACCGACAGCCGAACCGGGCCGGGACCGTCCGGGGCCGGGCACGGAGCCGGCCCTCCTCGTCTCGCCCCCCGGTGTGACCGGTGGTGCTGGCCCCAGGCCGTGCCGACCGGGTGGCCGGATGTCCCTCGGCCGCGTGCGCGCCTAACTTCGTGCGGGGTTCGGCGCTGCTGGACGGGGCCGAGCAACACCCGGTCACCGTCTCGGGCGTTCGCCTCGACGCACCGCTGCTGCGGCTGATCCTGCGGCAGTTCGTCCAGCACGAGGAGCACGACCCGGCGCTCGCCGCCACCGTGCGCGACCTGGTCGACGCCGCCGCGGGCCGACCCATCGAACCGGGCCCGGAACTCGCAGCCCTGCTGGAGCTGTTGGCCTCGCCCGAACTGGCCGATTCCATGCTGGGCGGGGCACTGTTCATGTGCGGCGACCGCGGTTGGCCGGCCGGTGGCTGGCCGAAGGACCCCGAGACGTACTGGCGGAACATGGAACGCAGCCGGGCGGCCCAGCCCGTGTTCGGTCCGCTCGTCAACGGCATGATGGCCCCGTGCGCGTTCTGGACGAGCACGTCCCGCGAGCCCGCCACGGTCGTCGGCAACGCCGTGCCCGTACTGATGCTTCAGGCCCGGTACGACAACAACGTGCCGTACGAAGGAGCGTTGGCGCTGCACCGCCGTCTGACGGGTTCACGGCTGGTGACGGCGGACGTCCGCGCGCACGAGGTGTTCGGGCGCGGGCTCGACGGGCTCACGCCGGTCCCGTGCGCCGACCGGGCCGTCGTCGGCTATCTGCGGGACGGCGTCCTGCCCGCCGCCGACCTGGACCTGCCGACGCGCCGGGGAGGCCCGGTGAGCGGGCGCCCGGCCCTCGACCCACGGGTTCGGACCGGGCTCTCAGCCCACCGAGACCGCGAATCCGCCGCCGAGCCCGCTGTCGTGGCCGCGCAGGGCGATCGAGCCGAACGGGGTGCGCAGCCGCAGCCAGGACCCGGCCGCGAGCAGGGCGACCGGGAAGTCCGGCGCCGGGCGCAGGAAGCCCAGGGACAGCGCGGCGTGGACGGCCCGCAGCGGGAGGGCGGTGGTGCCGATCGTGCGCGACCAGATCTCGCGGCCGATCCGGTCCCGTTCGGTCCGGGTACGACGGGCCTCGGGCAGCGCCTCGTCGCGGGTGCGAAACTCCGCCACCGCGGCGGTGACCGCCTCGCGCAGGGAGACCGGGTCGGGCAGGCCCGGCAGTTCGCGCCAGCCGCCGCGCGGCGGGAGCACCCCCGTCCACGGCGGTCCGGTGACTGCGGCGGGCAGGGGGCCCGGATCGGCCCCGCCCTCGGTGTCGAAGGAGCCGAGGAACTCCAGGAGCTCCCCGGCGGACACCGTGATGTCGAACGCGTGGCGCTCGGCCAGTCGGGCCGTGCGGATCGCCAGCACCTCGAACGACGGCGGTCTGCCGAACACCGCCAGCGCGCTGCCGCCCGCCTGCATCCGCACCGCGGCGGCCCGGTCGTAGTGGAGGAGCCGCGCGAGGAAGGCCGCGAGATCCGCGGTCTCCCTCGCGTCGGCGAACTCGAGCGGCAGCACGGGTACGGTCATGCCGCCGCAGGCTCCTCGGCCAGGTACTGCTGGAGGAAGAGCTTCTCCTCGGCGCTGATCCGCCGGGGCCGCTCCGCGGCCAGGTCGTACGGGACGACGACGGTCGTGGCCCGTACGTAGACCTGGTCCGGGTCCTTGATCTCGTACGAGATCGTCAGCGACGCGGCGCCGATCCTCGTGACCCACGACTCGATGGTCACCGGCTCGTGCCGGTGGACCAGCGGGCGCACGTAGTCGATCTCGTGCCGGGCCACCACGGAGCCGCCCGAGAAGGACGGCGAACCGTCACCCGGCGCCAGCCGGAACATGAAGTCGATGCGCGCCTCCTCCAGATAGCGGAGGAAGACGACGTTGTTGACGTGCCCGAAGGCGTCCATGTCCGACCAGCGCAGGGGGCACTGGTAGATGTGGCGTGCCAAGACGGATCAGCCTCGCGTCAGCTTCTTGTACGTGGCGCGGTGCGGACGGGCCGCGTCCGGACCGAGGCGCTCGATCTTGTTCTTCTCGTACGACTCGAAGTTGCCCTCGAACCAGTACCACGTGGAGTCGCCCTCGTACGCCAGGATGTGCGTGGCGACGCGGTCCAGGAACCAGCGGTCGTGGGAGATGACCACCGCGGCGCCCGGGAACTCCAGCAGGGCGTTCTCCAGCGAGGACAGGGTCTCGACGTCGAGGTCGTTGGTGGGCTCGTCGAGGAGCAGCAGGTTGCCGCCCTCCTTGAGCGTCAGTGCCAGGTTGAGGCGGTTGCGCTCACCACCGGACAGGACACCGGCCGGCTTCTGCTGGTCCGGTCCCTTGAAGCCGAACGCGGAGACGTACGCCCGCGAGGGCATCTCGACCTGGCCGACGTTGATGTAGTCCAGCTCGTCCGAGACGACGGCCCACAGGGTCTTCTTCGGGTCGATGTTGGCCCGGCCCTGGTCGACGTAGGAGACCTTGACCGTGTCACCGATCTTGATGGAGCCCGAGTCGGGGATCTCCAGGCCCTGGATCATCTTGAACAGCGTGGTCTTGCCCGCGCCGTTCGGACCGATGACGCCGACGATGCCGTTGCGCGGCAGCGTGAACGACAGGTCTTCGATGAGGACCTTGTCGCCGAAGGACTTCGAGAGGTTCTCGACCTCGACGACGACGGAACCGAGCCGCGGGCCCGGCGGGATCTGGATCTCCTCGAAGTCCAGCTTCCGCATCTTCTCCGCCTCGGCCGCCATCTCCTCGTAACGGGCCAGACGGGCCTTGGACTTGGTCTGCCGGCCCTTGGCGTTGGAGCGGACCCACTCCAGCTCCTCCTTGAGCCGCTTGGCGCGCTTCTCGTCCTTGCGGCCCTCGACCTTGAGGCGCGCGGCCTTCTTGTCGAGGTACGTGGAGTAGTTGCCCTCGTACGGCAGGGCGCGACCGCGGTCGAGCTCCAGGATCCAGTCGGCGACGTTGTTCAGGAAGTAGCGGTCGTGGGTGACCGCGACGACGGCGCCGGCGTACTTGGAGAGGTGCTGCTCCAGCCAGTTCACCGACTCGGCGTCGAGGTGGTTGGTGGGCTCGTCGAGGAGCAGCAGGTCGGGGGCCTCGATGAGCAGCTTGCAGAGCGCGACGCGGCGCTTCTCGCCACCGGAGAGGTTGACGACCGCCCAGTCGCCGGGCGGGCAGCCCAGCGCGTCCATGGCCTGCTCCAGCTGAGCGTCCAGGTCCCAGGCATTGGCGTGGTCCAGGTCCTCCTGGAGCTTGCCCATCTCCTCCATCAGCGCATCGGAGTAGTCGGTCGCCATGAGCTCGGCGACCTCGTTGAAGCGCTTGAGCTTGCCCATGACCTCGGCGGCGCCGTCCTGCACGTTCTCCAGGACCGTCTTCGACTCGTCGAGCTGCGGCTCCTGCATGAGGATGCCGACGCTGTAACCGGGCGAGAGGAACGCGTCACCGTTGGACGGCTGCTCCAGGCCCGCCATGATCTTCAGCACCGTGGACTTGCCGGCGCCGTTGGGACCCACGACACCGATCTTCGCGCCCGGCAGGAAGTTCAGGTTGACGTCATCGAGGATCACCTTGTCGCCGTGCGCTTTGCGCGTCTTGCGCATGGTGTAGATGTACTCAGCCAAGAGAAACCGTCCGGCTATCGATGTGTGGGCAGATACACCCCATCTTGCCTGACGTCCGTCCCCGGACGGAAACCAGCCTGTTGGACGCCGCCCATGTCCCGGACCCGCGCCCCGGGCCCGCGCCCCGGGCCCTCCGGGCCCGCCCCTCAGGGCCTGCCCGGCCCCTCCCCGCCCCCGTTCGCCGGTGGCGCCCCGGGCACGCCGACGGCCCCGGCACGCGTACACGTACCGGGGCCGTCACCGAGCGGGCGTGACGCCACGCTCGCCGTTCGCCGCTCCGCGATCATCGAATCACCGGGGTCACCCGGATCACTGGAATCACGGGATCGCGGGGGATCACTCGAATCGCGGAGTCATAGGCTTGCCGCAATCACTGCGCGGAGGGCTGGGCCTTGCGCTTGCGGAGGAGGAAGACCGCGCCGCCGCCGACGACGACGAGGGCGATCGCGACACCGGCGATGACCGGGGTGGCGCTGGAACCACCGGTCTCGGCGAGGTCACCCGCGGAACCGGTCGAGCCGCCGCCGGAGGTGGCGGGGGCCGGCTGTCCCTCGGTCTGGGTCTCGTGGCCGCCGTTGCCGCCGGCACCACCGGTGCCGCTGCTGCTGGTCTTGCAGTCCAGGACGCCCTTGAACGTCTTCGAGAAGCCCCCGGGGCCGGTGACCGTGATGTCGTACGCCTGGTCCTCGGCGACCGGGACGGTCACGGTCTCGGACTTGCCCGCCTCGACGGTGTACTCCTTCCCGGCAAGCTCGAAGGTGAAGGCCTCGTCGCCCTTGTTGCTCGCGGTGACGTCCACGCCACCCTTGGCGCAGTTCTTCTCCGCCGAGACGGCCGGGATCGCGCCCTGCTTGGCCCAGGTCGCGGTGGCGGTCGCGGAGACCGTGGAGTCGCTGGATCCGGCCAGGATCATGGTCTGGCTCTTGGTCGCGCTGGCGAAGGCCCGGCCCACCGGCACCGAGGTGGTGGCCTGGACGGTCAGCGAGGCGGAGCCGTCGGCGGTGCCCGCCGGGACGTCGAAGTACAGCTCGCCGCCGTTGACCGCGGAGGTGAGGGGCTTGCCGCTCTTGTCGGTGACCTTGACGCCGCTGGCGGCGTCCACGGGCGGGGTCACGGTGGCCTGGCCCGCGTTGGTGTGGACGGTGATCGGGCCGAGGCGCCGGCCGGACTTGCCGGAGACCGCGGCCGGGTCCAGGACGAGGGACGCCTTGGGCTCGGCCTGGTCGACGGCGCTCTTCTCCAGCCAGTCGGCCAGCTTCTCGGCCGCGGCGTCGCTCGCCTCGACGTCCACGTTGTCCGAGTAGCGCCAGATGGCGACCTGGGTGCCCGCAGCGGCGGTCTTCTCCGTGAGCGGGCCGGTGCCGGCTTCCTCGGCCAGTGCCGCGAGGTTGTCGACCTTCGGGTAGGAGTGCTCGAGAATCCAGCGGATCTTGCCGGCGTTCTTGTTGGCACCGAGCGAGGTCTGGCCCCAGGGCGTCTCCAGGTACTTCGCCCGGTCCTGCGTGGGGTTGTGGATGTCGATGCAGTACGTCTTGAGCTTGCCGCCGCCATCGACGGTCATCTCGAAGACCCCGGCGGGCAGCTGCTGGTTCCTGCCACCCTCGTGGAGCACGGCACGGTCGTAGGTCTTCAGACCGTCCAGGACCGCGGCGGCGCCGCCTTGATGCTGCGGCGCTTCGTCGGCGACCGCGCTGCCGGCGCCGACGAAGGCTCCTGCCAGGACCAGACCGGATGCCACCACCGATGCGGCCAGTCGGGCCATGCCCCGCCGCCGCGCGGAATCAGGTGCCTTCAAGGAAGACGAAACGGTCGCTGAATCAGCAGAAAACACAGAATTCCCCTCCGGGCGGAACCCTCCGCGCCTGCTGCGCGTGTGGGGATTGTCCCGCCAGTCGACTCAAGTGCCCCGTGAGTACGGGGGAATCCTAAGGACGAAGCGATGAACAGTCCCCCGTCACGACGTCATATAACCATTCCGACTCGGAATCGTTATGGCCGGTGCGCCTCTTTGACGCCCCGCCCGCCCCCACACACACCACGTCCGAACCCGCCGCCCCATCACCATACGAACCGTTCACGTCACCAACACCAGCGTGTCACTGTCTTTTTGACTGCTGGCCACACGCTTGCCCCGCTGTCGCACGGCTCGCCCGCCGCCCTCTCCGCGCACAGTACGCCGAGTCCGTTCGGCCCGTTCGGCCCGCTCACCCCCTTCGGTCCGTTCGGCCCGCTCTTCCGGCCCGACCGGCCCTTCCCGACCGGCCGCCGCTCCCGATACGGGTGCCTCTTCCGATACGGGGGCCTCTGTCGAACCGGCCGCCCGTCCCGGCCCGGGCGCCCCTCCCGATCGGGACCACTCTTCCAGCCCGGGGGCCGCCTCGGCCCCGAAGGTCGTTTCCGCCCCGGGCACCGCTCCCGCCCTGAGCGCCGCTCCCGACCAATCCGGTTCGTCCGCGCGCGCCGAATCACCACCCACGCCACCCGCACCGCCCGGCACCGCACTCCCCGTACGCGCGTCGCTCCCCGGCCCACCCCTCATCACCCGCCGGAACGCCGACGTCCCCCGCGTCAGATCGTGCCCCACGGCGACCGCCTCGACGTCCACGAACGTCCTGTGCCGGCCTTCCCGTTCCTCCTCGCGCACCTTCAACCTTCCGTGCACGACGAGTGGTTCCCCCACGGCGACGGAACCGGACAGATTCGACGCCAACGCCCGCCAGGCCCACACGGTGTAGAAGCTGGTGCGCCCGTCCGTCCAGAGTTGCTTCTCACGATCCCAGCGGCGCGGTGTCACCGCGAACCGGAAACGTGCCATTCCGCCGGTGGCGGTCTCCCGGTACTCCACCGCCGTCGCCGCGTTGCCCACCAGCGTCACCAAGGTGTCGTTCATGACTCCGCCTCCCCTTCGGTCCTCGGTCCACGGGGCCGCGGTCATCGACCACCGGTCGTGGGCCGTCGGCTCCGGCGACCGCGTCCGCGCGGTCACGGATCCCAGGTTGAAGGAGAGGCGGAGATCCCGCTGACGCCTGTGGACTACCGAACAGTTGTGGAAAACTCCGTCACCGCCACGTACCGCTCCCGCACCTCGCGGTATCGCACGAGCTCAGCCGCCACCGGGTCGAGCACCCTCACCCGCCCGCAGGCCGCCGCCGCCTCCCGCAACCGCCGCTCGGCCTCCTGCCCGTACCGCCGCGCGGGCCCCCGCGCGGCGGCCGAGCACGACCACTCCACCAACGGCCCCCCGACGACACCCGCCAGCGTCACCAGGGCGGGTGCGAGGAATCCGGGGTCGAGCACACCGGCGATCCGGCCCATCAGCCAGAGAACACCGATGACCTGCAACAGCGTCATCGACACCTGCGCCAGCACGGCGGCGGGCCACCACCCGGGCCGTGGCGGCCTGGGCCGTGTCGTCAGAGTTCCGCCTGCCCCCGCGCGACCACCGTGCCCGGCTCCGGACGCGCCGAGCACTCCGGCCGCCCTCGTCATCGCGGCTCTCAGCACCCCGGTCGAACCACCCGCACAACCCGCACCGCCTGCACCATCCGCACTCCTCCCATCACCCACGCGGCCGACCCCGCTCGCACCGTCCGACGCACCACGCGCACCAGCGGATTCAGCCGAACCACCCGCATCCCCGCCGCCCCCGTCGGCGCAGCCGGCACCGTCCGCGCCGACCACCCCGACCACCCCGACCACGCCACCGGAGCCGCCCGGCCCCTCCTCTCCCATGACGCCCGTGACACTCGTGACGCCCGTGACACTCGTGACCAGTTCGTCCAGTGCCTCCGGCAGACCCTGCGCGCCGGTCACCGCCGCCTCGCGGACCGCCTGTGCCCAGGGGGCCGGGAGCCCGCGGGCGGCCTCGTCCGCCAGGATCCGTACCGCCTGCTCGACACCCTGCCGGGCGGTGAGCCGTTCCTCCGGCGAGGCGGGCCCCGCCGGGCACTCCGGACGTCCCGGCCGCCGCGTGGACTCGTACCGGCGCCACAGCCGCAGCCACGGCGTGCCGCATGCCCGCCCCGCGTTCCCGCGCCACTCCCGCTCGGCCGCCTGGCCCGCCGCTGCCGCCCCGACGGCCTCCGCGAGCCGGTCGGTGAACTCCTCCCGCGCCCGTTCCCCGAGACCGGTCCGTCCCTCGGTGACGTACAACGGACGGAGCCTGGCCGCGGCGGCGTCCAGGTCCGCGGAGAGACGGAGCGCCGCCGCCCTGCGCTCCTGGACGAACCGGCCGAGCAGGTCGCGCAGTTCGCCCACGCCCTCACCGGTGAGCGCGGACAGGGGCATGACGGTGGCACCCGGTTCACCGTGTTCGCCCAGTGCCATGCCGTCCTCGTCCAGCAGCCGGCGCAGATCGTCGAGGACCTGATCGGCGGCGTCGCCGGGCAGCCGGTCGATCTGGTTGAGGACCACGAAGGTGACCTCGGCGTGCCCGGCGAGCGGCCGCAGATAGCGCTCGTGCAGGGCCGCGTCCGCGTACTTCTCCGGATCGACCACCCAGATCACCGCGTCGACCAGGGCGAGCACCCGGTCGGCCTGTTCGCGGTGCCCGGCCGCCGCGGAGTCGTGGTCGGGCAGGTCGACGAGGACGAGCCCCTGAAGCGCCTCGTCGGCGCCCGCTGCGCCCTGCTGCGGGCGCCGCCTGAGCCGGCCGGGAATGGCGAGCCGGTCGAGCAGCCCGGCAGCCCCGTCGGTCCAGGAGCAGGCGAGGGGGGTGGAGGTGGTCGGCCTGCGCAGCCCGGTTTCGGAGATCTGGGCGCCCGCGAGCGCGTTGAACAGGGTCGACTTGCCGCTGCCGCTCGCCCCGGCCACGGCGACGACCGTGTGCCGGGAGGAGAGCCGACGCCGGGCCGCCGCCTCGTCGAGCACGCGCCCCGCTTCGGCGAGGGCGTCCGCGTCGATCCGGGCCCGGGACAGCCCGACGAGTTCGCGCAGCGCGTCGAGCCGTGGCCGCAGCGGCCCGCCGGACGGTACGTACGCCTCGACCTGGGGCGCCCGCATGTCGTCGTCCGGGCCGGTGCCGGGCTCGTCGGACACCGTCCTGACGTCCGCGCGCCGGGCGATCAGCCCGTCGTTCCAGCCCGCCGTCACGTCCGGGGCGTCCACACGCCCCTCGATCGGACGGCCCGGACTCGATCGGCCCTGATCGGCGCCCGGTCGGCCCTGGCCGTCGTGCGGGCGCTCCCGATCGGTGTCCGCGCCATGAGAACGGTCGGGACCGGGACGGCCGAAACAAGAACGGTCGGGGTGAGAACGCTCGTGGTCGTCGGGGGACGCGGTACCGGCGCCCCGGCTCGCCCCCTCGTCGATGACGGCAGTCAACGCTGCCACCTCTCCTTCTGCAGTACGGACAGCGCGGCGATGAGTTCGGCCTGTGGTTCCGGGGCGACGTCGAGGGCGTCGAGCGGGGCGAGCCGCCGGTCGCGTTCCCCGTCGAGCACCCGGCCGAGGCAGTCGGTGAGCAGTGCGCCGCCCCTGTCGCGCAGCCGCAGCGCGCCCCGGGCCCCGATCCGCTCGGCGAGCTGCTCCCCGGCGGCTCTGGTACGCCGACCGCCGAGCAGGGCGGCGGCCAGGAGCACCGCCACCGTCTCGGCGTCCGGCGCGGTGTTGCGTTCGAGCCGGCGCACCTCCTCCTCCGCCAGTTCCTCCAGCACGCGCCACCACCGCCGTACGGCCACGGCGATCCGGCCCTCGACGTCCTCGTCCGGCCCCCACCCCCCGGCCTCCCGACCGACGTCCCCGTGGCCGAACGCTCCGGCCGCGGGTTCGCGCCGCCAGGCCGTGCGGATCTGCTCGTCGGCGGCGGCGACGGCGCACCGCAGAAGCGCGGCGAGGCTTTCCACCAGCGATTCGAGGAGTTCCTCGGAGGTGCTGTACAGGGGGTATCCGCGCCACCGGGTGCGAGCCTCCCCGGCGAGCACGCCGCCGTCGCGCAGCCGTCGTTCGACCCGCTCCGCCTCGGCGCGGTACGCGTCCTCGACGACCGCGGTCAGTCGCACCGCCGCCGCGTACTGTGCCGCGACGGCCCCGGCCAGCGCGGGCAGCCGTACGTCCAGCGAGGCGATGACCCCGGCCGCGGTGCGCCCGACGGCCTGCTGGCGGGCCGCCCGGTCCTGGGCGCGGTGGCTGAGCCAGGCCCGGAGCGGGGCGACGGCGGTGGTGGGCAGCAGCCCGCTGCCGCCGCCCGCCGATTCGGGCAGTTCCGGGATGGTGAAGCGCGGCACCTCGCCGAGGCCCGCCCGGGTGAGCAGCGCCCCGTACTGCCGCGACACCTCGGCGATCACCTGGTGCGGCACCCGGTCGAGGACGGTGACGAGCGCGGCGTCGTACTCCTTGGCGGTACGCAGCAGATGCCAGGGCACCGCGTCCGCGTAGCGCGAGGCCGTGGTGACCATCACCCACACGTCGGCGGCGCAGATCAGCTCGGCGGCCAGCACCCTGTTCCGTACGACGAGCGAGTCGATGTCGGGCGCGTCGAGCAGCGCCAGCCCGCGCGGCAGCCCGGTTGCGGTCTCGACACGCAGCGTGGTCCCGTCCTCCTCGTCGTCCTCGGCGTCGTCGAACCCGTCGAGGTCGTCGGCCCCGGCGAGGCCGCCGAGTCCGCCGAGGCGTTCGCGTCCGCCGACGCTCCGCGCCTCCTGGGGCGGCAGCCAGACCCTGGTGAGCTGCGGCAGCACGCGGGTCCCCGCGAACCAGTGGTGATCGTCCGGGTGGCAGACGAGCACGGGCGTGCGCGTGGTCGGCCGCAGCACCCCGGCCTCGCTGACCAGCCGCCCCACCAGCGAATTGACCAAGGTCGACTTCCCGGCCCCGGTGGACCCTCCGATCACGGCGAGCAGGGGCGCTTCGGGATCCTTGAGCCGGGGAAGCAGATAGTCGTCGAGCTGGGCCAGCAACTCGCTCCGGGTCCGGCGGGCACGAGCGGCCTCCGGCAGCGGAAGCGGAAGACGCACGGCGGCGACACGGTCGCGCAGGGCGGAGAGTGCGTCGATGAGCTGAGGCCGTACGTCCAAGGTCACCACATGCGAAGAATGCCCAATTTTGGAGCCTTTTTGAAGCGTATAGCGACTCCTGCGCGCCGGTTCCTCCGCAGAATTCAAGTCAGGACAGAGGGGACGAGTGGGGCGCAGGCATAACGAGTGCACAACACCCGGGGCGTGAGGCGTAAAAAGCGATGCGCAAATCCGGTCCACCTGCGATTATCGGTTCGCTTCACCGAACCTCCACATCGTGCCACGCAGGTGAAGCAACCGGTACGAGGCGATCGGAGCCCTATCCTTGATCCGGCAGGTCACCGACCGGCCCGGCCCAGGGCTCCAGGCCACCGAGGCCACCACCGGCCCCCGTAGCTCAGTGGATAGAGCAGGTGCCTTCTAAGCACTTGGCCGCAGGTTCGAGTCCTGCCGGGGGCGCACCAGGACAGACCCTCCTTCGGGAGGGTCTTTTTTGTCGATCAGGAGCGATTTTCGGCCGAGGACGGGATCGGCGGGGCACGAGCCACGGGCGGCTGAAAATATACGGCTGAAACTGGTTGTGGACGGCCCCTGCGGGCCCCGGCGACCGTTCGGCCCGAAAGCGGCCCGGCGGCGATCCGCGCCGGGACCGGCGCCGGAACCGGAGGACCTGGGCCGGGGCGAACTCACCCGACCGGGGGCCGGCCGCCGTCCGGTCGGGCGCCGGACGTCTCCGGCGAGCGGGCGTCCGCGGTGTGCAGATAGTGCCGGGGCGTCGTGCCGATGGCACGGCGGAAGGCGGCGAGGAAGGCGCTGGGCGTGGCGTGTTCCGCGGGGTGGACAGCCGGCCCAACCTGCGCTTCCGGCTGCTGCACATCGGCGACACCATGGTCGTGCTCGACCCCGTGACACTGCCCGGCCGCCTGCACCGGGCCGGCTTCGAGGAAGTCGCGTCGCAGCACCGGCCCGGTCGGCAGATCCGTTTCCTGGCCCGCAAGGCCTGACCCCGCGGCCGGTGCCCCGGCCGACGGCCACCCAGTTGCGAAGTTTCGCAATTCAGATATCCGACAGTTACCGTACCGGGGTGATCGAGAATCTGCCGCCCTGTCCCAAGTGCTCGTGCGAGTACACCTACGAGATGAACGCCCTGGTGGTGTGCCCCGAGTGCGGCCACGAGTGGGTCCCCGCCGAGGGCGACGCCCAGGACGAGGGCGCCTCCGGGGAGCGGGTGATCAGGGACTCCGTCGGCAATGTGCTGAAGGACGGGGACTCCGTGGTCGTGGTCAAGGCGCTCAAGGTCAAGGGCAGCCCGTCCGGGATCAAGGCCGGTACGAAGGTGCGCGGCATCCGGCTCGTCGACGGGGTCGACGGGCATGACATCGACTGCCGGATCGACGGGTTCGGAGCCATGCAGCTCAAGTCCGGCGTGGTCAAGAAGGCCTGATCCCGCTGCGCGACCGGTCACGCCGGGGAGCGGCGGGACCGGTCGCGTCCGGGGACGGGGCCGGTCGCGTCGACGGGCGACCGGTCATGTCGACGAGCGGTCGTCAGCGGTTGAACGACGAGCCGAGCCCCGCATTCGTCGGGGTGGTGCCCAGCGTCCCGTGGCCGAAGGTGAACGACCCCTTGGCGGTCGGGCCGGAGGCCGTGGTCGGAAACACCCAGAGGGAGCCCGCGTCGGCGTTCTCGCCGGGGGCGCCGACGAACAGTTCCGCGCGGCCGTCGCGGTTGGCGTCGACCAGGGTCGCGGCGGCGCCGAAGCGGTCGTTCGGCTCGGCGACGCCGGGGACGTCCGCCGTGTCCTGGTTGAAGCCCACCGTGCCCTTTCCGGTGGGGCCGGACGCGGTGCCGGGGAGGACCAGGACCGAACCCGCGTTCTTCGTCGTGCCCAGGTCCTCACCGGGTACGCCGACGGCGATGTCGCCGTAGCCGTCGCCGTTCACGTCCCCGATGGAGACGGAGGCTCCGAATCCGTCGGACCGTTCGGCGGCGCCCGGGACGCCGGGGCTGTCCTGGTTGAGGACCCGGGCCCGGTCCCCCCGCGGGCCGGTGGGACCGCCCGGCACGTAGGTGATCATGCCGCCCTTGGCGAGCGGGAGGTCCACGTCGCTGTCGTAGCCGTCGACCGGGCGGCCCACGACGAGGTCGGCGTACGTGTCGCCGTTCACGTGGCCCGCAGCGATGGTCTCGCCGCCCTGGAGACGGGAACCGTCCGCGCGGTTGACGACGGTGTACTTCTCGCTCGGGCCGGTGGCACCGCCCTTGCGGATCAGGATGCGCCGGGCGTCGTACTCGTCGCCGTCGTGGACCACGGCGGCCAGGTCGTCGCGGCCGTCGCCGTCGAAGTCGCCCGCGGTGATGTCGAGGTAGCGCAGGTCGTCCATGTCGCGGATCACCCTGACGGGGGCCGCCGGACTGCCGTCGCGCCCGAACGGGCCGGACAGGACGTGCGTGTCGCCGCGTCCGCGTCCGAGGGCGACGATGTCGACGGCCCCGTCGCCGTCGAAGTCGCCCACGGCGGTCCTGGTGCCGATCCCCCAATACTGCTCGTCACCGGTCAGCAGCGTGGCACCGCCGGACAGACCCTGCGGGCCGCCCCAGATCACGGTGAGCGAGCCGGCCTTCTCGGTGGTGCCGGCCGACTCCCCCGGCGCGCCGATCACGAGGTCGTCGTACCCGTCCCGGTCCAGGTCGGCGGAGACCAGCGAGCTGCCGAACGCGTCACCGGCCTCGGCCCCGTCCGGGACGCCGGGCGAGTTCTGGGTGAGGACCTGCTTGGTGGAGGTCCTCGGACCGCTCGCGGATCCGTACACGACGCCCACGTAACCGGCCCCGGCCTTGCCGTCGACGGTGGCACCGGGCGCGGTGAACGCCACGTCCGGGTAGCCGTCCCCGTTGAAGTCGTTCCGCCCCGGCGGCTGGGCGGGGGCGGACGCGCCGGGCGGGGATGCGACGGTCTCGACGGGCACGGCGGATGCGGCGGTCGCGGCCGTGACGGCGAGGACGACAGTGGTTCCGAGAACGGCAGCGGTTCCGAGGACGCGGGATGTCACGTGGATTCCTTTGTTCGGGCGTGAATATCGGATGTGAATACCGGCACTCCACTGACTCGGACCGGCGGCCGGACGCGTTGGTTGCGCGCCCTCCGTGACCGTCACAGCTCCTCCACGCGGACGCCCCTCCGTCCTGCGGGGCACCACATCCGACGCCGCGCGCCGATCCGCCACGGATCACGGGGCGGCGCCCTCAGACGACGGCCATCGCGGTCAGCAGGACGAACGCCACGAGGGAGAGCGCGGTCCGGATGCGGTGGAGGCCGTTCCAGCGGGCCTCGAACGCCGCGCGGGCCGCCCCGTCGTCGCCGTCGTCCTCGGATTCCGCGAGCGCCTTGTTCAGCGGGATGTTCCCGGCGATCGTGACGAGGTGGCTGCCGAGTGCGCAGGCCAGGGCCGCCACCGCGCACGCCCGTTCCGCGTGGCCGGTCCCGGCGCCGCTCCCGAAGGCGGTGACGACCACGGCCGCCGGGAGGACGACCACCCCGACGAAAAGGACCAGGAAGAGTGGGCCGGGCACCTTCTCGTTGAAGCGGCGCATCGCGTCCGCGAACCGCTCGTCCGGCAGCAGCGCGATGCCCGGCATGATCGCGACCAGGAACGTCAGCAGGAATCCGGCGTAGATACCGGTCGTGATCACCGCGAGTATCAGGAAGAGGGAGGGCATGGCCTCCATCATGGCCACGGCGGGCGGCGCGCACAGCCGGTTTCCGCGGGAGCGGCCCGCGCAGCCGGCTCCCGTACGAACGGCCCGCACCGCCGGTTCCCGGCTCCCGATCGCGAGTTCCGGCTTCCGGTCCGGCTACCGAACCCGGCCGCGGTGCGGGCGAGGGCTCAGGACACCACGTCCTTGCGGCCGAACCCCCTGAACGCGAGCGCGAACAGGACCAGCGCGTACGCCACCGAGACCGACGCCCCCTTCAGCATGCCGCCCCATTCGAGTTCGGGCTGGAGCGCGTCCGCCCACGCGAACTGCCAGTGCGCGGGCAGGAATTCGCGCCAGGAACCGAGCGCGGTGACGGCGTCCAGCACATTGCCGACGATCGTCAGCCCGACCGCCCCGCCGACGGCGCCCAGCGGGGCGTCGGTCCTCGTCGACAGCCAGAACGCCAGCCCGGCGGTGACCAGTTGGGACACGAAGACGAACGCGACGGCGAGCGCCAGCCGCGACATCGCCGTCGTGGCGTCGAGCGCGCCGCCGGTGGGGAGCTGGAGCGGTCCCCACCCGTACGCGACGGTCCCCGCGGCCAGGGCGACGAGCGGCAGCAGCAGCATCGCGGCCAGGCTGAAGCCGAGGGCCACGACGAGCTTGCTCCACAGCAGCCTGGCCCGGGGCACGGGCGCCGCCAGCAGGTAGCGCAGCGAGGACCAACTGGCCTCGGACGCCACCGTGTCGCCGCAGAACAGTGCCACCGGGATCACGAGCAGGAACCCCGCGGACACGAACAGGCAGGTCGCGGCGAAATTCGCGCCGGACGCGGTCGCGGTGTCCATCAGGGTGATCCGTCCGCCACCGCCGCCCCGCGAGGACGGCGTGCCGCCGATCGCGAACGCGGCGATCAGGACGAACGGCAGCAGGGCCAGCACCGCGCCCATGAACAGCGTGCGGCGTCTGCGCAGTTGGCGCACCGCCTCGACACGCAGCGGCAGGGTGCGCCGGGCGCGGTAGCCGGGCGCACCCGCCCCGTCCCCGGCATCGCGCGCACCGGACACACCGGATGCACCGGACGCTTCGGATGCGTCCGGCACGTCGATCGTCGCGCCGGTCTCTGTGGCATCGCCTGTGGCACTCATGCGGAGCCTCCGGAAATCAGGGTCAGGAACGCGTCCTCCAGGCGGCGGTGCGGCCCGACGCCGGTCAACGGCACGTCGAGCCGGACCAGTTCGGCGATCAGATCGGACGTCGTGGTGCTGGTCCCGTCGAGGCGTACCAGCAGTCCCCGCCCGTCGTCCGTACGCGTGGCCGAGCCGATCCCCGGCAGCGCGGCGACCTTCTCCACGAGGGGGTCGGGCAGTTCGCGTGCGGCGGTGACCAGCAGCACGTCGCCGGAGCCGGTGATCTCGGCGACCGGGCCCGCCTGGACGAGCCGGCCCCGGTCCATGACCACGAGATGGGTGCAGGACTGTTCGACCTCGGAGAGGAGATGGCTGGAGACGATGACGGTACGGCCCCCGGCCGCGTACCGGATCATCACGTCGCGCATCTCGCGGATCTGGGGCGGGTCGAGCCCGTTCGTCGGTTCGTCGAGGATGAGCAGGTCCGGCATTCCGAGCATGGCCTGGGCGATGGCCAGCCGCTGCCGCATGCCCTGCGAGTACGTGCGGACGGCGCGGGCGAGGGCGTCACCGAGCCCGGCGATCTCCAGGGCCTCGTCGATGCGGGAGTCCTCGGCGGGGCGGCCGGTGGCCGCCCAGTACAGCTCCAGATTGGCGCGGCCGGACAGGTGCGGCAGGAATCCGGCTCCCTCGACGAACGCCCCGACGCGCGACAGCACGGGCGCGCCCGGCCGGACGGTCTGCCCGAACACGCGGATCTCGCCGTCGTCCGGTGTGATCAGGCCCATGAGCATGCGCAGGGTGGTGGTCTTGCCCGCGCCGTTGGGGCCGAGGAGTCCGAGCACCTGCCCCTTCTCGACCTGGAAGGACAGGTCCTTCACCGCATACCTGGCGGCCGACTTGGCGTACCTCTTCGACAGGCCGGTGATGCGGAGGGGGACGGCGGCGAGTGCCGGGTCGGGTGCGGTGCCGGGCGCCGGGCGCGTGGTGCGCCGGGTGCCGGAGCCAGGGGTGCGGCGGGCGATGGACAGCAGCAGGGCGGCGATCACCGCGGCGGCTGCCGGGAGCCCCCAGGTCCACCGGGGCAGCGCGGCCGCCGCCGTCCTCAGGGCGGGGGTGGTGGGGACGGTGAGCGGTCCGGTGGCGGTCGCGGTGTACGTCGCAGGTTCGGCCGGTGAGGCGTAGCCGAGATCGGTCGCGGAGAGGACCAGCCGGAGCCGGTGCCCCGCGTCGAACCGGTGGTCGATGGCGGGGAGGGTCAGCTCCACGTCCCGGCCCTGCCGGTCCGGGGTGATGCGGAAGGGGGCGACGAGCTGCGCGGGCAGCACCTGCTGCCTGCCGTCCGGCGATACGTCGTACACCTTGCCGAACAGCACGGCGTCGCCGTGGTCCGCCCTCACGTTCATCCGCACGGTCGGGGAGCCGGTGACGCGCACGGGCCCGTCCAGCGGCGCGGAGTCGAAGCGCGCGTACTGTCCGGGGAAGTCCATGGAGAGGCCGACACCGAGCGAGGACAGCCGGGTCAGCCCGCCGCCGACGCCCGGTACGACGGAGATGCCGGGCGGGTTGGCCCCGGCCGGGTTGCGGAATGTCTGCGTCCGCCGTTCGAGGCCGATCGTCCTCGCCCCGTCGCCGGCCAGTCCCGGGTACGTGGCACTGCTCGCCCCGCGCGTGCGGGCGGCGCCGTCGGTGGAGTCGACGCCTCCGGTCCTGGTGACGCGGAAGGCGGGGCCGGTGTCGGCGTTCGTGTCGTTCTTGAGGTAGCGGTCGAACCAGTCGGTGATCCGGCCGTGGATCCGGTCGGCCTCCAGGTCGCCGCCGTCGTGCCCGCCCGCGATCCAGTCGACGGCGACCGGTGCGCCGTTGGCGCGGATCGCACGGGCCATGGCGTCCGCCTGGCCGAGCGGGAAGAGGGAGTCGGACTGGCCCTGCACGATGAGCGCGGGCACTGCGATCCGGTCGGCGACGGCGCTCGGGGACCGTTCGGTGAGCAGTGCGCGCGCGGCGGCGTCGGGTTTCCCGGTGACGGCGACCCGTTCGTACATCGCGCAGATCCGCTCCTCGAACTTCTGGCAGCCGCCGCCCGTGGTGACGAAGATCCCGGCCCACAGCCTCTTGAAGACCCCGTCGGGGAAGAGCGCGTCGGCCAGGTTCCAGTACGTGATCTGCGGAGCGACGGCGTCGACGCGCCGGTCGTACCCGGCGGCGAGCAGCGAGACGGCACCGCCGTAGGAGGCGCCGGTGACGCCGACACGCGGGTCGCCCTCGGCGTCGAGCCGCACCTCGGGCCGGTCCGCGAGCCAGTCGATCAGCCGGGAGACGTCCTTGACCTCGCGGTCGGGGGCGTTGAGCGAGATCTCCCCGCCGGACTTCCCGAACCCCCGGGCGGACCAGGTCAGCACGGCGTACCCGGCACCGGCCAGCCGCTCGGCCTGCGCCCGTACATCGTCCTTGCTGCCGCCGAACCCGTGCCCGATCAGTACGGCCGGGCGGCGTTCCGTGCCGCCCGTGGTGAAGTACGAGGTGTCCAGGGACACCCCGTCGACACGCATCGTCCGGTCCTGGCGGTGCACGGCGGGGGTGCCGTCGTCGGCCACGGCGTTCCACGTCCCGGCGGCGGCCAGTACGGCGAGCGCCGCGAGGCCCGCGGCCCACCGGCCGCGCACGCCCCCGCGCCCTCGCCGGCGGGCCCGGGACAGCAGAAGCCGCCATCGTGACGTACGCGCTTGAGGGGTCTCCATGCTTCCCGACCCTAAGCGGACGGCCGCCGTGCGCGGGCAGCCGTCAGGGGGAAGTCTCCGGCCGCCGCCCGGTGTACGGCCGCCGCCCGGCGTACTCCGTAGGCGGTACGCCGGGGCGATACGCGGTGCGCGCCGGGAATGCGCGGCAGGTGCCGGTGCGAGGAATCGAAGGGACGCCCGACACGGGCGGGCGTCTGGCGGCGGCCTTCGCGGGCTGGCACCCTGCCGACATGAATCAGGCGGAGGTATTGCTCATCGGCGGGCGCGCGGGCGTGGGGAAGTCGACCGTGGCCTGGGAGGTGTCGGCGCTGTTGCGGGCGGCGGAGGTGGCGCACGCGGTGCTGGAGGGCGATCTGATGGGGCAGGTCCATCCGGCTCCGCCCGGCGATCCGCACCGGGCGGGGATCACCGAGCGCAATCTGGCGGCGGTCTGGTCGAACTTCGCGGAACTCGGGTACCGGCGGCTCGTCTACACCAACACGGTGAGCGTGCTGCCGGAGTCGGCGGCGATGTTCGAGCACGCGATGGGCTCGCACGTACGGATCGTCCGCGTTCTGCTCACCGCCACCGACACCACGACGTACGGCCGGCTCCTGGGCCGGGAGATCGGCTCGGAACTGGACCGCGAGGTGGCGAACAGCATGCGCCGGGCCCGTTTCCTGGACGAACACGCACCGACGGACACGGTGCGTGTGGCGACGGACGGCCGGAAGGTCACGGATCTCGCGCGCGAGGTGGTGGCCGTGACGGGATGGGGGCCCCAGTAGCCCCGGACCGGTTCCACCGTGTACCCGGTGATCACATGGTGTTGACGATGAGTCCGATGTGGGTGAAGTAGTTCAGACCGCCGAAGAGCAGGAAGGCGATTCCGGCCAGTCCCCAGACGACTCCGACGACCGGGCTCATCCATCCCCTGGGGCGCCGCAGTGCGAACGGGAAGAGGACCGCGCCGATGCCGACCAGTACGTACAGCCCGGACATGAAGCTCGCCTCCAGGATCGGCCACTGCGCGAACTCCCCGGAGATGGGCTCCTCGGGCGGGGCGGCAAAAAGGGTGTACGTCCAGCCCGCGGCGGCGATTCCGAAACAGGCGAGCCCCATGCCGAAGACGAATACGGAGATGGGTGACGCCACGCGGGCCGTACGGACGACGCCGTCGTCACCGAGGAGTTCGGCACCGCGCTTCCAGAGGTAGAAGGCGGCGGCGAGCAGGAACACGCCGAAGGCCAGCGCGGGTTCGCCGAAGATCACGTTGTCGAACGGAAAGCCCTGTCCGGCGAGCGGCCAGGTCAGGGTCATGTGGAGGCCGGTGGTGACGAGGGTGAAGCCGAGGGCGCCGAACGCCAGTGCCCAGCCGTCGGGCGTGATGGTGCGCCGGGAGGTGAGCAACTGACGCCCCAGCGCCACCACGAGCAACAGTCCGGCGCCGGCCGCCACCGACATGATCGTGTTGTACGTCGGCATTCTGGTCCAGTCGATCTTCAGACCGGTCGCGGCGAGGGGCATGGCGTGCTGGATCATTCACACAGCATAACCACCCCTATGTACCCTATGGGCGTTTTGCACTTTCTTGCTCCAGGGGCGCCCGGTCCGCCGGAAGCGGCACCCCGCCCAGCGGATACGGCACCTCCCGCGGCAGGAGGCCGGCCGCCTCGTCGAGCCGCCCCGCCGTCACGTGTTCGTGGATGCGCCGGGCCAGCGGCGTGACGTCACGGATCGCGACGGTCCACTCGTCCGCGTACCGTCGCGACGCCTCGCCGGACAGGCCGAGTTGCAGCGAACGGTACGGGAGCCGGTCCAGGCGCAGATCGCGTTCCGGGTCCCACTGGACGCGGGCCGGGCTCCGGCGCAGGCTGTCCTGCCAGGCGGCACGGTCGGCGTGAACTCCGCGCACGTAGTGGGAGAGTTCGGAGCGGGCCAGCGCCCAGTCGAATCCCTCGCGGGCGATCTCGACGGCCAGAACGGTCTCCTGGCCCTCCTTCACGGCCCAGCCGCAGCGGTACATCATCCACAGGAAGCTCGGCTTGATCCATGTCATGCGGTCGCGCTTCCACGCCTCCGGGAACCGCCCGTCGCGCGCCGCCGGCTGCCCGATGAACGGGGCGTACGCCTGATAGACGGTGATCGTCGTGTCCGTGTACAGGGCGCGGATCTCGTGCTGCGGCCTGACCGGAGCGGTCGCGGTGTTCATGGCCCCATCACAGCATCGGCGAGGCGTACGCCGCGAGCGAATTGCACCGCGCCGACGGCGTCGACGCCGAAAACCGGGGCAGGGGAGCCATGACGGCTCCCCTGCCCCGGTCGTTCTTCGGCTTCCCCGCTCAGTAGGCGGAGTTGACGTTGTCGATGGAGCCGTAGCGGTGGGCGGCGTAGTTCGCGGCGGCGGTGATGTTGGCCACCGGGTCGTAGACGTTCTTGGCCGTCCCGCTGACGTGGTAGGCGTTGAACGTCGGGTCGATGACCTGCAGCAGCCCCTTGGACGGAATGCCCTTGGCGGCGTTGGAGTCCCAGTTGTTGATGGCGTTCGGATTGCCGCCGGACTCACGCATCAGGTTGCGGTGGATCCCGTCGTACGAGCCCGGGATGCCCTTCGCCCGCATGACCTCCAGCGCCTGCTTGATCCAGGCGTCGACGTTGCCGCCACTCGCCCGGGTGGGGGCGGCGGGAGCCTGGGCCGGGGTGGCGGCCGAGGCGGCCGGGGCTCCGGCGACGGCACCGGCGACAACCGCCGCGCCTGCCGCGAGCATGCCCAGAGAAGTCTTCTTGGTGCGGGTCATACGAGCGAAATTCTTGGGCATCGCAGTGATCTGCATTCAGCAATTCCTCTTCGATCGGGGGGTGATGTCAAAAATTGTTATGCGAGGAGGAAATCCAAGTCAACGAGGGCCTTTTACTAAAACGAACCGTAGGTGCCCGAGGAAATGATCCGAGATTTCCGCGCAGAGCGGCGAAACGCAGGGAAGACGGGTCCGGAGCCGGCCTACTATCCGCCCTCATAGTGACCGCCGCCACATGACCCACCCCACACGCCAAACGCCCCAAATCGGGATAAGAGTGGCACATATCACGTGGCCTGCGTCACACGAGAAGCCTTCTTTTCACTCGCGGTCATAAGAGAAATGCGCGGCGCGTTCACGCGCATGACCTCCGAGGTAATTGAGCGGGTGCCGCGTGCGTCCGTACCTTCCTCATGTGGCACGTGCCTTCGCCGAAGGCCCGACACGACAGACCGCGTGACAACGACAGGAGGACCCAGTGATGGCGTACCGAAACGCGAGTACGGCCCCAACACCGGGCACGAAGGACACGGTGGGCACGACGGGCGCCGCCCGCACCGACGGACTGCTCCGGACGGCCCTCATGGCGGACGTGGTCCTCACCGGCGCCAACGGCATCGGCTATCTCGCGCTCGCCACGGTCCTGGACTCGTTCCTCGGCGTGCCGCGTCCGGTGGAGTACGCGGTGGGCGTGTTCCTCACGGTGTACGCGGCGTGGCTGCTGTCCGTCTCCCGCCGGGCCGAGCTCCACCGGGGCGCGGTCGCCGTCGTCATCGCCCTGAACACCGCCTGGGCCGTGGCGAGTGTCGTCACCGTGCTCGTGGACGCGCTGACGGCGACGGGGATCGGCAATGGCTGGATCGTGTTCCAGGGGCTGACCGTGGCGGGCATGGGGGCGCTGCAGTACCTGGGGCTGCGGCGCATGTGAGCCGCTGGGACGCACACGCGGTCCGCCCGGAGCACGTGGCCCGCCCGACCGCGGAACAGAACGACGGCCCGCCCGGCCCCCGGAACGCGGCGACGGCCCGCCCGGACACGGAGGGGGTGTGTCCGGGCGGGCCGTCGGGTCGGGGGGATCGGGGCCCGCGGTCGGGGCAGTGGGGATCAGTGGTTGCGGGGGAAGCCCAGGTCCACACCGGCCGGTGCGTCGGCCGGGTCCGGCCAGCGGGTGGTGACGACCTTGCCGCGGGTGTAGAAGTGCACGCCGTCGTTGCCGTAGATGTGGTGGTCGCCGAAGAGGGAGTCCTTCCAGCCACCGAAGGAGTGGTAGCCCACCGGAACCGGGATCGGCACGTTGACGCCGACCATGCCGGCCTCGACCTCCAGCTGGAAGCGGCGGGCGGCACCGCCGTCACGGGTGAAGATCGCGGTGCCGTTGCCGAACGGCGAGGCGTTCATGAGGGCCACGCCCTCCTCGTACGTCTCCGCGCGCAGCACGCACAGCACCGGGCCGAAGATCTCGTCCTTGTACGCGTCCGAGTCGGTGGACACGTGGTCGAGGAGGGAGAGGCCGATCCAGTGGCCGTTCTCGAAGCCCTCGACGGTGAAGCCGCTGCCGTCCAGGACGACCTCGGCGCCCTGGGCCGCCGCGCCCGTGACGTAGGAGGCGACCTTGTCGCGGTGGGCGGCGGTGATCAGCGGGCCCATCTCGGAGGACGGGTCGTTGCCCGGGCCGATCTTGATCTTCTCAGCGCGCTCCTTGATCTTGGCGACGAGTTCGTCGCCGATGGAGCCGACCGCGACGACCGCGGAGATCGCCATGCAGCGCTCACCGGCGGAGCCGTAGGCGGCGGAGACGGCGGCGTCGGCGGCGGCGTCGAGGTCCGCGTCCGGCAGCACCAGCATGTGGTTCTTCGCCCCGCCGAGCGCCTGGACGCGCTTGCCGTTGGCGGAGGCGGTGGCGTGGATGTAGCGGGCGATCGGGGTGGAGCCCACGAAGGAGACCGCGGCCACGTCCGGGTGGTTCAGCAGACCGTCGACGGCGACCTTGTCACCGTGCAGGACGTTCAGCACACCGTCCGGCAGACCGGCCTCGGCGGCCAGCTCGGCCAGCAGCATGGCGGCCGACGGGTCCTTCTCGCTGGGCTTGAGCACGAACGTGTTGCCGCACGCGACGGCGAGCGGGAACATCCACATCGGCACCATGGCCGGGAAGTTGAACGGGGTGATTCCGGCGACGACGCCGAGCGACTGGCGGATCGCGGCGACGTCGACCCGGCTGGACACCTGGGTGGACAGCTCGCCCTTGAGCTGGGTGGTGATGCCGCAGGCCAGCTCGACGATCTCCAGACCGCGGGCCACCTCGCCCAGGGCGTCCGAGTGCACCTTGCCGTGCTCGGCGGTGATCAGGCGGGCGATGTCCTCGCGGTGGGCGTCGAGCAGCGCGCGGTAACGGAAGAGGATCGCGGTGCGGGTCGCCAGCGAGGAGGTGCCCCAGGTGGCGTAGGCCTCCTTCGCGGCGGCGACCGCGGCGTCCACCTCGTCGGGGGAGGCGAGGGCGACCCGGGTGGTGACCTCGCCCGTGGCCGGGTCGGTGACCGGGCCGTAGTTGCCCGACGCACCCTCGACGGTCTTGCCACCGATCCAGTGGTTGACGGTCTTCATGACAGAGCTCCTTCGATGGCATTCGGTGGGGGTTCGGTGGCGTCTTCGGATGGCTGGACGGGGCCGGCGGGAAGGGCGGGCTCCGGGCACCCCGCGGCGGTCGTCGCTTCAGAGGTGATGGCGTCGGTCGGCGGCATTCCGGTCGTACGTCTCGCGGGCTTTCACGGCCGACGGCCGGGTGGCCGTCTCAGCCACGGGAACATCCCACCACGCCTGTGCCGGAGGAGGGCCCGACACTGTGTCTGCCGTTTCGGTCTCGACGTAGACACAAGTGGGAACGTCCGAGGCCCGTGCCTCGGCGAGGGCTTCGCGCAGGTCGCGCACGGTCCTGGCGCGCAGCACCCGCATGCCGAGCGAGCCCGCGTTGGCCGCGAGGTCGACGGGCAGCGGCGGGCCGGTGAAGGTGCCGTCGGTGGCGCGGTGACGGTAGGCGGTGCCGAAGCGCTCGGCGCCGACCGTCTCGGAGAGGCCGCCGATGGACGCGTAGCCGTGGTTCTGGAGCACGACGAGCTTCACGGGCAGCTCCTGCTGCACGGCGGTGACGATCTCGGTGGGGTTCATCAGGTACGTGCCGTCGCCGACGAGCGCCCAGACGGGGCGGTCGGGGGCGGCCAGCCGGACCCCGATCGCGGCCGGGATCTCGTAGCCCATGCAGGAGTAGCCGTACTCGACGTGGTACTGGTGCGGGGAACGGGCCCGCCAGAGCTTGTGCAGGTCGCCGGGGAGCGAACCGGCCGCGTTGATCAGTACGTCGTCCTCGGTGACGAGCGCGTCGAGGAGGCCGAGGACCTGGGCCTGGGTGGGGCGGGCGTGCGGGTCGTCGGCGGTGAACGCGGCCGTCACCCGCCGTTCCCACTCCTTCTTGGCCTCGGTGTACTCGGTCTCGTAGGCCGGGTCGACGCGATGGTGGTGCGCGGCGAGCTCCGCGTCGAGCGCCTTCAGCGCGGTACGGGCGTCGGCGACGAGCGTGAGGGCGCCGAGCTTGTGCGCGTCGAAGCCGGTGATGTTGACGTTGAGGAAGCGGACCGCCGGGTTCTGGAACAGGGTGGCGGAGGCGGTGGTGAAGTCGGAGTAGCGGGTTCCGACGCCGATCACCAGGTCCGCGTGCCGGGCCAGCGCGTCGGCGGTCGCGGTGCCGGTGTGGCCGATGCCGCCGACGTCGGCGGGGTGGTCGTGGCGCAGGGAGCCCTTGCCCGCCTGGGTGGAGGCGACGGGGATGCGGGTGGCGGCGGCGAACGCGGCGAGGGCCTCCCCGGCCCCGCTGTGGCGCACACCGCCGCCCGCCACGATCAGCGGCCTGCGGGCGACGCGCACGGCCCGTACCGCCCGCTGGAGTTCGTACGGGTCGGGGGCGGGGCGGCGCACGTACCAGACGCGCTCGGCGAAGAACTCCTCCGGCCAGTCGTGCGCCTGGGCCTGCACGTCCTGCGGCAGCGCCAGCGTGACCGCGCCGGTCTCCGCCGGGTCGGCGAGGGTCCGCATGGCCTGGAGGGCGGCCGGGATCAGGGCCTCGGGGCGGGTGATCCGGTCGAAGTAGCGGGAGACGGGGCGCAGGCAGTCGTTGACGGAGACATCGCCCGCGTACGGGACCTCGAGCTGCTGGAGCACGGGGTCGGCGGGCCGGGTCGCGAAGATGTCGCCGGGCAGGAGCAGGACGGGGAGGTGGTTGACGGTGGCGAGGGCGGCTCCGGTGACGAGGTTGGTGGCGCCGGGGCCGATGGACGTGGTGACGGCATGCGCGGAGAGCCGGTCGGACTGGCGGGCGTAACCGACGGCGGCATGCACCATGGCCTGTTCGTTGCGGCCCTGGAAGTACGGCATGGACCGGCCGGACTCGACGAGCGCCTGACCGATCCCGGCGACGTTGCCGTGGCCGAAGATGCCCCAGGTGGCACTGATCAGCCGCTGCCGGCGGCCGTCGCGCTCGGTGTACTGACGGGTCAGGAAGGTCACCAGGGCCTGGGCGGTGGTGAGCCGTCGGGTGGCTGACGCGCTCACGAGACTGCCTCCGGTCCGTACAACGGAAGTCTCGGGTCCACGGGTTGTGAGGACCAGGTGTCGCGGATCCACGCGTGGTCGGGGTGGTCGGTGATGAGCCACTCCCGCTCCCCCGGGCCCGCCATGACGTTGAGGTAGTACAGCGTGCGGCCGGGCGGGGCGATGGACGGGCCGTGCCAGCCGTCGGGGATCAGGACCGCGTCGCCGCTGCGGACCTCGGCGAGGACGTCCGTACCGCCGGGACGGGACGGCGACACCCGGTGGTAGCCGAGGCCGTCGCGCTCCACCTCGAAGTAGTAGATCTCCTCCAGCACGGACTCGGCGCCGGGGCGGTGCTCGTCGTGCTTGTGCGGCGGGTACGACGACCAGTTGCCGCCGGGCGTGAGGACCTCGACGGCGATCAGCCGGTCGCACTCGAACGTGTCGGCGGCGGCGAAGTTGTTGACCTGCCGGGAGCAGTTCCCGGAGCCGCGCAGCTCCACGGGGACCTCCGGCGCGGGGCCGTAGCGAGCGGGGAGTCGTCGCTCGCACTTCGCTCCTGCCAGGGCGAAGCGGCCTCCTGCGCCGGAGGCGATCTGTGCGTGGGCGTCGCGCGGTAGGTAGGCGAAGTCGGATACCCCGCTGAACACGCTTTCCCGGCCCAGCAGTTCAAAGATCTCACCTGAGGTATGCACCGTACAGCCACCGGTCAGCGGCAGGACGATCCACTCGCTCTCCCCGGTGACGAGCGTGTGAATTCCACCCGGCTCCAATGCGAGCACGCGCAGGCGGGACCGGTCCCAGCCGGCGCGTTCCGGGGAGATGTCGAGGGTGTAGGAGCCGCTCGCCGTGCTGCCCGCGCCGAGGTGGCGGCGCGGTTCGTCGTCGTCATCCGTCGTCATGTCTCTTCCCTGCTCGTCCCTGCCCGTCGCTCGCCGACGTGCTGCCCGATGCCCGGGCCGGTGCGCGACCCGATGCCTGGCCCGACGCACGGGGTGGTGCGTGGCCGCGTCATGGTGCGGCTCCGGTGCGGTGGGCGGTGACGGCCCCCTCGGTCAGGACCGCCTCGACCTCGTGCGGGAACGGCATGGCGGACGAGCAGGAGAGCCGGGAGGCGACGATGGCCCCGGCCGCGTTGGCGTACCGCATGATGCGTGCGGTCTCCCAGCCCTTGAGCAGCCCGTGGCAGAGCGCCCCGCCGAACGCGTCGCCCGCGCCGAGGCCGTTGACCACCTCGACGGGCAACGGGGGCACGTCGGTGACCGTGCCGTCGCGGTGGACGGCGAGCACGCCCGCGGGGCCCCGTTTGACGACGGCCAGTTCGACACCGGCGGCGATCAGGGCGCGGGCGGCGGCGTACGGTTCGCTCTCCCCGGTCGCGATCGCGCACTCGTCGGGGTTGCCGACGGCGACGGTGGCGAGTGCGAGGGCCTCGCGGTAGCGGGTGGCGGCATGCGCCACCCGGCCGGAGGTGTCCGGCACCCGAGCGGAGGCGCCCGGCACCTGGTCGGAGGCATCCGACAACCGACCGTGAGGGTCCGGCGCCCGGCCGATTCCGTTCGGCGCGACGGCCGCGCCCGGTGGAGTGGCCGCGTCCGCCGTGGCCTCGCCCCAGAACATCGGGCGCCAGTCGAGGTCGAAGACGGTGATGCCGGACCGGCCGCGGGCGCGCAGCGCGGCAAGGGTCGAGGTGCGGCTCGGCTCGGCGCACAGACCGGTGCCCGTCGCCCAGAAGACCCGCGCGGACCGGATCGCGTCGAGATCCAGTTCCTCGGTCCGGATCTCCAGGTCCGGGGCCTTGGGGTGGCGGTAGAAGTAGAGGGGGAAGTCGTCGGGCGGGAAGACCTCGCAGAACGTGATCGGCGTCGGGTACGCGTCGACGGGCGTCGCCCACCGGTCGTCCACCCCGAACTCCCGCAACTGGTGGCGCAGATAGTCCCCGAAGGCGTCCCGCCCGGTGCGCGTCACCACCGCGGTCCGCCGGCCGAGCCGTGCCGCCGCGACGGCGACGTTGGAGGGCGAGCCGCCGAGGAACTTGCCGAACGTCTCGACCCGGGCCAGCGGCACACCGATCTGCAGGGGGTAGAGATCGACACCGATCCGGCCCATGGTGATCACGTCGTACGGCTCGGGCTTCGGCTCGGGCATGGGCGTGCACATCCCTTCGACCGGCGGCGCTGACGGCTGTTCAAGGTCTAACGGCCCTCCGACCCCCTGTCAACGCTATGTCCGGACATAAGGACGAATGATTGACAGAGGTTCCGGGGCCCGGAAGCCTGGACCGCATGGTCTCTCCCTCCCGAGCACCTGCTCCGTCGCGCATCCGCATCGGTTCGGCACCCGACTCGTGGGGGGTCTGGTTCCCCGACGATCCGCGGCAAGTGCCCTGGCAGCGCTTCCTCGACGAGGTCTCCGAGGCGGGTTACGAGTGGATCGAGCTGGGCCCGTACGGCTATCTCCCGACCGATCCGGCCCGGCTCGCCGACGAGACCGGCCGCCGGGGGCTCAGGGTGTCGGCCGGGACGGTCTTCACCGG
This sequence comes from Streptomyces sp. CB01580, assembly GCF_001905795.1. Lineage (GTDB taxonomy): Bacteria > Actinomycetota > Actinomycetes > Streptomycetales > Streptomycetaceae > Streptomyces. Next base: position 188,416 of record NZ_LIXJ01000004.1, read on the forward strand.
ATTGCACCACGGGCCGGGCGTCTGGGACCGGACCTGGTCGCATGTCGCCGGCATCGCGGCACTCACGCGGGCGATGGGCGCCGGGCATCTGGTGGTCATCCCGGCGTTCTGGCGCGACGACCGGACGGGCGAGGTCCTGGAGGACCGGGACCTGACCGCGGAGCAGTGGCGCGATCTCACCACCCAGACGGAACGGCTGGCCCGGGAGGTACGGGACCGGTACGGGCTGCGCGTCGTCGTCCACCCGCACGCCGACACCCACATCGACGGGGCGGAGAACGTCGGCCGCTTCCTCGACGCCACCGATCCCGACCTGGTCTCGCTCTGCCTCGACACCGGTCATTACGCGTACTGCGGCGGCGACAGCGTCGAACTGATCAAGACCTACGGCGAGCGGATCGGCTATCTGCACCTCAAGCAGGTCGATCCGGAGGTCCTGGCCCGGGTGGTGGCGGACGAGGTGCCGTTCGGGCCCGCCGTGGCGCGGGGCGTGATGTGCGAACCGCCGGGCGGGGTGCCCGCGCTGGAACCCGTGCTCGCCGCGGCCCGCGCCCTGAACGTCGACCTCTTCGCCATCGTCGAGCAGGACATGTACCCGTGCCCGCCCGACAAGCCGTTCCCCATTGCCCGCCGCACCCGGGACTACCTCCGCTCCTGCGGCGGCCCGCGGGGGAACGACGCACCGGCCGACCCGTCCGGGAACGACGCACCGGCCGACCCGTCCGGGAACGACGCGCCGACCGGACCGCACCGGGCCGGCTGACACGCCGAACGGTTCCGGGAAGTGACATCGTGGTGCTACGCGGTGTTGTCCTCGACAAGAGGGCGGTGCGCGGCCCCGGTCGCGCACCCCACCGCACCGTACGAGGAGCACGACCGACCATGACCCGGAAGACGCTGCTGTCCCGCAGGACCCACTGGACACACAGGCCGGACAGGACACGCGGGACGGACAGGACGCGCAGGGCGGCGGGGGCCGTCACCCTGGCCGTGGCCGCGCTGACCGCATCCCTGGCCGCTTCCCTCACGATCGCCCCGGCCGCATCGGCCCACCCGCAGAACCCGGTGCCGCCGCCCGGTTCCAGCCCGGTCTGTGCCTTCTACGACGGCGACGCGCCGACCGTGTACGGAGAACGGGGCGACCGGGTCTCCCAGGTCCAGTGCATGCTCGCCAACCGTCACTATCTGCCGTGGTCCGCTCTCGACGGACGGTTCGGGCCGCAGACCTTCCTGGCCGTGCAGCGCTTCCAGGCGGACCATCCGCCGCTCGCGCCGAACGGCCTGGTCACCGAGGCCACCTGGTCGGCGCTCTGGCACGCGGGACCGAGCCGTACGAACCCGCTCCCCCACCCCCCGATGTGAGACGACACGTCCACCGTGGAACTCGCCCGTCGACGGGGGCACTCGCATTCATACCCCCTAGGGGTATAGAGTGCGAGTATCGGAGCCCACCGGACCCGCCGGGTTCCCGATGCCATGCCGTTTCGCGCCCGCCGCGACCGGGAGGCCGTGGCCGGAGCGTCGCGGCTGACGAGTGGCAGTCGAAGAGTCGAAGAGGAGAACACCCATGACCGCCGAGACCCAGCTTCCCCAGGCCACCGGCTCCTGCTGCTCGCCGAGCGGCTCCTGCCACGACAGCGCTGGCGGCGACTCCGCGGCGGGCGCGGTGACCACCGTCTACCAGGTGTCCGGCATGACCTGCGGACACTGCGAGGGGGCGGTCTCCGAGGAGATCTCCGGCATCAAGGGCGTCACCTCGGTGAAGGCGGTGGCCTCCACCGGCCAGGTGACCGTCGTCTCCGACGCCCCGCTGTCAGAGGAGGACGTGCGCGCCGCGGTCGACGAGGCGGGCTACGAGCTCGTCGGCGCCACGGCCTGACCCACGGGCCCGGGACGAAGCCGCTCCCCGGGCCGACCCGCATCACCCGCGTTGTCGCCGGGCCGGACCTGCCAGCAGATACTGGTGGGGTACGGCCCGGTCGGCGTTTCAGGAGTTTCGGACATGCACAGCGCGACGGAAGCCGGGGCACCGGCGACCGAGAACTTCCGGGCCGAACTCGCGATCGGCGGGATGACCTGCGCCTCCTGCGCGGCCCGGGTCGAGAAGAAGCTCAACCGCATGAACGGCGTCACCGCCACGGTCAACTACGCGACCGAGAAGGCCCGGGTGTCGTTCGGTCCGGGCACCGGGATCGCCGATCTGATCGCCACGGTCGAGAAGACCGGTTACACGGCACGACCCGTACCCTCCCCCGCCCCGGCACGGGCCCCCGCACCACCTCCCACGCCCCGGACCGGCACCGAAGCCGACCGGTCCGCCGACGTCACCGGGCGGCCCCATGTCCCGGAACGGGCCGCTGTCCCCCCTGGCCGGCCCACCGCCACCGCCGTCCGATCGGCCGACATCGCCGAGCGGCCCGCCGACGCCGCCGAACGGGAAGCCGCCGCCGCGCTCGCCGCGCTGCGGCAGCGCCTGACCGTGTCGGCGGTCCTCGCCGCCCCCGTCGTCCTGCTCTCGATGATCCCGGCCTTCCAGTTCGACAACTGGCAGTGGCTCTCCCTCGCTCTCGCCGCGCCCGTCGTCGTCTGGGGCGGGCTGCCCTTCCACCGCGCCACCTGGACCAATCTGCGGCACGGCGTGGCCACCATGGACACCCTGGTCTCGGTCGGCACCCTCGCCGCCTTCGGCTGGTCCCTGTGGGCCCTGTTCCTCGGTGACGCGGGCGTGACCGGGATGCGGCACGGCTTCGACCTCATCGCCTCGCGCCACGGGGCCTCCTCCACCATCTATCTGGAGGTCGCGGCGGGCGTCATCACCTTCATCCTGCTCGGCCGGTACCTGGAGGCCCGCTCCAAGCGGAAGGCCGGTTCCGCCCTGCGTGCGCTGATGCACCTGGGTGCGAAGGACGTCTCCCTCCTTCGCGACGGTACGGAGGTGCGCGTTCCCGTGAGCCGTCTCGTCGTCGGCGACCGCTTCGTCGTACGGCCCGGCGAGAAGATCGCCACCGACGGCACGGTCGTCGAGGGTGCGTCGGCCGTGGACGCCTCCATGCTCACCGGGGAGTCCGCCCCGGTCGACGTGGGCGTCGGCGACTCCGTCACCGGGGCCACCGTGAACGCCTCCGGCCGGCTGGTCGTCGAGGCGACCCGGATCGGCGCCGACACGCAGCTGGCCCGGATGGCCAGGCTCGTCGAGGACGCACAGAACGGCAAGGCGGCGGCACAGCGCCTCGCGGACCGGATCTCGGCCGTCTTCGTCCCGGTCGTCATCGCGCTCGCCCTGGCCACACTGCTCGCGTGGCTGCTCGTCGCGGACGACGTGACGGCGGCGTTCACGGCCGCCGTGGCCGTACTGATCATCGCCTGCCCGTGCGCCCTGGGCCTGGCCACCCCGACCGCCCTCATGGTCGGCACCGGCCGCGGCGCCCAGCTCGGCATCCTGATCAAGGGCCCCGAAGTCCTGGAGACCACCCGCCGCGTCGACACCATCGTCCTCGACAAGACCGGCACCGTCACCACCGGCCGCATGACCCTCCTCGACGTCCACACCACCACGGACACCACCGAGACCGAAGTCCTGCGCCTCGCCGGCGCCCTGGAACACTCCTCCGAACACCCCATCGCCCAGGCCGTCGCCACCGGCGCCACCGAACGCACCGGCACCCCCCTCCCCACCCCCGAGGACTTCACCAACGTCCCCGGACTCGGCGTCCAGGGCATCGTCGACGGCCACGCCGTCCTCGTCGGCCGCGAACAACTGCTCACGAAGGCGGGCATCGGGATCCCCGCCGATCCGGCGGGCGCCGTGGCGCACGCGGCGGGCTGGGGCCGTACCGCGATCGTGGTCGCCTGGGACGGTGAGGCGCGCGCGGTCCTGGAGGTCGCCGACGCCGTCAAGAGCTCAAGTGCGCAGGCCGTCACCGAACTGCGCGCGCTCGGCCTGACCCCGATCCTGCTGACGGGCGACAACCGGGCGGTGGCCGAGGCCGTCGCGGCCGAGGTCGGGATCGACACGGTGTACGCGGAGGTCATGCCCGAGGACAAGGTCGACGTCGTCAAGGAACTCCAGTCCCAGGGGCGCTCCGTCGCCATGGTCGGCGACGGCGTGAACGACGCGGCGGCGCTCGCCCAGGCCGACCTGGGCCTGGCGATGGGTACCGGCACGGACGCCGCGATCGAGGCGAGCGATCTCACGCTCGTTCGTGGAGATCTCAAGGTGGCGGCCGATGCGATCAGGCTCTCCCGGCGCACCCTGACCACCATCAGGGGCAACCTGCTCTGGGCATTCGGTTATAACGTCGCCGCCCTGCCCCTTGCGGCATTTGGGCTGCTCAACCCTATGATTGCCGGAGCGGCGATGGCGCTCTCATCGGTCTTCGTCGTAACGAACAGCCTGCGGTTGCGTGCCTTCACGTAACTTCCACAAAGAGACTTAGATCACATCGATTTAAGGGTAACCATCTGATGGGTTCGCGAGTCTAAGAGTGCGATGCCAAGGATGTCTTGGGGGACGTCCGGCGAAGCGTCTTGGGGGACGCTTCGGGCAAGCGTTGGCCGGGGCACGTGCACCGGGGAGCTTTGAGCGGCCCTCCCGTGCGTACGTACCCCGGCAGATCGCACCGGAAGTACAAGTGAAGAACGCAGTTCGCAGTGGGCGAGGGTACGCCCAGGAGCCTCGGCTCCCGCAGACACCCGGCCGGATCCCGTGGGGGGAATCCGCTCCGGGATATGGGAAGCGCCTCGTTGTCGGCCCGTGGGGGGATCGACGGCGGGGCGCTTCTCCCTGTCCGCCGCCCTTCCCGCAACGCGCACCCCGCAACACGCACTGCCCCGGAACGCGAATCGCCCCGTGCTCCGCGCTCTGTGCGACAGCGCGGTACACGGGGCGAAGACCACCGGCCGACCGGCGGCCGGAATGGTGCGAGGTGCCACGAGCCTCAATGGCTCGGGACCTGCCCGCCCGGGCTCGATCGGCCCGGGCTCTGTCCGCTCGGACTCAGCGGCTCTCGACCGGGACGAAGTCGCGCAGGACCTCGCCGGTGTAGATCTGGCGCGGGCGGCCGATGCGGGAACCCGGCTCCTTGATCATCTCGTGCCACTGGGCGATCCAGCCCGGGAGGCGGCCGAGCGCGAACAGCACGGTGAACATCTCGGTCGGGAAGCCCATGGCCCGGTAGATGAGACCGGTGTAGAAGTCCACGTTGGGGTAGAGGTTGCGCGCGACGAAGTACTCGTCGGAGAGCGCGTGCTCCTCCAGCTTCAGCGCGATGTCGAGCAGCTCGTCGGACTTGCCGAGCGCGGACAGCACGTCGTGGGCGGCGGCCTTGATGATCTTGGCGCGCGGGTCGAAGGACTTGTAGACGCGGTGGCCGAAGCCCATCAGCCGGACGCCGTCCTCCTTGTTCTTCACCTTGGTGATGAAGGAGTCGACGTCGCCGCCGTTGGCCTGGATGCCCTCCAGCATCTCCAGCACCGACTGGTTGGCGCCGCCGTGCAGCGGGCCCCACAGCGCCGAGATGCCGGCGGAGATCGAGGCGAACATGTTCGCCTGCGAGGAGCCGACCAGACGCACGGTGGAGGTCGAACAGTTCTGCTCGTGGTCCGCGTGCAGGATGAGCAGCTTGTCGAGCGCGGAGACGACGACCGGGTCCAGCTCGTACTCCTGGGCGGGGACCGAGAAGGTCATGCGCAGGAAGTTCTCGACGTACCCGAGGTCGTTGCGCGGGTAGACGAAGGGGTGGCCGATCGACTTCTTGTACGCGTACGCGGCGATCGTCGGCAGCTTGGCCAACAGCCGGATCGTCGAGAGGTGGCGCTGCTCCTCGTCGAACGGGTTGTGGCTGTCCTGGTAGAACGTGGACAGCGCGCTGACCACCGAGGACAGCATGGCCATTGGGTGGGCGTCGCGCGGGAATCCGTCGAAGAACCGCTTGACGTCCTCGTGCAGCAGCGTGTGCTGGGTGATCTCGTTCTTGAAGGCCGACAGCTCGTCGACCTTGGGAAGCTCACCGTTGATGAGGGTGTACGCGACCTCGAGGAACGTCGAGCGCTCGGCGAGCTGCTCGATGGGGTAGCCGCGGTAGCGCAGAATGCCCTGCTCGCCATCGAGGTAGGTGATGGCGGATTTATAGGCCGCGGTGTTGCCGTACCCGCTGTCCAGCGTCACCAGACCGGTGTTGGCGCGGAGCTTCCCGATGTCGAAGCCCTTGTCCCCGACGGTGCTCTCGATCAGCGGGTAGGTGTACTCGCCGTCGCCGTACCGCAGTACTACAGCGTTGTTGGTGTGCTCGCTCACGTCATCCCTCACCGACGTAGTGCCTCTTCTTCGAGGTTCCCTGACTATCTCCACCCTCCCCCATTCGGCCCAGGAGAGTGCACTCGAGGTCGTCCATTGGACCTACTCGCGGCACTGAGTGCCGCGAGCCTACTCATCCTGCCCCGTCCGTTCCGGTTCCGGAAGGGCTGCGTGATGTTTCCCACCGATTTGATCGATCATTTTTCCCGAGGACCCTCCGCCGGAAGCTCCCGCCAGCCGGAAATCCAGCGCCGTACAGCGTCTGCCCGCGGAAACCGTGCGGACCGCCTGGCCGATCGCCTGCCGTGAGCCGACCAGGACGACGAGCTTCTTGGCCCTGGTCACGGCGGTGTAGAGCAGGTTCCTCTGGAGCATCATCCAGGCGCTCCTGGTGACGGGGATGACGACGGCGGGGTACTCGCTGCCCTGGGAGCGATGGATCGTCATGGCGTAGGCGTGGGCCAGCTCGTCCAGCTCGTCGAAGTCGTAGTCGATCTTCTCGTCCTCGTCTGTGAGGACCGTCAGCTTCTGTTCGTCCTGGTCGAGGGCGGTGACGACACCGACCGTGCCGTTGAAGACGCCGTTCTCGCCCTTGTCGTAGTTGTTGCGGATCTGCGTGACCTTGTCGCCGACCCGGAAGACCCGGCCGCCGAAGCGCTTCTCGGGCAGGTCGGGCCGGCCCGGCGTGATGGCCTGCTGGAGCAGCCCGTTGAGCACGCCCGCGCCGGCCGGTCCCCGGTGCATCGGGGCGAGGACCTGCACGTCGCGCCGCGCGTCCAGGCCGAACCTGGCCGGGATGCGGCGGGCCGCCACGTCCACCGCGAGCCTGCCCGCGTCCTCGGTCTCGTCCTCCACGAAGAGGAAGAAGTCCTTGAGGCCCTGGGTGAGGGGCGGCACCCCGGAGTTGATCCGGTGTGCGTTGGTGACCACCCCGGACTGCTGGGCCTGGCGGAAGATCGTGGTCAGCCGGACCGCCGGAACGGGGCCGCCGTCGGCGAGGAGGTCGCGCAGCACCTCCCCCGCGCCGACCGACGGGAGCTGGTCGACGTCCCCGACGAGCAGCAGATGGGCACCGGGTGCCACCGCCTTCAGCAACTTGTTGGCGAGCAGCAGATCGAGCATCGACGCCTCGTCGACGACGACGAGATCGGCGTCCAGCGGCCGGTCCCGGTCGTAGGCGGCATCGCCGCCCGGCTTGAGCTCCAGGAGCCGGTGCACGGTCGACGCCTCGGCCCCGGTCAGCTCGGAGAGCCGTTTGGCCGCCCGCCCGGTGGGCGCGGCCAGCACCACCTTGGCCCGCTTGACCCGGGCCAGCTCCACGATGGACCGGACGGTGAACGACTTCCCGCAGCCGGGGCCTCCGGTCAGCACGGCGACCTTGCGGCTGAGCGCGAGCCGTACCGCTGCCTCCTGCTCCGGCGCCAGCGACGCCCCCGTGCGCGTCGCGAGCCAGGCCAGGGCCTTGTCCCAGTCGACGTCCTCGAAGGCCGGCAACCGCTCCTCGGGCGTCCGCAGCAGCCGCCGCACCTGCGCGGCGAGCGAGACCTCGGCCCGGTGGAACGGCACGAGATAGACGGCGGTGACCATCTCGCCGCCCTCGGGCGACGGCACCTTCTCCCGTACGACGCCCTCCGGGTCCTCGGCCAGTTCGGCGAGGCAGTCGATGACCAGGCCGGTGTCGACCTGGAGCAGCTTCACCCCGTCCGCGATCAGCCGTTCCTCGGGAAGGAAGCAGTGCCCCTGGTCGGTGGACTGCGACAGCGCGTACTGCAGTCCCGCCTTGACCCGCTCCGGGCTGTCGTGCGGGATGCCGACGGCCTGGGCGATCTTGTCGGCGGTGAGGAAGCCGATGCCCCAGACGTCGGCGGCCAGCCGGTAGGGCTGGTTCTTCACGACGGAGATCGAGGCGTCCTCGTACTTCTTGTAGATGCGTACCGCGATGGAGGTGGAGACGCCGACGCCCTGGAGGAAGACCATGACCTCCTTGATCGCCTTCTGCTCCTCCCAGGCCGCCGCGATCATCTTCGTCCGCTTCGGTCCGAGTCCTGGCACCTCGACCAGGCGCTTCGGCTCGTTCTCGATGATGTCGAGGGTGTCGACGCCGAAATGCGTGGTGATCCGGTCCGCCATGACCGGGCCGATGCCCTTGATCAGGCCGGAGCCGAGATAGCGGCGTATGCCCTGGATGGTGGCGGGCAGCACGGTCGTGTAGTTCTCGACCGTGAACTGCTTGCCGTACTGGGAGTGCGAGCTCCAGCGCCCCTCCATCCGCAGGGACTCACCGACCTGGGCGCCGAGCAGCGAGCCGACCACGGTCAGCAGATCACCCGCGCCGCGACCCGTGTCGACGCGGGCGACGGTGTACCCGTTCTCCTCGTTGGCGTACGTGATGCGCTCCAGCACACCTTCGAGGACGGCCATGTTGGACATGCTCCGACGGTATCGGGCGGCACCGACATCGCGGGACGGGGGCTTCGCCGGACGTAGGGGCGCGGCTCGGAATGCCACTCCCCGGGTACTTCGGGGCCCCTCCGGGGGATCGGGCCCGGACCGTTGCGCACGGGGAGCGCGATCGGAATGATCAATGGGCGCGACGAGGAGGGCGCCTCCGAAGGAAAGAAGGGGAGCGCCTTCGAAGAGCGAGAAGATGAAAGGAAGATCAAAGAGGGAGATGCTTTGAGATACGCCGATGGTCCGAGCATGCAGTGCGCCGTCCATGTCGAGGCGGCCGTGCCGCGGGTGTGGGACATGGTGACGGACATCCACCTGCCGACCCGGTTCAGCCCGGAGTTGAAGCGCGTCGTCTGGCTCGACGGGGCGGACGGTCCCGTGGTGGGTGCGCGCTTCGAGGGCTTCAACCACAACGACAGGCTCGGCGATTGGCAGACCGTCTCCCAGGTGACCGAGGTGGCGGAACGGCGCGCGTTCACCTGGGCCGTCCTGGACGTGAACGGGCGGTACGGCGAGGCGACGCTGGACCCGGAGCGATGCCTGGCGTCCTGGCGCTACGAGATCGAGGCCGAGGGCACGGGCACCCTGTTGCGGCAGACGGTCCGCCTCGGGCCGGGTCGCAGCGGGCTCACCGTGGCCATCGAGAAGATGCCGGACCGGGAAGAGGAGATCATCGCCTTCCGGCTGAAGGATCTGCGTGCCGGAATGGAGACCACCCTCGACGGCATCAGGACGCTCGCCGAGAAGGACGGTCGAGGCGGCGACTGACCCGGAAGGCCGACGCCCGGCCGGAACGACCGAGCCGAGGCGGGACCGGTGGCCGACCGGCGCCGAAGCCGGAAGGACCGACGCCGAAGCCGCACCGAATCGGTACGGCTTCAGCGGGCTTCGGTGGGCTCCGGCGGGCTTCGGCGGGCTTCCGGCGGGCTTCCGGCGAGCTTCCGGCGGGCTTCGGCGGAGCCTCGTTGGGCCTCAGTGGGGCTTCACGTACTCCACCTTCACCACGTCCGGCACGTCGGCCGGCTTCTCCCGACCGGTCAGGAGCGGCTGCGTCGACATGTCGCCCGTGAGGTAACGACGGAAGAAGGCGACGGTGTAGCTCGTGGCGATCCGGCGCTGGGTGACCTCGTCGAGCCCCTGGTGCCGTCCACGACGCGCGGCTCCTTCCTCTCAGGCGTCGCTCCCAGGAGCCCGTGCCACCGCTTCCGGGAACACGTGTCACCGCTTCCGGGAACACGCGTCGCCGTTACCGGGAACACTCCTGGTAACTTCCGTGCGGCACGGAACTGGCCACCAGACGCACCCGAACCAGCGCCAACTCCCTTGTCGGACCGTACGCTTGAGACGTCTGCGCGTTTCCCTCCGAAACGTTCGGCCCCAGGGGGAGGTCGTACATGCAGGCTTCGGAACTGGCCGCGCGTGCAGTGCGGGTGCTGAGCGGGGACGCGCCGTTCCCGCCCTCCGCGCCGACCTCCGCATCACCGCGACCGGCCGCCGCCCCGTTCCCCGCCGTCCCCGATGCGGCCGACGTCAGGAAGGTGTGGCTGCTGGGCTTCCCGCAGCTGCTGCTGGCCTACGTCGTCATCGTCCTTTTCACACGGCTGAACGGGCCGGGATGGCTGACGGCCCTTCTCCTGCTCGCCTCGACCGGCCTGGCGGCCTACGGAGCCTGGTGCGGTATCCGCCTCCTCCTGCGCCGCACGAGCAGCGTGCCGCTCATCGCCGGAACCGTGGTCGACGCGCTCGTTCTGATCAGGCTGGTCATCTGGCTGACCTCAGGAGCAGCGGCGTTGTGACCTCCGGCCACTTCACCGGGGCCCTGTCGGACCCAACTGCACGAGCCGGACTCCCCGGCTCTCCGCGATCCGCTTGACGTCCCGCAGGGACTCCGTCAACCGCGATGCCAGGAAGTGCAGTTCGCTGCCGGTCACCCGCCCGTCCGCCAACAGGGCGTCGGCATGACCGAGCAGGTCGTCCGCCATGCCGAGCTGAATGCTCTCGATGCCGTCGGCCATCCGCGACACATGACCGGTTCCGTCCCCGATGGCGTAACACGGCCCGCCGTCCGCCCTGGTCCAGGGCAACAACCGCACGGTGCCGCAGCCATCCGCCCCTCCCTCCTGCCCGGTCACGCGGCGGCCTCCGCCGCTCGGTGAACGGTGACGGGACCTGCCACGTACACACAGGAGTACGGCCGGGCAACAGCCGGGGCCGGGCGCACCAAGCTCACCAACGACTTGGTGAGTCGGCGGACGAGATACTTCATGACGACGTGCTCTCCTTACGCAATTGCCCACGAACGGATGCGTTCTGTGGCGACCTCATCACAGAGTGGGGTCGCGCCTGCGTACGCTCAAGGAGTTCGGGCTTGACACCGCGCTGGTCAGAAGAAGGAGTTGTGCCGATGGCGATGGAACGGAGGCCGCGCACGCCGAGGGAGAAGTACGGGGAAGAGCTGAGACTGAGGCGGGTCGCGGCCGGGCTGACCCAGGAAGCCTTGGGCGACCAGGTGGTGTGCTCGCCGACGTTGATCAGCCACTACGAGGCGGGGCGACGACTGCCGAAGCCGGATGACGCGCAACGGATCGACCTGGCGCTGAATACTGACGGGTTCTTTGTCAGGTGGCTGCGGGATCTGGACTCCCGGTTCGCCCTCTACTTCTCGGCGGTGGCGGAGCTGGAGCGCGAGGCTTCAGAGATCCGCCAGTACGGGGCAGCACTCATCCCCGGAATGCTCCAGACCGCCGACTACTCCCGAGCGGTGTTCCAGGCCTATCGCCCCAACTACCGCAAGGAACAGCTTGACGAGTTCGTCGTCAGCCGCGCGGAGCGTGGTCGGATCCTCACCGAGTCACGAACACCGGTCGCCTGGACACTGCTCGACGAAGCGGCGCTCCGGCGTCAGATCGGCGGCCCGGCCGTGATGGCGGAACAGCTGCGCAAGATCGCGGACATGGCGGATGCCGGCCGTCTGCGGCTGCATGTGCTGACCCTGGCGGCTGGAGCACACGCCCTACTGGAGAGCATGGTCTACCTTCTAGACTTCCTGGACGCCGCGCCGGTCGCCTACGTCGAGGGTCTTCTCACCGGAAACCTCATGGATGAACCGGCGTTGGTCGAATCGTGCCGAACGGCCTACTCTCTCGCCCTGAGTGATGCGGCCTCGCATCGAGAGTCCGTAGACCTCGTCAGGACCATCGCGGAGGAGCACCAGCATGCACACCAATCTCAGCGCCACTGACTCGACGGTCTACAGCGGCTGGTACAAGTCCAGCCACAGCGGAGGAGCGAACGGCGAGTGCCTTGAGGTCGCACGCGGCCACGCCACCGTCCCCGTCCGCGACAGCAAGACCCCGAACGGCCCCGCGCTCGTCTTCTCGACCGACGGCTGGACGACATTCGTCGCGGCGGTCAAGGGTGACAGCCTCGGAGCCTGAACCGCCCTACGTCGAGCCGCGCAACCGCACGCCGCACCAACCTGATTGCGGTTGGGCCATTCATGGCAATGGCATCCCTCGCTCCTGGCGAGACATACAGGGCTGCCGCAAGGCCGCAGACGGCCCGAACCGCAGGCATACATCCGTAGTCAGTCACGGCCTCCCCGACGGGGCTGCTTCACGCAGGGCGGAACCCCAGCGTCCTGCTTGCTTCGATGGAGATCTTCAGGAGTGCCTCGTGACCGCTGGGAGGAGTACGGAAGCCGTGGCTTCGCGCAGCGTCAAGAAACTCCTGCGGCAGGTCGATAACGTATCGCTCGACGTGTGGCGCCAAGTCCTCACGCCAAACAAAATGACCGTCGGTGAGCAACGGTGATCCACCTGGCACATGGAAGGCCCCTTCAATGACATCCGCTGTCATTTCCATAACATCGAAGATGGGGTAACCCGACTTCAGGTATTTGACTACGTCGCGAACCGGATACTTCCCTGCTCCTGATTGAGGAGGAGGGATAGGTTCTCCCCAGGAAGATTCATATCCTGGATCCATCTCTCAGTAAAAGCCGATGAGCTTCATGTCAACCTCCTGTGATAGGAAGGCATGTTCGCCAATATCCACCATTAAGGTAGGGCAAATTGGCGAGTGCGTTATCAGTCACGCGGAACGCAGTCGGCTTCTCACCGAGTCAAGGACACCGGCTGCCTGGACTCTGCTCGACGAAGGGGCTCTCCGGCGCCATATGCGGCTCAGCGGTCTCGACCGACCTCCAGCCGGAAGGTCCCGTACCTCGTCCGCGCGGAGTCCGCCCGCGCGCTGCGGGCAGGAAGGGAACGCGGGCGGAGTCCTCAGTGGAAGCGAACTTCCCCGGCAGTTCGAATTCGGCACCGGCCAGTTCCCGGCTCTCCGGGTCGAATCGGAGGACGTCGGGCGTGTCCCACAGCCATTCCTGGCTGCCGAAGGTGGCCAGGAGGAACCACTCACGTTCCTTCACATCCGTGTAGTACGCGACACGCACGGAGTTACCCGAGAACCGGGGCATGATGGGCAGCGGTGCGCCCGTCACCGTTTCCAGTCGTTGTCGAAGGTCATTCCCATGGTCACGGACCTCGCACTCAGAGCCCTTTTTGGCGTGATGTGAATATGCGCCCCTTTGGTCGCCCAGTCGGAATCTACCGCGGATGCCCGAGGCTTGCATGGCTTCAGCCCCAGAGGATCGGGCCAGGTATGAGGGATTGCCACACAGGCCGCCTGGCCCCGGCCTACCACTCACCACTTCAATAACCAGGATCAGTCGTTAAATTCACACATCCATTGAGCAGTGGGAACGGTCCGCACGTCCGACATTGGAGAGCCTGATCGATTTTCAAGTGGTGTTCGGGAAATTGGAAAGGAACCCTTCGACCTCTGATTCGATATATGGAGACAGGTCTCGAAGAGCCGTCAAGATTTCCCTGAGATCTTGGGCCAGACGTGGCATGGCCTGCCATGTTTCCGGGCTCCGGGTCAGGACGGCAGACAGTAGATCATCATCGTAGAAACCCCCTTCCGCCTGAGAATGCGCAGTATCTCGTAGCGTCTTCAAAGCCATCGGGATTAGCCACGGCAATCCCACGTCTTGGCCAATCAGTCGTCGCATGTCCTCGATGGTCAAACTTTTGATGGGACGCTTGCGCAAGGCGTGAATGCTCTTGACGAGACCTGTCACGTTCGGCGAAGGCTCGGGCCATTGATGACCGTCAAGTTCTTCCAATGAGAGTTCTTGATTGATGGGTTCGCTCACTGTGACCTTTCCTTTGATCTGGCTTGCCATTTCATCGAGGGACTCATTGGTTGCTCATCGATGCCCAATGGAGTGCAGGAATCCGTTCAGATCATTCAGTAGCCTGTTGACCTCGCCTTGTTTACTCATTAGAACCTCCAGTCCACGCTCGGTGAGTGACTCCGGAAGTTGCCTGAGTTCCAATTCGATCACTTTTCGAACCTTGTCGAGTCCATTTCGGGCCTGCTTCAGATCGGCTATGTGGTCGAAGGGAGTCCCGTCCGGCTTGCGGGCCACGACTTCACCATTGGCCTCCCTCCGTGCGGCATCATAGTGGTTATGATTGGGGGTCGAATTTATTTCCCCCAGGGGGTCCTGCTTGATGTTCTCAAGTTTTTCCAGGGCCCTTTGTGCAGCGGTACTCAACCCTAATTCGCGACAGGGCCCGAGACCCAATGGGTCGAACCAGATGTGAGGGTTTTTTACATACGTTGCCGGGTTTGGGGCAGGTTTCAGGCCCAAGGGGTCCGCGCTGAGGTACCGGGCCGTCTCCGGGTCGTAGTGCCGGAAGTAGTTGTAGTGGAGGCCGGTTTCCGGGTCGAAGTATTGGCCGGGGAAGCGGAGTGGTGTGTAGGCGGTGCTGGCAGCGGCCCAGGTTGTGGTTCCCCATAGTGTGCTGCGGGTGTGCCAGGCGAGGGTGCCCGACTCGTCGATGAGTTCGGTCGGGGTGCCGATGAGGTCGGTGACGATGGCGAAGAAGCGTTCGTCGACCGTGGTCTGCGAGGTGTCCGCTGAGAGGATGCGCTCCGTCTGGGTCAGTGGCTGGAAGCCCTGGTGGTCCCAGGTCAGGGCGATCGGGTTGGGCAGGCTGTCCGTGCGGGTGAGCTGTTCGCACAAGGTTGTGCCGTCCCAGGTGAAGGAGACTTCTTCCGTCACCGATTCATTGTCGGTGGCGGACAGACGCTGTTTTGCGATGCGGCGGCCGAGTGGGTCGTAGAGGTAGCGCCAGCGGGTGCCGTCGGGTGTGGTGACGGAGGTCAGGCGGTCCTCGGCGTCCCATTCATAGCGCCAGGTGTCCGGCTTGCGGGAGAGGCGGGTCTTCTGGCGTAGGACGATGCGGCCCTGAGCGTCGTGCTCGTAGCGGACGTGGCCGGCGTCGGTGATGCGGGTGCCAGTGTAGGCGCGCGGTCCTGTCGCTTCCTGGCCGGGGTGAGTGGTGGGCCAGGAGGCGTGGGTCTGGTTGCCTGCTTCGTCGTACGCGTATGTCTCCGACCAGCCTGCCGCGTGGACGGCCGTGACGCGCCCCGCCGCATCCAGGTCGAAGCGGCGGTGGCCCGAGAGTTGGTCTTCGATGCCGATCAGGTTGCCGTCGGCGCGGTAGGTGAAGGTGCGGTGCTGCACGCTGTGGTCGTGGGCCGTTGTCTGCTGGCCGGTGAGGCGGCCCATGGTGTCGAACTCATGGGTCAGGTTGATCGTCCCGCCGACGTGGCGGGTGATCTCCCGTCCGACGGCGTCGTGGGCGAACGAAAGCGTGCGGCCCGCGGTGGTGAGTGTGGCGCGTTGACCGGCCGCGTTGTATTGCCATTCGCTCACCGCTCCGGACGGCGTCGTACGGGAGACCTGGCGGCCGATAACGTCGTGGGTGTAGATGAGTGCGCGGCCGTTCACGGTCTCGGACCTGAGGCGCCCGTACCGGTCGCGCAGCCGGGTCAGGGTTGCGTCGGGGCCGGTGGCCACGGCGAGCTGATCGAAGATGTCGTACTCGAAGGTGCTGATCGCGCCGTCCGCGTCCTTGCGGAGGAGTCGGCCCAGTTCATTGTGCTCGTACCGGATGGTCTGGCCGAGGCCGTTGGTGCGGGCAGTCAGCCGCCCGGCGCTGTCGTGCGTGTAGGTAAGCGTGCGGTTGTCGAAGTCTGTCTCGGAGGTGAGGCGGCCTGCTGCGTCGTATATGTAATTCCAGCTCAACCCCAGCGGGTTGGTGACCCGGGTCAACTGCAGGTTGGCGTCGTGAGTGAACTCGTGACGCACACCGTCCGGCCCCGTGCGTGCGGTCAGCAGGTCGAAGTCCATGTACTCGAAGCGGCTGACCCTGCCCATGGCGTCCGTATGGGACAGGCAGTTGCCTTCGCCGTCGTAGGACCAGGACTGTTCGGTGCCGTCCGGGGCGATACGCCGGGCGAGTCGGCCCTCGACCGTCCATTCCAGCCGGGTGGTCGCTCCAAGAGCGTCGACGAGGGCTGTCGGGCGGCCGAACGCGTCACGCTCCGAGCGTGTTGCCGCGCCGAACGGGTCGGTGATCTCCATCGGGAGTCCGGCCCGGTCGCTGTGTATGCGCGTGGTGTGGCCAAGGGGGTCGGTCACCGAGGTGAGGTGGCCCGCTTCGTTGTACGTGAACTGTGTGGTGGCATGCGACGCGTCGGTGACCGACGTGCGGTTGCCGCGTTCGTCGTAGGTCTGTCGGGTGACTGTCCCGTCCGTTCCCTTGACGCGCACCGCTAGGCCGAGGGCGTTGTATTCGGCGGTCAGTTCCCGCCCGTCCGGACGGGTCACCGAGGTCAGGTGGCCGTGCTCGTCATACGTGGACCGGGTGACGTGTCCCAGGGGATCCGTGACGGACAGAGGCCGGTGGAACCGGTCGTGCTCGAAGCGGGTGGCGGCTCCCAGCGGATCGATCTCGGCCACCACTTGCGAGCGTTCGTTGATCACGTATCGCGTGGTGTGGCCGAGGCCGTCCGTCATCGATGTCATGCGCAGCCCAGTATCGGGGTCGGTGTCGTCCCAGGTGAAGCGGGCTTCGAGGTGACCGCTGGTGCCGGTCTGGTACACGCATCGGTCATGCTCGTCGTAGACGTAGTCGTACCGGCTGCCGTTGGTGTCCGTCCACGACGTGATGCGGCCGAGCCCGTCGTAGCCGAAGCACAGGGGGCGGCCGGAGGAGTTGACAACTTCGGTGAGGTGGCCATCGGTGTAGCCGTAGCGGAGGATTTCCTGGTCGGTGCCGTCGGGGGCGGCGCCTGCCAGGTGGAGGGCGGTGATCCTGCCGTCGTTCGTGGTGAGCTTCAGGTGGTAGCCGCCGTGGTGGACGATCGAAGTCGGGGCACCGGTCTCGTCGTGTTCGAAGGTGATCCAGCGGCCGTTGCGGTCGTCGATCCGGTCCAGGAGTGCCGGCTCGCCGTTGGGTTGGTCGACGAAGTGCCGGACGCGGCCGGTTTCGGGGTCGGTGACGGTGTAGCCGCCGTCCACCCGGTCCAGGGGCCAGCGGCGGCCGTGCGTGGGCATGACGGGAACCCCCGGCGCGGGGTGCGGATAGGCGAGCAGGCTGCCTTCGTCACAGCTGAACACCACGCCTTCCGCGTCGATCTCCAGGCGCTGGTCGACCGTGCTCGACCAGCCGGTTCCGAACCAGCGGCCGGCCCGGTACGAGGAGTCGAAGACTCGCTCAAAGACGAGCGGCAGCGAGCCGGGCAGCGCGATGTCCGTCTGTGGGAGCAGCATGCGTCCGGTGGCGATGTCGACGGGGTCTCCGGCGCACTTGACCTCGCTGCATTTCTTGGCGCTGGAGTCGGGGTTCTTCTCGTGTCCGTGCCGGTTCTTGCCTGTGGGGTGTTTGAGGGCGTTCTTCGTGGCCGCCCTCAGGCCGCCGCGTGCGAGTCCGCCGCCCTTGGTACCGATCAGTTCCGGGACGAGACGGCCGGTGAATTCGGACGGGTCTTCCTTGGCCGAGTCCCAGGCGTTCTTCAGTGCCCGGTCGGGACGGGCGCCGGTGGAGACGAGGCCGGCGAGCGTGGTGTGGACGCCCTTGTAGTAGTCGGCCGGGTGGGTCAGGTTGTACGGGTCCGTCGGGGAGAGCGAGCGGACGAAGTTGACGAGCCCGGCACCGCCCTTGACGACTCCGCCGCCGAAGTGGGCGAGCTCGATGCCCTGCCCGACCACGTGGTCGTAGGCCTCGTTCTTGAGCCGGTTCAGGCCGGTGGGTTCCTTCGGCGCGTGCGCCATGGCGGTGGTGATCGCGCTCTTGGCCGTTGCGGCGGCCTCGTCGCGCGCCTGCCGGGCATGCCGCAGTATCTCCTGCGCATGCTGTCGCTTGGCCTGCCCCGGGTCGGAGAACTCGCCCGGGTGCGGCAGCGGATGGTCCGTGCTGCGGGCGGCGTTGTACGCCTCGGCCTTCTCCCGGAACGCGGCAGCGGCCCTCTCGTAGTCCTGCTTGCCCTCCTTGTACAGGGCGATCGCCTCGCGGGCCTTGCCCTGTGCGCTGGTCACCGTCTGCGCGTACGTCTCCAGCGCCTTGGCGGCATCCTCGAACGCGTCCGACGCACGCAGCCAGTCCGTCGGCAGGGTCTCGAACCTCCGCCGGAAGGCGTCGGCCGCCTCGCCCTTCCAGTGGCCGGAATCGAGCCGTTTCATCCCGCTGCCGACCAGACCGAACGCGCGCTGGAAGTCGCGGAGGTTCTTCACCGTCGCGGCGACCTTCTCCGGCTTGCCGTGGATCAGCTCATCGGCTTCCTCGCTCTGCCCGAGCTGACGCTCCGCGACCTCCGCTCCCAGTGAGGACGCGGTCGCGTCCCCCCAGTCCTCGACCTCGTCCGCCCAGTCGTGCGCACCGACCTTGTCCAGTCCCGCGCCCACCACGTCGGTGCCGACGTCGATCGCCTTCCCGGCGAGTTCCTTGCCCTGGTCGACCACACGGCCGGCCCCGTCGATCAGCCCGTCGCTGAGCTTTTCCCAGTCCACGCCTCAGTCCCCCTGCCCCGACCCTCGCGGTGTCTGCGCGGTCGTCTCCGGCGACGTACCCGAGTGGCCCCCGAGCCGCTCGGCCGCCCGGTCCAGCACCTCCGGATCCATCACCCCGGAATCCTCGGCGGGGTCCGGCGGTCCGACCCCCAGATCACGGCCCGTGTCCCGCCAGGCCTGCTCCACCTCTCCATACGCCTTCAGCGCCGACTCACGGCTGAAGTCCGGGTTGTCGTAAGCAGTCTGGCCGCTGATCGTGTCCCAGCTCATGTTCCTGACCTCGTCCTCGGACAGGTGCGGATTGCCGTTCAGGGAGTTCACACCGATCTTGAACGAGTCCTTGACGTACTGTTCCTGCTCCGCGAAGGCTCCTGCCGACAACCCGACCCCGAGGGCGAAGTTGTTGCCCTTCTGCGTCAGAGCCCGCACGCCCCACTCCCAACGGTCACAGAACGTCCGGAACTCCGACGCCAGCCCGCCATGCCCCAACTCCAGCCCCGACAGGCCGAGATCCGAGAAGCCACGCCCCGCCGACGCCTCACCGACCATCCCGAGATCCTTCAACTCGGCATGCGCCAGATCGATCCCCTTCGCGATAGCGGCCAGCGCCTCGGGCGGCACATGCAGATCGGCACCGTCCTCGCTCACACCACACCTCCGAGATCCACCGCCACCGCATCCGGCACGATCCCCACCACCGGCGGGAACAGCATCCCGTCCTCGCTGCCCGCGTCCAGAGCCACCCCCGCCGGTCCCGGCAGCATCGGCACCATCACATCCAGCAACCGTGCCCCCAGAACGGTCCGATAGATCCACTCCCGCTCACCGTCACCACGAGCCTCAGCGAACCTGGCGAGTGCCTCTTCGTCCGAGAACGCACAGATCCACCGCACCCCGTTCTGCTCCGCGGACCACGGATCCCCGCCCGCATCCAACGGCACCAGCACCGCCGTACGCCGAAATTCGCCCAGCAACACAGCAAATTCGCGCCGAGCCACCGCCTCCGGATCGCCCTCCGGCGTCATGACAGAAGCCGGTCCGGGTGCCTCACGTGGCGCCGAAGGCTCTTCAGAAGCAGACCAGTCGACCAACTCAGCAATCCTTGACCGGCGTGCGGGCGGTTCTGATGTGACATCACCGTTGTCGAACACGTGCCGAATGCTGTCACGACGCTCTTCCCAGAAGCAACGAACAAAAACAGCCAGCCGGACAGGTCGCGCTTGTCGTTCCCCGTACGAATCCGATGAGAACAAGCACTGCCTCACGAGCCCGTGGTGGCAGCGAGCGACATGACTCAAGACAACTGACGACGGGGCAGCTTCGCAGCGCTGCGGTACCGGTCCCCCACGGCCGAGAAAACGCCCGGGATCCGCTGGGCCGCCTGTTGCGCACCGAGCGCGCCGTTCCTCGCCTCTCCTGCCCCGTTCCTCGTCAATCGAGTGCGCTCGGGGGTTGGCCCTACCCGCAGCCGGCCGGTTGGCCGGATCGTCCCGGGTGATCACATCGGAGAAGCTGGGGCCCGGTACACACCACCACCGGTCTCCCAACGATCTCCATAAGGGGCTTACTCGTGCATGAGCAGACAGGGCAGAGGCTGCGTTCGTCCGGGCGCCGGCGGAATGCCCTCAGAGCCGCAACGGCCGTGGCCGTGGTGGTCGGCGGCATCATGGCGATGAGTGCCCCGGCGCCGTCCACGGCATCGGCCGCGCCCAGGCCGGACACGGTTCAGCAGGGCTTGAACACACTGGTGAGCTCCGATGGCGTGCCTGGTGCGCTGGCGAGCGTCATGGGCCGTGACGGTCGCACCCGCACGTACACCGCGGGTGTCGGTGACCTGGCCACCGGCGCCAAGGTGCCCAGCAACGGACAGGTGCGGATCGGCAGCAACACCAAGACGTTCACCGCGGTGGTCGTGCTGCAACTGGTCGCTGAAGGCAAGATCGGCCTCGACGCCTCGGTCGACACCTACCTCCCCGGCCTCCTGCGCGGCGACGAAATCGACGGACGCCGCATCACCGTACGTCAGCTCCTCCAGCACACGAGCGGGCTTCCCAACTACACCAAGTACCTCAGCGACGACATCCGCTACTACGAACCCCGCGAGCTCCTCGACCTCGCTCTGCAGCACAAGGCCGACTTCGCCCCCGGCGCGCGGTGGGAGTACAACAACACCAACTACCTGGTGGCTGGTCTCATCGTTCAGAAGGTCACCGGCCGCCCGCTCGCCGAGGAGATGGACCGACGCGTCATCAAGCCCCTCGGGCTGCGTCACACCTACTTCCCCGCTCCGGGCGAGGTGACCATCCAGGAGCGCCACCCCAAGGGCTATTACCAGGACTCTCCGGGCGCGCCCCTGGTCGACGCGACGCAATGGGACCCCTCCTGGGCCTGGGCGGCCGGCCAGTTGGTCTCCACCAACGCCGACCTGAACCGCTTCTTCTCCGAGCTCCTGTCCGGCCGCCTCCTGCCGAAGGCCCAGCTCGACCAGATGCGCACCACCATCCCCGCCGGCTACCCCTTTGCCGCCGGTGCCCGCTACGGGCTGGGACTCGTGAGCACCCCGCTCTCGTGCGACAGCGTCTACTGGGGCCACGGCGGCAGCATCACCGGATACGAGACCCGGGGCGGCGTCACCGAGGACGGGCGCGCCGTCAATGTCGCAGTCACGATGCAGCCGGGCCAGGCCGCCAAGGAACGCATGGACAGCATCGTGGACACAGCCTTGTGCCGCTGATCCCCGTCACCAACCTGATCGAACCTTGCACCTGGTGTCGTGCCCGGTGCGGGGTTCGGCTCCCGGCGGTCCGGTGGCCGGGGTGTCCGCCCACGGCTGCCGCTCCGGGAAACGGCGCCCCGGAGAGCGGAGGCGGCCCCCGGGAAAACGGTCGACACAACGAAACGGGGTCCGGTCGTAGCGACCGGACCCCCCTCGCTTTCCCCCTCCGTCAGTGCTTCCCGATCCCCCCAGATCCCCTCCCCGGAAGCACCCGACGCCAGATACGACTCGGCGGTCGCCGAAACGGTTGCACACCTTGACGATCTCTTTACCTTAGAGGCAAATGGAGTGTCAGAAATGCTTCTCAGCAGGCGTGTTCGGCGTAGCGGGCGGCGACCTCCGCGAGGACTTCGGCGCCGTCGCGGGCCCAGAGGGCCTCGTTGAAGATCTCCACCTCGATCGGGCCGTCGAAGCCGGTGGCCTCGACGAGCGAGCGGAACGCGCGGAAGTCCACGGATCCGTCGCCGAGTTGGCCGCGGCCGAGCAGGACACCGGCCGGGAGCGGGGTGATCCAGTCGGCCAGCTGGAAGGAGTGGATGCGGCCGGTCGCGCCCGCGCGGGCGATCTGTGCGGCCGCCTGGTCGTCCCACCAGATGTGGTACGTGTCGACGACCACGCCGACCTGATCGGCGGGGAAGCGTTCCGCGATGTCCAGGGCCTGGGAGAGCGTGGAGACGACGCAACGGTCCGAGGCGAACATCGGGTGCAGGGGCTCGATCGCGAGACGTACCCCGCGTTCCGCCGCGTACGGGGCCAGTTGCCCCAAGGCGTCGGCGACGCGTTCGCGGGCGCTGTGCAGGTCCTTGTCCCCGGCGGGCAGCCCCCCGGAGACGAGTACCAGGGTGTCGGTGGACAGAGCCGCCGCCTCGCCGATCGCCGCGCGGTTGTCGTCCAGGGCGCGGGCCCGCTCCACCGGGTCGACGGCGGTGAAGAATCCGCCGCGGCAGAGACTGGTGACGGTCAGTCCGTTGTCGGCGAGGAGGGCGGCCGTGCGCTCCACGCCGTACTCCTGGACGGGCCCGCGCCACAGGCCCACCTTGTCGATGCCCGCCTTGGCGCAGCCCTCGGCCAGTTCGGGCAGCGACCACTGTTTGATGGTCTCCTGGTTGATGGAGAGACGTCCGTCGCTCATCGGGTGCCTCCGTCACCGCTGTTGCCGCCCTTGCCGCGGTCGCCTCCATTGACCGCGAGCAGGGCGCGCATCCGGGACTCGGCCAGCTCCGGGTCCGGGAACAGGCCCAGCCGGTCGGCGAGTTCGTACGCCTTCGCCAGGTGCGGCAGCGAACGCGCGGACTGGAGGCCGCCGACCATGGTGAAGTGGTCCTGGTGGCCGGCCAGCCAGGCGAGGAACACCACACCCGTCTTGTAGAAGCGGGTGGGGGCCTGGAAGAGGTGGCGGGACAACTCGACCGTAGGGTCCAGGAGTTCGCGGAATCCCTGGACGTCTCCGGTGTCGAGCACCCGTACCGCGTGCGCTGCCAGCGGACCCAGCGGGTCGAAGATGCCGAGCAGGGCGTGGCTGAAGCCCTGGTCGTCGCCCGCGATCAGCTCGGGGTAGTTGAAGTCGTCGCCGGTGTAGCAACGGACCCCGCCGGGGAGGCGGCGCCGCACGTCGATCTCGCGTTCGGCGTCCAGCAGCGAGATCTTGATGCCGTCGACCTTGTCCGGGTGCTCGGCGATGACCTTCAGGAACGTGTCGGTGGCGGCGTCGAGGTCCGTGGAGCCCCAGTAGCCGTCCAGCGCGGGGTCGAACATCGGGCCCAGCCAGTGCAGGACGACCGGTTCGGACGCCTGGCGCAGCAGGTGCGCGTACGTCTCCAGGTAGTCCTCGGGCCCCTTTGCGGCGGCGGCGAGGGCGCGGGAGGCCATCAGGATGGCCTGGGCGCCGCTCTCCTCGACGACGGCGAGCTGCTCCTCGTACGCGGCGCGCACCTCCGAGAGGGTCGCCGGGCCGGCGGGGAGCTGGTCGGTGCCGACGCCGCAGGCGATCCGGCCGCCGACCGCCTTGGCCTCGGCGCCGGAGCGGCGGATCAGCTCGGCCGCGCCCGCCCAGTCCAGGCCCATGCCTCGCTGGGCGGTGTCCATGACCTCGGCGACGCCCAGGCCGTGCGACCAGAGGTGGCGGCGGAAGGCGAGGGTGGCGTCCCAGTCGATGGCGGCGGGGTCGTCGGGGCTGATGTCCGCGTACGGGTCGGCGACCACATGGGCGGCCGAGAACACCGTGCGGGAGGCCAGCGGTGCACGACCGGGCGCGAGGTCGAGCGGGGTGGTGCGGGGCTCGTAGGGGCCCTGCGGGAGGTGGATGGTCACTCAGATCAGCTCCGATGCGGCGCGAGGGCCGTTCGTGGCGTCGTGTGTGGTGCCGTGCGCGGGGGCGGCGGTCACGGCGGTCACAGGGTCAGCTCCGGTACGTCGAGGCGGCGGCCCTCGGCGGCGGACTTCAGGCCCAGCTCGGCGAGCTGGACGCCGCGCGCCCCGGCCATCAGGTCCCAGGTGTACGGCTCGTCGAGCACGATGTGGCGCAGGAACAGCTCCCACTGGGCCTTGAAGCCGTTGTCGAAGACGGCGTTGTCGGGGACCTCCTGCCACTGGTCGCGGAACGACTCGGTGACCGGGAGGTCCGGGTTCCAGACCGGCTTGGGCGTGGCCGAGCGGTGCTGGACACGGCAGTTGCGCAGCCCCGCGACGGCGGAGCCGTGCGTGCCGTCGACCTGGAACTCGACGAGCTCGTCGCGGTTGACGCGGACCGCCCAGGAGGAGTTGATCTGCGCGACGGCACCGCTCGCCAGCTGGAAGATGCCGTACGCGGCGTCGTCGGCGGTGGCGGTGTACGGCTTGCCCTGCTCGTCCCAGCGCTTCGGGATGTGCGTCCGGACGTGCGCCTGGACGGTGCTGACCGGGCCGAACAGCTCGTGGAGCACGTACTCCCAGTGCGGGAACATGTCGACGACGATGCCGCCGCCGTCCTCGGCGCGGTAGTTCCACGACGGACGCTGGGCCTCCTGCCAGTCGCCCTCGAAGACCCAGTAGCCGAACTCGCCGCGCACGGACAGGATCTCGCCGAAGAAGCCGCCGTCGATCAGGCGCTTCAGCTTCAGCAGACCCGGCAGGAAGATCTTGTCCTGGACGACGCCGTGCTTGATGCCGGCGTCACGGGCCTGGCGGGCCAGCTCCAGGGCGCCCTCGACGTCCGTGGCGGTGGGCTTCTCGGTGTAGATGTGCTTGCCCGCCGCGATCGCCTTCTGGAGCGCGTCGACGCGGGCCGAGGTGACCTGGGCGTCGAAGTAGATGTCGACGGTGTCGTCCGCGAGGACCGCGTCGAGGTCGGTCGACCACTCGGTCAGACCGTGCCGCTGGGCGAGCTCCTCCAGCGCGTGGGCGCGACGCCCGACCAGGACCGGCTCGGGCCACAGCACCTCGCCGCCCCCGAGGTCGACACCGCCCTGCTCGCGGATCGCGAGGATCGAGCGGACCAGGTGCTGCCGGTACCCCATGCGTCCCGTCACACCGTTCATGGCGATGCGCACTGTCCTGCGTGTCACGAAATTTCCTCCATACAGCCGGGGCGAGCACCGGCGCCGTCGCCGAGGCCGGGAGTGACATCGGCGGCGGCACAGCCGCGTAGCAAGCGCTTTCTATCGAGCATGACGCTAGCCTGCCGACAGCGGCCCGGACAAGAGGGGGCACGCTGACGGCTTCTCCCACCCCTCACCTCTTGCCCCTCACCGTGTCGCTCCTCGGAGGAAAGTGATGACAGTCACCCTGGCGGACGTGGCGGCCCGCGCCCGGGTGTCCGCGGCCACCGTCTCCCGCGTGCTGAACGGCAACTACCCGGTGGCCGAGGCCACCCGGGAGCGGGTGCTGCGCGCGGTGGACGAACTGGACTACGTGCTCAACGGGCCCGCGAGTTCGCTGGCGGCGGCCACGTCGGACCTGGTCGGGATCCTGGTCAACGACATCGCCGACCCGTTCTTCGGGATCATGGCCGGCGCGGCGCAGTCGGAGATCGGCGAGTCGGGGGCGGAAGACGACACCGGGCGGGCGGGGGCCGGGAGCGGTTCCGGACGGGCGGGCTCCTCCGGACGAGTGACCTCCTCCGGGCGGACGGGATCTTCCGGGCGGGCCGGGGGCGAGAAACTCGCCGTCGTCTGCAACACCGGCGGCTCCCCCGAGCGCGAACTGACCTACCTCACGCTGCTCCAGCGTCAGCGCGCCGCGGCCGTGATCCTGACCGGGGGCGCCGTGGAGGACCCGGCCCATCAGGCGGCGATCTCCGCCAAGCTCACGAAGCTCGCGGACGCGGGGACCCGGGTGGTGCTGTGCGGGCGGCCCCCGCTGGCGGGCGGCGAGGCGGTCGTGGCCGCGCTGGCCTTCGACAACCGCGGCGGCGCGCGTCGCCTCACCGAGCACCTGCTCGCGCTCGGCCACACGCGGATCGGCTACGTCGCGGGCCCGGCGGAGCGCACGACCACCCGTCACCGGCTGGAGGGCCACCGGGACGCGATGCGGGCGGCCGGACTCGGTGGTGGGGCCGGTGGAGGAGCCGGCGACGGGCCTGGGGGCGGACTCGACGGCGGTGAACGTGCCGGTGGCGAACCCGGCGGTGCGCGGGGGGCCTACGACGAGGAACGGCTCACCGTCCACGGCCTCTACGACCGCCGTTCCGGGTACGTCGCCACCCTCGAACTCCTGCGCCGCGAACCGGAGGTGACGGCGATCGTCGCCGCCAACGACACGGTGGCACTGGGTGCCTGCGCAGCGATCCGGGAGCGCGGGCTGCGCATCCCCGAGGACGTGTCGGTGGCGGGCTTCGACGATCTGCCGTTCTCGGTGGACGCGGTTCCGGCGCTCACGACCGTGCGGCTGCCGCTGTTCGAGGCGGGCGCGCGGGCAGGGCGGCTGGCCATGGGCAAGGAGACGCCCCCGCCGGGCGGCATCGCGACGATCGGGGCGGAACTGATGGTCCGGGGGTCGACCGCCCCGCCACGCGTCGACACGGCGGTGCCAGGACGGTGAGCCGGGAACGGTGAGCCGGGGGGCCGCAACCGCGGGCCGAGCTCAGGTCCCGTACCCGTACCCGTGCCCGCACCGTCATCCGCACGCTTACAACCTCGCCCACGGCCCGCACCCGCGCCCCGTATGCGTGCCTCGCAGCCGTCATCCGCACCCCCGCGTACCGCCGGGGCAGAAAGATGGGGGCGCTGCCCCCATGTCCTCCGGGCCTCGTGTCGGGAGTATGGACGTGGCGGACCGGTGACACCGGCGCCGGACCGAGGAGGTGCGATGACGGGTGACGAAGCGATGGGCGGCGCACGGCTGTGCGTCTCCCCCGTGACACGTCCGTCGGATGCGGACCGGACCGGGGCTCCCGCGTCCGCCCTGCTGGACGGACCGTGGTGGCGGCCCGCGCTCACCGCCGGTGAACCGCTTCCCGACCACGCGCCGGACTGGGCGGTGTTCGTCCGCGAGGCGGTCCTCGCCGCTCCCGAAAAGGCGGACGTCGACGACGGGGACGGCTTCCCGGGGCTGCGCGGCTTCGCGCGCGCCCTCGCACCGCTCACGGCCCGCGCGGCGGAACGCATGCTGGAGGGGCTGCCTCAGCGGCCGTACGCGTACGCCGAACTCGCCTCCGTACAAAGCGACTTCGAGCGGCATCTGGCCAGGCGGCTGGCCCGGCTCGCCGCCCGCACCCTGGTTCTGGAACTGCATCTGGCACGCAAGGACGGACGGCTGGCCGGGGAGAGCCCCGAGGACCGGTTCGCCGACTTCGTGCGGCTGACCGGATCCCGGGACGGACTGGCCGCGCTGTTCGCCACGTACCCCGTACTCGCCCGCATCCTGGCGCGGGCCGCACTCGACGCCGCGGCGGCGCTCACCGAGATGCTGGTCCGGTTCACCGCCGACCGGCCGTTGCTGCCGAACACGGGGGGCGCTGACGGAGCGATCGACGGCCGGCCGGGCGGCAGTGGAATCTTCGATGACGGTGCGTCAGGTCCCGATGCGGCCGACGACCGCCGGGCAGGCAGGCGCGGGCTGCTGGTGGGGGTCGAGCCCGGCGCCGGGGACGGCCACCGGGGCGGGCGGACCGTGATGCTGCTCCGGTTCGAGGACGGCTCCCGGCTGGTCTACAAGCCCCGGCCGCTCGCCGCCCACCGGCACTTCAACGAACTCGTCCGCTGGTTCAACGCGCTGCCCGGCACACCGGGACTCCGTTCGCTCGCCGTGCTGGACCGGGGGGGCTACGGATGGGTGGAGTTCGCCGCGGAACGGCCCTGCCGCTCGGCCCGCCAGGTGGAGTCCTTCTACCGGCGCCAGGGCGCGCTGCTGGCCCTGTTGCATGTGCTGGACGGGACCGACCTGCACTACGAGAACCTGATCGCCGACGGGGAGCACCCGGTGCTCGTCGACATCGAGACGCTGTTCCACCCGCCGCTGCCCGCCGCGGAGTCGGACGATCCGGCGGCCCGCGCCCTGCACGACTCGGTGCACCGGGTGGGGCTGCTGCCGCAACTGCTCGTCGGGGACGAGACGGCCCTCGACATGTCCGGCATCGGCGGCGGGCAGGCCGCCCCCTCCCCCGTCAGCACCGCCGACTGGGCCGATGCGGGGACGGACCGGATGCGGCTGGTACGGCGGCCGGGCCACTTCGGCGAGTCGGCCAACCGGCCCCGGCTGACCGGGACTCCGGCCGATCCGTCCGCGTACACCCGGTCCCTCTGCGCGGGATTCCGTGCCGGATACACCGCGATCAGCCGCTCCCGCTCCGAACTCCTTCACCCGGGGGGGCTGTTGGAACAGTTCGCGCAGGACGAGGTGCGAGTGGTGGCCCGGCCGACCTGGGTCTACTCGACGCTCCTCGACGAGTCCACGCACCCGGACCTGATGAAGGAGGCGGCCGAACGGCACGAGGTGCTGTGCCTGTTGGGAACCGACGTGCTCGGCCCCGCCGTGCTGCCCGGTCTGCTGGACGAGGAACTCTCCCAGTTGTGGTCGGGGGACGTGCCACTGTTCACCACCCGGCCGGAAGGAACCGGCCTGTGGAGCGCGACGGGACGGGCGCTGCCCGGAGTCCTCACCCGGACGGGTCTGGCCCGGGTCCGGGCGAAGCTGGCCGCCATGGACACGGTGGACCGTCAGGACCAGGAACGGATCATCCGGGCCGCGATGGTGACCACCTCGCGCGAGCCCGCCCACGGCTCCGGTTCCGGGCCGCGCAGGGTCCGTACGGCGGCGACCGCCCCCGAGCCGGAGCACCTGCTCGCGGCGGCCCGGTCGATCGGCGACGAGCTGGTGTCCCAGGCGTACTCCGGGCCCACCCGGCTGAACTGGATCGGCCTGGAACTGCTCGGCGAACGCTACTGGCGGCTGGGGCCGATGGCCGCCGACCTGGCGGGCGGCTACACCGGTGCCGCGCACTTCCTCGCCCAGCTCGCCGCGCTCACCGGCGCGGACCGTTACGCCACGGCCGCCCGGGAGGCGCTGACGCCCCTCGCCGGGCTGCTGGACGCGCTGCACAACCGCCCGGACGACCTCGGCCCGGTGGGCTCGGGCGCGTTCGCCGGGCTCGGCGGCATCGCCTACGCGCTGGGACAGGTCGCGGAGACGCTGGACGATCCGCGCTTACGCGAACTGGTCGTCCCCGCACTGCGGTTGACCCGTGCCGCGGCCGTCGCGGAGACCGAGTACGGGGTGCGCGGCGGCACGGCCGGCGGACTGGTCAGCCTCATCGCCGGATACCGGGCCACCGGGCGGGCCGATGTGTGGCGCGGCGCCGAACACTGCGCCGGACTGCTGCGCGAGGCACCGCTGCCGGACAGTGCGGGGTTCGCCGACGGGGCCGCCGGGATCGGCTGGGCGCTGCTGCGGTTCGCGGAGGCGGGCGGCGGTGAACCGTACCGCGCCTCGGGGCTCGCGGCGCTGCGGTCCGCGACCGACACCGTGGACTCCGGCGCCTCCTGGTGCCGAGGCCGGACGGGCGTCGCACTGGCGGTGCTGGACAGCCCCGCCGCGCGGGCCGACCCACGGCTGGCGGCCTGGGCGGACGAGGCGCTGGCGGACATCGCGCACGCGGGCCCGCCGCTCGACGACAGCCTGTGCCACGGCGAGCTGGGGGTGCTCGAACTCCTGCGGCTGGGCACGACGGCGGGCGCCCGTGCCCGCTGGGTGGAACGGGCGGGGGCCCTGCTTGCGGCGGCCGACCAGGCCGGGCCACGCTGTGGAACCCCTGGTCAGGCGCCGCATCCGGGACTGCTGACCGGGCTCGCGGGGATCGGGCACGGACTGCTGCGGGCCGGCTTCCCCGACCGGGTGCCGTCACTGCTGCTGCTCGCCGAACCCGCCGCGCCGGCCTCCCCGGGGTGACCGCGCGTCGCCTGTGGCAGCGCGTTCGCGGCGATGCACCCGACACGGCGTACCCGTCGTTGGACTCGCCGTATGCCGCCGGTCACGATCCATCGCTCCACGCACTCGCGCTCGCACTCGATCGGAACCGCTCCTGAACCATCCGGGCGCCGTCTCGGAGCCCGCACGGAACCACACCGGGCACCACTTCGGAACCACTCACGAGAAGAGGCAGGAATCATGCAGACGAACGACGTGTCGGCCCTCCACACCATCGAACTCCTCAACGACGGCGCCACCGAGCACCCCGCGGGCGGGATCGCGCTCGGCGGGCATGGTGGTCTCGGGCTGCGCAGCAGACTGCTCAGAGTCTCGGAGGGCGATTCCGGCTACACCAACGACCTGCCGTTCACCACGATGACCATTATCTGACCGAACACCAAGTGCCGGACGGGTCAACATGTTTGGCATACTCCCCCGACGGATTCGGCTCAAGTAGCCTGCGTCCATGCGTGCCACTTCGTCGGTGATTGTCGGGAGAGTCGCAGAGACCTGCCTGTTGGGCAACGCCCTGGACGACGCGTCGCGACGTTCGGGGCGTGCGGTTTTTTTTGTCGGGGACGCGGGCATCGGCAAGTCCCGGCTGGTCGGTGAGTGCGCGTACCGGGCGTACGCGCGGGACATGCCGGTGCTGCGCGGCAGGGCCACGTCGACCGGGCTCGTCGTGCCGTTCCGGCCGTTGATCGAGGCGCTGTCCTCGCGGTTCCGGGCGGCCGGACCGCCCACCGACCCGGAGCTGGACCCGTACCGTCCGGCGCTGGCCCGGCTGGTGCCCGAGTGGCGCCAGGGCTCCTCGCCCGGCTACCCGGAGACGGTGGTCGAACTGGCGGAGGCGCTGCTGCGGCTGCTGTCGGTGCTCGGGAAGGAGCACGGGTGCGTGATCCTGCTGGAGGATCTGCACGACTCCGACACCGAGACGATCGCGGTGGTCGAATACGTCATCGACAACGTGGCGGAGCTGCCGGTGCTGCTGCTGGGCACACTGCGCCCGGAGCCCGGCGCCGCCCTCGACCTGGTGCGTTCCGCCGAGCAGCGGCAGGTCGCCACCGTGCGGGAGCTGACACCGCTCGGTGAGGCGGAGGTGCTGGAGATGACCGCCTCCTGCCTGGAGACCACCCCGAAGGAGGTGCCGCAGGCCACGCACGAGCGGCTGGCCGGGCGGGCCGGTGGCAATCCGTATCTGGTCGAGGTGCTGCTGGCCGATCTGCTCGACTCCGGGCAGCTGCGGCGCTCCGGGGACCGGTGGCAGGCGTACTGCAGCCCGGACGCGGCGGTGCCGACCGGGGTGGTGCGCAGCTGGGCGCGGCGGCTGGACCGGTTCGACGCACCGGTGCGCGAAGTGCTGTTGTGCGCGGCCACGCTGGGCAGTCAGTTCTCCGTCACCGTGCTCCAGGCCGTCACCGGGCTGGACGACCGCACGCTCTTCAGCCATCTGCGCTCCGCCGTCGAGGCGAGCATCATCGCCCCCGACGGGGCGGACCCCGACCGCTACACCTTCCGGCACGCGCTGACCGCCGAGGCGCTGGTGGCCTCCCTGGCCCCGGCCGAACGGGCCGCGATGGCCCGCGGCGCGGCGCACTCCCTGGAGGCGGTCGCGCACGAACTCGGCGACGAACAACTCCAGTTGATGGCTTCCTTACAGATGGCCGGGGGCGACAGGCACGGTGCGGCCCGGCAGTTCGCGGCCGTCGGACGGCGGATGCTCGCGGCGGGCGCGTCGGGTTCCGCCGTCATCCTGCTGGACCGGGCCCGTTCACTGGCCCACGCGTCCGACGTACGGGCCGTCACCGAGGCACTGGCGGTCGCCCATGCCGAGGCGGGCGAGCTGGACACGGCCCTGGCGCTGGCCGCGGAACTGCCCCCGGTGCCGGCCCGTTCGCAGGCCGCCGAGCAGCGCGGCGAGACCCATGTCCGGATCGCGTGGGCGGCCGTGATGGCGGAGCGTACGGAGGAGGCGGCCGGTCAGATCAGGGCCGCGCGGAGCCTGCTGGGCGCGGCGCCCCCGCCCGAGAGGGAGGCGGCGCTCGACGTGGTGGAGGGGCATCTGGCGCTGCTGCCCGGCCAGTCCCGACCCGAGCAGCCCCGACCCGGGCAGACCCCTCCTGACCAGTCCCTGCCCGAGCAGTCCCAGTCCGGGCAGGAGAGCCGGGAGAAGGCTGCCCGGGAGGGTGAGGCCGTGCGGGACGCGGCGCGGCGGGCCGCCGCCGTGGCGGAGGAGCGGAACCTTCCCGTGGTCGCCTGCCAGGCATGGCAGTTGCTTGCGCTGCTGTCCCGGGAGCACGGCTTCGACGAGGCCGATTCCTGTCTGGAGCGGATGCTGTCCGTGGCCGAGCAGCACGCCCTCCCGGTGTGGCGGGTGGAGGCGCTGGTCCGGCTGGGAGCCAACACGTTCATGCGGACCGGTGACCCGGCCCGGCTGGAGACGGCCCGGACCGCCGCGGAGTCGCTCGGCGCGCTGGTGCCGACCCAGACCGTGGACGGGCTGCTCGCCATGAACGCGGTGATGCGCGGTGAGTGGGACGGGGCGCAGGAGATCATCGAGCGGTCGGTGGCCGCCAGCGCCCGGATCCGCAACCTGGGGGCGCACCGCTACCTGCTGCTGGCCTCGGCGACGCTCGCGGCGCACCGGGGCCGAAGACGGGACCTGGACCGGGCGCTGGTCCGGTTCCGCCGAGCGGGCGGTGAGGAATCGCTGCTCGTCCCTCTGCAATTGGGGCTGTGCCGTGCTTTCGCCGCGCTGCTGGAGGAGGATCGCGGCCAGGCGCTGGCCGATCTCGATGCCTCGCTGGCCTGGGAGAGCGAGCACCCCAGTTTCTTCTATCTGAGCGGGCGACACGGGCTGCGCCCGCTGCTGCGGACCATCGAGGGGCTGGACGGGCGGGCGGAACTTGCCGCCGTACTGGGGAGTCCGGGCGCCGACCTGGCCTGGAACCAGTTGTTCCTGCGGCTGGCCGATGCCGTCCTGTGGGGCAGGGAGGGCGATACGGAACGGGCCGCGCGGGTGGTCCGTTCGGCCGTCGCGGACGCGACCGCGTTTCCCCTCGCCCGTCATCTGGGGCTGCGGCTGGCAGCAGGTGCGGCGCTCGCCGAGAAATGGGGCGAGCCGGTCGCCTGGCTGCGGGCGGCGGAGGAGTACTTCTACGCGGCGGGAATCCAGCCGGTCGCCGCCGCCTGCCGTGCCGGGCTGCGGCAGGCGGGGGTCAGCGTCGGGCAGCACCGGGGCGGCTGGGACCGCATACCGGCCCGGCTGCGGACGAGCGGGGTGACGCCGCGCGAGTACGAGGTCTTCGTGCTGCTTGCGGAACGGCCGGGGAACCAACAGATCGCCCGGCGGCTGTCGATATCGCCGCGCACGGTGGAGAAGCACATGGCGAGCCTGCTGAGCAAGACGGGGCGGTCGGACCGGGCGGCGCTCTGCGAGTTCTCCGCCGAGTGCGCGGCGGAACACGACTGACACGTACGGCGTGCGGACGTCTCGGGCACGTGCCGACGCGTGCCGGGCCACGCCCGTCGCGTACGGACGCACGCACGCACGTACGCACGTACGCACCAGCCGACCCACCCACCCATGAATCGCCCGCACGGATCCGCGGGCGAGGGCCGGACGGGCGGGGTCGGGGGCGAGTGAGGACCGGCCCGGCCCGGGGCGGCATGGGGGGCGGACCTGGGACGGACCTGCGGGGCCCGTACGGGGTCGAAGGACGGGCCGGCGTGGCCCGTACGGGCCCGGCGGGCGGATCGTAGGGGTCCGGGTGTCCAACATGGGGGCACGGGGCGGGTTTGGTCGGGCTCCGGTACGGAACATGCGGGAACGGCACCGATGTGGTGGCGGTCACTCCCGGCGGACCATCCAGGTGTGCGACCCGCAGACAGCCGTCCGTCCCCCGGTTCTTCGGAGGCCCGTCCATGATCCCACCCCCCACCCGCACATCGCCGCCCGGCGCGCTCAGCCTCTCGCTCCTCGGCCCGCTCTCCGGAAGCGTGGGCGGGCGACCGTTGCCACTCGGCCCCCGCAAACAACGGCTCGTCCTGGCCATGCTGCTCAGCCGGCCCAACACCCCGGTGCCGGTGGACGTCCTGACCGACGCGGTGTGGCCGGACGCGCCGCCCCGGACGGCACGCAAGAACCTTCAGGTGTACGTCAGTTCGGCCCGGGCGCTGCTGGGCGCGCGATGTTCCGGAGGGCCGGACGGCGACGGCCGGGAACGGCTGGTGCACTCCTGCGGCGGCTATGTGCTGCGGGTCGGCGAGGAGGAGTTGGACAGCCTGCGCTTCCGGTCACTGGCCGCGGCGGGGCGGCGTGCGGCCGACGAGGGCGACCCCTCGGCCGCCGCCGGACTGCTGCGCCAGGCACTGGATCTGTGGCAGGGGCCGCCGCTGCACGGGCTGTGCGACTCCCCGGAGGTCGCCGCCGAGGCGGAACGGCTGGAGGCCCGATGCCTGACCGTGCACGAGGACTGGGCCGAGACGGAGATATCCCTGGGACGGGCGTCCGCCGTGGTGGACGGACTGCGGGACCTCGCCGAGCGGCATCCGCTGCGCGAGCGGATCCGTACCGCGTGGATGGACGCGCTGCACCGGACCGGGCGCCGGGCCGAGGCACTGGCCGTGTACGACGACTATCGCCAGTTGCTGGCACGGGAGTTGGGGCTGGAGCCGGGGGCCGCCATCGCCGCCAGGCACCGCGCGATACTCACCGGACGGGGCGGCGGCGACCGCCCCGGGTCGGCGTCCGGGGCGGGCTCGCGGCCACCTGCGGCATCGGGCCATGCCTCGACACCGATGCCGGTACCGGGGCAGGGGAAGGGGAAGGGAGCGACACCGGCACCGGCGACGGTGCCCGTACCGGTGTCGCGGACCGCACTGCCCGCACTTCCCGCCGTCCTCCCCGACTTCACCGGGCGGGGCGAGCAACTGCGTGAACTGCTGGACGTCCTGGACGGGGAGAGCGGCCGGGTGGTCGTGGTCACCGGGGCCGCGGGAACCGGGAAGACGGCCCTCGCGGTCCGGGCGGCGCGCCTGCTGGCGGAGCGGTATCCGGACGGTCTGATCCACCTACGGGTCCGCGACGAACGGGGGATGGTGCGCCCGCCCTCGGAGCTGATCGGGGAACTGGTCCGGCGGACGACCGGTGCCGTGCACCCGGCGGAGCCGGTGCCGGACGCGGAGCAGTGGCGGCATTGGTCGGCCGGGCATCGCTCGCTGGTCGTGCTCGACGACGTACCGGACGAGGGAACGGTGCGCGAACTGCTGCCGGGCACCGGCCGCGGCTCGTTCGTGCTGACCGCGCGGGGCCAGCTGGCCGGACTGGCCCCGGTGCACCGGATGGCGCTGCCCCCACTGGCCCCGGCCGAGGCGCTGGAACTGCTCGGCCGGCTGATCGGGCCGGGACGAGTGGGCCTGGACCGGGCCGCGGCGCTGCGGATCGCCGAGTCCTGCGGGTATCTGCCGCTGGCGGTGCGGGTGAGCGGGATGCGGCTGGCGGTGATGCGCCATCTGCCGCTCGCGGAGTACGCGCAGCGGCTGACCGATCCGGACGGGGCCCTGGACGAACTGGTGGCCGGTGACGTGTCCGTGCGGGCTCGACTGGCCTCCGGCTGGCAGGACCTGTCGCCCGGGAGCCGCCCCGCACTGGCCCGGCTGGCCCGGACGGTCCGCGAGGGGCCGTTCACGCTGCCGGAGGCGACGGCGGCGTTCGGCTGCGACGAGCGCCGGGCGCTGCGGACGGTGGAGTCGCTGATCGCCGCCGGGGCGGTGACGTGTCCCAGCGGCGAGGTCACCGCGCACGCGGTGCTGTACGAGCTGCCGCGCCTGACCGCGCTGTACGCCCGCGAGCGGTCGGCCACCCCGGTAGGAACCGAAGTCCCCGGGGCGCCCGGCGTAACCGGCATGGCTGGGGTCCCCGGTGTGCCCGAGGGATTCGAGGTGCCCGGAGTTGCCGGGGATTCCGGGGGCCCCGGGCTCGCCGATCCCGCGGCCACGGTCCCGCGTACCGCGCTGCCGGTGGGTTGAGTCCGCGTCAGCACGACGCGGCAGGCCGCCCGGCCTCGCCCCGGGGAGGGGAGGAACAAGGCGAGCACGCCGCGGCGGGCCGCCCCGGGAAGAACGGGGCGGCCCGCCGCGGCGCTCATCACCCCAGTGTCAGCACGTCCAGCAGGTCGGGCCGTTCGTCGGGGGTGGCGAACATCGTGTGCAGGGCGAGCAGCACCCCCGCCGCGCCGGTCGCCAGGTCGGCGGAGAACCGGCGCAGTCGCGCTCCCGGCACCAGCAGCCGGTCCTGTTCGGCGACCAGATGCCAGGAGAGGTTCCGCACCGACTCCAGCAGTTCGGGGCGCCACGCCTCGATTCCGCCGTTCCCATGGCGTGCCGACCGGTGGCCGGGACGTGCCAGCTGATGGGCGGTGGCCGCCAGTCCGCTGCGGCCGGTGACGAGCCCCGGCTCGCGGACGAACTCCAGGACGCACCCCTCCTCGATGCCGGGCAGCAGCGCGGCGAGCGCCGGGTCCTGCCGGTGGGCCAGGTAGCGCTGGGCGACCAGCGCGATGCCGCCGCTGCCCTGGTCCAGGTAGAGGAGATGGCGCTTCCCGTCCTTCACCTGCACGCTGCCACCGGGCATGTCCACGCAGTGCCCGGCCTCCCGGGTGAGGGCCGCCCCGGCGGCCCGCAGCAGCCAGTCCTCGCCGGTGAGCGCGTACAGCTCCAGCTGGAGCAGCGCGGCTCCGGAGAGCCCGCGCAGCAGGCCCGCCGAGGGCGGTGCGGGCGGGCCGTCGGTGGCCTCGCCACGGACCAGCGAATCGAGTTCCCAGGCGGTTCGCAGGGCCCGATCGAGCAGTTCCGCGTCGAGGAGTTCCGCGTCGGGCGCGGCGAGCCGCAGGGCGGCCAGCGCAGTCCCCGCCGTGCCCGTGCGCAGATCGGCGGAGGTGGCGGCAGGCGCCCGCAGGGCCCGGTCGAGCAGTTCACGGCCCTCCTCGCGGCGGCCGAGCCGGGCCAGCACCACGGCGATGCCGGGCAGCCCGTCGTACAGCCCGCCCGGAGCGTCCGGGTCGCGCCGCAGGGCCGCCCGCGCCAGCCAGTCGACGTGCTCGTCGGGAACCGGGGCGCCGACGCGGTGCAGCGCGTACAGCACCCCGGCGGCACCATGGGCGGCGCAGGCACCACCGGTGGCGAAGCCCGCCAGGTCGCCGGGGTAGAGCCGGTCGGTGCGCTCGGGGGTGGCCCCGGCGCGGATGCCGGCGAGCAGCCGTTCACGGATGCCGGGCCAGTCGGGTACCGGCCCGCGCAGCAACGCGTCCACCGTCGTCTCGCCGCTGTCCGCCGGCAGGCCGTGGGCGAGGGCGGCCGGTCGCGACGGCCCCGCGTCGGGCCCCAGCCGGTACCGGGCACGGGCCCAGCGTTCGATGGTGAGGGCCTTGCCCCGGTCGTGGTCGGTCACCTCCATCAGCGGCATCAGGGTGTGCAGCCAGATCGCCCAGAGCGCGTAGGCGTCCGCCTCGGCTCCCCTCTTGACGCCGAGCGGCGCCTGGAGTCCGGGGGCGCCGGCGAGCGGCGTGTCCTGGTCGTCGAGATCGGTGGCGTACTCGAAGTCGATCAGGACGACGCGGCCGTCGGGGCGGAGGATGACGTTGGCGGGGTGCACGTCCGCGAACCGCAGCCCGCGGGCGTGGATCCGGTCGAGGGCCTCGGCGAGCCCGGTCGTCACGGATTCGGCCCAGCGGGAGTAGGCGTCGAGTTCGGCGGGCGTGCGTTCGCCGCGTACCAGCGGGAAACGCTCGACGATCTCGTCGAACAGGGTGGTGCCCTCGATGTACTCCTCGATCAGGAAGTGGTGTTCCCAGACCGTGCGGACGCCGTACACCTCGGGCACGCAGTCGAGTCCGGCGAGCCGGGTCAGGGCCCGGTGCTCACGGTGCAGCCGGGTGACGGCGTCGTCCCCCGCTGGGTCGAGACCGCAGTGCGGCCGGGCCTCGCGCAGCACCACCTGCTGCCCGGTGGTGCGATGCTCGGCCAGGTAGATGCCGCCCGCGTTGGAGAACTGGAGTGCCTTGGTGACCTTGTAAGGGAAGTCGTCGTCGCGGGCGGCGGCACGAGCGGCGAGATGGGGGCGCAGCGGCTCGGGGACGGTCACCCACTCGGGTATCCGGAAGACCACGCCCCGGGTGTCGGGGACGAGTTCGCCGGACGGGTGGCGCATCGCGCGGACCCGGTTCCCGTCGACGTCCCGGCACCAGTGTTCGACGAACGCGCCGTAGCGGACGTGGACGGGAGAGCTCCCGATCCGCAGATCGCTGAGGATGTACGGCCCGCTGCGCCCGTCCAGGACCCGGGTCAGGGCGTCCAGCACCCGCAGGAACGCGGCTTCGCCGTCGGGGTAGAGGGTGAGGAACTTGCCGGCGCCGGACCGGTTCATGTACTTGGCCGACATCAGCCGCAGGGCGCGTGCGCTGCGCAGGAACTTGAACGGCACCCCCTGTTCCAGGCAGATCCGGGCGGTGTCGGCGAGAGTGCGTTCGGCCTCGTCGGGGAGGGTGGAGATGTGGATCTTCCAGCCCTGCTCGGGCAGTTGGGCGGAGGCGGGGTGCAACGCGGTCCACAGGCCGGTGGTGCCGCGCCGCCAGCCCTCGGGCGGTTCGGCGCGGTCGAGCGGGTAGCGGGTGTCCTCGTCGGGCAGCCGGGCCGGGGTCTCGTAGTAACGGCGGTCGGCGAGGCAGTACAGCTGGGTCTCCTGGATGCCGGGCACGGCATACCTCCTGGGCTGGTCTCCTGTGAGCGTGGTCAGGGGCGGGGGCTGCCGGCACCGGTGCGGTCCGCGCCGGTCTCGTGCGCGAGGGCCCCGTTCACGGGAGTCCGGTTCGCCGGGGTTCCGCCGTCGGCGATCGCGTCCGCGTGGGTCTCCTCCTCGTACGGCGCGGAGGGTGCCGGGCTCCCGTCCTCGGCCGGGCCGGAGGGTTCGGTGGCCGCGGAGGACTCGGTGGCCCTGGAGGACTCGGTGGGCCCCGGGGAGGCACCCGACCTGGAAGAGGCTGCCGCCGCGACCACTGCCGGGCCCGGCCGGGCGGACGGGGCGAACGTGACGACGGCGGCGGACACGGCGAGGACCGTGGCGATCGCCCCGAACGTCGCGCGGCTGCCGAAGGCGGTGAGAAGCGCGCCCCCGGCCAGCGGCCCGAACGGCTGGACCAGTGAGGAGAGGAACCCGGCGGCGCTCTGCACCCTGCCCACCCGGTCACCGGGGGTGACGGCCAGCAGGGTGGAGAGGAAGCCGATGCTGGCCACGGTGGACAGGCACATGGAGGCGGCGCAGAGCAGACCGGCGAACAACGGGACCCGGACCCAGGCCATGGCGAGGGCACTCGCCACGCAGAACCAGCAGGTGGCGGCGATCAGCACCCAGGTATGACGTTCGGGGCGCAGCCGGGGGGCGAGGAGCGCGCCGGTGAGCGCCCCGACCGAGATGAAGGTGACGACGGTACCGCCGCCGAGCCCGGACCTCCCGCCGCCCGAGAAGACGGTCAGCGCGGTGAACGTCAGGGCACCGAAGGCGAAGTTCATGCCGAGCCCGAAGACGAGGAGCACGGTCCGCAGATAGGGCAACCGCCACAGGAACGAGAGCCCGGCGGTCAACTCGGCCTTGCTGAAGGCCGATCCGGCCCTGGTCTCGGACCTGGACCGGGTGCGTACCAGGGCCACGCAGATCGTGGACAGCAGCAGCCCGATGGCCTCGGCGAGGAACGGCAGGACCGGGTGCAGTCCGAACAGGGCGCCCCCGACCATCGGCCCCACCAGCCGCGCGGTGGCGGTACGGGCCTGGAGGCGGGCGGTCGCGGTCCCCATGTCCTCGGGGGGTACGACGCTCCGCATCAGCCCGAAGGCGGCGGGCCCGTAGAGGCTGCCGATGACGGCGCCCGCGCCCGCGACCAGGAGCACCAGCGGCAGCGGGACGTGCCCGGTCCACACGGCCACGACGAGGGCGCCGACGGCGCAGAAGCTGCCCACGTCGCACAGGCGCATCAGCCTGCGGCGCTCCACCCGGTCGGCCATCACCCCGCCGGGGAGCATGGTGATCAGGACCGCGGTGACGGACACCGTGCTGATCGCACCGGCCTGCACGGCCGATCCGGTCTCGCGGAGCACGAGGAGAGGCAGGGCCAGTGCGGTCATCTGGGTGCCGAGAACGGCGAACAGGCCGCTCATCCACAGCAGTCGGAAGTCCCGGTTGGTTCGTAGCGTGGCGGCCATCGTCGGCTCCCGGTCGGTGATTCGGGGACAGGCTCGGCCGGTGGCCCGGCGAAGGCGACGGCCTGGCTGGGGGGCGGGGACCCGGTGAACGCGGGGCCGGCCCGGGAAATCGAGGCGGGGCGGTCTCCGTGACACGGAGCCGCCCCGATTCGGCCGGCCGGGCGCCACGGGGGAAGACGTTCCTTCCCCGGGGTGGCGCCGCGGCCCGGTCATCAGCCCTTACTGCTCCGACAGAACGAGGCTCACGGTGCTGACGCAGCTGCCGTCGATCTCGCGCTCGTGGTTGACGGCGGTCTCCTGGAGGTCCAGCACGGAGTGCGCCTCGACCTCGGGGGTCTCGTTGTTGTCGTCGGCGACGGGCTTGGTGTTCTCGGACATGGTGGTCTCCGTCCACTCATCTATCGCGGTCAACTCAGGTCGGTCCGGGCGGGGCCCGGTCCTTCCGGTGCGGCCGGCGGGTGCCTGCCGCTGACCAGAAAGTTAGGAAGCCGGGCCTGGCAAATGGCTCGGTGACGGTATGGACGCGGTATCGCGCCTGTTCACCGGGGCTTGGCGAAGGCCGCAGCAGACGCGAGCACGGACACCGGGTCAGGGTGACGTGCCGTCATGCGGCGCCCTGCCTGCGGGCATACCGGTTTCGAGCCGGCCCCGAACCGGTGCCGAACCGTCCGGCCGGACGGTGGGTACGCGCACGGCGTCCGCGCGCCGTGTCCCCGTACTTCCTGTCCTCCCGTACTTCCTGCACTTCCTGTACCTCCTGCGTTCTGCGGAGTTCCCGCACTCACGCTTGCCACGCCCCACGCCCCGCCTACGCCCGAATGGAGACGGCCGGATGGAACTCGCCGAACTCATCGGACTGCGGCCGGTCCCGGCCGGTGGAGTACTGGTCACCCTGACCCGGCGCTGCCCGTTGCGCTGCGCCCACTGCTCCACCGGCTCCGCGCCGGAGGTGCGGGAGGAACCGCCGGCGGAGGAGCTGGAACGGTTCGTCTCCTCGTTCAGCGCCGCGGACCGGCCCGAGGTGATGATGCTGACCGGTGGTGAACCGCTGCTCCGACCACGCCTGGTGGCCGCACTCGCCCGTTCCGCGCGGGCCGCCGGGACCCGGACCGCGCTGCTCAGCGGGATGTTCTTCGCCCGGTCGGGCGGGCTCCCGGAACCGGTGCGGCGGGCGGTCCGCACGCTCGACCACTTCTCCGCCAGTCTCGACCTGCATCACGAACGGGAGGTGCCCCGGGCCGCGGTGTTCCGGGCGGTACGCGAGATCCGCAGGCTGGGGGTCGCGGTCAGTTTCCACCTCACCGGGACTGGCGAGGACGACCCCTATCTCGCGGACGTGACCGCGGACATAGAGCGGACGTTCGGCGGTGCGGTGCCGTCCCTGGTCAACGAGGTACGGCCGTTCGGCCGTGCGGCGTCCTGGGCCCGCCCGGCGCGTACCGCTGCCGCCCGTGACGAGCCGGGCGGCGGGGGCGCGCTGCCGTGCGCGATGGCCGCCTGGCCGGTGGTCGCCTTCGACGGGACGGTCCTGGCCTGCTGCAACCAGGACACCGTGGACCGCCGCCCCGCCCCGCCCCATCTGCGGCTCGGTCATGTCGCGGAGGACGACTGGGCCTCCGTACGGGCGCGGACGCTGCGGTCCCCGCTGCTGCGGCTCGTCCGCACGGTCGGCCCTGCCCACCTGCGACAACGGTGGGCGCCGGGCGTCCCGGCCGGTTCCTACTGCGGGGACTGCCGGGCGCTGGGCGACCGGTCGGAGGTGGTCGCGGCGGCCGGTGCCCTGGCAGCGGGCGCCGCGGGCGCGCTGCTGGACCTGACCGCGGCCCGGCAGCAGCACGCCCAGGGGCCGGTGGCCCTGGTGAGGCGCCACGGCTGCGCCGCGTACGCCGACCTGGTGGCGGCCCCGGGCGGCGGCGAGCAGACCCCCGACCAGACTCCGTCACCGAGTCCGTCACCGGCCGCGTACCCGGCTCCGTACCAGGTGACGGGAGGCACCCGGACATGAGCGCCGTCGAACCGACCACCCCGTCCGTCTCCGAGCGACCGTCCGCCTCCGAGGGCCCATCGGCGGCCGACCGGCTGTCGGCCTCCGAGCGGCTGCGCGTCAAGCTGTCCTTCGCCGAACCGGCCTTGCGGACGGCCCTGGCCGGACTGTGGCGTACCGAGGGCCTGTTGCCCCGCTACCAGGCGTACCTGAGCACGATGCACGCGGTGATCCGCGCCTCCGTACCGCTGATGGAACGTGCCGCCGAACGGGCCGCGCTGCTGGAGCGGTACGGCGATCCGCTGAGCACCTCGCTCGTCCCCTATCTGGACGGTCACGTCCGGGAGGAGGCGGAGCACGACGCCTGGCTGCTGGAGGACCTGGCGGCGGCCGGCGCCGACCCCCGGGACGCGGTGGACCGGATGCCCGATCCGCTCGTCGCCTCGCTGGCGGGCGCCCAGTACTACTGGATCGAACATCACCACCCGGTGGCGCTGCTCGGCTACATCGCCGTCCTGGAAGGCCACGCCCCGGCCGCCGGTCTCGCCCCCCGGCTGGCCCGGCTGACCGGGCTGCCCGCACCGGCCTTCCGTACCGTGCACGAACACGCGCACCTCGACGACGGCCATACCGCCGAGCTGCACGCACTGCTCGACCGGATGCCGCTGTCACGAGGGCAGGAGACGGCCGTCGCCGTCAGCGCCCTGCACACCACCGACGCGCTCACCCAGTTGTTCGTCCGGCTCGGGCGCACCGCATCGGACCGTCCGGTGCGGGGGGCCGGACGGTCCGTCTCGATGGGAGGCCCGTCATGACCGAACCACCGGACCGGCTCGCCGTGCTGTACGGCGCCGGGTTCGCCGTCGATCTGCTCACCGATGAACAGCGCCGGGTGCTGAACGACCTCGCGCCGGAGGAACTCACCGTGCTGCTCGACATCAAGTCCCGGCTGGACGCCGTCGGACCAGAAGTGGAGGCGCACGGCGAGATCGCGGGCGGCGCCCTGTTCTAGTGCCGG
Organism: Streptomyces sp. CB01580; assembly: GCF_001905795.1. Classification (GTDB taxonomy): domain Bacteria; phylum Actinomycetota; class Actinomycetes; order Streptomycetales; family Streptomycetaceae; genus Streptomyces. The sequence continues at coordinate 231,504 of NZ_LIXJ01000004.1, forward strand.
GAGCGGCACTAGGGGCCGTCGTCGAACTGCCGCCATTCGGCCGGAGGCGGGGCCGGGCTGCGCCCTGTTCCAGGGCCTCTCGGCGCCGGCGCCGTGCCCGGTGCCAGTAACAAGCCCTACCGGCACCGGGCCCACCGGTTCCAGCGGAAGCCGACGAAGACAAGCGAAGACGAGCGAAGGCAAGAAGAGAAGCGGACAAGCAGATGCGAGCAGCGACGAGCAGAGAGGAAGCGCCGATGAACTGCACTTCGTGCCAGCACCAACTGCCCGCCGATGCACGGTTCTGCCCGTCCTGCGGCACCCCGTGCCCAGCAGCCGCCGCGACCACGCCTCCGGGGGACGAGCGCAAGCTGGTCACCGCGGTCTTCTGCGATCTGGTGGGCTCGACGGCCCTGTCCGGACAGCTCGACCCGGAGACCCTGCGCACCGTGACCCTGCGCTATTTCGCCGTCATGAGCGAACGGATCGAGGCGCACGGCGGCACCCCGGAGAAGTTCATCGGCGACGCCGTGATGGCCGTCTTCGGAGTGCCCGTGATGCGCGAGGACGACGCGCGGCGGGCGCTGGCCGCGGCGCTCGGGATGCGCGAGGCACTGGCCGATCTCAACACCGAGCTGGAGGCCTCGCTGGGCATCCGGCTCAGCGTCCGGATCGGCGTCAACACCGGTACGGTCGTAGCGGGTTCCGATGCCGGCGCCCGGCAGGCACTGGTCTCGGGCGAGACCGTGAACGTGGCCGCCCGGCTGGAGCAGAACGCCGCCACCGACGAGATCCTCATCGGCCCGCAGACCCTGGAGGCCGCCGGGCCGACCGTGGTCGTCGAGGAGGTCGGCCCGCTGCGGCTCAAGGGCAAGAGCGACCGGGTGACCGCGTACCGCCTGATCGCGCTCGGCGCCGACGACCCCGAACTCCTGCGCCGCTTCGACGTGCCGTTCATCGGCCGGGCGGAGGAACGGGCGGTGCTGGACGAGGCCCTGGGCCGGACGGCCCGCGAGGCGGGTCCGGGGCTGGTCCGCCTGGTCGGCGACGCCGGGATCGGCAAGACCAGGCTGGCGCGCGAATGGCTCGCCGGGCTCGCCGGACCGGGCCGACCGGTCATCGGTACCGGGCGCTGCCGGAGCTACGGCGACCACGGCACCCTGACCCCGCTGGCCGACGCGGTACGCGAGGCGCTGGCCTCCCCCGACGCCCGGGAGGCCCTCGGCGCGGCGGCCGGGCGGGCGAGGGCGGCGGTGGCGGACGCGCGGGCGGTGCTGCGGGGCGGCCTGCTGCACGACGGCACGCCCAACGCCCCGTTCGAGGACATGTGCGCGGCCCTGATCAGCGTGCTGGGCAGGGCAGCGGCCCGGCTCCCGGTGGTGCTGGTCATCGACGACTGGCACTGGGCCGAGCCGCTGCTGGTGCGGACGGTGGACCGGCTGGCCGGGCCGCTCGGCCGGGTGGGCGTGCTCATGGTGTGCCCGGGCCGCCCGGACGGCCCCCCGCCCGCCACCGATCCCCCCGCACACCCGGCCCAGGTCCTGCCGCTCGCCGGTCTGTCCCGCGCGGAGGCGGCCCTCCTGGTCCGCGCACTGACCGGAACGGCGGACGCGACCGCGACCGCGGGGGACGGCCACGGACACGAAACGCACAGGCACGAAACGCACGGCACCGGACCCCACGGCCACGAACACGAGAAGCACGAACACGAGACGCGCGGGCAGGAGACGCACGCGCACGGCGCGCACGGGCATGAAGCGCACGGGCACGATCTCCACGGCCATGACCTGTACGACCGCGCCGAGGGCAACCCGCTGTATCTGGAACAACTACTGGTCCCCGCCGGGCCGGACCGGCCGGCCCCGCCCCCGGGCCCCCGTACCACCGGCGAACCGGCGCTTCCGCCGACCCTGCAGGCGCTGCTCGGTGCCCGGATCGGCGCGCTGGAGCGCACCGAACGCGCCACCCTCGACCTGGCCGCGGTCCTCGGCCGGGACTTCACCGCGCCGGAACTCGTCCGGCTGACCCGGGCCGCGCGCGCGGCGGAGACCGTGGACCGGTACGGCCTGTGCGACCCGTACGAGCACCCCGACCATGTCTCCGGCACCCCCGAAGCCTCCCCCGCCTCCCTCTTCTCCCGCCCCCCGCTGGAGGAAGGGCCATCGGCTCCGGAGGACGACGACCGGATCCGGGTGACTCGGGCGCTGGCCCGGCTGCGGCGGCGCCGTCTCGTGGAGACCGCGCCGGGCGGCGATCCGGACGCGGGACGGCACCGGTTCAGCAGTGGCCTGGTCCAGGAGGTCGCGTACGCCTCGATGTCCAAGCGTGCCAAGGCGGAACGGCACGCCTGGGCGGCCGAACTGCCCAGTGTGACGGCTGCGGGCCAGGCGGCGGTCGGCGGTCACCTGGAGCGGGCGTACCGGTACCGCACCGAACTCGGTCTGGCCGACGGCCGGGCCGATGCCCTGCGGATCCGGGCCGCGTCCGCGCTCGCGTCGGCGGGGGCGCAGGCGCTGGCCCGTTCCGATCTGCACTGGGCGCAGGGACTGCTGGAGCGGGCCGTGGGCCTGCATCCGCAGGGCGACCCCGCCGCGGCACCGGCGCTGCGCCGGCTCGGCGAGGTACGGCTGGCCCTCGGTCACCCGGAGGAGGGCGAGCGCCTGTTGAGGCGCGTCCTGACCGTCGAGGCGGCTCCGGTGGAGGCCGCGCACGCCCGGCTCGCGCTGGCGTCGCTGGACCCCGGCGCGGTGAGCGTGTCCTCGGCCGCCCGCGCGGTGCTGCCGCTCTTCGAGTCCGCGGGCGACTCCGTCGGCCAGGCGCGGGCCCGGCTGCGGCTGGCACAGCAGTTGCAGCGGGCCGGACGGCACGAGGAGGCCGACCGCGATCTGACGCTGGCCCTGGACCACGCGGTGCGGGCCGAGGCCGAACCGGAACGGGCGGCGGCGCTCGGCGCCATCGGGATCTCGTTGTGGCGGGGCCCGGAGCCGGTACCGGTCGCGGTGGCGCGCTGCCGGGACCTGCTCGCCGCGCACGGGGCCGGACGGCCCGCCGTACGCACCACGCTGAACTGTCCGCTGGCCGTGCTCCACGCGCTGCACGGCCGGGCGGACCGGGCCGGGGAGTGCCTGGCCGAGGCGGAACAACTGGCCGAGGACCTGGGCTACGCGGAGGCGGAGGTCTTCATCCCGGTGTTCCGGGCGACGGTCGAGGCGCTGCTCGGGCACACCGATCCGGCCCTGGGCCTGCTCGTACGGGCGGACCGCGCGGCGGCGCGCGCCGGGGCCCGGTCCATGCGGCCGGCCATCGCGCTGGAAGCGGCGCGGCTGCTGCTCGACGACGGCCGGCCGGACGCCGCCGGACCGTGGCTCGAAGAGGTCGGGGCGCCCCGGACGCTGCCGCACGCGGACCGGGTGGACCTCGCCGGGCTGCGCGCCCGGCTGGCGGCGGAGGCCGGGGAGCGGGAAGCGGCCCTGCGCCGCGCGGACCGCGCCGTACAGGACGCCCTGCTGACCGACTCGCCGCTGGTACGGGCCACCGCTTCGCTGGACCGGGCGCGGACGCTGGCGCTGTTGGACGATCCGGACGGGGCAGCGGCGGCGGCGAGGGAGGCCCGGGAACGGTTCGCGGAGAAGGGACATCTGCCGGGCGAGCGGTGGGCGGCGCGGCTCGCCGCGGGACCGGCGGCGGCCACGACGGAGAAGAGCTGAGGATGACGACCACGGAAACGGCCCCCGGACCGGGACCGGGACAGGCACCCGCACCCGCACCCGCATCCCGGCCGGCCCCGGCACACGCCCCCGCGCCCGACGCGGGGCTGACGTGGAGTCTGCGGGGGCGCGGCCCCGACGACGTGGTGGTACGGGCCGACCCCGGTCCCCGACCCGGCGACGGCGGTGGCGACGGCGGCCCCGTGCCGGGCACCGGGCGGGGTGTGCGGGTCTGCGTGGTGGACTCCGGGGTCGAGCGCGACCATCCGGGGGTCGGGCCGGTGGCCGGTTCCTGGGTGGTGGTCAAGGACCCGGAGACCGGCGACACCGAGGTCAGGGAGACCGACACCGGGGACACCTGCGGGCACGGCACCGCGTGCGCGGGGATCATCCGCCGGACCGCCCCGGAGTGCGAGCTGTACAGCGTCCGGGTCCTGGGGGAACGGTTCTCCGGCACCGGGGACGTCCTGCTCGCCGGGCTGCGGTGGGCGGTCGAGCAGGGCTTCGACGTGGTGAACCTGTCGTTGTCCACCACCCGCGCCCGGTTCGCCCAGGAGCTGCACGCGCTGGCCGACCACGCCTACTTCAGCCGCACGGTCGTCGTCGCCTCGGCGCACAACAGCCCGGTGGAGAGCTATCCGTGGCGGTTCGCGTCGGTGATCTCTGTGGGCAGCCACCAGGAGGACGACCCGGATCTGCACCTCTACAACCCCGAACCGCCGGTGGAGTTCTTCGCCCCCGGCCAGAACGTGTCGGTGCCCTGGCTGGGCGGCACGTCGATCCGTACCACTGGCAACAGCTTCGCGACCCCGTACATCAGCGGGCTGTGCGCGCGTCTCCTGTCGGCACACCCCAGGATGACGGCCTTCCAGCTCAAGAACGCTCTTTATCTCTCCGCGGCGAACGTGCGGTTCGGCCCGCGGTCCTCCGATCCGGCAGGAGAGGTCTGATGACTCCGAGAACCGAATCAGCGTCAGTGACGTCAGCGACTCCGGGAACGGCCCAGGAGACGCTCCCGGCGGTGGCCGCGGCCCGCCGCGAACTTCTCCAGTCCGTCGTCGACGTGGCGCGGGCGATCTTCGGCGCGGCGGCGAGCTCGGTCTTCCTGCTGGACGAGGAGGCCGACGAGCTGGTGTTCCAGGCGGTCTCCGGACAGGGCGAGGAGTTCCTGGTGGGCCGCCGTTTCCCGGCCGGGCGTGGGATCGCGGGCTGGGTGGCGACCTCGGGCGAGCCGATGGTGGTGGACGACCTCAATGCCGCCCCGTCCTTCGACCGGTCGCTCGCCGAGTCCACCGAGTACGTGCCGAGCGCGCTGATGGCGGCCCCGCTGATCAGCGACGGCCGGGTGCTCGGCGTGCTGGAGGTGCTCGACCCGTCGCCGTGCGCCCGCACGGACCTGCGGGAACTGGACCTGCTCGCGATGTTCGCCCGGCAGGCCGCCGCGGCACTGCGGGTGGTGGCGTACGCGCCGGCCGATACCGGGATGCCGGGCGCGGGCGGTCGGCTGGACCCACGTCAGCGGGCGGACGCGCTGCGGCTGCTGGGTAGTCTGGAGCAGCTGCTCCGAGAGCCGTGCTGAACGACGGGGAGCCGTGACGTGCGTCCGGAAGCCGAGCAGTGGCGAACGGCGACGACGGAAGGACCACGCACGTGAAGCTCGCTTTTTCGACCCTCGGGGTGCCGGGCATGCCGATGGCGGATGTCGTCCGGCTCGCCACCGAACACGGCTATCAGGGCGTGGAGCTGCGCGCCCATCCGGAGGAGCCGGTGCACCCGGGCCTCTCGGCCTCCGAACGGGCCGCCGTTGCCGAGGAGTTCGAGAAGCACGGCGTCGAAATCCTGACCGTGGCCGGATACGCCCGGGTCGCGGCCGAGGGCGACGACGGGCCCGTGCTGGACGAGATCGCCGCCCTGGTGGAGCTGGCCCACGACCTGGGCGCGCAGAACGTACGGGTCTTCCCGGGCGGCGGCGGCCAGGACCCCGCGACGGCCGACGAGACGGCCGCCCGGAGGCTGGCCGCCGCCGCGCCGCACGCCGAGGACCTGGGCGTGCGCGTCCTGCTCGAAACCCATGACTCGCACCGGGCGGGCGCCGACGTGGCCCGGGTCGTCGGAGCGGTCGGGCACCGGCGGATCGGCGCGCTGTGGGACGTCATGCACACCTGGCTCGCGGGCGAGGACCCGGCCTCCGGCCACGCGGTGCTGGCCCCGCACCTGGGCTACGTACAGGTCAAGGACATCGCCTCGGCGGACGACCCGACGCCGCTGCCGCTCGGGGCCGGGGTACTGCCGCTGGCCGCCTGTCTGGACGCGCTCGGCGGGGACACCTGGGACGGCTGGGTCTGCTGGGAGTACGAGAAGCGGTGGCACCCGGCTGCGGCGGAACTGCCGGACCTGCTGGCCGCCGGGCGGGACCACCTGCTGCGGTTGGGGGCGGCAGGGCGGTAGGGCGCCTGTCGGCTCCCCGCACGGCAGGACGGCGGACGGAAGGACGGTTGGACGCCCAAACGGCACTATGGGCGTGCCGGGCGGACGAGCGGTGGGCAGTGAGACCGCAAAGCTTCCCTGAAACCGCAGCTCAGGAAGAGTGGAGTGGTCCCCGCGCAGGCGAGCGACCACGTGGTCGAAAGGACAACAGCTTGCAAGGAGACACCTCCACAGCTGCGTCGTACGCTTGAAGGGAGCGCCTGCCGACCAAAGGGGCGAACTCCCGCGTCGGGTCCCCATCCATTGCGGCGACATCGGCGAGCGGTCGACCGACACCTCTGACGACTCCGACGAGCGACACCGTTTTCCCGACACCGTTTTCCGCAGCCTGGAGATGCGGGTGAAGAACGGGGAGGTCGACACGCCGTCTGTGCGCCCTTCCTCGGCGCGACCGCGGCCGTCAGGGCGCCTTTCTTCGGCACGACGGACATTCCTTCGGCGCGACGGACATTCCTTCAGGGCTCAGCACCAGCCGTGCGTTTCAGCTAAGGAAGTGAAACATGTCTGTGCAGGTCAAAGAGCGTAGTCGAGTTCCCACCAGAAGCTCTGGGGCGCCATACTCCGACGGCGTGGCCGGCGCATACCTCGCTGAGTTGATCGGGACCTTCATCCTGGTCTTCGCGATAACCGCCACCGCCACCTCCGCCGGCCTGGCGAGCACCATCGTCGGACCGGCCTACGGCTCGCTGGCCGTCGTCCTGGCCAACGGACTGACGCTGGCCGCACTGGTCGGCGGCCTTGCCCACGTATCCAGCGCGCACTTCAACCCGGCCGTCACCGTCGCGATGGCTGTCATCCGCAAGTTCTCGTGGCGGCATGTCCCCGGATACGTCGCCGTCCAGATGATCGGCGGGATCCTCGGTGCCCTCGCCACCTGGGCCATTCACGGCAACGCCGCGCGGGCCACCACGCACCTCGGTGCCACCAACCCTGCGCCTGGGGTGGGCGATGGCCGTGCTCTGGTCGTCGAGATCCTGATCACCTTCGTGCTGGTCCTCGTGGTGACCGCCGCGGTCACCGACAAGCGGTTCCCGGCCCCCGTTGCCTCGGTCGTGGTCGGCTTCGCCCTCGCCGCGGCGGTCTTCATCGGCGGCCCCAGCGACGGAGCCGCGGTCAACCCGGCCCGCGGTCTTGGCCCGATGATCGCCGCCGGCTCGTTCAACGGCTGGTGGGCGAGCCTGGTAGGCCCTGTGATCGGTGGTGTCCTCGCCGCGGTACTTTACGACCGATTCGTCCGCAGGGGCCGGCCCTCAGCAGTTGAGCAGGTATCAAAGGCCCGCGCCGTCGGCAGCGGACGAGTACGCAGTCGGCGCGTGTTGTAGGCCCGGGCGACCTCGTCTTCTCTACCGTGAGGCCCCGTCCGGCCAGATGATGGTGATGGGCACGCCTGCTTCGCGTGCGTAGCTGACAACATCCGCTGTCCCTCCGAAGCCACGGGCGGGCTTGCCGTCCCATACGGCCAGGAGGTGGTCGGACAGATCCACGAGGATTTCGCTACCAGCCTGGTGAGCTTCCGATGTCGACTCGATAAGCCCGGTACGGTGAACGTCCGAAGCCTTGCTGAGCAGGTGGTCGTAGTCGGGGTGGTGCCAGTCGGGCAGTCCGGCCCGGTATTCGGTTGCCGGGATGACGACTTCGAGCTTGGCGCCCGCGTCGAGCGCGGTCTGTGCCCACCATGCGTCAGGACCGTCGGCGATGCAGCTGATGGCGACGAGGTCGGTGGTGTCCAACGTCTCGATCTGAGCGGCGAGGCCGGCACGAACCTGTTCGGCCACGTTCTCAGGGAGGCCGCGGTGGCCGGTGATACCGATACGCATGTGGCCGTCTCTCTACAGATAGGTCGCGTGTAGCTGAGCATCGAACTCGCGCACCATAGCGGTGCGTCCGGGATCCGTGTAGTTGGAGCGGAGACGTCGCGCCCGTTCGACGATCCTTCCCGAGCGGAGCCGGATGCCTTCTCCAAGGGCGCTTGATGCCAGGGCGAATGCGGCATCCGCGTCACCGGATCTGAGATGGCTGGTGGCGGCGTCAATGGTCAGCAGCGCCCTCTGTTTGTCGTTGCCGTTGCTGAGCGCGACGCCAATGTCCTTTTCCGATACCCGAATCGGTAGCGGGGAGGCGAGGCGAGCCGTGCAAGTGATGCGGCAAGAGGCGATCTTCCGGGGCGCGGGCCGAACCGCGCCTCCCCGGAGACGACCAGGAGGGAGGCCGCGACCTGCTCCTGGTCGGTGCACTCGCCGACGAGTGGGGAGTCGGCGAGGACAATTGCATCACCTGGTGCCTGATCGACGCAGGTTCCGGAGCGGGCCAATGATGCTTGCCACCATCCCGGCGAGGACGGCACTCCACGGCGAGGCGCATCCCGTTCTCGGTGCTGTCGACAACAGCACGGAAGCCGTGGAGCGGGTGCTACCTGGGCTGCGCAGGTGACCTCTGTCCGAAACGGTGTTGAGCGGCATCTTCAAGGATCTGGAGCAGGTTCTCGGAGAGCAGTTCCTCCCTGGCAAGGCCGAGGTCGACGTACTCCTGTGCCGAACCCGTGGCGCGCTCATGCAACTCGTCGCGGCAGTGCCCGATTTCATCGTGCGGTCGGGCCCGATCGATGACGTGATCGAGAGAGCACGGCACCTGGTCTCCACCGCACCGGCAGACGACCTCATTGGGCCGCGAGTACTCCTGAGGCGCATGGCCTTGACAGTCGTCGACCTGCTCGACGAGATGCGGCCGATCCCCTGACCACCGCACCCGCCCGTTGTCCACCCTCGTCGCGGGCCGACGCGGTTCCTACCCCGTTTCGGCTGTTCGGTGTGCCAGCCGGAACGGACGCCCCCACGCCGCGCCGGGCCGGCCGCACCTGGGACCCAGTAGGCACCCCGTTCCCTCTCGGCAGTGTCATCCGACGCGGTGGCAGGGGCATGCGCACCACCGCGTCTCAATGGGCACCTCCCACTCCGGAGCCCCCGTCCGACGGGTGACACCCAGCCACGGACACTCCCCGTGCTCGCCGATCCGGCACGCAGGCACGAGCCCTTCCCGGGTGGCCGGTGCGGGCGCAATCACGGCTGCTCGCCGTATGGGCGAATGCGGCGCTGTTCCCGGCACGGGGCACACGCGTACAGGCCGATCCCGGGGCCGGAGCCCTGCTCGATGACGTCGACCAGAACCGCGGTCCCGGACGGACCCTTGTGCCAGTGGCACCAGCCGAAGCCGGGCCGCACGGGCGGCTTCGACTGCGCGGGCCGCGTGGTCATCGCGCCCCCTTGCACCGGTTGCACCGGCACGGCGGGAGCGTGGTCGACAGGGCCACAGTCCTGGCCGGACCGACTTCGGCCTTCGGACGGATCACGCGCGTCCGGCCGTGCCGGTCCACCTCGTACACCTTGATCGTCATCACCACGTCGACCCCTGGTTCCTCTCGATACTCATTGGACGCAGACTTCTGCGGATCACCTCTGCCCGCACCGTAGGGCGCGGTACAACCGTGATGGGCACGCAAAGTGCGTGCCCCGTTCGGGAGACCTTGATGAACGCTGGTCGCATCGGTCGCCGCATCGCCTACTGGCGAGAGCGTCGTGGCCTCACACAAACCGACTTCGGGCGGCTGATGGGACAAACCCGTAGATGGGTGCAAGATCTGGAGGGCGGTCAACGGCAGCAGGATCCGCGCCTGTCGGTGGTCGTGAAGGCTGCCGAAGTACTGCGGATCCCCCTGGAACAACTCTTGACCGACACTCCTTCATCGGCCGCGACTCCCGGCCAGCCGCCGGCAGAAGCCGCGGCTGTCATCGACGTGCTGTACAGCGGTGCGGAGGACGACACTCCTCCGCTGCCGCTCGACGAGTTGCGCCAGCGTCTCGTCTACTGCTGTGAAGCGTTCCAGGCTTGCCATTACCTGGCGCTCGGCCGCGAGCTTCCCGCCCTCGTCGTCGGCTCTGGCCGTACGGCCGCCCGCGCAGGCGACGAGGCAGCGGAAGCACACGCCCTCCACTCCCGAGTACTGCAACTGACAACGAGCTTCCTCCACAAGTACGGACCGGCGACAGCCGTGCAGGCTGCGGTCGTCGCAGACCGGGCCCTGGCTGCGGCAGAACAGTCCGGGGATGCGGTGACCATCGGTGCCGCATCCCGCCGGGTCGCCAAGTCCCTTGCCTCCCAGGGGCAGTCCGCAGCAGCCATCAGCTTCGCCGTAGCGGCGGCGCGGCGCCTCCAGGACGATCTGTCAACGGCCGGACCGCTCGGTCTGTCGACCCTCGGCATGCTGTATCTGTCGGCCGCGGTCAGCGCGTCCGCCCAGGAACGAACGGCATCCAGGGTCCGGGCCGCCATCGAGCACGTCGATCAGGCCGGCGAACTGGCCGGCGAACTGGCCGACCAGCAGGGCGCGGACTTGAACATGGACTGGACGAACTTCGGCCCGACGAACGTCGCGCTGCACCGGGTGGACGTCCTGGCCCGTTTCGAGGACGGCTGGTCGGCATTGGACGCCGCGGAGGCCGTGACCGATGCGGATGTACGAAAGCTGAGGAATGAACGTCGGGCCGGGCACCTCATCACTCTGGCCCGCGCTCAACTCTTGACACGGAAGAAAGAGGCTGCTGCGGCCTCTCTCGTTCAGGCTGCCAGGCTTGCCCCTGAAGAGTTCCGGGGGAGGCCCAGCACCATGGCGCTGGTGAAGGACGTTCTTGCCGCAACGCCCCTCCCAAGCGGCGAGTTGCGTGCGCTGGCCGCTCGATGTGGACTCCAAGCATGACGAGAGTGCTGTATCTCATTGCCTGTGCGGCCGGCCCCACCGAATACGTCGACAAGGGAGTGGGCCTGGCGCAGGCACGGGGGTGGGACACCTGCCTGATCCTGACGCCGTCGGCTGCCCGCTGGTGGGAACCGCGCCTCGGTGAGCTGGAAGCGCTGACGGGGCATCGAGTGCGGTCGCAGTACAAATTGCCTGGGGAGCGGGACGCGCTACCGAAGGCGGACGCCATGCTCGTGGCCCCGTTGTCCTGCACGAGCCTGAACAAGTGGGGTGCCGGAATCGCGGACACCCTGGCGTTGGGGCTGGTCTCCGAGGGCGTGCACCTGGGGGTTCCGGTGGTGGCCATGCCTTACTTCAACCAGGCGCAGGGAAGCCAGCCGGCGGTGGCCCGCAGCATTGCGGACCTGCGGGCGCAAGGCGTGGTCCTCCTCGACGGGCCGGATGGGTACGAGTCGCACCCTCCGAAGCGTGGTGAGCCCGCAAGCTTCCCTTGGCACCTCGCTCTGGATTCGGTCGGCTGCCTTGTGGGTCCCCCTGTGTAGATGGCCTCCGCGCATACGTGGGTGGCCAGACCGGCGCGCGGGACGGGCTGGCCGTGCTGTGCGTTTCCGCGCAGGCGGGGGCGTTCCGGTACCGGAGGCGGGGTCCGAGCTCCCGCCCGACGGCAGCGTGTTGCCCCGTCGGCTGAGCAACTCGTGCTGCTCGCCGCACAGGGCGAACGGTCGAGGGGGTGTCATGCGCGAGAACACGACGGCCACAAGGCGAAGTGACGATGTCCGCCTCGGCGAAGACGACCGCACCTGGCGAAGTCAGACGACACGAGACGCCGGAGATTCCCGGCCCGGCCCCGTGTCCGCTTCCACACCCTCCACCGCCGCCATCAGCCCCTGCTCCGGCGCCGGAGCCGGAGCCGGAGCCGACCTCGGCTCGGGCTCCGGCGCCGTCGTACGCCCCCGCCGCGTCCCCGCGAGGGAGGTGAGGGCCACTCCGCCCACCAGCAGCGCAGCCGCGCACCACCGCAGCGGGCTCACCGACTCGCCCAGCAGCAGTGCGGCCGAGGACATCCCGAAGACGGGCACCAGCAGGGTGAACGGGGCCACCGACGACGCCGGATGCTGGCGCAGCAGGTAGCCCCAGACGCCGAAGCCGAAGACGGTGGTGATCCACGCGACGTAGACGATGATCCCGGCACCGCTCCAGTCGAGCGCGGCCAGCGCGGCGGCGTCGCGGTCCCAGCCCTCGAAGACGAGGGAGAGGCCGAGCAGCGGCAGGACCGGCACGGTGGAGACCCAGACCATGAAGTTCAGGGAGTCGGCCGGAGCGGCCTTGCGGGTCAGCACGTTGGACACGCCCCAGCAGGCGGCCGCCGCGATCACCAGGACGAAGGCGAACACCGGCCCGCCTGTCCCCTCGTCGACCGCGGCCACCCCGATGCCCGCGAGCGCCACGACCATGCCGAGCACGCGCACCCTTCCCGGCCGTTCGCCCAGCGCCACGGCCGCGAAGAGGGCCGTGAACACCGCCTGGACCTGGAGCACGAGCGAGGAGAGACCGGCCGGCATGCCGCGGTCCATGCCGATGAAGAGGAGCCCGAACTTGGCCACGCCGAGCGTCAGGCCGACGCCCACGATCCACTTCCAGGCGACCTTGGGCCGGCCGACGAAGAAGACCGCGGGCAGCGCGGCGACCAGGAAGCGCAGGGCGGAGAACAGCAGCGGCGGGAAGTGCCCGAGGCCGACTTCGATGACCACGAAGTTCACACCCCAGACGGCGGCGACCAGGGCCGCCAGGGCTATGTGGAGGGGACGCATTCACCGAGGATCACCCGCGCCGACCATGTAGCACCAGCGCTGATTCCTTCATGGTGGAATTGAGGAACGCTAATGAATGCGGTACCGACCACCGGACGCGGTACCGATCAGCCCCACACCGCTGAATCGGCGAGAACCCCGGAGGCCACGGTGCTCGATCTTTCCCGGCTGCGCGCGCTGCACGCGGTCTCCGTCCACGGCTCCGTCGCGGGCGCCGCCGCCGCGCTCGGATACACCCCGTCGGCGGTCTCGCAGCAGATCACCAAGCTGGAGCGGGAGACCCGTACCACCCTCCTCGAACGCCGCGGGCGCGGCGTCGCGCTGACCGAGGAGGCGCTCCACCTCGCCGCGACGGGCCAGCGGCTGCTGGCGATCGTGGAACAGGCGGAGACCACGCTGGAGGAGCGCCGGGGGCTGCCGACGGGACGGCTGTCGATCGGCGCGTTCGCGTCGGCGGCGCGCGGGCTGCTGCCCGGTGTGCTGGCCGGGCTGGAACGGGACCATCCGGCACTGGAGGTCCGGCTGACCGAGGTCGATCCGCATCTCTCGGTCGACCTGGTGGCCAAGGGCGTGATCGATCTGGCGGTGGCGCACGACTGGGACATCGCCCCGCTGCCCGCCCCGGAGGGCGTGGCACAGGCGGTGATCGGCGGCGACCGGTGCGATCTGCTGGTGCCCGAGGGCCACCGGCTCGCGGGGCGGGACGCGGTGCGGCGCGAGGAGCTGGCGAAGGAGCGGTGGATCTGCCAGCCGCCGGGGAGGGTGTGCCACGACTGGCTCGTACGGACGCTGCGGACGGCGGGTTACGAGCCGGACATCCGGCACCAGGCGGAGGAGAACCACACCCAGCTCGCCCTGCTCGCCGCCGGTCTCGGGGTGGCGATGATCCCGCGGCTGGGGCGCGGGCCACTGCCCGCGGGCGTGGTGGCGGTGCCGCTGGATCCCGTACCGGTACGGCGGCTGTACGCGCTGTGGCGTACGGAGGCGGCCCGACGGCCCGCGATCACGGCGGCGGTCTCCTCGCTGCAGGCGCACGGAACCGCACTCGGCCTGGCGTGAGGCGGAGGGCGCGGCTCCCGCCCCCGGTATGGGGTGGTGAGTCGCTCGGTCCACGTCCTGCGTGGTGAGGCTTTCGACGGGCGTCGCGGACTCCTGGCTCAGCCGGTGCTGAACATCTGAACGGCGCCCCAGATCATGAACGCGAGAATGAGGGCGAAGAGGACGAAGACGAAGACCAGGGCGATCCGGGGAATGCCCTTGGCGCGGACGTCGGCCCCGGTCGTGAGGTTCTCCACCTCGGTCATGCGGAAGGTACCGGATTTCATCCTGCCGGTCCCCCGCACCCAGTCGCCGTCGCTGATGGAGCCCTCCACCCGGTAACCGCGCATCTCCACCGGGATGAGCTGGATGCGGTTCCCGGAGTCGTCGTACCGCTCGACGCGGAAGGTACACACCGCCTCGGAGGTGTCCCGCTGCTGTTCGGTCCGGAACCGGGCGCCGTGCACCTGCCCTTCGACGACGCTCACGGTGCCGGCGGGCGGCGGCGGGGACTCCGGTGCGCCGTGCCGCCCCGGCGCCTCGGCACGCGGACGGTCGCCGCCGCCCGGACGGGGGCCGGGGCGGCCCTCCGGCGGGGGCGGCGGACGGTCCGGCCGGGGGCTCCAACTGCCGTCGCGGTTGCCGGAGCCCTCGTCGAACCGGTCGCTCCTGGGTCGGCCACAGCGCCCGCAGGTCCGGACATCCGTCGGCACCTCGGCACCGCAGCCTGGGCACGAAGTCACGGGATCACCCCGGTCGTCGCTGGGCGGTGTATCCGCTCAGCAGTGCGTCTGATCGAGGCGGACGGCCGCGATTGCGCTGAATGACACCGCAGCGCCTTCCGCCACGTGCATCTCTCCGACCTGCCGCATCGTCGCCACCCTCCGGAATTCGGCGGGGCTCCTGCGCGGCGCGGTCACGTGGTCACGCCGGTTCCATCGATCGGCCGCCGACCACGCGTCGCCCGGTTCCGCGGTCCTCGATGAACACGACCATTGTTACCCGCGCGACGACGGGCCGCGCGCCGAGCACTCGCCGCGGGACCGGACCGGCCAGTCCTTCGAGGCGTCCGGGCCCGTCCGCGCCCCGCCGGGCCTCGGCACCGCCCCTGGTACCGCCGCCCCCGGCGCCACGCATTTCCGCCCACACCTCCACGTGTCATCGCCCGTATCGGACCGGACCCTTGACCGGAAGTTATTTTCTGGATATCCGTGCTCCTTGGAAGTTTCTTTCACCACCTCGTTCCCGATCCCCGAGCAAGGCCGAAGGAGCTCACGTGCCCCACCGCACCTCCAGACGCACGCTTCTCACCGTCACCGCCGCCACCGCCGCGGTCGCCGTCACGGGCGGGGTCGCCGCCCCCGCCGGCGTGGCCTCCCCCGCCGCGGGCGCCCAGGGGGCCGCGCGCGGCGAACGCCCCGCCGGGCACCACAGGTCGGCCGCCACCACCAAGCGCCTCAAGCGGCTCATCTCCCGCATGAGCCTGGAGGAGAAGGTCGGGCAGCTCTTCGTGATGCGGGTGTACGGGCACTCCGCCACCGCGCCCGACCAGGCCGACATCGACGCCAACCTGGCCCAGATCGGGGTCCGCACCGCCGCCGAGCTGATCGCCAAGTACCACGTCGGCGGGATCATCTACTTCGTCTGGGCCCACAACACCCGCGACCCGCACCAGATCGCCGACCTCTCCAACGGCATCCAGCGCGCCGGGCTCGCCGGGCCCACTCCCCTGCCGCTCATCGTCTCCACCGACCAGGAGCACGGCATCGTGTGCCGGGTGGGCGAGCCCGCCACGCTGATGCCGGGCGCGATGGCGCTGGGCGCGGGCGGTTCGCGCTCCGACGCGCGCCGGGCCGGGCAGATCGCCGGTGCCGAACTGGCCGCGCTCGGCATCAACCAGAACTACGCTCCGGACGCCGACGTCAACGTCAACCCGGCCAACCCGGTGATCGGCGTGCGCTCCTTCGGCTCCGACCCGCGGTCCGTGGCCGGGATGGTCGCCGCGCAGGTGAAGGGGTATCAGACCGGCGGCGTCGCAGCGACGATCAAGCACTTCCCGGGTCACGGCGACACCAGCACCGACAGCCACACCGGTTTGCCGGCCATCACCCACACCCGTGAGGAGTGGGCGGAGCTGGACGCGCCGCCGTTCCGGGCCGCGATCGCCGCGGGCATCGACTCGATCATGACCGCCCACATCGTGGTACCGGCACTGGACCCGTCCGAGGACCCGGCGACCCTGTCCCGCCCGATCCTCACCGGCGTCCTGCGCGAGGAACTCGGCTACGACGGGGTCGTGGTGACCGACGCACTCGACATGGAGGGCGTACGGACGAAGTACGGCGACGAACGCGTACCGGTCCTCGCCCTGAAGGCGGGCGTCGACCAGTTGCTCAACCCGCCGAACCTCGCCGTCGCCTGGAACGCCGTCCTGGCGGCCGTGAAGAGCGGCGAACTCGGCGAGGACCGGATCGACGAATCGATTCTGCGCATCCTGCGGCTGAAGACGAAGCTCGGCCTGTTCGACGACCCGTTCGTCAGCCACAAGGACGTGGACCGGGTCGTCGGGACGCGCGCCCACCTCGCCGCCGCCGACCGGATCGCCGAGCGCACCACCACCCTGCTCGCCAACGACGGCGCGGTGCTGCCGCTCTCCCGCCGCTCCCACAAGAAGCTGCTCGTGGTCGGCGCCGACCCGGCCTCCCCGTCCGGCACCACCGGGCCGCCGACCACCACCCTCGCCACCGCGTTCACCGAACTCGGCTTCACCGCAACGGCGTTGTCCACGGGCACCACGCCCACCCGGGCGAAGATCGACGAGGCGGTGGCCGCCGCCCGGGACAAGGACGCGGTGGTCGTGGGGACGTACAACGTGTCCGCGACCAGCTCCCAGCGCACCCTGGTGAGCGCCCTCGCGGCGACCGGGATCCCGGTGATCACGATCGCGATCCGCAACCCGTACGACATCGCGCAGCTGGCGGACACCGGGTTCGCGGCGAGCCTGGCCGCGTACTCCTGGACCGACGTCGAACTGCGCGCCGCCGCCCGGGTCGTCGCCGGGCACGCCCGCCCGCGCGGCACCCTGCCGGTGCCGGTGCAGCGCGCGGACGATCCGGCGCGGGTGCTGTACCCGGTCGGCCACGGGCTGCGGTACTGACAACCGGCCCCTCGCCGGTGCGCGTGGGCGGTGCACGGGGCCGGACCCCGCGCACCGCCCACGGTGTGCGGTAGAGCCGGTCACCGGGCCGCTCGGTCCCACCGGCCCCGGAAAGCCCGGGGGGAGGGGGCGCGCACCACGCGCGGCCCCTCCCCCCGTACGCGAACCGGTTACGGGCGCACCCCGTGCTCGTTCACCACGTCCCGGCCGTCCTGCCGGACGTCGAGCCGCGCGTCGAACTTCGCGAGCGGCTTCGCCTGCGCCGGGTCCTGCTGCACGGCGGCCGGGGCGACACCCGCCCAGCGCAGGATGGCCGCGGTGGCCTTCGCCCGGTCGTTCTCGGGGAGCTGCGCCACGTTGGAACCGTGATTGCCGCCGGGCACCGTCATCACGTAGCTGTCCCGCGCGCCCGCGCCCAGCCGGAAGCGCTCGGCGCCCCACGGGTCGTTCTCGCCGTAGACGTAGAGCATGTGGTTGGCGCGGTGCTTCACCCAGGTGTCGATGTCGCGCATCGCCCACGGCTGGAACTTCATCGGGATGTCGCGCGGCACGAAGTTGCGCGGCGGCTGGTACCCGTAACGGCTGAGCCCGCCGAGCCACGGCTGCTCGATGTCGGGCGAGCCGAGCTGGGTGCCCGCCTGGTAGTAGTACGGGGTGTACCGCTCCAGGCCCTGGTCGGTGTAGGCGGAGAAGCCGGAGATCGCGTCGACCGAGTCCCAGATCGCCTGGTCGGGGGCGGACTTGGCGTCGGCCGGGACGGTGTCGCAGTCGGCCAGCAGACTGTACTGCCAGAAGGCCCAGATGTAGTCCATGACGACGGCCTCGTAGGCCCGGTCGAGCGAGCCGAGGGTGCTGAAGGTGTAGCCGTTCGCCTCGGCGTACTCCCGGAACCTCTCCTCCAGCGGCTCCCGGCGGACCAGCGCCTCGCGCTGCACCCCGTTCAGCCGGTCGCGGCACTCCTTGGTGCCCACGTTCGCGAAAAACCGGTCGTACGCCGAATCCTCCTTGTTCACCACGTCGTTGGGCGCGACGTACGCGACGACGCCGTCCATGTCGTCCGGGTGGAAGCGCTCGTAGTACGTCGCGGTCATGCCGCCCTTGGAGCCGCCGGTGGTCAGCCAGTTCTTGGTGTAGATCCGCTTGAGCGCGGTGAAGATGCGGTGCTGGTCGTCGGCGGCCTGCCGGATGTCGAGCTTGGACCAGTCGGCGGGCGACGGGCGCGACGGGGTGAAGAACCGGTACTCCAGAGAGACCTGGTTGCCGTCGACGATCCGGGTCGGCTCGGAACGGCCCGGGTTCGTCGAGACGTTGTAGCCGCTGGTGTAGAAGACGGTCGGGCGGGACGTGTCCTTGTGCAGCAGGGTGAGGCGCTGCTGGAACGTGCCCTTGGACGGGCGCCGGTGGTCGACCGGCTGGGTGTATTCGAGGACGAAGTAGCGGTAGCCCGCGTAAGGCTTCTCCTCGATGAGACTCATTCCCGGGATGGCCAGAATGCGGTCCTTGATGTCCGCGTTCGTACCGTTCTCGCCGCTGGTCGCGGCCCGGGACGTGGTCGGCTGTGCGGCGGTGGCCGCCCCTGCCGTGGCCCCGGTGGCGCTCACCGTGCCGACGAGCACCGCGAGCGACAGGACACCTCTGAGCGCCTTGCGCATGCACCCTCCCCAGGATTCACAACATTCATCGCGAACCTAGCGGGGGCAACACCCGGGCCGCCAGACCCAGTTGGCGACCGAAAAAAGAGTCCGGGACGTCAGCAGAGGATCCAGCCCGTGGAACCGGACGTCCCCGCGACGAGGGCCGAGGCCCGGACGCACCGGTTCAGCGCGTGGACCGTCACCGGACCCGCCTGTCTGGCGTACTGGCCGCTGTCCACGACCGGCCTGCCGCCGCGCGGCTGGATCATCACGGACATCACGCGCTTCGGGCCGGGCTTCTTGGCGATCACGACGGCGCAGGCGTAGGCGCGGCTCTTGTAGACGCGCAGCTCGCCGGTCTTGAACGGGACCGTCTTCGCCAGGCGCCCGGCACAGGACGTCGCGGCGTCGGCCCTGCCGGTGACGGTGCCGGTGAGCATCAGCGCGAGGGCGGTCACGAGCGACAGGACCGTAAGGCGCACCAGCACGCCCCCACCCGCCCGTCCGGCCCCACCCGCCCATCCGGCGTGTCCGGCTCCACGCGTCCGCCCGGCCTCACCCGTGCCCGCGCTCATCGGCGACCCACACCCCCGATCCATCCCCCTGGCCCGCCCCCCGATCGAACACGCGCGCCCTTGCTCGACACCTGTACATACATGCGTACGACGCAGCAGGCCGTCCGGAGGTTGCATCCGGCGTGCTCTTCCCTCCGCGCAACCGAATCGCCGCAGCATGGCGGCCACAAGGCGGAGTCACAGGAAAGGCACGAGTCCCGCTCACACTCCCGCGGGCTCGTCCTCTCCCACGCCCTCCCCCATGTCTTCCCCTATGAAGGTGCGCCACAGTCCGGCGTAGTGACCGTCCCCGGCGAGGAGTTCGTCGTGCGTGCCGTCCTCGACGACCCGGCCGTGGTCCATCACCACGACCCGGTCGGCACGGGCGGCCGTGGTCAGCCGGTGGGCGACGACCAGGGTGGTGCGCCGGCCGGCGAGGCGGTCGGTCGCCTGGTTGACCAGAGCCTCGCTGGCCAGGTCCAGGGAGGCGGTCGCCTCGTCGAGCAGCAGGACGTCCGGGTCGACGAGCTCGGCGCGGGCGAGCGCGATCAGCTGACGCTGCCCGGCGGACAGGTTGCGGCCCCGCTCGGCGACCTCGTGGAGGTAGCCGCCGTCCAGGGTGGCGATCATGTCGTGGGCACCGACCGCCCGCGCCGCCGCCTCCACCTCCGCGTCGGTGGCCTCCGGCCGCCCGTACGCGATGGCGTCCCGGACCGTGCCGGCGAAGAGGTACGCCTCCTGCGGCACGACCCCGAGCCGGTGCCGGTACGCGGTGAGGTCGAGGCGGCGCAGGTCGGTGCCGTCCGCCGTGACCCGGCCGCCCGTCGGGTCGTAGAACCGGGCCACGAGCTTGACCAGGGTGGACTTGCCGGCCCCGGTCTCGCCCACGAACGCGACCGTCTGACCGGCCGGGATCCGCAGATCTATGCCGGACAGCGCCGCCTCGACGCCCTCGACGCCCTCGGCGTCCTCGGCGTCCTCGGCGTCCCGGACGGCCCCGGCGCCCTCGGAGCCACCGGCTCCGGCGTGGCCGTCATCGGCGCCGTCGCCGCTCCCGTACGCGAAGGACACGTTCTCGAAGGCGATCTCGCCGCGCAGCGACGGCACGTCCAGCGGTTCGTCCGGGGCCCCGGTGGAGGCCGGCTCCCGCAGCAACTCCTGGATGCGGCGGAGCGAGACGCTGGCCTGCTGGTAGCCGTCGAAGACCTGGGAGAGCTGCTGCACCGGCGCGAAGAAGAGATCGATGTACAGCAGGTACGCGACCAGGGCACCCGCGGTGAGGGTGCCGTTGTCGACCCGGCCCGCGCCGACGATCAGCACGGCCGCGGCGGCCACCGACGACAGCAGCTGCACGAACGGGAAGTAGACCGATATCAGCCACTGCCCCCGGACCCGGGCCTCGCGGTAGTGGGCGCTGCGCTCCGCGAACCGGCGCGCGCCGTCGTGCTCGCGGCGGAACGCCTGCACGATCCGCAGCCCGGAGACGGACTCCTGAAGGTCGGCGTTGACCACGCTGATGCGTTCCCGGGCCAGTTCGTACGCCTGGACGCTCTTGCGGCGGAAGAAGTACGTGCCGATCACCAGCACCGGCAGGGTCGTGAAGACGACGAGGGCCAGCTGCACGTCCAGCACGAGCAGGGCGACCATGATGCCGAAGAAGGTGACGACGGAGACGAAGGCCGTGACCAGACCGGTCTGGAGGAACGTGGACAGCGCGTCCACATCGGTCGTCATCCGGGTCATGATGCGGCCGGTCAGCTCGCGCTCGTAGTAGTCCAGACCGAGCCGCTGGAGCTGCGCGAAGATCTTCAGCCGGAGCGAGTAGAGCACCCGCTCGCCGGTGCGGCCGGTCATCCGGGTCTCGCCGATCTGGGCCGCCCACTGCACGAGCACGACGATCAGGGCCAGCGCGGACGCCGCCCAGACCGCGCCGAGCGCGAGCCGCGTGACACCCTGGTCGATACCGTGCCGGATCAGCACCGGCAGCAGCAGCCCGCCGCCCGCGTCCACCGCGACCAGCAGCAGGCTCACCAGGAGCGGCAGCCCGAAGCCGCGCAGCAGCCTGCGCAGCCCGTAGGACTCCTCGGAGCGGACGGCCCGCCGCTCGTCGATGTCGGGGGTGTCGGTGGCCGGTGGCAGCGCCTCGACCTGGGCGAGCAGTTCGGGCGTGGCGGGCATGCCGGCCGCGCCGTTGTCGCGCGGTTCGTCCTTGCGGACCCACAGGCGGGGGCTGATGCCGCGTTCCGCGTCGTACTCCGCGTCGAGTTCGGCGTCGAGCTCCTCCTGGAGCGCGCGGTCGTCCTCGGCGGTGGTGTCGGCGGGGGTGGCCGGCCGGTGTCCGGGCGAGGTGCCGCCCAGCTCGTCGGGGTCGGTGAGCAGGCGCCGGTAGAGCGCGGAACGGCTCTCCAGTTCGGCATGGGTGCCGATGTCGGCGAGCCGCCCGTTCTCCAGGACGGCGATGCGGTCGGCGAGGCCCAGGGTGGAGCGGCGGTGGGCGATCAGCAGGGTGGTGCGCCCTGCCATCACCTGCCGCAGGGCCTCGTGGATCTCGTGCTCGACCCGGGCGTCGACGGCGGAGGTGGCGTCGTCGAGGAGGAGCAGCCGGGGGTCGGTGAGGATGGCGCGGGCGAGCGCGACGCGCTGGCGCTGGCCGCCGGAGAGGGTGAGTCCGTGCTCGCCGACCTTGGTGTCGTAGCCCTCGGGCAGCTCCGCGATGAACCGGTCGGCCTGGGCCGCGCGGGCCGCCTCCTCGATCTGTTCCTGGGTGGCGCCGGGGAGTCCGTAGGCGATGTTGGCGCGGATGGTGTCGGAGAACAGGAAGCTGTCCTCCGGTACGAGGCCGATGGCGGCGCGCAGGGACTCCTGGGTCAGCTCGCGCACGTCGTGGCCGCCGACGAGGACGGCGCCGTGCGTCACGTCGTAGAAGCGGGGCAGCAGCAGTGAGACGGTGGACTTGCCGCTGCCGGACGCGCCGACGACGGCGACGGTCTCGCCCGGCTCGATGGTCAGCGAGAACCCGTCGAGGACGGGGCGGCCGTCGGCGTAGCCGAACCGTACGTCGTCGAACTCGACGCTCGCCGGGGCGTCGGCGGGCAGCTCCTTGGTGCCGTCCTTCATGGTCGGCTCGGTGTCGATCAGTTCCAGGACGCGTTCGACACCGGCGCGGGCCTGCTGGCCGACGGTGAGGACCATGGCGAGCATCCGGACCGGGCCGACGAGCTGGGCGAGGTAGGTGGAGAACGCGACGAACGTGCCGAGGGTGATCTCGCCCCGGGTGGCGAGCCAGCCGCCCAGGGCCAGCATCGCGACCTGGCCGAGCGCGGGCACGGCCTGGAGGGCGGGGGTGTAGCGGGAGTTCATCCGGATCGCCCGCAGCCGCCCGGCGAACAGCTTCCGCCCGACCTCGCGCAGCTTCCCGGTCTCCTGCTCCTCCTGTCCGAACCCCTTGACGACCCGGACCCCGGAGACGGCCCCGTCGACGACCCCCGCGACGGCCGCGGCCTGCCCCTGGGCGTACCAGGTGGCCGGGAAGAGCCGGGCGCGGGAGCGGCGGGCTATGTACCAGAGGGCGGGGGCGACGGCGAGCGCGACCAGGGTCAGCAGCGGCGAGAGCCACGCCATGATCACCAGGGAGATGATGAACAGCAGCACGTTCCCGATGGTCATCGGGAGCATGAACAGCAGCCCCTGGATCAGCTGGAGGTCGCTGGTCGCACGCCCCACGACCTGCCCGGTGGACAGCTCGTCCTGCCGCTTCCCGTCGAGCCGGGTGATCGTCCCGTACATCTCGGTGCGCAGGTCGTGCTGGACGTCCAGGGCGAGGCGTCCGCCGTAGTAGCGCCGGATGTACGTGGCCACGTACACCAGGACGGCCGCGACCAGCAGGAGCCCGGTCCAGACGGCGAGCGACCCGGTGCGGTCGCCGACCACGTCGTCGATGATCACCTTGGTGATCAGCGGGACGACGGCCATGACCGCCATGCCGGCGAGCGACGACCCGAGCGCCAGCAGTACGTTGCGCCGGTAGCGCCATGCGTAGCCGCTCAGCCGCCGCACCCAGCCCGGGGCCCGCGCCGCGCCCGTCGCGCCGCCTCCCGAGCGCTTCGTGCCCTCCGCGTCCCCTGCGTCCGTCACCGGTGCCCTCCCGATCGACCTGCTCTACCGGAAAGCACCAACGCCGTGGGCAGCGGATTTCATCCCGTCTTAACAAACACGGGGGCGGTTCGGGGCCTTGGTCTCAGGTCGGCCCGGACTTCGGCCGGAGGCGGTCCGGCTCCACGGCGCGGGGCGGCCCGCCCCGCAGGCCCGCGACCGGCTCCGACAGCCCGGCAGGCCGCTTCCCCGGGGCCAACGACCACTTCCGTCAACCGGGCGGGAGCACGGGCACTCGTCCTGCTGACTTCACCGTCGAACCAAGAAGTTATACACTGCCGCATATATACCGTGCTTTGTATGGATGACCTTTTCGTCATCGAGATCGAGCCGGAGGTCCGACTGTGGCTGACGAATCTCTCTGCCGTCGACTACGAACGAGCTGAGCACGCCGCGGGTCGCCTGGCACGCAACGCGACCACGCTGGGCGAACCGCACTCACGGCATCTGGGTGAGGGCCTGCGGGAGCTGAGATTCGACCTCGGGCGCAGCCGCGAAGCCGTGCGGATCTCGTACTGGCTCGCCCCCGAACGCCGCATCGTGCTGCTGACCGTCTTCCGCAAGACACGGCAGCGCGAGAATGCCGAGGTCGAGCGCGCTCGGCGGGCGAAGGCCGTCTGCGAAAGGGAGCACGAGCCGGCGCACGGCGTATTCAGCCGCGACATCTAGCGACATCCAGGCAGGAAGGAAGAGCAACGTGGTCAGTCACGCGGAATGGAAGCTCGCCCGGGACCGAAAGGTCGCGGAGAGCATCTCGGAAGGAAAGGACGGCGCCGAGAGCGCCGAACGTGCGAGGCGGCGCCAGGAGCTCGACCTGGCCTGGGACCTCGGCCAGGCCGTCTACGACCGCCGCACCGAGCTCGGCATCGCGCAGACCGAGCTGGCGCGGCGCGCCAGAATGACGCAGCCGCAGGTCTCCAAGCTGGAGCTCGGCGGCACCATGCCCACGGTGCCGCTGCTGGTCCGCCTGGCACGGGCCATGGACTCCACGTTCAGCATGCAGTCCGACGGCGAGACCCTGCGGGTGGCGTTCACCGCCCACGCGGGTGCGGAGCCGGGGCCGGAGTCAGGCGACGCGGAGGCGGAGGCCGGCGCCCGGGCGGTCGGCGGCTGACCACCCGGGCGGAGCGACCGGCAGGCCGGTCGGCGGATCGGCTATGAACGCGGCGCCGCGGTGAGCATCCGCACCGCCGGAGCCTCCGGCACCGCGGGAACGGCTTCCTGCGGGGCGGCCGGCGGGGCGATGGTGGTGGTCTGCTTCGCGGCGACGGCCGGGTCCAGGTCCTTGTGGACGGCGCGGGCGACGGCCTGGATGGTGTTGATGCCGTCGTTCATCGTCTTGTTGTCATGGGTGAGCACGGTGATCGCGTAGTCGTGCCCCTTGCCGGTGAAGGCGCCGACGCTGTGCACCCGCCAGCCGTGGGTGGCGCGCGGCAGCCAGCCGTTCTTGAGCTGGACGGTCACCCCGGACGGGGCACCGGCGGGCGTGCCCCAGCGCTGCGAGGAGACGACCTTTCGCATCAGCCCCAGCTCGTACGTCCGGGAGTTGTCGCTCAGCACGGAGTTCTTGGCGGTCAGCAGGGTCAGCAGCCGCAGCTCGTCCTGGGCGGTGATCTGGGTGAGACCCCAGTACCTGCCCGAGCCCGGCACGGTGTGCGTCATCCCGGCCGCCTTGAGGAACGCCTTGACCCTGGTCGCCCCGAGCTGCTTCCACAGGGCGGTGGTCGCGTCGTTGTCGGACTTGGTGATCATGGCGGTGGCGAGCTTGGCCTCGCGGTCGGTGAGGTAGCGGTTGTGCTTCTTGTTGTCCCACAGGAGCGTCGCCAGCACGGTCGCCTTCACGACACTGGCCGAGTCGTACTTCGTCGTCGCCCGCAGGGTGCAGTTCGTCTTGGTGGTCCGGTCGTAGAGCGCCACCGCCGTCGTCGACTTGCGCTCCTTGAGCCCGGCGGTGATGTCCTTCGACAACTTGGCGGCCAGCCCCGCCTTGCCGGACGTGCAGGCAACCGTCGGCGTGGCCGCGGCGGCGGGCGACGCGGCGCCGAGCGCCACGGACGCGAGCACGCCCGTGACGAGCGCGACGGCGAGCGCCCGACGCGGTATTCGGGTCGTACCGGGCTGATTCACGTGACGTTCCCCCCTGGGTTGTTGAGTCCGGCGCGCCCCCGCGCGCCTGTCACCGATGACTGCCGATGGGCGGAAAAGTTGTACACAACACGCCTCTGTTGCCCGCGCGGCGGGCCGGGGTAGGAATGTGCTTGACGGAACGGGGAGAGAGCATGTCGGACGACCGGCCCACCGACGCCCATCTGTGCGGACAGTTGTACGCCGCCCTGGAGGTGCTCCAGCGACTGGGCGACATCGACTTCCGTGCGCTGGGCCGCGAGAACACCAGGCTCAGGGCCTCGAAGAGGCCCCGCACGGAGATGACCACGCCGCTGCACACGGTCGGCAAGTCGCTGCACTGGGCCCGGATGCGGGGCAAGGGCGCCGCGGCCGGCGCCGTCTTCCGGACGGTCCCGGACCTGATGCCCTCCACCAAGGATCTGCCGGGCGCCCTGAACCCGGACCAGCAGCAGGAGTTCCTCCGCGGCCGGGAGGCGGGGCTCGAAGCCATCCGGAAGATCACGGGCGCCGCCGGAGCAGCCGTCGTCCCGTGAACGGCGACCGGGCCGCGCCGGGCCACCGAGCCATCCGATCACCGAGCCGCACCGCCCCTTCGGACACCGGGCCGCACCGGCCCTCCCGGCCGCCCGGCCCTTCACAGGTGCGTCGGCTCGAACATGCTCAGCCGGGCGGGCAGCACGACCACCGAAGGGCCCGGCTCCGCGAGGGACTTCGCCAGGTCGGCGGCCAGCGTCTCGGGGTTCGTACGGATCGCCGGGACGCCGAAGGACTCGGCGAGGGCGACGAAGTCCGGGCGGGAGAGTTCGGTCGCCGCGGCCTCGCCGAAGGCGTCCGTCATGTACTCGCGCAGGATGCCGTAGCCGCCGTCGTCGACGATCAGCCAGGTGACCGGGAGGTCGTGCTGGCGGGCCGTGGCCAGTTCCGCGATCGAGTACATCGCACCGCCGTCGCCGGACACCGCCAGGACCGGCTTGGTGGGGTCGGCGACCGCCGCGCCGAGGGCGGCCGGGAATCCGTAGCCGAGACCGCCCGCGCCCTGCGCCGAGTGCATCGTGTTCGGGTGGCGGGCATCGAACGCCGACCACGCCCAGTAGGCGAGGATCGTCATGTCCCAGAAACTGGGGGACGTGTCGGGCAGGGCCTGCCGGACGGCGGCCAGGAGCCGCTGTTCCAGGGCGAGTTCCTGTCCGGCGAGCCGGTCCCGTACCGCTTCGAGCACCGTGCGGACGCGGTCCGCAGCCGACGGGTCCTCGCGGCGGTCGACCGACTCCAGCAGGTCGGACAGGGCCTCGCGGGCATCCGCGTGGATACCGAGCGCGGGATGGTTGGCCTCCAGTTTCCCGGCGTCGGCCTCGATCTGGATCACCCGGCCGCGCGGGCCGAACGTGTGGTAGTTCGACGAGAGTTCACCGAGCCCGGAGCCGACGACCAGCAGCACGTCGGCGGATTCCAGGAAGTCGGTCGTGTGCCGGTCCTCCAGCCAGGACTGGAGGGAAAGCGGGTGCTCCCAGGGGAAGGCGCCCTTGCCGCCGAAGGTGGTGACGACGGGCGCGTCGAGCCGTTCCGCCAGCGCGAGCAGCTTGCCGGAGGCGTCCGAGCGCACGACTCCGCCGCCCGCGACGACCGCCGGACGTTCGGCCTTCGACAGCAACTCTGCTGCCACGGCTATCAGTTCGGGGCGGGCGTGCGGCGTACGCGGAGTGGCGTCCATCGCCGTGACGACGGGCAGGGCGGTCTCGGCGAGGAGCACGTCCTGCGGGATCTCCACCCAGACCGGCCCGTGCGGGGCGGTCAGCGCGGACTCCCAGGCCGCTGCGATCGCCGACGGGATCTGCGAGGCCGTACGCGCGATGTGGACCGACTTCACGATGTCACGGAACGACGCCTGCTGGTCCCGCAGTTCGTGAAGATAGCCATGACGCCCGCCGCCCAGGCCCGCGACCGGGACCTGGGCGGAGATCGCCAGCACGGGCGCGGAGGCCGCCGCCGCCTCCTGGAGCGCGGCCAGCGAGGTGAGGGCCCCCGGCCCGGTGGAGAGCAGCAGGGGCGCCGCCTCGCCGGTGATCCGGCCGTACGCGTCGGCGGCGAAGCCCGCGTTGTTCTCGACGCGCAGCCCGACGTACGTCAGGGACGAGCGGCGCAGCGCGTCGAACAGGCCCAGCGCATGCTGTCCGGGCAGGCCGAAAACGGTGGTGGCACCGAGACCCTGGAGGGTCTCGACGACGAGGTCGCCCCCGTTGCGCCCGGGCGGAGGGGCCAGGGCGGCCGCGATCTGCTCGGGGCCGAGCCGCGGCCGCTCGTCGTGGTGGTCGTGGCTCACTTCACGCGGGCTTCCGCGATCTGGCGGGACATGACCGTGGTCAGTTCGTACGCCGTGTGGGAGGCGGCGACGGACGTGATCTCGGCGTGGTCGTACGCGGGGGCGACTTCGACCAGGTCGGCGGAGACCAGGTTGCAGGAGGCCAGTCCCCGGACGATTTCGAGGAGTTCGCGCGAGGTGAGGCCACCGGCCTCGGGGGTGCCGGTGCCGGGGGCGTGCGCCGGGTCCAGTACGTCGATGTCGATGGAGATGTACAGCGGCCGGTCGCCGATGCGTTGACGGAGCTGGTCGGTGACCTCGTCGACGCCCCTCCGCATCACATCGGCGGAGGTCACGATGCCGAAGCCCATCTTCGCGTCGTCGTCCAGGTCCTGCTTGCCGTAGAGCGGGCCGCGCGTGCCGACGTGGGACAGCGCGGAGGTGTCGAGGATGCCCTCCTCGACGGCCCGGCGGAACGGGGTGCCGTGGGTGTACTCGGCGCCGAAGTAGGTGTCCCACGTGTCGAGGTGGGCATCGAAGTGCAGCAGCGCGACCGGGCCGTGCTTCTTCGCGACGGAACGCAGCAGCGGCAGCGCGATGGTGTGGTCGCCGCCGAGCGTCATCAGCCGGGCGCCGGTGGAGAGGAGGTCGTCGGCGGCGGACTCGATCGTCTCGACGGCCTCGTTGATGTCGAACGGGTTCACGGCGATGTCACCGGCGTCGGCGACCTGCGCGAGCGCGAACGGCGAGGCGTCCTGCGCCGGGTTGTACGGGCGCAGGAGGCGCGACGCCTCACGGATCGCGTTGCCGCCGAAGCGGGCACCCGGGCGGTAGGAGACCCCCGTGTCGAAGGGCACGCCGACGACGGCGACATCGGCGGCGCGGACCTCGTCGAGGCGGGGCAGCCGGGCGAACGTCGCGGGGCCGGCGTATCGGGGGACGCGGGAGGAGTCGACGGGACCGCGCGGCGTTTCGTTGCTGCTCATGGCGGGGGCCTCTCTGTGGCTCGGGTCTCGTATCTCGGGTCTCGTGTTCGCACTCGCTGCCCGGTGGCGGGGCGGGTGGCGGCACACGGCGTACGCGGTGGCGCGCCCCGTCATGCGTCACCGCGTACGCCCTGTCCGCCGAGGGCGGGCGTACGCGCTGGTGCCGCCTCCGGGCAGACGTCGCCGGTCGCACCACCGGTACGCGGTCGTGCGTGCAGTACGCAGGCGTGCGTGCGAACGACGGTAGGTGGTCCGCGCGCTGCGGTGAAGTGTACGTTTTATCCTTCCTCACCGTATTCGATGGATGGTTCGTCCATGTCGCAGGCCATGCCGCAGACCATGTCGCAGACCCCGGCCGGGGCCACTGCGCCGCCCACTCCCCCGATTCCGCTCACGGAGCTGCTGGCCCGTACGGAACTCGGGCTGCGCCGGATCGCGGGGCCGGCCGAGGCGGAGCTGTTGTGGGTGCACACCTCGGAGATGGCCGATCCGTACCCGTATCTGCTCGGCGGCGAGCTGCTGCTGAGCGCCGGGGTGCTGCTCAAGGACCCGGACGCGTACGTGTCCCGGCTGGTGGAGGCGGGAGCGGCGGCGCTGGGATTCGGGGTGACGCCGGTGTTCGACACGGTTCCGGGGGCGCTGATCGAGGCGTGCGACCGGCACGGGCTGCCGCTGGTGGAGGTGCCGCCCCGGACCCGGTTCACTGCGATCGCGCGGGCGGTGTGGCGGCTGATGGCCGAGGCCCGGCACCGTGAACTGCGCCGGGTGACCCGTGCCCAGCAGGCGCTGGCCTCGGCGGCGGCCCGCCCGGACCCGGTTCCGGCGGTACTGCATCAGCTGGCGGCGCAGCTGGAGGGCCGGGCGGTGCTGCTCTCCGCGGACGGCGAGGAGCTGCACGCGGCGGGCCGCCCGCCGGCCCCCGACGTCGGCGCGGCCCTGACCCGGCTCACCCGGGTGGTGTCCACCACCACGCGCCCCGCGCCCGCGTCCGCCACCGACACCGTGCGCGGGTCGCACCTGTCCGCGTACGCGCTGGGCGGAGGCCAGGGCCTGGTCCTGGCGCTGGCGCTGGCGACGGAGCGGCGCGCGGCGGGAGATCACACCGTGGCCGGGGTCGCGGTCGTGCTGTTGTCATTGCTGGCCGCCCCGCACCAGGGCGCCGACGCGGCGGGCCGGTCCGCCGCCCTGGTGCGGCTGCTGCTGGGCGCGGCTCCGAAGGACGTGGCACCACTTCTCGGCGGCGCCGAGGAGTGGACGGTGGTGCACGCCCGCCGCGCCGACGACGGTCCCGTCGACCCGCTCGCGGCGGGAGCGCTGGGCGCCGCGCTCGGCTCGGCCCTGGTCGACGCGGGCCGGGGCCGCGACGTCGTGCGGGTGCTGGTCCCCGGCGACGAGCGGATCGTTCCGCAGCCGGGCTGGACGCTCGGCGCCTCCGCCCCCGCCGCGATCACCGCTCTCGAAACCGCCGACGGCCAGGCGTCCCGCGCCCTGGGCCGTGCGGCGGCGACCCGCGCCCCGCTGGCCCGTCACCGCGCCGACACCGGTTCCGGCCTGGCCGCACTGGTCCCGCCGGACCGGGCCGAGGCACACGCCCGCGCGCTCCTCGCCCCGCTCACCGAACCACTGGCCGAGACCCTGCGCTGCTGGCTGAGCCTGCACGGCAGCTGGGACCGCACCGCGACGGCCCTCCGGGTCCACCGCAACACCGTCCGCCAGCGCATCGCCCGTTGCGCGGCGCTGCTGGACGCGGACCTGGACGACATGGACGTACGGACGGAGCTGTGGTTCGCCCTGAGGACGCGCTGAACGGCCGCGCACGGGAACCCGTACGAGCGCGGGCCCCGTGGACCCCGTACGCGAGCGGGCCCCGTGCACACCGTACGCGACGGGCCCCGTGGACCCCGTACACGAACCGCCCGTTCCGTCACCGCAGGCCGAGGCAGGGCAACCAGTCGCGCGGGGCACCGTGGACGACGGTGAGCAGGGCGCTCAGGGCTCCCGGGACACCGACGAGCAAGGAGGTCCGTGATGCGCCAGAGGTCCGGGGTTCACCGGAGGTTGAGGCGGGCACGGGGGCGGAAGCGACCACAGAGGTCGGGGCGGGCGAGGCGAAGGCGGCGGGAAGCCGCCGCACCAGGTACTCCGCCATCCGGGAGCCCAGAGCGGCGGCGGCCGGGAGGCGGGCGTGCCGGTGGAACGCGTCGGCCACCACGAGCACGCCCGCCGCGCCGTGGCACAGCCAGAGCCGGTCGGCCAGGGGGGCGCCGCCGAGGTGGACGTCCTCGTTGTACCGTTCTGCGAGGGTGGTGAACGCGTCCGCCGCCCAGTCGGCCAGGCTTCGGTCGCCCAGGGCGTCCGCCGCGTCCCAGAGGGCCCAGGTGACGCCGGGATTGCCGCAGCACCACGCCTGACGGGCCCGGACACCCGCGGGCGGCGGGCCGTCGAGTCCGGCGCCGTCCCAGCTCCGGACGGACCGGGCGTCGTCGAACGACTGCCGCACCAGCCAACGAGTGGCGCCGCGCAGGGCGTCCAGCAGCTCCGGCCACGGGCCCACGTGACGGACGGCGGCGGCGAGCGCGGTGACGAGCCCGGCGACACCGTGGCCCATCCCCGTGTTGACCCGGCCCTGCAACCAGCCCAGGCGCGGATGGCCGGAGTACTGCCCGACACGCAGCCGGTACAGGTCGCCGCTGTCGCACAGCTCCGTCAAGTGTGCGGTGAACGGCATGAGTTGGCTGCGTTTCGGCTGCGGTGTGCCGACGCACAACGCCAGCAGGGTGCCGGACGGTCCGCCGACGAGGTCGTAGTCGGGCAGCCCGACGTCCACGGTCCGCCATGGGCGTCTCCATGCCTGGTCCAGCAGGTGGTCGCGGAGTCTGTCGGCGGCCCGGTGCAGGGACGGGTGGATACGGGCGCCGAGCCTCAGCCCGACCAGCGTCCCGGCCAGCCCTCCGTCGTACAGGCCGCAATGACCGGGCCCGTGACCGATGGACCGCGCCCACGCCTCCACCGCGCGCTCGGCACTCGCCCCCGCCGCACGGCCGGCGCCCAGCCCCGCCGCACAGTCGGCGCCCGTCCCGGCGCCCGGCCCCGCCGGACCGCGCGTCTGCGCCACGAGGCGGGCCAGTACGGGAATGCCGGGATCGGGGGTCGCGCGCCCGGCCCCGGAGAAGTCGTCGAGAAGTCGGACGGCGATGTCGAGTACGACGCTGTCGAGCGGGGCGATGTCGGATACGGCGGTGTCGGACGCCGCACGGTGCTGCGGGGCCTGGCTGCCTGGGTGCATCGGAACTCCTCGTCGAGGAGCCACCCGGAACGGGTCGGGTCCGGTGACTCCGTTCAACCCAACAGTGGACAGCTGATGTCCGGATGCTGATGTCCGGATGCGGAGCCGTCGGCGCAGGACTCCGTGTCTCATGGATCGGTCACGGCAGGGCGACGTTGTCGTCCAGCCAGTTTCCCGCTTCGGTACCGACTGAAAGAGATATTGCAATTATTCGTATTTTGGACGGTTGTGCGCGAGGCGCAACTCACAAGCAGCACACAGCCGTTCACGCCGCCGGCCCTGGCGACGCTCCCGCGCTTCCCCGTGGCCGAGACGCTCGTCCGCCCGCGTCCGTCCATGCCCGTCCGCACCTGCCCCCGCCCACGTTTCACGCCGGTGCGCGGCGGAGTGCCACCGTCGCCCAGCGCGCTTCGAGCGCCCTGTATCCGCGCCTGTCTGCACAGATCACGACCGTGCCACGCTGCCGGTGATCAGGAACGGAGCCCTGATCACCGGCAGGGGAAGCCCTGGTCACCGTCAGCAGGAAGGCATCCACGATGAACCGCTTCACCGCGCTCGCCGTCACCTCCATCGCCATGGCCCTCGGCCTCGCCACCGGCCCCGCCGTCGCCTCGCCCGGCGAGGCCGCCTCCGCCGGGGCCCCGAGGACGGCCGCCGCGTACAACTGCACCTCCGGGTACTTCTGCATCTACAGCGACTGGAACGGAGGCGGCACGCGCTGTCAGTGGTCGGACAAGAAGCGTGCGAACACCGCCGACAACTGCTCCTTCATCCAGCGCGGCCAGAACGTCCGCTCCGTGTGGAACTCGACGGGCCATCGCGTGCAGTACTACACGGGCACCAACTACAACAACCGCGTCGGTTCCACCCCCTCCGGCAAGGGCGGCAACCTCCAGGGCAACTACCAGATCCGCTCCTTCCAGCCGCAGTGACCGGAGGAACGGGAACGCGCGTATGAGACGCACCGCAGAGGTGCGCCGTTCGCCCCCTCCCCGGTCACCGACCGGGGAGGGGGCGAGGGATGGGGAAAACAGCACTGCTCGTCGACATCGAACCCGGCGGACTTCAAGGAGTCCGCCGGGTTCGATGTCGACGAGCAGCCGCGAGAGATCGACGGCTCGGACCGCTCGCCGTGCGACGGACACCTACGACGCGGTCCGCTCGATCCGCGGGGCCGCCCGGCTCACGGATCCGGGCGCCGACCACCGGCCCCGGACGGGCGGCTCTGGACAGCGACAGTGACCGCCGGGTAACTTCTGATTATCTGAGCAAGCGCTTAGCCAGTCCGGCAGGAGCCCGGCTCACAGCGGACCGAAGCCAACCGCGGCCGGCCGAACCCGCCCGCAGCTGATCAAGGAGGCACCCGTGCGCCGTACGGTATTCGACGAGGACCACGAGGCGTTCCGGGAGACCATACGCGCCTTCATCGAGGCCGAGGTCGTCCCCCACTACGACGAGTGGTTCCAGCAGGGCATCGTGCCGCGCGAGCTCTACGGCAAGCTCGCCGAGCTGGGCCTGTTCGGCATCAACGTGCCGGAGGAGTTCGGCGGCGCCGGTCTGGAGACGCACAAGTTCGAGGCCATCCAGTACGAGGAGACCGCCCGCGCGGGCGTCAACTTCGGCGGTTCCGGTGTGCACGTGCTGCTCGCCCTGCCGTACATCAAGATGCTGGCCACCGAGGACCAAAAGAAGCGCTACCTGCCGAATTTCGTCTCCGGTGAGGAGATGTGGGCCCTCGCGATGACCGAGCCGGGCACCGGCTCCGACCTCGCGGGCATGAAGACCACCGCCAAGCTCTCGGACGACGGCACGCACTACGTGCTCAACGGGTCCAAGACGTTCATCACGGGCGGTGTCCACGCCGACCGCGTGATCGTCTGCGCCCGGACCTCCGCGCCGACCGCCGAGGACCGCCGCTTCGGCATCTCCCTGTTCGCCGTCGACACCAAGTCCGAGGGCTACTCCCTCGGCCGCAAGCTCGACAAGCTCGGTCTGCGCACGTCCGACACCGCCGAGCTGGCGTTCGTCGATGTGAAGGTGCCCACCGAGGACCTCCTCGGCGAGGAGAACAAGGGCTTCTACTACCTCGGCCAGAACCTGCCGTCCGAGCGCTGGGGCATCGCCTACGGCGCGTACGCGCAGGCCAAGGCCGCCGTCGTGTTCGCCAAGCAGTACGTGCAGGAGCGCACGGTCTTCGGCAAGACGGTCGCGTCCTTCCAGAACACCAAGTTCGAGCTGGCCGCCTGCCAGGCCGAGGTGGACGCCGCCGAGGCCGTCGCCGACCGCGCGCTGGAGGCCCTGGACGCCGGTGAGCTGACCGCCGCCGAGGCCGCGTCCGCCAAGCTGTTCTGCACCGAGGTCGCGCACCGCGTCATCGACCGCTGCCTCCAGCTCCACGGCGGCTACGGCTACATGAACGAGTACCCGATCGCCCGCCTCTACGCGGACAACCGCGTCAACCGCATCTACGGCGGCACCAACGAGGTCATGAAGTCGATCATCGCCAAGTCCATGGGCCTGTAGGACGGGCGCGTTCCTTTCGATGAGCACGGCACTCGACTCCCTGCTCGATCTGCTCGACCTGGAGCAGATCGAGCGGGACATCTTCCGGGGCACGAGCCGCTCGGCGGTCATCCCCCGGGTCTTCGGCGGCCAGGTCGCGGCCCAGGCCCTGGTCGCCGCGGGCCGTACCGTCCCCGGCGACGGAACGACCGGTTCCGACCCGTCCTCCGGTCAGGGGCTCGCGGTCCCGGCCGCCCACTCCCTGCACGCGTACTTCCTGCGGCCGGGCGATCCGGGCGCGCCGATCGTCTACGACGTCGACCGCATCCGGGACGGGCGTTCCTTCACCACCCGCCGAGTCGTCGCCGTCCAGCACGGGCAACCGATCTTCCACCTCTCGGCGTCGTTCCAGAGGTACGAGGAGGGGCTGGAGCACCAGGCTCCGATGCTGCC
Source organism: Streptomyces sp. CB01580 (assembly GCF_001905795.1). Taxonomy (GTDB): domain Bacteria; phylum Actinomycetota; class Actinomycetes; order Streptomycetales; family Streptomycetaceae; genus Streptomyces. The sequence continues at coordinate 266,426 of NZ_LIXJ01000004.1, forward strand.
CGCCCCGGACCCGGAGACGCTGCCGACGGCCGAGGAGATGCTGCCCCGGTACGCGGACCGCTTCAGCGATCCGGGGGTGGTGGACCGGCTGATCGAGGCGCGCGCCGCGGTCGATCTCCGGTACGTGGACGAGCCGCCGTTCGCCACGGTCGGGCAGCCCCGCGAGCCCCGCTCGCAGGTGTGGTTCCGCACCAACGGCAAGCTCGACGACGACCCGCTGCTGCACGTCTGCATGGCGACGTACGTCTCCGACATGACGCTGCTGGACTCGGTCCTGCTCGCGCACGGGCGCGGGGGCTGGGCGGTCGGCGACGTGGTCGGGGCGAGCCTGGACCACGCCATGTGGTTCCACCGGCCGTTCCGGGCCGACGAGTGGCTGCTGTACGACCAGGAGTCGCCGTCCGCGTCCGGCGGGCGCGGCCTCGGCCAGGCCCGTATCTACACGCGGGACGGCCGGCTGGCGATCACGGTGATCCAGGAGGGCGTGGTCCGCGTACCCCGGTGACCGGGGCCCGGGCCCGGGCCGCCCCCGGGCGCCGGCGCCCGGTTCAGAGCAGTCCTGCCGCGTCCAGGAGGTAGTCCGTGAGCGGGTCGTAGAAGCGGGGATCCAGCACGTGGTCGTCCAGCGGCACGACCACCTGGAGCGTCCCCTCCGCCTCTCCGAGGAACAGTGCCGGGTCGTTGCAGTCCGCGTACCCCACCGCGTCCAGCCCCCGCTGCCCCGCGCACCCCGCCCAGCCGTGGTCGGCCACCACCAGGTCGGGCAGCGGGCGGCCCTCCCGTTCCAGACCGTCCAGGATCGCGGCCATCGGGGCGGGCGAATGGGTGTGCCAGAGCGTCGCGCCCCGCTCCTGCACCGCCACGTCCGCGAACTGGAACACCATGCCCTCGTCGGCCACCAGCCCCGACGGAATCCGTACGATCTCGCATCCGGCGGCCCGCAGCGCCTGCGCGGTCTGCCGGTGCACGTCGAGGAGACCGCCCGGGTGCCCGGTCGCGAACAGCACCCGTTCCGAAGCCTCCGCCGCCTTCCGCAGCCGCGCCGCCATCCGCTCCAGGGCACCGACGGTCAGCTCCGGGTCGATGGTGTCCTGCCCGAACCGGTGCTCCGGGTCGTCACTGACGCCGCAGCGCTCGGCCATCACGGCCAGCACGTCCTGCTCGTCGCACCACCGGTCGCCGAGTTCCAGTCCCAGCCAGTAGTGACGGTCGCCGTTGGCGAGCTTGCGGTAGTGGGAGAGATTGTTGTCGCGGGGTGTGGCGACGTCTCCGGCGATGCGCGTACGGACGAGATGTTCGACGAGGGCGGCACGTCTGGGTATCGGCATGAACCCATTGTGCCGTCAGGTGTGCGCAGCGTGCCGGGCTCTTGCTGTGACAGGGCCGGTCCTCCCCCGCTCTCCTCCGTCGTCCCTTGCCGCGCGCTGCGCACCCGCCGGACCGGGCGTCGGCCGGGCTCCCGGGCTCGGGGAAGGCGCGCTCAGGGAAGCCGCGTCGAGTACGTGATCCTCTCCAGGTGGTAGTACCGGGCGACGCACTGCCCCGGCCACAGCCTCTTCCCGTTGCCGCCGAACGGCTCCCCCATCCCGCTGACCGACACCGGCGTGTACGGCAGTACTCGGGCCCCGCGCGCCGCTCCCTCCCGCAATGAACGGTCCTGGCGGTCCCAGCGCTGGGCACGTACGTCCATCCGCTGTTCCAGCCGGAACAGCGGGACGGCGAGCCCGACGCAGGTCAGCGCGCACAGGGCCGCCGCGACCGCCGCCGTCACCGTGCGCGCGCCCCTCGCGCGTCGGCCCGAGCGCCGCGCACGCCGCAACAGCGCCCGCCCCAGCAGAGCTCCGGCGCACACCAGGAGCAGCACGTACAGCAGCAGGAAGTCGCCCCAGACGCGGGGCGCGAGCGCCACGCTCGTCCCGAAGGCGGGGCGGGCGACGATGGTGCAGAGGTATCCGGCGACCAGGAAGGCGAGGAAGCCGACGAGCAGGGGGACGAGAGGGCGACGTCCCAGGGGTCCTCCCGGCCACGGCCCGCCCGGCCCCTCCGTCCGTCGCCCGTCCGTCCCCGGCCCCTCCGTCCGTCGCCCGTCCGTCCCCGGCCCCTCCGTCCCGCGTCCGTCCCTCTCCCGTCCGTCGTGGCGTACCAGCAGTCCCAGCAGCACACCGACCGCGACCGCCCCCAGGTACTGCCACGTCGTGAGGACCGTTCCCAGGATGTCGGCGAAGGATCGCAGCGCGTCGCCCAGCGCCCGCGGGCCGAGCATGGTGGTGGAGTCGGCGCCGAACCGTTCGCGGCGGGTGCGCGCGCCCGGTGACAGGTACAGAATGGCCGCCCCGATCACGACCCCGGCGACGGCGACCCCGCACCAGACGCGGGTACGGGTACGGGTGGGCCCCGGAACCGCCCGGAGACTGAACAGCAGGACGGCCGCGAGGAGAACGAGGACGACGACCGCGGTCTCCTCCGACAACGTGCCGATGAAGACCCCGGCCACGAGCGCGACGCCCAGCGCGAGGCCCCACCCCCGGCGGGTCCGCGCCCGCAGCAGCGGAATCACGGCGGCGCAGGCCAGGACCGGTGAGACGGTGTGCGAGACGGAGGACGCGGGCCAGTAGAACACCTTGTACGTGTTCGACGTGGACAGGAGGAAGACGGCCGTGGCCGTCGCCGCCACCAGCAGGGCGAGGCCGCGGGGCGCGGTCAGCCGGGCCCGGCCGAGCGCGGAGGCGACCAGCGCCCAGAGGACGCCCAGCATGATCACCCCGCTGACCAGGGCGAACCACTGGTGTCCGGCGACGCCGAAGGCTCCGTACGCGACGACGAGGAGCGCGTTGGCGACTCGTCCGTTGTCCTGGAGGTAGAACTTCGCGATCATTCCGGTGGCGCCCTCGTCGCGTACGACCGGGAGGAAGCACCAGTCGTCCGCGCCCGGACGGACCAGGCGGCCAATCCAGAAGGCCGCGCCGAGCAGGGCGAGCGGCAGGAGGGTGAGCAGCGGCAGCGCCCGGACCGGGATCCGGTTCGTCACGCACCGGCCCGTACGGTCGGAGTCCGGGGCACTCCCGGCGTCGGAGGCGGTCCCGGCGTCCGGGGCGGCCTCCGCGTCGTCGTCCGGGCGGATCGGGCCCCCGCCCCTCCGTCGCTCGTCGTCGGCGGTCTTCGGCGTTTCCGCGGTCATGTGCGCTGGGACCTTCCGTACGGGGCTCGCGCCATGCGTGTCCGTGTCGCCACGCGTGTCCGTGTCGCGATGCGTGTGTCTGTGTGTCGTGGGCCTCGGGCGGCGCGGAGGCTCAGGGCGCAGTGCGTCCGGCGCGGCTCCCGGCCGGTGCGGTACGTCGACGGGCCAGGTCCGCGCCGCTGTCGATGGCCCAGCGGGCGAGGAGGAACGAGAAGGGCGTGGCGAGGATTCCCGCGGCGAGGGCGGCGACGTTCTTGCCCAGGCCCAGATGGCTCACGCCGATGTAGAGCAGCGTCCCGGTGAGCACGAGATTGACGACGCTCGACAGCGGATACCGGAAGAGGGCCTGCCAGGTCGGCTTCGTCCGGCAGGTGATGTACGAGTTGAGCAGGAACGAGCCCAGAACGCTGATCACGTATCCGACGACGTGCGCGGCCAGATAGGGAATCCAATTGTTCAGCGAGACGTACACCGCCAGATATACCGCCGTATTGATGAAACCGATCGCCGCGAATGCGATGAACTGGCGCATTGTATGGAATCTGGATGCGCCGATCGCGGTCGCCCCGGACGGCCGCGCACGTGACCGTTCGACCGCAGGGCCCGGCGGCCCCGGGCGGGCCTCCGTCCGCCTTCCGTCGACCGGCGGGAGTGCCCTCGCCTTCGCCGTATCGTTCGTTTCACGCACCACGTAGTGCGGACGGCGTTTCGTCTCGCAGTAAATGCGCCCCACGTATTCACCGATGACGCCGAGCGTTACGAGCTGGATTCCGCCGAGGGCGACGACGGTGGTCAGCAGGGTGGTGTAGCCGGGCACGACGACGCCGTGCAGGGCCACCTCGGCGATGATCCACAGGGCGTATCCGAGTGCCGTGAGCGCGAGCGCGAGACCGGCGTGGATGGCCAGGCGCAGCGGGCGGCTGTTGAACGAGATCAGCCCGTCGATCCCGTAGTTGAACAGCCGTCTGCCGCCCCACTTCGAGCGTCCCGCCGCACGTTGCATGTTCTGGTAGGTGAAGCTGACCGTGTCGAAGCCGATCCAGGAGAAGATCCCTTTGGAGAACCGGTTCGTCTCGGGCATCGCGAGCACGGCGTCCACGGCGTCGCGCGACAGCAGCCTGAAATCGCCTTCCCCGTCCACGACCTCGACGTCCATGCACCGGCCCATGGCCTTGTAGTAGGCGGAGCTGAGGAAGGTGCGCAGGGCACCCTCCCCCGTACGGTCCCGTCGTGCGACGACCTGGTCGTAGCCGCAGCGCCGCAGTTCCAGCATGCGGGGCAGCAGTTCGGGCGGGTGCTGGAGGTCGGCGTCCATGAGGACGACGCAGTCGCCGCGGGACATGCGCAGCCCCGCGAGCATGGCCGCCTCCTTGCCGAAATTACGGCTGAAGGAGGTGTAGCGGACCCGCCGGTCGGCGGTGGCGAGCGAGCCGATCCTGAGTCTGGTGCGATCGCTGCTGCCGTCGTCGACATAACAGATCTCGAAGGTTCGACGGGTCGAGCCGAGGGCGCAGATCAGCGCGCGATGAAATGCGTCGATCACCTCGTCCTCATTGAAACAGGGGACAACGACCGAAACCTGACATGTTTTCATTCACATTCCCCATCAGGCGTGGCGGGACAGCTCAAACCATATGCCTGAGGATCACCGCGACACCTGAGCGACGGAGCCCGCGAAGAAAAAAGGAAAGGGAATTCGAGGAATGACCTCCGCACCGCCGCAATAATTCATATATTCAGGGCGATCCCGGAGCCGGGAGCGCGGCCTAAGGACTGTCCCGCAATCCCCGGTGGACCAGCGCGCGGCGTCGGATGCGGTGCATCAAAAGGCGGAGGGGCGCCCGCATGCCGGATGCATTCGGGCGTTTCGACAACGCGGCGAGGTGCCGTAACCGTCGTCGTGCGCCCGCCAGGGATTGCGGGACAGCCCTCAGCGGCAGGCCGCCGCCTCGAACGCACCGCGCGCCAGTCGCTGCAGCAGCGCAGCCGTGTCCGCGCGATCCGGCTGCGCGTCGGGGCGACCCAGGTGCGGGGTCGAGTTCAGCAGACCGAAGACGGCATGGACGGCGGCGCGCGCCTCGTGCTCGGGCAGGTCCGGGTACAGCTCGCGGACGACGTCCACCCACACCTCGACGTACTGCCGCTGGAGCTGGCGGACCCGCTTGCGGTCGGCGTCCCGGAGGCGGTCCAGCTCACGGTCGTGCAGGGTGATGAGGGGGCGGTCGTCGAGGGCGAAGTCGATGTGCCCCTCGATGAGCGCGTCCAGCAGGGCCCTCGGGGAGCCGTCCACGCGGGCCGCGTCCTCCGACACCCTCAGCCGCCCGCCGGCCAGCAGTCGCTCGCTGATGCCGACCAGCAGTTCGGCGAGCATCGCGTCCTTGCCGGGGAAGTGCCGGTAGAGGCCCGGACCGCTGATGCCGACGGCGGCCCCTATCTCGTCGACGCCGACGCCGTGGAAGCCGCGCTCGGCGAAGAGGCGGGCGGCCTCCTTGAGGATCTGCTCGCGGCGGGTGGGGGCCGCGACGCGGGCGGCGGCGTTGGTGCTCATGACCATTCATTCTAGACAACCCTGTTAGCGCTCGTTAACCTGAAGGCGAGAGACGTTAACGGTCATTAACAACTCGACCTCGCGACGGCAGTGGCCGGCCGTAGGACAGCAGTGGACAGCGGTACGTGGACAGCGGTACGGACAGCGAGCGGTACGGGCAAGGGGGCTCGACACGATGCAGCAGGCACCGGTGCTGGTGAGCGCGGCGGATCCCGCCTCCGAGACCTGGCAGGCCAACGAGGCGGCGCATCTCGCGCTCACCGACGAGCTGCGCGCGCGGCTCGCCACGGCCAGGCTGGGCGGGGGCGAGCGGGCCCGTGCGCGGCACGTGTCGCGCGGCAAGCTGCTGCCCCGCGACCGGGTGGACACCCTACTCGATCCGGGCTCCCCGTTCCTGGAGCTGGCCCCGCTGGCGGCCGAGGGGTTGTACGGGGGCGCCGCCCCGGCGGCCGGGGTGATCGCGGGGATCGGCCGGGTCAGCGGCCGGGAGTGCGTGATCGTCGCCAACGACGCGACCGTCAAGGGCGGCACGTACTACCCGATGACGGTGAAGAAGCACCTGCGCGCCCAGGAGGTCGCGCTGGAGAACCGTCTCCCCTGCCTGTACCTCGTCGACTCCGGCGGCGCCTTCCTGCCGATGCAGGACGAGGTCTTCCCGGACCGGGAGCACTTCGGCCGGATCTTCTACAACCAGGCCCGGATGTCGGGGGCGGGCATTCCGCAGATCGCCGCCGTCATGGGCTCGTGCACGGCGGGCGGGGCGTACGTCCCCGCGATGAGCGACGAGGCCGTGATCGTACGGAACCAGGGCACGATCTTCCTGGGCGGCCCGCCGCTGGTGAAGGCGGCGACCGGCGAGGTCGTGACCGCGGAGGAGCTGGGCGGCGGCGAGGTGCACTCCCGTACGTCCGGCGTGACCGACCACCTCGCCGAGGACGACGCGCACGCGCTGCGGATCGTGCGGAACATCGTCTCCACGCTGCCGCGGCGCGGGGCGCTGCCGTGGTCGGTGCGGCCGGCCGAGGAGCCGAAGGCGGATCCCGCCGGGCTGTACGGGGCCGTCCCCGTCGATTCGCGCACGCCGTACGACGTGCGCGAGGTGATCGCCCGGGTGGTGGACGGCTCACGGTTCGCCGAGTTCAAGGCGGAGTACGGCACGACGCTGGTCACCGGCTTCGCCCACATCCACGGCCACCCGGTCGGGATCGTCGCCAACAACGGCATCCTGTTCTCCGAGTCCGCCCAGAAGGGCGCCCACTTCATCGAGCTGTGCGACCAGCGCGGCATCCCGCTGGTCTTCCTCCAGAACATCTCGGGCTTCATGGTGGGGCGCGACTACGAGGCCGGCGGCATCGCCAAACACGGCGCGAAGATGGTGACGGCGGTCGCCTGCACCCGCGTACCGAAGCTGACGGTGGTGGTCGGCGGCTCGTACGGGGCGGGCAACTACTCCATGTGCGGCCGGGCCTACTCCCCGCGCTTCCTGTGGATGTGGCCCAACGCGAAGATCTCCGTCATGGGCGGCGAGCAGGCCGCCTCCGTCCTCGCCACGGTCAAGCGCGACCAGCTGGGCGACGACTGGAGCGCGGCGGACGAGGAGGCGTTCAAGGCCCCGATCCGCGAACAGTACGAGACCCAGGGCAACGCCTACTACGCCACGGCCCGGCTCTGGGACGACGGTGTGATCGACCCGACGGAGACCCGGCAGGTGCTGGGGCTCGCCCTGACCGCGTGCGCAAACGCTCCGCTTCCCCAAAGGGACCCCGCGGCGCCCGGCTTCGGCGTCTTCCGGATGTGAGGAAGGGATGCCTTCCATGCGTGAGGAACGGATGACCTCCGGAAGCGATCGGGAGCGGATGCCCTGCGGACGCGAGGTGCGGATGACTCCCGGGTCCGATGTGCGGACGACCCCCAGGTGCGATGTGCAGCAGATGACCTCCGGATGCGATGTGAGGAACAGATGACGATGTTCGACGCCGTTCTCGTCGCCAACCGCGGCGAGATCGCGGTACGGGTCATCCGTACGCTGCGCGCCCTCGGCGTCCGCTCGGTCGCCGTGTTCAGCGACGCGGACGCGGACGCCCGCCATGTGCGGGAGGCCGACACGGCGGTACGGATCGGCCCCGCGCCCGCCGCCATGAGCTACCTGAGCGTGCCCGCGCTGCTGGACGCCGCCCGCCGCACCGGCGCCCAGGCCGTCCACCCCGGGTACGGGTTCCTCGCCGAGAACGCGGGCTTCGCGCGGTCCTGCGCCGAGGCGGGGCTGGTCTTCATCGGCCCGCCCGCCGACGCCATCTCGCTGATGGGCGACAAGATCCGGGCCAAGGAGACGGTCGCGGCGGCCGGGGTTCCGGTGGTGCCGGGCTCCTCCGGCAGCGGACTGACCGACGCCCAACTGGTCGACGCGGCAAGGGAGATCGGCACGCCCGTGCTGCTGAAGCCCTCGGCGGGCGGCGGCGGCAAGGGCATGCGGCTGGTGCGTGACGAGGCGCTGCTCGCGGACGAGATCGCCGCCGCCCGGCGTGAGGCCCGCGCCTCGTTCGGCGACGACACCCTGCTCGTGGAGCGGTGGATCGACCGGCCCCGCCACATCGAGATCCAGGTGCTGGCCGACACCCACGGCAACGTGGTCCACCTCGGCGAGCGCGAGTGCTCCCTCCAGCGCCGCCACCAGAAGATCATCGAGGAGGCGCCGTCCGTCCTGCTCGACGAGGAGACCCGGGCGGCGATGGGCGAGGCGGCCGTCCAGGCGGCCCGTTCCTGCGGCTACGTCGGCGCGGGCACGGTCGAGTTCATCGTCCCGGGCGACGACCCGGCCGCGTACTGCTTCATGGAGATGAACACCCGCCTCCAGGTCGAGCACCCCGTCACCGAGCTGATCACCGGCCTGGACCTGGTGGAGTGGCAGCTGCGGGTCGCCGCGGGCGAGCAACTGCCGTACGAGCAGCGGGACATCACGCTCACCGGTCACGCGATCGAGGCCCGGATCTGTGCCGAGGACCCGTCCCGCGGCTTCCTGCCGTCCGGTGGCACGGTCCTCGCGCTGCACGAGCCGCAGGGCGACGGCGTGCGCACGGACTCCGGGCTGCGCGCGGGCGGCGAGGTCGGCAGCCTGTACGACCCGATGCTGTCGAAGGTCATCGCGTACGGGCCCGACCGGGCCGCCGCGCTGCGCCGGCTGCGCGCCGCGCTCGCGGACACGGTGATCCTCGGCGTCCCGACGAACGCCGGCTTCCTGCGCCGTCTGCTCGCCCACCCGGCGGTGGCGGCGGGCGAACTGGACACCGGCCTGGTGGAACGCGAGGTCGACGATCTTGTGCCGGAGGGCGTGCCGGAGGAGGTGTACGCGGCGGCGGCGCTGCTGCGGCAGTCCCCCGGCCCCGACGCCCCGAAGGACTCCTCCGGCGGGACGGGCCCGTTCTCGGTGCCGAACGGCTGGGTGGACCCGTCCTCGTCGCCGAACGGCTGGGTGGACCCGTTCTCGGTGCCGAACGGCTGGCGGCTGGGCGGCACCCCGGCCCGTACCGTGTACGACTTCCGGCTGCCGGGCCGCGACCCCGTGCAGGTCTCGCTGCGCACCCGCGCGACGGGCACCGAGCTGGCGTTCGGCCATGTCGGGGAGGGCGCGGAGCCGCCGGAGCCCGCGACGGGCGCGTGCGGCCCGCTCGCCCCGATGCCCGGCTGCCGGGAGACGGCCCGGGCGGCCGAGCTCTCCGAGCACCGCATCGTCGTCGAACTCGCCGGTGTCACCCACGCGTTCACCTACGCGGCCGCCCCGGACGGGGTCTGGCTGGGCCGGGACGGCGACAGCTGGCACGTACAGGACCACGACCCGGTGGCGGCGTCGCTGGCCGGGGCCGCCCGTTCCGGCGCCGACACCCTCGCCGCCCCCATGCCGGGCACCGTCACCGTCGTGAAGGTGGCGGTCGGGGACGAGGTCGTGGCCGGTCAGAGCCTGCTCGTCGTCGAGGCGATGAAGATGGAGCACGTCATCTCCGCCCCGCACGCCGGGACCGTGATCGAACTGGACGTCACCGCCGGCGCCACGGTCGCCATGGACCAGGTCCTGGCCGTCGTGGCCCCCGCCGGAACCGGTCCCGGCGACGCGTCCGCCACGTCTCCCGGGGAGGACGCATGACCACGACTTCCGGGGAGGACCGCATGACCCCCCGCACCCTGCCCATGACCGTGCCCACCCAGGACCTGCCGCCCCGGGTGCGCATCCACGAGGTCGGCGCCCGCGACGGGCTCCAGAACGAGAAGACCGTCGTACCGATCGAGGTGAAGGCGGAGTTCATCCACCGCCTCGCCGCGGCCGGCCTGACCACCATCGAGGCCACCAGCTTCGTGCACCCCAAGTGGGTGCCCCAACTGGCCGACGCGGAGGACCTGTTCCCCCGGCTCCGCGACATCGCGGGCGTGGCCCTGCCGGTCCTCGTGCCGAACGAGCGCGGGCTGGACCGGGCGCTGGCGCTCGGTGCCCGCCGCATCGCCGTGTTCGGCTCGGCGACCGAGACGTTCGCCTCCCGCAACCTCAACCGCACGATCGCCGAGTCGCTCGCCATGTTCGAGCCCGTCGTGTCCCGCGCCAAGGACGACAAGGTGCACGTCCGGGGCTATCTGTCGATGTGCTTCGGCGACCCGTGGGAGGGGCCCGTCCCCGTCCACCAGGTCGTCCGGGTCGCGAAGTCGCTGATGGACCTGGGCTGCGACGAGCTGTCCCTGGGCGACACCATCGGCGTGGCCACGCCCGGTCACGTACTGGACCTGCTGTCCGAGCTGAACGAGGAGGGCGTGCGCACCGACACCATCGGGGTGCACTTCCACGACACGTACGGCCAGGCCCTCTCCAACACCCTCGCCGCGCTCCAGCACGGGGTGACGACCGTGGACGCCTCGGCGGGCGGCCTCGGCGGCTGCCCGTACGCGAAGAGCGCGACCGGCAACCTCGCCACCGAGGACCTCGTGTGGATGCTCGACGGCCTCGGCATCGAGACCGGGGTCGACCTCGACGCGCTCACCGCCACCAGCGTGTGGCTCGCCGAGCGACTGGGCCGCCCCAGCCCGTCCCGTACCGTCCGGGCGCTGTCGGCGCGGTGACCACCGCCATGCGACGCCCCCTGTCCCCCCGCACCGTCCCAGTCGCCCACAAGGAGTGACCTGCCATGCCCCTGGACCACCGGCTGACCGCCGAGCACGAGGAACTGCGGCGCACCGTCGAGGAGTTCGCGCACGATGTGGTCGCCCCGAAGATCGGGGACTTCTACGAGCGTCATGAGTTCCCGTACGAAATCGTGCGGGAGATGGGACGGATGGGTCTGTTCGGGCTGCCGTTCCCGGAGGAGTACGGCGGCATGGGCGGGGACTACCTCGCCCTCGGGATCGCCCTGGAGGAGCTGGCCCGGGTCGACTCGTCCGTGGCGATCACGCTGGAGGCCGGGGTGTCGCTCGGCGCCATGCCGGTCTACCGCTTCGGCACGGAGGAGCAGAAGCGGAAGTGGCTGCCGAGGCTGTGCGCGGGCGAGGCGCTCGGCGCGTTCGGCCTGACCGAGCCGGAGGCCGGATCGGACGCGGGCGGCACGCGCACGACGGCGGTGCGCGACGAGGCCACCGGCGAGTGGGTGATCAACGGTTCGAAGTGCTTCATCACCAACTCCGGTACGGACATCACGGACCTGGTCACGGTCACGGCGGTGACCGGCCGCAAGGAGAACGGCGCCCCGCTCATCTCCTCGATCATCGTCCCGTCCGGCACTCCCGGCTTCACCGTCGCCGCCCCGTACTCCAAGGTCGGCTGGAACGCCTCGGACACCCGTGAACTGTCCTTCACCGACGTCCGCGTCCCGCTGGACAACCTGCTGGGCGAGGAGGGCCGGGGCTACGCGCAGTTCCTGCGCATCCTCGACGAGGGCCGGATCGCCATCGCCGCCCTGGCCACGGGCCTGGCGCAGGGCTGCGTGGACGAGTCGGTGAAGTACGCGCACGAGCGCCACGCCTTCGGCCGGCCGATCGGCACCAACCAGGCCATCCAGTTCAAGATCGCCGACATGGAGGCCCGCGCCCACATGGCCCGCATCGGCTGGCGCGACGCGGCGTCCCGCCTGCTGGCGGGCGAGCCCTTCAAGAAGGAGGCGGCGATCGCGAAGCTGTACTCCTCGACGGTCGCGGTGGACAACGCCCGCGAGGCCACCCAGATCCACGGCGGCTACGGCTTCATGAACGAGTACCCGGTGGCCCGGATGTGGCGCGACTCCAAGATCCTGGAGATCGGCGAGGGCACGAGCGAGGTCCAGCGCATGCTGATCGCAAGGGAGTTGGGCCTCCCTGCCTGACCCTGCCCCCTGCCACGGGGCCTGCGCGCCGCCGCTTCCGGGAACGCCCGGGAAGCGGCGGCGCGCGGGCGTCAGGCCGCCGACCCCGTCCCCGACGACGCGGTGGCGGCGTACGAGCGACTGTGCCGGGCCGGGTTCACGAGCCGGCCCGTGGCGGACGGTGCGAAGGGCACGGACGGTGCGGACGGCACGGACGGTGCCGAGGGCACGGAGGCCGGCTGACACCGCCTGATCCCATCAGCCCGGCGCGCCGGGCCACTCCTCACGGAGCATCCCGAACAACACCGTGTCGTACCGCCTGCCCGCCACCAGCACGGTTTCCCGACGGCGGCCCTCCTCGCAGAAGCCCGCCCGGGTGAAGGCGCGGACGGCCCGCTCGTTGCCGCTCCAGGTGTCGAGCTCGATCCGATGCAGCCCGTAGGCCCCGAACAGGTGCCCCACCAGCAGGCGCAGCGCGTCCGAGCCGTGGCCGCGGCCCCAGCGGTCCCGCTCGCCGATGGTGATGCCGACCGTGGCACACCCGGCGAACGGGTCCAGGTCCCGGTAGTCCGCCATGCCGATCACCGTGCCGTCGGCGAGGTCCTCCACGGTGAATACGGCCGACTCCCTCGGGCTCAGCCGCAGCATGGTTTCGAAGGCGAGCCCGACGGCCTCCGCCGTGACCGGGCCGAAGCACGGGTCGCCGGCCGTGGCCCAGTGCACCACCTCCGGATCGTTGCGCCACCGGACGTGGTGCTCCGCGTCCTCCGCGCGCAGCGCGCGAAGCCTGACCAATTCACCCTCGAACATACGGTGATCATATTCCGATGGATCCCGATGGCGATCTTGATCCGGTCACGTCATCGATTCCCGAGACCGGGCCGGAGTCGGCACATCGGCAGGTCAGCGCACCAGCAGGTCGATCACGCCCGTCAGGCCCTCGTCGCCGATGCCCTCGGCCAGACGGCGGCGCATCAACGCGAAGTAGGGGCTGAGCAGTTCCGGGCTGACACCCTGCTGTTCGGCGGTGCTCAGGAAGGTCGGCGTACCGGCCACCTGCATGGCGAGGTTGGAGACGACCGACGGCTTCCTCCCTTGCTCGACCGCGGAACGGATGCTGGCGGTCGGGACCCCCGGGGCCCGGAACGGGCCCGGACACCCCGGGGCGAGCCTCGCCGGGGCGCGGGCGTACACCACGCTCCGCGCCCCGGAGGATCACCTCACTCCGCCGCCCAAGGCACCTCCGGCGCCCGGTAGTAGTCGATGCCGAGCGCCGAGAGCCGCGGCCCCTGCGCGCCGAGCCGCGCCTTGTACGCGTCCCAGTCGTGCGTGGACGCGGGCGACCAGCCCAGCTCCGCGATCCCCGGCAGCCGGGGGAACGCCATCTGCTCGATCTCCGCGCTGTTCGTCAGCGTCTCCGACCAGAGCGGTGCCTCGACGCCGAGGACCGAACCGGGCCGGGCCCCGTCCAGGTAGGCCGCCGGGTCCCAGTCGTAGGAGCGCCGGACGGAGACGTAGCCGGCCCAGGACAGGCCCAGCTCGGTGTCCTTGTCGTACTTCATGTCCAGGTAGCCGCGGTCCGCCGGGGACAGCACCAGCTTCGTGCCCCTCGCGGTGGCGTCCGCCACCTGCTTCCGTTCGTCCGCGCCCGTCCGGTCGTAGCCCCAGTACTGGGCGACCGTGCCCCCGACCGGAGTGGCGCCGGTCAGCTGGTGCCAGCCGATCACGGTCTTGCCGTACCGGCCGACGACGGCCTGCGCCTTGTTCATGAACGCCACGTAGTCGTCATGGGCGGTGGAGTGCGCCTCGTCGCCGCCGATGTGGAGGTACGTGCCGGGGGTGAGCGCGGCCAGCTCGCGGATCACGTCGTCCACGAAGTCGTACGTGACGGCCTTCGGGACGCAGAGCGAGCTGAAGCCGACGTTCGTGCCGGTGTAGAGCGGGGGCGCGACGCCGTCGCAGTTCAGTTCCGCGTACGAGGCGAGCGCCGCGTTGGTGTGGCCGGGCAGGTCGATCTCCGGAACGACCTCCAGATAGCGGGAGGCCGCGTACCGCACGATCTCCCGGTAGTCCGCCTTCGTGTAGTAGCCGCCCGGGCCGCCGCCGACCTCCGTCCGCCCGCCGTACGTGGCGAGTCTCGGCCAGGAGTCGATGGCGATGCGCCACCCCTGGTCGTCCGAGAGGTGCAGATGGAGCTTGTTGAGTTTGTACAGGGCGAGCTGGTCGATGTAGCGCTTCACCTCGGCGACGGAGAAGAAGTGCCGCGAGACGTCCAGCATGGCCCCTCGGTACGCGTAGCGCGGGGCGTCCCGCACCGTGCCGCCCGCGACCGTCCACGGGCCCTCCTGACGGCTGTTCCGCTCCACCCGGGCCGGGAACAGCTGGCGCAGGGTCTGGACGCCGTGGAAGAGCCCGGCGGGCTCGCGCGCGGTGATGGTGACGGAACCGGGGTTCGACCTCAGGGTGTAGCCCTCGGCGCCGGACGCGTCGTCGTGGGGGTCGAGCCTGAGCCGGATGCCGTCGCTGCCCCGGCCGGTGACCGGCAGGGCGTAGCCGGTCGACGGGCGCAGCACGCCCGCGAGCTGGTCGGCGATCCGCCGGGCCTCCCGGGATTCGCTCTCGACGCGGATCCTGGTGCCGGCGGTGATGGCGTACGGGGAGCCGCCCGGCTTCGCCTCGACGGGAGCGGGGACCACCTGCCCGAGGGGGCGCGGCGCGGGAGCGGCGGCGGCCGGGCCGCTGCCCGCCGCGGCACCGGCCGCCGTGACGAGCAGCAGCGAGCCGAGGAGGCGGGGAAGGGTGATGCGCCGGGCCCTGCGCGGTGTCCGTACCGATCGCGGTGGCGGTACGGAGGAACTCTGTCGTGTCCTGTGCAGTCTCACAAGCCGGGTCCCTTCGACGGGTTCACACCTGTGGATGTCCTGACCGAACCATCACCATGCGTATCGCCGGTCCCACGCACAGTCAATGCACGGACCGTCTCCCCCTGAGCACGCCTGAGAGAATCCGTCCCATGGCGGAGATAACCCAGCACGACGGGACATGGACCTTCGACGGCGAGACGGTACGGATCGTGCCCGGGCAGGGAAGGGGGGTGCACCCCGTCCGGCGGGAACTGGGCGAGCTCGCCGTCCCGCTGCGGGCGGTGGCGGGCATCTCCTTCGAACCCCACCGCAAGGGCGGCCGGCTGCGACTGCGGCTGCGCGACGGGGCCTGCCCGGTCCTGCGCGCCGCGGACGGCCGGCTCAAGGACGCCGCGGATCCGTATCAGCTGGCCGTGGAGAAGGACCGCGGCGGCGTGGCGGAGTACTTCGTCGAGGAGGTACGCAACGCCCTGCTGCTCGAACAGGTGCCGTCCGGGCCCGCCGACGGCTTCCTGCTGCCGGGCCCCTCGGTGCCGGTCGCCGGGGGCGGCGGGGACGGCACGGCCTCGTTCGACGGGGAGACCGTCCGGCTCACCTGGAACTGGAAGGCCGAGGAGGTCAAGAGCTCCGGCGGCCCGGTCGCCTTCCCGGTGTCGGAGGTGACCGGGGTCCACTGGATGCCGTCCATCGGTCTGGCGAACGGGCATCTGCGCTTCGTCCGGGGCGTGGCCGGACTGAGTTCCGCACCGGCCCCGGCGGCCGAGTACGACCCGTACGCGCTGGACCTGTGGGGGCTGTCCAAGAAGGAGTACACGGCGGTGCTGGTCGCGGCGGCGGTCCTGGTCAGACTCCCGAACGCGATGGCCCCCGACACCGACGGACCGGGCACGACGGCGATTCCGGGCGCGACGGCAGCGGCATCCGGCACGGCGATCGGGGCGACGACGACGGCGGGGGCCGTCGGGGCGGGTCCGGACGGGGGCGGCGCGACCGAGGGGGCGCGGCTCTCGAAGGCCCCCGCGACTCCCCCGGCCACGGCCCCCGGCCCGACCGCGGCGGCCCCGGCCCCGGCTCCCGCCCCGGACGCGCCACCGGCCGCCGACGATCACGACGTGCTGTTGCGGCGGCTCCGGGAGCTCGGCGAGCTGCACCGGAGCGGGGTGCTCACCGAGGACGAGTTCACCGCGGCCAAGCAGGCCGTACTGAAACGCCTCTGACCGCCTCCCCATCGGCTTCCAGCCCGTTCGAGAGCGTAATCACACTCACCACTGCCCGATATCGGGCAGGATTGTTGCGTCAGCGCCCCTTCCACCGCAATATCAACGAGTGCTCGAACGCCGCCCGTCGCATGACGACCTCATCGACCACCTGGTGCGCAGCACCGCGCTCCAGCGCGGTGAGGCCGCCCGGGTGGTACTCGACGTGCTGGCGTACTTCGACGAGACGACCGACGACTTCGTGCGCCGCCGTCACCGGGAACTGCAGTCCGGTGGCCTGGTGAACGCGGAGATCTTCGAGCGGATCGCGGCCGAGCTGCCGCACCGCGCGGTCGCGCCACCGGAGCTCTCGCTCCGTCAGCTGCGCCGCATCGTCTACGGCTGAGCCGAAGCGGCCGAAGGACCGGCAGGACCGGCCCGGCTGCGAGGACCGGCCCGGCTGCGAGGGCCCGGCGTCGGGCACGACAAGTACATCGATGGAGGGGCAGAGACTCTATGTGCGGAATCGTCGGATATATCGGGAAGCGTGATGTGGCCCCGCTGCTGCTGGAAGGGCTGCAGCGACTGGAGTACCGGGGGTACGACTCCGCGGGCATCGTCATCACCGGCAAGGCGTCGGCCGGGAAGCCCGCCGCCCTGAAAATGGTGAAGGCGAAGGGCCGGGTCCGTGAGCTGGAGGCCCGTGTCCCCAAGCGCTTCAGCGGCACCACCGGCATAGCCCACACCCGCTGGGCCACCCACGGCGTCCCGAGCGACGAGAACGCGCACCCGCACCTGGACGCCGACAACAAGGTCGCCGTCGTCCACAACGGCATCATCGACAACGCCGCCGAGCTCCGTGCGAAGCTCGTCGCCGACGGTGTCGAGTTCCTCTCCGAGACCGACACCGAGGTGCTGGTCCACCTGATCGCCCGCGCCCAGGCGGACAGCCTGGAGGAGAAGGTCCGCGAGGCACTGCGCTCGGTCGAGGGCACGTACGGCATCGCCGTGCTGCACGCCGACTTCAACGACCGGATCGTGGTCGCCCGCAACGGCTCCCCGGTCGTCCTCGGCATCGGCGAGAAGGAGATGTTCGTCGCCTCCGACGTCGCCGCGCTCGTCGCCCACACCCGCCAGGTCGTCACCCTCGACGACGGCGAGATGGCCACCCTGAAGGCCGACGACTTCCGTACGTACACGACGGAGGGCTCGTCCACGACGGCCACGCCCACCACCGTGGAGTGGGAGGCCGAGTCGTACGACATGGGCGGCCACGACACGTACATGCACAAGGAGATCTCCGAGCAGGCCGACGCCGTCGACCGGGTGCTGCGCGGCCGGATCGACGACCGGTTCGCCACCGTGCACCTGGGCGGTCTCAACCTGGACGCCCGCGAGGCGCGCGGGGTGCGCCGGATCAAGATCCTGGGCTGCGGCACCTCGTACCACGCCGGTCAGATCGGCGCGCAGCTGATCGAGGAACTGGCCCGGATCCCCTCGGACGCCGAGCCGGCCTCCGAGTTCCGCTACCGCAACCCGGTCGTCGACCCGGACACCCTGTACATCGCGGTCTCCCAGTCCGGTGAGACGTACGACGTGCTGGCCGCCGTCCAGGAGCTCAAGCGCAAGGGCGCCCGGGTGCTCGGTGTCGTCAACGTGGTGGGCTCCGCCATTGCCCGCGAGGCCGACGGCGGCACGTACGTCCACGCCGGGCCCGAGGTCTGCGTCGTGTCCACCAAGTGCTTCACCAACACGGTCGTCGCGTTCGCGCTGCTCGCCCTGCACCTGGGCCGGATCCGGGACCTGTCGGTGGCCGACGGCAAGCGGATCATCGACGGGCTGCGCAGGCTGCCCGCCCAGATCGACGAGATCCTGGCGAACGAGGACGAGATCAAGCGACTGGCGGCCGAATACGCGGACGCCAAGTCGATGATGTTCATCGGCCGGGTGCGCGGCTACCCGGTGGCCCGCGAGGCGTCCCTGAAGCTCAAGGAGGTCTCGTACATCCACGCGGAGGCCTACCCCGCCTCCGAGCTGAAGCACGGCCCGCTGGCGCTGATCGAGCCCGCCATGCCGACGGTCGCGATCGTGCCGGACGACGACCTGCTGGAGAAGAACCGCGCCGCGATGGAGGAGATCAAGGCCCGCAGCGGCCGTATCCTCGCCGTCGCCCACCAGCCGCAGGACAAGGCCGACCACACCATCGTCGTGCCGAAGAACGAGAACGAGCTGGACCCGATCCTGATGGGCATCCCGCTCCAGCTCTTCGCGTACCACACGGCGCTGGCCATGGGCCGGGACATCGACAAGCCGCGCAACCTGGCGAAGTCCGTCACCGTCGAGTAGACCCGCCGCGGTCGCGGCGGTCCCGTCCTCCCCGCGCCGGCCGCGCACCCGGCCGAACGGCCCCGCACCCGCTGTCGCGGTGGGTGCGGGGCCGTTCCCGTACCGGCTCCCGTCGGCCTCTCGGGCACGTTCGTGAGTGACCGATACCGAACGCCAGGGAACCGGCAACGGCACGGCACGACCGGGGCCGACGGCACCAACGGCCCGTGCCCGGGCGGCCGTCGCCCTCGGCGGACGCCCGTCGCAAGCGCCCACCCTGCAACCTATTGAGCGCTATACACCTTTCGCACGCCGGTACTTGACCACCATCACCCGGCGGATCGCCGGTTTCCGACAGGCGACTTGACGCCACGTCGGGCGAGTGGATCACACCTCACGGCCGGGACGGCCCCCTACAACGGGGGGTGGCGACCAGGACGACCGCGGCGACGTACCACGGAACGACGGACCGGTCCGGGACGCCGGCACGGGCAATACGGGCGAAGACGCCGGAAGGGGTGGAGTCAGCGAGAACGACGGAACAACGGGAGCGGCACCGGCGGAGGCGACGGATCGCCGTCCACGACGGGCCGAGGCGCACCGGCAGGACCGATGCGCACCGGGCCGGGCCGCTCGGCGGCGGCCGCCGCCCGGACGGGGCCGTCCAACGGCCCGAGGCGTCCTACGGCCCCGCCGCTCTCCCGCTCAGGGGATGACGACGACCGGGCGCTGGGCGCGCCGCGCGAGGCGCCCCGCCACCGAGCCGAAGATGCGGCCGACGACGCCGTGCGTGGAACCGACGACGATGGCGTCGGCCGAGTACTCCCGGCCGACCTCCTCCAGCTCGTGGCAGATGTCCCCGCCACGCTCGACGAGCACCCAGGGAACCTCGGAGAGGTAGTCCGCGCAGGCGAGCTCCAGGCCGAGCACCTCGGTGCGGTGGTCGGGCACGTCGACGAAGACGGGCGGCTCGCAGCCTGCCCAGACGGTGGTCGGCAGCCGGTTGGCGACGTGGACGATGATCAGGCCGGAACCCGATCGACGGGCCATGCCGATGGCGTACGCGAGCGCACGTTCGCTGGAGGTCGAGCCGTCGAAGCCGACGACGACCCCGTGTTGGAAGGCAGGGTCGCAGGAATGACGTGTTTCTTCGGCCGCCTGCGGGCCCGACATGGGGTCGGCCACCTGCTTGCGGTCGGCGGGTTCGGGGATTTCGTGACCGGCCATCGGTGTCTCGGCGAAGAGAGTCCTCGTGAGGAGAGCGACGTGGGCAAGAGTGTCAGCGGGCGGTGTAGCGGTGTCCGGGAATCATCTTCCCAACCCCTTACCCCCAAGGGTACGGCGCCATTCCTCCACTGCCCAGACCCGCGCAAAGCGCGCGCGACGTTTCACGGAGCATGCCCGAGGCGGACCCGTATGGCAATGCCGGTTGCGCCGTACACCGACGGGAGCGACTCCGGTAAGCCCCCGGACGGTTCCGCTCCGTGACTCCGCGGCGCCCCCGGAGCCCCGTCCATCATGCCGCCACCCGCCCCCGCTCGACCCCGCCCCGCCCCGGAATCGCGGCCTCCGCACGGAGCGGATCACCGCCCCGCGCGGGGTCGGCGCGACGGCGGCCCGCCTCGCCGACACCCGCCCTCCCCATCCGCCCCCACCGCCCCACCCCGGCCCCCGCCACCCGGCGACAGACCGATACCGGCCCACATGCCGGAATCCGTTCGCCCGTCGACACCACCCCGACATACGGGACGATCGGTCGCCCGACCTGCCCAGGGGGGCGCAAAGAAGCAGTCGGGCAACGGGGTTGTGCGCCGGTCTACTGACTGAATCACGTATGCACAACCATCTATTTTCAGCCAACTTCTCACCCCCATAGGTCCCTTGCCGAAATGGCCGATCAACCCCCTTGCCACCAGGAAGGAAGAGACCGCGCGGTACGATTCTGCCCGCCGAAGACGGGACGGGGACGGGCCATCAAGGCCAGGCGCCCTTCCATGGAGGGCTGACGAGTGAAACGCTTCGTGATCGAATGCTTCCCGCCAAGTTGCCTTGTCGACATAACGCCGGTTGGTGAACTTGTCACGACTGCAGCACGGGACGCAGTAGATTCGATCTTGGGTATCGAGGACCGGGGACTCGTGCAGGACCGAGGGGAAAAGTGCAGGAGCGACAGGCCCGCAAGGACCAGGAAGACGCGAACACCGAGGGGGGCTTAGCGTCATGAGCCAGGACTCCGCCACCGCAACGGAGGCCGTACGGAAGCTCGGCGGCCGACGACGACGAGAAGTCGTCGCCGTGCTGCTGTTCAGCGGCGGCCCCATCTTCGAGAGCTCGATCCCGCTCTCCGTGTTCGGAATCGACCGACAGGACGCGGGGGTCCCGCGTTACCGACTGCTCGTCTGCGGCGGGGAAGACGGACCGCTGCGAACCACCGGGGGGCTCGAACTCACCGCGCCCTACGGGCTGGAGGCGATCGGCAGGGCCGGCACCGTCGTGGTGCCCGCCTGGCGTTCGATCACCTCGCCGCCGCCCGCGGAGGCGCTGGACGCGCTGCGCCGCGCCCACGAGGAGGGGGCCCGCATCGTCGGGCTGTGCACCGGCGCGTTCGTGCTCGCGGCGGCCGGCCTGCTGGACGGCCGCCCGGCGACCACGCACTGGATGTACGCGCCGACGCTGGCCAAGCGCTATCCGTCGGTCCACGTCGATCCGCGTGAACTCTTCGTCGACGACGGCGATGTGCTCACGTCGGCCGGGACCGCCGCCGGGATCGATCTCTGCCTCCACATAGTCCGCACCGACCACGGCACGGAGGCCGCCGGGGCGCTGGCCCGTCGGCTGGTCGTACCGCCGCGGCGCAGTGGCGGTCAGGAGCGCTACCTCGACAGGTCTTTACCTGAGGAGATCGGCTCCGACCCGCTCGCCGAGGTCGTGGCCTGGGCGCTGGAGCACCTCCACGAGCAGTTCGACGTGGAGACGCTGGCCGCGCGCGCCTACATGAGCCGACGGACCTTCGACCGCAGGTTCCGCTCGCTCACCGGAAGCGCACCGCTCCAGTGGCTGATCACCCAGCGGGTGCTGCAGGCGCAGCGGCTGCTGGAGACGTCCGAGTACTCGGTCGACGAGGTCGCGGGCCGTTGCGGCTTCCGCTCGCCGGTCGCGCTGCGCGGGCACTTCCGGCGCCAGCTGGGCTCCTCCCCCGCCGCGTACCGGGCCGCCTACCGGGCCCGTCGTCCGCAGGGCGGAGGCGTCGAAGGGGTCGGCGACGTGCTGGAGACGATCGTGCCCGCCCAGGCGGGTGCGGCGGGCCGGCGCGGTGCGGCCATGGCGCCGGGGCCTCATGTCGTGACGCCGTCGGCGGTCGCGGCGGGAGTGCCGGAGCTCGGGAAGCCGGGCCCCGACGCATACGTCACCGGACGCCCGGCCCTGCCGGGGCAGAGGAGCGCCCCGTAGGGTGGGGCCATGAACGACCGCATGGTGTGGATCGACTGCGAGATGACCGGGCTCTCGCTGGCGGACGACGCACTCATCGAGGTGGCCGCGCTGGTCACCGACTCGGAGCTGAACGTGCTCGGCGAAGGGGTGGACATCGTGATCCGCCCGCCGGACGCGGCCCTGGACGCGATGCCCGAGGTGGTGCGCCGGATGCACACCGCCTCGGGCCTCCTCGACGAGCTGGCCCGGGGCACCACCCTGGCCGACGCCGAGGCCCAGGTGCTGGCGTACGTCCGCGAGCACGTGAAGGAGCCCGGCAAGGCCCCGCTCTGCGGGAACTCGGTCTCCACCGACCGCGGGTTCCTGGCGCGGGACATGGCGGCACTGGAGGGCTATCTCCACTACCGGATCGTCGACGTGTCCTCGATCAAGGAGCTGGCGCGCCGCTGGTACCCGAAGGCGTACTTCAACAGTCCGGAGAAGAACGGCAACCACCGGGCGCTCGCGGACATCCGCGACTCCATCACGGAGCTGCGCTACTACCGCGAGGCGGTCTTCGTCCCGCAGCCCGGGCCGGACTCGGAGCACTCCAAGGCCATCGCGAAGCGCGTCGCACCGCCCGCTCCGTAGGCCGGGCCCACGGAGCTCCGCCGTACCGCCCGGCCCGCGCGCAGCGTACGGGGCCGTACGGCGGGGCTTCGCGGACACGCCGCGGCCCGTGGCGAAGCCACTGGTCATGGGCCTTTCGAGGGTTCCGGGCGACGGCCGAACAACTGTGGCGCGAGCACCCTCCCGGACCCTGTACACTTTTTCTCGGCCGGTCGGAAACGACCGGACACGGTGGGTATAGCTCAGCTGGTAGAGCACCTGGTTGTGGTCCAGGATGTCGCGGGTTCGAGTCCCGTTACTCACCCTGAATGATCAAGGGCTGACCTGTGAAAACGGGTCAGCCCTTCTTCGTGTTCCCGCATTTGGGAACACTGCGGGAACACGGGCGTCCGTCCCGTGCCCTCTCGTCCCGACATAGCGAGCATCGGGGAACGGCCCAAGAAGGACGGCACCACCGCTTACCAGGTGAAGTGGCGCCAGGACGGTGAGTGGCAGAGCGAGAAGTTCGGCGACTCCGACAGTGCCAAGCAGTTCAAGAACCTCGTCGAGGCTCACGGTGGCCAGTGGCCCCACAGCTGGGTACGCGGCGAAGGTACGGCGAGAAGCCGTGACCGCGCCGACCAGGCGACCGCTCCCGGATCCGAGCACACTGACGTGGGACCAGGCCAACGGCCGCGCCTGTGTCTGGTGTAGGCGGCTCCTCACTACTGGCACGATCCGCGTCGGCGTCATCCCCGACCGGCTCGGCGCCCACAACCTCGACACCGAGGTATGGACTGGTCCTTGCTGCGCGGACGTCGGGAGACAGCCCGGTAGACCCGAGACTCCCGTTCCGGTGGCTCAGTGGGGACTGTCATACACCGGAGCGGGCCCAGATCCCGCTTCTCTGCGCAGATCGCGCCCGCCCACCCCTGGCCGGACAAGAAAGACAAGGCGTTCGGCCCGATGCGGACCGGCATGGCCGGTCCCGACCGCACTGCTCTGCACACCCTGGCCCTCTCCACCTCACCTGAGGCTCCCGTGCCCGCTGGACTGGAGGATCGATGCAGCAGTTACCTCTCATCTCGGGTGCTGAATCGGACCGCTTTATCAACCTGCCGAAAGAGCTGGAAGACGACCTGACCAAGATCGGAGGCACGCTCCCTGCCTGGAAGGTGGAGGGCGCCTTCCAGGCGGATTCCACGATCGAGCAGTACCGCACCAAACTGGATTCGGCTCCGCTGTTCAACGAAATCAGGGGCCCCTCCTCGTCGCACTCAACGGGGCTGCTGGCGGATACGCCGTAGTGCGTCTGGGGAACATCGCCCAGGCCCTGGGGGACGGGGAACAGTTCCTCCGCCTGGCGACGGCGATTCTCGCCGAAGTGGCGATCCCCTTCCAGCCCTTCCAGCGATGGCCGCTGTGGAAGGAGATCGGGACCAACCTCGACGCCAATCCCGGGCAGTCCACCGGCATGGGGTACAACGCGTTCCACATGGACCTGGTCAACGCGACCGTCCCGCCGGACTGCACCACGCTGCTGTGCGTCCGGCCCGATCCGCTCGGAGCTGGCGCGAGCATCCTCTCCAACGCCCGCGAGGCCGTATCCCGCCTGACACCATCGAGTCGCGCCCGCCTGGCCGACGTGGCATACCGCTACGGCGGCTTCTTCCGCCTGTCCGACGTCGGCGAAGAGTACACACCGTTCCCCGTCCTGGACGGCGAACCCGAAGACCACGGGTTCGTACGGTTCACCGCCAAGATGCTCGCCGAGTCCGAACTCGACGAGGAACACGCCCACGCCGCTAGTGCTGTGAGTCCTAGATCCGCGAGTTACGCAAGGACTGCCACACAGCACCGGTCAGCGCCCGCGTCGCCCGGGGCACCGACAGCCCTTCGTGCTCGCGGTACAGCGCCCAGTTGTAGGGGATGAGGGACATCTTGTTGGAGGACAGCGATCCTGCCTGGTGGGCCCTGTACACCGCCAGCGGCTCGGGGAGACCCCAGGCGTCAGCGCCGTCACGCATGATCGACAGCCACAGGGCGTAGTCCTGCCTCTTCCGCATCTCCGGCATCAGCCGCGTGCCAAGGACATTGCGGTCGTACATGGCGGTCAGTGCGCCGATGTAGTCCCGGACCAGCATCGCGCGGTAGTCCACGTGCTCCCGCGCACGGACCACGCGCCCGTTCGGGATGAAGTCGGTGCTCTCGCCGTCGTAGTCGGCGTCCATCTTGAAGTACGAGGTGAACGTCAAAGGCGCCGTGCCCGCCGCGGCGAATTCGATCTGCCGCTCGGTCTTCTCCGGGAGCCACATGTCGTCGCTGTCGAGAAAGGCGACGTAGTCCCCTCGGGCCCGCTCGATGGCGAGGTTGCGTGCCCGGCCGGCGCCGCCCTGCTCGGGTGCCGATTCCGGCAGTACGCGCTTGTCCTGCCGGGCGAACTCCATGAGCAGGTCCATGGAGCCATCGGACGACTTGTCGTCGGTGATCAGCAGCTCCAAGTCGCTGTGGGTCTGTGTGAGCACCGACCGGACCGCTGCGCCGAGAGTGGCTGCCGAGTTGTACACGGGCATCACGACAGACACCAGGGGCACAGCGCTTCTCTCCTTGCTCAGCCAGGAACGACGGTCCATTCAAACACTGGAATCGGTAGGAGCTGCCATGCATGTTGTTGTCGCTGGTCAGGGCTGTGTGGGGCTGCCGTTGGCCGTGCGCTGAGTTTGCTGCTCATCCACTGCGGGGCCTGGGCGGGCACCACCGCTGGACATGCGGACGGGTCCTGCCGAGGATCGGCGTCCCCACACGTTCTGGCCCCGATCATCAATGGCCGGCAACGCCGTAAACATGTGCTGTGCAAGGAGAAGTCGGAAGGCCGGTGAGCACCCGGATGCACGGTCCCGACGGCTGAGACAGGATCGGTATTGGAAGGTGTCTTGTTCCTGCGGCATTGCGCGGGACCTCGCCGCCAACCAGTGCCTCGGCGTCCGGCCGAGCTGGGGGTGACGCCCGTTCCGGCGTTCAACCGGAGTTTTCTCATGATTACCAAGCGCATCCCGAACCGTCTTGCGCATCCGACGGAATCGGTGGCGCGCGGCACTGCCGCACCCTTGGCGTCCGCCGCCGACTGCGGTCTACTGCTCATCAGACTGACCTTTGGACTGCTGTTGGCGGGGCACGGCGCGCAGAAACTGTTCGGCCTCTTCGGGGGCCACGGCCTGACGGCGACCGGCATGGGCTTCGAGACTCTCGGGTTCCACCCGGGGAAACTCTTCGCGGTGATCGGCGGCGGGTCCGAGTTCCTGGGTGGCCTCGGCCTTGCCGTGGGGCTGTTCACCCCGCTGGCGGCCGCCGCCCTGATCGGCATGATGATCACGGCCATGGTGACCGTCACCGGCGCCCACGGCCTGTGGGACACGGACGGCGGCGTGGAGTACAACGTCTGCATCGCCCTCGTCGCCCTGTCCATCGCCGCCATCGGCCCGGGCCGGCTCGCCTTCGACCGGTTCTTCCGCTGGGGCGACGGCGGCTGGCGCGAGGCCGCCTTCGCCCTGGGACTGGGCGGCATCGCCGCGGCGATCACCCTCAGCCTCTGAGGACGGCAGAGGGACCGTTCCCCGCCGGACCGTTCCCCGCCGGACCGTTCCGCGCCGGACCGTTCCCCGCCCGCTACCCGCAGGGAAACCGCAGGTAGGGGTAGTGAGAGCGGCAGGTATTCATTCGCGGTCGGTCGAGCAGATCTGTGGACCTGCCCGGCAAGGCACGACGTTGGAACCACGCTCTTCGGGACCACGCTCTTCGCGGCTCGCGCCAAAGCGGCGGCCCAACTGATCGTTTCAGAATGCCGTCCGGAGTCGCGGGAACTTACGTTGCTGCAGGCCGGTTCGAACAGACCCCGGTGTACTCGTCGGCTCGGCTTGAAGCTTCTCCGAGGAGGGGCACTTGCGACCCTGTCGCTGAAAGCAGGCCTGTCAGCTGCGCAAGGTGGCACGCAGGCGCAAGCCGACAGGTGTGAGACCTCCGAAGGTGGTGACCTGGTAACTGGGCTCCGGTCCGGACGGCTCGCTCACGTGATAGCGGCGGGCGGTCTGCGCGGTCAGGAGTGTCAGCATCGCCATGGCCAGAGCGGCTCCCTCGCAGCCGTGCGGCCCGGTACCGAAGGAGAAGAAGGCCTCGCCTTTCGCCGGCGAGCCCGAATCCTCGAGCCAGCGTTCGGGCTGGAACTGGTCCGGCTCGAAGTGTTCCCGTGCGTCGCGGTGGGCGGTGTAGGGGCAGACGAGAACGGTGGCCCCGGCGTCGATGGTGTAGTCGGCGAGCTGAGTCTGTCGCGTGGCGCGCCGGGTCAGTAGCCAGCTCGGGGGGTGCAGTCGAAGCACCTCGCGTACCAGTGCCTGGGTGTACTGCAGGCTGTCGAGGTGGGTACTGGTCGTCGCGGCCGGGTCTACGGGCAACAAGGCGGCTTCGGCCGCGACGCGGCCCGCGGCCTGGGGATACCGGGCCAGGTGGAGCAGGATCCATCCGGCTGCCCGGGAAGGGGTCTCGAAGGTGGCGACGGTGATTCCGGGGAGGCTGTCCAGGATGGCCTCTTCCGGCAGTGGACCGTAGCGGGAGGAGGGCCGGAGCATCTGTCCCAGCACGTCGTCACCGAGGCGGCCCGATGAACGGCGTCGGCAGACGACGGACCGCAGAGCGTTGGTGAAGTCGACTTGCTGCCGTGTGCGGAACCGCCGTGCCGGTGTGGGGATCCAGCGCGGCCATGCCCAGCGCGAGGGGCGTACGAGCATCTCCCGGGCCAGGAAGAGCTGTGGGGCAAAGGGCAGCAGGGCGGGAGCGTCTTCGGAGAAGAGGTAGCGCACGCCGATCTCTGCGAGGGCGTGCCGGAGCGCGGGAAGAATCTCGACGTCCTGGCCCGTGGGCCATTGGTCGGCAAATCGAGCGGTCCCGGGTGCAATCTCACCGATCCGGGCTGCGACCGCCTGCGGGCGTAGTCCGCGCATGCGGGCGGCATGAGCGTGCGCCCGTACCTCGGGCGTCTGTGCTCCGCTCGACCGCTTCAACGGCGGGAAGAGAGGCGAGGGCACCTTGAGGAAGTCCTGCGCGCGGCGCAGCACCTCTTCACACGGCCCGGCCGTAGCGGCTACGTAGACACCCGGCTCCAGCTGCCAAACGTCCCCGCACTCGTCAGCGCCACGGCGCGCCAGTGCCAGCCGGTCGCGGCTCCAGGCCGCGAAGCTGCTTCCCGGCAACCGCAGCGGCTCATCCATTCGGCCCATGAGATCGTCCCTGACTCTCGTCCCTGTCCAGGCCGATGTCGTCGGCAGCGTGGCCGTGAGCCGGCGGGCGCCCGAGGGAGCCCGCCAGCAGTGCGGTCAGGTCCAGTCGTGTTCCCCGTACGCACCGTAGTGGCGGGTGAAGGACAGCTTGCCGAGCAGCTTGGCGATCATGGTGCACTCCTCTCGACTTTTTTCAGCACCCAAGCGCCATATAATTCATATTTCCACACATGCCGCATATGTCACGCCCAAAGCATCGGCCGCACGCATGGATCCAAAGCCGCGGCGCCGACCGCCCCGGCCACGCGCAACCGGGCACCATGTGTCCCGCGCACACACTGTCGTCGCATTTCCGCCTGATGAGGATGGCGGGTCGGCGCGTCCGGCATCCGCACCTCGCCACTCGCGCTGCTTCCAGGTTCCCCCGGGGAACACGGGAGGACGTCGCGGCCCGCCGTTACGAGAAACTCGGGTACTACCTGGAACCCTGCTGACTCGTTCTCCCGGATGGCGCGCGGTGAACTCCCGTCCCGGACCAGGTCGCTTCGAACCATCGTCTTACGAGGCATCGAGGTATGGACCGGGCCTTGCTGCGCGAACCTCGGGGCGCCCACCCCGTAGATCCGCCCACCGCCGCACAGGAGATCCGCACTTCGCCAAGAACTGCCCCCGTCACCCGATCAGTGGCCACACTGAAAGAGCACACCATCTGCGGTATATACGGGATTGTGCGAATGCGCTGAGGGGGGATCCAGTCCGGTCTTCTCCCTACTAGGAGACGTTCATGTCCACTCCCATCGCGCCACCGTCACAGCCCCCGCAGGGCTACTACCCGTACCCGCCCCCGCCGCCGCAGGGCTACTACCCGCCGCAGCCCCCTCAGGGTTACTACCCCCGCAGCCCCCGCAGGGCTACTACCCCTACCCGCCGCAGGGGTACTACCCGTACCCGCCCCGGCCACTGACGGGGAGCAGACAAAGGTGATTCCCCAGCTCTCCGCCGATGACGTCTCTGGCGCCGTTGTCGGAGCGAAGGCCACCTTCAGGGCAACTCTTCTCGACCCCGACGGTGAGCCGATCCAGGGCGCCACCATCACCTTCAGGATGACGGGTGGCAAGGTCATCGGGAGCACGTCGACGGGCTCCGACGGGGTCGCAACCCTCAACAGCGGAGGGCACATGACCGATCCCCTTGGCGTGTGGGGGCCGGGTCTCAGTGGCGGGTACGAGGCGCACTTCGCGGGCAACAAGAAGTTCCAGCCCGCCACGGCCAACGCCGCGATCACGCCTGCACTGTTCGGCCGGTAGGCCTCTCCGACGCGGGCTGTCCGTCCGCTACGCGAACGACGGTGTGACCAGCTGACACGGCAGCCCCTGAAGAGAACTCAGGGGCTGCCGTGCGCTCGAAGGGCGCCGCTCGATGCGCCTGATGCACATCCACTGTCGACCGTGTCGATGCTCGTACGCAGCGCTTCGCGGCAAACGGCCCCAACGGCTGATCGCACGCCCCACCGCCCGCACCGGGCGGCGGGGCCTTTTCGGCATGGCGCCGCTACAGAACCGCGATGGTGAAGCCGGAGGACTCGGGCAGGCCGTCCTTGAGGGTCACCACGGTGACGGCATCCCGTCGGCTGTCACACGACAGGGTGGGCCGCCCAATCGTCGAGACGCTGGTGGATTGGGGCCCGCCATTGGCCAGGATCAGGGCGTTGGACAGGTTGATGCCGGCATTCGGATTGACGATGACGCAGTAGAGGCCCTCGCCGACCTGGAAACTGTCGACCACGTTCTTCTGCCTCATCAGGTCGCCGTGGAAGTCCACCTCGGCCGCGGCCCTGGCGTTGGGGGCGACGATTTCGGCGGGCGCCGCGACAGCCTGGGAGGCGAACACAGCTGACAGGACAACGGCTCCTGCGAGGACAGCAGTGGTACGGCGCATGGCGTCACTCCATGGATCGGCTCGCAGCGCGGATCCGCCGCGAAGTGATGGGGTGCCGGCGACGCTAGTGCGGGTGACCGCGGCAGAATGCCCGACTGCCCGAGGGGTCATCTGATCAGGTGCCCACTGAGAGGGCCTTCCGGCGCAATCAGAATCTCGTGGACGGGCTCGGGAGTGGCGCAGGAACGGGCAGCTCGCGGAGGACGGCGAGTACGAGTACGACATTGCACCGTGGGCGAGGCAGTGGGATGAGAACGGCGTCCTCAAGGACGACCGCACGCTTGCGGAATCCGACTCGGACCATCGAACACTGCTGCACTTCCGGTCGCTCCACGGCAGAGCGTCGTGACCGTGACGGGACTGCCACTCACCTGTCCGACGAGACGACCACCGGACGGTCTTCGACGAGCTTCTGCAGGCCCGGCGGTTCGACTGCTCCCACGAGGCCATCGCGGATGCCGCGTGCTGCCGCCCGAACCGCCGCCCATGAGCACATGCCTATCCGCGGGAGTTCCTGGTGGGTGTGGGCGCTCCGCCGAGCCCGCGTGATCACGCTCCGAGCGTCCGCTCCGCATAGCCCCCCGGACCGTTCCGAACCGGACGTCAGAAGGACGTCAGAAGGACGTCAGAAGGACATGCGCGGAACGTCAGCCGCTTGCTACAGGGTGGGGCTGCCGTTCGGCCCGGCTCAAACCCCCGTCCGGGCCGAGCGGGCACGGCATCCGCGCACGCACGGAAAGACGGCGACGGGCGCGAGTGGCTCAACGACTACGCATGGGACGGCACC
The DNA here is from genome assembly GCF_001905795.1 of Streptomyces sp. CB01580. Classification (GTDB taxonomy): domain Bacteria; phylum Actinomycetota; class Actinomycetes; order Streptomycetales; family Streptomycetaceae; genus Streptomyces. The sequence goes on from NZ_LIXJ01000004.1 coordinate 296,863, forward strand.
CGGACCGGCCGGCACCACCACACAGCTTGACGGAAAACCGGCGCACAGAGCAGGTGGAGCCTGGCGGCGTAACTCTCGGGTGTCTTGTCGTAGCGGGTGGCCGGTTCCCGCCGGCTGGTGGAACGATGCGGGCCGCCCCTCGCACGACAGGTTCGGCTGCGTCCGCGAGACAGACGGGAGCGCACACATCTGGCGCATCCCCGACGGGACCCGTTGGAGCATTCCCGCCCACAGGTAGTACTCCAGGATCTTGTGACTTGTGAGGCCGTGCGAGTGCTCAAAGGAGGAATGAAGTTACGCTCCGACTCCTTTCCGTGCATCGTTCTCTACGGAATCTGCCCAATCTGGGGCAGAACAGCGAAGGAGAACATAGTGAGGAACGTCAAGAAGATCGCAGCGGTGGCCGTGGCCACGTGCGGGATCCTCTTCGCCGGCATCGGCGGGGCCAGCGCTGACACCCGTAACGGGGAGGACGACCACCAGGGGGACAACATCCCCGTGCTCAGCTTCATCAACGAGCTCAACTGGGACGAGTCGCCCTTCTGCGGAATCCAGGTCAAGACCGAGGAGAGCCAGCAGCAGACGTCATGCCCGGTTGTGCACCAGGAGCAGCCCGATAACAGCCCCGTCTACATCGCCACCTTCGGGTCCTGATCTTTCATAGCGGTCCGACGGTCCGGCGGTTCGCCCGTCGGACCGTTTTACTTTGCGATCCGCCCGGTAGGCGACCGATGACGGATGTCGGCGACGACGGCCGGCCGACCGGCCGACGTCCGGCGTAGCGCCGAAGGAAGCCCTCGGGGTGAGCAGCGACCGCACAAGGCGCGCACATCTCGATCAGCAGCCGGGCAGCATCGGACGCCGCACGGCCCGGCCTCCGGCCGAACGACGGCACTACGACGGCGCTACGCACTTCGACGGCACTTCGACGACGCGGCCTACGCCGACCTCAACCGGGCCAGCGTGGCCTCCAGTTCGGCCTGGGCGGCCCGTCCCGCGGACTCCGCGTCGCCGGCCACCACGGCCCGCACCAGCGCGTCGTGGGTGGCGTCGCCGTGGTCCGGGTCCTCGCGACGCAGCCCCAGCAGGTCAACGAGGTCGATGAGCCCCTGCCGCAGCGCGGGGGCGAACTCGCCGAACAGATCGGTGAGTACGGGGTTGTGGGCGGCGGCCACCACCGCCGCGTGCAGCGCGATGTCCGCGTCCACGAACTCCGCGTCCGCCCCGCCGCCCGCCGCTCGCCGCGCGGCGAGTGCCGCGTCCAGGGCGACCAGGTCCTCGTCCGTGCGGCGGCGGGCGGCCAGCCGCGCCGCCTGGACCTCGATCAGCATGCGCACTTCGTAGACGTCGGTGACCGAGGCGCGGCGCAGCCTGGTCGGCCAGTCCTCCGTCACCCGGTCCGCGACGACGAAGACGCCCGCGCCCTGGCGGGACTGGAGCAGGCCGAGGGTGGCCAGGGTGCGGACCGCCTCGCGGACGGTGGAGCGGCCCACGCCGAGCGTCTTGGCGAGGCTGGTCTCGCCCGGGATCTTCGTGCCGACCGGCCAGCGCCCCCCGGTGATCTGCTCGCGCAGATGGTGCGTGGCCTGTTCGACCAGGGGGCTGGGGCGGAGCGGACCGAGCGAGGACACCGAATTCACCTGTCAGGTTGTCTGAGGACTTGCTTTCTGGCTACTGTACCGGCATGACGCACAGCGGTCTCCTTCTTCTCGGCTGCCGCGGCGGGGCCTGAAGCGACCGGCGCCCCGCCGCGGGTGCCGTGTGCTGTGCCGGTCGCATCCGGCGATGCGAGAAGAGACCGTTTCCATGTCCGAGAGCCCCGTTTCCCCGACCGCCGACCGCCCCGTTCCGGCACCGGTGCACCGCTTCCCGACGATCCGCACCCCGCGCGGCCCCGTGCCCGCCGACGCGCCCCACTGGAACCGGCAGCGTTCCAGCTCCATGCCCTCCCACCGCTACCGCTCGGCGTTCGACCGCGTCGCGGTGCCGCTGACCGACCGCGCCTGGCCGCAGGCCCGCGTCGAACAGGCCCCGCTCTGGGTGCCCGTGGATCTGCGGGACGGCAACCAGGCGCTGGCCGAACCGATGGACACCCCGCGCAAGCGCCGCATGTTCGACCTGCTCGTCGCCATGGGCTACAAGGAGATCGAGATCGGCTACCCGTCCGCGAGCCGCACGGACTTCGACTTCGTACGGCACCTGGTCGACACCGACGCCGTGCCGGACGACGTCACCGTCGTCGTCTTCACCCCGGCCAAGCCGGATCTGATCGACCGGACCTTCGAGTCCGTCGAGGGGCTGGACCGTGCGGTCGTCCACCTGTACACGCCGACCGCGCCGGTCTGGCGGGATGTCGTGCTCGGCCGCGACCGCGCCGAGGTACGCGCCCTGGTGACGGACGCGGCGACCCGGATGGACCGGCTGGCGCGGGCCCTGACCAGGACGGACATCCGCTTCGAGTTCTCCCCCGAGGTCTTCATCCTCACCGAGCCGGACTTCGTCCTGGAGCTGTGCAACGGCCTCACCGAGCTGTGGGACGCCTCCCCGGACCGGCCGGTCATCCACAACCTGCCCGCCACGGTGGAGATCGCCACGCCGAACGTGTACGCCGACCAGATCGAGTACATGCACCGCCACCTGGCCCGGCGGGACGCGGTGATCCTCTCCGTCCACCCCCACAACGACCGTGGCACCGGCACCGCCTGCGCCGAACTCGCCGTCCTGGCGGGCGCGCAGCGCGTGGAGGGCTGCCTGTTCGGCAACGGGGAACGCACCGGCAACGTCGACCTGGTCAACCTGGCCCTCAACCTGCACGCCCAGGGTGTGGACCCGATGATCGACTTCTCCGACATCGACGAGATCCGCCACACGGTCGAACACTGCAACCGGCTGCCGGTACCGCCCCGCCACCCCTACGCCGGCGAGCTCGTCCACACCGCGTTCTCCGGCACCCACCAGGACGCCATCAGCAAGGGGTTCGCCCATCGCGCACGTGGCGACGAGGAGCGGTGGGAGGTGCCGTACCTGCCGATCGACCCGGCGGACCTGGGGCGTACGTACGAGGCGGTCATCCGCGTCAACAGCCAGTCGGGGAAGGGCGGCATCGCCCATTTGCTGCGGAGCAACCACGGCGTGGACCTGCCGCCCCGGATGCGTGCCGACTTCTCCCGCACGGTGCAGGCCGCGACCGACGACAGCGGCCTGGAGGCCACGCCGAAGGACCTGTGGGAGCTGTTCGAGGCGACGTACCTGGTCCCCGGACGGGACGGGGACGTGGTCCTGACGTCCTGGTCCACGGACCGGAACCCGGCCGGTGAGCACCGGTTCGTCTGCACACTGCGGGTGGGCGAGCGGGAGGGCGACTACGAGGGCACGGGCAACGGCCCGGTCTCGGCGTTCACCCACGCCCTGGCGGCGGCCGGGATCGAGGTGGACGTCCTCGACTTCACCGAACACGCGACGACGTCGGGGCAGGGCAGTCCCGCGGTGGCGTACGCGGAGTGCCGGGTGGGCGCCGACGGGAAGCGGTGCTGGGGCGCGGGCCGGGACACGTCCGTCCTCACGGCATCGATCCTGGCGGTGCTGTCGGCGGTGAACCGGGCGGGGTAGCGCGGCACGGCACGGGCGGCCGGGCGCCGCCCGTCCGCCCGTGCGCGGGGACGGCGTGCAGGCCCGTACCGGCCCGCCCGCACGCGGGTCCGTACGGGGCGTGTCGACGCGGGAGGCACGGGGGCGGGCGGGCGGGCCCGGTGGTGCGGGTCGTCCCCGTACCGCCGCCGCGCCCGTTCGGTGAGCGGGCGCTGTCGGTGAACGGGTGCGGTCCGCCGTCCGTGTCAGCCGAACGCCGACGGCGGTGGCGCCGGGGAGGGTCTGGCGTCCGCGTCGGTCACCGCCGCCGCGCCGCCGGTGAAGTCGGTGAGCGCCCGCCCGTGTTCGACGCGTCCGGGGTGAGGATCGGTCGCGACTCGGCGGGTCAGTTCCGCGAGTCCCGGCGGCAGGTCCGAGGCGAGCAGCACGGCGTTGCCGAAGCGACGGCCGCGCCAGACGGCCGGGTCGGCGGCGAGCGCCAGTTCGGGGAAGACGGCGGCCGCGGTGGCGATCTGGCCGCGCAGATGGGCCAGTGGCGGGCCGTCCGCGAGGTTGGCCACGTAACTCCCGCCGGGCTTCAGGACCCGTCGCACCTCGGCGAGGAATTCCGTACTGGTGAGGTGCGCCGGGGTGCGGGCGCCGCTGAAGACGTCCGCGATGACCAGATCCGCCCAGCCGTCGTGGACCTTCCCGAGCCCGGCGCGGGCATCGGCGGCACGGACCCGGATCCTGGCCTGCGGGTCCAACGGCAGCTCGCGGCGCACCAGTCGGACGAGCGCCTCGTCCGTCTCGACGATCTGCTGGGTGGAGCGCGGCCGGGTCGCGGCGATGTAGCGGGCCAGGGTGAAGGCGCCGCCGCCCAGGTGCACGACGTGCAGGGGCTGCCCGGGCGGTGCGACGAGGTCCGCGATGTGGCCGATCCTGCGCTGGTACTCGAAGGACAGGTACGTGGGATCGTCGAGGTCCACATGGGACTGAGGGGCACCGTCGAGGGTCAGCGTCCAGGCGCGGGGGCGCTCTCGGTCGGGCACCAGCTCGGCGAGGCCACCGTCCACCTGCTCTGCGACGGGCTCCGCGCCGCGTCCCCCGCGCCCGGATCCTCGCCCGGCCTCGTGCCCGGTACCGCTGTCGGCCCTGCGACCGGATCGTTTGCGGGCGGTCGCGCCCCCGCTCGACGCTCCTCGACGTGCCACTGCCGCTCGTGCCTGCTCACCGCTCATCGCTCCGGACCGGTGCGCGACCGGCCGTGCCGGGAAACCCCGGCCACCGGCCCATTATGGGCGACCTAGCCGGACGCCCCGTAGCGGCGGCTAGGGACGCGCGCGGGCGGCGGTCAGCAGCAGTTGTCGGCCGCCTCGATCAGCCGGGCCGCCTGGTCGAGGGCGGCCCGCAGCACGGCCGGGTCGGTGACAGGGGCGTCGTCCCCGGGCGGCAGCAGCCAGCCGCTGTCGCCGGTCGGCGGCTCGGCGGGGACGCTCAGCCCGCGGCCGTCGGTCCGCGTACAGGCGCTGCCCGGGACGTCCCACGCCTCGGCCGTGCCCGGCGGCACCAGGAAGCCGAGGGTGTCACAGGCTCCGTCGTGCAGGACCGGGCCCACGGCCTCCTGGTCGGCGCCCCGGCGCAGGATGTCCACGGCCTCCAGTCCCTGACGGGCCGGAACGGTCACCAGATCGCAGGGTTCGGCGTCGTGCCCCTCCGTGGACGCGGCGGGTGGTGCGGCATCCGTCGTGTCCGTCACAGCCTTCGCGGCCGGGGTCGTCGCAGTCGTCCGCGAGCCGGTCTCCGTGTCGAGATGCAACAAGGGACCTCTCCTCTCATCGCCGGATCTCATCACTGGGCGCATCACCGCCGGATCTCATCACCGGGCGAAGCCGGATTCCGTCTTCCGAAGGGTCCAACGCGCCGACCGCGTCAAGGGCTACGGCGCCGCGCCGCCGCAATGGGTGGCAGTTCATGGCAGATCGCGGGCGAGATGCCCCTTTTATCGGCAAACACTCCCTGTGTGACCGGTCACAGCCGGTACGTTCGTGCACCGCCGGGACACACCGGGGCACCGGAAGCAGGAACCCGGCTGCAGAAGAGAGGTCCTGGTCCATGGTGTCGACAGGGGCAGTTCCCAACCTCGCCTTCCGACGGCTGCGCGGACAGCGCTCCGCCGGGGAGTTCGCCGCCGCGGTACGCAGATCCGCCCGCGAGATCGGCGAACGGGTCGCGTGCGACGCCCGGTACATCGGACGTGTGGAGTCCGGCGAGATCCGCTGCCCCAACTACGCGTACGAGCGGGTCTTCCTGCACATGTTCCCCGGGATGTCCCTGGTGGACCTGGGCTTCTCACCGCGCGAGACGGTACGCGGCCGGGCCGCGCGGGCCACCACCGAAATCCCCCCACCCCTTGTGTTCCACAGCGAATCCCCTGTGCTCCACAGCGACACCGACGAGGAGAGCGACGTGCTGCGTCGCGTATTCATGACGAGCGGCACCACCGTGCTGGCAGCCGCACCCCTGGGTTCCGGTCCCGGCGGCACGCCCGCCGCCAGGGCCACCGCCCCCGACCGGCACCGGGTCGGCGAGGCCGAGGTCAGTGCCGTGGAGAGCGCGGTACGACGGATCCGGCTGCTCGACGACCGGCACGGCGGCGACGGACTGTACCGCGATGCGTCGCGGCCGTTGCGGACGGCCTACGCGCTGCTCGACTCGGGTACCGCCGCCAGGCGCTCCACCGCCGACCGACTCCACGCCGGGGCGGGCGAACTGGCCATCTCGGTGGGCTGGCTGGCCCATGACTCCGGCCGGTTCGAGGACGCCCGCTCGCACTACGCGGAGGCGCTCGCCACGGCACGGGTGGCGGGTGACGCGGCGCTGGAGGCGCACGCGTTCTGCAACGCGTCGTTCCTGGCCAGGGACACGGGGCGGCCCCGCGAGTCCGTACGCGCCGCCGAGGCCGGGCAGCGGGCGGCGCGACCGCTGGGCTCGCCGCGGCTGCTGGCCCTGCTCGCGCTGCGGGAGGCGGGCGGGCGGGCCGGGTTCGGGGACCGGACGGGCTGCGAACGGGCGATCGGCCGGGCCCGCACCGCGTTCGACCGCGGACCGTGCGACGCCGATCCGGAGTGGATGACGTTCTTCCGGGAGGCGGAACTGGAGATGCTGGAGGCGCAGTGCTGGTCGGCGCTGGGCGACTGGCCGCGGGCGGCCCGCCACGCACGGCGGGCGATCCGGCTCCAGGACCCGCACTTCACCCGGAACCTGGCGCTGTACCGGGCCGAGCTGGCCTGGGACCTCGCCCGGGCCGGCCGGACCGAGGAGGCGGCGACGGCGGGCCACCGGGTGCTGGACCTGCTGGACGGCGTCCGGTCCTCCCGCATCCGGACGATGCTGGCGGGCACGACGCAGGTGCTCGCCCTGCGCCGGGACACGACGGACGAGGTACGGGGATATCTGGAGCGGTACGCGGCCGTGTCGGGGGTCTCCACGTAGGCGGCCCGAAGGGCTCGAAGCCCCCGGGGACCGAGGCAGGAGGACCGGGGGCCGGAGGACCGGGGAGCGGAGGACCGGGGGCGCCCGGTCCCGTCCGGCTACCGCCCCGAACGCTCCAAGTGACCCGTGTCGTTCCAGCGTTCCACCGCCGGTGCCCCGTACGCCCAGCCCAGTACCGAGAGGGACGTCGGGTCGAGCCTGATGCGCGCCGCGAACGACACGTCCTCGCCGAGCCACCGCGCGCCCAGCGCCCGCAGGATGTGGCCGTGGGCGAAGACCAGCACGTCGCGGTCGGCCGAGCGGGCCCATTCGACGATCCGGTCGGCGCGTGCGGACAGCTCGGCCAGGGTCTCCCCCTCGGGCACCCCGTCGCGCCAGATGAACCAGTCGGGCCGGATCGCCTTGATCTGCGCCGGGGTCATCCCCTCGTACGCCCCGTAGTCCCACTCCAGGAGCGCGTCCCACGGCTCGGCCCGGTCCGCGAAGCCCGCGATGTCGCAGGTCTCCCTGGCCCGCAGCAACGGGCTGGTGCGCACTTCGAGACCCGGCAGCTCCGCCCACGGTCCGCCGTGCAGCCGCTCGCCGAGCAGCTCGGCGTCGGCCCGGCCCGAGTCGAGCAGGGGGATGTCCGTCCGGCCGGTGTGGTTGCCCTTGACGGACCATTCCGTCCGTCCGTGCCGGGCGAGCAGGATACGCGGTGCCATGACGGCTCTCTCCCTGAACTGAACTGAGATCTGGGCCGATTCCCCGAGAAGGGATCCGAGGCCGGAGATCAAGGTGAAAACGAGTCGAAGAGGAGTCGGCATCGGCTCGACATCCACTCGACATGGGCCCGGCATCGACTCGACATTGGGTCGACGCGGATCTTCCGTTCCTCCATCATCGCGCACCGCTCCGGAAGGCAACCCACGGGGCGTAACAGGCGTCCCTCCCTGCGCAGAAGAATCCGCGCGCACGGGGGATCCGACGGGCACCCCGGGGGTGATCGCGGCCGACCCGCGCCTTACGGTTGAACGCCCGCCGTCGGCCGCTTGAACACATGATGGAGAGCAACCGGATGCAGCATGCCAGCACCGTGCCCGAGCCTCGCCCGCGGCCCCGTTGGTGGACCGAGCTGCCCCTGCTGGCCCTGGTGTACGCGGCCTACTCGGCGGGCCGGCTCCTGGCGCGCGGCGACGTGTCCACGGCCGTCGATCACGGCCTGGCGATCCTGCGCCTGGAAAAGACGCTCCACATCAACGCCGAGCACCCGCTCAACCGGCTGTTCACCGCCCATCCCGCCCTCGGCATACCCTCCGACTTCGCGTACGCCTCGCTGCACTACCTGGTTACCCCGGCCGTCCTGGTCTGGCTCTTCCGCCGCCGCGCGACCCTGTACCGCAGGGCCCGCACCTGGCTGATGACGTCCACCGTCCTCGGTCTCTTCGGCTTCACGCTGATGCCGACCTGCCCGCCCCGGCTGCTGGACGCCGCGCACGGCTTCGTCGACACGATGGCGCAGTACAGCTCGTACGGCTGGTGGGGCGCGGAGGCGAGCGCCCCGCGCGGTCTGGGCGGGATGACGAACCAGTACGCGGCGATGCCCAGCCTGCACGTCGGCTGGTCGCTCTGGTGCGGGATCGTGCTGTGGCGTCACGCCCGCCACCCGCTCGTCCGGGCCGCCGCCGTCGCATACCCCCTGGTCACCACGCTCGTGGTGATGGGCACGGCCAACCACTACTTCCTCGACGCGGTGGCGGGCGCCGCCGTGATGGGCGTCGGAGCCCTGCTGACCACCCCGGTGATGCGCGTCACCGACCTGATCGGGGCCCGGCTCTCCACCCGCTTCCCGCGGCTCGCGCCGACCGAGAAGTCCGCCGAGTCCGCGATTGTCAGTGCCGGATGCGAGACTTCGGCGGGTGAGCGAATCCCTGGCCAGCGGACCACCTCCGCAGACTCCCCCCATGCCGGAACGGCGGGCGCCGCGGGCGCCCCGGCCCGTCCCGTCCCCCGGGCCGAAGCCGCCGCACGAGCGGGAGCCGGAGCGGCGGGGGACGACGCTTCGACAGCGGCTCGCTGAGCTGCGCGGGCCGGATGTCGCGCCGCGTCCGCTGGACGCCCGCGCGCTGGCCGCCCTCGCCGCCAACCCCGGCTGCCGACGCCGCGCCCTGCTGGACGGCGCCGGGGTGGACAAGGCGGCGCTGGCCGAGGCGCTCGGCTCACCGGCGCCCTTCGGGCAGTCGCAGTTCGCTCTCGTCCGGGGCAATTCCTTCGAGGCCAAGGTCAAGGCCGACGGCGGTACGGAGCTGATGCGGCTGCTGTACGAGCACCTCGGCGGCGGCGGTCCGCCGCCCGACGAGGTGCTGGTGCCCGATCTGGCCGCCGCCGGTCCCGAAGGACGCTCCGCGCGGACGGCGCTCGCGCTGCGGGAGGCGACCGGGGCCGGTTGCTGGGCCCTGCTGGACCACCCGATGCTGACCCTGGACGTGGCCGGCTCCCCGGTCCATCTGGAGCCGGACGCGGTGGTGGTGCACCCCGACGGCACGTGGACGGTCATCGAGATCAAGTCCTTCCCCATGGTCGACGGCTCCGCCGACGCGGCGAAGGTCGGGGCGGCGGCCCGGCAGTCCGCCGTCTACGTGCTGGCGCTGGAGCGGCTCGCGGAGCTGACCGAGGGCGCCGAGGCCGGTCACCGGGTGCTGCTGGTCTGCCCGAAGGACTTCTCCAACCTGCCCACCGCGTCGGTCGTCGACGTGCGCAAGCAGCGCGCGGTCACGCGGCGCCAGCTGACCAGGCTGACCCGGATCGAGGACATCGCGGCGGCACTGCCGGAGGGCACGACCTTCGATCCGGCGTGCTCGGCACGGGAGTTGGACGCGGCGGTCGAATCGGTCGGCGCGGCATACGCTCCGGAGTGCCTGTCCACGTGCGAACTGGCCTTCCACTGCCGGGCGAAGGCCCGTACGGCGGGTGCGGTGGAGGCGCTGGGGCGCAGCGTGCGCGGGGAACTCGGCGGGCTGACCACGGTCGGCGCGGTGCTGGCCGCCGCCGCGGGCAAGGAGGGCGATCCGGCGGATCCGACGGTCGCGGCCCTGCGGCGTGCGGCGGCGCTGCGCGCGGAGGCGCTGGAGTGCGTCGGCGCGTTCCCGACGGGCGGCACTGGTGCGCCGGGGAACGGCGCGGCGACACGGAACGGCGGCGCGGGCGTGCCGGGGAGCGGCGCGGGCGTGCCGGGGAGCGGCGCGGGCGTGCCGGGGAGCGGCGCGGGCGTGCCGGGGAGCGGCGCGGGCGTGCCGGGGAGCGGCGCGGGCGTGCCGGGGAGCGGCGCGGGCGTGCCGGGGAGCGGCGCGGGCGTGCCGGGGAGCGGCACCGGCGTACCGGCGGCGGGCGGGACGGTCCCGGGGAGCGGTGCGGCATGTCGCTGATCAGTACCCTGGCCCGGCTGGAGGCCGTGGAGAGCGGCCGGGCGCGACCGCTGGCGACGGTCCGACACCGCCATCTCACCGACCGGCCGCTGGTCCTGGTGCCGTTGACGACCGCCGGTGAGGCGGGCGCGCCGCTGGGTGCGCTGGTCGGCACCGACCGGGACGCGCCCCGGCTGCTGGCGGTCCCGCAGCCGCGCGACCGGGACCTGCGGTTCTCCTTCCTCGCCGACCTGGCCGACGCGGTGCTGCCGCACATCGAGGCGTACGAGGACGTCGTCGAGCCCGCGGAACGCAACGAGACCGACCCGGCGACCGGGAAGCGGACCAAGGTCGAGGTCGAACTGTGCGCGGACGCACCGCAGTTGATCGTGCCGAGCCGGGCGGGCATCGATTTCGTGCGGCTGCTCGGCCGCTCCATGCGGTTCCGGCGCACGGCCGAGGACGAACCCGACGCCCCGTACCCCGCCCCGCCCCGCGTCCCGTTGCTGGGCCGCTGGCTGACGCATTACGGGGAACGGGCCCGGGTGCCGGGTTCCTCGCTGCTGCTCGCCGTCACCGATCTGCTGAACCGGCACTGGGCGACGGGGCAGAGCAGCCTGGAGGACCAGCATCTGGGCGCGCTGCTGGCCTGGATCGATGCTCCCGCGGGCGAGTCCGGGGCGTCGGCGGCGCTGCGCGCGGAGTCGGCGCGGGACGGCGAGGGCCAGTTGCTGTGTCCGCCGGCCGGTCCGGCCACGGATCCGGCGTTCGACAACCGGCTGCTGGCGCCCGCCATCGAGCGGTACGACCGGGCGCGCACCGCGCTCGCGGCGGCCGAGGACGGCCTGTCGGCCGATGCCCGGCTGGCCGGACTGACCGCCGCCGAGCGGGAGATCAGGGCGTTGCTGGCCGGGGTGATGCGGCCGACGTGGGACGCGGTGTGGCGCGGGCTCGACCTGTTGCGGGAGTTGCCCGCGGGGGCCAGGACGCAGGAGCGCTGGACGCGGGACCGCTGGTCGTTCACCGGTCACCGGGACCGGGTGCGGTCGGGTGAGCCGCCGCAGCCGCGCCGGGACGACGCGGTGACGGCGGCGCAGAAGCTGGCCTCGCGCGAGACGGCGCAGGCGCAGCTGGAGGCGCAGGAGGCGCTGGACGATCCGCTGGTGCTGGCCGGGCGGCGGCTGGCCGGTGAGGCGTTCGTGGGCGAGGTGACGGAGGTGGTGATGGCGTACAGCGAGTCGAAGCGCCCGTCACCGCGTCCGCTGGTCACGGTCCGCACGGACGAGCGCCCGTATCTCGGTGAGCGCGTCAAGGTGTATCGCTCGCTGGACGGCAGACCGCAGACCGCCGAGTTCGTGGAGTACGTGGCGGAGCCGGAGGACGGGACCGCGGACGGGTGCGTGGCCGGGGACGGGCGCGGGCCCGCGCTGGTGCTGCGGATCACCGACCGGATGGGGCGGAGCAAGGAGCCGGCCCCCGGTTCGGTGCCCGAGCCGGGTGACCGGATCGTCTGGACGCTGTTCGAGCACGACCAGCGCGGCGGCCCGAAGCTGCCGGACCCGGAGGAGACGCCCTGGACGCACGGCGGGCCGCCGGGCGCGGCGGCGGGGCACGCCGAGCATCCCGACCCCGTGACCGCGGAGGATCTGCTGTGACGCGAGAGTGCGGAGGACTTCGCTGTGACAGGGGCGCTCGGCCCGGTCGTCGAAGTGCCGCCTGCCGTGCGGCGCGTGGCACTTCCCGCTCGGGCGGGGAAGCCCCCATCGCTCGTGGCGTTGCCGGGGTCGTCCTCGTGCGTCCGGTACGAGGACGGTCCGCCGCCTCGCGATCGCACACACCTGACATCGCACGGCCCGGCCTCCGGCCGAACGACGGCACTTCGACGACAGGACCCAGGAGGACCTCGTGGTGACGCGTGACCCCGAAGGAGTCGCCATGACGGCCGGATCCGACCCGGGTGTCCAGGCCGCGCGGGCGACCGACGCGATCCTCGCCGACACCCTGGGCGGTGCGTCGCGCGGGATCGTGGTGGACTCCCCGCCGGGCGCGGGCAAGTCGACGCTCGTGGTGCGCGCCGCGCTCGAACTGGCGGCGGCGGGCCGCCCGTTGATGGTGGTGGCGCAGACCAACGCCCAGGTCGACGACCTGGTGGTGCGGCTGGCGGAGAAGGACCCGGACCTTCCGGTGGGCCGTCTGCACAGCAACGACTCCGACCCGTACGACCCGGTGCTGGACGGCCTGGACAACGTGCGGAAGTCGGCCAAGGCGGCCGATCTCGCGGGGCTCGACATCGTCATCTCGACAGCCGCGAAGTGGGCGCATGTGAAGAACGTCGAGCCGTGGGGCCACGCGATCGTCGACGAGGCGTACCAGATGCGTTCGGACGCGCTGCTCGCCGTGGCGGGGCTGTTCGAGCGGGCGCTGTTCGTCGGTGACCCGGGCCAGTTGGACCCGTTCTCGATCGTCGGCGCGGAGCAGTGGGCGGGGCTGTCCTACGACCCGTCCGCGAGCGCGGTCTCCACGCTCCTGGCACACAATCCCGGGCTTCCGCAGCACCGGCTCCCGGTGTCGTGGCGGCTGCCGGCCTCGGCCGCGCCGCTGGTCTCGGCCGCGTTCTACCCGTACACGCCGTTCCGCAGCGGTACGGACCACGGGGACCGGCAGCTGTCGTTCGGGGTCGCGTCCGACGGCTCGGCGCCGGACCGGGTGCTGGACGAGGCCGCGGAGTCCGGCTGGGGCCTGCTCGAACTCCCGGCCCGGCACACCCCCCGCACCGACCCCGAGGCGGTACGGGCGGTCGCCCTGGTGGTCCGTCGGCTCCTCGACCGGGGCGCCGCGGCGACGAGCGAGCGCTCCCCGGCCCCGGTCCCGGTGACGGCGGACCGGGTCGCCGTCGGCACCGCCCACCGCGACCAGGCGGCGGCGGTCCGGGCGGCCCTCGCGGACCTGGGCGTGACGGGCGTGGCCGTGGACACGGCGAACCGGCTCCAGGGCCGCGAGTTCGACGTGACGGTGGTGCTGCACCCGCTCTCCGGCCGCCCGGACGCCACGGCGTTCCACCTGGAGACGGGCCGTCTGTGCGTCCTGGCCTCGCGCCACCGGCACGCCTGCGTCGTGGTGTGCCGGGCGGGCGTCGCGGAACTGCTGGACGAGCACCCGTCGACGGAGCCGGTGCGACTGGGCGTCACGGTGAAGTTCCCGGACGGCTGGGAGGCCAGCCACGCGGTGCTGTCCCACCTGTCGGAACACCGGGTGCCCTGGCGGCCGTGAGCACCCGACCGCCGAGGGTTCCCCGCGCCGCGGGCCGTTTCTTCGAAGTGCCGTTGTTCGGCCGGAGGCCGGGCCGTGCGGCGTCCGGTACGCACGGTCGCGAGGCGGAGGACCGTCCTCGTACCGGACGTACGAGGACCACTCCGGCAACGCCGCGGGCGATGGGGGCTCCCCTGGCCGAGCGGAGCCGAGAGCTCGGGGAAGTGCCGGGCGCCGCACGGCAGGCGGCAGTTCGACAACAGGGCCCGGGGCCACCGGAGAGGGCACGTGCAGGGCGTTCGCCCGCAGGGCCACGGGCGATAATTCCGGAGCGTCCCGACCCCCGCACCCATAGGATCCATCCGTGATCAATTGGGAACATGTGTACGCAACGGACTTCGCCCTCCCCTCCACGACCACCCTGGACGAGGCGGTGTCCGAGCTCGCCGCCTGCCTGCGCGATCCCGATCCCGAGCTGCGCGACGGTTACCCCTATGTGGTCCTGCGGACCTGGATCGCCCGCGATGTCATCAACGGCTCGCGACGGATCCGCCTGGGCGACGAGATGGCCGTCCGCTTCACCGACCCGCACCTGCACGCGCGCACGTTCGCCCCGCTGGTCCTGGACATGATCGTCAGCCGGGGCGACTTCCGGCGGCCCTGGCTGGACGCGTTCGCCGACTGGTACCCGACGGAGACCGAACTGCGTGGTCACGACGACGAGTTGGGCTGGCTCCACGCGGTCGCGCACGGGGCGGATCTGCTGGGCACCCTCGGCACCCACCCCGAGGTCGACCCGGTCGCGATGCTCGACCTGGCCGTGGCGCGGATGCTGGCCCCCACCGACCACGTCCTGCGCGACCAGGAGGACGACCGCCTCGCCTGCGCCCTTGGGCGGATCCTGGCCGATCCCCGCCTGTCCCCCGGAGCTTCCGTGGACTGGCTGGACCCGGTCGAGGCCGCCTTCGCCGCCCTGGGCAGCGGACCGACCCCGCCCCACATCTCCCACACGATGCGCACGCTCCGGGCCCTGTACGTACTCGCCGACACCGGCTTCCCCGCCCGCCGTGACGGAGGTCCGCTCCTGCGGGTGGTCCGTCCCGACCCGCTCAAGGCGCGGCTCGCGAAGGTTCTGGCGCCTGTGTTCGACGCCGCCTGCTCGGTGGGGTGAGCCGAGTGCGGTGAGCCGGCGGCGGCACCACCCCGGAGCCGTCCTCCCGGCCCCCGCCCCGGAGCCGCCTTCCCGGCCTCCCGCCCCGGAGCCCCCTCCCGGATTTCACGATTCCGACGAGTCCACTCGCGCGGCGTTGGACAATGGAGGGTGGCCCACCGGGGCCCGAGGGATCCCTCCCGGATCCTGCGGGGCCCGCCGAAGGAGGAATCACCACATGCCACAACCCGAGCGGAACGAACAGCAGCGGCTGCGCCCCGCGCCCCTGCTCTTCGAGCCGACGGCCGCGGTCGCCGACCCCGAGCACTTCTTCGACCTGGAGTCGATGGAGGATCCGCGGGAGCTGCTGGCCCGGGCCACCGAGCTGACGCTGGCCTTCCGCGCCGCGACCGATCGCGCGGTCGAGTTCCAGGCGATCGCGGCCGCGCAGCTCGCCGATCCGCGTCGGTTCGACCGGCTGACGACCGCGGACATCGCGGAGCGCGCCGAATGGACCGAGGACTACGCCAAGAAGATGGTCGAGTTCGGCCGGAGCCTGCTGGGCGGTTCGACCCCCTGAGGCGGCGGAGACGGCCGCCGACCGGGCGAAGCAACCGCCCGAGGAGCTGGATTACGGCCACTGGCATATGCCGGGGCGCAAGATACTCCTTCCCACCCCACCCTGTCCCGGATTCCGGCAACTCTCGGAATCCGTTTGATCACGCCCGGTAGACATGGGCACATGAGCGCATGCCTGCCAGACGAAACGACCCTGCATCACGGCGACACCCCTCACCGGGGCTCCCGGTACGGCGACGCCGGCATCCTCGCCGTTCTGCAGGACCGGTCCACGAGCCAGACGGCCCAGGTCACGGCGGCCGGCGCCGCATGGCTCGCCGGCGCCTCCGCCTATCCGCGGAGCACGCTCACGCAGTGGGAGGCGCGTCCCGACTCCCCCGCGGCGCTGCCGTGCGGATCGGCCTTCGACGTCGTGAACGTACCCACGCTCTTCGGGCGCCGGATGCTGGAGCAGCTGTGGTCCAACGGTCCCGGTTCGGGACCGGTCGCCACGCACCGCGGCCGGATGCTGCTGTTCGCCTCCCCCGGCACCGCGCAGCGACTGCCGTCGCTGCTCGACTGGGAGGAGTGGGGCGGCGGCGGCCTCGAACCTCGCGGCGGCGCGGAGGACGACACCAGGGTCCCGCCCGTGCTCTGCCACGGCACCGGGGACGCGGTGACCGTCCCGCCGCTGACCTGCGCCCCCAACGCGCCCGGCCCCCGCTGGGTGGTCGCCCCGGACACCCGCAACCCCTGGCTGCCAGGGCCGGACGTCCTGCTGTGGGCCTGCGTACGGGTGACCAGATCAGCACCGTCGGCAGCGGCCCGGAATCCGATTTTTCCTACCGCCGATCAGGGTGCTAATGTCTACGACGTCAGCAGGCGCCGCTAGCTCAGTTGGTTAGAGCAGCTGACTCTTAATCAGCGGGTCCGGGGTTCGAGTCCCTGGCGGCGCACAGACGGAAGAAGCCCCTCTCGCGAGAGCGAGGGGGGCTTCTTCGTGCTCGTGACGGATCCGTGCGACGCCTCTCCCGGTCCGGCCCGCGCGATGTCCACGGCCGAGGCCGCCCGCCCGGCCCGCGCCGCGCGTCCGGCCGATGCCGTCCGCGCCACGTTCCCGTTCAGGGCCGCGCCCCTGTGACGATCCGGACGTTCCAGGAGCCCGACGGATTTCGGCCGAGGACCTCGACCCTGGTGTGCGCCTCCGGGATGCTGAAGCTCTCGCCGACGCGCAGCGGGGCGTCCGCGAGCGGCGCATAGACGGACCGGCCCCAGCAGGCCCCGGAGCGGGGATGGGTGTCGACGACGTCGACCGGGCCGCCGCCGGACGGGGTCGCGTTGCGCACCCGGTAGATCAGGACGCCTTCGGTGCAGGTCATCCGGTCGTTGCCGGTGGCGCTGCGCGCCTCGACGGCCACGGCGCTCCCTTCACCGGTACGGATCACCGCGAGCCGGGTACCGAGCGGGGCACCGGCCGCCGGCACCGCCGCGACCGGTTCCAGGGTGATGTTCTGGGTGCCCTGGACACAGATCACCTGCTCACGTTCCAGCCACCCCAGCTTCCATTTTTGCCAGCCGAAGAAATCGGCGGCGAGCCCGAACTGACTGCCTATCACATCCCAGTCGCCCACGTAGGTGTCCCAGTCGCCCTTGCTGTCGGACGGCCGGTGGTAGAGGTCGGGCAGGTCGAAGAGATGCCCGGTCTCGTGGGCCAGCACGTTGCGGTCCGGGGGGTGCTGTTCGAAGACGGTGACGATGCGCCGGATGTCCGTACCGTCCATGCGCAGCGGACGGCTGAAGTTGACGACCTTGGTGGCATCGGAGTCGACGCCCGGGGCGTCCGGGTCGGCGACCAGGTAGACGAGGTCGAACCGCGAGAAGTCCACCTTCGGGTCGATCACACCGATGGCGTCGCTCAGATAGGCGGCGCGCCGTTCGCTGTCCCAGTCGCGCTGCATGCCGTACCAGTCCGACGGTCTGGGCATCCGGATCCACTGCCGCAGCGGGTGCGGTCGCAGGGTGAACTTCCCGTACGAGGAACGCTGGAAGAAGTGGGTGGTGGCGGGGAAGTGGTCGGCGGCGAGTTCGGCGGGGGTGGTGGTGGGACTGTGATCGGGGAAGGACAGGAAGATCATGACCGCGTCGAGAGGGTGGTCGGGGCGAGGGTACGTCTCGTTCCAGCCGTCCACGCCGAGCGAGTGGTGGGCCTCGGTCCGGGGCAGCGCGCACGGCCCCTGCTCTCCGGTGGCGGCAGCGGCCGGCCCGGCTACGAGGGAGGTGGCCACGAGCGCCAGGAGCGAGGTCGTGGCCGCGGTCACACCGCGCAGACTCGGCCTCTCCACTCCCCCGGTTCTGCGCTGACGCGGCACAACTACCTCCGGGTGCGAGATCCGATCACGCACCACCTTGTGATGGTTCGAGGCTTTCGTCCTGTTGGGCTGCCCCAGTCGAGTCAGCAGCCCGTCGAGGCGTTCACCCTCACGGACAGTCACAATTAATCACGGGCACGCCACTAGAGAGCGGAACTGGACTCGAACCGCTCACAAAAGATCAGTCATGGGCAAATCGGATCCATGCGGGACTGACCCATGCGGGGCGAACGCGTGGCGCGGAAGGGTCGGACGCTGGAACGGCCGACGTACCAGCCTCTATGCTTCACCAGGCTTTCCCCCACGGTTACCGCCTCCGACGGGCGGTACGCCGAGCGGCGGGCCGGCCCGGCCACACCTGTTCAGGACAGAACTGCACGGCAGGAGCGAACGGTGAGCGGAACCTCCGAAGGGCCGAGGCCCGCGGCGGGCACACACTCCCACTCCGCAGGACCGCCGGTCACGGAGCGTGACACCCCATGGCCTCCTGCCGGTGGCCATGGATCCGAGCCGCACGGCTATCGGGCGGCCTTTCGGGCCGCCACGCTGCCGATGGCGGTGGTCGACCACGAGGGCCTGGTGGTCGCCGCCAACGACGCGTTCGGCGATCTCCTCGGCTCCCGCCCCTCGGATCTGACCACGCAGTCGGCGGCCGACCTCCTCGATCTCGCGGCGGACGGACGCACCTGGCACGCGTACCGCGAAGTGCTGCACGGACGGCGCGCGCGGTTCCACTGCACCCGCAGGCTCAAGCATCCGGACGGCCGGTCGCTGTGGGCCGAGGTCACCGTCGTACCGATGCCCGAACCGGAGAGCGGTCCGGAGCACGGTCCGGGGAGTGGCACGAAGCCCCGCCCGGTGCCGGTGCCCGACCCGGAGAACGGGCGGAGGCACGGCGCAAAGGACGGTCCGGGACACGGAGCGAAGAACGGTCCGGAGCACGGCGGGGCCGGTCGTTCCGGGCCCGGCCGGGTGCTGCTCTCCGTCGCCGACATCAGCGACCGGCGCGAGCTCCAGAAGCGGCTGCGGCATCTCCAGATGCACGACCCGGTGACCCGGCTGCCCAACCGGGCCCTGTTCTTCGAACGGCTCTCGGCCATTCTGGAGACTCCTCCGTACAGGGACGACCGGATGGTCCCCGGGCACGGCCGGATCGGGCTCTGCTATCTCGATCTCGACGGCTTCAAGGCCGTCAACGACACACTGGGCCACCGGATCGGCGATCAGTTGCTGGAAGCCGTCGCCGCACGGCTCACCGACTGCGCGGCCCAGGACGACCCGCGCGTGCGGGACGGACGGCACCGCCACGGGCCCCATCTCGTGGCGCGGCTCGGCGGCGACGAGTTCGCGGTCCTGGTCGAGGACTCGGCGGGCACGCAGCAGCTCACCGATCTGGCCCGCCGCTTGCTGACGGCGTTGCAGAAGCCGTTCGACCTGGGCGGGCGGCGGCTCTCCGTCTCGGCCTCGATCGGGGTGGTGGAACGGCCGGTCGCCGGTACCTCGGCCACCGGTCTGGTGCAGGCCGCCGACACCACGCTGTACTGGGCCAAGGCGGACGGCAAGGCCCGTTGGACGGTCTTCGACCCGGAACGCAACGCCCACCGGATGACCCGGCAGACGCTCTCCTCCAACCTGCGGCCGGCCGTCGAACGCGGCGAGTTCACCATCGAGTACCAGCCATTGGTCGGCATGGCGGACGGGGTGGTGCGCGGTGTGGAGGCCCTGGTCCGCTGGAACCACCCCCAGTTCGGCATGCTCTCGCCGAATCGGTTCGTCGCGATCGCCGAGGAGGACGGTTCGATCGTCCAGCTGGGCCGGTGGGTACTGCGGTCCGCCTGCCGCCAGGCACGACGCTGGCAGCTCGATCACCCGTCCGAACCACCGCTGTTCATCAGCGTCAACGTCGCCGTGCGGCAGGTCTGGGACTCCGACCTGGTCACCGATGTCGCGGAGATCCTCGCCGAGACCGGCCTCGAACCGGGCCTGTTGCAACTGGAGCTGACCGAGTCCGCGGTGATGGGCTCGGCGGGCCGCCCGCTCCAGGCCCTCCAGCAGCTCAGCGACATGGGCGTACGGATCGCCATCGACGACTTCGGGACGGGCTACTCCAACCTCGCCTATCTGAGCCGGCTGCCGGTCTCCGTGCTGAAGCTGGACGGCTCGTTCGTACGCGGCTTCCGCCATGACGACGGCGCCCACGCGAGCCCGGCCGACGAGACGATCGTCGAGGCGATGGTGCACCTGGCGCACCGCCTGGGCCTGACCGTCACCGCGGAGTGTGTGGAGACGGCGGGCCAGGCGGAGCGGCTGCGCAGGATCGGCTGCGACACCGGACAGGGCTGGCTGTACTCGCGCGCGGTGGCCCCGGAGCGGATCGCCGAACTGATCGGCCGCCGGAGACTGACCGTGTGAGAGCCGGGCCGTCCGCGGCGGCCCGGGTCAGGCCGTCGGCAGACCCGGCAGGCTCGACGAGCTCGGCAGCTCGTACGCGTCCGCGATCAGTTCGTAGCTGCGCAGACGGGCCTCCCCGCCATGGGCGTTGGCGGTGATCATCAGCTCGTCGGCGCCGGTGCGCTCGGCCAGTGCGTCGAGGCCGGTACGGACCTCGTCCGGCGTGCCGTGGATGACGTCGGACAGCCAGTTGTCGACGAACTCGCGCTCCATGGGCGTGAAGGCGTACGCCTCCGCCTTCTCCGGCGTCGGGACCAGGCCCGGGCGGCCGGTGCGCAGGCGGACCATGGACAGCGCGCCGGTGAGCACCTGGCGGCGGGCCTCGCGTTCGTCGTCGGCGGCCAGGGCCGAGACACCGATCAGCGCGTACGGGGCGTCGAGCAGCCCGGACGGCCGGAACGAATCCCGGTACAGGTCGAGGGCCGGGATCGTGTTCCGCGCCGAGAAGTGGTGGGCGAAGGCGAACGGCAGACCGAGCACACCGGCCAGCCGGGCGCTGAACCCGGAGGAACCGAGCAGCCAGATCGGCGGCCGGGCCGGGGACTGCACGCCGCCCTCGGCGGTGGCCTGGACCGGCCCGGGCACGGCATGGATACGGGAGTAGGGGTGGCCGTCCGGGAAGTCGTCGTCCAGGAACCGGGTCAGCTCGGCGAGCTGCTGCGGGAAGTGGTCGGCGCCCTCGTCCGGCCGGTCCGTGCGCCGCAGGGCGGCGGCCGTGGCGCCGTCGGTGCCGGGGGCCCGTCCGAGACCGAGGTCGATGCGGCCCGGGGCCATGGCGTGGAGGGTGCCGAACTGCTCGGCGATGACCAGCGGGGCGTGGTTGGGCAGCATCACCCCGCCGGACCCGAGCCTGATGCGCTCGGTACGGGCGGTGAGGTGGGCGAGGATCACGGCCGGCGAGGAGGAGGCGACGCCGGGCATGGAGTGATGTTCGGCAACCCAGTAGCGGTGGAAGCCGCGGCGTTCGGCGAGCCGCACGATGTCCACGGCGGTGCGCAGCGCCTGGGTGGCGGTGCGGCCCTGGCCCACGGTCACCAGGTCCAGCACGGAGAGAGGGACGGGGGCCGTGCCCTCCGCCCTGCCGCGGATCCCGTCGTACCGGTGCCCGTCGCCCCGTACCTCGTTCGCGTCGGCCTCGTTCCCACGGCCTCCGTCGACCCGGTTCTCGTCGCCCCGGTTCTCGTTCACGTCCCCGCCTCTCCTGGTGATGCGCCCGGCTGTGTGCACGGCTGCGGCTGCGGCACGGCTGCGGCTGCGGCTGCGGCTCACACGTCCGCGCAAACGTAACAGGAGGAGACCTCCGGTTATTCCGGCCGACCCCCTCCAAAGGTCCGTGGCCGATGGTCCGCGACCGGTTCATTCCCCCCGTCCGCCGGGCTCGGAGCGCCTCCCGGAATGCCCCTTCCTGCGGCTGTGCGCCCAGGCACGGCCCTCGCCCCACCTGGCGACCGGGGCCGGAGGCGCCTCGCGGGCCGCGAAGATCCTGCCCAGCCTCGGGGACCAGGCGCGGCGGTCCGCCAGCCGCAGCCCCTCCCTGGCCGTGACCTGGTTCCCGGTGAGGACCGGTTTGCCGAGGAGTGCCTCCAGTTCCGGCACGTACGAGACGGTGTGCAGGGCCGTGTCGGGCAGCAGCACCGCCTCCGCGTCCGGCCGGTCCGCGGCTTCGGCGAGTTCCTTCACCTGGTCCGGACCCCAGCGGGCGGCGTCGGCGGCCGAGGCGAGAGCGGCGGTGCGGGTGGCCGTCACCTCGATGCCCGCGGCGTGCAGGAAGGAGGTGAACAGTGCGGCGATGTGCTCGGGGTAGGTCGTGGCGACGGCGACACGGGCGGCGCCCAGTTCCCGTACCGCGTGGACGAAGCCGAAGGACGTGCTGGACACGGGCACCCCGGCGGCCCGGGCCAGGGCGGCGATCTGCTCGTGGCCGCCCTCCCAGCCGTACAGGAAGCTGCCCGCGCCGCTCGCCCACACGACGCACTCGACTCCGGCCCGCTGGAGCTCCGCCACCCCGGCGACCAGCCGTTCGGGCGCACCGGCCCTCATCAGCGCGTCGGTCCGGTAGGCGTCCTCGTCGACGGTGATGTGGTTCACGACGAGGCGGACCGCGTCGAGCAGGATCTCCATCCGGGGGAAGTCGTCCTCCGCGGAGTGCCCCGGGTAGAGAATGCCGAGGGTCGTCATGGCCGCCCTTCCCTTTCCCGTCCGTCTCTTCTCGCGCCCGTTCCAGCCTGCCCCCGCACGGCGCCGCCGGTCCCCCCGCCCGTCTCTTCTGCGGCACGACATTCGATTTCATTCACTTCCTCCCAGTTTCCCCCATTCGCCGAGGACCGGCCGGATCCGGCCGCCGGAGGGTCTCGGCCGGCCTCCGCGCCCGTCGTGTGCTGTTGACGAAGACGGACGCGGGTGCGAGCGTGGTCAATCCCCATATCCCAGACGCATCAGACGCAGCGGAGCGACCGCCTCTCATGCCCGAGCCCACCCTGCTCGTCCTGGACACCGACCCGTCGCCGCGTCTCGGCCGGCTGATCGGACGCGCCGACGTCCGGTACACGGACGGGGCCGGGCTCGCCGCGCGGCTCCCGGAGGCCGATGTGCTGCTGGTGTGGGACGCCGCCTCCGACGCGGTGCGCACCGCGTGGCCCGGCGACGGGCCACGTCCCGCATGGGTGCACACCGCGAGCGCGGGCGTGGACCGGCTGCTCTGCCCCGAACTGTTGGCTTCCGACACGGTGGTGACCAACGCGCGCGGTGTCTTCGAGCGGCCGGTCGCCGAGTACGTGACCGGGCTGGTGCTGGCGTTCGCCAAGGATCTTCCGCGCACCCTGGATCTCCAGCACCGGCGGGTGTGGCGGCACCGGGAGAGCGCGCCGGTGGCGGGCAGTCGCGCGGTCGTCGTCGGCGCGGGACCGATCGGCCGGGAGATCACCCGGCTGCTGATCGCCCTCGGCGTCCAGGTGGCGCTCGTGGGCCGCACGGCCCGGCGCACCGTCCACGGCGTGGCGGACCTGGACCGGCTGGCCGCCCAGGCCGACTGGGTGATCTGCGCGGCGCCGCTGACGGAGACGACCCGTGCCATGTTCGACGCGCGGTTCTTCGGGCTGATGCAGCCGTCGGCCCGGTTCATCAACGTGGGGCGCGGCCCCTTGGTCGTCGAGGACGACCTGGCGCAGGCGCTGCGCAATCGCTGGATCGCGGGCGCGGCGCTCGACGTGTTCAGCCAGGAACCGCTGGATCCCCGGAGCCCGTTGTGGGACGTACCGGACCTGATCGTGTCACCGCACATGGGCGGCGACACGGCCGGCTGGCGGGACCGCCTCGCCGAGCAGTTCGTGAGGATGTACGAACTCTGGGCGGCCGGGCAGCCGTTGCCGAACGTGGTGGACAAGCGACGCGGATACGTCCCCGATCGCGACCGCAACGACAACTGACCTCGGCCCGAACCCGGCCCCGGCCCGGTCCCGTCGCGCCCGGCAGGCTTCACGCCCACCACCGCGCGTGACGAGCCCTCACCGTACTTGGCGTGCGCCGGAATACACGTGCACACGTCGCCAACTCCCCCTCCCCGAAGGGACACGGAAAGGTCTCCCTCCGGCCACGGTTCGGCCACAGGCGGGCGCTTCCTGCATAGACGTACGGGATCGGGCAGGCGCTCCACCTGTCCGAACCGCCCGATCCCTCCAGGAGTTCAGGAACCATGGCCGACTTTCCCCACCTGTCCCGCAGGGGCTTCCTCAACCGATCGGCGGCCGTGGGCGGCCTGCTCGTCGTTCCCGGTCTGCTCTCCGCGTGCAGCAAGACCGACGCCGGCGCGGCGGGCGGCGCCGGAGCCCTGGACAAGCTGCGCGAGCAGGGCTTCGTACGGGTCGCGTACGCGAACGAGGCTCCGTACGGCTATCTGGAGGGCAAGCAGCTCAAGGGCGAGGCGCCCACCCTGCACCGCGAGATCTTCAAGGCGCTCGGGGTCGACGAGCTGAAGCCCACCCTCTCCGAGTGGGACGGTCTGATCCCCGGCCTCCAGGCGGGCAAGTACGACGTGGTGAGCGCCGGTATGGCGATCACGCCCGAGCGATGCGCCAACGCCCTCTTCTCGGAACCCGAGTTCATCTCCCCGACCGCGCTGATGGTGAAGAAGGGCAATCCGAGGAAGATCACCGACCTGGCATCGGCGAAGGCCGCCGGGATCACCGTCGGCGTGATGTCGGGTGCCGTCGAGGGTACGTACGCCGAGGGCGCGGGCATCGCGAAGGACAGGATCAAGACGCTGCAGAAGCCGCAGGACGGAGCCGACGCGGTGAAGGGCGGCCGGATCGACGCGTTCCTGCTCACCGGCATCTCGCTGCGCTGGCTGGCGAAGACCAACCCGGAGACCGAGGTCACCGAGCCGTTCGTACCGGAACTGGGCGGGAAGAAGCAGTACAGCCCCGGCGGTGCCGTGTTCCGCAAGGGCAACGAGGACCTGCGGGACGCCTTCAACCGCGAGCTGAAGAAGATCGTCTCGGACCGTTCGCGGTATGTGGGCCTGCTCCAGGAGTACGGCTTCGGGGCCAGCGAGCTCCCGCCGGCCGCACTGAAGACGGCCGATCTGTGCGCGGGCTGACGGGGACGGAACGGAACGCACCGCATGAGTGATTTCTTCTCCGCCCTCCTCGACGACCTGCCGCACCTGCGCTCGGGGCTGTGGGTGACCGTCCAGGCCACCGTCCTCGGCGCGGCGCTCGCCCTGGTCCTGTCGTTCGTCCTCGGCCTGATGTCGGTCGGCCGGCTGCTGGTGGCGCGTGGTGTGTCGCGCGTGGTCGTGGAGTTCTTCCGCGGCACCTCGCTCTACATCCAGCTGTTCTGGCTCTACTACGCGATGCCACCGCTGACGGGGTACGAACTGACTCCGCTGCTCTGCGGGGTCGTCGCCTTCGGCCTCAACTACGGGGCGTACGGCGCCGAGGTGGTGCGCGGTGCGATCAACTCCGTGCCGCGTGCCCAGTACGAGGCGGCCATCGCGCTGAACATGACGCCCACGCAGCGGATGTGGCGGGTGATCCTCCCGCAGGCATGGGTGCAGATGATCCCGTCGTTCACGAATCTGCTGATCCAGTTGCTCAAGTGCACCCCGCTGCTGTGGCTGATCTCCGCCGCCGATCTGATGACCGTGATCCAGCAACTGCGCGACCGCACCGGTGAGACGCTCACCGCGTATCTGACCCTGCTGGTCGCCTACTTCGTCCTCGCCTACGCGCTCACCCTGCTGATGAACCTGCTGGAGCGCGGCGCCAAGCGGCGTCTCGGGCTGTCGGGCGGCGCGGATTCGGAGCCACGCGGCGGCGGCCCCGTCCCGGCCGTCGCGTCGACCTCCGGAGGTACCCGGTGAACGGCTCCACGGCAAGCGGTACCGACTGGGACGCCGTCGGGGAAGCCCTGCCCCTGCTGCTCGAAGGCTTCCGGGTCACCCTGCTCGCGACGGTGCTCGGCACGCTGGTCGCGGCGGTGCTCGGACTCGCCGTCGCGATCGCCGGGCGGGCGCCGAGCAGGTTCGTGACGGTGCCGGTGCGGGTTCTGACGGAGTTCGTCCGCTCCACCCCGCTGCTCGTCCAACTCGTGGGCGCCGCAGCCCTGTTCTCCTCGGTGGAGCCGCTCACGACCGGCATCGTGGTGCTCGGGATCCACTACGCCGCGTACACCTCCGAGGTGTACCGGGCCGGGATCGACAGCGTGCCGAAGGGGCAGTGGGAGGCCTGCCGGGCGCTCTCGCTCACCCCGCGCCGGACCTGGCAGGCCGTGATCCTGCCGCAAGCGGTGCGCAACGTCCTGCCCGCCCTCGGCAACTACGCGATCTCGATGTTCAAGGAGACGCCCTTCCTCGCCGTGATCACGGTGCAGGAGATGGTCTTCGAGGCCCGCAAGTACGGCGCCGACCACTTCGCCTACACCACGGCGTTCACCCTCGCCGGACTGATCTTCCTGATCGCGAGCTGTCCCACCTCGCTGCTGATGAGAAAGCTGGAGAAGCGCCTTGGCCACTGAACGCCTCCCCCTGCAGAAGCACGCGGCCCCGACCTCCGAGGACGTCCTGCCGACGCCCGGTGGCGCCGCACCGGCCCTCGGGGGCTCCGTGCCGGCCTCCGCGCTCGCCGCGACCGGTCAGCCCCTGGTCCGCTTCGACGACGTAGTGAAGCGGTACGGCGACCGCGTCGTCCTGGACCGGCTGAACTTCTCGGTGCGCCGCGGGGAGCACGTCACCCTGATCGGGCCCAGCGGGTCGGGAAAGACCACCATCCTGCGGCTGCTGATGACGCTGGAGAAGGTCAGCGACGGCGTCATCTGGGTGGACGGCGATCCGCTGTCCCACGTCCGGGCGTCCGACGGATCGCTGAAGCCCGCGACCGAACGGCATCTGCGCGAGGCGCGGAAGAAGATCGGCATGGTGTTCCAGCAGTTCAACCTCTTCCCCAACATGAGCGTGCTGCGGAACATCACCGAGGCTCCGGTCAATGTCCTGGGAATGGACCGCGACGAGGCCGAGTCCCGCGCCCGCGAGCTGCTCGACATGGTCGGACTCGCGGGCAGGGCCGACGCGCATCCCTCCCAGCTGTCGGGCGGGCAGCAGCAGCGGGTGGCGATCGCCCGCGCGCTGGCGATGCGGCCCGAGATCCTGCTCCTGGACGAGGTGACCTCCGCGCTCGACCCGGAACTGGTCGCGGGCGTACTGGAGTTGCTGAGCGACATCGCCCGGAACACCGACATCACCATGCTCTGCGTGACCCATGAGATGAACTTCGCCCGCGACGTCTCGGAGACGGTACTCATGTTTGATTCCGGACGCGTGATCGAATCCGGATCGCCGGAGAAGATCTTCTCGGATCCGGAGCACGAACGTACGCGTGAATTTCTCGCCGCGGTGCTGTGACCTCGCCACTCGCCGTACGCCAATGGCTTTGGCATATGCCGTACGAATGAGCCCCAGCTCGGGTGGCCGGGGCACCTCGTCGCTTCGTCAACAACCGCCCCGTTACGGCCCGTTGGCGGCTATCGTGAGGCCAGAGCTTGCGGTCACAACCTGGTAGGGGGAAACCGTGGCGTTGAAGCCCGAACCGACGGCGCCGTTCCACTCGGTGCAGCACGCCCTTCGCGTTCTCGAAACGGTCTCGAAGCACGGCGACGGCGTGGCGGACGCCCAGATCTCCCGGGAGACGGGGCTGCCCGCCGAGCACCTCACCCCCCTGCTGCTGACGCTGCGCCGCGAGGGATATGTCGAGCAGATCACCGACGGTGCCTACGTCATCGGCTCCTCGCTGCTGCTCCTCGGTTCCGGCACGGCCCGCAGAAAGGCCCTGGAGGCGAAGCTCCAGCATTCGCTGGCGCAGCTGCGCGATTCGGTCGGCGCGGCGGTCTACATCAGCCGGTACGTCGACGGCGAAGTCCGGATCACGCAGTACGCCGACGGCCCGCGCACCCCCGCGGTCAACGAGTGGGTCGACTTCCGGTCGTCCGCGCACGCCTCGGCGGCGGGCAAGTGCCTGCTGGCCCAGCTCGACCTGAACGGCCGCCGCGACCACCTCTCGCGCCACAAGACGCCCCGGCTCACCTCGCGGACGATCACCAACGAGAAGGCGCTCTTCTCGAAGCTCGACAGCCAGCCGGCCACCGTCCCGGTGCTCGACCTCCAGGAGTACGCCGTCGGCACGGTCTGCGCGGCGGTACCACTGACGGCCGGTTCGTCGGCGGGCTGCCTGGCGCTCTCCCTCCCGGTCGAGGACGCGCACCGCCTGCGCTCGGCGGCGGACACCCTGAACCGGCGGGCGGCACCCGTGCTGCTGTCGCTGGCGCTCTGAGGGGCGCCCCCGAGCCGCTACCGCCGGGAAATCGCCCCTTTTCGTTCCAGTTTCCTGCGATTTGCTCCCGGTGGCATCGACGCCCTCCAGGAACGGGTATGATTTTCCTGTCAGCAGGCGCCGCTAGCTCAGTTGGTTAGAGCAGCTGACTCTTAATCAGCGGGTCCGGGGTTCGAGTCCCTGGCGGCGCACAGACAACGCACTGGGCGGTTCACGTACACACGTGAACCGCCCAGTGCGTTTTGCGTTGCCCATCGGGCGCCCACCAGGATGTACGAACGTTTTACACAGGCGTACTAGACAGGCGTTTTATACGCTCGTACATTTCCTGGCATGACGAACGCCACGCGCACCACCGCCGAGCGCGGCCACCTCGCCGGCCGCCGGGAATGGACCGCCTTCGTGGTTCTCCTGCTGCCCCTTCTCCTCGTGTCGATGGACATCTCCGTCCTCTTCTTCGCGATCCCGTCCATCGAC
Source organism: Streptomyces sp. CB01580 (assembly GCF_001905795.1). GTDB lineage: Bacteria > Actinomycetota > Actinomycetes > Streptomycetales > Streptomycetaceae > Streptomyces. The sequence continues at coordinate 325,382 of NZ_LIXJ01000004.1, forward strand.
CGGGACCTCGCCCCCAGCGCCACCCAGCAGCTCTGGATCTTCGACGTGTACGCCTTCGCCCTGGCGGGCCTGCTCATCACGATGGGGTCGCTCGGCGACCGCATCGGGCGGCGCAGGCTGCTGCTCATCGGCGCGTTCGCGTTCAGCGCCGCGTCCGTGGCCGCCGCGTACGCCACCAGCCCCGAGATGCTGATCGCGGCCCGCGCCCTGCTCGGGGTCGGCGGTGCGACGCTGATGCCGTCGACGATGGGGCTCGTGCGGAACATGTTCCGCGACGAGCGGCAGCGCGGCCGCGCCATCGGCATCTGGTCCGGCGCCATGGCGGGCGGGATCGCGCTCGGCTCGGTGCTCAGCGGGGTCATGCTGCAGCACTTCTGGTGGGGCTCGGTCTTCCTGATCAACGTGCCGGCGATGGTGCTGCTGGTGGTGCTGGTGCCGGTGCTGGTTCCGGAGTTCAAGGACCCCGGCCCCGGACGGTTCGACTTCCTGAGCGTGCCGCTGTCGATGGGGGCCGTGCTGCCCGTCGTCTACGGGGTGAAGGAGAGCGCCGCCCACGGGCTCGACGTGCAGCGCGGGCTGATCATCGCCGCCGGGCTCCTCGTCGGCCTGGTCTTCGTCCGTCGGCAGCGCTCCCGCGACGACGCGCTGATCAGCCGGGAACTCTTCCGCGACCGCGGCTTCGCGGCCGGGGTCGGCCTGAACGCCCTGGCGTCCTTCGCCATGATGGGCTCCTCGTACTTCACCACGCAGTACCTGCAGTCGGTGCTCGGCATGAGCACGTTGGAGGCCGCGCTGTGGAGCCTGGCACCGTCGCTCGCCGTGGGTGCCGCGGCGCCGACGGCCACGGCGATCGCCCAGCGGACCGATCGCGCACGCGTCGTCCGCGCCGGATTCGTGATCGCCGCCGCCGGGTTCGCCGTGCTCTCCCTGACCGGTACGGACTCGTTGTGGCTGCTGCTCGCCGGCTGCGCCGTACTGAGCTGCGGCATCGTCACCGTGATGGCACTCGTCTCCGACCTGGCACTGTCCACCGCCCCGCCCCGGAAGGCGAGTTCGGCGGCCTCGCTGCTGGAGACCGGGCAGGAGTTCGGCGGTGCGATGGGGATGGCCCTGCTGGGCGCGGTGGCCATGGCGGTCTACACCGCGGACATGCCGGGATCGGCGCCGGAGGACGCCCGCAAGACCCTGGCGGGCGCGGTGGCCACCGGGGACGGCTCGCTGATCGCCGCCGCTCGGGACGCGTTCGTGCACAGCATGCGGTACGCCTCGATGACGGGTGCCGTCCTGCTGCTGGCGGGGGCGGTGCTCACCACGATGCTGCTGCGGCGGAGGCCCGCGGTGGCGGAGCGGGGCGAGCCGGCCCTGACCGGCTGAGGGCCGGCCCGTGGGCCCCGTCGCCGAAGTGCCCCCATCGGGTCCGCCCGGGCGGACCCGATGGGGATCGTCGGTGCCTCAGTGCATCCAGTGCCTCGCGTCAGAACTGCACGTCGGAGCAGGCGTAGAACGCGTTCGTCGTGTCGGCGACGTTCCAGACGCTCAGGATGATGTGCTTCCCGGTCTTCTGGGTGGGGATGGTGCCCTGCTGGGTCAGGGTCGCCGGGGGCTGCTTGCCGCCGTAGGGCACCGTCATGAACGGCTGGGGCTCCAGGTCGGCCCGGGTGAGCGGCTTGGTGGGGTCCCAGCCGTCCTTGGTGATGTAGTAGCGGAAGTCCGAGGTCGCGTGGCGGGCGGTGAACTGCCAGCGGAAGCTGAAGCCCTGGCCACCCGTCACATTGGTGGCGGGCCAGTTGCCGCCACGCGGGTCGTCGAGCTGGGCGAAGACGGAGTTGCCGCCGGAGCAGATCTTCCCGTCGGCCGGACCGGCCGACGGGAAGCCCTTCGGCCCCTCGACACTCTGCGGCTCCCACTGGATGTTGCCGCAGCCCGTCACGGTGCCGTTGGCACAGAGCTTCTGGCGGCTGATGGGGTTGTCGGTGTAGCCGTGGCTGCTGGCGCTGCTCGTCGCGAACAACGAGGCGCCCGCGATCGCCAGGCCGACTACGGCCGCACTTGCCCTTTTACGCATTGCTGTCGCTCCTCGAGAACGTGGGGGAGGTTCCATGAGCCCTGCTGCGCGCGTACTGCGGTCTAGACCAAGTCATAGATTATTGACGGGACATGAACATGTCCAGACCAATGGGAGCGGGATTCCGCTTCGCCGCCCGAGCGGTCTCCCGGCTCCCTCAGACCCCTTCGTTCCCACCGCGTCCCGTGTAGAACGCCACCGTCAAGTCCTTGACCAGCACCTTCCGTTCGTAGTCGTCCAGTTCCACGATGCCTCGCTGGGTCAGCCGGTTGACGGTGTCGTCCACCGCGTCGACCACCGAAGTCAGAACACTGTCGCGGTGCTTGGCGTCGATGGCGGCGATCCGGCGACGCTGCATGGCCGCGGCGATCTCCGGCGCGTACTCGATCCCGGTCGGCTGCGCCGAGTACACCTCGATGCCGACGGGCACGCAGTCCGCCTTCAGCATCCGGGTCAGCGCGTCGCCGACGGCCTCCGCGTCGCGCAGGGTGGGCGCGTCCTCGTGGAAGGCGTCGGCGGGGAGCTGGGAGAGGACCCGGGCCATCGCCGCCTCGACCTGCTCGCGCAGATACGTTTCGTGGTCCTCGACCCCGAGCAGCGCCCGCGCGGTGTCGCGGACCCGCCAGACCACCAGGACCACGACGCGCAGGGCGGTGCCGTTGGCGTCCACGGCCGGCAGCGGTTCGCTGCGCCAGTGCCGCAGGCGTACGTCGACCCGGCGGCGCAGCAGCAGCGGACTGATCCACATCAGCCCGGTCCGCCGCACGCTCCCCCGGTACTTGCCGAACAGCGTGAGCACCCACGCGTACCCGACCCGCCCCCGGCTCAGTCCGCCGAGCGCGAAGAGCACCAGTGTCGCCAGCGCGGCGAGGCCCGCCCAGGCGCCTATGCCGATCCCCTCGTACGGCCGCGGCGCGATCCCGAACCGGGCGAGCGCGGCCACCGGCAGCGCTCCGATCCACCAGAGGACCGCCCCGGCTCCGGCGGTCCCGCACAGCGCGGCGAGCAGGGCCACCCAGCCGGGCAGCGCGGGCCCCGAACGTTCGGCGAGTTCCGGGTCGCCGGCCGGCGCGGGCCGGGTCGAGGGTCGCACCTGCGGTCCGCGCGGCGCGGGCGGGCGCCGCCCCCCGGGCGCGGCGCCCCCGCCACCGGCCCCCCGCCGCAACGCGCCGGTGGGGAGCCCGGTGGTGTCGGTGTTCCCGGGGTCGTCGCGGAAGAGCAGGTGGACGGGGATGGTCGCGGTCGACTCGCTGCCGATGACCGCATGACGCCGCCCGGTGCCCGACGGCGCGGCGACGGGCCGTTCGACCCCTCCACGGGCGCGGTCGACGACATCCCGCTGCCGGGAGACGTCCCGGCGCCGGGAGGGGGACGGCAGCGGTGACGCGAGCGCGGACGGGAACGGGGACGGGGACGGGGACGAGGTCCGGGCCGGGCGCGGGGTGCCGCGCACGGGTGCGGGACGGGTGCCGGCCGCGACCGGTACGGCTTCCCCGTCGGCCGCCGGGCCTGCGGTGCAGTCACCGCTCGGCCGGAGCCCCGGCTCCACGGCGGGTGCGACGCCCTCCGCGAGAGGCGCACCTCCCGGCAGGACTCCCTGCTTCCCCGCGGTCCCACCGTCCGCCACGAGCTCCGGCTTCGCGGCGGCCACGCCGTTCGGCAGGAATCCGGGCTTCATGGCGGGCGCGGCACCGAGCAGGAGTCCCGGCCCTTCGGCGGGCACGACGTCCGATGCCGCGGCCGGGCCGGACGCGACGCCCACGGCCGGCACCGACACCGAGGCCGAGGTCACGCCCAGCGAGGAGGAACCGCCCGGCGACGTGCCCGCGTCCTCCCCCGGGGCCGGGTCCAGCACCAGGTCGACCACGGCGTCGGATCCGGTCACCGGACCGTTCGCCGGTGCGTCCGGGCCGTGGCCGGGCCCCGGGCGCACATCGGCCCCGGTCCCCGGGCCCATGCGCGTGTCCGCATCCGGACCCGTCGCCTCGACGGGCGTGCCGACGACCGCGACCGGGGTGGTGGCACCGCCCGGGTCCACCGCGCCCTCGGGCCGCACGTCCCCGCCGGGACCGCCCGTGCTCAACGGGGCACGCTCCCGCATCCGCGCCTCTTCCCGGTCTGCCCGGGCCTCCGGCGCTCCGGCACTGTCCGACGCCGTGGATCCCATTTCCGCCTCCGTCATGTCCGTTTCCTCACGAGAAGAGCCGCCGCCAGGTCTCCGGTCCCGGGTAGCCGTCCGCCTCCGCGCCCCGCCAGCCCTGGGCGCGCTGGAAGGCTTCGACATTGCGCCGGTCCGCCTCGCTCCACTGGGGGCCGGGGCCCGACTGGTAGTGCTTGCCGTAGCCCTTCTTCACCAACTGCCTGCCGAGCTTCTCGACATGGGCGTTGGACTGGCCGGGCCGGAAATGGCCGCGTCCGGGGAACGCCGAATCCGCGTTCGGCCCGCTCGCGCCGCCGCCGGATCCGCTGCCACCGGATCCCGAACCGGGTATGTCGCTGCCGGTCCCGTTGTCCAGGAGGCGCCACGTGTGGGGGCCCGGGAAGCCGTCCGCCTCGCCGCCCTTCCAGCCCTGGGCCTTCTGGAACGCCTGCGTGGCGCGCCGGTCCGCGTCACCCCAGGCCGGGCCGGGGCCGGACGAGTAGAAGCGCTTTCCGCCCCGCTCCACCAGCATCTTCCCGAGCTGGGTGACGTACTTGTTGCTGGCCCCGGGGCCGAACTTCCCGATGCCCGGGAACGAGACCGACGAACCGCCGTCGTCGTCGCTCCCCCCGCTCAGCCCCTTGTAGCGGTACGCGACGTACGAACCGGAGTGGCTCCAGTACGCCATGGGCGTCGTCTGCTTGCGGGTGTGCGGCCTCGTCTGCTCGTACGCCGTGTAGTGGGTGTGCGTGTAGTCGGTCCAGCCGCCGAAGATCGTGACGTGCGATCCCTTGTTGGGGTCGGAGGGGTTGTGGAAGAGCAGGATGTCGCCCGGCTGCAGGTCCTTCCGCGCGATCCTGGTGCCGTACCGGGCGAGGCTGCCGGTCCACTCGTTGCCGGGCAGGTTCCAGGCCATCGAGACGAAGCCGGAGCAGTCCTGCCGGTAGCCGTCGGACCAGTACCTCGACATGCTGTACGGCACCTGCGCGGAGACCCACTTCTTCGCCCGGTTGATGATCGCGGCCCGGCTGGTCTTGCGCAGCGTGAGCGAGGCGTTCGTGTACACGGGCGGGCCGGCCGCACCGGTGCCCTGCACGGGCCCCGGCCTGCCCTGCGGGGTGTCCGGGTCCACTCCGGTCCCGGCGAGCAGGTCGCCCTCCTCGTCCGGAACCGACGGATCGGACGCGTCCGACACGTCCAGTGCGTCCAGCTCGTCCGCCGGTACCGTCGTCTCGTCCGAACGGGGGGCACCGGCCGTCCCCGCCGAACCGGCCGCGTCGGCCGCCCGGTCGCCCGGCGCCTTCAGCGCCTCGGCCGCCCCGGTGCTCAGCACCACGCCGGCCGCGGTGGCCAGCACCAGCACGCGGCGCGCGCCGTGGGCACCCGGATGTCCCCCGTCCCGTACGGCCAGGGCCCCGGCGGCCCGCCGCTGTGCGGCACACCCCTCACAGGCGCAGTCGACGGCGGGCATGTACTCCTCGAAAGCCGGCACAGTCATGCGATTCCCCTCCGCGTTCTCAAGATCTTTGGGCGCATCTGCACGGGCGTCAGTGTCTCAACCCTTATGACATATTGCATTTTGACGGATAGGAGAGAAAAAACGACCATCCGACAGGCCGTGCCGGAGAGGAAATGGTCGGGAGCACGCTCCCCCTTCGGGTAGAGTTCTCCAGGTCAGCAAGCGCCGCTAGCTCAGTTGGTTAGAGCAGCTGACTCTTAATCAGCGGGTCCGGGGTTCGAGTCCCTGGCGGCGCACGCAGAGTCAAGGCCCCCTCACTGAACGTGAGGGGGCCTTGTTCGTGCACGTCGGCCGGACGGAACGATCACGCCGCAACCCTCCGAACGCACAGGCAACGCACAGGAAACACCGGGCGGCGGCGCGGCAACCGACACCCCGCACGGAAACTCCACACAGTGATGAAACAATCACGCCGCGCATTCAAAAAGCGGCGTGCGCGCCCGGACGAGGTCCCGGCGTCAACCGGGCCGACCCGGCTCGCAGTTGGCGGACGCGGCGGAAGGGCTGCCGCGCGAGATTGATCACACGCGGACCCGGCCCGCTCACGCCACCCGGGCCGAGCGGGCGGAAAGAACTTCGAGCGCCGTGAAGAGAGTCATACCCGCCGCCGATCACGGATCGCCGACGGCCGATGGTGACGGATGAGTTGATCTGCCATCAGAACGACGTGGCGCAAAGGTGGTTCACGGCAGGACCGGCGATCCGTGCCGATCGGGCCGGCCGGCGGGCCTCGGCGGGGACGGTGCGGGCCGGGTCAGCTCCCGCCGTTCCCCTTCGGCCTCTCGCCGGTCAGGTAGGCCGACACGACCACGTTGGCGTCGTAGGAGCGGGACGCCCGGTCGTAGGTGCCGCCGCAGGTGATCAGGCGGAGTTCGGCGCGGCCCTTCCTGCGGGGGCCGTACGCCTTGTCGGCGTTGAAGCGTTCACGGGTGAGGACCTGGACGTCGTCCACGGTGAACTCGGCGACGGTGCCGTCCGTGCGGGTCACCTCGACCTTGGCTCCGGGGCGGGCCGCGCTCAGCCCGTAGAAGACGGCCGGTCTGGTCTCGGTGTCGACATGACCGACGAAGAGCGCGGGGCCCTTCGCGCCGGGCTCGGTGCCGTTCCCGTACCAGCCGACGGTCCGGGGCGCGTCGAACGGCGGTGGGTCGATCGCGCCGTCCTCGTCCAGGCCACGGGCGACCACGGGCGCGTCGACGCCGATCGACGGGACCTCGATCCGTCGTGGCGCGGCGCCTTCGATCGGGTCGTGGGGCGGGGGCAGCGGGACGCCGAGCGGGCGGCCGACCGCGGCGATGTCGCCCGCGATCGGGGCGGAACCGGCGCCGGAGCCGTCGGTGAGGTCGCGGCCCCAGACCCACAGCCCGAGAAGCAGGACGACCCAGGCCGTCCCGGCGAGCAGTCGGCCATGACCGGCGGGGTCGTCCGCGGCGGTCATGTCAGTCCGCCACGGGGCGGCGGCGCCGCGCCGCGCCGCGGAAAACGACGGCGACGACCGCGACGGCGGCAAGCGCCAGGCCGATCACGGCGTGTGCGATGCCGGGGCCGCTCCGCCGGGCCTCCTCGTCGCTGAGGGCGGCGGTTCCGCCGCCGCCCGCGCGGACCGGGGCCAGAGGGGTGGCCGCCGCGTCCCGTCCGGCGACCGTGACCGTTCCGGTGACCCTTTCGCCACCGTCGGCGCAGACGGCCTGGACGCCGTGGTCGCCCGGTGAGGCTTCGGCGCCGATCCGGGCCCGCGCGAACAGGCCCCCGTCGGCGGCGGGGGCGAAACGCGCCTTCGAGACGAAGACGTCGGAGCTGCCTTCGGCGCTCCCGCCCGCGCAGCCGTCCAGCCGAAGGGCCACCTCGCCGCCCGGGGCGGCGGAGCGCGGGGTCACGGAGAGGGAGGCACCCGATTCACCGTCCGGGCCGGCACGGGAAGCGGTGCCCGGCCCGGAGCCGGCGCGGGGACCGGTGGCGGGGTCCGGTCCGGCCAGTGCGGCAGGGGCCGGCACCAGGGTGGCCGCCACGACCGTCACGGCACAGAGCGTGAGGGATATGGAACGCATCGTGAACCTCCTCTGTGAAGGTTCGCGCCTGCTCCCTCTTTCCGCATCCGCAGGAGGCCCGAGCGGGCGCCGGGCGCCGGGCCGGCCTGCGCGCGGATCCCGTCGAGTCCCATCGGATCCTGTCGGGGTTCTCACCGGATCCCGCGCCGCCCATCGGGCTCCCGCCCCGCTCCTGCCCCGGCCGCCGGATCAGCCCTCGGGAACGACGTCGACCAGGTCGATCAGGTCGGCGATGGAGTCGACGACCCTGGACGGCCGGAAGGGGTACTTGTCGATGTCCGCGGCCGCGGTGAGACCCGTGAGGACCAGGAACGTCTGCATGCCCGCCTCCAGACCGGCCAGCACATCGGTGTCCATCCGGTCGCCGATCATGGCGCTGGACTCGGAGTGGGCGCCGATCGCGTTCAGCCCGGTGCGCATCATCAGCGGATTGGGCTTGCCCGCGAAGTACGGTTCCTTGCCGGTCGCCTTGGTGATCAGGGCGGCGACGGACCCGGTGGCGGGCAGCGGTCCCTCGGTGGACGGACCGGTCTCGTCCGGGTTGGTGCAGATGAAACGGGCGCCGCCGTTGATCAGCCGGATCGCCTTGGTGAGCGCCTCGAAGCTGTAGGTACGGGTCTCGCCGAGGACCACGTAGTCGGGATCGTGGTCGGTGAGGACGTAGCCGATGTCGTGCAGGGCGGTGGTGAGCCCGGCCTCGCCGATGACGTACGCCGTGCCGCCGGGCCGCTGGTCGTCGAGGAACTTGGCGGTGGCCAGGGCGGAGGTCCAGATGTTCGCCACGGGCACGTCGAGGCCCATGCGCAGCAGGCGGGCGTGCAGGTCGCGGGCGGTGTAGATCGAGTTGTTGGTGAGGACCAGGAAGGGCAGTCCCGAGTCCCGCAACCGCTTGATGAAGGCATCCGCCCCGGGGATCGGCGTCCCCTCGTGGATCAGGACTCCGTCCATGTCGGTGAGCCAGGACGAGATCGGCTTGCGCTCTGCCATGCGTGGGACTCCTGCCGTACGCGTGTGCGGGGACGCCGGCGGCACCGCCTTGTGCAGCGCCGACGCCCCCGAGTTTAGAGCGTGCGTTCGCCCCGTCGGCCGGACGGCCGACCGCGTCAGCTGCCGGTGGCCGACTTCCAGGCTCCGACGTACGTCTCCAGGTTGGTGCCGATGTCCGACCAGTCGGGCTGGAAGACCTCCACGCCCTTCATCAGCTCGGCGAGCTCGACGGCGTTGGCGTCGGTGGCCCCGACGTCCTTGCGGGCCGCGAAGCCGCCGCCGACCGCGCTGACGTCCTTCTGGGCCTGCTCGGAGAGCATGAAGTCGAGCAGCTTCTTGCCGTTCTCGCCGTGCGGGGCCTTGTCGACCAGACCGGCCGCGTACGGCAGGGCGAAGGTGGTGGCCTTGCCGCCCTCCTTCGCGGGGAACCAGATCCCGAGGTTGGGCATGTCCCTGGACTGGGCGAAGTTCATCTGCACGTCGCCGTTGGCGGCGAGCAGTTCGCCCTTGTCCACCTTGGGCGCGAGCTTGCCGGTGGAGGCGGACGGGCCGACGTTGTTGGCCTGGAGCTTCTTCAGGTACTCCATGGCCCGGTCCTTGCCGCCGAAGTCGTGCATGGCCTTGATGAGCACGGCCGTGCCGTCGCCGGCGACTCCGGGAGTGGAGTACTGGATCTTGTTCTTGAACTTTCCGTCGAGCAGCTCCTCCCAGGTGGTGGGCGCCGACTTCAGTTCCTTCTTGTTGTAGATGAAGCCGAAGTAGTTGTTGACGACCGAGGTCCACTTGGAGTCGGACGCCTTGTCGGCGGCGTCGACCTTGTCGGAGCCGGCCGGCGCGTACGCCGCCAGCAGGCCCTTGCCGTCGGCCTGCTGGATGAACGGCGGCAGCGTGACCAGCACATCGGCCTGCGTGTTGGACTTCTCGCGGACGGCGCGCTGCACCATCTCCCCGGAGCCGCCCTCCACGTACTTGACCTTGATGCCGGTCTTCTTCTCGAAGTCCTTGAAGACCTTGTCGTACCAGCCGTCGCCGTTCTCGCCCTTGAGGCCGTCCGCGCTGTAGACGGTGACGACCTTCTCGTCGGAGGCGGCGGAGGAGCCGCCGCAGGCGGAGAGGGTGGCGGCGAGGCGCGGTGCGCCCCTGGGCAGGTGCGCCCCTGGGCCTGCCGGGCGTCGCACCGCGGGCGACAGTGCGAGGACAGGCCCCGGGACCTGTCCTCGCACGGAGCTCAGTACCCGTGCTGCGGACCGAGGTGCGCGGTGAACGAGAACCGGTCCCCGCGGAAGAGGGTCCGTACGCGCTCCAGCGGCGCCCCGGCCGCGTCGCGCGAGACCCGGTGCATGAGCAGCATGGGCAGCGCGGGCGGCGTACCGATGAGCAACGCCTCGCGCGGTGTCGCCAGCACGGTCTCGATCCGCTCGTCCGCGGCACCGAAGACGATCCCGAGCCGGTCGCGCAGGTACGCGTAGAAGGACGAGTCGGGGTCGAACTCCGTGTCCAGGTCCGGTACCCGGGCGACGGACACGTACGTGCTCTCAAGACCGACCCGGTCGTCGTCGGCGAGCAGCACCCGCTCCAGGTGCCAGACCGGGTCGCCGCGCCCCACCCCGATGTCGGCGGCCAGCCGCTCGGGGCAGGGGAACCGTTCCAGCCCGATGAGATGGCGGCCCGGCGTACGGCCCTGACGCCGGACCCCCTCCGTGTAGCTGGCCAGCGAGAGCGGCTGCTCCAGCTTGGGGCCCGCGACGACGGTGCCACGTCCCTGGCGGGCGAGCCGCCCCTCCAACAGGAGTTCGCGCAGCGCCTGCCGCACGGTCTCGCGCGAGACTTCGTAGCGTTCGGCGAGATCGCGTTCGGTGGGCAGCATGCCACCCTCGCCCAACTCCTCTATGAGGACGGACACGCGTGCCTTGACCGCGTAGTACTTGGGGATGCGGCCGTGCTCCGGGATACCGGAGCGGATGGGTGCGCCAGGTGTCTGGTCGTGCGGGTAGTCCACGCCGGGATGGTGGCAGACGGACATGAACACGTGTGGACGGACCTGCGGGACGGGCCGGGTCAGGAGCCGGAACGAGGACCGGGGGCGGGGCCGGGCTCGGGTCCGGGACCGGAACGTGGACCGGGGTCGGGGCCGGGACCGGGGCAAGGGCGGGGCCGGAACCGGGCGAGCATTGAAGATCTTGGCCGGGCCCGGAGCGGCGGCCGGCACGTACACCTACAAGGCGCCGGAGGTGTGCGCGTCGGCCGCCGAGGAACCCGGCCAAGATCTTCAGCACCCGCCCGGCCTGTGCGCCGGAGTTCACGGCTCTGGACACGCGACACTGCCACGCACGCGCGAGGCGGCCGGCACCGACGTGCCGGAATGCCCTCCGGCCGGCCGCCGGGACCGCTCGATCGGCCCAGCCCCGGACACCGCCCCCGTACCCCTACCGCGCCCCCGGCGCCGAACCCGGTCGGCTCTCGCACTTCGGCGACGACGTTGCTTAAGTGACGTGCATGACTGGCAACGCGACTCCCGGGACGCCTGTGGTGTCCGAGACCTTCCCGCCCGCCCTGCGCGTCGGACTGATCGGCTACGGACTGGCGGGTTCCGTGTTCCACGCCCCGCTGATCGCCGCGGCCGAGGGACTCGTCCTCGACACGGTCGTCACCTCGGACGAGGAACGGCGGGCGCGGGCACGGGCCGAGTTCCCCGCCGCGCGGCTCGCCGCGTCGCCCGAGGAGCTGTGGCAGAGGGCGGACGAACTCGATCTGGTCGTGATCGCGTCACCGAACCGGACCCATGTCCCGCTCGCCACCACGGCGATCGAGGCCGGTCTGCCGGTCGTCGTGGACAAGCCGATCGCCGGTACGGCCGCCGAGGCTCGACGGCTCGCGACACTCGCGCGGGAGCGCGGGCTGTTGCTGTCGGTCTTCCAGAACCGCCGCTGGGACAACGACTTCCGCACCCTCGCCCGGCTGCTCGCGGACGGCGAGCTGGGCACCGTACAACGCTTCGAGTCCCGTTTCGAGCGCTGGCGTCCACAGCTCAAGGGCGGCTGGCGCGAGTCGGGTGATCCGCAGGAGATCGGCGGGCTGCTGTACGACCTGGGCAGCCATGTCGTCGACCAGGCGCTCGTGCTGTTCGGGCCGGTGGTGCGGGTGTACGCGGAGTCCGACGTACGCCGTCCGGGCGCAGCCGCCGACGACGACACGTTCCTCGCGCTCACCCATGCGAACGGGGTCCGCTCGCATCTGTACGTCAGCGCCACCGCCGCCCAGCTCGGCCCCCGCTTCCGGGTGCTCGGCACGGCCGCCGGCTATGTGAAGTACGGCCTCGACCCGCAGGAGGCCGCCCTGCGCACGGGCGCCCGCCCGGCGGACGGCCGGCCGTGGGGCGAGGAACCGGAGAGCCTGTGGGGGCGGATCGGTTCGGGCGAGTCCCCGCTGACGGGCGGCGGCGCCCCGGTCCCCACCGTGCCGGGCGACTACCGCGCCTACTACGCGGCGGTCACCGACGCGCTGCGCGGCAGGGGCGACAACCCCGTGACCGCTCTCCAGGCCGCCGCCACCCTGGACGTGCTGGAGGCCGCCCGCCGCTCGGCCCGCGAGGGCGTCGCCGTGTCCCTGCCGCCCGCCACGGACACGACGACCGACGCCTGACGGGCCCGGCCCGGGCGGGACACATCCCCGCCCGGGCCCCACGTCCTTACAGTCCCTGGCCCCGCGTCCCACGGCTCCCCTCTCCCGCACGTCCGTCAGGCCCTGAACCACACGTCCCAGGCCCTGGACACGGCCGCGGTCAGGCCGTGGTGGCGGCTGCCGTGCCGGCGACGGGCATGTCGCGGTAGAGGACGGCCCGCTCGACCGCGGTCCAGGTGGTGCTGGTGACGACGTACAGGGCGGCGGCCAGCGGCACGACGGCGACGGTGAAGAGGGTGGCGAACGACAACAGCGGCATCAGCTTCGTCATCGCACCCATGCCGGGAACGGGCTCGCCGTCGGGCCCGGTCGCGGGGACGACCGGGTTGGCGGCCATCTGCCGCTTCGTACGCCGGAAGTTGAACGTGGCCACGGCCGCGACGATCGCGAACAGTCCGAGGTAGACGAGCCCCTGCGCCCCGAACGGTCCGCCGTGCGCCAGCGCGTCGTGCCAGCGCCCGCCGAGCGGGGCGTCGAACAGCTGGTGACCGAGCAGCTCGTTGGGCCCGTCGCCGATGCTCCGGCTGGAGAACAGGTGGTAGAGGAGGAAGAACGCGGGCATCTGGAGCAGGCTCGGCAGGCAGCCGGACAGCGGCGAGACCTTCTCCTCCCGGTGCAGGTCCATGAGCGCCCGCTGCATGCGCTCTGGGTCCTTGCCGTGCTTCTTGCGCAGTTCGGCGATCTGCGGCTGGAGCCTGGTGCGGGCCTTCTGCCCGCGTGCCGCGGCCCGCGACAGGGGATGCACGGCGAGCCGCACGAGTGCCGTGAACAGCACGATGGCGGCGGCGGTGGAAGCGCTCTGGAAGAGCGGGTGCAGTACGTCGGCCAGCGCGCCGACCAGGGCGGCGAACGCGGACATGAGGACGGACATCGGTGAGCCCTCCGAGGGATCTCGTCGTGCCGGGAGTACCGGAAGTACCGGAAGTGCCGGAAGTACCGGGGTCCTGGAAGTACCGGACGTACCGGAGTGCCGGGGTACCGGGGGTGAGTGACGGACTCGGCATGACGAACCGCGAGGAGGGCGCCCGTCGCCGGGCGCCAGGCACACCGGCCACGGGCGCACTGTGCGCACACGTGCCGTGTGTACACATGCTGTGTCGGCATACGCATGCACCCACGCGTGCGCACGCACACACGCACCGCCCACGCGTCGGACCGTGCCCCCGCACGGAACAGGGCGGAGGACGGACCGGACGGGCCCCTACGCGGTCGTCGGGAGGGCGTGCCCGGGGGCCCGGGGACGTCTGCGGCCCCTGGCGTCCGGGTCCCGCTGCGGCAGGAACGCGGTGCGCTGCTCCCGGTCGCGTATCGCCGTACGGACACGGGTCCGGGGCACGGGCGTGGCACAGCGGGCGCTGATGACCGCGGCGGCGACGAGTGCGGAGCCGGCGGCCGCGGTGGCGGCGAGGGCTACGGCGGCGGAAAGGCTGCCGCCCTCGGCGAGCAGGATCGCCGCGAACAACTCGGTGACGAGGAGGAGGAGCAGCGCCACGGGGCGGGGCAGGCCGGTGCCGTCACGCGGACTGCGCGTGTCACCGCTCATCGGCCCCTCCCCTCGTCGCAGTCGTGCGCGGACTGTCACGGCACGGCTTCCGCACACATGTGCGTGCGCCATACTCTCCAGCCGTTATACACGACGGCTCGGACAGAGCGGCCGTTCCCCGTGCCCCCGCCCCCCTCACCCTGAGGCGGGGATCTCCCCGGAGGCAGGGACTCCGGAGGCGGGAGCCCCGGGAGCGGGGACCTTCCCCGACGCACCGGTCCTCCCCGAATCGCCGGCCGGACCGCCGGCCCCCTCCGGAACGCCGATCTCGTCCCGTGCGAGCACCTCGTCGTCCGGCCGGTCGTCACGTTCGCGCGGTCCCGCGCAGGTCACGGCGAGGGCGACCAGCAGGTTGGCACCGAGCGCCACGACCCCCGCGTTCACCCCCCACACCGGATCGTTCCCCGTGAAGACGAAACCGCATACCGCCCCCACCCCGACGACCAGCCCGCTCAACGCCCCGGCCAACGTCAGCCGCCGCCACACCAGTCCCAGCAGCACCATCGGAAGCAGTTGCGCCATTCCCTCGTACGAGATGAGGGAGAGCCGCACCAGTGTGTTGGGCGCGGTGTACGTGAGCACGAGTGCGATCACGCCCGCGGCCACCACGACGCTCTGCGCGGCACCCTTCTGCCGCCGCTCCCACCGCGGCACCAGGGACAGCACACTGCGTCCCCACATCGTGCCGATGACCAGCATGAACACGGCCATCGGCACGATCGAGGACAGCGCCGCCGCCACACCGACGACCCCGACCACCCACGCGGGCAGCGAGTCCACGACGAGCTTGAAGAGCGCCAGGTTGGACTCGGCGCCGACGAGTCCCGGCACGACGAAGAGGGCCGCCATGCCGAGCAGCATCGGCACGAAGAGCAGCACGTTGTACGCGGGCAGCAACATCGCGTTGCGGCGCAGCACGTCGGCATTCTTCGCGCCGAGGTACCCCGCGACGGTGGTCGGGAAGATCACCACGGTGAGGGAGTTGAGGAACGAGGTGGTGATGAACCACGCCTGTCCGAGCCCGCTGTCCCCGTGCCCGGGGAAGGTCAGCCACTCGCTCTTCTCGGTGACGAGCCGGTCGAGGAAGGCCCCGTACCCGTCGAAGTAGTGCAGCGGCACGTAGACGACGAGGAAGCCGAGCGTGGCGATCACGAGGACGTCCTTGAGCACGGACACCCACGCGCTGCCGCGCAGTCCGCTCACCACGACGAAGCCGGTGGTGACGGCGAAGGCGATGAAATAGGCCCAGTTCAGGCTGATGGCGCCATAGGAGATGGTCGAGACGACCACCCCCATGCCGGTGATCTGGAGCTGGATGTACGGGAGCAGGAACACGGTCGCGAGAACGGCGACCAGTGCGCCGAGCCAGGGCCGCCCGAAGCGGTGGGCCACCATGTCGGTGATCCCGACGAGTCCGTGCCTGCGCGCGTACGCCCAGAGCATCGGCCCGACGACGTAGCCGAGGGCGTAACCGCACGACATGTACGCCACCACGTAGAGCACGGGGGCGCCGTAGTTGTACCCCCATCCCGCGGCCCCCAGGTAGCTGAAGCTGGTGTAGCCCTCGCCGGCCATCAGCACCCAGATGAAAACGGTCCCCAGGCTGCGCCCGCCCACGGACCACTCCGCGAGCCCGCCGCCGTCCGTTCCGCGCCCCTTCCGCGGCCCGCGCGCCGCGAGCAGCCCCAGGGCGACGGTGAGCACCATGAAGACCCCGAGGACGGAGGTCGCGACCGCGGCGTTCACCGGCGGTCCCCCCGCCTGGTCAGCCATACGGCGACGGGTGTCAGCAGGGTCGCCCCGAACAGCCAGACGAAGAGGAACGGCAGCCCGAGAACCACCGGCGTCACCCGGTTCACGAGCGGCAGCACCCCGAGGTACAGCACATAGGGCACCAGCAACCACAACAACTGCGGACGTCGTCTCAGCACGTCGGGCAACCCTAGTTGCACCGCCCCCGGAGGCCCACAGGTCCACGGCCCCCGCCCCCGGCTCCCCTCCACTCCGTGCACCGGCCCCGGACGCCTGCTACCGGACCCGGACGTCGGCGAGCCTCCCCCACACCACGAGCCGGTACCGGGAGGTGAATTCGGGCGTGCAGGTGGTGAGCGTCACATAGGAGCCGGCCACGGTGTACCCGGCGCCCGGCTTCACCCCGCTGCGCGGAACGGGCGCGATGACCCCGCCGTCGCGAGGACTGGTCCGCGCGAGCGTCCGGTCGACGGTGTACGTGTACACGGCGTCCCGGGTCTCGATGCCGATCACGTCGCCGCGGCGCAGGCGGTCGATGTGCCGGAACGGCTCGCCGTGGGTGTTGCGGTGTCCGGCGAGCGCGAAGTTGCCCGCCTCGCCGGGCTGCGCGGTCCGCGGGTAGTGCCCGACGTACCCCTTGTCGAGGACACCGCGCTTGCCGATGCCCTGGGCGACGGGGGCCACGAGCCCGATCCTGGGAATGCGGATGACGGCGTACGCCTGGTCCCACCGGGGCTCGGCGGGCACGCTGCGCCCCTGGGACGTACGGCCTCCGGAGCCCGCGCCACCGTCCGGCCCGTCATCGCTCCCCGTGTCCCGGCCTCCCGCTCCCTTCCTTGGTTCCTGCCATGTCTTCCGCAGGGCCCGCACCTCGTGCCCGGCGTCGGCGCGGGCCTGCCGGTTGGTCCACCACAGCTGATGAACAACGAGCAACAACAGGACGACGCCGAGGGTCACCACCGCCTCGGCCGCCGTCCAGAGAACGCGCGCCACGGCCCTGCGCCCCCGTGCGCCGTGCTGCACCACCACCGGTATCCGCTCCCGCACGGCCCGCACGATAGGGCCCGGCCCCGTAACTCTCCAGGGTCGGAACAACTCTCCGTCCACGCGGCGCGCCGCAGTACCGTGTGGTTCATGCGCCCCGACACGCCTGCCGACCACACCACCGAAGCCGAACGCCTGCTGCGCACCGCGGAGCGCTATCCCGAGGACCGTGAACCGCTTCTCCTCCAGGCCGCGGCCCATCTGGAACTCGCCGGCGACCGCGCCCGTGCCACCACCCTCTACGAGGACCTGCTCGGCTCCCCCGACCTCGACCACCCGCACCTGGTCAAGGCGCTGAACGCGGCCAACCTGTGGGAGTACGGCCACGAGGCGGAGGCCCGCGCGATCCTGGAGGGTGTCCGTACCGCGAGACCGCTCGACCCGGCACCGTGGGAGATCGCGGCGGAGACCTTCGAATCCCACGACGAACTGGACGCGGCCCACGACTGCTTCACGACCGCGCTGACCCTCCTGCTGACACCGGGCGAGGAGGTGCCGTACGCCACGCAGTCGCTGCTGATCGGCCGCCACCGCGTCCGCCGGCTGATGGGCGCCGGCCACGACGTCTGGGACGACCTGGCGGACGCCGTCCACACGGCCTCCGTACCGCTGGACGAGCTCCACGACCCGAAGCGGCTGTGGGCGCTGGGCTCCTCCGACCCCGGCGAGCTCCGGGCCGAGATCACCCGCCTCCGCGCCGAACTGGGCACCTACCGCACCGCGCTGTCCCGCCCGTTCCCGGTGGCGATGCTGCACTGGCCGGCCCACGAACTCGACGAACTCCTCGCCGCGTACCCGAACCTGCGCTCCGAGTACCCCTCCCACGCCGACCACCTCGCCCGCCTGGAGGCCGCCCTCCGCGACCTCCACCAGGCCGGCACGCCGAACCTGGGCATCGTGACCGGCACGGTCCCCTCGTACGAGGCGTTCGCCGCGTCGGAGGCCGCCTCCCCGGCCGACCCGGACCTCCTCCCCCAGTACGCCACCACCCTCGCCGCCCGCGGCCGCGCCGTCCCCTGGCCCCCGGCCCGCACCGCCCCCTGCTGGTGCGGCGCGGACCGCCCCTACCGCGAGTGCCACGGGGCCGAATGACCGGAAGGTCCGGGCCCCGTCGCCCCCCGCGACGGGGCCCGGAAACCGCGGGCTTCCCGGACGCGGGGCCACGTACCCTCCCCCCATGCCCGAACTCCGACGCCTCCGCCTCGACCACGCCCCGGCCCTCCTCGCCTTCGAGCGGGAGAACCGCGCCTACTTCGCCGCCTCGGTGCCGGATCGCGGCGACGACTACTTCACCCACTTCGACACCCGCCACGCCGCCCTGCTCGCCGAACAGGCCGCGGGAACCTGCCACTTCCACGTCCTGGTGTCCACCGACCCCACCACCCGCGGGGAGATCCTGGGTCGCTTCAACCTGGTCGACGTCGCCGACGGCTCCGCCGAACTCGGCTACCGCGTAGCCGAGAAGGCCACCGGCCGCGGCCTCGCCACGACCACCATCCGCCACCTGTGCACCCTGGCCGCCGAGGAGTACGGCCTCACCACCCTCCGCGCCGCCACCACCCTCGACAACCCCGCCTCCCGAGCCGTCCTCACCCGCACCGGCTTCACCCCGACCGGCGAGGAACTCACGCTGGGCGGTCGGGCGGGGCTGGGGTACGTGCGTCCTTTGAAAGTCGGTCCGAAGCAAGGGTCCAAAGCGTGAGGACTGCAGCTGCCCCTGGCTGCGAGATGATCCTGCTAAATTTCCGCGCTGTCGATTCGGTAGACCGTTTCCGCGATCAACGGTCGCTCAGTGAGTCGAGTGTAGGAAACTGGGCAGTGATGAGCACCGCGATACCCTCCTCCCCCGAGACCTCCGCCCGGATGAGTCGCCAGGCGAACCGTGACACCGCGCCCGAGGTGGCGGTCCGCAAGTTGTTGCATGCCTCCGGCTATCGCTATCGGGTCAACGAGCGGGTGCCGGGGATGCCGCGGCGAACCATGGACATCGCCTTCACTCGGGCACGCGTGGCGGTGTTGATCGACGGGTGTTTCTGGCACGGCTGCCCCACGCATGCCACGCAGCCGAAGGCCAACGCCGAGTGGTGGCGCAGGAAACTCGAACGGAACGTGGCACGAGACCTGGAGACGACCGCGCATCTGATCGAGGCCGGATGGACAGTGTTGCGGTTCTGGGAGCACGAGTCACCGGCTTCGATCGCGGAACGAGTGGCCGAGAGCGTGGATCGAGCACGGCTCGAACTGGAAGACGTCCGCGCGACAAGGACCGGTGAGCAATAGTGCGGTGCATGGCGACGAGAACCGACACTTACGGTTCTCGGAATCGCACTCTCCGCCGTCGGCACGGCGGCCGATCCGACTGATCACCGAGGCCGTTCAGCCTTGCTGGCACTCTGATCAATTGGTTCCTCACCGGCAGATACACTTCGATCCCATGACCGACGCATCCCAGAAGCCGCTCCATCCTGAGGATGTACATGTCATCGACCTCTTCGCAGGACCGGGCGGGTTGGATCTGGCGGCTCACGCGTTGGGGGCGAAGTCCCTCGGAATCGAGTGGGACGCGAACGCCTGTGAGACTCGGCGCGCGGCTGGTCTGCCCACCGAGCAAGGAGACGTCCGCGCGTTCGACCCTGCCAAGTTTCCAAGGGCCAATGTCCTGGCCGGTGGCCCGCCGTGCCAGACGTACACGGTCGCCGGGAAAGGCGCGGGCCGACGTGCGCTGGACGAGGTACTGGCCTTCGTCGATCGACTGGCGAAGGGCGAGGCCTGGTCACATATCGAGACTGATCTCGCCCTGTTGGAGGATGAACGCACCGGGCTCGTCCTCCAGCCGCTCCACTGGGCCCTGGACGCGCTTCAGAACGGCAATCCCTATCAGGCCATCGTTCTGGAGCAGGTTCCCTCGGTCCTTCCGGTGTGGGATGCCTTCCGCGACGTGCTCCGCGAAAGCGGCTACTCGGCCGAGTGCGGCATCCTCCGAACCGAAGAGTTCGGCGTCCCTCAGACACGACGCCGCGCCGTCCTGATCGCCCGATACGGCAAACAGAACAAGGTCGCACTGCCCAGCCCGACCCACCAGCCCTACCACAAGGGCGTCCAGCCGAGGCCCGCGCCCGCCCCGATCGATCCCGGTCTGTGGACGGAGGAAGCCGGCAAGGAAGATACGCCCCTCCCCTGGATATCGATGGGTGAGGCCCTCGCGGAGTTCCGCAGCGGCCCGTTCACAGTCATCTCCAACTACGGTACGGGGGGCAATCCCAAGGCGCGTGGTCGTCGGAGTTCCCGCGCCCCTTCCGCCACGGTCACGGGGAAAGTGTCCCGGAACCGGATCGTCGCCGGCGAGAACGGCCTCGACCTTCCACGCTTCACCTTCCGGGAAGCGGGCATGCTCCAGACCTTCCCCGAGAAGTACCCCTGGTCCGGAAGGGACGTGTCCCAACAGATCGGCAATGCCGTTCCGCCGCGACTCGGTCTGCACATCCTGAGTGCCGCTCTGGGACTGGACGAGCCTCCCGCAGAGGCATTCAGGCGACTCGCCCAGTGGCAGCCCCCGGGCCGAAAGCAGCGCAAGAAGCCTCAGTCGTCCCCCTCACCCTTCTCCACTCGCCCGCGGACCTGAGCGTCCTCGAAGAGTTCCGAGAAGTAGTCGACGAGCCGGTCCACGGATTCCTCCGGCGCGGGTGCGTCGTCCGGGCCCTCCGGGAGCATGTCGCGTGCCACGGGGCCGGCCCACTCCGCCCCCTCGATCCATCGGCGCACGGGCTCGCCGTCCCGCTCCGCGTCCGGGGCTATGACGTCGTACATCAGGGTCGCGGCGGAGGTGTTGATCGCGCTCGCGAGGGCGTTGATCTCACGTCCAGTCTTCACCGTCCCGTTCTCGATGAGGCGCACCATCGCCTGGGCCGTCGGTCGATGGTCGATCGCGTCGAGGCGCAGCACGGTGTTGAGCATGTCCTGATGGCTGCAAGCGGTGACCACGGGGCCGTAATCGGGGCCGTTCCGGAAGAGCTCGGCCGCCCACCACAGCCTGGCGAAGACCTGGGTGTGATGCGCTCCTCGGAAGCGGTTGGCCGCGACCGCAGAAGCCCTTCCGTCCTGTTTGGGCTCGGGCATGTGACGCCAGGTGACGTAGTCGGGAGCGACTCCCAGGGCCAGGTGATTCCATCTCCTGCGGTCGGCGGCCTCTCGCCGGTCGAGCCGCACGGTGGCGTGGAGCCTGGGAGCCAGCCAGGCGTCCGCCCTGGTTGGCTTGGAGTCGCGGTACCGGCGCATCGCCTCATCGCAGAGGTCGCGTACCGGCTCGAGCGCCACGCGGGCCTCGTCACCAGGGATTGGCTCGGCCACTTTGCCGAGCGCCATGGCCGGTACGTTCTCCCTGCCCGCGAGCAGCCCTTCAGTGATGTAGGCGGCTGCGTTGAGGTCGGACAGCAGCGCGAGTCTTTCGGGCAGATAAACAGGCTTGTCGGTCATACGTCGTTCCTCTGGTGAAGTCGGTCCAGGCCTCGCACGGCGGTGGCCAGGGCCTTGGGCACTTCGGCCCTACGGGTGGCGGCGAACTGGATGCGCGGCTGGAGGTCGATCCAGCCGAACGCTCCGGTGCGTCGTCGATGTACCTCTCGCAGAGCTTCCTCGACCGGGCGTCCGGGCACGACGTCCGGGAGCATTTCACGCAGCACTTCGCCTCGCCAGTCATGGGGGAAGAGCGGCATGCCGTCGTCCTCGACTTCGAGGTCTCCGATGGCGGTATGGAATACGGCGGTCCACACGTCCGTGCACATCTGGGCGATCAGCATCTCTCGGACCAGGCCTTCGGTCTCGGAACTGTCTCCGCCCACGAGTTCGGTGATGCCCTCGAAGTCGGTATTCACATGTACTGTGGGCAATTCGCCGGAGGTATCGACGATCCAGGGCACATCCCGGAAGGGGCGCAACCATTCCGGCCCTTCACGGAAGCCGATCTCGATCACATCGAGTTCACGCTGCCGCAAGGGTGCCCGGGCCCTCAGATCGACGACCCACTCCTTCTCCGCCGTGGCGATGACTCGTCCCGGCACCCCGTCGACGGTCGCCACCACGTGGACAGCCAAGGTGGCGCGGTCCAGGTGGTCGGCACGCCAGAGCTCGAGGGAGCCCACCCAGTCCCGACCGCTTGCCGTCTCGGGTTCCAGTTGAACCGTGACTCGTGTATTGGTGGCCTTCTCGGTCAACACCGCGACAACAGACACCTCGCTCCAGCAGCCGTTGGGCTCGGTCGCCCTAGCCGGAACCGTGGCGGACAGCTTGATCCGGGCACTCTCCCAGTCGTCACGCTCCGCCCGCCCCAGAGCGACCACCTGCTCGACGACGGAGTACGCCTTGGTGTCGAGCGGCTCCCTGTTGTCACCTGGTCCTCTCAATCCCACCGACGTCACGCGCAGCGAGACGACCCCCGGCAATCGCCGGTACGGGTAGGCCCTCATTACTTCTTCTCCTTGTCCGAACGGAGTTCGACGACCAGACCGGTGAGCGACGCGCGCACCGGGTGTGTGGAGGCGTCGGTAACACCCCGGAAGGTCGCCTTCCGCGCCCCGGGCTCGAACCGCAGCGCACCGTCCACCAACTCGCAGTTCCGTACGCCGACGAGTTCGGACCAGGCCACCACCGGCCGCGGGCCGGATCGCACATCCAACTTGGCCACGGGCGTCACGGCTACGGCGTCGACGCCCGCAGGGATCTTGACCTCAGCGGTGACGCACCACGAGCCGTCGGTGTCGATGCGTGCATCGAGTTCGTCGAGAACTGGAGTCCCCGCGCCACCCGCGTTCCGAGGTGTGCTCCTGCCCGATACGGCCAGGCGCTTGCGCAGTCGATCGGTCGCACCACGCCGCTCCGGTTTCGGTAGCGTGACGAGTGCGCGAACAGCCCTGTTCGTGTCGCGCGTCAGAGCCGCGATGCGCCGGTAGGCAGAGGGCGAGTACCGCATTCGCAGTTCCTCGGTCTGCCCCCACTTGTTGTGCTCCGGAGGCTCCGACGTCCGCAGAAACGCCTCCGCCTCGTCGGCGAGGGGCGCGTCGGCGCCTGCGGCATGTCCGACGAGAAGCACGGCCTGGAACGGGTTCGTGCCCAGTGCCAGGTCGGGTACCCGACTCGTTCGGACCGTCATGCGGTTTCCCCTCATGGCGACCACGGTGTTCGGCCGCCCGTCGGCGTCATCGGCGTCGGTCACCAGGAGAACCGCCTTGTGCTCGCCACATTTCTTTCCGCCCGCAAGACCCGGTACGGCCAGCGGTACGGTCGACATGGCGACCTGACCGGACTCGGTCAGACGCTCCACGGTCGTACCGTTCAGGAACGCCTGGAGAGCACGGGTACGGGAGGGCTGGGTCGTACTGGGATCGACTCGCTCCTCCTTGAGGATCTCGACACCGTTGCGCAACGTACGGACAGACGCTTCGAGCAGCGGCTGTCCACCATCGCCCGCGGTCATCGCGGCCCAGAAGTTGCGTCCGAGCGCCTGCAGCAGACGCTTGTGCATACGGTGGACGCTCTCCTCGTCCTCGCCCGCCTCGTTCTCGGCCGTCGAGTCGGCGTCGGCGAGGCTCGCCACGTCATGTGCGCCGACGATGAGGAACGAGGTTCCCGGCTCATCGCTCTCCCGAGCGAGATGCAACCGTTCCACGCTCTCCTCGTCGGCCCACCACGAGCGGGCGACGTCCGCTCCGTCCACACGTGGATCCTGCAGGCCGAACCAGGCCGGACCGGCCCAAGGTGTGCCGTCGACCTCGCGCCAGGGAAGATCGAGACGCCCGATCAGCCGCCTTTCAGTCTGTCCTTCGTGGGGCTCCGACAGCGTCGAATTCATGAGTACCAGGCCGAGGCGACTGGTCGCCCACAAGGTCGCCTTCCCCAGACCGTACGAACCGCCGGCGCCGTCCACGGACTTGTGGCTGTCCAACTGGCGTCGGACGACAGCGGCGAACCGACCGGTCTCGTAGTCGTCGCCGGTCAGACCTGAGGCGTTGAAGTCGTCGACGCGCAGCAGTACGAGCCGGTCGTGCTCGCGCATTTCGCGCAGCCCCGCGTCGATGACCCGGCCGACCTTCTGGTCCTGGGCCGCGGCGGCCTCGTAGTGCGGTAGGAGTCGAGCCCACTGGATCGCCTCACGAAAACGGGCCAAGGCCTCCCCGGTGAGCTCGTGCAACGTGTATCGGACGCGTACCGGGCGGGTGAGGTCGAGGCGTTCGTCCAGGCTGTTCTGCGTGGCTTCTCGGGCAAGCACCTCGACGTCCGCCTCGAAGGCGAACGCCGCCGCGTTACCGAAGTCCCGACCGCCATCCGCATACGCGGGACGGTGGTACCAGCCAGGGCATCCAGTCGATTCGGTCAAATCCTCTTCACTCTCTTCGAAATTCCCATGCCCGTCACGCAGCTCCGAGAGGGAATGGATCTTCTCCATCGCCTCTTCCGGGACGGAGCGTCCTTCCGTCCACTCCTCGACAAGCCCTGCCGACACCCCGAGCAGATCTGCAAGTTGGGTGGCCGTCATTCCGTTTCCACGCATTCGATCAACCAGCCAATCGCTGAATGATCCCTCGTTCGAAGTCAACGATCCTCCTTCAGTTTCCGATCGATGACTGACCCTCCGCGCGGCCCTGACCACGCCGATCGTCGCGACATTCCTCCGGCGAAGTCGGCTCAGTTTCTCGCGGCTCCGCGCAAGCCTGTCCATCACGTCTCGGCACCGCCGCTCGGTCGCGACTGCGGGGTCCGATTCCAGATCAAGAGCTATACGAAGGTCCTGGAAGGCTCGAACCTCGAGCTGGCGAATTCGCTCACGTGTCACGCCGAAGCGTTCCCCCAACGCTTCCAGCGTCCAGGGCTCCCCGTCCACGAGCCCATGACGGTACAAGAGCACATGGAGCGTGCGCTCGGGCAGGATGCCGAGCAAGGGGCGGAGCTCCTCCACGGCGAAGTACGAACGCAAAGCCTCATGGGGCTCCGGTGCGCCACGTCCCACCCCGCCGATCGCCCCGGTCATGTCCGAGCTCTCGTAGAGCCCGTCGAGCGACAGCACACCGCGCGTCAACTTCAGGTACTCGACGACCTTTTGGTGATCCATGTCGCACTCGGCCGCCAGGTCGACCTCGTCCGGTACCCGTCCCAGGCTCTGGAGCCTGCGTTGTGCCTTCCGGACCTTTCTGATCGCATCTCGCACATAGACCGGGTATCGGATCACGGATCCGCAGTCCGCCACTCCTCGGTCGGCCGCTTGCCTGATCCACCAAGTCGCGTAGGTGGAGAACTTCAACCCTCTCGTGACATCAAATTTCTCCACCGCACGTATCAGGCCGAATTCTCCGAACTGGGCCACCTCCTCATACTCCAACCCTTCTCTGTCGAAGAATCCATCCTTCACGATCGAATGAATCAGCCCCTGGTTATGAGCCACCAGCGACTCGTAAGCACGACGTGCTTCACTTGTGTCCGGCAGTTCTCGCAAATATCCCACCGGCAGGTCGCCAGTCAGTGGAAGGCCGGCCCTCAGGAGCACGAAGAGGCCGTGCTCCTCCTCCAAGGTCAAGATCCGTTTCTGAGGCCGCCGATTCCATCTATCGTCCTCCAGGACCTGTCGAGCCGCCGAGACCGCGGAGTCGAGGACCACCGCTTCCCGTGCCCGTTCAACGAGGTCGGGGGCTCCCTGCCGTCCGGTCGCACCGTCGGCGAGCTGCTCCGGAACAGCAAGCCGCTCCTCGGAGTCGGCGATCGCGACGCCGGGGCCCGTCGGGGACACCACCCATCCTTCGGCTTCCATCCAGGAAGTCAGCGCACGCCGGGCATCGGCATCGAGCAGCGCGGCGACGGCAACCTGCGAGACGGCGAAGTCACGGTCGACACCCTCAGCCCGAAACCGCCGCAGTAGTCGCCCGATCCGGTCCGAGTCGAGCGGATGCAGACCGCCGCCAACCGCGGAACGATGCTTCGCCGCCATATCCCCTCCCCGCACACTTGCTCCGTGACTGAGCCCAAGTCATATCGCTATCTTTACCTTGTTGATGCGAGTGCCGGGAGAGTTGATGAGGATCGTTCCGAGCGAAATCTCACGCAGGACCAGGAGCGCCGCCGAGCGGAGCGTCTTCGCGGCCCTCAAGGCCATACCGGACAAGGACAGCGTGGCCCTGCACTCCGTCCATCTACCGGCGCATCGCTACAAGCGCGTGGGCGAGATCGACTTCGTGGTGATCACACCCCAGTTGCTCCTGTTCATCGAGGTGAAGGGCGGCGGCGTCGCCTTCCGCGACGGCAAGTGGCACTACACCCGCGGCGACGGCAAGGTGTACACGCGGGACGAAGGCCCGTTCGAGCAGGCGAGCAGCGGCATGCACGAACTGGAGCGAGAGTTCCGAAACACGGTCGACGGCCTTCGCTATCGCGACGTGGTGGGGGGCTACCTCGTCATCACTCCGGATGTCGATCTCCCGAAGATGACCACGTACGAACCCGAACAATATCTGGGCAGCACGGCCTACGCCGGCGGCCAGGGCCTCGAGGCCGCGATTCGCCGTGCCGGTCGCTACTGGCCGAGCAAGGGCAAGAACAAATCCGCCATCTCTCCCATCTCGGCACAATTGCGCGCGGACATCATGAAAGCGGTACGCCCCGACTTCGATCTGGTGCCCAACCTCCGGTCACGGATCACCGATCTCGAGGCATCCTTCGAGCGCCTCACTTCCGAACAGCTGGTACGTATCGATGAGTTGGAGGAGAACCCTCGGCTCATCTGGTCGGGAGGAGCGGGGACGGGCAAGACTTTCCTCGCGGCAGAGGCCGCCCGTCGCAAGTCCGTCGGCGGCACCGTGCTCTTCACCTGCGCGAGTCGCACCCTGGCGGCTCATGTCTCCGGCATCCTCTCGGACGACTCCGTCGTCGTACTCCCCTACGACCATCTCGACCAAGTACGGGGACGCGTCTTCGACCACTTGATCGTCGACGAAGCGCAGGACCTGATGCGGTTCGAGTGCCTCGAAAGGCTCGAGACGTTCATCAAGGGCGGTTTGGACGAGGGCCAGTGGATCTTCATGCTCGACCGCAACAATCAGATCCTCGCCCCCAAGGGCTACGACCCCGCAGCACAGAAGTACCTTCGCGATCTGGGAGCGACACCGGCCTCGTTGACACGCAACTGCCGCAACACGAAGCAGATCGTGAGGCAGGTACAGCGTTACACGGGCGCCGACCTGGGAGTCGCGATGGCCGGGCAGGGGGAACAGGTGATCTTCTCCAAGGTCTCCTCCAGGGAGGATGAGGCCTCCGCCCTGGACGCGCATCTGGATCACCTGTTGGACGACGGGATCGCTCCCCGGGACATCACCCTCGTGTCGTCGTCGGGCGACTGGGAGAGCACCTGCGCCCGGCTTTCACGCCGCTTCTCCAAGATCGAGCGCTACGCGGACACAGTCGGACGCGCCGGGTCCAGGAATCGCATCACCTGGTCGTCGGTAGCGGACTTCAAGGGACTGGAGAACCAGGTGGTGTGTCTCATCGACCTCGGCGTCGAAGCCCTCGAAGGTCGGCTCGACTCCCTCTACGTCGCGTGGACCCGAGCCCGAGCACACTTGTGGATCGCCACCCTGCCCGAAGTCAACCGCGCGCTGAGAGACATCGGGGCTGCCACGCTCAAGAACGCGGGTGAGTCCGCATGACCATCTCCGAACAGGAAATTGCCGATTATCGGGACAAATTCGTCAAGTATCTACGCAGACAGCTCGTCGGCCCAGATGCCGACGTGGAGGAGACGCTCGTAGACCCGCCGGATCGGCGATATCTGATGGGCACTCTCTATCCACGTGGGACCGAGTTCCATGACCACACATCGGCCGCCGGTGAGCAGGAACTCTCGGAGAATGCCGCGGGCACCGGTGAAGAAGACGGCTTCGCCGACGATCCCGTGGCCGAGGCAAATGCCTGGATGCCGTCGTCGCTCGGCTTCTCGTTCTTCACCGACGCCACGACCATCGAGGTGACTTGTTCCGCCGCTCGTTACGAGACACAACGCGACGGCGGGCGCAGAATCTGGGTCAGGCACCCGGCCCGATCCCAGACGGTCCCGATCGTCCGGGGCACAAACGGCGAGAGCGTACTGGACGGACACGCACGTCTCTACATCCGCTGGCGGCGCCATGGGGTCGGCCATCTCGTCACCTGTGTACTCGCAAACGCCCACTACGAGGAAGAAGATCCCCGAAATTCCTGGAACCTCATGCTCTTCCAGGCTGGACTCGAGGCAAGGACCGTCGACGGAAAGGTCTTGGAGTACCCGAGCACGCGCCTCAACAGTCGGGATCCCGAAGAGGCGGAGCTCCGGGTTCAGTACCGTCATGTCTTGACACGCGCCGTCGGACACGGCTGCGCGGTCGAGTGGGACGAGTCTGATGAGGAGGTCACCACCCTCCACGCCGAAGTCATGCCCCGGAAAGTGGTCGAGCACATCCGCCCTGACGGCCCGAAGAACCTACCAGTGCTCAATCTCGCCCACCTGTACCGACGAGATCTTCCCGTCGAGACGTTGCGTACCGATCTCGAGTCGTTCGTCGAGGGCTATCGCACATGGTACGAAGCCCGTGTGGCCGAGGCGTCGTCCAATCTCCCCCAGTGGGCTCAGAAACCGGCCCGACGTATCCTCGGCCGCGTCGAGAATGCCCTGCGGCGGATGGAGTCCGGGACCAGGATCCTCACCGAGGACAGCGCAGCGGGCGAGCATGCTCGAGAAGCGCTCCGGCTTGCCAATCGGGCCATGGCATTGCAGATGCTGCACAGCCGAAGCGAGTTGGCGGGGACCCGGCGCCGCCGGAACGACGATGTCGTCGAAGTTTCCGAGCCGGACGGGAAGGCCAGCTGGCACCCTTTCCAGCTCGCCTTCTTTCTGCTCGTTGTCGAAGGGCTGGTGAACCCCAGCCACGACGACCGGGACACGGTCGACCTCATCTGGTTCCCCACCGGCGGCGGCAAGACCGAGGCATATCTCCTCACGGCGTGTTTCGAAATCGCCTGGCGTCGGCTGCACTACGGACCCGCGGGTGGGGGCACGGCTGTCATCAGCCGCTACACGCTCAGTCTTCTCACCACCCAACAATTCCAACGAACAGCGACGGCCATCTGCGCGCTCGAGTACATGCGACTCGGGCATGACGGTCCCGAGGGGGTGGCGCTGGGGAGTGAGCCGATCACCGTGGGACTGTGGGTCGGCAAAGACACGACACCCAACAAATACATCGACGCACAAACGGCTCTCGGCGAACTCAAACAGATGAGCGAGCCCGATGACAGGTTCCTCCTGGAACGCTGTCCCTGGTGCGGAACCGAGATCGTGCCCCAGCGCCATGCGCGGGAGAGCGACTTCGGAATCGTCGCCAGTGCCACCGAATTCTCGTTTCGCTGCCCTCGGGACACCTGCGTCTTTCACGACTTGCTGCCCGTCGCCGTGGTCGATCAGCACATCTACGACCAGCCACCGACCTTCCTGCTCGGCACCGTGGACAAGTTCGCTCGGCTGGCCTGGGAGCGGGATGCGGGACGCATCTTCGGCGGACGAGGCAGACGCAGACCATCATTGGTGATCCAGGACGAGCTGCATCTGCTGGCCGGCCCATTGGGGACGACGGTCGGCCTCTACGAGGCCGCGATTCTGGAACTCTGCGCATGGGACGGCATCAGACCGAAGGTGATCGCGTCCACCGCGACGATCCGCCGGTCCGAGCAACAGGTCCAAAGCCTCTACGGTCGCAGCACCCAGCTCTTCCCCCCTGCCGGGCTCGACGCCCGATACTCCTACTTCACCTCTCCCGACGAGAAGCGCCCGGGGAGGCTGTACGTCGGTGTCATGGCACAGGGGCACACCTCCTCCACGGGAACGGTGCACGTGGGCGCGGCGGCGCTCCAAGCCCCCAACGACGTGTGCGAGACGGATGATCTGCGTGATGCCTACTGGACGGTGGTCGCGTATCACAACAGTCTGCGGGAACTCGGACGCACGGTGACCATCGCCAGGGACGACATCCCGGCTCGGTTGGAGCACCTCACGCATGACGAATCGGCGCGCCGCGAACTCCCCGACCACTCCGTCGTCGAGCTGACGAGCAACATCCCACGCGCCGCGCAACCGCGGCTGCTGGACCGTCTCGGCCGGCCTTTCAGCGACGGCGAGAGCATCTCCTTCCTGGCGACGACCAACATGCTGTCCGTCGGCGTCGACGTGCCACGTCTGGGCCTCATGCTGATGAACGGGCAGCCCAAGACCACTTCCGAGTACATCCAGGCGACCAGCCGTGTCGGTCGTCGAACCGTTCCTGGGTTGGTCGTCACTCTCTTTCGATCGAGCAAGCCCCGCGACCGTTCCCATTACGAATCCTTCGGCGTCTATCACTCCTCGCTCTATCGGCATGTGGAGCCCACCAGCGTCACTCCTTGGTCGCCACCGTCCCGAGACCGGGCTCTCCATGCCGCACTCACCATCCTCGTCCGCCATGGCATCGGGCTGAGCGCCGAGGACAGAGCTGGGGACGTGCTCGATCACCGGGAGGCGGTCCAGCAAGTACGGGATCGCATCGTGAAGCACGTGAGCGACTCCGACCCCGAAGAGAGCGCAGCCGCGAGGGAACAACTCGACTCGAGGATCGAGGAGTGGATGCAGGAGGCGAACATCGCCCGGGTAGAGGGAAGTCGGCTCTATTACCAACCTCAGGGGCGTGGACACATGTCGCTGCTGACCGACTTCGGAAAACAACAGGGCCTCTGGGAGACTGCCCAATCCATGCGAAGCGTCGACCGGGAGTGCCTGGTGGCGGTCAGGGGGGCTTGAGGAATGAAGGACATCAGGAGAAAAGTCCGCAGGACTCAGACCATCTCCCCGTTCGGCGTCGGCGGCATCATCGACCTCCAAGGAGAGTCGTTCGTCGCCGCTGACATTCGAAGTTGGGGTAAGCATGGTGAACCGGTGGAATCGCCGCGGCTGGCCCGCAAGCTCGGCGTGAGAGGGTTCCGCGCGGCACCGGTGATCCCTTCGGGTAAAGCCCAGTTCGTCTCCCGCAGAGGCCCCGGATACGTACGTTTCCCTCGGTGGATCTTCTGCCCGAAGTGCAGAGTCATGACTCTGTGGCGCATCGAGATGGAAGAGAAGGACAAGCCTCCCAGATGCGGCAGATGCCTCAATACCCCGCAGCTGGCTCCCATGCGTTTCATCCAGGTCTGCAGAGAGGGGCACATGGCCGATGTCGACTGGCAGAGGTGGGCACACTCGCGGGCGACAACCCACGACCAACGTCAATGCCGGGTGAAGAGCCTCAAGTTTATCGCCACCCCGGAGTCGTCCGGACTCGACGCGCTGAAGGTTTCGTGCACCACCTGCGACGCGTACCGGACGCTCGAAGGAATCAGCCAGAAGCACGCGCTGAAACAGATCGGTGTGCGCTGTTCCGGGAGTCAGCCCTGGCAACCCGCCGACGACGAGCGCGACGAGTGCGAGGAGCAACCCCGTGTGGTTCAGCGGGGCGCTTCCAACGTTTATTTTCCGCTCGTTCATTCGGCCATTGAAATACCCACCTCTTTGGAATCGGAGGCTGACGGGACCACAGCCCGGAGAGTCATGGCCCACGACCTGTGGGGAGACCTCTTGGAAGAGGCTGATTCACCACTCGTAGAGACCCTCGTCACTTTCATTGCGAAGAAATGTGAAGTGTCCAAGGAATTCGTCGAATCCTTGCATCGGTCACACACGGTTGAGAACTCGACGAGAACGACAACCAGTACCGTGGTCGAAGATCTCAGCATCGCCGAGTGGGAGGCATTCGCCACTTCGGAGCCGGAGACGAAATCAACCAAGGACTTCAGCATCAGACAAATCAACCTCGGAGTGCAGGAGGTCGATTCTGATTCGCTGAAGTTGTTGCACCGCCGAGTGGATCGAGTCGTCGTGGCCGACCGAATCCGCGAGGTACGGGCACTCGAGGGCTTTTCGCGCTACGAATCGGAAGGCCGTGAACGTCTGATCTCGGTCAATCCTGTGGCAAGCACGCAGTGGCTGCCTGCCGTGGAGTCGTACGGCGAAGGAATCTTCATTTCCTTCGCCGAGGACGCGCTCCAGGAATGGGAGTCGCCGCAGACTGTACAAGGTTGGGTCGCGAGCATCGAAAAAAACCTGGAGGCATCCTTCCAGGTCGAACGCCTTCGCGAGAAGACGGGACCTCGCCTGCTTCCCAGGTTTGTGATGCTGCACACACTCGCCCATCAGTTCATCCGGCAGCTCTCATACGACAGCGGGTACAACGCGGCTTCACTCCGCGAACGCGTCTACGCAAGAAGTAATCCCGCAGGAAGTCAGGTTCCTCGGCAAGCAGGGATCTTTATCTACACAGCGGCCGGGGATTCAGAGGGAACGCTGGGCGGCCTGGTTCGCCAAGGGATGCCTCCTCATCTGAAAGAAACGATGGTGCGCCTTCTCGAGTCGGCCCAGTGGTGCTCCCAGGATCCTCTCTGCGCCGACTCCACGGGACGCTCTCTGGCGAACCTCAACAGGGCCGCCTGTCACGCCTGCGCGCTACTCCCCGAGACATGTTGCGAAATCGGAAATACATTGCTTGATCGCACCCTCCTCATTGGCGACGATCGAGTGCAGGGCTTCTTCCAGCCGGTACTTCAAGCTGCTTTCGAGGAATCTGCCGCAGCTGTCGATGCGCCATGAAACTCCCTAGCCTGCTCGACTTGACAGCAGACCAACAATCGGTCATGGACCTTCCGTTTGGGGGTCGTCATTTGGTCACCGGACCTCAAGGGTCCGGAAAGACCGTCATGGCCGCCTACAGGGCCTGGATGCAGGCTGTCACCGGACGCGAGAGCACCCTGATCACACGATCCAATCTGCTCAGCCAATATATCGACCAATCCTCGAATCGCCTGTCCGGAAGATTCCATGTCACCACTTTTCATCGTTGGCTGCACAAATTCTGGAATGAAATTTTCCAGGCCGAACCACCGACAGACGGCGCTGACGAGTGGAGTTACGATTGGCCCCGGATGCAGATCCAATGTCTGGGCCTACAAAAAAACCTGGGCCCGCCCATCCACCTGGTGGTCGACGAGGGACAGAACCTACCGCGTCAATTCTACGAGCTCTGCGGCATCCTCGACATTCATGCCACCGTTTTCGCGGATAAATTTCGCAGCTTCGAAGAAGAACAGATAACTCTCGCCGAAATCAGGAAAGGACTCGAAATCGAGACGGATACACTTGCCCTAAGAAATAACCACCGCACTTCACGCGCGATCGCTCTCCTTTCAGAGCATTTCCGAACGGGCGAAGCTCGCGATGAAGGAAATCTCCCCGAGAGTATCGGCGAGACCCCAAACCTGATGCATTGCTCCCCCCTGCGCCCTTTCGTGACGCAACTCGCCCAATACATTTCCAGTCGCCCCCAGTGCACTGTCGGCATCATCTGTAGAACCACCGAGCTACAGCGTGAACTCCATCGCCAGCTGGCCAGCCAGGGACTTCATTCCTCGACCGAGTCCTACATCTCGAGCGACAAGAACAGATCGAAAGTCGATTTCGCAACAAACAGAATTCAGATCCTGAACGTTGCGAGCATGAAGGGGCTCGAATTCGACATCGTCTTCGTTCCGGACCTCGACAGCTACTCCGAGGACTCCACTGGGGCGACGGCTCGTGAACGGTTTCACGTCTTGTGCATGCGGGCACGGCAGGAGTTGCACCTCGTTCACCACGGTGAACGAGAACCCGAGATCGTCGCGGACGTGCCGACATCCATGCTGCACCGACGGGCCATCTGAGCTGTCACCCCGGCGGCCCTCCCGGCACCCCAGGGGGCGGTTGCGGTCCGCGCCTCGCTTGACTCCGGTCAAGGCCCAGCGACACCGGGCAACCCACTGCGCACCAGCCCTAAAGGTCACCCGACCTGGCTCAGCTCTGCCTCGAAGCGCACCTGAGCCAGTTCCAACGCCTCGTCCGGGTCGCAGCCATGAGCCCGCAGCCAATGCAGGAGGTCGACGATCAAGCCGATAGCCGCCTTCTGCTGAGAGGCGGTACGGATCCGCCCCTCTCCGAGAGACGACGCCGCATCTCCCAAGTGCAAGGTCAGACAAGCCTCACCCTTCGATACCCTCGGGTCGTTGACATGCCCATCCGGCGAAGAAAGGGGCGTGGCGAGGTCACACCAGACGAGCTTGGACTCCGCGCCGAGAATCACACCCCACCGTTCCGACACGGCGTCCAGCATCACCAGCCCACGCCCCGACTCGTCGTGCGGGCCAGCAGACAGCAGTGAGGGCAGGGCCCGCGTGTCCGGGTCGCGAAGCGCGACCCGGAGGCATGTGCCGTTCATCTCGACCGCGAGCGTGCTCGGCGTACCCGCACCGACATGTCTGATCACATTCGCCACAAGTTCGCTCGCGCAGATCTCAGCGGCGGCGGCCACATCCGCCAGGCCCCACAGGCGCAGATGCAGCCGCAGGAGGCGCCTTACGCCAGCGACCTCTTCGGGCTCCGCCAGGAACGGCAGTTCCCAGGGCCTACGTGTCATGCAACCGCCACTTCCGTTCACCACAAGCACACGCCTTTCACACGACCGAACCGCCACACCTCACCATGCGTGAGATGTCATGACTCACGGTTGTCACGATCGAGAGAATGCCAACCTCACATCCCGATATGCAATGTGCACGGAGAGATTCCCTCCATAGGGTGATTGGCGATCACGGACGCTTCCGATGAGATGTGACTCCCGCTATCGGAAGAGGTGTTGACGTGGCCGGTTCACCCACAGCCCGCCGCCGACGTCTGGCGATCGAACTGAAGAAGCTCCGCGAAGAAAGCGGTCTGACCTGCAACCAGGTCGGCAAGGAACTCGATTGGAGCGGCTCCAAGGTCAATCGCCTGGAGACCGGTCAGGGGCGTGTGCAGCCTTCGGACGTGGACGCGCTCTGCCGCTTCTACGGCACGCCCGACGACATGCGCGACCTACTGCGCTCTCTTGCGAAGGATTCCAAGACCAAGGGCTGGTGGCACGCTCACGGCGATGCGATTCCCGCCTGGTTCTCGGTCTACGTGGGCCTGGAACAAGCGGCATGCAGCATGCGCACCTACCAGGGCGAGTTCGTGCCCGGTCTACTTCAGACCGCCGAGTACGCCACCGAGATGAGCCGTGTCACGCCAGGCCTCCCCCATGACGAGATCCAACGGCTTGTCGACGTACGCATGCGCCGTCAACGGCTCCTGCTGGAGCCGAAGGGTCCCGACTTCTGGGCCGTGATCCACCAGAGTGCGCTCATGCATGTGATGGGCAATCGGAAGGTCATGGTCGCCCAACTCGAACATATGCTGGAGATGGCGAAGTTGAGGAATGTGACGGTGCAGGTACTGCCGTACGATGCTGGCGCGTACCCCACCACCGGGCCCTTCACCGTGCTCGGATTCCCCGAGCAGGAGGACCCCGACCTGGTGTACCGAGAGGGCCTCACGGACTCGATCTACTTGGAGCTCCCGGGAGACGTCAGCGTCTACACGCGGGCGTTCGACCACCTCAGGGCCCTTTCCTTGAGCCCGCAGAGATCAGTTGCGCTGATCCGTTCCGTCATGAAGGAGCACGCACAATGAACCAGCCTCCCATAGCGGTCCAGTGGCGGAGGAGCAGTTACAGCAACGGTGCTGGGGGCGAATGCGTCGAGGTCGCGGACTTGCACTCGATGGTCGGCATACGGGACTCCAAGCGGCCCAGCGGGTCTCATATTGCGGTACGTCACGGCTCGTGGGCGCGGTTCGTCACCTCTCTGCGCGCCCAATAGGCCAGCATTCGAGTACCTGCGCACACGCAGGCATGTGACATCAACTTGTCTGCCGCGCTCCTGAGTCAAGCCTGGGGGAGCTGTGATGGATCACGAACGGGCACACTGGTTCAAGTCGTCATACAGCGGAGCGAACACAACCGAGTGCGTTGAGGCCGCCCACCTCCGGCATGCGGCTGCGGTCCGCGATTCAAAGGCTCCCGACGGCCCAGTACTGACGTTCAGCAACGCATCGTGGACAGATTTCCTCACCGCTGTACGCCATCAGCAATTCGACAAGTGACTAACCGGTTCCCCTCGAAGCTGAACGCCCGCCTTGCCATATAGCGACACAACACGCCCGTCCCGCACCCGGGCACGTAGTCCATCAACGACCGGACAGACCCACCACGAACCTCAAAGCCCGTGGCCGACCAGAGGTTCGACCACGGGCAGAGGGTGAGAGACAGGCTCAGCGGCCACGTGGCGCGGGGCCACGCGGGTGCGTCAGTGCTGCTGGGCCTTGCGGCGGCGGATCACCAGGAAGCCGCCGGCTGCGACGAGCGCGGCAGCCGCTGCGGCGAGCAGGCCGACCGGCGCGCCGGTGCCGGTCTCGGCGAGGTCGCCTTCGGCCCCGGCGGACGGGGAGGACGAGGGCTTCTCGGTCGACCCCTCAGGGGCGGACGTGGCGGGCGACGCGGTCGGCTGCGTCGAGCCGGACGGGGCGGGCGTGGACGGGCCGTCCGACTCGGACGGACTGGCCGACTCGGACGGGCCTGCCGACTCGGACGGAGCCTCGGGGCTCGGCTCGCCGGGGGTCGCCGACGGGGAGGGCGAGGTGACGGGCTCGCCGCCCCCGGGGTTCCCCTTGTCCTCGCAGTCGACCCAGAAGACCTTGTGCTTGGCCTTGCCGTGCTCGCCGTCGAAGTTCCAGAACAGCTTGTAGTGGCCGTCGGGCAGGGACTGGTCCGGCGAACGGCCGTGGCCCTTGGCGTCGAGCGCCAGGGACCCGGTCTTCACGATCTCGCCCTTGACCTTGGCGGTGGGCGGCCAGGCCTCGATGCGCCAGTCGACGTCCTGGTCGGCGTCGAAGCCGAAGGCGTCGAGGTAGAAGGTGCACACGTGAGGCTCGTTCTTGCGGAGCTCCTCACCGGTCGCGGCATCGTGGATCTTCACGGTGCCGTTGTCGCCGGGGGCGGTGGCGTATGCCGTAGGGGCAAGCAGCAGGGCTGCCGTGGTGGCAGCCGTAAGCGTGCATGCGGAAGCAACTGTGCGCATGAGAAATCCAACGGTTGAAAGAGATGGCTACCGTGGGGGGACTGCGTCACCTTCCTTCGGCAACACACACGCGTCAAAGACCTTATGGCCACATCTGTCACACAGAGTGAAACTCACCCCATAAGTTCCCCATAACGATTCAGGCCAGCCCCTGGCCGATTCCGACAGTTTGACTCGCCCCCCACATATCGGGAAAGTTAGATGCGTACCGTCTGCCACATGGAGAGGCGAACGCGATGGACCCCCTGGCCGTGCACAAGGCGCTCGCCAACCCCGCTCGACTGCAGTTCATGCAGTGGCTGAAGGAGCCGGAGAAGTACTTCGACGAGGGCTCCTACCGGCAGCAGGGGCTCGGCTTCCACATCGGGGTGTGCGTGGGTGACATCCAGAAGCGCTCCGGGCTGGCACAGTCCGTCGTGTCCGGCTATCTGCAGACGCTCAAGGACGCGGGGCTGCTCGCCTCGGAGCGCATCGGCAAGTGGACGTACTACCGGCGCAACGAGGCTGTGATCGCGGAGTTCGCCACGCACGTCCGGGACGCCCTGTAGGGCCCCGCACCCCCTCGCTCCCGCCCCCTCGCTCCCGGCCCGGCCGGGGGCGGTGCGTACCGTCGGCTGCCGCATGGTCGAACATATCCACTTTTCTAGATTTGATGAAGGGTTGAGATGAAGAGAACCTCCCTCACCGTCCTGGTGCTCGCCCTGGGCGTGTTCGGGATCATCACCACCGAGATGGGCATGGTCGGCGTGCTCCCCCAGGTCTCGGCCGAGCTCGGCGTCGCGCCGTCCGCGGCGGGATGGCTGGTAGGGGTGTTCGCCCTGGTCATCGCGGTGTCCGGGCCGTTCACGACGCTGCTGGCCTCCGGTGTCGACCGCAAGAAGGTGCTGGCATCGGCGATCGCGGTGTTCGCCGTGTCGAACGCCGTCTACGCGATCACCTCGCAGTACGAGGTGATGCTGGCCTTCCGTATCGTCCCCGCCCTCTTCCACCCGGTGTTCTTCGCCGTCGCGCTGGCCACCGCCGCGCGGATGGTGCCCGCCGAGGACGCGACCCGGGCCACGACGACCGTGTTCGGCGGGGTGACCGTCGGATTCGCCTTCGGGGTGCCGCTGAGTTCGTATCTCGCCGAGCACGTGTCCCTGGCGTCGGCGTTCTGGTTCGCTGCGCTCGTCAATCTGGCCGCCTTCCTCGGCATCCTGCGGTTCGTCCCGGCCATGCCCGTCGGCCGACGGATGTCGTACGGGTCCCAGTTGGGCATCCTCGGGCGATCGCGTACGTGGCTGACGATCGTGTCCGTCGTACTCGTCTTCGCGGCGATGTTCTCGGTCTACGGCTACTTCGCCGAGTACCTCGGACAGGTCACGCACATGGACGGCACGTGGGTCAGTGCCATGCTGATGGCGTTCGGCATCGTGATGATCGCCGGGAACTTCGCCTTCGGTGCCTTGCTGCGGCGCAGCCTCATAGGCACCGCGGTCGCCTATCCGGTGTTGTGTCTGGCCGTGTACGTGCTGCTGTACGTGGTCGGTCCGTCGTTCGCTCCGATGGTGGTGGCCGTGCTCGTCTGGGGCGCGGTGCATTCGGGCGGGCTCGTGGTGAGTCAGAGCTGGCTGGGGCGCGACGCCACCGACGCCCCGGAGTTCGGCAACAGCCTCTTCATCTCGTTCTCGAACCTGGGCATCACCGTCGGAACCGCTGTCGGCGGATGGGTCATGAGCGGCTACGGAACCCGCCGGCTCACCTGGGCCGGGGCCGCGTTCGCGGTCGCCGCCGTGCTGGTCATGGCGCTGCGGCTGGCCATGGACCGGATCGGTACGCGGCGTACCCCCGCGCCGCCCGACCCTGCCGGGCCGGTGCTCGGAGAGGTCCGCACGGCCTCCCGCGAGACCTCCTAGGGTGGGCGGCCAGGAGCCGACCGAAAGGCGATGTCTCATGGGAACGACAACGGGTGGCGCGGACGTACGCGACGGGGAGCGGGAGGACCTGCTGGCCATCGTGGCGGATCAACGCGGCAACTTCCTCTACACGCTCACGGGCATCACGGAGCCACAGGCCGCTCTCACCACCACCGTCAGCGAGTTGACGCTCGGCGGTCTGGTCAAGCACCTCGTCGAGATGCAGCGCACCTGGCTCGCGGTGATCGACGGCACGGCGCCCGCGGAGGTCGGTCAGGACGAGCTGGACCCCGACCGCAACCGCATGACCGGGAACGAGACCCTGGCCGGGCTGCTCGACGCCTTCCACGCGACGGCAGCGGAGTTCGATCGCACCGTGCGGCAGGAGCCCGATCTCGACCGGGTCCTGACGCTCCCGTCGTATCCGTGGGCGCCGGGGCCGATCACCTGGACCGTTCGGCATGTGCTGCTGCACGTCTTCCGGGAGATCGCGCACCACTGCGGGCACGCCGACATCATCCGCGAGGCGTTGGACGGTGCCAGCACCACGACGTACATGGTCGAGGCCGCCGCGCGCGGCAACCGTGCGGACGGAGACGGAGACGGTGTGGACGGCAAGGGTACGGACGACGGCGGTGCCGACGACGGCGGCGGAACGGAGGGCGACTGACCGCGGGCGTACCTGACAGCGGTACGCGCGAGCGGTACACGCACGCGGTACGGGTCGGCAGCAGACACCGGGGCGGGGAGCGCCCGCCCGGTACGGGCCCGGAGCGAGGTACGAAGCCTCGCTCCGGGCCCGTACCTCTTCGCGTGACGACATGTGCGCCAGGGTCCCCGTATGCCGCCGCCTCGGGGGTCGCCATGCGGCCGAACGAGTGGCTCCTGGCCGGCTCCTGGGCGCACGGCGGCGGAATTCAGGAGACTGGCCGTCAACGCGAAGGTGGGCGCCCGACCGTTTGTACCGAACGTCGATTTCCGGCCACAACACAACGCCCCTTACGCTGCACCACATCAGTCACCAACAGTCGGCCGGGAGAGAAGGGCGACAACATGACCCCCGAGACCAGCACACTTGGCACCATCGATGCCACAACTTCCCTGTTGCAGGAGGAACTTCCTCGTCTGGAGCAGCACCAGCAGAACCTGCAGAACGAACTCGCCGCCGTCACCGAGCGGCTGGAGTCGGTGCGCACCGCGCTGACGGCGCTGCGCGCGCTGTCCTCCACCGCCGCCCCGTCCTCGGACGCGGCGCCGCGGGCGATCGAGACCACGACCGCCTCGGAGCAGAAGAACGCCGAAGCCACGGACGTCGCCGAGGTCGGTGCGACCGACGGGGCCGACAAGGCACCGGCGAGCGCTGCCGCTCCTCTGATTCCGCAGCAGGCGCAGGAGTCCGTCGACGCCGTCGCCCCCGCACAGGCCCCGCAGGATCCTCAGGACTCGCAGGAGTCGCAGGTGCAGGCGGAGGTTCCGGAGGAGGAGCGTACGGAATCCGCGCCGGAGCAGGAGGCGGCTCCGTCTGCCGCACCCGCGCGACGCACCGCCGGTAAGGCAGCCGCGTCCAAGGGGCGCAAGCAGG
Source organism: Streptomyces sp. CB01580 (assembly GCF_001905795.1). GTDB lineage: Bacteria > Actinomycetota > Actinomycetes > Streptomycetales > Streptomycetaceae > Streptomyces. The sequence continues at coordinate 365,726 of NZ_LIXJ01000004.1, forward strand.
CTGCGGCCAAGCCGAAGACCGAGCGCGCGCAGACGGCCAAGAAGGCCACCGGTTCCAGGGCCGCGGGTTCCAAGACCGCCAAGTCGGCTTCCGCGGCCAAGACGGTCGGAGCGAGCAAGACGACGGCTTCCGCCAAGGTTTCCGCCTCTGCCAAGGGTTCTGCTTCCGCCAAGGGCTCCGTTGCCGCCAAGGCGGCGAAGGACACCAAGGACACCAAGGACACCAAGCCGACCAGGGCCAAGGCGTCGAAGAAGACCGCGGCTCCCGCGCCGGCCGCCGACGACAACGGCGGCCTCACCGAGATGGCCATCAAGGTGCTGGCCACGTTCGGCGACACCCCCGTCCGCGCTCGCGAGGTCACGAAGGCCCTGGGGCGTGAACTCACCCCCGGCAGCATCAACACCGTGCGCAGCACCCTCGACCGGCTCGTCGGCACCTCCCGCGCCCGCCGCGCCGGCCGGGGCCTCTACCAGGCTCCCGCCAACTGAGCAGTCGGCCGGTTCACCAACCGGTCCTTCTCCCGCGCGCCTTCGGAAATCCGGGAACCTCAAAAGCCGGAAGTCCGCAAGTCCCGGGAGAACCCTACGCCAGGTTCCAGACCTTGGCCACCACGTACAGCGTGAGCAGGCTGGTCACGGCCGACCCGACGACGAGGAGCCAGGCCCAGGCGCCGCCGTCCTCGNGCGCTCGCGAGGTCACGAAGGCCCTGGGGCGTGAACTCACCCCCGGCAGCATCAACACCGTGCGCAGCACCCTCGACCGGCTCGTCGGCACCTCCCGCGCCCGCCGCGCCGGCCGGGGCCTCTACCAGGCTCCCGCCAACTGAGCAGTCGGCCGGTTCACCAACCGGTCCTTCTCCCGCGCGCCTTCGGAAATCCGGGAACCTCAAAAGCCGGAAGTCCGCAAGTCCCGGGAGAACCCTGCACCGCGCTCGCCCTCGTCACGCCCGTTCTCCGGGTCCGTGACGAGGGCGAGCGCGGTGTGTGACGTGTGGGCAGCACGTGGCACGGTGGAAAGCCCTGGACTCCCCGCAGAAGTCGTGAGTCCATGGTCCGTGGTCATCGTGGTCGTGGGTCACGGAAGGCCGTACGGAACGGTCCGGGTCCGGACCACGTACTCGGACCGGACAGGACAGGACCCGACCTGGCCCAACCGGATCGGAACGGATCGGATCGGCGGATGCGGGGAGGGTATCGATGCGACAGCTCCGGGTGAGGGTTCCCAGCGGTCGGATGTGCGCGGGAATCACGCTCGGGATCGCCGCCGGACTGGTCACCCTGTGGTTGTTCACACTGCTCGGCCGCTTCCTCCACACCACGGACAGCCTGGTCAAGATGCTGCTGCTGCCGGTGTGCGGCATCGCTGTGGGATGCGCCGTGGGCCTCGCACGCGCGGGTACCGGAGTCGGCGCCTCGTGGGGACTGCTGGCCGCGATAGCGAGCATGTTCTTCTGCGCCCAGCACATGCAGTACCTCTCGTCCAACGCCCTGCACGACCGGGGTCAGGAGGTCTACGGCGTCATACGGGACGTGTCCTCCCTGACCGACCCGGACGGCGTGACCACGCACACCTACGACGTTTCCTATCCGGGGAATCCGCGTCAACGCAAACTGTCCACCGTGGGACAGGAGTTGGAAGTCGGTCAGCGGTATCTGATCACCATCGACCCGCAGCACAAGGTTCCTCCCGCCCTCGGCCCCAGGCCCGGCACGGACGTCTTCCACCTCGTCTGGCAGATCGTCTGCGCGGTCTTCGTCATGTTCTTCTCGACCATCTCCGGCGTGCTCGCTTTCCGGCCGCCCGAAGTCGACGGCTGGTGAAGCGCCCGAGGGGCGTCGGGGCCGCGTCCGGGTTTCGGGTTCCGGTTCGTGGTTCGGGCCGGGCAAGGACCGGGTCCGGGCCGGGTCCGGGCCGGGTCCGGGCCGGGTCCGGGCCGAGTCCGGGCCGAGTCCGGGCCGAGTCCGGGCCGAGTCCGGGCCGGGTCTGGGCCGGGTCCGGGCCGGGTGCCGCCGACGGACGCCGGGGGATGTCAGCGGTGGTCCTCCGGGTGGCCCTGCATCCAGGTGTTGATGCGGTCGCGGGTGCCGAGCAGTCCGGAGCGGTGCTTCTCCAGGTTCTCCGTGGAGGCGTCACCCTTCAGCGCGCCGCGCAGGGCGTCGATCCACGCCAGTGGTTCCTTGAAGTGGCCGGGGCCCTTCGAGTCCGCCTTCATCGCCTTGCCCAGGCGCGCGAGTTCGTCGTTGACGCGGCCCAGGAAGTAGGCACAGCCCGACGATCCGGGCGTGCAGGTGTCGTTCAGCGTGGCCTGGAGGCCCGCGAAGGCGTCGCGTACCGCCTCCGGCCTGTCCCCTGCGGCCTCGGCCGCGTCGGCGGCCCCCGCGCCCGGACCCGCCCCGCCCACGGCGTCGTTCGACGATTCGGCGGCGGCGGCCGTGCCTCCCGCCACCGCGGCACTCGCGGACGGTGACGCGGCGGCGACGTCGTCCGTCGGCTCCTGCGAAGTCCGCGTCCCGGCGCAGCCGGTCAGGAATGTCCCGAGCAGCACGGCGGTGACGGTCACGGCCGTCGTGGCGGCACGGGCACGGACACAGGCACGGGCACGCGTACGGATGAACACGAGGCCCCCTCATCCGGTTGTCCCCGGACCCTACCTTCCCGGGCCCGTGCCGTCGGCCGCTCGTCCCGTGATGAGCGCCTGGAGCGCGGGCGCGTACAGGTCCGCGATGTGCTCCGGCGTGGCACGGGCGCCCGCGCCGTCGCGGTGGAGGCTGAGGGTGGCGCCGAGGCCGAGGAGGTGGCCGGCGATCAGTTCGGCGCGCAGCGCTGCCTCGGGGCCGTGGAGGCGGGCGGTCAGGGCGTCGGTGACCTGTTCGTGGAAACGGTCGCGGAGCAGGGAGCGTTCGTCGCGGTTGCCGAGCGAGAAGACGACGCGCAGCAGGGGGTCGGACTGCTTCTCCCGGCGGCGGCTCACCAGGGTCAGCACCATGTGGCGGCCCAGCGTGCCGAGCGGCGCGGCGAGGAGTTCCGCCGCCGCGGGGCCGAAGTCGGCGACGGTGTTGAAGAGTTCTTCCTTGCGGCCGAAGTGCTTCACGACCAGGGACGGGCTCACCCCGGCGTCGGCGGCGATCCCCCTGATGGTGACATCGGCGTACGGGCGCTGGGTGAACGCCCGGCGGGCGGCGCGCAGGATCGCGTCCCGTCCGGTGCCCGGATCGGCGGAGGACCTGCCGGAGGCCTTGAGAACCGTGTCCGGGTCGGCGGAGGAAGCACCGGGGCCCGTGGGAGCCGCACCCGGATCGGCGGGCGTCGTGCCCGGACCGGCCGCGCCCACGATCGGCTCCGACCCCGACTCCGGTCCCGGAGTCGGCGCCGATTCCGGCTCCGTGCAAGGCCCCTGCCCCTGCCCCGTTCCCGGGCCGGGGGCCGGGGACGGTGCGGTGGCCTGGCCGCTGGTCATGCGTTCTCCTGGATCTCCTCGGCCTCACGGACCTCATGGACCTCGTGGACCGGCGCCGACCGCCTGCCCTCCGTCCGGGCCGCCGGGGTGTCGCCGCTCTCCTCGACGGTACCCGTCGCGGGTGCACGGCCGCCCGGCAGGCACAGGGTGACCAGCAGTGCCGCGAGCGCCGCCCCCGCCGCGATGAGGAAGACGAGCTGGTACGCGTGGAGCGTCGGGGCAGCCCGGCCGCCCACCCGGAACGTGAGACCGGAGAGGACCGCGGCCACCGTCGCGCTGCAGCACGCCTGCCCGATCGACCGCATCAGGGTGTTGAGCCCATTGGCCGCGCCCGTCTCGCTCACCGGGACACCACGCATGACCAGCGCGGGCAGTGCCGAGTACGCGAGGGCCGTGCCCGAGGCGACGACCGTCGCCCCGGCGATGATCAGCCAGAGACTGTGGCTGGTGAAGTACCGCACCACGTAACCGGCCGCGATCACCCCGCCCGCCAGGGCCAGACTGACCTTCGGCCCGTACTTCCCGGAGATCCGGGCCGAGACCGGCGAGAGCGCCACCATCATCACGCCGCCCGGCAGCAGGCACAGCCCGCTGACGACGAGCGAGGCGCCGAGCCCGTAGCCCGTCTCCTTCGGCTCCTGCACCATCTGGGCGGTGACCAGGGAGTTCGCGTAGAAGGCGAAGCCGATCAGCAGGGCCGCGACGTTGGTGAACAGGACGGCCGGACGAGCGGACACCCGCAGGTCGACCATCGGCGTCGGGACACGCAGCTCGTACCGGCCCCACGCCAGGGCCACCACGACGGCGGCCGTCAGCAGACCGACGGTCCGGGCCGAGGTCCAGCCCCAGTCGGCGCCCTGGGTGACGGCGAGCAGCAGACAGACCAGGGCGGCGGACAGGCCCAGGCCGCCGACGGCGTCGAACCGGCCGCGGGTGCGGAGCGGGGACTCGGGCACGTAACGGAGCACCAGCAGGATGTCGATGACGCCGATGGCCCCCGAGACCCAGAACATCGTGTGCCAGTCGAAGCTCTCGACGACCAGCGCGGCGACCGGCAGCCCGACCGCCGCGCCGATGCCGAGCGTCGAACTCATCAGCGCCACCGCGGACAGCACCCGCTCGGGCGGGAGTTCGTCGCGCAGGATGCTGATGCCCAGCGGGGCGACGGCGAGCGCCGCACCCTGCAGGGCGCGGCCGGTGATCAGTACGCCGATGTGGGAACTGACCGCGCACAGCACCGATCCCAGCACCAGGACCATGAGCGAGGCGACGAGCACCCGCCGCTTGCCGTACATGTCGCCGACCCGGCCCAGGACGGGGGTGAAGACGGCGCCGGTCAGCAGCGTGACGGTGACCAGCCAGCTCGCGGCGGCCGGCGTGGCGCCCGTGAGCTCGGGGATGTGCGGCAGCAGCGGTACGACGATCGTCTGCATGACCGCGACCACGACACCGCAGAAGGCCAGCACGCCGACGGCGAACCGGGGATGCGGGGCGGCGACGGCGGACGGGGGCGGGGCGGGTATGTCCGCGGGCATGGTTCTCCGTACGGTGCGTCGGCGGCGGCATGGCTTCGGGCGGAGCCCACGAGATGACGAGGTGCACACTTGTTCACCCCCAGGGTAAACGCCTGTGCACCCCCTCGGCGACCGGATGACCTCGGACCGCGTTAGCCTCGAAGTCCCGGGCCGACGGCCCGGACGACACGGATGAGAAGGCGAAGGTGGCTGCGATGGCGAAGGTTCCGGCAGCGGCGGTGGCGGCGAGCGGGCTGATCGGCGGGTACGCGGTCGCACGGTGGACCGGGAAGCGTCCGCTGGGCGGGGTCGCGCTCGCCGCCGCGGGCAGCGTCGCCGCGTACGAATGGAACCGGCAGGCCGGGCCGCGCGCGGCCGCCGGACTGACCGCCGCCTATGTCGCCGCGTTCGCCGGTTCGCACCCGCTGGCCAAGAAGATCGGCGCCTGGCCGTCCGTCTTCGCCGTGGCGGGCGGCATGGCCGCGGCGTCGTGGGCGGTCACTCGCTGCCGCTGCTCCGGCTGAAACCGTCCGGAAGCGACGCGGTCCGGGCGGTCCGCGAGCGGTACGGGTCGGCCGGGAGCAAGCGGTACGGCCCGGCCGCCCGACCGGTACGCCCCGGGCCGCCGAAGCGGTACGCCCCGGGAGCCGGGCACCGCCGGGCCGCTTCAGCCGACCCGCCCCGGCCCGCCTGAGCCGACCGGCGCACCCGGCCCGCCCGGCCCCGTCGCACAACCCCCGGGACCGCGTCCAGGGCCCGTCGTGGTCCGCTGCCGCCGACCACCGACCGCCGCCCACGAAGCCGCCGGGAGCGGCACTAGGCCCCCAGCACCCTCGTCACCGTATGGATCAGCAGCCCCGCCAGCGCACCCACCACCGTGCCGTTGATGCGGATGAACTGCAGGTCACGGCCGATGTGCGCCTCGATCTTCTTCGACGTCTGCTCCGCGTCCCAGCTCGCGACCGTGTCACTGATCAGTGAGGTGATCTCCGCGCGGTACGTCGTCACCACATAGACCGCCGCGTCCTCCAGCCAGCCCTCCAGCTTGGCCTGCATCCGCCCGTCCGTCGCCAGCCGCGCGCCGAACGTCAGCAGCGAGGCCCGGGCCCGCAACCGCAGTTCGCTCTGCTCGTCGTCCGCCGCGGTGATGATCATCGCGCGGACCGACGCCCAGGCCGACGCGATGACCTCCTGCACCTCGCTGCGCCCCAGGATCTCCGACTTCAGCCGCTCCACCCGCGCCCGGGTTTCCGAGTCCGTCCGGAGGTCGGCCGCGAAGTCGGTGAGGAAGGTGTCGATCGAGGCGCGCGCCGGATGCCCCGGCATGTCCCGCATCTCCGTGACGAAACGCAGCAGCTCCTTGTAGACCCGCTCCCCCACCCGCTTGTCGACGAACCGCGGGGTCCAGCCCGGCGCCCCGCCCTGCACCGCCTCCATCACCGAGTCGCCGTGCAGCACCAGCCAGTCATGGGCCCGTACGCAGATCAGGTCCACCACCCGGCGATGACCACCGTCGGCGACGACCTTCTCCAGCATCTTGCCGAGCCCGGGCGCGATCTCCGCCGCGTTCGCCCGCCGGGTGATCGCCTCGCCCACCACGGCCTGCACATCGGAGTCGCGCAGCACCGTCAGCGCACCGCGCAGCGCGGTCGCCAGCTCGGCGGTGACCCGGTCGGCGTGGGCGGGCTCGGCCAGCCAGGCGCCGAGCCGGCCGCCGATGCCGAGAGCATGTATACGGCTGCGCACCACGTCGCCGGAGAGGAAGTTCTCGCCGACGAAGGACCCCAGAGACTGCCCGAGCTGGTCCTTCTTGGTGGGGATGATCGCGGTGTGCGGGATCGGCAGGCCCATCGGACGCTTGAACAACGCCGTCACGGCGAACCAGTCGGCCAGCGCGCCCACCATCCCCGCCTCGGCGGCCGCGGCGACATAGCCCGGCCAGCCGCTCACCCCCGCGTGCTGCGCCCAGGTGGCGAGCACGTACACCAGCGCGACCAGCAGCAGGAGGCCCGTGGCCGTGGCCTTCATCCGGCGCACACCGCGCCGCTTCTCCTCGTCGGCCGCGGTGTACGCGAACGAGGCGAGCGGGGCCGGGTGGCCCCCCGGCCGGGGACGGGCCGCGCCCGTCACCCGCTCCGGGGCACGCCCCGGACGCCCCGCGCCCCGTTCCCCGGGGCCGCCGGTCCCTCCCGTCCCGTCCGCCCCGCCGGTTCCGTCGGTCCGTTCCATCGCTCCACCTGTCCGCATACGCATCACCCCCCGGTGTCCGTACGCATTGTGCCTGTCTGTCCTACTCCCACGCCGCACGTGGAGTTCCCGATGCCTGCTTCATCATGGGACCAGCCCGACACGTACGAGGAGAAACACCGTCCATGCCCAGGCTCCGGGGACGTGCCCCGCTCATCGCCCTCGTGGCGGCCACCGCCGCACTCGCCGCCGGGGCGGCGTCCGCCGGTCCCCTGCTGTTCCCCGGCTCCCCGTCGCTCACCGGTCGCCTGCCGTCCTCCGGATCCCCGTCGTCCGCCGGTTCCGTTCCGCGTTCCGGCCCGGAGACCGGTGATACGCATCCGTACCCGCGGCCGATCGCCGGGCCCGTGATCCCCGCCCCCGCCGCATCCGTTCCCCCTGCCGCACCGGTTCCGTCGGCCGCACCCTCCGCGCCCGTCTCCTCGGCCGTACCGGCCGCGCCCACCCGTTCCACCGGCCGCTGGCTCGCCACCTGGTCGGCGGCCCCCACGGCCGGGGTGGACGACACGTACTCCGCCGGCGCCCCGGTCCGCCGCACCATCCACAACATCGTGCACACCAGCATCGGCGGAGACGCGGCGCGCATCACCGTGTCCAACCTCTTCGGTACGCGTCCGCTGGTCGTGGACCACGCCGCGGTCGACGCCCGCCCCGTGACGTTCCGCGGCGCCACCGCCGTGACGATCGCCGCGGGCGGACAGGTCGTCAGCGATCCGGTCGTCGTCCCGGTCGCCGCCGACTCCGACCTCGTCGTCACCCTGCGCACCCCCGCCGCCGCGGGCCCGGTGACCGCGCACCCCCGCAGTCACCAGACGTCGTACGTGGAGGACGGGACGGGCGTCCGGCCCACGACCGACTGGCGCTACCTCACCACCGTCGACGTACGCGCCACGACCGCCACCGGAACCATCGCGGTCATCGGCGACTCCCTCACCGCCGGCACCGGCTCCGCACTCGACACGAACAGCCGCTGGCCCGACGTGCTCGCCGACCGGCTGCGCGGCCGGTACGGGGTGGTCAACGCGGGCATCGCGGGCAACCGCGTGCTGCGCGACGGCACCGGCATACGGGCGAGCGCCCGCTTCGACCGCGACGCACTGGACATCGCCGGGATACGGACGGTGGTCATCGCCCTCGGCATCAACGACGTGCAGAAACACCCGCAGGAGACCGACCCGCGACGCATCGCGGACGCTCTGCGTTCCCTGACCCTGCGCGCCCACGCACGCGGACTACGGGTTGTCGGAGCCACGCTGATGCCGTACGAGGGGTACCGCACGTGGACGCCCGCGCGGAACGCCGTACGGGAACGGGTCAACGAGCTGATCCGGGCGGGCGGGGTCTTCGACGCGGTCATCGACTTCGACGCGGTGGCCCGCGACCCGCACCACCCGACCCGGCTGCTGCCCGCCTACGACTCCGGCGACCACCTCCACCTGAACGACGCGGGCTACCGGCACCTGGGCTCGTCGGTGGATCCGGTGAGCCTCATGGACCCGACGGACCCGACGGACCCGGCGGACTCGACCGGCCCGGCGGACTCGACCGGCCCGGCGGGGCTGCCGCACCGACAGCAGCCCGTCGGCGGCCGGTTCTGAGGCCGGGGCGGTCCCTTCCCATTCCTGCGGCTACGACTCGGCCACAACGCGCTCGACGCGACCCGAGGAGGGCCTGACAGGATCGAACGGGATCGAAGGGACTCGAAGAAACCCAGGGAGGTCTAAAGGCCGTCCCGCCCCTCGCCCTTCTCCAGCCGTCCGCGCCCGCGCCCCAGCTCCCGCTCCCGCTCCGCCTCCTTGAGCCGCTTTCTTTCCGCCTTGCTTCTCTTGCGTTCCACGCCGACACCGCCCATCAGCGCGAACCCGGTGATCCGCACGCGAGGCGCGTCCGGCGACGGGACGCCTTCGTCCTTCGAGCTCTCCCCGAAGCCGCCCATGATGCCGATGCCTCTGACCTCGACGTTCAGCTCCGGCGGAACCGTCACATGGATGCCGCCCATGATCGTGAAACAGCGGATGACCACCTCGCGGTCCTCGAAGTTCGCCTCGCGCAGGTCGATGTCACCGCCGCCCCACATCGCGAAGCCGGTGAACTTCCGGCCCACCGTCCAGTTGCCCCGGCGGCCGAACCCGCCCCAGAGGGCGAACCCTCCGCTCGACGTGGCCGGCTTGCCGATCCGGTCCGCCCAACGCAGCTCCGAACCGGTCGTCGCAGGGGCCTGGCCCACCGGGCGCCCATGGGTGCCGGGTGCCGGAAGATCCCGTACGAGCGGTTCCAACTCCCCATGCGTACGCGCCTTGTAAGTCGCGTCGAGCCGCTGCTCGAACTCCTCCATCTCCAGCCGGCCCTCGGCCACCGCCTCGCGCAGGATCTCGGCGATGCGCTCACGCTCGGCGTCGGAGGCACGCATTTCAGGAAGCTCACTCGTCATACCGCGCAGCCTATTGAACCCCGCGTGGTTCCGTCACCGATCCACATGCGCCCGCACGCCGTCGGCCGACGCGTACATCTTCGCGATCACCGCCTCGATGTCGGGCTCCCGCACCGAGAGATCGACCAGCGGATGGTCCGCGGCGATCCGGGCGACCAGTGGCGCGGCCGACTCCGAGGCCGGGAAGGACAGCCACTGACGCGGCCCCTCCACCTTCACCGTACGCACGAAGGGCGCCGACTCCAGCCGGATGGGCGGGAGTTCACGCTCCAGGTCGACCACCAGCATCCGCTCGCTCTCCCCCACCTCGTGCAGCCCGGCCAGCGCGCCGTCATACATCAGCCGACCGTGGTCGATCACCATCACACGCTTGCAGAGCTGCTCGATGTCGGTCAGATCGTGCGTGGTCAGCAGGACCGTCGTACCGCGTTCCGCGTTCAGGTCCCGCAGAAAGCCACGCACCTTGGACTTGGAGACGACGTCGAGGCCGATCGTCGGTTCGTCCAGGTACAGCACCTCGGGATCGTGCAGCAGAGCCGCCGCGATGTCGCCACGCATCCGCTGCCCCAACGACAGCTGCCGCACAGGAACGTCCAACAACTCACCCAGATCGAGGAGTTCGACGCACCGGTCCAGGTTCTCGCGGTAGCGGGCGTCCGGGATCCGGTACATCCGGTGCATCAGCCGGTACGAGTCGCGCAGCGGCAGGTCCCACCACAGCGTGGTGCGCTGGCCGAACACCACTCCGATCCGGTGCGCCAGCCTCGTGCGCTCCCTGGACGGGTCGATGCCCGCCACCCGCAGCCGGCCGCCGCTCGGGGTGAGGATGCCGGTCAGCATCTTGATCGTGGTCGACTTCCCGGCGCCGTTCGGGCCGATGTAACCGACCATCTCGCCGCGCGGGACACGGAAGCTGATCGAATCGACCGCCCGCACCTGACGGCGCTCACGCCGCAGGAAACCGCTTCTGCGGCGCACGTCGAAGACCTTCTCGACGTTGTCGAGCACGATGAAGTCGGCCTCTCCACCGCTCCCGGCGCCGGACTTGCCGGCGACCTCGGCGGTGGCCTTCCCAGCGGCCTTCCCACCAACCTTCGCACCCACTCCTCCACCGGCCTTCCCGTCGACTCCTGCACCGGTCCCGGCGCCGGCAGTGCCACCGGGACGGCCCCTTTCCCCCGTACGGGTGCCCTCCCCCGCCGCCATCCCCGCCCCGGCCTCCGCCTCCGCCTCTGCGTCCATCTCCGATGCCCCTGTTCCTGTCCGTGTCCCGGCCCCGGCCCTCGCGGCTGCGCCCGCGTCCGTACCCGTGCCCGCCCCGTACTTAGTACTTGCTCCTGCCCCGCACCTCTCGGCCTACGTCCTCCTGCCCCCTTCGCCGCCCGCCCCTCGCACCGCCCCCGTCGCGCATCCCGGTCAGCTGCCCGTGCTGCGGTACGCGCGCAGGCCCTTGCGCCAGGCCAGGCCCGCGCCCACCCAGCACAGGGCGGCCACCGCCGGAGGCAGGAACGCCACCCACTCCGGCAGTCCCAGCGGGTACTCCCGGCCCAGCACGTACAGCGCGGGCAGCCAGTTCACGAACGCCAGCGGCACCACGAACGTCACCCCGCGCACCAGGTCCTTCGCGAAGATCGACGGCGGGTACTGGAGCAGTGTGTTCCCGCCGTACGTGAAGGAGTTCTGCACCTCGGAGGCGTCCTGCGCGACGAACTGGAACGCCGCCCCGACCACGAACACCGCCGCGAAGATCGCCGCACCGCTCAGCAGCATCAGCGGGACCACCACCACCTTCAGCGGTGTCCACTCGATGTCCAGCACCACCAGCGCGTACCCCAGGACCAGCACGCCCTGCGTGATGCGCCCCAGCCTGCGCAGCGCGAACCGGTCCGCCGCGACCTGGGCCAGCACCGGCACCGGCCGCACCAGCAACGTGTCCAGCGTGCCGTCGCGCACCCGCCGCCCCAGCCGGTCCATCGAGCCCATGACCAGGTCGGCGAGACCGAACGCGGTGCCCGAGGCCCCGTACAGCAGGGCGATCTCCGGCAGCGAGTATCCGCCCAGCGCGTCGACGTGCGAGAACATCAGCATGATCGCGACGAAGTCGAAGGCCGTCACGGCGAAGTTCCCGAACGCCGTCATCGCGAACGAGGCCCGGTACGCCATGGTCGAGCGCAGCCACATCGTCGCGATCAGCCCGTACGCCCGGACCCCCTCGACGAACCGCGACCGCTCGACGAACACCACCGCGGGCCGGTCCGCCCCGGCCCTCCCTGTCGTCTCAGCCACCCTGGACCACCACCCTCCGCGTCGCCACCGACTGCAGCAGCCGTCCCGCCAGCAGCAGCGCCAGCGCCCAGCCGCCCTGGAACGCGTACGCCTCCACCAGCCCCCACCCCGTGTACTTGCCGAGGAACACATCGGCCGGCACCTGAAGCAGCGACGACCACGGCAACACCCGGGCCACCTCGCCCAGCACCCCGGGAAACAGCGTCAGCGGCAGCAGCATCCCGGAGAAGAACAGCCCGGCCAGGGACGTCATCTGCGACACCCCCGCCCCGTCCAGCAGCCAGAACGCGGAGAGCGCCACCAGATAGCGGATCGCGAAACTGACGACGACACCGAGCGTCACCGAGACGAGAAAGGCCGACCAGACCGCCGGCGAGGTCGGCAGGGCGAGTTCGAAGGCGAGCGAACCCAACAGCATCGGCGCCACACCACGGCCCAGCAGATGGAAGGCCGCGCGCCCCAAGTCACCTGCCAGCCACCACAGTTGGAGGTCAACGGGACGGTAGAGATCGACCGCCACATCACCCGTCCGGATGCGCTCGATCAGTTCGTCCTCGAAGCCGCCGCCCATCATGGCGCAGGTCATCAGCAGTGCCTGCCCCAGCCATACGTAGGTGAGCGCCTGAGGCATGTCGTAACCGCCGAGCTGCGGACGCTCGTCCCACAGGGCCACGTAGGTGTACGTCATGATGAAACCGAAGACGGTGTTGGTGAACACTCCCGCTGCCGTGGCGGTCCGATAGGTGGCGTAGCGCCGGAAGCCGCCCGCCGCCACCACCGCGTACAACCGCACCCATCGCTCCCGTCACCCGGGTGCCGAGCCACCGTCAGGCACCAAAGCGCATGACATTAGCCCCAAGTGGGCGGTCGCCGCGAGCGCTTTTCGATGGTCGATCCGGTGCGTATGAGACAGAAAAGTGCACTATGGGGGAAGTGACCGCGGCCGAGGAGTCTGCACGACATGAGCGACGAGCCACAGCAGCCGAGCGGAAGACACGAACCCGGCAACCAGCCCTCCGGGGCCCCGTCCGCCCGCGCCGACAGCAGCACCGGCACCGCCGGAATCACCGACACCACCGGCAACGCCGACCCCGCACGGCACAACGACGGCAGTGGCACCGACGAGCCGCGGCAGAGCGACGGCGCCGACGAGCCGCAGGAGGACGGACACCCGGGGCGGACCGGCCGACGCCGGATCGCCGGCGCCCTGCGCACCGCCGTCGGCGCCCTGCTCCTGATGGCCCTGCTCCTGCTCGGCGGCCTCATCGCCGGATACGAACTCGTCGACATCCCGGCCGCCAACGCCAACGCCACCGCGCAGTCCAACGTCTACCTCTACCGGGACGGCAGCGTCATCGCCCGCTCCGGCAAGATCAACCGGGAGAACGTCAGACTCTCCCAGGTCCCGCTCACCGTCCAGCGCGCCGTCCTCGCCGCGGAGGACCGCGACTTCTACTCCGAACGGGCCATCGACCTCAAGGCCATGACCCGCGCGGCCTGGAACACCCTCACCGGCAAGGGCACCCAGGGCGGATCGACCATCACCCAGCAGTACGTCAAGAACTACTACCTGGGCCAGGAACGGACCGTCCCGCGCAAGGTCAAGGAACTCTTCATCGCGGTCAAGCTCAATCGCGAACAGCCCAAGAGCCAGATCCTCGAGGGCTACCTCAACACCAGTTACTTCGGCCGCAACGCCTACGGCATCCAGGCCGCCGCCCTGGCCTACTACGGCAAGGACATCGGCCGGATCACCACCGCCGAGGGCGCCTACCTCGCATCCCTCCTCAACGCCCCCAGCGCGTACGACGTCGTCGTCCACCCCGAGAACAGGACCGCGGTCCTCGCCCGCTGGCACTACGTCCTCGACGGCATGGTCAAGGAGAAGTGGATCAGCCCCGCCGAACGGGCCGCCATGAAATTCCCCGTACCCGGCAAGGTCAGGCCGCCCACCGGACTCTCCGGACAGCGCGGCTACATCGTCCAGGCCATCGGCGACTACCTCACCGCCCACGGCGTCATCGACGAGAACACCCTGGCCACCGGCGGCTACCGGATCACCACCACCCTGGAGAAGAAGAAGCAGAACGCCCTCGTCAAGGCCGTCGACGACAACGTCACCTCCCAGACCAGCACCCAACGCGACATCGACCGCCACGTCCGCGTCGGCGGCGCCTCCATCGACCCCGCCACCGGCCGGGTCCTCGCCATGTACGGCGGCTTCGACTACACCAAGCAGTACGTGAACAACGCGACCCGCCGCGACTACCAGGTCGGCTCCACCTTCAAGCCGTTCGTCTTCGCCTCCGCCGTCGCCAACGACTCCATCACCCAGGGCGGCCGCCGCATCACCCCCGCCACCATCTACGACGGCACCACCAAACGCATGGTCCAGGGACGCAACGGCCCCACCGGCTACGCCCCCGCCAACGAGGACGACCGGAGCTACGGCCGCATCACCGTGAGCACCGCCACCGACCGGTCCGTCAACGCCGTCTACGCCCAGATGGCCCAGGACGTCGACCCCGCCAAGGTCGGCCGGACCGCAGTCGCCCTCGGCATCCCCAAGAACACCCCCGACCTCACCGCTTCACCATCCATCGCCCTCGGCGTCGCCACCGCCAGCGTCCTCGACATGACCGAGGCCTACGCCACCCTCGCCAACCACGGCGTGCACCACGCACGCATCCTCGTCGACAAGGTCAGCAAGGACGGCGAAGACCTGACACTGCCCGGCCCGAACACCGGACAGGCCGTGCCCCGCGAAGCCGCCGACACCACCACCTGGATGCTCCGGAGCGTCGTCAAGGACGGCACCGGAACCGCCGCCCAGTCCGCCGGCCGCCCCGCCGCGGGCAAGACCGGCACCGCCGAGGAGGACCGGGCCGCCTGGTTCGCCGGCTACACCCCCGACCTCGCCACCGTCATCGCCGTCATGGGCCAGGACCCCAAGACCGGTGCGCAGAAATCGCTCTACGGGGCACTCGGGCTCTCCCGCATGAGCGGCGGCGGACCACCCGCCCGGATCTGGGGCCAGTACACCGGCGCGGCGCTGCTCGACAGCGCGGCCAAGAACTTCGACCTCCACCTCGAAAACGGCTTCGACGAAGAAGACCTCGACTACGCCGAGTGGGAGATCGAGGACCACTACGGCGACGGAAGGTACGACAACGGGAGGTACGACAACGGAAGGTACGGCGACGGAAGGCACAGCACCAGAAGACCGTACGAGAACCTCTACGGCCCACCGGCCCACCGCGGATCCGCCCCGCCCGCCAAACCGCACAAGCCCGGAAGCGGCACACCCACCGGCGGCGGGACGCCGGTCCCCGGGGCCGGGCACGCGACCGGCAACGGGGGCGGGGGCGGGAACGGCGCCGACGACAAAACCGGAGGCGCCACAGAGCACGCACCCCGCCCGAGCACCGGGGTCACTCCCGCACCCCCGGACACGCACACCCCCCGGGCCACACCCCCGCCGCACACCAGCACGGCACCGCGTCAGTGACCGGACGTCGCCTTCAGCCCCACGACGGCCACCAGCAGCAGACAGACGAAAAATATCCGGGCGGCGGTCGCCGGCTCACCCAGGACCACCATGCCGAGCACCGCCGCACCGGCCGCACCGATGCCGACCCACACCCCGTACGCCGTACCGATCGGCAGCGTCCGCGCCGCATGGGACAGCAGCACCATGCTCGCCACGATCCCGAACCCGGTGAACACACTCGGCCACAACCGCGTGAACCCATCCGTGTACTTCATACCGATCGACCAGCCCACTTCCAGGAGACCGGCGAGCACCAGCAGAACCCACGCCATGACGACACCTCCGACGAGACAGAAAAACGCGAACCATCAGGTGCGTCGTCTTTGCGAATCCCGGTACGGCGCACGTCTCGTCGGGTGGGCTCCACCGTAGCAAAACACACGCAAAGCGGCTGGTGACCCCGGTCACCAGCCCCTGCACGGCACACAGCACTCACGCCCCGCGCGCCAGGACAGCGCGGGACGAACGACGCGGGCCGCGAATCGGACTGCGGGCCACGGATCGGACTACAGATACAGCCCGGTCGAATCCTCCGAACCCTCGAACCGGTCCGCCGCCACCGCGTGCAGATCCCGCTCACGCATCAGTACATACGCCACACCGCGCACCTCGACCTCCGCACGGTCCTCGGGGTCGAACAGCACCCGGTCCCCCGGCTCCACCGTCCGCACGTTCTGGCCCACGGCGACCACCACGGCCCAGGCCAGCCGACGGCCGACCGCGGCCGTCGCCGGAATCAGGATCCCGCCGCCCGAACGCCGCTCGCCCTCCGGCGCATCGGACCGGACCAGCACACGGTCGTGCAACATGCGGATGGGCAGCTTGTCGTCGGTGTTGTTCTCACTCACGACCCGCAACCTACCTGCCCGACACCGCTCCGCAAGCCTCCGGGGTGCCCAGAGCGCCGCATCAGTTCTTCCGGCGCTTCCTCGACGTCGCGATCAACCCCACGACACCGACCGCGAGCAGCGCCACCGGCACGACACGCTCCAGACGCGGCACCCCGTCCTCGGTCACGAACTGCGCCTTCACGTCCGACACCGCCCGGTTCACCGCGACAAAAGCCCGGCCGGCCGTCCGGTCCACCGCCTCGGCGGCCTTGGCCTTCGCATCGTCCATGATCGTCTTCGGGTGCACCCGCACCCCGATCTCATCGAGCACCACCGCGAGCTGTTCACGCCTGCTGATGATGTCCGCCTCGATCTGCGCAGGGGTCCTGGCATCCGACACCGCGCCGCCTCCGTGGTACTCGTCCGTCAATCTTCATCGACAGTCTGTCAGCTCGACAGCCCACGCACCCGGCGGCACCCCTATTACGCTCGGTCCCGTACACCGCACGCGCCACTTGAGGAGAACCATGAGCGAGCGACTCCAGCCCGGCGACACCGCCCCCGCCTTCACCCTCCCCGACGCCGACGGCAACGAGATCTCGCTCGCCGACCACAAGGGCCGCAAGGTCGTCGTCTACTTCTACCCGGCCGCCCTGACCCCCGGCTGCACCAAGCAGGCCTGCGACTTCACCGACAACCTGGCGCTGCTCGCCGACGCCGGATACGACGTCATCGGCATCTCCCCCGACAAGCCCGAGAAGCTCGCCAAGTTCCGCGAGAAGGAAAACCTCGAGGTCACCCTGGTCGGCGACCCCTCCAAGGAGATCCTCACGGCGTACGGCGCCTTCGGGGAGAAGAAGCTCTACGGCAAAACGGTGACGGGAGTCATCCGTTCCACGATCGTCGTGGACGAGGACGGCAAGGTCGAACGAGCCCTCTACAACGTCAAGGCCACCGGCCACGTAGCCAAGATCATCAAGGACCTCGGCATCTGACCCCGCCACCCGATCCCCGGCAGCCGGCCCCGACGCCCCGGCATCGGGCCCGACTCCCCGACCCCCGCCCAGGACCACCCCGAGCGGCCCAACGCGGATGAGGAACACCCGCATGCCACGGGAAGCATCCGCATGTGAGGGACGTCGCATTCGACCACCGCACCGGTTTGAGGCCGCCATGACCGCGCAGAAGCCCTTTCTGGAACACCCATCCGAGGAAAGGACCCGGTCATGGCGGCCCCCGACCCCCATCAGGCGGCCGATCCGGAGGCGGTGAAACGCCACCCCACCCTCTTCCGCGCGATCCGGCAGCGGAAGAACCCCAGACTGCGCCGGACGGACATCACCGTCACCGACGAACGGGCCGTCCGCCGCGCCGTGAAGGCCGCGTCGCTCGGCAACGCCATGGAGTGGTTCGACTTCGGGATCTACTCCTACCTGGCCGTCACACTGGGCCATCTCTTCTTCCCGTCCGGGAACGACACCACCCAGCTCCTCTCCTCCTTCGCCACCTTCGCCGTCGCCTTCCTCGTACGGCCCCTCGGCGGCCTCTTCTTCGGCCCCATGGGCGACAGGATCGGCCGCAAGAAGGTCCTCGCCCTCACCATGATCATGATGGCGCTCGGCACCTTCGCGATCGGAGTCATCCCCTCCCACGCCTCGATCGGCCTCTGGGCCCCCGCCCTGCTGATCTTCTTCCGCCTCGTCCAGGGGTTCTCCACCGGCGGCGAGTACGGCGGCGCCTCCACCTTCATCGCCGAGTACGCCCCCGACAAACGCCGCGGCTACTTTGGCAGCTTCCTCGAATTCGGCACCCTGGCCGGCTACGTCGGCGCCGCCAGACTCGTCACCGCCCTCACCGCACTGCTCGACTCCGCCCAGATGGAGAGCTGGGGCTGGCGCATCCCGTTCCTCGTCGCGGGCCCCCTCGGCCTGGTCGGCCTCTACCTGCGGCTGCGCCTGGACGAGACCCCGGCGTTCCAGAAGCTGGAGGGCGGCACGGTCCACGCGACGGACGCCGCCGACGGGGTCGAGACCACGACCAGGGGCGACCTCGCCATCATCTTCCGGCAGTACTGGCCGACGCTGATCCTCTGCGTCTGCCTCGTCGGCGCGTACAACATCACCGACTACATGGTGCTGTCGTACATGCCGACCTATCTCTCCGACGAACTCGGCTACAGCGAGACCCACGGCCTGCTCGTGCTGCTCGCGGTCATGGTCCTCCTGATGCTGGTCATCAGCCGGGTCGGCCGGCTGTCGGACCGCTTCGGGCGCAAGCCGCTCCTGATGACCGGCATGCTCGGCTTCGTCTTCCTCTCCCTCCCCGCGTTCCTCCTCATCCGCCAGGGCGGCATGTTCGCCATCACGGCCGGCATGCTGATGCTGGGCCTCTCCCTGGTCTGCATGCTCGGCACCATGTCCGCCGCCCTCCCGGCCCTCTTCCCCACCCACATCCGCTACGGCTCCCTCTCGGTGGGCTACAACCTCTCGGCGTCCCTCTTCGGCGGCACGACCCCGCTGGTGATCACGGCCCTGATCAGCTGGAGCGGCAGCGAACTGATGCCCGCCTACTACGCGATGGCCGCCGCCCTGGTCGGCGCGATCTCCGTGGCGTGCATGAAGGAGACCGCCCGCAAGCCCCTGGCCGGCTCCCCGCCGTCGGTGGAGACCCCCGAGGAGGCGGCGGAACTTGCCGCGTCCCAGACACCCGACCCGAAGTTCTGACCCGGAAGGGCCGTACGGCGGGCCCGAACGGAATGGTTCGTGCCGCTTCAGCTTCGCCCGAAGCGGCGCGACCCACTCCACATCTTGTCGGATATAGGACGTAACTCTCCGACAAACGGACCGTTACTCCGTACGAGACCACGAACGCGCGGTCGGATGCGGAGGGGATCGATGACCCGTCGATACACGCGAGACCTGCTCGAAGAGGCAGCACGCAAGACGAACACCTACGACGACGCGGTCCGCTGGTGCGGGGGCACGCCCACAGCGGGCAGCAGGCGTTATCTGCGGCAGAAGATGGCGGCGGCGGGGGTGGACACCTCACATTTCACGAAGAAGTGGGTTCGCTACTCGGACGAGGCTCTTCGGGAATCCGTAGCGGCGTCCACCTCGGTCAAAGAAGTCTTGCAACGACTGGGAGTCAGCCCCGTGGGCGGCAGCCACACCCACTTCAGTCGACGGATCGCCGCGCTGGACATCGACACAACCCATTTTGCGAAGCGCCGAGGTCGCATCGAGGTCCCACATGGCGGGCTGCTCGTGCTCGGCTCTCCGCAGGACGGGCGAATCCACCACGCTCGGCTGCGGCGAGAACTTCTCCGGCTGGGAGTGCCGGAGCGCTGCGCAAGATGCGGAACAGGCACGATGTGGAACGGCAGGCCACTGAGGCTTGAGGTGGATCACAAGAACGCCGACTGGTGGGACAACCGGCCGGAAAACTTGCGGTTCCTCTGCCCGAACTGTCACTCCGTGACCGACACCTACCGCGGGCGGAAACGGACAACCGGATGAGCGCCCGGAAGTACACACGCGACTTGCTGGTGCGGACCGTGGCCGAATCGGTCAGCATGGTGGACCTGATGCGCAGGCTCGGTATCGCACTCGGCAGTGGTCCGCACGCCTATCTGAAAAGGCGCCTACGGCACTACGGCATCGACACTTCACACTTTCACGAAGAATCCCTGCCAGAACGGGAACGCCGTTCCTACCCAAGAAAGTTGCTTGCCGAAGCGGCGGCGCATTCCCACAGCATCCGGGAAGTGCTGGAGTACATGGGTCTCCCCCCACATGACAGCCCATACGGCCACATCCGCAAGAAGCTTGATCAATACGGCATCGACACCTCGCACTTCACGCGTGGCCGTCGCTACGAAGCAGGCGTCCTGGATCGAAACGAGTTGGCGGCGGCGGTCGGGGCATCGTTCAGCGTCTCCGCCACACTCAAGCTTCTCGGCCGTGCCGACAACGGCGCATCCCGCGCGCTCGTGAAGCGGAGCATTGAAGCGCACGGCATCTCGGTCGAGCACTTCACCGGACAGGGCCACTTCCTGGGGACGACGTCTCCCCGCCGCAAACCTGCGGCGGAGATCCTGACACGGCTCGCCCCGTCCTCGCCCAGAACGAGAACCGTACAACTGCGACGCGCCCTTGACGACCTGGGCCTACCGCACCAGTGCGCCGCATGTGGTCTCGGGGATGTCTGGCAGGGCAGGCGCCTGGTTCTGGAGATCGACCACATCAATGGGGACAGACTGGACAACCGTCGTGAGAACTTGCGGTATCTGTGCCCGTCCTGCCACAGCCAAACAGGCACTTTCGCCAATCGCCCCCGCCCACCCCTTGCAACGCAGTAACATGGCGTTGGCCTGCGCCCGTACGCCAACTGGGGAGCGACGGCTTTTAGGTAGCCGTGTTGTGTCGGTTCGAGTCCGACCGGGCGCACCGAGCACGGAAGGTGCCTGGCCTCCCTCGAAGGAGGCCAGGCACCTTCTGTCAATCACCTCACCAGCTCCCGCACCACCGGTACCAGGGCCCGGAACGCCTTGCCGCGGTGGCTGATCGCGTTCTTCTCGGCCGGGGTCAGTTCCGCGCAGGTGCGGGTCTCGCCGTCCGGCTGGAGGATCGGGTCGTAGCCGAAGCCGTTGGTGCCGGACGGGGTGTGGCGCAGGGTGCCGGTGAGACGGCCCTCGACCACGCGTTCCGTGCCGTCGGGGAGGGCCAGGGCCGCCGCGCAGGCGAAGTGGGCGCCGCGGTGGGAAGCGTCGATGTCGGAGAGCTGGGCCAGGAGCAGGTCCAGGTTGGCCCGGTCGTCTCCGTGGGTGCCGGCCCAGCGGGCGGAGAAGATGCCGGGGGCGCCGCCCAGGACGTCGACGCAGAGGCCGGAGTCGTCGGCGATGGCCGGGTGGCCGGTGGCCTTCGCGAGGGCGTGGGCCTTCAGGAGGGCGTTCTCCGCGAAGGTGACGCCGGTCTCCTTGACGTCCGGGACATGGGGGTACGCGTCCGCGCCGACGAGTTCGTGGTCGAGGCCGGCGTCGGCGAGGATCGCGTGGAGTTCGGTGATCTTCCCGGTGTTGCGGGTGGCGAGGATGAGGCGGGTCATGTCCCCCAGTATCGGGGGTGGCGCGTGGGGCCCGTTCGGCGCGTCGGGTCCGGTCAGGGCGTGCAGATCTTGCCGATCTCCGTGGCGGCGTCGACGACCGGGGTGATGTCGGGGGCCGTTTCGCCCTTCTCGACGGCGTCGCGGATGTTGCCGACGGCGGTTTCGAGGTGGTCGACGGCCTTGCCGAGGTCGGCGTCACCGGCGGTGTCGCCGAGTTCGCCCAGTTCCTTCTCGATCTCGTCGAGGGCTTCGGATGCCTGGGTGGGGTCGTTCGAGGCGTTGGAGGCGGCCTGTTGGAGGTTGTCGACACTGGTGGCGATCGCATCGGCGGTGCGTACGCAGTCGAGTGCCTTGTCGACGGCGCCGCAGCCGGCCGCCGCGGTGAGGGTGAGGGCGAGGGCGGTAAGGGTCAGCGCGACGGTGGTGCGGCGGTGGCGGGTTGCCTCGGCCATGGTGCGATTCCTCCCCGGGTGCGGATACGCGGACGGGCGCACGGTTCGATCCGTGCGCCCGTGCTCGTAACGACGCCTTGCGGTGCGTACGTGGTTGCTTCCTCACTCGCCGGTCGTGCGGGCGAGGGCCTCGGCCTGGAGGGCGGTGAGCTCGGTGCAGCCCGCGGTGGCGAGGTCGAGGAGGGTGCCCAGTTCCTTGCGGTCGAAGGGGGTGGTCTCGGCAGTGCCCTGGACCTCGACGAAGCGGCCGTCGCCGGTGCAGACGACGTTCATGTCGGTCTCGGCGCGGACGTCCTCCTCGTAGCAGAGGTCGAGGAGGGGGGTGCCGTCGACGATGCCGACGCTGACGGCGGAGACGGTGCCGGTCAGGGGCTTGCGGCCGTGCTTGACGAGCTTCTTGCCCTGGGCCCAGGTGACGGCGTCGGCGAGGGCGACGTAGGCGCCGGTGATGGCGGCGGTGCGGGTGCCGCCGTCGGCCTGGAGGACGTCGCAGTCGAGGACGATGGTGTTCTCGCCGAGGGCCTTGAAGTCGACGACGGCGCGCAGGGAGCGGCCGATGAGCCGGCTGATCTCGTGGGTACGGCCGCCGATCTTGCCGCGTACGGACTCGCGGTCGCCGCGGGTGTTGGTGGAGCGGGGCAGCATCGAGTACTCGGCGGTGACCCAGCCTTCGCCGCTGCCCTTGCGCCAGCGGGGGACGCCCTCGGTGACGGAGGCGGTGCAGAAGACCTTGGTGTCGCCGAAGGAGATGAGGACGGAGCCTTCGGCGTGCTTGCTCCATCCGCGTTCGATGGTGACGGGTCGGAGCTGTTCGGGGGTGCGGCCGTCGATACGAGACATGGTGTCGACCCTATCGGGTGCGGGGATGGCGCCCGTTCGGGTGCGGTGCGGGTCCGGTCGGGTGTGGTACGGGCCTCCGGGGGCGAAGGGAGCGGCCCGGGCCCGTCCTCGCGCGCGGTCGGCACGGAGGGCCGGAGCCGTGGTGCGGGGAAGCGGTCGGCGGGGTGCGGCACAGGCCCCGTCCGGCGGGGCGGGGCCTGTGGTGACGCCTGGCGGTCCGGCTCAGCCGAGGGGCCGGAGGCGGCGGGCTCGGCGGGAGGTTCCGCGTGCGGTCGCGGTCGTACGGGAGGTGTCGCGTACGGTCTGGCGAGTAGTCGCGCGGGAGGTCCTGCGTACGGTCCGGCCGGTCACATCATGTCTTCGATGTCGGCGGCGATGGGGTCGGCGTCGGTGCCGATGACGACCTGGATCGCGGTGCCCATCTTGACGACGCCGTGGGCCCCTGCGGCCTTGAGCGCGGCCTCGTCGACCTTGCTGGGGTCGTGGACCTCGGTGCGGAGGCGCGTGATGCAGCCTTCGATCTCGTCGATGTTGTCGATGCCGCCGAGCCCGGCGACGATCTTCTCGGCCTTGCTGGCCATGGCGTTCTCCCTGCTTGTTCACGTGCGTGCGACGGCCCACCCTGGGTCCGTTTCGTCACCGTAACGCACGTTTGGCCCAGCTTCGCGGGCGAGTGACCGGCCCATCCTCAATGATGACGATCACCGGCACCCTGCCCGCCGGACGGGTTACGCACCGTACCTCAAGTGGTCTACACCAGTTTGCGCCGACCGGTGAACGCGCCGGTTCCGGGGAGGACACCGATGAGCTCCAGCAGTGCCGCAGTACCGCGGAAGACATGGTGGAACACCTTCTTCCAGGGCCTTCAGAAGATGGGGCGCAGTCTCCAGCTCCCGATCGCCGTCCTGCCCGCTGCGGGCATCCTCAACCGGCTGGGTCAGCCGGACGTGTTCGGCGACGAGGGTCTGGGCTGGGACGGCGTGGCCAAGGTGTTCGCGGCGGCGGGCGGTGCGCTGCTCGATTCGGGGCTCGGTCTGCCGTTGTTGTTCTGCGTCGGTGTGGCGATCGGCATGGCGAAGAAGGCGGACGGGTCGACGGCGCTCGCCGCGGTGGCGGGCTTCCTCGTCTACTACGCGGTGCTGCACGCCTTCCCGGTGGACTGCGCGCCGGGTTCGACGTTCACCTCGGGCGGCACCTGGTCGGGGACCTGTGTCACGAAGGACGCCAAGGTCACGGCGGCCGAGTACCAGAACCCCGGGGTGTTCGGCGGCATCGTGATGGGGCTGCTGTCCGCCTGGTTCTGGCGGCGCTACCACCGGGTCAAGCTGGTGGACTGGCTGGGTTTCTTCAACGGCCGCAGGCTCGTGCCGATCATCATGGCCTTCGTCGGCCTGCTCTTCGCGGCGCTGTGCGCCTGGCTGTGGCAGCCGATCGGGGACGGCCTGACCAGCTTCTCCAAGTGGCTGGTCGACCTGGACTGGGCGGGTTCCGGCGTCTTCGGCATCGCCAACCGCGCGCTGCTGGTCATCGGTCTCCACCAGTTCCTGAACACCTTCACCTGGTTCCAGTTCGGCGACTTCACCAAGCCGGACGGGACGGTGGTGCACGGTGACATCAACCGGTTCCTGGCGGGCGACCCGACGGCCGGGCAGTTCACCTCGGGCTTCTTCCCGATCATGATGTTCGCCCTTCCGGCGGCGGCGCTGGCGATCTATCACTGCGCCAAGCCGCATCGCCGCAAGGCGGTCGGCGGCATGATGCTCTCGGTCGGGCTGACGTCGTTCGTGACGGGCATCACCGAGCCGATCGAGTACTCGTTCCTCTTCGTCGCACCTCTGCTGTACGGGATCCACGCCGTGCTCACCGGCGTCTCGATGGCGGTGACCTGGGCGCTCGGGGTCAAGGACGGCTTCAGCTTCTCGGCGGGCCTGATCGACTACGTCATCAACTGGAGCCTGGCGACCAAACCGTGGCTGATCATTCCGATCGGCCTGGTGTTCGCCGCCGTCTACTACGCGATCTTCCGGTTCGCGATCACCGGATTCAACCTCCAGACCCCGGGGCGGGAGCCCGAGGAAGTGGCGGAGGAGATCGAGGGGAACCTCACGAAGTAGCACGTCGAACGGGCCTTTCGGCCTGCCCGGAGAAGGCCATCGACCCCTGCCGTCCGGGGGCCTTCACGCTGTTGCCCCGCGCCCGGAATCACGATTGCGAAGCAATCCGGAATCATAGGTTCCTTATCTGTCCCACACCGTGTTACAACTGGTCTAAACCACTGAGTGGTGCAGACCACGTGGCGCTCTGCCGCGTTCTCCGAGTCGCCGCCCTTCCCCCCTCGTCGATGGCTCCCCCATCGACGCCGCGGGCAGCGCCTTGCCCCCATGGAGGAAGTTGATGTCCACGGCAGACACCGCCCCCGCGGCCACCGGGAAGCCCTCGGCCGACAAGAAGAAGGGCGCCGGTGCCATGGCTGTCATGCAGCGCATCGGCCGCAGCCTCATGCTGCCGGTCGCGGTGCTGCCCGCGGCCGCGCTGCTGGTCCGCCTCGGCAACGACGACATGCTCGGCAGGGAGTCGTTCCCCGGCTTCGTCACCAGGATCGCGGGCTTCATGGCCGCGGGTGGCAACGCCATCCTCGACAACATGGCGCTGCTGTTCGCCGTCGGCATCGCGATCGGCTTCGCCAAGAAGTCGGACGGCTCGACCGCGCTCGCGGCCGTCACCGGTTACCTGGTCTTCCAGAAGGTGCTCGCCACCTTCACCGACAGCAATCTTCCGCAGGTCGCGAAGGTGGTCGACGGCAAGATCGTGATGACGGACGCCCCCGTGGACGCGAAGGTCCTCGGCGGTGTGGTGATGGGCATCGTGGTCGCGCTGCTCTACCAGCGGTTCTACCGGACGAAGCTGCCGGCCTGGGCGGGCTTCTTCGGCGGTCGCCGCCTGGTCCCGATCCTCTCCGCGTTCGCGGGCCTGGTCATCGGCATCGCCTTCGGCTACATCTGGCCGGTGCTCGGCACCGGACTGCACAACCTCGGTGAGTGGCTGGTCGGTTCCGGCGCGGTCGGTGCGGGCATCTTCGGCGTCGCCAACCGTGCGCTGATCCCGGTCGGCATGCACCATCTGCTGAACTCGTTCCCGTGGTTCCAGGCCGGTGAGTTCAACGGCAAGAGCGGCGACATCAACCGCTTCCTGGCCGGTGACCCGACGGCCGGGCAGTTCATGACCGGCTTCTTCCCGATCATGATGTTCGCCCTTCCGGCGGCCTGCCTCGCGATCGTCCACTGCGCCCGTCCGGAGCGTCGCAAGGTCGTCGGCGGCATGATGTTCTCCCTCGCGCTCACCGCGTTCGTGACCGGTGTGACCGAGCCGATCGAGTTCACGTTCATGTTCATCGCCCCGGTGCTGTACGCGGTGCACGCGGTACTGACCGGTGTCTCGATGGCCCTCACCTGGGGCCTCGGCATGAAGGACGGTTTCGGCTTCTCGGCGGGTGCGGTCGACTTCCTGCTGAACCTGGGAATCGCGACCAAGCCGTGGCTGCTGGTGCTGGTCGGGCTCTGTTTCGCGGTGGTCTACTACGCGGTCTTCCGCTTCGCGATCACCAAGTTCAACCTGCCGACGCCGGGCCGCGAGTCCGACGAGGAACTCGCCGAGATCCTCAAGGCCGAGGCGAAGTAACCGGGGCGAAGCAGCCGGGGCGAAGCAGCCGGGGCGAAGCAGCCGGGGCGAAGCAGCCGGAGCGAAGTTGCCGGAGCGAAGCCGGCGCGGCGAAGTTGCCGAAGCCGCCGAAGCGGAAATGTGGAGGCGAGGCGGCGGAGGCGGGCAGCGGGCGCGGCACGGTGGCCGTCCGGGTGCGGCAGCCCTTCGGGGCGCGGTCCTCGGGGTGCGTTCAGACCTCGTAGACCGCGCCCGCCGCCGCCACCGACGCCGGGCCGTCGAAGACCGCGCGGGCGTCGGCCAGGTTGCGGTCGGCGTCGGTCCACGGCGGGATGTGGGTGAGGACGAGCTGTCCGACTCCGGCGCGGGCGGCGATCTCGCCCGCCTCGCGGCCGTTGAGGTGGAGGTCCGGAATGTTCTCCTTGCCATGGACGAACGATGCTTCGCAGAGGAAGAGGTCGGCTCCTTCGGCGAGCTCGTCCAGCGCCTCGCAGGTCCCGGTGTCGCCGGAGTAGGTGAGCGAACGGCCGCCGTGCTCGATCCGGATGGCGTAGGAGTCGACCGGGTGGCAGACCTTCTCGACGCGTACGGAGAAGGGGCCGATCGCGAACGAGCCCGGCTTCAGCGTGTGGAAGTCGAAGACCTCGCCCATCGCCCGCTCGGACGGGGTGTCGCCGTGGGCCGTGGTCAGCCGTTGTTCGGTGCCGTCGGGACCGTAGACCGGGAGGGGTGCGGGGCGACCGCCGAACCGGTAGTAGCGGACGACGAAGTACGCGCACATGTCGATGCAGTGATCGGCATGGAGATGGCTCAGGAAGATGGCGTCGAGGTCGTAGAGACCGATGTGGCGCTGCAGCTCTCCGAGGGCGCCGTTGCCCATGTCGAGGAGCAGCCTGAAGCCGTCGGCCTCGACGAGGTAGCTCGAACACGGTGAGACCGCGGACGGGAACGAGCCGGAGCAGCCGACGACGGTGAGCTTCATGGAGCGTGAACCTCCGGGACGTGGGAACGGGGAGGGTTCGTACGGTCTGTTGAGCGGTCCGACGAGCGTAAGGTGCGAAACCATCGGTCGCTCCTCCGTGGCCGTCCGTTGTGGGGGAACTCACCTGTGCTGTCACCGGTTCGACGGAAGGGCCGGGGGCGCCGGTACCGTCGGGGCATGAGCATGTCCTGGTGGTGGATCGCGTTCGGCGTCGTCGTGCTGCTCGCGCTCGTGGTGGCCGTGGCCGACGGGCGGGGTCGCGGCGGGCGGCGGCCCGGTCGTTCCGGTGGTCCGGCGGGGGCGCGCCGCGGTGGTCGTCCGGGTGGGCGCACGCGTCCTCCGGCGGGACCGGGGCGTGGGCCGGAGCCGGGGCGTGGGCCGCGGCCGGGTGAGATCTGGTGGGCCGAGGTGCCGTACGAGGACGGGCCGGGGGCGAAGGACCGGCCCTGTCTGGTGCTGCGGGTGCGGGGTGGTTCGGTGCTCGTCGCGAAGATCACCAGCAAGTACCACGAGGACCGGCCGGGCGTGATCGCGCTGCCCGCCGGGGCGGTGGGGGACGCACGGGGGCGGGCGAGTTTCCTGGAGACGGACGAGTTGCGGGAGGTCGCCGTCCGGGTGTTCCGGCGCCGGGCGGGGGTCGTGGACCCTGAGGTGTGGCAGCGGGTGCGGAAGCTGGGGTGAGGCTTCGCCCCGCCGCATGTGTGACGGGGCGACGCGTTGGTGCTCGTACGGGACGGGGCCGATGGCGGGTCCGGACCGATGGCCGGCCCGTGGGGGCCCGGACCGACCGCGGGCCGTGCGGGGACCGGGCCGGCGACCGGCTTGTATCGGGACGGGCGGGCTTCTCGTGGACGGGCGTCCGGCTCGTCCGGGTCCGGACCCGGTCCGGACGTGCGAGTCCCGGACCCGGTCCGGACGTGCCGGTCCCGGACGGATCCCGGGGCCGTGCCCGGTCCGGGACTCGGTCCGGTCCCTATGCCCAGAGCTGGCCGTGCAGTGTTTCGATGGCGGCCTCGGTCGTCGGGGCCGTGTAGACGCCGGTCGACAGATACTTCCAGCCGCCGTCCGCGACGACGAAGACGATGTCGGCGCTCTCCCCCGCCTTGACCGCCTTCTTCCCGACTCCGATGGCCGCGTGGAGCGCGGCGCCGGTGGAGACGCCCGCGAAGATGCCCTCCTGCTGGAGGAGTTCGCGGGTGCGGGTGACCGCGTCCGCCGAGCCGACGGAGAAGCGGGTGGTGAGGACCGAGGCGTCGTAGAGCTCGGGGACGAAGCCCTCGTCGAGGTTGCGGAGCCCGTAGACCAGGTCGTCGTAGCGCGGCTCGGCGGCGACGATGCTGACGTCGGGCTTGTGCTCGCGCAGGTAGCGGCCGACGCCCATGAGGGTGCCGGTGGTGCCGAGACCCGCGACGAAATGGGTGACGGACGGGAGGTCGGCGAGGATCTCCGGGCCGGTGGTGGCGTAGTGGGCGCCCGCGTTGTCGGGGTTGCCGTACTGGTAGAGCATGACCCAGTCGGGGTGCTCGGCGGCCAGTTCCTTGGCGACTCGTACGGCGGTGTTGGAGCCGCCCGCCGCCGGGGAGGAGATGATTTCGGCGCCCCACATGGCGAGCAGGTCGCGCCGTTCCTGGGAGGTGTTCTCCGGCATGACGCACACGATGCGGTAGCCCTTGAGCTTGGCCGCCATGGCGAGCGAGATGCCGGTGTTGCCGCTGGTGGGCTCCAGGATGGTGCAGCCCGGAGTCAACCTGCCGTCCTTCTCGGCCTGTTCGACCATGTGCAGCGCCGGGCGGTCCTTGATCGAGCCGGTGGGGTTGCGGTCCTCCAGCTTGGCCCAGATCCGGACGTCCTCGGACGGCGACAGCCGCGGCAGGCGGACGAGCGGGGTGTTGCCCACCGCGGCGAGCGGGCTGTCGTACCGCATCAGCGCATTCCCGCCCGTCGCCCGGCCACCGCCCCGGCCGGACGGGCCTTCGCCCCGGCAGCCCCTCCGGCGACGGCCGGGAGGATGGTGATGCTGTCGCCGTCGCTGAGCTTGGTGGAAATGCCGTCGAGGAAGCGGACGTCCTCGTCGTTGAGGTACACGTTCACGAAGCGGCGGAGCTCGTCGCCGTCGACGATGCGCTCACGGATGCCGTTGTGGCGGCTGTCGAGGTCCGTGAGGAGGTCGGCGAGGGTCGCTCCGTTGCCCTCGACGGCCTTGGCGCCGTCGGTGTAGGTGCGGAGGATGGTCGGGATGCGGACCTCGATGGCCATGGCGTGGGCTCCTGTCGGAAGCTCGGAAGCGGAGAACGGAGAACGGTGAACGGGGAAGAGCGGGTGTGGCGGTAACGCGGGGCGCGCGGCTCCGGCCCCGCGCGGGGGCGTCGCGTCGTGACCGGGTCCTCGGGCTGCAAGCCCCCGGTTCAGGCCCTGCGGCCGTCGGACCGACGGTTCGTACAGATCGCGCTGGAGAGCCTGCACAGGTCGACGTGCAGCCGCGCGACGAGCAGCATGCCCGGCGTCTTGTCGCTCACGTCATGGGGAACCATGCGGTCATCGTATCGATTCCTGGTCGGCGAATAAGAGTGTGATCTCACCTGGTGGATGGACGACGCTCGACAGGTGGACGGGACCGTGGCGGGACCGGTCCCGTCCAGCCTGCGGAGTGCCGGGTCAGGCGGGTTCGTACGCCTCGACGACCTGGACGTCCTCCTCGGTGATCTCGCCGTCCACGATGCGGTAGGAGCGGAACTGGAAGGGGCCCGCGTCGTCGGTGTCGGCGGTGGAGACGAGGACGTAGTGGGCGCCGGGCTCGTTGGCGTACGTGACGTCGGTGCGCGAGGGGTACGCCTCGGTCGCGGTGTGGGAGTGGTAGATGATCACCGGCTCCTCGTCCCGGTCGTCCATCTCCCGGTAGAGCTTGAGGAGGTCGCCCGAGTCGAACTCGTAGAAGGTGGGCGAGCGGGCGGCGTTGAGCATGGGGATGAACCGCTCGGCACGGCCGGTTCCGACGGGTCCCGCGACCACGCCGCACGCCTCGTCGGGATGGTCGGCGCGGGCGTGCGCGACGATCTGGTCGTAGAGCGCCTGGGTGATGGTCAGCATGGCGCCAGGATAGGCATGCGGTCCATGCCGTACCGAGGGACGGTACGGCGGAGTCCGCATCGTGGACATCACGGGCGTCCGCGGGCCGCACCGACGGGAGCGCGGCCCCTGAGCATCCGGTACGAGAGGCCGAGGACGACCGCCCAGAGCGGGGCGCAGTACAGCGAGATCCTGGTGTCCTCGTCGATGCCCGTCATCACGACCGCCACGCCGATGAAGGCCAGCGCGAAGACGCTGGTGTACGGGGCGCCGGGGGTCCGGAACAGCGTGGTGCCGTACGGACGGTCGTGAACGCCCGTCACGGGCGGGCGGGCGGTGGTCCGGACGGCCGTCCGGCTTGCGCCACGGGGAGAAACGGGCGGTCACGCCCGGTGTCGCGGAGGCGGCCGTTCAGGTGACGAGGGGCGCGGCGAGGGGTTGACGAGGACGCGCGGGGCCGGTCGCCGGGAGCACACGGCGATCGGCCGACGGGCACGAGAGGGAGGGCGTGCCCGCTACGGCATCATCGTCTCCACGAGGGTCTCCTGGAGGGCGCCGAGCCAGAGGTAGGCCATGACCATCGGCTTGCGCGGATCGCTGTCGGGGAGCCGGTAGAGCGAATCGGCCCCGCCGTCGTCCTCGTCGGAGACGTCCAGTCGGGTGCCGATGGTGAGCCGGAGGTCGTTGAGGGCGCCGAGCCAGTGGCGGCACTCGTCGCCGGAGAGCGTGAGCACGGCGCCGCCGTCGCCGCCGACGGTCAGGGCGTCGAGGGTGCGTACGACGGCGAGCGCGTCGTCCCGCTTGCGGGCGCGCAGGTCGTTCTCGGTGAAGCGGCGGAACTCGGCGGAGGCGGCGCGCAGTTCGCTGTCGTCGTCGCCGTACGCGTCGGGGAAGAGGCGGGCCAGGGCGGGGTCGGCGGGCCGTTCGCTGGGGCCCTCGGCGAAGAGGGCGGCGAGCGGGTCCGCGCCCTCGGCCGGTTCGTCGCCGGGACCGACGAGTTCCAGCAGTTGGACGGCGAGGGAGCGCAGGATCGCGATCTCCACCTCGTCGAGTGCGACGGCCGCGCCGCCGTCGGGGGTGGCCTCGAAGTGGCCGGCCATGTGTTTACTCCGATGGTGGTTCGGGCGGGGCGGGGCTCGGGCTTGCCGGACGGGCGCTACGGAAGGGCACGGTCCGCGCGGGCGGCACGGGCCGCGGGAGGGACCCTTCCCGCACGGAAGGTACCGCCCCCGCGCAAGGGACCGCCCGCACGCGATGCGCCGTCCGCGCGGGAGACGGCTCTCGCGCGGAGGGTGCTGTACGCGGGGAGGGCACTATCCGCGGTCCTGGGTGAGGGTGGCCCACAGCCCGTAGCCGTGCATGGCCTGGACATCGCGTTCCATCTCCTCGCGGCTGCCGCTGGAGACGACGGCACGGCCCTTGTGGTGGACGTCCAGCATCAGCTTGTGGGCCTTGTCCTTGGGGTAACCGAAGTACGCCTGGAAGACATAGGTCACGTAGCTCATGAGATTGACCGGGTCGTTGTGGACCAGCGTCACCCAGGGGACATCGGGCTCGGGGACGACAACGCTCTCCTCGGCCGATTCGGGACGCTCGATCTCTGTGGGGGCGACGCTCACCTCTCCCATGCTGCCACCCGGGAGGGGGCACCGCACAAACGACCCCGACATCTCGTCACTCTGACGAAATAGGGGTAGCATCCGGAGCATGAACTCTGCGGACCTTGGCCGACGGGTCGGTGTGCCGTCGACCGCGCTCTTCACCGACCAGTACGAGCTCACCATGGTGCAGGCCGCGCTGAAGGCCGGCACGGCGGACCGGCACTCGGTCTTCGAGGCGTTCACCCGCCGGTTGCCCGAGGGGCGGCGCTACGGCGTCGTCGCGGGCGTCGGGCGGGTGCTGGACGCGGTGGAGAACTTCCACTTCGACGACGAGATACTCACCTTCCTGCGCGAGCGGAACGTGGTGGACGGGCCCACGCTCGCCTGGCTCGCCGACTACCGCTTCAGCGGTGACATCTGGGGCTACCCGGAGGGCGAGGTGTACTTCCCCGGCTCGCCGGTCCTGCGGGTCGAGGGCTCGTTCGCCGAGTGCGTGCTGCTGGAGACGGTGATCCTGTCGATCCTCAACCACGACTCGGCGATCGCCGCGGCGGCGTCACGGATGTCCGTGGCGGCGAGCGGGCGCGGGCTGATCGAGATGGGTGCACGACGCACCCATGAACTGTCCGCGGTGGCCTCCGCGCGCGCCGCGTACGTCGGCGGCTTCGATACCACCTCCGACCTGGCGGCGGGCTTCCGCTACAACATCCCGACCGTCGGGACGAGTGCCCACGCCTTCACGCTGCTGCACGACACCGAGCGCGACGCCTTCCAGGCCCAGGTGGACTCGCTGGGCCGCGACACGACCCTGCTGGTCGACACGTACGACGTGGCCGAGGCGGTCCGCGCGGCGGTGGAGGTCGCGGGGACGGGACTGGGCGCGGTACGGATCGACTCCGGGGACCTGCTGCTGGTCGCGCACCGGGTGCGGCAGCAGCTGGACGAGCTGGGCGCCACACGGACGAAGATCGTGGTGACGTCGGACCTCGACGAGTACGCGATAGCCTCGCTGGCTGCGGCGCCGGTCGACGCGTACGGGGTGGGCACGCAGCTGGTGACCGGCAGCGGGCACCCCACGTGCTCGATGGTGTACAAGCTGGTCGCCCGGGCCGACTCGGCCGACCCCGCGGAGCCGCTGCGCCCGGTCGCCAAGAAGTCGCTCGGTTCGAAGTCGTCGACGGGCGGTCGCAAGTGGGCCGCGCGTCGGCTGGACGAGAACGGGGTGGCCGAGGCGGAGGTGGTCGGCACCGGTCCCGTACCGGCGGACCTCGCCGACCGGCAGCTGCTGGTCGAGCTGGTCAGGGGCGGCGAGGTGGTCGCCCGCGAACCGCTGGACGCGGCGCGCGAGCGGCACATCGCGGCACGGGCGGGGCTGCCGATGTCGGCGACGCAGCTCTCCCGGGGCGAGCCGGTGATCCCGACCGAATTCGTGTGACGGAGCGGGGCGGTGCCCGTGGCAGAGGGCGGCGCCGCCCCGGCCACGGGCACCGCACGGGTTGCCCCGCCCCCCTCCCCCGGCCGCTCCCGAGTGCCTAGTGCTGTGACCGGGAAGGTTTGCCGGGTGGCTCGCGGCGTCCGGTGCGCTGCATCGCAAGGCGGAGGATCGCCCTCGTACTGGACGTACGCGGGTGATGCGACAACACCGCGAGGTGCCGTGCCGGGCGTCGCGAGCCGGTGAACCTTCCCGGTCACAGCACTAGGCTCGAACGCGCACCCCCGGCCGCCGCCCGCACTCCCACCCCACCCCCACCGAAGGACACCCGCCATGCACCGCGCCTTGATCGTCGTGGACGTCCAGAACGACTTCTGCGAGGGCGGCAGCCTCGCCGTGACGGGAGGCGCCGACGTGGCCGCCGCCATCACCGACCTCATAGGCGACGCCCAGCCGTGCTACCGCCATGTGGTGGCCACCCGCGACAACCACATCGACCCGGGCGACCACTTCGCCGAGCGGCCGGACTTCGAGCGCTCCTGGCCCGCGCACTGCGTCGCCGGCACGGAGGGGGTGGGCTTCCACCCGAACTTCGCGCCCGTGGTCGCCTCCGGAGCGATCGAGGCGGTCTTCGACAAGGGCGCCCACTCGGCGGCGTACAGCGGTTTCGAGGGCGTCGACGAGAACGGCACCGGGCTGGCCGACTGGCTGCGCGCCCACCACGTCACCGACGTGGACGTGGTCGGCATCGCGACCGACCACTGCGTACGGGCGACGGCGCTGGACGCGGTCCGGGAGGGCTTCACGACCCATGTGCTGCTCGACCTCACCGCCGGAGTGGCCGAGGAGACCACGGACCGGGCGTTGGAGGAGCTCCGCAGGGCGGGCGTGAAGCTGTCCGGCGAGCCGGTCGTGCGCAAGCCGGCGGTGTAGCGGGGCGGAGCGGGGCGGAGCGGCGCGTGCCGTCGGCGACCGACCGGCACGGCCCGCCCCTCTCGCGCCGTCCGCGCGTCGCAGACCGTCGGCCCCACGTCACAGGCACTGCCCGCGCGTCACGAGCCGCGGGCTCCCCCGCCCGCGTTCAGGCCGGGCGGCGGACCGGCGCGGCGGGCAGGCACGGGCGGCGCCCCGTCGCGGACGCCGGGGCCGTCGTGGCCGCGCGGTGGGCCGGTGCGCCCGACGAGGTGGACGCGGCGGACGTCGCGGGCCGGAGCAGGGCCCGGATGGGGTGCCAGAGCTCCTGGGCGCGCTCCGGTCTCGCTCTCCAGAGCATCCCGTCCGGGTGGTGCAGCACGGCCGTGATCTCGTCCGGAGTGGGCGGCTCGGCGTTGCCCCGCAGATAGACGGCCCGGAGCCCCAGATTGCGCAGCCGGGTCAGCGCGCGGGCCCGGTTGCCCGCGTGCACCAGGACCCGGACCAGGCTGCCCGGCCCCGCTCCGTCCGTGGGCCGGGGCAGGGTGATGGCCACCACCACGCTGCCGTTCGGCAACTTGCTGAACCCTCCGCATGCCATGTTCCGCGCTCCCCCGTGAGACGTCGTGTCAATAAGGATGTGGTCAAGACGCACCTAAACACGATCGGCCGCCG
Source organism: Streptomyces sp. CB01580 (assembly GCF_001905795.1). GTDB lineage: Bacteria > Actinomycetota > Actinomycetes > Streptomycetales > Streptomycetaceae > Streptomyces. Next base: position 400,761 of record NZ_LIXJ01000004.1, read on the forward strand.
CCCGCTAGAGGGCGACGGCCGATCAAGCTCTGACCTGCGGCGATGTAGAACTACTTCCCCGAAGGCCCAACCTTGACGGTGATCGTCGAGCCGTCGCGCGGCTGGCTCACGATCGAGATCCGGGTGTTGGTGTCAGTGACCTGGACGCTTCCGGTCTTGTTCTCGGCGTACCAGTAGGTTCCCTTGTGGTCGTCGAAGGCCGGGATGCCGGGCCGCGACGGGATCCGCACCGGCACGTCGGCGTTGTGCAGCGTGAAGGCGTCCGTCCGGTAGCGGCTGAAGGGCGCGTCGAAGGGCTGGATCTTGTTGCGGATGACCGTGCCGTCCGCCCACTTCAGCGGCTTGGCGTGCGCGTCGACCGGAAGGATCAGGCCCTTGCCCGGGTGGGTGGAGACGTTGTTGTCCTTCTGGGAGGTGTCCCACTGCCAGACGAGCAGACCGGTCTGGTACGGGTAGTGCTCGACCCAGTCCGGGCGGGTCTGGGAGAAGCCGAAGTTGTACGGGCCGACCTTGAGGGTCTGGTCGTAGCTGACGTACTGGCGGTTCTCCGCGATGTAGAACTGCGCGTAGTCCTTGGTGAAGGACTCGCCGACGCGGGAGAAGCCCTTGGCGGTCCAGCCGTTGTCGTCGCCCTCGGCGTTGTCCGTGAACAGCGCGGTGCCGTCGGCGTTGACGGAGATGGTGTCGGCCGCGAAGCCGACGCCGGCCGCGCCGCCGTCGGTGGTGTAGCGGAAGCGGATGTCGATCTTCTTGCCCGCGTAGGCGTCCAGCGGGTAGGAGAGCTTCTTGTACGCGCCGGAGACGCCGGTCAGGGCCGGCTTGTCGCTGGCGTCGCGCGGGAGGGCCTTGCCGTCGGCCGTGCCGTCGAGCGCGGTCCAGTTGGCACCGCCGTTCTCGGACACCTCGGCGTAGAGGAAGTCGTAGTCCTGCTCGATGTCCCACCAGCCCGCGAGGTCCAGCGACGCCGTGGACCTGCCGGTGAGGTCGACGGAGCGGGACAGGGTGTTGTTCAGGTTGTCACCCATGTCGCTCCACCACTGCTTGGAGCCCTCGGCGGGCTTCGTGACAGCGGTGCTGACGGCCTTGTCCGGCAGCTTGACCAGGAGGGCCTGCTTGTCCTTGGTGTTGTACTCGGACACGCCCAGCTTGTGGACGGAGTTCGTCGCGGCCTTGGCCTCGGCGTAGTCGAGCCAGCCGAGCTGGAGCTTGTCCCAGGCGGTCATGTCGCCGGGCAGGTCACCGATCTCGTTCCTGCCGGTGCCGAGCCAGGAGCCCGCCGACATCAGGGACCAGAAACCGACCGAGTTCTCGGCGGTGTTGGTGGTGTCGTACAGGTCGGGCAGGCCCAGGTCGTGGCCGTACTCGTGGGCGAAGACGCCCAGGCCGCCGTTCTCGGGCTGCGCGGTGTAGTCACCGACCCAGAGGCCGGTGTCGCCGATCTCGGTGCCGCCGGCCTTGTTGAAGGACGGGCCGGTCGCGCCGACGTCGGTGCCGTACGCGTACCAGCGGTGCGCCCAGACGGCGTCCTTGCCCTGCACGCCGCCGCCCGCGGACTCGTCCTCGCCGGCGTGGACGATCTGGAAGTGGTCGATGTAGCCGTCCGGCTCGTTGAAGTCGCCGTCGCCGTCGTAGTCGTAGCGGTCCCACTGGTCGTACTGCGCCAGGTCGGCCTTGATCTGGTCCGCGGTACGGCCCTTGGCCTTCTGGTCGGCGACCCAGGCGTTCACGCCGTCGCGGACCATGTCCCAGACGTTGGCGCAGTTGGACGCGCCGCAGTAGTTGGAACCGTAACGGGCCTCGTTGTACGGGACCTTGACCCAGTCGGAGACCTGGCCGTCGACGGAGTAGCGCCCGGAGGAGGTCTTCTCGTAGTACGTCTTCAGCGAGTTCTTGCCGGCGCCGGTGCCGAAGTACAGGTCCTGGAAGTGCCGCTGGTTGTAATCGGCCTGCCAGGCCGTGCTGTTGTCCTTCTTGCGGTCCGGCTGCGCGATGGAGTTGTGGAGCGGGCCGGGGTCGCCGCCGTACTTCTTGACGGGGGGCTTGGGGCCCTCGCCGTCCGGGTCGTACATGGTCGTGTTGTCGACCTGGTCGCCGAACTCGACGAGGACCGTGAAGATCTTGTCGGTCTTCTCGCGGCCGAGCTCGACGTACTTCTTCTTGTCGAGCTTGACGACCTTGGAGCCGTCCCGCTTCGATATCTTCTTGTCGCCCGACAGGACCTGCTCCAGGGCGGCCTGACGCTGAGCGTCCTGCTGCTCGCTGAACGGCCCCTGGAGGTCGTGTGCGTTGCCCTTCCCCGTTCCCGGGTCACGGCGGTCGACCACGGTGTTCCGGGCCCCTGACGTCTGGTCGTCGGCCTGGGCGGTGGCGAAGGCCGACGCGGTGGCGGCCGTGGCAGCCATGGCCACGACAACCGCTGCGCCGCGCAGCGCCCGTCTCTTCGTACTCACGTGATGCAGTCCTCCCCGGCGTCCGCAGCTGCGGCCTGGGAGTTGGATGAGGGCCGCGCGCGGATACGCGTCACAAGTGACGACATTCGACCGGAGCTGCAAAGAAAAAGACAGATCTTGACTTGCACAGGCCAAGTGCACTATGCAGGAGCCGCTTTCCGATATCCGGACGTTCACCCTGTCCGGAAACGAAGCGTCAGATATGCCCGTCGGGGCACGGAATGACTCCGTGCGCCCCCTGTGCACCGGCGTCGCGCTTCGGGCCGCGCTTAGTACCGGCCCCTCTCGGGCATCCGTCGTCGTAGAGTCGCCAGGGGTTGTCCGACCGTGTCGAGGACGGCCCATCCGATGCCCCGAGGACGGATACCGCCATGCCGCGTATCACTGCCGCACAGTTCTCCTACGGTTCGGTCACCGTCGTCTTCTCGACCCTCGCCATGCTGCTGCTCTCCCGTACGGAATCGGGGATCGGCATCGCCGTCATCGGCACCGCGGCGCTGGCGCTCGGTCTGCTGGTGGCCGTGACGGTAGCCCGTCCCGCCCCGGTGACGGCAGGGAGGTCCGCGCGGGCCGGGGCCGCGGCTCGTACGCACCGGGACGCGGTCTCCGCCGCCGTCGAGACCGAGGGGCTCGCCCTCGACGAACTCCGGACGCCGGCCCCGGAGCCGTCCTCGGCGCCCCACGAGAGCGGACGGGCCGTCACGGCGCGCACGGAGCCCGCGGACCACCACCGGGACGAGCGCTCCCTGCGGCGCTGACCCACCTCGCGGCACACCGGCCCCGGCGGGTCCTGCTCGGGCCCGGCCGAGTCGACCGAGGCGAGAGCCAACAGGACGGAACAGGGCGGAAGCCGGGAGGGCATGACCGCGGTCCCTCTCCCGGCTCCGGGGCGCCGGCAGGCCGAACCGGTCCTCATCGCGTTCACATCGACGTCTCCGCACCGCCTGGCGCGGCAACGACCGCCCGCCGCGACCGCCCGCGGCCCCGGGTGACGGCGAGGGCGGGAAGGAGCCGGCCGGGCGGGGCGTCAGGGACTGTCTTCGCGCACGGCCCGGGTCCCGCCCCCGGTCCGAGGTCCTCAGGTCGTCTGGACGACCACCGTCTTCGCCGCCTTGTCGTGGAGGCTCTGCCGGTACGGCTTGTCCGTGAACATGAACACGATGAGGATCAGCCACCACAGACACGGGCAGCACAGCAGCGCCGGCAACCACAGCACCACCGCGCGCAGGAACGACGTCCCGGTGTCCGGCACCCGGCCGTCGTTGAGCATCGCCACGCGCAGCTTCATCAGCCGCTTGCCGATGGTGCGGCCGTCCTTGTGCGTGAAGTACGTGTCGTAGGCGACGTAGGCCACCAGTCCGATCAGCGACCAGATCATCTGGTGACCGCTGTACGTCTGGCTGAAGAGGTCGCCGACGTCGGCGTTGCCGTTGGTGGTGTTGGCGTTGTTCCTCACCCCGACAGCTCCGCCCCACGGCAGGGAGATCAGATAGAGCGGGATCGAGATGATGAGGAAGTCGACCAGTCGGGCCAGGATCCGTTTGCCCGGTTCGGCGAGCGGCGGCATCCCCGCCAGCGGGTCCACGCCCCCATACGGCCCTCCGCCGCCGTAGGGGCCGGGACCGTACGGCGGCGGAGGGGGTGGCGGCATGCTCCCGTAGGGCGAACCCGACGACGGACCGGGGCCGGGGCCGGGGGGCGGACCGGGCGGCGGCCCCTGGGGCTCCTGCGGCCCAGGGGGCTCCTGCGGTCCGTGCGGCTCTTGCGGGCCCTGAGCCTGCCCCGGTTCGGACGACCACGACTCGGACGGCCGCGGCTCCTGCGGCTTCTTGCGGAACGGGTCGTCCTCGGGCGGCTCTCCGGACGTCGGCTGATCGTTGCTCATGGGGGCAGTGCATCCCGGCCCGGGACCGCCCGCAACGGCTCAGGTGCGTTCGGGGGAACGCCTCGGCCCCCGGCGGCTCACCCGATGGGCCGCCACCCGGAGGAGTGGCCTCCGCAGGGCGACGGCGCGCGCGGGACCCCGCCCGCCGCTCCGCCCCGTGAGACCGTCTCAGCCCGCGACGAAGGTGTGTGCCGCCTTGTCGTGCCAGCACTGGCGCCACGGACGGTCGAACAGGCACCACAGCACGTTGGCCACGCCGATCACCAGGAGTCCCAGTACCCCGTACACCAGCCAGCGGCGCAACGCGGCACCGAAGGACGGGGGCCCGTGCGACTCGATGTCCCGTACTTCGAGTCCGCAGAGCTTCTTGCCGAGCGTACGGCCCCACTTCGCGGTCGGCAGCGCCTCCAGCAGGACACCGAGGACGAGGAACGCTCCGAGCACCGCGCCGAACAGACCGGCCGTGGTGGGGTCCACCAGCCAGACGGTGACCGTCCGGCCGGACGTCCTCGCCACGTCGATCTTCGCGTCGATGTGGTCCAGCGCCCGTGAGACGAGCGGGAACCCGATCGCACCGACGAGAGCGCCCAGCACCACCGTGTCGACGAGCCGGGCGACGAACCGCTTCCCGAGTCCGGCGGGCCGGGCCGACGCCTGGGCCCGCGCCAGTTGCTGGAAGGGGTCGTCGACCGGCGGCTTCCAGGGCGTGACGGGCTGGTCCGGCTGCTGCCCGCCCGCCGCGCCGAGTTGCGGCTGGGGCTGGGGCTGCTGGGCCTGGTGCGGGAGGCGGGGCTGCTGGAGGTGCGACGGAGGCTGGAGCGGCGACTGGGGCTGCTGAGGACGCTGGGGCTGCTGCGCTTGTGGCTGCTGAGGCTGGGGCTGCTGGGGTGCCGCCGGGGCCGGCTGCGCGTTTCCGTGGGCCTGGGCCCAGGGGGTGCCCGCCCCGCCGGGACCCGGGCTCGCGGGCGCGGCGGGACTCGGGGCCGGGGCGGCGGCCGACGCCGGGCCCGGAACCGCCGGGCTCCGGACCGGGTTCGGATTCGGGTTCGCGGGCGCGGCGGGCACGGACACCGGGCCCTGGGCCGGGACGGGTCCGGGACCCGTGCTCGGCGCCGGGGCCGACGCGTCGGCCCCGGGAGAGGGCGGGCGGATCGCCATCGTCCCGTTCTCGGGCGGCTGCCCAGGAGTCCGGGAGGCGGGCGGTCGGTTGCCCTGGTCCACCGCGCGGAGGGTGACGGTGTTCTCTGGTGCCTGACCGTCCCCGCCGCGCATGCCGGGCAGCGCGCCGTCGGCCGGGGCCCGCGAGGCGGGCTGCCGCGGGTCGGCGGGAACGGGATCGACGGGCGCGCGCGAGGCGGGCACCCGGCCGTCCGGCAGCCGGTCGGCCGACGGACCGTCAGCGGGCGTGCGGTCGGCCGGTGCCGGAGCCGCGGACGTACGCGGCTCCCGACCGGCCACCGACCCCGCACCCGCACCCGCACCCGCTCCAAAACCCCCGGAATCCGCGGAAGTCCCGGAACCGGGCAGGGGCATGGGCCCCGGCGGCAGCCCCGAATCGGTCCGGCCATCCGGCTCGCCCTGGCCGGTCGGCAGCGGGGTGGCGCCGGGCTGCGGCTGGGCACCCCAGGAGACCCGTCGGTCGTGTTCGCCGCCGAAGCCGGCCTGGCGGGAGGCGTCGGCCTGCCAGGCGGTGGCCGGTTCCGTGCGGTTGCCCGCCTGCGGCTCCTCGTCGAGGAAGACCGGGCCGGTCTCCTCCATCGGCGTCTCCGCCGACACGACGGCCGGAACGGAGGGGTCCGAGGGGACCGGCGGGACGGACGAGGCGAAGAGGACCGGTGAGTCCGGCTGCTGCGGCCGGTGCTGCCGGCCGGCGGGCGACGCGGGCATCGGCTCGCCCTGCTGCGGGGCCGGGCGACTCGTACCGGGCACCCACGAAGCGCCGTTCCAGTACCGGACGTATCCAGGAATGGAGGGATCGGGGTAGTAGCCCTCACGGGGGCTTTCGTCACCGGGTGCCGGAGTTGGGGCGCTCATCACCGTGGTCCCGTATCTCTTCGAGGCCTCAAATCAACGGGTCCACATCTATCAGACACCCGCCCGCCCCCGGGCCGGTCCAGGGGTTTGGGCCACTTTCCGGCCTTCCTGAAATTTTTTTCCCGAAGTCGCGTAATAGTTGGCGTGGAGTGCGCTCTCTCCAGTGCGGGCCGGTCATGGGACCGGTTCACGGACACCGAGAGGACGCCCTCATGAACACCGTCGTGGAACGCGATCTGGAGCTCAAGCTGGTTCTGTCGCCCGAGCGCAGCATCCCCGTCCCCGCCCGGTTGACGTACCGCGCGAAGGACCCGTACGCCGTGCACATCGACTTCCACATCGGCTCCGAGTTCCCCGTCCACTGGACCTTCGCCCGCGACCTGTTGGTCGAGGGCGTCTTCCGGCCGTGCGGGCACGGGGATGTACGGATCTGGCCGACCAAGATCGAACGGCGCAACGTCGTCTTCGTGGCGCTGTCCTCCCCCGACGGCAACGCTCTTCTGGAGATGCCGTCGGCCGCCGTGGCCGCCTGGATGGAGCGGACCCTGCGCATGGTCCCGCCGGGCACGGAGACCGAGCGGCTGGGTATCGACGAGGCGCTCGCCGAGCTGCTCGCCCCGCTGCCCGCCGACGACCTGTGGGTGAGCGACCCCTGGCTCTCGGACGAGTCGCAGGACGGCGACGCATGAGCGCGCGGAACCGGGGCACGCGGGATCCGGAGCACGACGGGTCCGAGCCCGCGGCGCCCGAGTCCGCGGGGCGCGAGCCCGCGCGACCCGAGCGTGCTGCGACTGAACCGCCCGGAGCGGGCGGCCGATGTCAGAACACCTTGCCCGGGTTGAGCAGCCCCAGCGGGTCGAACGCCTGCTTGATCCCCCGGTGCAGCTCGACGCCCACCTCGCCGAGTTCCCGCGCCAGCCACTCCTTCTTCAGGACGCCGACGCCGTGTTCACCGGTGATCGTGCCGCCGAGTTCCAGGCCGAGCGCCATGATCTCGTCGAAGGACTCGCGTGCCCGTCGGCTCTCGTCGGCGTCGGTGTGGTCGAAGCAGACGACGGGATGGGTGTTGCCGTCCCCCGCGTGCGCGCAGACACCGATGGTGAGGGCGTACTTCTCGGCGATGGCGGCCGTTCCTTCGAGCATCGCGCCGAGCTTCGAACGGGGTACGCACACGTCGTCGATCATCGTGGCCGACGCGACGGTCTCCAGCGCCGTGAGCGACATCCTCCGCGCCCGCAGCAGCAGTTCGGACTCGGCGGCGTCCTCGGCGGGGACCACCTCCGTGGCACCCGCGGCGGTGCACAGCTCGCCGACGGCGGCCAGGTCGGCCGACGGGTCCGGGGTGTCGAAGGCGGCGAGCAGGAGCGCCTCGGTGCTGTCGGGCAGGCCCATGGCGGCCATCCGGTTGACGGCCCGGATGGTCGTACGGTCCATCAGTTCGAGGAGTGATGGGGTGTGACCACGCTCCATGATCCGGCAGATCGCGTCGCAGGCGGTCGCCGCGCTCGGGAACTCGGCGGCCAGCACCAGCTGCCGCGGCGGTCGCGGCTTGAGCGCCAGCACGGCCCTGACGACGATGCCGAGGCTGCCCTCCGAGCCGACGAACAGGCGGGTGAGGTCGTAACCGGCGACGCCCTTCGCGGTGCGGCGCCCGGTGGTGAGCAGGCGTCCGTCGGCCAGGACGACGTCCAGACCGAGTACGTACTCCGCCGTGACCCCGTACTTCACGCAGCACAGGCCGCCGGACGCGGTGCCGATGTTGCCGCCGATGGTGCACATCTCCCAACTGGAGGGATCCGGCGGGTAGAAGAGGCCGACTTCGTCGACCGCCCGGGACAGTACCGCGTTGACGACGCCCGGTTCGACGACGGCGATCCGGTCGACCGGATCGATCTCCAGAATCCGGTCCATCTTCACCAGGGACAGCACGATGCAGCCGTCGGAGGCGTTGGCCGCGCCCGACAGGCCGGTGCGGGCTCCCTGCGGGACGACCGGGACGCGCAACGCCGTCGCGGTGCGCATCACGTGCTGGACCTGCTCGACCGTACGCGGAAGCACGACGACGGCGGGTGTGCCCGCGTCGCAGAAGCTCGCCATGTCCCGGGCGTACGAGGCGGTGACGTCCGGATCGGTGATCAGGGCCTCGGCGGGAAGTCCCGTACGCAGTTGTTCGAGAAGTCCAGTCATGATCCAAGACTGGCACCCGGCCCCATTGGTGTGAACCCGTCGGCGGCGACCTCCGGACAGCGCAGCGTGATCATCTTACCGACGCAGAGTGATCGGCATGGATGCCACGCCGCAGCGGCCTCCGAAGCCGCAGCCACCCCCGAAACCTCAGCCGCCTCCGAAACTCCAATGGCCCCTGAAGCCCCAATGGCCGCTGAAATCCCGATGGCCGCTGAAACTCCAGCTGCCCCGGCGACCCGAGAAGTCGAAGTCGCAGAAGACTCGAAAGCCCCGTGATCCGGCCGCGTCGCTGCGGTGGGCCGCCACGGGCCTGGTGGTGGGTGCGTCGCTGATGGCGGGCGTGACGGTGGTCGCGCCGGACGACGGGGAGGAGTCCGCGCCGCCCGCCCCGGGGCCGGTCGCGCGCGCTCTGAGGGCCTCGGACCTGGGGTACCCGGTCTCGCTTCCGGATCTGGAGGCGCTGATCGAGAACTACCGGCAGCGGCTGGAACGGCATCCCTCCGACGCGCGGTCGTGGGCCGTCCTCGGCACCGCGTACGTGGAACGGGCCAGGCGCTCCGCCGACGCGTCGTACCACGTCCGGGCCGAGCAGGCGCTGAAGCGCTCGCTGCGCGCCGAGCCGGACGAGAAGAGGAACGCCGCCGCCCGGGTGGCGATGGCGCGGCTCGCCGACGCCCGGCGCGACTTCGCCGCGGCGAAGAAGTGGGGCGAGGAGGTGCGGGCGCGGCATCCGGAGGAGTGGGCGGTGTACCCGGCGCTGGCCGAGGCGTACGAAGGTCTCGGGGACCTCGCCTCCTCGCGCGCGGCGGTACGGCGGTTCGCGGAGCTGCGGCCCGGGGTCGAGGCACTGCTGCTGACCGCGCGGACGCAGCAGGGCATGGGCCGGGACGAGGACGCGGTGGCGAGCGCGCGGGACGCGGCGGACCGGGCGGACACGCCCGCGCGGAAGGTGGAGTGCCTGTATCTGCTGGGCGAACTGGCGTGGGAGCGAGGCGAGCCGCAGGAGGCGGTGGCGCAGTACGGCGCGGCGCTGACGGTCGAGCGCGATCACCGTCCGTCGCTCGCGGGCCGGGCCAGGGCGCTGGTGGCGCTCGGCCGGGCGGACGAGGCGCGGCGCGACTACGAGGCCGCGCTGGCCGATCAGCCGAATCCCGCGTTCCTGCTGGAGCTGGGCGAGTTGCACGAGTCGCTGGGCCGGAACGCGAAGGCGCGGGAGCAGTACGAGCGGCTGCGCTCGTCCCTCTCGCGGGACCAGGAGCAGGGCGTGGACAACGCGCTGCTGCGCGGCCGTTTCGAGGCGGTGCACGGGGAGCCGACGGCGGCGGTGGCGCTGCTGACCGCCGAGTGGGCGCGGTCGCACCGCAGTGCCGCGGTGGCGGACGCGCTGGGCTGGGCGCTGCATCTGTCGGGCGACTCGGCGGCGGCGCTGCCGTACGCGGAACGGGCGGTCGCCGCCGGTGCCCGGAACGCCTCGTACGTGTCCCGTCTCGGGGCGATCCAGTGGGCGTTGGAGGACTACGGACCGGCGCGGCGCCATCTGACGGAGGCCCTGCGCATCAATCCGCACTTCTCGCCGCTGGAGGCCCCGGCCGCCCGCCGGGCACTGGACGCCCTGGACGGCCTGCCGACGGTCCTGCCGCGCGGTGTGCTCCCCGCCCCGGCACCGGCGGACGAGTCGGTCCCGCCCACGCCCGCGACCCCCGGGCCGCAGCGGCAGGCCCCCGCCGGGCCCCCGGTACCGCGCGCCGCGAACGGCGGCTGACGCCCGGCGCCGGCGCCCGACGCCCGGTGACCCGAGGCCGACGGGCCGGCCCGAGGGGGCGGTCGCCGCACGCGAGGGGCGGGGCCCCGGATCGCCCGGTGGCCCCGCCCCTCGTCCGTACCGTCGGCTTCGCGACCGCGGCCCGTACGGCTTCCGGCGCAGCGGTCATGCCCTCCGGCTCAGAGGTTGCCGCGCCTCTCCTGCTCGCGCTCGATCGCCTCGAACAGGGCCTTGAAGTTGCCCTTGCCGAAGCCCATCGAGCCGTGGCGCTCGATCATCTCGAAGAAGACGGTCGGCCGGTCCTGGACCGGCTTGGTGAAGATCTGGAGCAGGTAACCGTCCTCGTCGCGGTCCACGAGGATCTTCAGCTCGCGCAGGATCTCGACCGGCACCCGGGTCTCGCCCGCCCACTCGCCGAGGGTGTCGTAGTAGGTGTCGGGGGTGTCCAGGAACTCGACTCCCGCGGCCCGCATCGCGCGCACCGAGGCGACGATGTCGCTGGTGGCCAGCGCGATGTGCTGGACGCCCGCGCCGCCGTAGAACTCCAGGTACTCGTCGATCTGGGACTTCTTCTTGGCGATGGCCGGCTCGTTGATCGGGAACTTGACCTTGAGCGTGCCGTCGGCGACGACCTTGGACATGAGCGCGGAGTACTCGGTGGCGATGTCGTCGCCCACGAACTCCTTCATGTTGGTGAAGCCCATGACCTTGTTGTAGAACCCGACCCACTCGTTCATCCGGCCGAGTTCCACGTTGCCGACGCAGTGGTCGATGGCCTGGAAGGTGCGCTTGGCGGGCGGCTCGACGATCGGGGAGGCGGCGACGTAACCGGGCAGGTACGGACCGTCGTAGCCGGACCGCTCGACGAGGGTGTGGCGGGTCTTGCCGTACGTGGCGATCGCGGCGAGCACGACCGTGCCGTGCTCGTCCTTGACCTCGTAGGGCTCGTCGATGCCGCGGGCGCCGTGCTCGACGGCGTACGCGTAGGCGGCGCGGGCGTCCGGGACCTCGATGGCCAGGTCGACGACGCCGTCGCCGTGCTCCGTCACATGGTCGGCGAGGAAGCGACCGCGGTCGGTGGACGCCTTGATGACGGAGGTGAACACGAAGCGGGCGGAGCCGTTGATCAGCACGTAACTCGCGGTCTCCCGGCTGCCGTTCTCCGGTCCGGAGTAGGCGACCAGCTTCATGCCGAAGGCCGTCGAGTAGTAGTGCGCGGCCTGCTTGGCGTTGCCGACGGCGAAGACGACCGCGTCCATTCCCTTGACCGGGAAGGGGTCGGCCTGCCGGGCAGTGTCGGGGGTGGTGTGCAGAGTCTCAGTCATGTGCGAAGGCTCTCGCCGCTCCGCAAGGTGCGCAACAGTTCGCGGAATCGCTGGGCAATCTGTACAGCGGCTGGGGATGATGGCCGGGCTATCTGTACATGATGACCATCACAGTGACCCCCGGAGGCGGACCATGGCGATCGATCATCTGGACGGCCGGCTCATCGTACTTCTGGCCCGCGAGCCCCGCATCGGCGTGCTGGAGGCGTCGCGGCGGCTGGGCGTGGCACGCGGGACGGTGCAGGCGCGTCTGGACCGGCTTCAGTCGAATGGAGTCATCCGCGGCTTCGGTCCGACCGTCGATCCGGCGGCGCTCGGCTACCCCGTCACCGCGTTCGCGACGCTGGAGATCAAACAGGGTCAAGGGGCCGACGTGCGGGCCCACTTGGCCGGTGTCCCGGAGGTTCTGGAGCTGCACACCACCACCGGGCACGGGGACATGCTCTGCCGGCTCGTCGCGCGTTCCAACGCCGATCTCCAGCGGGTGATCGACCGGGTTGTCGGTTTTGATGGCATCGTCCGGGCCTCCACGGCCATCGTCATGGAGAACCCGGTGCCGTTGCGTGTCATCCCGCTCGTCGAGCAGGCCGCGGGGGACGCCGACTGACGACCGAGCCGAGGCCGAGGAGTGGCGTGTGAGCTTCTGGGAATATCTGGGCAACCGCCACCAACAACTGCTCACGGACGCGTTCCAGCACGTCAGCGCCGTGTTCCAGTGCATGGTCATCGCCACCGTGCTCGGGGTCCTGATCGGCGTCGTCACGTATCGCAGCGGCTGGGCGGGGTCGCTGGCCATCACGTCGACGGCGACGGTGCTCACCATTCCCTCCCTCGCCGCGATCGGTCTGCTCATCCCGCTGGTCGGGCTCGGGGTGGCGCCCACGGTGATCACGCTGACGCTGTACGGACTGCTGCCCATCGTCCGCAACTCCGTCGTGGGGCTGCGCGGCGTCGATCCGGCGCTCGTCGACGCGGCGAAGGGCATCGGGATGTCGCGGCCGGCCCGGCTGCTGCGAGTGGAACTGCCGTTGGCCTGGCCGCCGATCCTCACCGGCATCCGGGTGTCCACACAGATGCTGATGGGCATCGCCGCCATCGCCGCGTACGCGTCCGGCCCCGGCCTGGGCAACGAGATCTTCCGCGGCATCGCCTCACTGGGCAGCGCCAATGCGATCAACCAGGTGCTCGCCGGAACGATCGGCATCGTCGTCCTCGCCCTGCTCTTCGACGCCGCGTACGTCCTGCTCGGGCGGCTCACCATTCCCGGGGGGATCCGTGCCTGAGACCTCCGACGCCCACTCCGCCGGTTCCGGTGGCAACGCCGGCTCCGGTGGCAACGCCGGCTCCGGTGGCAACGCCGGTTCCGGTGGTTCCATCGGTCCCGGTGGTGATGTCCCCACGACCACGGGCTCCGGCAGTACGGCCGCCGACAGCGTCGAACCCCCGAAGCGGGCAGGGGCGGGGACGGCACAAGCCGCTTCGGGTGCCACCATCCACCTGGACAACCTGACCAAGCGGTACCCGGGCAATCCGAACCCGGCCGTGGACAACGTCACGCTGGACATCAGGGCCGGGGAGACGGTGATCTTCGTCGGCCCCTCCGGCTGCGGCAAGTCCACCACCCTGAAGATGATCAACCGGCTGATCGAGCCGACGTCCGGGCGGATCCTGATCGGTGGCGAGGACGTCACGGACATCGATCCGGTACGGCTGCGCCGCAAGATCGGGTACGCGATCCAGTCGTCCGGCCTTTTCCCGCACATGACGGTCGCGGAGAACATCGCCCTCGTACCGAGGATGGTCGGCTGGTCGAAGGCGCGGGTGAGGGACCGGGTCGAGGAGATGCTCGACCTCGTGGGGCTCGACCCCAGGGAGTTCCACGGCCGCTATCCCCGTGCGCTCTCCGGTGGTCAGCAGCAACGGGTGGGCGTGGCAAGGGCGTTGGCGGCCGATCCACCGGTGCTGCTGATGGACGAGCCGTTCGGAGCGGTCGACCCGATCACCCGGGACCACCTCCAGGACGAGCTGATCCGGCTCCAGCACGAACTGCACAAGACGATCGTCTTCGTCACCCACGACTTCGACGAGGCGATCAAGCTGGGCGACCGGATCGCCGTCCTGCGGGAGCGCTCGCACATCGCCCAGTTCGACACCCCGGAGGCGATCCTCACCAACCCGACGGACGACTTCGTCTCCGGGTTCGTCGGTGCCGGGGCCGCGCTGAAGCGGCTCAACCTGACCCGCGTACGCGATGTGGAGGTGGCCCAGTTCCCGACGGTGACGGTCGACGACCCGCTCCAGTCGATCTTCAACAAGCTCCGCATCGGCCCGCACAACGAGATCCTGATGCTGGACCGCAGGAACCGCCCGTACAAGTGGCTGCGGCGCGGCGACCTGATGCGGGCGCGCGGTTCGCTGGCCCGGGCCGGGCAGTTGGTGCACGACACAGTGACGCGGGACGCGACACTGCACGACGCGCTGGAGGCGGTGCTGACCGACAGCGGCGGGCGGGTCGCGGTGACCGGACGGCGCGGCGAGTTCATCGGGGTCGTCAACATGCACACCCTGATGAACTCCGTGCACGAACTGCTGGAGGCCGACCGGCTGGCCGCCATCGAGCACCAGCACGATCTGGAGGTGCTCCGCGCCCACCAGACCGAACAGGAGCTGGAGGGCGGTGCCGGCTCATGACTCCCGATTCCCCGTCGAACCCCGGACCGTCGCGGGCGAACCACGGACCGGCGCAGTCGAACCACGGACCGGCCCGGTCGAACCACGGCCCCGCACGGAACCGGCGTGCCGGCCGCCCCGCGCGCTCCGCCCGCCCCGGGCGTTCCGAACGGCCCGGACCCTCCTCCGACAAGGACCGCCCGCCCGGCGAACACGACGTCAAGGGCCATGCCTTCCGCGACGAGGAGGAGGAGCCCCCGCCCCCGCCGTCGAAACCGCGCCCCCGGCTCACCTGGCGCAAGCTGGTGGTGCCGCCGGCCGTGCTGGCGGCGGTCCTGGCCGTCACCTACCTGTGGATCACGAACGTCCACCTCGACTCGATCGCGCGGAACGCGCTCACCGGTGGCAATGTGCGGCTGCGCTGGTGGCAGCACGTGGAGCTGACCGCCATCTCGACGTTCTGGGTGCTGATCATCGCGATCCCGCTGGGCATCGCGCTGACCCGGCGCGGACTGCGCAGGGGCGCGCCGCTGGTCACCGCGATCGCCAACATCGGGCAGGCGACCCCGGCGATCGGTCTGCTGGCGCTGCTGGTGATCTGGCTGGGCATCGGTCCGTCGACGGCGGTCATCGGCATGGTGATCTACGCCGTGCTGCCGGTGTTCTCCAACACGGTGGCCGGGCTCCGGGCGATCGATCCGAACCTGGTCGAGGCGTCGCGCGGCATCGGCATGTCACCGATGGGGACGCTCACCAAGGTCGAGCTTCCGCTCGCCGTACCGCTGATCCTGGCCGGGGTGCGGACGGCGCTGGTGCTCAACGTGGGTACGGCGACCCTGGCGACGTTCGTCGGCGGCGGCGGGCTGGGCGACCTGATCACCTCGGGCATCCAGACCCAGCGGATGCCGGTGCTGGTGCTGGGGTCGGTGCTGACGGTGGTGCTGGCGCTGCTGGTGGACTGGCTGGCCTCGCTGGCCGAGGTGGCACTGACCCCGCGCGGGCTGGAGGTGGGGTGAGATGGGTCCGCGCGACAGGCGCCGAGGACGCGGGGAACGCGGGATGCACAGGGTGCACGAGGTGCGGGGGCCGCATCCGGTTCGCGGGACGCATCGGGTGGGGACGATGCTCCGGGTGGCCGGGGTACGCCGGGTGGACAGGACGCACCGGATGCGCGGCCGGCTCCTGGCGGCGTTCGCGGCCGTGGTGGCCCTGACATCGGCGCTCTCCGGGTGCGGGCTGAAGAGCGGATCGCCGATGGCGGACGAGGTACGGCCGGGTTCGGTCGGCCGGGGCCGGCCGCTGGAGGGCGCCTCGCTGACCGTCACCTCGAAGAACTTCAGCGAGAACATCATCCTTGGCCAGATGATCGGCCTGGTGCTCAAGGCCGCCGGTGCGGAGGTGCTGGACCGGACGAACCTGCCCGGTTCCATCAGCGCGCGCGAGGCGATCGTCAAGGGCGACGCGGACACCATGTACGAGTACACGGGCACCGGCTGGATCACCTACCTCGGCCACGCCACACCGATCCCCGACCCCGAGAAGCAGTGGCGGGCGGTGCGGGACGAGGACCGGAAGAACGGTGTGACGTGGCTGCCGCAGTCCACGCTCGACAACACCTACGCGCTCGCCGTCAGCAGGAAGAACAACGCCGAGTACCACTTGCGGACGCTCTCCGACGTCGCCGCGCTGGCGAAGCGGAACCCGTCGGCGGTGACGATCTGCGTGGAGAACGAGTTCGCCTCGCGCGACGACGGACTACCGGGCATGCAGAAGGCGTACGGGATGTCCCTCCCGGCCGGCAACATCAAGAAGATGGATGCCGGGATCATCTACACCCAGGTCTCGGAGTCCGACTCCTGCCTGCTCGGCGAGGTGTACACCACGGACGGCCGGGTCAAGGCCATGAACCTGGAAGTCCTCGTGGACGACAAGCACTTCTTCCCCAACTACAACGCCGCGCCCGTCGTCCACACCGAGACGTTCCGGCGGTACCCGCAGATCGCGGAGCTCCTCGACCCGGTCACCAGGAAGCTGACGACCGAGGTCGCCCAGGAACTCAACGCCAAGGTGGACGTGGACGGGCAGGACCCGCACCAGGTGGCGAAGGACTGGCTGATCCGCGAGGGGTTCATCAGGAACGGCTGACGCGGAAGGGCTGGTGGGGGCACCGACACGGAACGAAGCAGAACGACCGAACGGCCGACGGAGAGTTGCAAAGAAGGCGATGCAAAGAAATGCTTGCAAAGCTTTCTTTGCAAGTCTACGGTTGTGACATGCCCGCGAAAAAGGACGGCGACGACCGCCCCGCCGACGAACTGAACATCCACATGGTCGACACCCGCACCCTGCGGGCGCTCGCCCACCCACTGCGCCTGCGCCTGCTGAACGCACTTCGGGAGTTCGGCCCCGCCACCGCCTCCGGCCTGGCGGACCGGCTCGGCGAATCCAGCGGCGCCACCAGCTATCACCTGCGCCAGCTGGCCTCGAACGGCTTCGTCGAGGACGACCCGGAGCGCGGCAAGGGCCGCGAACGCTGGTGGCGCGCCGTCCACGCGGGCACCGCGTTCAACACGGGCCTCTTCGTGAACCACCCGGATCCCGACGTGCGCGGCGCCGTCGGTGTCGTGCTCCACGAGATCGCCGACAACCACGCCCAGGAGCTGAGCACCTGGCTCGGCACGATGCACGAGTGGCCCGAGGAGTGGCATAGAGCCTGGGAGGCCAGCGACTTCAAGCTGCGCCTGACCCCCGACCTCTCCGCCGAGCTGATCACGAAGATGCACGAGCTCATCGAGAGCTACCGGGACCGGGTTCCGGAGGGCACCGAGGGCGCGGTCACCGTCCGCAGCCACCTGCACCTCTTCCCCCGCCCCACCGACTGACGCCCCCACCGGACGACGGCCGCCCGGCCTCGGGGAACGCCGTACCGCCGGCCACCGGCCGCCGACCATCGGACGCCGGACGCCGGACGCCGAGCAGCAAGCAGCAAGCAGCAAGCAGCAAGCAGCAAGCAGCAAGCAGCAAGCACGAACAACCCCACCGACCGGAAGGACACGCCATGCACCCCGAGGCCCACCTGTTGCTGCACCACCAGCGCTCCACCGAACTCCGGCAGCAGGCAACGGAGTTCCTCCTCACCCCGGCCGAACCGGGCACCGGGCTGCGCACCCGACTGGGCTGGTTCCTCGTCGAGTCCGGGCTGCGCATCCTGCCCCGTCGCTCCGGGCACCCGGGCCACGCATCCGCCCTGCCCGGCACGGCATGAGCGGCCTGACGCCCCGGAGTCGTATCCCGCTCGCCGCCGTACTGTCCGCCAACTCCATATCCACAGCCGGGACTTCGCTGACCATGATCGCGGTCCCCTGGTTCGTGCTGGAGACCACGGGCAGTGCGGGACGGGCCGGCGTCGTCGCCTTCTGCGCGACCCTGCCGATCATCGTTTCCGCGCTGATCGGCGGACCCGTCATAGACCGCCTCGGGCGCCGCCGGGTGTCCGTCGCCTCCGACCTGGTGTGCGGCCTCGCCGTCGCGGCCGTACCACTGCTCCACCGGACCGGCCTGCTCACGTTCTGGATGCTGTGCGCGTTGATGGCGGTCAACGGCCTGCTGCACACCCCGGGCAACACGGCACGTTACGTTCTGGTACCGGACCTGGCCGAGCACGCGGGCACCACTCTCGCCCGTGCCGCCAGCCTCTTCGACGCCGTCTCGCGCGGCGCCCGGATGGTCGGGGCGGCACTGGCCGGCGTACTGATCGCCCTCACCGGCGCAGAGACCGTACTGCTGCTGGACGCCGCCACGTTCCTGATGTCCGCGCTGCTGATCGCCCTCGGGGTACGAGGGGTGCGCGCGGCCGAGCCCCGCCGGACCGCGAACCCCGTCTCACTACGTGCGTACGGCGGCGAACTGCGCGAGGGCTACGCCTACTTGACGAGCAATCGGCTGTTGCTCGCGATCGTGCTGACGGTCCTCTTCATGAACGGCACCGATCAGGGCTGGAACGCCGTCCTGCTGCCGGTGCACGCGTCCGCGGAGCTGGGCGGAGCCCGGGACATCGGACTGCTCACCGCGCTGTTCGGCGCGGGCGGGCTGACCGGGGCCCTGTTGTACGGGGCGTTCGGACACCGTTTTTCGCGGTGGGCCGTCTTCACCGTGTGCATGGTGCTGTGCGGCGCGCCCCGGTACGCGGTCGCCGCGCTGACCGGGACGACGGCGCCGCTCGCGGTGACCATGGCGCTGAGCGGCATCGCGGGCGGGGTGCTGAACCCGGTCCTGACGACGGTGATCTACGGAAGCGTGCCCGACGCGCTGCGCAGCCGGGTCTCGGGGGTGCTCACGGCGGGCGGCGAACTCGCCATGCCGGTGGGCGGCCTCGCCGCGGGCCTGCTGGTGGAGGGCGCGGGCGCACGGGGTGCGCTGCTCGCCATGGGCGGTGTGTACCTGCTGGCGACGCTGAGCCCGCTGGTGTTTCCGGTGTGGCGCACGATGGACGGAGCGGCGGCGGGTTCCGTCCCGCCCGGGACGGAACCCGAGCCGGAGCCGACGACTGCCAAGGCGAAGGAATAGAGGAACAGCGGAAGAGGGGGAAGGAGGCCGCAGAGGGAGGGCGGGACTTTCGAAACACGCCCGAGGTCAGCAGCTCGGGACCTTGTGTCCCCGTTCCAACGCCCGGAGCGAGGACACCGCGTCGTTCAGGGTCGTGACCGGGATCAGTCGGAGGCCCTCGGGGAGTTCGGCGCGCGCCTCCGTGCATTCGGCCTTCGGGACGAGGAAGACGCCGGCGCCGTCCCGCCGCGCCGCCTGGGTCTTCAGCGACACCCCGCCGACCGGCCCGACCTTGCCGTTCGGCTGGATCGTGCCCGTGCCCGCGATCGTGCGACCGCCGGTGAGATCGCCTCCGGAGCCGTCGCCGTCGAGCTTGTCGACGATGCCGAGCGCGAAGAACAGCCCCGCGCTGGGGCCGCCCACATCGGCGAGGTGCAGGGTGACGTCGACCGAGCCCTTGGGCTTGCCGAGGTGGTTCAGGGCCGCGTCGACGGCGGAGTTCTGCGACTTCCTCATGTCTTCGAGGTTGTGCTTCTCGATCTCCTTCTCGGAGCCGCCGGTCGGATAGACCGATTCGCGGGGCAGGACCGCGCGGTCCGTCCGGAACCAGCTGTCGACCACGTCGCCGATGCCGACGTCGGCGGTGGGCGCGGTCGCGACGATCGTCGTCATCCTCAGCTCGCCGCTGGTGGTACGGGTGGGCGCGCCCTTGATGCTGATCACGGGGGTGCCGTGGTCGTCCCCGAGCACGTTCGCGGTCGTGCCGGGCTGCGCCAACGTGAACGGCAGGGGTGTGAACGCGGCCACGCCGAAGAGGGCGAGGACGGGCACGGCGCACAAGGCGAGGGCACGGGGGCGCGAGAGACGAGTGAGGCGAATGAGCACCCGCCCAATCTAACCGCCCGCGCGGGGCGCGGGTCGGCTCGGTGATACGGGCGGGCGCTCCCGGGTCCTCTCCGGGTCCTCTCCGCTTCCTCCCCCGGGTGCTATCTCAGCGCCTCCGCCACCTCCCGGGCCGCGTCCACGACCCGGGGTCCGACCCGTTCGGGTATGGAGTCCGAGAGCATCACCACGCCCACGCTCCCCTCGACGCCCGTCACCCCCACCAGCGCGGCCGCCGCACCGCTCGCCCCGGCCTCCAGTTCGCCGTGGGTGAGGGTGAAGGCCGCCCCGCCCGTCGGCTTCTGCCGGGCGGCGAGGATGGCCCGGCCGGCGGCACCCCGGTCCAGCGGGTGACGGAAGCCGGCCCGGTAGGCCACGTGGTAGTCGGTCCAGGTCGGTTCGACGACCGCCACCGCCAGCGCGTCGTTGCCGTCGACCAGCGTGAGGTGGGCGGTGGCCCCGATGTCCTCGGCGAGGGACCGCAACGCGGGCAGCGCCGCCTCCCGTACGAGCGGATGCACCTGACGGCCCAGGCGCAGCACACCCAGGCCGACCCGGGCCCGGCCGCCCAGGTCACGGCGCACCAGGGCGTGTTGTTCCAGGGTGGCAAGCAGACGGTAGACCACTGTTCGGTTGACGCCGAGCTTGTTGGACAACTCGGTGACGGTCAGGCCGTGGTCGGTGTCGGCGAGCAGTTTGAGGACTCTCAGTCCCCGGTCGAGCGTCTGGGAGGTCTCAGCGGTCACGACGCCCTCTCCTCTTGTGGTGAGCGGCGGCGGCTGGTTCCCATGAGCTGTGCGGCCACCGGTCCCGTCGGCGGCGCACGGAGAGGCCGCCTGCCTGGCCAAGACACCGGCTGCGCTCCGCGGCGGCGCTGCCACGGTGCGTTCATTCCGGGGGACAGTAGCGAGCGAGTCCGCTCAGCGGAAGACCTCGTCCAGAATCCGGGCGTGCGCCGGGAGCGAAACCCGGCGCGGAGGCATATGCGCCGGTCAGCGCGGCGGCGGCCGGATCCTGGATGTCTACGCGCGTCCAGGTCGGCCGACGCCTTGAGAACACTCCGCGTACACGATGCGAACGATCGTTAACTCACCGTGAACGAGCGCTGGATAACTTTTCCGTTCACAAGCACCTCGCAGGCTCTGATGGACTTGGTCGCCGGGTCACGGACGGTGAAGTTGAGGGCGAAGGTTCCGTCGAGTCCGACGACCCGGGTGACGTAGGAGTCGGAGGTCTGCTTCCCGTCCGCGGTGCGCCCGGTCACCGAGACCGTGGCGACGGGCGCGAAGCCCCGGCCGGTCACCTGGACCACCGTGCCGACGGGCCCCTCGGGCGGGGAGAGCGCGAACTCCGGCCCGGCGGGGACGGACCCGTCCTGGACGGTGAACGCCGCGGTCTCGGTCCGGGGGTTGACGAGGACCTCCCGGACCCGGATCGCGACGGTGCCGGCGTCCTTGACGGTGAAGGTCTGCGAGAACGCCCCGTCCAGCCCGACCACCTTGGTCCGCACCGCGTCGGACGTCTGCGACCCGTCGGCCCGCAGCCCGACGACGGACACGGTGGCGACGGGCGCGAAACCCTGCCCGAGGACGGTGACGGCGGTTCCCCTCGGACCCGCGGACGGGGTGAGGACGACGAAGGTCGGGGCCACGGCCAGCGGGGTGAGGGCCTGTGCGCCGCCCGCGGTGACCTGGAGCGCGTACGTGGCGCGCGGGGTGGAACCGGCCACCGTGACCGTACCGGTGAGCTTCCCCTCCCCGTCGATCCGCAGGGTCGAACCGCTGATCCCGGCGCTGTCGCAGGCGCTGCCGTCGGCGGCGCACAGCGCGGCGGCGGGCGTGGTCCCCGACGGCCAGTCGCCGCCCGACACGGCGATCGTCCCGCCCGGCTTGACCTTCGCCGCGCCCGCGAAGAGCGTCGCGGCGGCGTCGGTCACGGTGAACGGCGTGGTCAGTACGGTCGCCGGATCGTTGCCCTCGTCGACCTGGATCGCGGCGATGCCCGCGTCGGAGACGGTGAACTCGGCGGTGAACGTGCCGTCGGGGGTGCTCCTGGCGTAGACGGCGGTGTCGTCGAGCGTCGCCCCGTTCGCGTCCAGGCCGACGGTGTTGATCCACCGGTCCTGGTGGTAGTTGTCACCGGTGACCCGGATGACGCTGCCGAGCGGCGCACCGGCGCGGGAGAGCGTGATGGCCCTCGGCCCGCCGGGCACGAACGCCTTGACGGTCAGGGGCGCGGTCGCCTCCTTCGTGCCGTCACCGACCTTCACCAGGTACGAGCCGTCGGGCACCGCGCCCGCGTCGGCGAGCACCGCGCTCCCGGTCAGCTCCCCCGAACCGCTGATCACGAGCGTGCCGGAGACGAACTTGCCGGTGTCGCACCCGCCGCCGTCCGCCGCGCACAGCGACGGCACGGGGGTGGCCCCGGCGGTCCAGAGGCTGCCGGACAGGGCGACCCCGGTGGACGGCCGCACGGCGGTGGCGGGGGCGGTCAGGGTGGCGGGCAGTCCCGCGGTGCCCTCGGCGTCCACGGTGCCGATGGACCCGCCGCCGCTCACCACGGCGCAGGGCGTCTCGTAGGTGGAGCCGAGCACCTTCGTACGCGTCAGGTTGCGTACGGGGGTGAAGGAGATCGGCCCCTTGGCGTCGGCGGGGATGAGGAAGTCGCCTTCGTAGGGCGGTATCTCGATCGGCTTTCCGGCCGGGATGTCGAGGCTGACCTGGGGTCCGGTGACGGTGACCGTGCCGGTCGCACCGCCCGACATGGCGAGGTCGATGCTGGGGGTGGTGGGCACGTCGTTCAGGCTGAGCCCGCTGGTGGCGGGGGACGGTCCCAGGGTGACCTTCGCGTGGACCCTGCCGCCGGGGTCGACGACGGCGGGCGAGAGATCGACGCTCATCTGCTGCGGCCCGGTCGCCTCGCCCTGCCCCGCGGGCAGCGTGCAGTGGACGGTCGGGGTGACCGTACCGGCGTGGGCCGGGGGCGCGAGCGCGACGGTCCCGCCGGTCCAGACGAGGACGGTGCCCGCGGCGAGGGCGACGGCGCGGCGCAGCGCCGTGTCCGGCCTCTTCGGTCCTCTCGGTCCTGCCGATCTCTGTCGGACGGACGATCTCTGTCGGACGGACATACGACTCCTCCGTGGTCGGGGCGTGGCTGGGGTTCTCTTCGCACATGACCGGAGTCACGTGACCGGGGTTCTGCAGGCACGCGACCGGGATTCCGTGGGCGCACAGCCGGGATTCCCTGGGCACGCGACCGGGATTCCGTGGGCGCACGACCGGGGTTCCGTGGGCACGCGACCCGGTGTTCTCCTCGCATGCGAAAGGGCGGCGCCCGCCCGCTCCCTCGCGAAGAGCAGGCGGGCGCCTCCGGGACCTTCCTCCGACAGATCTCGGAGAAGGACGGATCTCAGAGAAGAGTGAGAGTCAGGGTGGCGCTGTAGTCCCCGGGCCTGGTGAATCCGGGGACCGTCAGCGTGAGGTCGGCGTCGGCGTCGAACCGACCGCCGGTGAACGGGCGGGACCCGTCCGGGTTCATCCGGCAGAGGCTCGCCGCCCGGCTCCCGAGCGTGGCGGGCGATCCCGCCACCGGTGTCCCCACGCTGCCGTCCCGGGCCGTGCATCTGGGGGTCCACCGGACGGCGTCCGCCGGGATGGTGCCGCCGTCGGAGCTGGTGAAGCCCGTGAGGGTGGCGGTCAGGGACCAGCCGCTGTCGACACCACGGGCGTCCTCCACCTCGACCCGGTTGAGCCGGGAGCGCTGCACACCGCTGCCGGTGCCCAGGACCGTCGTACCGAAGTCCACCACGTCCCCGTCCTGGACCATGGACAGGGTCCCGGCCCGGACCGAGGCGGTCAGTCTCTGGTCGGCGCTGCCGCCGCCCCCTCCCCCGCCGCCGTCCGTGGAGACGGTGAACGGGACGGTCCGTACGGTCGCCGGGTCGTTGCCCTCGTCGGCCTGGACCGCGGTGATCGCGTCGGAGACCACGGTGAACTCGACGGCGAAGGTGCCGTCCGGGGCGCTCTTGACGTAGACCGCACTGTCGTCGATCCCGGTGCCCGTCGCGTCGAGGCCGATGACGTTGATCCAGCGGTCCGGGTTGTAGTTCCTGCCGCTGACCGTGATCACCGTGCCGACCGGTCCGCTGTCCCGCGAGAGCGAGATCTCCCGGTCGCCGGCCGCGACGGCCTCGACGGTGAGGGGGGCGGTGGCTTCCTTCGTGCCGTCGTTGACCTTCACCTCGTACCGGCCGTCCGGCACCGACCCCGCCGGGGCGAGGGTGGCCGTGCCGTGCAGCGTTCCGTGGGCGTCGATGCCGAGGTCGTTGCCGCTGAACTTCAGCGGATCGCAGCCGCCACCGCCCACCGCGCAGAGCGACGGCACCGGAGTGCCGCCCGGGGTCCAGCCCGAACCGTCCAACGTCACCGGGGTGTTGGGGCGCACCGGGTCGGCGGGGGCGGTCAGGGTGGCGGGCGCGGAACCGGTGCCCTCCACCGTGACGGTGCCGATGGAACCGCCCCCGTCGACCACGTCGCACGGCGTCTCGAAGACGGAACCGAGCACCTTGGTCTGCGTCAACGTGCGGACCGGGGCGAAGGAGACCGCACCGGACGCGCTCGCCGGGACGAGGAAGTCACCTTCGTACGGCGGGAGTTCGATCGGCTTGTCGGCCGGGACGTCCATCGTGAACTCGGCGCCCCGCACCGTGACGGTTCCGGTGGCCCCGCCGGACATCGCCAGGTCGAGGCTGGGGATGGTGGGCACGTCCTCCAGGGCCAGCCGACTGGTCGCGGGGGACGGTCCCAACGTGACCTTCGCGTGCACCTTTCCACCGGGCGCGACGACGGCGGGTGACAGTTCGACGGTCATCTCCTGCGGCCCGGTCGCCTCGCCCTGGGCCGCGGGCAGGACGCAGTGGACGGTCGGGGTGACCGTATCGGCGCCCCGCCCCGCGACCGACGGGCCGTCCGGCCCGGTCTCCCCGGCCCCGGCGGCGGCGGCCGCGACCCCGACACCGCTCAGCAGCAGCACGAAACAGGCGGCGAGCAGCCCGGTCGCACCGGGTCTTCGTCGTCGGATCACCAGACACCCCTCCATGGCCCGTTGATTGCGCACATTGAGGAGGGCACGTGCGGAGAAGTCAAGAGAGAAACGAATGATCCTTGTTCGAAATGCCCGAAAGGCATTTCACGAGGATTTTTCATGCACTGGTCGACATCTCTTGACATCTCTGAAGATCATGGTTTCACTCACCCGACATGCCAGGCCCGGCAGGAACGAGCGAACACTCGGCAGGCCGGCAGGCCGTGAATCCACCTCTTCATGATTCCGAAATCCCGCCATTCCGTGGCTCCGCAACTCCGCAACTCCGCGCACCTTCGAGTCCGTGGATTGCGGATCAGCGGATCTTCGGGTCCTCGAATCCAGCCGAAAGGGGTTCATCCCGTCATGTCGATCATTCCCGTACCGTCGCCCACGCCAGGAACGCCGAGCCGAAGACACGTCCGCGTCCCGCTGGTACTGGCCGCGGCCTGTTCCGCGGCCGCCGCGCTGGCCCTGGCACCGACGGCCCACGCCGTGACCCCGCTCACGGCGACGGCCACGTACGACTGCGGCGCCTGGGGCAGCGGCCTCGCCACCCTGACCGCCGCCGACTCGGGCACGTCCAAGACCATCAAGATCACGTCCACCGCGATCACGATGCCGCCGGGCACCAGCGCGGACCCGAACAGCATCACGACGACGCTCAAGCTGACCAGGACCTCGGGCGGTGCGACCAGTCAGGTGCAGTTCTCGGGCAAGACCAACCCGGGAATGAGCGGCGGCAGCCCGATCGCGCTGGGCCCGCTGAAGCTCACCTCCGGCACGCTGGCGGCCGGTGACCGCACCGATTCCGTGGTGCTGTCCACTCCCCCGAGCGCCACCAACTGGTCTCTGCAGATCGTGGCCTCGTCCCCGACCTCGGCCACCGTTCCGTGCGTGGCCACTTCGGCCCAGTCCACGGCGTTCACCTGGTGAACACCGGCCGGGCGCCCACCGCCCCGGCACCCACCGGTCCGGTCCTCCGCCCCACCGATCCGGCGTCCGCCGGTGCGCGGCCCGCACCCGCTCCGTACCGCGTCCACCCCTGACGCACGCTCCCCATCCGCACCGACGGCAACGGCCCGGGGCGAGGACCACCGTCCCCTCCCCGGGCCGTTGCACCAGCGATCCCGGCCGACGCTCCGGACCGTCCCCGGCACCCCGCCGCTTCGATCGCGTCACTGCGGTCGCGTCACTGCGATTCGATCGCGTCACTGCGGTCGCATCACTGCGGTCACGTCACTTCGGGCAGCCCCTTCAGCGGCCGTCACCTCATACGGGTGGCCCACTCCTGGACCTTCTTGATCCGCTGCTGGATCTGCCCGGCCGTGGCCTCCGCGCTCGGCGGGCCACCGCACGCCCGACGCAGCTCGGTGTGGATCACTCCGTGCGGCTTGCCGCTCTGGTGCGTGTACGCCGACACCATCGTGTTGAGCTGTTTGCGCAGCCCCAGCAACTGCTTGTGCGTGACCACCGGCCGCGCCTCGGCCGGCTTCTCCAGCAGATCCGCCTCGTCGGCCGGTTTCTGCCGGCTGTGCGCGATCTGCCGGGACTGCCGCTTCTGGAGCAGCAGCTGCACCTGGTCCGGCTCCAGCAGCCCCGGAATCCCCAGGTAGTCCTGCTCCTCCTCACTGCCGGGGTGCGCCTGCATCCCGAACTCGGCACCGTCGTACAGCACCCGGTCGAAGACCGCGTCCGACTCCAGCGCCTCGAAGGGCAGCTGGTCCTCGGTCTCCTCGTCCTCCGCCCGCTCGGCGTCGGCGAGGAGCTTGTCCTCCTCCGCGAACGGGTTCTCCTCGTCGCTGCCCTTCTTGGGCTTGTCGAGGACGTGGTCGCGTTCGACCTCCATCTCGTTCGCGAAGTCGAGCAGCATCGGAATGGTGGGCAGGAAGACCGAGGCGGTCTCACCGCGCCTGCGCGAACGCACGAAACGCCCGACGGCCTGCGCGAAGAAGAGCGGCGTGGAGATGGTGGTGGCGTACACGCCCACGGCCAGGCGCGGCACGTCGACGCCCTCCGACACCATGCGGACCGCGACCATCCAGCGCGAGTCGTCCGCGCTGAACTGGTCGATCTTCTTCGACGCGGCCTTCTCGTCGGAGAGGACCACGGTGGGCTTCTCGCCCGTGACCTTCTTCAGGAGCTTGGCGTACTCGCGCGCCGAGTCCTGGTCGGTGGCGATGACCAGTCCGCCCGCGTCCGGGATGCCCTTGCGCACCTCGGTCAGCCGTTTGTCGGCGGCGGCCAGCACATTGGGGATCCAGTCGCCGGTGGGCGAGAGGGCGGTCCGCCACGCCTGCCCGATGGCGTCCTTGGTCATCGGCTCGCCCAGGCGGGCGGCGATCTCGTCGCCGGCCTTGGTGCGCCAGCGCATGTTGCCGCTGTAGCTGAGGAAGATCACCGGTCGGACGACCCCGTCGGCGAGCGCGTTGCCGTAGCCGTACGTGTAGTCGGCCGAGGAACGCCGGATGCCGTCGTTGCCCTCTTCGTACTCGACGAAGGGGATCGGGTTGGTGTCGGACCGGAACGGCGTACCGGTGAGCGCGAGCCGACGCGTCGCCGGGTCGAACGCCTCCAGGCACGCCTCGCCCCAGGACTTGGAGTCACCGGCGTGGTGGATCTCGTCGAGGATCACAAGGGTCTTGCGCTGCTCGCAGCGGTTGCGGTGCAGCATGGGGCGGACGCCGACACCCGCGTAGGTGACCGCGACCCCGTCGTACTCCTTGCTCAGCGGGCCCGCGCTGTAGTCCGGGTCGAGCTTGATGCCCACCCGGCCCGCTGCCTCGGCCCACTGCTTCTTCAGGTGCTCGGTCGGCGCGACGACGGTGACCTGCTGCACGACGTGGTGATGCAGCAGCCATGACGCGAGGGTCAGCGCGAAGGTGGTCTTCCCCGCGCCGGGGGTGGCGACCGCGAGAAAGTCGCGCGGCTGGTCCTGGATGTACTTCTCCATGGCGCCCTGCTGCCAGGCTCGCAGCTTCCCGGCCGTGCCCCAGGGGGCGCGGCCGGGAAAGGCGGGTGAGAGGTGGTGGGAGGCGGTAGTAGTCACGGTCTCCGGTTCGGGTCTCTCGGGTACGTGGGTGCTGTCCGTACGGGCCGGGACGGACCCGCAGGCGATACGACAACCGGGCCACCCTACCGGTGGGCGGGGCGGAACCGCGTACAGACGA
Organism: Streptomyces sp. CB01580; assembly: GCF_001905795.1. Lineage (GTDB taxonomy): Bacteria > Actinomycetota > Actinomycetes > Streptomycetales > Streptomycetaceae > Streptomyces. The sequence continues at coordinate 428,753 of NZ_LIXJ01000004.1, forward strand.
ACGGCGGTTCGTCCGCGCTGAGACCGCCCTCACAAACGTCACAAAACGACGTCACGCGCGGCAGATGCTGGGAGCCTCTCCGCGATCCTCTGCCTGTCGAGAGCCCCCTTGCACACGTCCAGTACGAACTTCTCGGCCTCGCCGACGTCGAAGCCCGCGCCCAGCCGATGCCCGTTGACATGCGGGAAGACCCGGGTCGCACACCAGGCGACGCGTTGGTGAGCAGTGCCCGGCCGGGCCGAGCGATGCCGGGCCTCGCCGAGCGGTGCCCGGCCGCGCCGGACGATGGCGGGCCAGGCTAAGCCTTGGCCCGCACCCGGGACGCCACCCACGCCCCCACCAGCGCCACCCCCGCCATCGGCAGGAAGACCGCCGCGAACGCCCCCGGATGCGAACCGGACCCGCCCGCCGCCACCGCCTCGTGCACGGCACCCACCGTCCCGCCGCCGAGCGCCGCGAAGGCGGCACCGCCCGCGGCGAGCAGCAGGACGTTGGACAACCCGTCGGAGATCTGGAGGGCGGCGGAGTTCGCCCCGGCCTCCTCCGGCGCCGACAGCTTCAGCAGCAGCACGCTCGTCGACGCGATCACCATGCCCATGCCGAAGCAGCCGAAGGCCCAGGCCACGGCGAGGGTCCAGACCGGCACGGCGTCGATCAGCACGGACGGCGCGGCGGCGATCGCGGCGGCGACCAGCACCATGCCGCCCACCATCAGGCGTTCCCGGTACGGCTCCAGGCGCGGCCGGGACTGCACGAACGAACCGAGAGCCCAGGTCCCGCCCCCGGCCGCGAGCGAGAGCCCGGCCAGCGTCGGGCTCAGCCCACGCTCGGTCACCAGCATCAGCGGTACGAACGACTCGGCGGCGATGAACGAACCGGCCGCCACCCCGCGCAACAGCACCACGGACGGCAGTCCGCGCGCCGCCCGGCCGGTACCCGGCGGCAGCAACCCGCGCACGGCGGGCACGAGCAGGGCGAAGCCCGCGGCGGCCGGCAGCAGCGCGAACCAGTTCCGCTGCTGCCCGGCGTACTGGAGCAGTCCGGCGCCCAGCGAGATGCCGAGCGCGAGCAGGATGCGACGGCGGTCGTACGGTTCGGCGCCCGCCGAGGGGTCGGGCGGCCCAGAGGCCCGGCGCCGGATCGCGGGCAGCGCGAGCGCCAGCGGGAACACCACCAGTACGGGGATGCCGATGAAGACCCACCGCCACCCCAGGTGTTCGGTCACCGTGCCGGAGGCGAGCGGCCCGACGACGGACGGGATCACCCAGCTCGCCGCGAACGCCGCCATGATCGACGGTCGCAGCCGCTCCGGATAGGCCCGGCTGATCACCACGTACAGCGCCACGATCACCAGCCCGCCGCCGAGCCCCTGCACGGCCCGCCCCGCGACGAACAGCCACATGGTCCCCGCGGTCCCGGACAGCAGCAGCCCGACCCCGAACGCGCTGATCCCGGCGGCGAGCGGCCCCAGCGGCCCCCGCCGGTCGGCCCACTGCCCGGACAGCACCATGGCGAACAGGCTGGTCGTGAAGTACGCGGAGAACGCGAACGCGTACAGCGGAATACCGTCCAGCTCCCGCGCGGCCACCGGCATCGCGGTCCCCACGGCGGTCGCCTCGAAGGCGATCAGGAACACGACGGAGACGATGCCGATGCTGAGCGCCCGGTACGACCGCCCGAGCACCCCGCCGGTCTCGGCGAGCGCGGTGGAGGACAGGGCCGAAGCCGGTATGGGCGGTTCGTCGGTGGCGGTGCCGGTATCGGCGTCTCGGGGTTCCAGGGCACTCATGGCCCCAGAGTAAGGGGCATACGTGCAGGTGGGCCCTGTCGGGAGGAGGTCCTCCGCTAGGCCGTTGGTCGTAGGACCGGAACCCCCCGTTCGTGAACGCCGTATGGCAGTCCCGTTGCACCCCGCCCCGCGCCCTTGAGCCGCCCCGGTCCGCGCCTCTACGGTCGAACCACGACGAGGAACACATGACCGTGTGCCCGAGTGGTTCAGGGGCTCGACTGCAACTCGAGTTACACCGGTTCGAATCCGGTCACGGTCTCCATCGGCGGTTCAGGATCCTGGATCCCCCGGCAACGCCCCGCCCATCGAACCCGAGGCGTCAGCCGATCAGGGCCAGGTCAGGACCGCATCAGGACCGGGGCGTCAGCACCGCCTTCTCTGGCAGCCCGCCGTTGTTCTCGCACTGCAACTTCTTGGCCACGGCCAAGGAAGCGGCATGGATGATCGTCATGTTCTCCGCAAAGTGCTCCAGCGTGTTCTGCGCGGTGGCCTTCCCGTGGGTGAAGTTGCCGTAGATGCGCATCGGATGTTCCTTCGACCCCTTGAACTGAGGGCTCACACACTCGAAATAGAGAGAAGCTCCTGCAGGGGCCGCCTCGGACCGCTTCCCCATGGTGTAGTAGTGCCGACCACTCACATACTTGTCGTTCACATCCTGCGGCGGATACATATCAAAATTGATCTTCGCATCGCTCATCATTCCACCTCCTTTCGGGCTCAGCTCGCACAGCCTGCCTCCTGGCGCCCACCTGTGCCCCGACTCGTACCCGGCCTTCAGCCCGTCAACGACTCGTTGCATACCTTTCGAACTGCTCCAGGAAAAGGACGTCGCATCCGTGACGGTCTCAACTGTCCTCTCCAGCGGACCCGCGAACAGCCCTTCACACACCTGCGCTGCCCCGACATGGTCCGGAGGCTCCTCCTCGCCGCAGCCTGCCGCACCCACTCCGAAAGTCGCCACCATCCCGACAGCACACCAAACGCGTCGCGATCGAACCGACCTCATACGCCTCACCCCTCCCGCGCACCTCACCGAACTGGACTCACGTCTGAGGATCATTGCCCTGCTGCTGCGCACGGTCGTTCCCGACCCCATATCCGATCCGCATCGACTCCTTCAAGTCCTGGCGAAAATCGGAGTCGACAGCAGTTGCATGCCTCTCCAGGAAATTTTCCATGGGCGCCTCAGCCATGGACTCGCCACCGCTAAACACCTTGCTCTTCTCTTCCCGAGTGAGTTCCTCAATCTTTTCCTTGTGTTCATCCACGGACTGGTCGGACAGGTCCCCGATGAAATTTCCGATGACGTTTTCCACGAGTCCGCTACCCGCATCAGTCCCCACCTCGATAAGTGTTGCCGCCGCACCTGCGGCTGCAACGGGCGGCAGAAAGGCAACCCCTGCGGCGATGCCTACACCGGCTCCGAACTCGATCCAGCCGGAACGGGCGGCCACGGCCTTCTCGTAATCCTCTTGATCCTTCATCTTCGATGCCACGACCTGATCCGCACGGGCCTGGTCGAGCATGCCCTGCACCTCCGCGCCCGTACCCACCACTGCCCGCGCGCCACCCTCGTTGATCTTGCCGTCCGGACCCACTTGGCGCTCCAGCATGTTGGAACTGTAAATCTGCTCGGCAGTAGAGACTGTCGCATATGCGTCTGGGTGATGCCCCAGGGTGGTGAGGAATCTACGCGTGACGGCTCTTACTTCACCTTCTTCCATGTCGGAGAAGTCGAGACGCCCCTCCGATCCATTGCCTGACGCAAAGAGACTGCCCGGATCGCGCTTTTCCAGGCCCCAGTTGATGTCGTCGATGTACCCGGCAGCCATGACCCCGAGGCTGCCGGACATCGCTTCATGCGTATTGGGCAGGCCGGCATCTGTGCCGTACTTCTCCATGACCATGCGCATGACGTTGGCGTTGTCCGCGTCCCGTGTGACACCCTCATGCGGGCTGTCGTGCGGATAGCCGAGAGTCGCCGCCTCCAATGCGTGCCCCAGTGAGGCCGGCATGTAGTCGAGCGCCTTCTTCTGTTCCTTCGGGTCGAGCGAGTCGACGTCTCCGTAGGACGTCCACTTCTCGTTCCCGAAGAAGTCGAGGTAATTCCCGATGGCCGCATCATCCTCGCCTTTGCCGAGGTTGGCCGTCGCACCCTTGTTGACCGTGCCGTCCTCGTTGTACGCAGTCGGCTCATCGGCGAAGAAGTGTTTCGCCGCATCGGGGCTGTGTCCGAGCGCCTCCAGCATGGACACGGTCGGATCGTAGCCGGAGCCATTGACGCCCGAGGGGTTGAACGGGTTCTTAAACGGGCTGTTCACCACCTTGTTCTGCGCGAAGAGGTAGGGGTCCTTCTGGTGCAGCTGGGCCACATGCTCGGCGATCGGGTTGAGGAACTTCGCGTCATAGTTTCCATACCGCATGATGCCGCCAAGCAACTGGTAGCCGAAGGGGCTGTTGCTGTCGTACTTGGCCAGTGGGACGTGCTGCGTGCCCAGCTTTCGCAGCTCCGGACCCCATTTGTCGCTGAACTCCTTGTCGTGTGACGCGGTGGCCAGGTTGAGCCCCAGATTCTTCTGGAGATCCTGGGCATCCTTGAGCCGCTCCTTGTCGACCTTTCCGTAATCGTACGTGTCCGTCGAGAGCTGCCCAAAGAACGCAAGGGACTTCTCCGGACCGAGCTTCTCGTAGAAGTTCTTCGCGAATTCCGGTGATCTGGCGTTGTCGCGAAGCAGTTCGTTGAGCGCCTGGAGTTCGGTGTGCGTGAGGTCGCGGCCCTTGGCGGCGAGTGCGGCAGCGCGGGCCGCCTCCTCCTGGTCCAGTTTCGTGTACTTCGGCGCGTTGAAGTCCTGACGGTCGGTGACGTTGGCCTCAAGCGCGTTCTTGAACGCGATATCCGTGTCGTTGCAGTTGTCGACGATGAGGCCGATCTTCTTCTGCCACGCCTCGATACTGGCCTTCTCCTTGCGCAGGAGTTCGGAGTAATCGGGGTCGTGCCGTGCGGCCGGAATCTCCGAAACAGGATGCCGGGCCGTGACCTTGCCCTTGGCATCGACATGAACTCCAGCCGCCGGTCCCTCGTCGTCCCGAATGCTAATCAGGTCGTCCTTGGCCTTCTTGATGGCCGTGTGGGCGTCCTCAAGGATCTGTTTGACGCCCTTGGCCTCGGCCGCCGCGTCCCCGAACTCCTTCGCGGTCTTCCCGATGAATCCCCTGGTGACCCCGGCGTTGACGCCCTCCCACTCGGCCTTGCCCGCCTTCGCCTTCATGCCGTTGCGAGCATCCTCGGCCAAACGCTCCAGCTTGGTGACCATCTCGGACCAGTCATCGGCGGCCGTCTTCAGCTTGCCCACGGGCGCGTCGACGACGTCCTCGAACTTCAGCATGTACCCATCCCCCCGATGCACTACTTCAAATACTCGTTCAGCTTGGAGATCGAAATCAGATCACCAGCAATCTGGACGTCGTCCTTCGTATGGGCCGCCTTGCTGTAGTCGAGATGATTCGAGATCTGCGCACAGGCATTCAGAAGCGTCCTCAGTTGTGTGTTCCACCGGTCATGGACCTTCAGCAGCGCCGATCCGCTCGAAAAGTTGCCGTTGGTCAACGCGAGCGACGCCTCGAACGTCGAAGGTCGGGCATGGTCACCGTCCTTGGAAAGCCGAGTATGCAACCCGTATGCCTCATTCCCAATGGCACCCAAGTTGTCCTGATTTACCGCCAGATCGGCCGCACCGGCTCCGCTTGACCCGCCTTTTCCGTCATCAACACCGTTGAGTCTCGTATCGACCCGTTGTGTCGACTCCGCACGAAGCGCTGCCCACTCCTCGTCAAACGTCACGGGTTCTCCACGTTCCCTTCCCCCTGAACATTGCCGCGGCCGCGGTCGCGGGCCCGTCGATGACTCAAGATATCTGGACGATTTTGTCTGCGGGAAGCCGGGACGCGATGCTCCGGCCCATTGACGAGTGGCGCCCCCGTTTTCACCATGACCCTCAACAAGGGTCATGGGCACGGCCGTTGGGATCACCATCTGCGGGACTGAGTAGGCTGCTCGTGTTCCGTGACGTCCGGGGGTCCCTGCATGCAACAGCCACACCGCTCCCCCGCCCGGCGGATCGGCCCCTACACGGTCATCACGAGGCTGGATCCGACCGACCCCGGGGCATCGCCCGTTCCCGAGCAACGTTTCATCGCACGCAGCGCGGACGGCGACCGGACTTCGGTGGTGAGCGTCCCGCTGGACAACGCGACTTCCGCTCGATTCCTCGTCGAGGCACAGGCATCCCGATGCCATCTCGGTCCGTGGTTCGCTCCCGTCACCGAGTGCGCGGACCCCGGCCTGCCCGTGTGGTGCGCGCGCCCGTACCTGCCCGCCGTCCCGTTGCCGACGGCCCTGGCCGTCCACGGGGGTCCGTTCCCCGACGACACGCTACGGGACCTGGGCGCCCGTCTGGCGGGGACGATAGCCATCGCCCATGCCTCCGGACTGGCGTATGCCGGGGTGTCCCCCGCCTCCGTACTGCTGGCAGGGGACGGTCCGCGACTCACCTGCTTCGGTGCGGTCCGGACCGCCGCCGAGGACGGACAACCGCGCTCCGGACTTCCCGGCCTGGAGCCAGGCAGCCTCCCACCCGAACAGGCGGCGGGCGGACGACCTCGGCCACCGGGCGACGTCTATGCGCTGGGCGCCGTGCTCGCGTACGCGGCGACCGGCCACACCGTCCCCGAACGGGATGAACTTCCCGTCATGCTGCGTTCACTCGTGCCGGCCTGCCTCTCCCGGGATCCCGCGGCCCGCCCCCGGGCGATCGACGTACTCCAGGCCCTCTCGCCCGACTCGCCCACCTCACCGGTCGCCACCGTCCTGGACCTGGAACCGGAAGCACACCGTATGCGGCTGCCCGGCCGGGTGATCGCGGCGATCGCCCAGCAGTCCGCGTCGGTTCTCGCAGCAGACGTCCAACGCCATCCGGAAGCTGACGAATGATCAAGCCCCTGCTCCACGAGGACCCGCAGCACATCGGTACCTACCGGCTGGTCGCCCGGCTCGGCAGCGGCGGCATGGGAACGGTCTATCTGGCGCGCTCCCCCGGCGGCCGTACCGTCGCCGTCAAGACCGTGCACGCGCACATCGCCGCCGACGCCGCCTTCCGCACCCGCTTTCGTCTCGAAACCGACGCCGCGCGCATCATCGGGGGCCGGTACGGGGCGCAGGTCATCGGTGCCGACCCGCTCGCCGGGACGCCCTGGCTGGCGACGGAGTACGTGCTCGGTCCGTCCCTGGACGAGGCGGTCTCCCTGTGCGGACCACTGCCAGAACCCAGTGTGCGGGCCCTGGGCGCCGTGCTGTGCGGAGCGCTCGGGCAGCTACACGGATCGGATGTGGTGCACCGCGATCTGAAGCCGTCCAACATCATGATCACGGCGTACGGTCCGAAGGTCATCGACTTCGGTATCGCCCGCGCGATCGGCGACGACCGCCTCACCCGCGTGGGAGCGGCGGCCGGTACACCCGCCTTCATGTCCCCGGAACAGGCGAGCGATCGGGAGCACACATCGGCCGGTGACGTGTTCGCTCTGGCCGGTGTCCTCGTCTTCGCCGCCTCGGGTCACGGCCCGTTCGGCGGCGGGCAGCCGGCCGACCTGCTCTACCGGGTCCGTTACGCCGATCCGGACCTGACCGGCGTACCGGCCGCGCTGGCCCCGCTCCTGGCCCGGTGCCTCACGAAGGACCCGCCCCTGCGGCCGACCACACGTGAGCTGGCTGCCGCACTCCATGACGGGCACGGCCAGTTCGCGGATCATCTGCCCCCCGTCCTTCTCGCGGAGATCGCCCGTCGCGCGACGGAGGTCTGGCAGTTCAGGCCCGAGCGCCTTCCGGCGACACCGCCGGAACAGTCCGTCACAGGGTCCGGAGCATCGGCGCCCGGGCACAAGACGGGGATGTCACGTCGCAAGCTCCTGTCCCTCGCCGGCCTGGCGACGGCCGGGGTCGCCGGAGCCGGGCTGTGGTTCCGGCCGGGCCTGTCCGAGGCGAAGGACGCGAAAACGCCGTCCGCTGCGGGGTCGGGACCCGCCGCTTCGCCGACGGCCCGGGACGTGGAAGGGCCATGGCGCATTGTGTGGAGCACCGATCCGTCCATGGCCGACGACACGCTGCCACCGCTCTTCGCGGGCAGGACCGTCATGGTGGATTACGGGGGCCATCTGCGCGGTCTGGACCCGGCCGACGGCACACACCTCTGGACCTACTCCACGACGTCTTCCGGCTCCTGGGCCGTCGCGGACGGCTCCCGGCTCTATGGGATCGTCGGCTCGACGGAGAAGGAGCATGTGCTCGTATCAGTCGATCCCACCACCGGCTTGAAAGCTCGTTCCCTTGCCGACCAGTCCGATTTCAAACTGCCGTCCTCGGGTGGCTCTGCGGACCTCTTGCACGCGTCCGGCGGGAGCATCTACCTGGCGGCCGGGAGCGACACGCCGAATGAGTACGACTGGCACCTGCACGCCGTGGACAGCTCTTCGGGAAAGGTCCGTTGGCGCGTCCCCCTCAAGGAAGCCAAGAAGGGAGACGGCTACAGCAGGGGCTTCGCCAAGGTCATCGGGAACCGGCTCATCCTGGGAGAAGCGCCGCACGACCTCTTGCTCACCGCGTTCGACACCCGTTCAGGGAAGGTGCTGTGGCAAAACACCCTGCCAGGATGGGCTTCCGAGTCCTCCACGCCTGTGACGACCGGCGAGCAGCTCGCGAGCGATGGTTCACAGGTGTATCTCGGGTCGCGCACACTCCAAGCGGTCAGCCTGACCACCGGCGTGGCGATCTGGGAGTTCGGTCGCGACCGCTATTTCGAAAGGTACGAGAACAGCTACAACCATTACGGGCCCCCTGCCGTACGGGACGGCGTGGTCTACGCCACCGAGAAAGGCCGGGGAATCGTCGCCGTGGACGCGAAACGCGGCGAACTCCTCTGGGAAGTGCCGGTCCCGGACGGCAACGCATCGACCAGAGCCGCACCGCCCGTCCTCGGCAGGACACGTCTTTATTACGGGGAAGCCTCCGGACTGGGGTTGATCGACCTGAGCACCCGGAAGTACGTACGGTCGTTGAAGACGCCGATCCGCAGCTTCGCCCTCGCCACCGACAAGCGCACGCTCGTCGGCAGTGCTCAAGACGGCACGGTGGAAGCCCTGCGCCTGGACGAATGACACCCCACCACCGCGTGCCCTGCGTGAAGCACGCCCGCCCCTCCGGCTCACCTGCCCCGCCTCGCGACAAGGAGACCCATGAAACCGCTCGGCCCAGGAGACCCGCTCCGGCTCGGCCCCTACCGTCTCCACGGTGTACTCGGCGAAGGCGGGATGGGCAAGGTCTACCTCGGGCAGGACCGTGACGGCCGCCGCGCCGCGGTGAAATCACTGCGGCCCGAGCTGTCGCATGATCAGCAACTCGTACAACGCTTCGTACGCGAGGCGCAGACCGCACGAACGGTCACCAGCGGGAGCGTAGCTCGGGTGCTGGACGCGCAGGTCGAGGGCGGGCGCCCGTGGATCGCCAGTGAGTTCCTGCCCGGTCCCGACCTGGAAAAGGCAGTCGCCTCCCACGGCCCGCTGGACGGCCCGACCGTGTGCGTCCTGGCCTCGGCCCTGGCCCGCGCCCTGCGCGATGTCCATGCCGCCGGCATCGTGCACCGCGATCTCAAACCGGCGAACATCGTGCTGACTTCGGACGGACCGCGCGTCATCGACTTCGGCATCGCCCGTCCCGAACACGGTCTCACCCTGACGACCACGGGGCAGATTCCCGTCACCCCCGGATACGGCGCCCCCGAGCAGGTACTCGGCCACCGGGTGGGCCCGGCCGCCGATGTCTTCTCCCTGGGTGCTGTGCTGACGTACGCCGCAGGCGGACAACGCGCCTTCACGGGCGGTCACGTCGCCGCCGTACAGTACGAAGTCGTGCACGGAGAGCCCCGGTTGTCGCACATCCCCGAGCAGCTGCGTGCCCTCATCGCTCCCTGCCTCGCCAAGGAACCCGGACTGCGCCCCGGACCGGAACAGATCGCCCAGGCGTTCGCGCCCCCACGACGAGCCGAGAAGGTCTGGCGACAGAGCAGCCTGATGCCCTTGATCGACCAGTACGAGACCGAGGCGAGGCGGCTGCTCCCCGCAGTCGGCCCGCCTGCGCCGATGAGTCACGCGCGGCGCAGGTTCCTGACAGCGCTCACCGCTGGAGGGGCCGCACTCGCCGTGGGCGGCGGGACGGCCGCGTGGCGGCTCAGGGACGGCTGAGCCGCGCACGGCGCCGGTCGGCCATCAGCAGCGGACCCGCAATGCCGACACAGAGCACGCCGACCGCGCACATCGCGAGAGCGGCCCAGAAGGATGCGCTGTGCCCGCCGTCCGTCACGGACGACATGGGAGCGTCCAACACGGGCGCGGCACCCGCCTTGTCGGCATGCTCCTTCGACGGCGTCGGCGACGGGGAGGACGCGGGCCGGGGTGGGGGCGGCGAAGCGGTGCGGTAGTCGGGGATCGGGTCCTTGTCGGCCGCTCCGGGGTCGCCCGGCGCCTTCAGCGCGACACGGGGACGGACGGCGCCGTATCCGACGTAGTCGTTGCGCACGGCCCCGCTGGTGGGACCGCTGGCCGTGTTCACCATCACGCGCAGAACCTGGTTCGCCGTCCACGTGGGGTGCTCGGCCCAGATCAGCGCAGCGGAAGCGGAGACGAGAGCGGTTGCCACCCCGGTGCCGCGGCTCCTGCACAGCCCGGTCCCGCCGGCGCATGCGCTGATCACGTCCTCGCCAGGGGCACTGAGATCCACGGTGATCCCCACACCGGCCTTCTTGATCGCCTTCAGGTCCTTGCCGATGCCCGTGACACCGACAACTCCGGGCGTCGCAGCCGGGTACCCCACCTGCGGATCGTCGACGCCGAAGTCACCGACGGCCGCGAAAATCAGCTTTCCCTTGCTCCGCGCGTACTCCACGGCATCCCGCACCGGTTGGTCGTCCGTGTACGTGCCGAACGACACACTGATGATCTTGGCCTCGGAGTCGGCCGCATATCGAATGGCCGGAGCCAGCCCTTTGTTGATCTCCTCGCTCTGCGCGGCAGCGTTGCCGACGCCCCGTCCATCGGGGATCACCAGAGGAAGGATCTTGGCCCCCGGAGCGAGCCCGTACGCACTCTCCCGGCCACCGAGCCCCCTGCCGGTACCGGCGATCACGGAAGCCGCCGTGGTGCCGTACTCGTCCAGCTTCGCGGCGTCCGCCCCCGCGAAGCTCTTGACCGGGAGAAGCCGCCCCGCCAACTCGGGAACTTCACGCACGCGGGTATCGATGAGAGCGACCGTGACGCCCTTCCCGGTGCTGGTCCGCCATATCTCTTGGGCCTTCATGGCGTTGAGGTGCCATTGATCGGAAAAGACGGTGTCCGCCTGCGCGGGTGCGGCCACGCCACCGGCCAGCAAAAACGCCAACGCGGCCAACACACACGCTCGTTGAAGCGTCCGCTTCCTCTCACTGCTGCGCATACGCATACGCCCCCCTGCCCCGGTTTCGTCCCCAACTCTGTCACGAGCCCCTCGTACTACGCCCCAGTGCCCCCTCCCGGCAACGTTCGCCTCGTCGCATGACGGCACCAGGCCGTCCGAGCGCTGCCCGATCTGATGCCCATCGCCGTAGGTGCCTTCTGTTTCCTTCTCGCTGCGGCTCTTCGTGGTGTTGTGTCCACCGTCGGTGCCACAAGCCTCCGGACGGGGGACGCGACGTTCCGGCCCCGACGCGATGCCGTTCTCTGGGCAGCCCCGCATCGCACGCATGGCCGACGATGAGCGGACGTCCTGCTGGTGGCCGTACCGGACAACGTCTGCCTCACCACGTGGGCGCGGGCTCAGCCCCTCACCCTCGCTTCCTCCAATCCGCCCAGCACCGCGTCAACCGTCTGGTCCACACTCTGCCCAGTCGTGTCCAGCCAGGGCCCGACCCTCGGCGTCTCCCCCCGCAGCACCCGATCCAGCGCCTCGACCCTCCACCCGGCCCCGTAACCTCTCTTGACTCGCCTGGCCTCTCGTTCGGCCACGGCCCGTGCTTCGGGAGCGAGCACGACCACGTACAGCGGCCGCGTGCGTACGAAGCCGAGGTATGTGTCAACTCCTCGCTCACCACCACGTCCTGGACCACCGCGGTCCAGCCCTCTTCCACATACGTGTCGGCCGTCATCGCGGACAGTCGGTACCGGAGCCGGAGTTGGGCTGCGGCCCGGCACCAACTCGGCCTGCCCCGGCACCACCATCCGCCGGAAGACGTCACCCCGCACGTGCACGGCCCGCGGCAACCGCTCTGCAAAAGCCTGGGCGACGGTGGACTTCCCGGAGGCCATCACACCGGTGATGAGGATGACGACGGGGCCCGGTCCTTCGTGTTGGACGGCCTCTCGGCCGCGTACGGACTTCATCGTGTCCATGCCGTGCGCCATTCGGATGCTTCTTCTGACGTTTCAATGACCGCCTTCGCCAGCCTGCATCGCTCCGAAGGCCGTCGCCGGAACAGGACGGCCGCATCAGAGCCCGGCGTGGTCGAGGCACCGCCCAACGACAGGATCACCGCGCCCGGAAGGACCGCCCGGCATCACTGCCTTCGCCTGGCACTGCCGGGTGGGCCTCCCCCGCGAGCACGGCGATCCACACTCACCTCGGCGGATCGCCCTGGTTCGGTGCTCCGCCGTACGGCGCGTCGGCACCTTGGCCGCCCTGCGGCGAAGGATAGGGCGCGTACGACGGCTGTTGATGTGCCTGCGGCGGCGACTGGTAGCCCTGCGACGGCAGCGGATATCCGTGCGACGGCTGATGTGAAGGGGAAGGCGGAGCCGCGGCCGCGACCCGACGACGGCGGGAGCGGATGGCGACGAAGGTCACCACGCCACCGACGAGAGCAACCGCGAGGACGCCCAAGCCGATCCAAAGCGGCGTGTTGTCGCCGTGATCGTCGGCAGCCGGAGACACAGCAGCGGGCTTGTCGCCTTCCTTAACGCCGTCACCTGCCTTGGATGGCTGAGCGGAAGGAGACGGGGAGGCCACCGCAGCAAGGTCAGGGAGCGGGTAGACATCGGCCGGACCGGGATCGCCCGGATCCTTCAAGGCGATGCGAGGACGGACAGCGCCATACCCCACGTAGTCATTGCGCTTGTCGCCACCGGTAGGGGTGCCAGCGGTGTTCAGCATGACGCGGAGGACCTGGTTGTTGGTCCAGTCAGGGTGCTTGGACCAGATGAGGGCGGCGGAAGCGGAGGCGATGGCCGTGGCGTCGCTGGTTCCGTGGGATTTGCACAGGCCTCCTGGGCCACCACACGCGTGGACCATCTCCTCTCCTGGCGCCGACAGGTCCACCTGCGCCCCGTATTGGGATTCTTCAGTCTTCTTTCCACTTTTATCCAGCGCCCCCACTCCAACAACACCGGGAGTCGCCGCCGGATATTCCAATCCGTTCCCTTTGTTTCCAGAATTTCCAACCGCAGCAAAAATCAGCGCACCCTCTCCAAGGGCATACTTCACCGCGTTCGAAATTTCCTGTGAACCAGCTTCATCACCCTGCGAGATATTGATGATCTTTGCACCATTGTCCACAGCGAAACGGATCCCTTCGGAAACATCCTCGCTGAAGTTCATGCTCCCTGTGGCGCCGTTGACCTTTCCCGCATTATCTCGCAGACGAATGGGAAGGATTTTAGCGCCGGGAGCAAGGCCGAATGCGCCGTCGCCTCCACCCGACTTCCCTGTCCCGGCGATCAAGCCGGCCATCGCCGTTCCATGCGTCCCCTGGTCAACCCGTTCGTCACCGGGCGCTCCCTGCGCCAGGTCCAAGCCCTTGAGAACCTGCCCACCGAGATCGGGGTTCGAGGCATCCACACCGGTGTCGATGACCGCGACTGTGACATTTTTTCCAGTGCTCGACTCCCACATCTGCTCTGCCTTCATGACATCCAGATGCCACTGGTCCGACCGCACTGAATCCGCAGACGCGGGGGCAGTTCCACTCAGCAGCAGCCCCAGAACCGCGGCAGACACTGCGGTTGCGCAACAAACGGCTTTCGCGCGACTGCTACCGGTAAACATCCAATCCCTTTCAGCAAGTTCAAGCTGCTCAGTCGATGACCGGAGGAACTACGCGCCGTCCGTCGTGCTGCCAGGTCTCCTCATCCTCCGTGAGGTAGTCCGGCCTCTCGTTTCCCTCACGACGGTTGTCGGTCTGCCGCTGCGGAGTAAGTGCGCCGGCCCGTCCCATCGGTCCGCCGGCACCGCCGTTCTCGGCCCCGCGCACCAAACCGGTGCCCCCCGGAGTGAAAGGGCGGGCGCTCGTGCGGCCGGATGTCTGTGAGCGGCCACCAACCACTCCACCCGCCTCACCAGCCAGACGTCGACCGCCGGTCATTCCGTTCTGTCCACCGACGACACCGCTGCCCGCCCCCATGCCATGCCCCATTGGCGCACGTCCTGATTGGGTTCCCTCATTACCGATCACGGTGCCGCGGGGAAGGCCAACCGCCGGTCGTCCCGCAGCCTGCGAAGCCGGACGGCCACCTACAATGCCGTCTCCGCCCGGCAGCCGACCGGTGGGCCCGGTAACCGGACCCACCTTGCCCGTAGAAGGAGCCGGAGGCCGTACACCACTCAGCGTCCGGCCGCTATTGGTTGTCGGCGAGACGGGCCCTGTGCGGACAACGGGGGGAGTCCCTCCAAGCACTGGAGTACGGTCGGCCGGGCCTCCACTGGACGGGCTGAGTGGAGGCGCTGACGGTGTCGACGGGGGGTCCGGAAGCACAGCGACGCTGTCTATCTCCATGTCCACCGGTCGCTGGGCCGAATGAACTGTCATTGACGGAACGCTCGCCGTCCTGGGCTGAACGGCCTCCACGGCTTCCGACTCAGGGCCACGAACATTCCTGGTAGCCGCGTCCGTGTATCCCCCTGCGACAGCAGGGGCCACACCCCGTTGGCGATACTGGCCGCTTCCCCCTGCCCGGTCGGCCTTGTCCTTCAGCGCGATCGCCTCCGGAACAGCCGGGAACACCGGCTTGTCCAGCCCCTTCATCTGAGTCGTCGAGTGGGTGTACGCCTGCGACAGCCTCCGCATCTGCGCGGCCGCCGCCTCCCGGTCCGCGTTCAGCGTCTCCGTGGACTGCCTGACCACGTCCTTCGCGTCCGGATCGTTCCGTGCCCCGAGAGCCGCTTCCAGGTTCGCCTTCATGTCCGCGTTCGCGCGGGGAGTCGACGTCTGCGCCAACACAATCGCGTTCGACGCTTCACTGAGCCAGTGCGAAGCGCCCTTGCTGTAATCGCCGAGGCGCAGGGTCGCGTTGGCCAGGTCCGCACTCCACCTACGGAACGCGTCGGCCCCTTCACCCTTCCACTCCACCCACTGCGGGCGGATCTTGAGCTCTGCGGCGATCTTTCGGATCTCGGTAGCCGCACTCAGCAGACGATCCGCCGCAGCCTGGAGTTCGTGGCTGTTGGCGTGATCCAGCCACTGCAGCATCTCTTCGTGAGTCTTGTTGTCGAAGTTCGTACCCATGACGCGTCTCTCTCCCCGTCCCCGTTATGCGCGCCCACGTCGCATCCCCGTCGGCATCAGTAGGAAGTCTCGCCAGGCTTTTTGCCCTTCAGCGCCGTCTGCTCTGCCGCGTAGTGGGCGTTCGTGCGGTTCTGGATCGCGAGCATCCGGTCTCGTACGTCCAGGTCGACGTGCTCGTAGCCCTTGTGGGAAGCAAGCACCGCGATGCTCATGCCCTCGATGGAGTCCGACAGCAGCCTGGACAATTGCTCCAGTTCCTTGATGACCGTGGAGTACACGCCGTGCAGCGCGTTCGCCTCCGCCCACTCACCGCTGTCGCCCCCGAAGTGCGTACGCGCCACGCGGTCCTGGCCGACCTTTCCTGGGCCGGCCGGTGAGCCCTTGAGATCGCGCAGGAGTTCGTCGACGCGGTCACGGAACTTGGTGAACGACGAGAGCTCGGTGACAAGGTCGCCCACCGCGGTCTGGGCGACGGCGCCGATCGGGCTGATGGCGCCCAGGGCTCCGAGACCGCCCATGACGGCCGATGACAATGGCGAAGACTCGACTCCCGGTTCGTTCTGTCCCACAGCAACCCCTCCCCCGTCCGGCAACAGCCGATCACTGCTCAGGTGTTCACCTTAGTCAACCCCCATGACAGCGTGCACCTCCGGGTTGCACCTGCAACCCGGATCTCGCCAACGGTGCAGGGGTCAGGAGTTGGGGGTCACCACCGCCGACTGGGGCCTGATCGGGAGACGGTTGATGGGGCGGCCGGTGGCGGCCCTCACCGCTGCGGCGACGGCGGCGGGAGAGGTCACGACGGGGACCGCGGAGGCCGGCTTGGCGCCGAAGGGGGCGACCACGTCACGTTCTTCGAGGAGTTTGACGATGCGAATGTCGGGCGCGTCCAAGGCGGTCGGGAGCGAGTAGCCGGTGAGGTCGGGGTGACGGACCAGGCCGCGAGTGGTGCGGAGGTTCTCGGTGAGAGCCGCGCCGATGCCCTGGGTGACGCCCGCCTCGATGCGGGCGGCCAGCTGTGACGGGTTGAGGATCCGGCCGACGTCCTGGGCGACCGCCATCTCCACCACGCGTACGGAGCCCAGTTCGATGTCGACGTCCACCACCGCTCGGATCGCGCAGAAGGCGAGGCCGACGAAGGCGTCGCCCTGGCCCGACTCGTCCAGGGGCTCGGTCGGGTGGGGGCGGCACTGGGCGGTGGCCCAGAGTTCCTTGCCGTCCATGGCCTCGGTGACCGTCGTGGACAGCACGCCGTCGTACGACGTGATCTTGCCGTCGTTGATCTGCAACAGTTCCGTGGACATGCCGAACTTGTGGGCCAGCGGCTGGAGAAGCTGCGTACGGACCATCTTGGCGGCGCGTTCCACCGCTCCGGCGGAGACCCAGGTGTGGCGGCCGTGCGTGGCCGGACCGGCCGGGGGCTGATCGGTGTCGACGGGCGCGACATGCACCTCCTCGACGCCCAGGGTCTCGTGGACCACCTGGCGGGCGAGGGTGGAGAAGCCCTGACCCGTCTCGACCGCCGCGCAGATGACCGTGGCGACGCCGCCGTGGACCCTGACCGTGGCCGTGGAGACCTCGTCGGCACCCTCCGCGCCGAGCATGTGGACCATGCCGAGCGCGTAGCCGACGCCCCGTCGCACCGCGCCGGGTTCGCCCGCGCCCTCCGGGCCGCCGGGGAGCAACCAGTCGGCCTCCGGGGTGTCCTTGGGAAGAGTGGGAAGGGGGAAGTCACGGACGGCTTGGAGGAGTTCGGCCACCGGTGCCGGGCAGGTCACCGTCTGACCGGTGGGCAGGATGTCGCCGGTGGCCAGGGCGTTGCGCATGCGCAGTTCGGCCGGATCCATACCGAGCTTGACGGCCAGCTTGTCCATCTGGCCCTCGTACGCCGCGCACACCTGCATCGCACCCTCGCCGCGCACATGGCCGGACGGCGGGTTGTTCGTACGGACGGCCCAGCCCTCGATGAACGCGTGCGGCACGACGTACGGGCCGCAGGCGAACGCGACTGCCGCGGCCAGCGATTCGGACGACGAGTCGGCGTACGCCCCCGCGTCGAGCAGGATCTGGGCCTCGACCTTCACCAGTCGGCCCTCGGTGTCCGCGTGGTGGCGGTAGCGCAGGAGGGTGGGATGGCGGTGGGCGTGACCGAGGAAGGACTCCTCGCGGGTGGCGGTCAGCTTGACCGGGCAGCCGGTGCGCAACGCGAGGAGTCCCAGAGGCAGTTGGAAGCCGGGGTCCTCGCGGTCGCCGGTCGCGCCGGGCACGCCGGTGACGACCACCTTCACCCGGTCCGGTTCGAGGCCGAAGCAGGCGGCGGCGAGGTCGCGGTCGGTGTGCGGGTCGGTGGAGGCGGTGTAGATCTCCACGCCGCCGTCGGGGCGGGGCACGGCCAGTCCGGCCTCGGCGCCGATCGGGGCCGGGTCCTGGCGGCCGATGCGGTACAGGCCCTCGACGACGACGTCCCCGGTGGCCTCCGGGTCGCCGTAGCGCAGCGGGATGTGGCGGATCAGGTTGCCGTCGGGGTGCAGCGGTTCGGCGGCGAACGCCTTCTCCGGGTCGGTGACCGGATCGAGGACCTCGTACTCGACGGCGATGGCCGCGGCGGCGAGGCGGGCCGTGTCGGGGTGGTCGGCGGCGACCGCGGCGATCGGTTCGCCGTGGTGGCGTACGACGTCGGAGGCGAAGACCGGACGGTCGACCACCTTGCGTCCGTACGCGCCCTCCCCCGGTACGTCCGCGTGGGTCACGACGGCCCGTACCCCCGGCATCCGGGCGGCGCCCGAGGTGTCGATGGAGACGATACGGGCGTGCGGATGCGGGGATCGGAGGACGGCCGCCCACAGCAGCCCCTCGGCCCAGAGGTCGGCGGCGTACGGGAAGGTGCCCTCGGTCTTCGCGCGCGCGTCGGCGGGCATGAGGGAGACGCCGAGGCCGAGCGCGGCCGGCTCGGTGTCGGTTCCCTCGGCCTGCGGGGTGGCGATCCGTGTGCTGGTCGCGGTGGCCGCGGTGGCCGCGTCCTTGCTCACGCCATGCCTCCGTCCTGCGGGAGCGGCTGGACACCGGCGGCGCCGGAGGACGCCTGGTGCGGGATGTGGGGCTCGTCGGACTCCGGGGACGTGGAGTCCGACGAAACGGGGGCGGTGGGTGCTTCGCGGCCCGCGATGACCTCGTTCACGGCGTCGAGTACGCCGCGGTAGCCGGAGCAGCGGCAGAGATTGCCGCAGAGCGCCTGGCGCGTCTCCAGTTCGCTGGGGGCGTGGTTGCCCTCCAGCAGGTCGTGGACGGTCATCGCGATGCCCGGGATGCAGAAACCGCACTGGACCGCACCGCACTTGGCGAGGGCGCGCTGGACGTCGGACGGTTCGCCGTTCACGGCCAGGCCCTCGACCGTGCGGACTTCGCTGCCGGCCGTGGTGGCCGCGGGGACCAGGCAGGACGCGACCAGGCGCCCGTCCACCTGGACGTTGCAGGCACCGCACTCGCCCTGCGAGCAGCCGTCCTTGGCGCCGGCGAGGCCGAGACGCTCGCGGAGTACGTAGAGCAGCGACTCGCCGATCCAAGCGTCGGTGACGGGACGGTCGGTGCCATTCACGTGCAGGACGTAGGAGACGGCGGGATGCTCGTCGGGAACGCCCAACGGCTGCGGGTCGGCCTGCTCGGAGTCGGCGGACTCCGTGTCGGTGGGCTGCGGGTCGGTGGGCTGCGGGTCAACCTGCTGCGGGTCGGCCTGCTGCGGGTCGGCCTGCTCGGAGTCGGTGGACCGGGGGGCCGTGGGCTGCGGTTCGGCCGGGTGTGATCCGGTCGGCTCCGGATCGGTCGGCTCCGAGGCGGCGGGCTCCGAGGCAGCGGGCTCGGGATCGGCGGGGTGGAGATCCGCGGGGTGGAGATCACTGGACCGGGGGTCGGCCTGCGGGTGCGGCTCGGCGGAGTCCGCCCGGGTCGCCTCCGCCTCGATCGCCTCCGCCTCGGCGAGGCGGGCCTCCGCGGGCCGCGTGTCCGGCGACGGGGGCTCCGACGGAGAGTTGTCCGGCGGGGTCTCCGGTGACGACGTGTCGGTGGGCGCGCCGGAAGCCCCGTCCGACAGTGGAAGGGCTGCCTCCACGATGCGCTCGGCACCGGCACCGGCACCAGCACCAGCACGGGGCTCGGGGTCGGCATCGTCGTCGGGGGCCGCAGGCTGCGCGGGGGGCGCCCCGGGAACGGGCGCGTCCGCGGAAGCGGGAACGGGAACGGGAACGGGAACGGGAGCCGGATCGGTGACCAACACGGTTCCGGTGGCGGCACCGGGGCCGGAGCCGTCCCCGGCGGACACCTCCGGGGCCGCCTCGGCCGTCCGAGGGGTGTCCTCGTACGCCACGGGCGCCGCATCGGAGTGCACGTCGGTGCTCGCCCGGGGAGAGGTCGCCGAGGGGTCGGCGGCGGTCGGCTCCGTCGCGGGTGCGGCGGCGTTCTCCGGTGTCCGCTCCGGTTCGACAGCCTCACCGGGCGCGCGCGCGCCGGGCATGGGCGCTCCGGGATCGGGCGCGGGGACCGGCTCGGGCTCGGACGCGTGGGCCGACTCGGTCGCGGGGCCGGTCGCGGGCTCGCGCTCGGCGCGGGGATCGGGCTGGACGTCGGTACGGTACTCGGGCTGGACGTCGGTACGGGACTCGGGCTGGTGCGGGGCATGGGTATCGGCCTCGGCTGCGGGGCCCTGCTCGGGCTCCGCCACCGGGTGCTGAGTCGCCCACGGCGCGGGCGCGCCGCCCGGCAGCGTGGCCGGCGGGGTCCGGTCCGCGTACCACTGGGAGGCCAGCGCCGAGGCCGCGAACTCGCCCGACTCCTCCGGCAGATCGCCCTCGGCGACCGGAATCGTCCACTGGCCGGTGTGCCCGGAGCCACCGACATGACCGGTCTGGCCGGTGTGGTCCGTGTGACCGGTGTGGTCGGTGCTGTGGTCGCTGAGGCCCGGCTGGACGCCGGAGTCGGTCTGCCCGCTGCGACCGGGGTGCTCGACGTGCTCGGTGTGGTGAGGGGTGTGGTCGGTGTAGCCGGTGTGGTTGGCGTGATCGTTGTGATCCGCGTGAGTTGCCGGGCCGCCGTGGCCCGCCGGAGTCGCTTGCGCACCCTGACCGGCGGCCCCGCCGTATGCGTCGTAACCGGTGTAGCCCTCGTAGCCGGAAAGGTCCGTGTGCCCGGTGTGACCTGCGTGGTCGACCTGATCAACGTGGTCGACGTGGCCAGTGAGGTCGACATGACCGGTGTGATCGACATGTCCGGCGTACCCGCCGGGCTCGACATGCCCGCCGGGCTCGACATGCCCGCCGGGTCCGGCGTGCCCACCATGCCCGCCAGGCTCGACATGCCCGACGGACCCGGTGTCAGCGGCCTCGTGGAAGTTCCACTGGCCCGTCGCGGCCGGGTCCTCGTACTGCGGCGTCTGCGGGTATCCGTATCCGTACGACGCCTGCTGCTGGTTCGGGTCCGGCCAGTGCACCGCGTCCGGCGCCGTCGGGGCGGGCTGCTCCGTTGACGGGGCCTGCTCCTGATGGCTCTGCGGTTGCGCGACCCAGTTCTGCGTGGTCGTGGGGTCGAACCCGGCGGCGGGGGTCAACGGCACGATCATCGGCGGTACATAGCCGTGGCCGGGCGCGGCCAGCGGGATGTTCGCCAGGTCCTCCGGCGACAGGTGGACGAAGGCGGTCGCCTCGGTGTCGAACTCGCCACCCTGCGGCGTCGGTTGCCAGCCGCCGTGCTGCGAAGCCTGCCGGGGCTGCTCGCCCTGCCCGTACCGCTCGCCCTGCTGGTACTGCTCCCCCTGACCGTACTGCTCGTGCTGCTTGTTGCGGTCCTCGTTGCTCACGACAGTGCCCTCCCCAGCGCGCGCCGGGCCAGTGCGGCGACGGTACGCCGCAGATGCAGTACGGCGGGGGGCAGCGGTGGTGCTTCTCCCCCCTCGACGGGCGGTGCCTGGTCCGGGATGCAGGCGGCGGCGACGTACTCGCCGAAGGCGGCCAACGCCTCGGGGGCCAGGCCCCGGGCTCCGTCCCAGTCGATCAGTGAGGCGATCCAGTGCTCGGCCTCCAGCGGGCGCAGCGGCATCGGCGCGATGGCGCCGACCGCGCAACGCACCCCGCGCCGGGCCGGGTCGAGGACTATCGCGACGGAAGCGGTGGCACGGCCGGGGCCCGTGCGGCCGGTGGCCTTGAGGAAGACCTGGGGGGCGTGCAGCAGCGGTACGCGGACGAAGCCGATCAGCTCGGCCGGTTCGAGCATGTCGCGGCCGGCCAGCAGGTGCGAGACCGGGATCTCCCGACGGGTGCCGTTCGGGCCCGCGATGACGAGGTCGGCCTCCAGGGCGGCGAGGACCGGGAGGGAGTCGCCGGTCGGCGCGGCGGTGGCGATGTTGCCGCCGAGCGTTCCGGCGTTGCGGATCTGGGGCGGGCCCGCGGCGCGCGCGGCGGCGGCCAGGGCGGGAATGAGGGCGGCGAAGTCCGGCCGCCCCATGCGCGCGTGGGTGAGCCCCGCACCGAGCAGGGCGTGGCCGTCCTGGTAGTGCCAGCCGCGCAGCTCGCTGATGCGGCCGAGGCCGACCAGCCCCGAGGGACGCAACAGCCCCTTGTTGACGGCCGACATCAGGTCTGTTCCGCCCGCCACAGGAACGGCGGCAGGCATGGCGCCGAGTGCCGCCACGGCCTCGTCGAGCGAGGCCGGCAACGTCACGGACTGCGTCGCCTGCGGTGCGTGCGTGGTCAACCCAGCTGCCCCTTCCCGGTGTCCCGGCTGTCCGGCTTGTATCGCCGTACGGTACGTGCTCAAAGCCTGGACGTGGCAACTCTGGCACATCTTCCGACCGGGCCGACGCGAGGGTCCACGAAGGGCGTATCCGTCCGTGAGCAGGGGGAATGGTCCCGATTCGCTCCGCTTCGGCGTGGAGGAGGAATTGCCACTGTTCGGCGAATTCCATAGGGCTCGTCCTGTACGTCGTGCCTCTCGTACGGCCGACTTCCGTACGCCGGGCTTCCCGTACGAGCCGGTCCCGCGCGCCGTCCTTCCCGTATGCGGCCCTTCCCGTACGGAACGTCCTGCGGGTGGCCGGGCGCACGACACGGGAACGCTTCCGGCCGTCACGCTCCTTCGGGAGGGGCGTGACGGCCGGAAGCGGGGCGAAGGCGGGGATCACACGTTCGGGGGCGGTCCCTCCAAGGGGCGTCCGAGCACACCCGGGCGCTGCTGCCGGGGCAGCGGGCCGGACGGTGGCCGGTAGTCGACGCCCAGCGCGTCGAGTCGGGCATAGTGCGCGGTCATGCGCCGTTCGAAGGCGGCGAAGTCCCGGTCGGCGGAGGCGGGCAGCGGCGACCAGGCGACCTCGGCGAGCGCGGCGAGGCGGGGGAAGACCTGGTAGTCGACGCGGGCCCGGTTCTGCATGACCTCGGTCCAGACGTTGGCCTGGGTGCCGAGGATGTGACGGGCCGCCTCCTCGGAGAGGCCCGGGGGGACGGGCTCGAAGCGGTAGACGTCCTCCAGGGTGCGGATGAAGCCGATGGGCATCGGCTCGTCGGGGCCGCCGTCCTGACGGTGGTCCAGGTAGACGTGCTGTTCCGGACACATCACGACGTCGTGGCCGGCCTCGGCGGCGGTGACGCCTCCGCCGTAGCCGCGCCAGGACGAGACGGCGGCGCCCGCCGGGAGACCGCCTTCGAGGATCTCGTCCCATCCGATGAGACGGCGTCCGCGCGCGGTGAGCCAGGTGTCGAAGTGCCGGATGATCCAGGACTGGAGTTCGTCCTCGTTGGCCAGGCCGAGTTCCTCGATCCGGGACTGGGCGACCGCGGAGTCCTTCCACTGCTCCTTGCGGCACTCGTCGCCGCCGATGTGGATGAACGGCGAGGTGGCGGCGGGGAAGAGTTCCAGGATCTCTTCGAGGACGCCCTCGAAGAAGCGCAGGGTGTTGTCGGTGGGGGCGAGTACGTTGGCGTTGATGCCCCAGGTGTCCCAGACGGAGAGGGTGGTGGTGTCGATGACGTCGGTGTTGCCCAGTTCCGGGTACGCGGCGATGGCGGCCTGCGAGTGGCCGGGGATGTCGATCTCGGGCACGACCCGGATATGCCGCTCGGCGGCGTACGCGACGATCTCGCGGATGTCGTCCTGCGTGTAGTGGCCGCCGTGCGGGGTCTCGTCCCACAGCTCCGACGCCCGGTGGCCGTGCTTGGTGCGTGACCGCCAGGAGCCGACCTCGGTGAGCCTGGGGTGGCGCTTGATCTCGATGCGCCAGCCCTGGTCGTCGGTGAGGTGGAAGTGGAAGACGTTGAGCTTGTGGGCGGCGAGGAGGTCGAGGTAGCGCAGGACGTCGTCCTTGGGCAGGAAGTGCCGTGCCACGTCGAGCATCATGCCGCGCCAGGGGAAGCGGGGGGAGTCCTCGATCCGCGCGAAGGGGATGACGCGGCGCGTACCGGGGTTGACGGGCGCGCGCCGGAATGCCTCGGGGCCCAGGAGCTGACGCAGCGTCTGCGCGCCCCAGAAGACGCCCGCGGGGCTGCCTCCGGTGATCTCGACGCCGTCGGGGGTGGAGGCCAGCCGGTAGCCCTCGGGCTCCAGGACGGGGTCGAGTCCCAGCCGGATCGTGCGCGCGGCGTCCTCGCCGCCGGGGGCGAGCGGGAGGCCGAAGGCGGCGCCGAGGGTGGAGCGCAGCCAGCGTTCGGTGTTCTCGGTACCGGGGGCGGCCGTGATGGTGGTGGCGGAGTCCAGCGGGAGCCCGCCCGGCGCTCCGTCCCCCGCGCCGTCGGCGCCTGTGGGATCACCGCCGCCGACGGCGCGCACGGGGGCCGGGATGAGGTCCATGTCCATGACGTCAGTCCTTTACCGCCCCGCCCAGTCCCGAGACCAGACGGCGCTGTACGAGTACGAAGAAGACCAGCACGGGAATGGTCATCACCGTCGAGGCGGCCATGATCCCTCCCCAGTCGTTCTCGTCGGGTTTGAAGAAGACCAGCAGCGCCATCGGGAGCGTCGACTGGGAGGTGTCGCTGATGATGAACGACTTCGCGAACAGGAAGTCGTTCCAGGTCGAGATGAACGAGAAGACGCTGGTGGCGACCAGGCCGGGGAAGACCAGCGGGAAGAGGATCTGCCACAGGAAGCGGGTGCGGCTCGCGCCGTCGAGACAGGCGGCCTCCTCCAGGGCCTCCGGCACGGCGCGGACGAAGCCGCGCAGCATCCAGATCGCGAACGGCAGCGAGAAGGCGAGGTGCGGAAGGATCAGCGAGCCGAGCGTGTTCAACTGCCCGAAGTCCCGCATCAGGAAGAACAGCGGGATGGTCAGCGCCTCCACCGGCACCATCTGCGCGACCAGGAACATGATCAGCAGCGTGGTGCGGAACCGGAAGCGGAACCGCGTCACGGCCGTCGCCGCCAGGAAGGCGATCGCCGCGGAGACGAGGACGACCGTGCCGGCGACGATCACGCTGTTGAGGAAGTACCGTCCGAAGTCCTGCTGTTCGAAGACCCGGCGGAACGAGTCCAGGGACGGAGACAGCGTCCACGGGCGCGCTTCGGTGGACTGGATCTCCCCGGCCGGTTTGAAGGCGGAGAGCACCATCCAGTACAGCGGAAAGGCGACCGCGGCGGCGATCAGCAGGGCCGCGGCCTCGGCGGCCAGCCGGCCGGGCCGACGGACGCGCAGCGGGTTCGACCGGCCGGACCCACGGACGCGGAGCGTGTTCGGCGTGCTCACAGTTCCTCCCCCCGGCGCCGCATCAGGCGCAGGTAGACCAGCGTGACGGCCAGCAGGATCAGCAGCATCACGACGCCGATCGCCGAGCCGAGGCTGTACTGCGAGGACGCGAACGCCTTCTGGTACGCGTACACGTTGAGCACCAGGTTCTGGCCGGCGATGCCGCCGCCGTTGGTCATGACGTAGATCTGGGTGAAGACCTTGAAGTCCCAGATGATCGACTGGATGGTGACGACGAGGAGGATCGGCCGCAGCATCGGGGCCATGACCGACCGCCAGATCCGCCACTGCGAGGCCCCGTCCAGCGCCGCCGCTTCGAGGACCTCCGTGGGGATCGCCCGGATGCCCGCGTACACGGTCACCATCACGAACGGGAACGAGCACCACAGGACTTCGAGGAGCACCAGGGCGAAGGCGCTGTAGCGCCCGTACGTCCAGGAGAAGTCCCCGAGCCCCAGCACCCGGTTGACCGGGCCGAAGTCCGGGTCGAAGAGAAACACCCAGACGGTGGAACCGGTGATCGCGGGCGTCGCCCACGCGCCGAGCGCGGCCAGCATCAGCACCAGCCGCGGCACGGCCCGGATGCGGGTCAGCAGGACGGCGAGCGCGCAGCCGACCAGCAGCGTGGCCACGACGCAGGCCGCGGCGAAGACCACGGTCGCCAGGAGGACCTGCCAGAACTGGCCGTCGCCGAAGAGCGTCGCGTAGTTCCCGAACCCCTGGAAGGTGGTCGGCTCGCCGCCGCTCACCTGGGCCTGGGTGTACTCCAGGAACGAGATCAGGCCGAGCTGGTAGATCGGGTAGACGAGCAGCCCGCCGAGGAGGACGAGCGCGGGCAGCAGGTAGAGCCACGGGGTCCAGCCGGAGCGGTGGGCGGGCGAGGCGGGGCGGCGGCGGGGCCGGGGCGGGCGGACGCGGGCCGTGCCGGTCCCGCCGCCCGCTCCGGACGCACCCGGCGTCTTGTCCGCCGTGCCGGTGGCGGTACCGGCCGCCGTGCCGGTCGCGGCGCGCGCGCCGGTGACCGCGCCGTCCGGCCCGTCGCCCGCCGCGCTGCCCGCGGCGTCGTTCGTCGTGTTCGAGGTCATCGTCAGCCCGCGTCGGCGAACGCCGCGTCCATCTTCTTCGCCGCGTCGTCCGAGGCCGCCGCCACGTCCTTACGGCCGCTGACGATCTCCTGGAACATCGTCGGCAGGACCAGCGAGGAGTCGATGGAGCCCCAGCCGGGCGAGGCGGGGACGAACTTTGCGCCCGCGCCGAGCGTCTTGACGAACGGTTCGACGAACGGCTCCTTCTTCGCGACCGTGTCCCGCACGTCCGTGTACGTCGGCAGGAAGCCCATCGCGTCGAACATCTTCTCCTGGGTCCCCTTGCCGGTCAGGGACTTCATCAGGTCCACGGCGAGGGTGCGGTGCGGGCTGCTCTTGAGCACGCCGATGTTGTTGCCGCCCGCGAACGCCGGGGCGACGGAGCCCGCCTCGACTCCGGGCAGCGGCACCACCGCGTACTTGCCCTTCACGGCCCCCGCCTCGACGGCCGCGTGGCTGAAGTCGCCGCCGATCGCCATGGCGGCCTTGCCGGAGGCGAACGCGGTGACGGTCGCGTTGCCGCCCATGGAAGCGCACTTGGCTGCGGGGCAGTTGTCGTCGCCGAAGAGGGAGGTGTACGCCTCGATGCCCTTGCGGGCCTTGTCGCTGTTGATGGCCGCCTTGTACGTGCCGCCGCTCTCCTCGGCCAGTTCGCCACCGTTCGCCCAGATGAACGGCATCGCGCCGTAGGTGTACGCGCCGCCGACCGCCAGCCCGTACAGGTCCGGCTTCTTCTGGTGGATCTTCTTCGCGGTGGAGATCAGCTCGGCCTGGGACTTGGGGGCCTCGATCCCCAACTCCTCGAAGACGTCGGTGCGGTAGTACAGCGCCCGTACGCCGACGAAGAGGGGCGCCCCGTAGACCTTGTCGCCGACGGTGACGGACTGCTTGGCGGTCGGGTCGATGTCCTTGGCCTCGTCCCAGGCGGCGAACTCCTTGCTGACGTCCGCGAGTCCGCCGTCCTTGACGTATCCGGCGGTGTCCGTGTTGCCGTACTCGATGACGTCGGGGGCGCTCTTCGGGTCGTTGAACGCGGCCTTGATGCGCTGGGCGCGGGTGTCGACCGGGATGTACTCGACCTTCACCTTCGCCCCCTTGTGTGCCTTCTCGAACTCGGCGACCGCGGCGTCGACGACCTGTTCCTTGGGCTTGTTGCCGACCTCCTGGAAGAGCCAGACCCGCAGCGTGCCGGTCTTCTCGTCCCCCTTGGCACCGGTGTCGGAGGTCTGCGGCGCGCAGGCGGTGGCGGTGAGCCCCGCCAGCACAAGCGCCGCGGCCGGGGCGGCGATTCGGGCAGAAAGCTTCATCCGTGAACTCCTACCGCCAGGCGTTGCAACATGCGCAACGCGCGTTTCGTTCTGCACAACTGGCAGGAGAGTAGGTGCGCACGCGCGACGCCGACAAGTGGTCTCAACCACTCTGTGACCCAGGGACGCAGCCCGCGCAACGCATGCAGACCGTGCAATGCGTTCAGATCGCGCAATACGCGCAAATCACCTGATGGAGCCCGGACCGCGCGACGGGTGAACGCGATCTGCGCGACGCGGGAGACCCCGCGTTCCCGCGCCTCGACACAACACAAAGGGTCCCCGGGGCGCGCGTCGACGCGCGCCCCGGGGACCCGAAGCCCTGGTGCCCGAACGTTTCCGAACGGTCCCGGAGCATTCCGAACTGCTCCGAACGGTGCGCGGACCGCCCGGCCCCTTCAGGGACCGCTCGAACCCCTCGGGACCACTCGCCCCTCAGGGACCGTTCGAACCCTTCGGGGAGGACCGCTCACGGACCGCCGCGGACTACTTCTTGTCCTTGCCGCCCTTGTCCTTGCCGCCACCGGAGCCCATGGACTCGTAGATCTCCTTGCACAGGGGGCAGACCGGGTACTTCTTGGGGTCGCGCCCCGGTACCCAGACCTTGCCGCACAGTGCGACCACGGGGGTGCCCTCCAGGGCACTCGCCATGATCTTGTCCTTCTGGACGTAATGGGCGAAGCGCTCGTGGTCGCCGTCGCCGTTCGACACCTGGGGCGTCGGCTCTACGAGGGTGCCCGTACCTGCCCCGCGCTCGGGCTCAAGAGTGCTCATAGAGGCCAAGGGTACTGAAAGCCGGGGACTTCAGTTCAGCGACGGGTCGTCGGGATACGTGGCGATCATGGCCAGTTCGCTGCGCTGGCGGCGCAGAACCGCCCGCCAGAGGTGCTCCGGACGCGGCGAGGAGACGTCTCCCGGCTCGGACTCCACGACGTACCAGGCACCGCCGGTCAGCTCCTTCTCCAGCTGCCCGGGGCCCCAGCCGGCGTACCCGGCGAAGATCCGCAGCGAGCCGAGGGCGGCGGCCAGCAGCTCCGGCGGCGCCTCCAGGTCCACCAGACCGATCGCCCCGTACACCCGGCGCCAGCCGAGAGGCCCCTCGTCGCCGGGGATGACGGCCACGCCGAGCGCGGAGTCGAGCGAGACCGGGCCGCCCTGGAAGACGACGCCCGGTTCGCCGGCCAGTCCGGCCCAGGGCGTGAGGATGTCGCCGACGCCCACCGGGGTCGGCCGGTTCAGGACCACGCCGAGCGAGCCCTCCTCGTCGTGGTCGAGGAGCAGCACCACGGCGCGGTCGAAATTGGGATCCGCGAGCGCGGGTGTGGCCACGAGCAGTCGCCCTGTGAGCGAGGACACCTCGGTCATGGCAGAAATGATCCCGCATCCCGGCCCCCGACGGGGAGCGGCCGGGCCCTCCGGTCGCCGAGCCGGCCCCCACGCGCAGCTCAGGGCGCACGGATGCACGAGGAGCGCGCGGGTGAGTGGGCACGGGGAGCCGAACGACGGGCACGACGAAGCGCGTCGGAAGGCTTAACGGACGGTGACCCTCCGCAAGAGCGGGGAAGCAGAGCGTGTTGTGGCGAATTCATGACGTCCGCGCACCCCCGGCTCCCTGCGGGAAGGGGGACGATGGGCCATTACCCTTTCGTTTGGCCCCTGCCCGACCACTCCGGAACGCGAGATTCATGACCGGCACAGACGATGTCCTGCTTGTCCACGGCGGAACCCCGCTGGAGGGCGAGATCCGCGTCAGAGGCGCCAAGAACCTGGTGCCGAAGGCGATGGTCGCCGCGCTGCTCGGCAGCGGGCCCAGCCGACTGCGCAACGTGCCCGACATCCGCGACGTGCGGGTGGTTCGGGGTCTGCTGCAGCTGCACGGCGTGACGGTGCGCCCGGGCGACGAGCCGGGCGAGCTGGTCCTGGACCCGACTCATGTCGAGAGCGCCAACGTCGCCGACATCGACGCCCACGCGGGTTCCTCGCGCATCCCGATCCTCTTCTGCGGCCCCCTGCTGCACCGGCTCGGCCACGCGTTCATCCCCGGGCTCGGCGGATGCGACATCGGCGGCCGGCCGATCGACTTCCACTTCGACGTGCTGCGGCGGTTCGGCGCGACCATCGAGAAGCGCGCGGACGGCCAGTACCTGGAGGCTCCGCAGCGGCTGCGCGGCACGAAGATCCGGCTGCCGTACCCCTCGGTGGGCTCCACCGAGCAGGTGCTGCTGACGGCGGTGCTCGCCGAGGGCGTCACCGAACTGTCCAACGCGGCGGTCGAGCCGGAGATCGAGGACCTCATCTGCGTGCTGCAGAAGATGGGCGCGATCATCTCGATGGACACCGACCGGACGATCCGGATCACCGGTGTCGACCGGCTGGACGGTTACACGCACCGGGCGATCCCGGACCGCCTGGAGGCGGCCTCCTGGGCGTCCGCGGCGCTGGCCACCGAGGGCAACATCTACGTGCGGGGCGCACAGCAGCGCTCGATGATGACGTTCCTGAACACCTTCCGCAAGGTCGGCGGCGCGTTCGAGATCGACGACGAGGGCATCCGCTTCTGGCACCCCGGCGGCGCGCTGAACGCCATCGCCCTGGAGACGGACGTGCACCCCGGTTTCCAGACCGACTGGCAGCAGCCGCTGGTCGTGGCCCTGACGCAGGCGTCGGGCCTGTCCATCGTCCACGAGACGGTGTACGAGTCGCGGCTCGGCTTCACCTCCGCGCTCAACCAGATGGGCGCGCACATCCAGCTCTACCGCGAGTGCCTGGGCGGCTCGGACTGCCGCTTCGGCCAGCGCAACTTCCTGCACTCGGCGGTGGTGTCCGGACCCACGAAGCTCCAGGGCGCGGACCTGGTCATCCCCGACCTGCGCGGAGGCTTCTCGTACCTGATCGCGGCACTGGCGGCGCAGGGCACCTCGCGGGTGCACGGCATCGACCTGATCAACCGCGGCTACGAGAACTTCATGGAGAAGCTGGAGAAGCTGGGCGCGAACGTGGAGTTGCCGGGCGGCGCGCTGGTCTGAGCCACGGCGGTCCGTGCCGGTGCCGGGACCGGTGCCGGCACGGACCGCGGTCCGGGTTCGGCGTCGGCCCGGTGCCGGGCCGGGTTCCGCGCGGCCGACGGCTGCTGACGGGGGTTCGGGGCGCTGCCCCGGGCCCCCGTCCGTCGTACACGGACCCCTCTCACGGGGACGCGTCGAAGCTCCCGGCCCCCTCCCACGGACGACGTCCGGCGCTCATGGGCCTCTTTCGCGGACGGTGGTCCGGCGTACGACGTCCGGCGCCGTGGAGGCGGCCTCCGCGGCGCCTGTGGATCCGCTCCGGACCCGTCACGGCCCGGCCGGGCGGTGTGCCTCGCAGGCCGGGCGGCGTGCCTTCTTGCCCTGGATGGGCGACGAAGGGGCCGCGGATGGCCGACGGCGGGCCACAACGGCCCTTCTCGGACCGGTACACGGAAGGGCGGTCACCCTGGTCGGGTGCCCGCCCTTCGTCGCGTCTATGAGGGCTTACTTGCCCTTGGCGGCTTCCTTGAGCTTGGAGCCCGCGGAGACCTTCACGCTGTAACCGGCCGGGATGTTGATCGGGTCGCCGGTCTGCGGGTTACGAGCGGTGCGAGCGGCACGGTGGGTGCGCTCGAAGGTCAGAAAGCCGGGGATGGTGACCTTCTCGTCGCCCTTGGCGACGACCTCACCGACGGTCTCGGCGAGCGCGGCCAGCACGGCGTCGGCGTCCTTGCGGGTCACCTCGGCACGGTCGGCCAGGGCGGCCACCAGCTCACTGCGGTTCATGTTGTTACTCCCGTGTTCTTCTTGCCTGTGAGGCGTGAGATCGAAGCCGATGCTGCCAGGGCCCTCGGACAGTCCCCGGACCCGGGTCTTTCGTCAGACCCTCGCGCCCGATTACGCATCCTGCCCCCACCTGCGGCGGGAAAGCCAATCCGGCACCCTCCGGAGTCACACGAAAAGCACCACTTCCTCGCCGTGGTGACGTTCCGTCGACGCCGCGGAAGCGGTCCGCAGCGGGTGCGGGGCTGTGCGGGACGCGCCGCCCGCCCACCCTAAAGGGGCGTTTGGGGCGCCGCGACCCGCGACGCGCCGTAGGCCGGTCCGACCTGGGTCAGATCGACGTGGGGCCCGTCACAGCGCCTCCCGCGGCCTTCGCCGCGTCACGGACGGCACCGGCGACCGCGCCCGCCACCTTGTCGTTGAAGACCGACGGGATGATGTAGTTCGCGTTCACCTCGTCCTCGGCGACGACATCGGCGAGCGCGCGGGCCGCCGCGAGCATCATGTCCGTGTTGACGGCGCGGGACTGGGCGTCGAGCAGGCCGCGGAAGACGCCCGGGAAGACCAGCACGTTGTTGATCTGGTTCGGGAAGTCGGAACGGCCGGTGGCGACAACTGCCGCCGTCTGACGGGCGATTGCCGGGTCCACCTCGGGGTCCGGGTTCGCGAGCGCGAACACGATCGCGCCGTCGGCCATGGCCGCGACGTCCGAGCCGTCCAGGACGTTCGGGGCGGAGACGCCGATGAAGACGTCGGCGCCGACGACGGCCTCCTTGAGGGTCCCGGTGACGGACTCGGGGTTGGTGTTGTCCGCGATCCAGCGCAGCGGCGAGTCGGGGGCGGCGGAGAGCAGGTCCTCGCGGCCCTCGTGCACCACACCGTGGATGTCGGCGACGACGGCGTGCTTGACGCCCGCGGCGATGAGGAGCTTGAGGATGGCCGTACCGGCTGCTCCGGCTCCGGACATGACGACCCGTACGTCCCCGATTCCCTTGCCCACCACGCGAAGCGCGTTGGTCAGCGAGGCCAGCACCACGATGGCGGTGCCGTGCTGGTCGTCGTGGAAGACCGGGATGTCCAGGGCCTCGCGCAGGCGCGCCTCGATCTCGAAGCAGCGGGGCGCGGAGATGTCCTCCAGGTTGATGCCCGCGAAGCCGGGCGCGATCGCCTTGACGATCTCGACGATGGCGTCGCTGTCCTGGGTGTCCAGGCAGATCGGCCAGGCGTCGATGCCGGCGAACCGCTTGAAGAGGGCCGCCTTGCCCTCCATCACGGGCAGGGCGGCCTTCGGCCCGATGTTGCCGAGGCCCAGCACGGCGGAGCCGTCCGTCACAACTGCGACGGAATTGCGCTTGATGGTGAGGCGGCGCGCGTCCTCGGGGTTCTCGGCGATCGCCATGCAGACGCGGGCCACGCCCGGGGTGTAGATCATCGAGAGGTCGTCGCGGTTGCGGATGGGGTGCTTGGACGCCATCTCGATCTTGCCGCCGAGGTGCATCAGGAACGTACGGTCGGAGACCTTGCCCAGGACGACGCCCTCGATGCCGCGCAGCTTCTCGACGATCTCGTCGGCGTGCGCGGTGGAGGTGGCGGCGATGGTGACGTCGATCCGCAGCTTCTCGTGGCCGGACGCGGTCACGTCGAGGCCGGTGACCGAGCCACCGGAGGACTCGACGGCCGTGGTGAGCTGAGAGACGGACGTGCCGCTCGTGGGCACCTCCAGCCTGACCGTCATCGAGTACGAGACGCTGGGCGCCGTTGCCATGGCCGAGTCCTTCGCTTTCCTTAGCTTCTTTGCCGCGCGGCCGGGGCGCTCGCCTCGGACGTGCTTTCCGATCGTCGCACCTACCGACCAGTAGCCGGTAATGACTGCCACATTCCGGAAAATGATTTCCACCATACGAGATGGCATGACCGGGCGGAAGCCCGACCCGGCGAGGCCGCCCGCTCCGTACCGGATCGGGCACGTCCGGTACGTCCGCTACGTCCAGCACATCCGGCGCCTCCGGTACGAGCCGGATGCGGCCCGGGACCCGCCCCCATGAACGAGAACAGACCCGCGCCACCAGGAGGTGACGCGGGTCTGTCATCTGCTTGAACGGCACCGACCCGCCATGCTCGCCTCGCGGCAAGTGGTCGCTCGAAGCGACGAAGGTTGGGCCCGGGGGCTTGGATCGAGCCGGTGCCGCACACCAGGCTAACAAACACCTCGGAAAAGCGATTCCCGGAGCCCTGCCCGAATTCCGATCCGGTCTCCGGGAAACCGATCCGGTTCCCGGAACCCCGTACGGCCGGGGGCGGACCGGTCCCGCGCGCCCTCAGTCCCGCAGCAGGTCCGGGACGCCGTCCTCGTCGGGCAGGTCACGCTCGCCCGAGACCACCGTGAGCTGCTGCGTCGCGCGCGTCAACGCCACGTACAGCACCCGCAGGCCGGCCGGGGACTCGTCGGCGATCTCGGCGGGCGAGACGACCACCGTGGCGTCGTACTCCAGGCCCTTCGCCTCCAGGCTGCCCAGCGCGACCACCCGCTCGCCGAGACCGGCGAGCCATTCGCGGGCCTGTGCCCGGCGGTTCATCGCGACGACCACGCCGACCGTCCCGTCGACCTCGTCCAGCAGGCGTCGTGCCTCCTCCCGCACCGAGGCGGCCGGATCGCCGTCCCGTACGGTCGTGAAGCGCGGCTTCACTCCGGTGGAGCGGACCGCGGCCGGTGACTCGCTCCCGGGCATCGCCAGCGCGAGAACCTTGGCCGCCAGCTCGGCGATCTCCGCCGGGTTCCGGTAGTTGACCGTGAGGGTGAAGTGGCGGCGCGGCCGGGTGCCGAGCGCCTCGTCGCGCGCTCGCGCGGCCTCGTCCGGGTCGGACCAGGAGGACTGGGCCGGGTCCCCGACGATCGTCCAGGTGGCGTGCCGGCCACGGCGGCCGACCATGCGCCACTGCATGGGCGTCAGGTCCTGCGCCTCGTCGACGATGACGTGCGCGTACTCCGTGCGCTCCGCCGCCAGCCGCTCGGCCCGCTCGCGCTGGGTCTCCTCGCGCCGCGGCATCAGCTCCTCCAGGCCGCTGAGCTGGTCCAGCGGGTCCAGCTCGCGCTTCTTCTTCGGCCGGGCCGGGGTCCCGAGCAGCATCTGGAGCTCGTCGAGCATCGCCACGTCGTGCACGGAGAGCGGGCCGTCGCCGTTGCGGTCGAGGCGCTTCAGGGAACGGGCCAGGCGGCGCACCTCGCCCTGGTTGAGGACCCGGCGCGACCAGCGGCCGAGCCGCCTCTCGTCGGCCATCGCGGCGAGCACCCCGCGCGGGGTGAGCTCGGGCCACCATGCGTCCAGGAACTCGATGAAGGGGGTCTCGGTGGAGACGTCCTCGTCGAAGGAGGAACGCAATTCGGCCACGAGTTCGGGATCGGTGTAGCGGTCCCGGCCGGACGACTTGTTCCAGAGGGCGTCCAGGAGCATTCTGCGGGCGCGCGGGCGCAGAAGGTTGACCGGAGCGGTGCCGCCGAGCACCGACTGCCGGATGCGGCGCAGTTCG
This sequence comes from Streptomyces sp. CB01580, assembly GCF_001905795.1. Taxonomy (GTDB): domain Bacteria; phylum Actinomycetota; class Actinomycetes; order Streptomycetales; family Streptomycetaceae; genus Streptomyces. Next base: position 463,539 of record NZ_LIXJ01000004.1, read on the forward strand.
TCGGCGTCCAGTTCGACACGAGCACCGAACGCGACGACCCGCAGCCGGGTCGGGGTGGCCGGGGGCGCACCGGCGGTGCCGGTCGCCGCATCGGTCGCATCGGTCATGTCGCCGAAGGAGAGCTGACCGCCGTCGCGGCCCCTCGCCCCGCCCGGGGCGCCGGGTCGTTCCAGCGCGCCGCGCGCGGCCTTGCGCAGCACCTGGAGCATCCGGGAGGAGCCCTTGATCCGGGCAACGGCGGGTTCGTCGTAGACGGTGGCGCCCTCGGGGCCCGCCGCCTCGTCGGAGAGCGAGCCGACCGCGCGGATCGCGACCTGCCCCTCCTCCCCCAGTGAGGGCAGCACCCCCTCGGTGTACGCGACGAGGAGCGGGGTCGGCGAGACGACGAGGATGCCGCCCGCGTAGCGCCGCCGGTCCTGGTAGAGGAGGTACGCGGCGCGGTGCAGAGCGACGGCGGTCTTGCCGGTGCCGGGGCCGCCGGACACCTCGGTGACGGAGGCGGCGGGGGCCCGGATCACCAGGTCCTGCTCGGCCTGGATGGAGGAGACGATGTCCCGCATGGTGTGGCTGCGGGCCTGGCCGAGCGCCGCCATCAGGGCGCCGTCGCCGATGACGGGAAGCCGCTGACCGTCGAGGAACGCGGTCAGCTCGGGACGCATCAGGTCGTCCTCGACACCGAGGACCCGGCGGCCCTTGGAACGGATGACCCTGCGGCGCACCACCCGGCCCGGGTCCTTCGGCGTCGACCGGTAGAAGGGCGCGGCGGCCGGGGCACGCCAGTCGATGACCAGGGGCGCGTACTCGGAGTCGAGGACGCCGATCCGGCCGATGTGCAGGGTCTCCGCGATGTCGGCCGAGCCGTCCTCGCGTACGGCGTCGTCGGCCGGCTCGACCGAGGTGTACGCGCCGTCGGGGCCCCGCTCGCCGTCCTTGCCGAGCAGCAGGTCGATGCGTCCGAAGAGGAAGTCCTCGAACTCGCTGTTCAGCCGGTTGAGGTGGATCCCGGCCCGGAACACCTGGGCGTCGCGCTCGGCGAGTGCTCCCGGGGTACCGACCTGACCCCGCTTGGCGGCGTCGTCCATGAGGAACTCCGCCTCGTGGATCTTCTCCTCGAGGCGACGGTACACACGGTCGAGATGTTCTTGCTCGACACCGGTCTCCCGGTCCCGCAATGAATCGACAGCGGCATCCTGCGCGGCCACCGAGGCCCCCTTCTGACGTGCATCGGGCAGCCGTCAACCATATGCGAAGGGGGGCCCGCCGCGCACCTGCCGCACAGGAGAAGGGCGTGGCGGGACCCGTTCTCTCTTCTCCTCCCTCGCCGTGCTTCGTCTCCGGGCCCGCGTGCTTGCGCCCCGTCCTCGGTGGGGCGGCGCCGCCGCTCCTGGCCCTCACGCCGGATCGGCGTCCGCGACCGCAGTGACAGCCGCGGCCGCCGCCACCCGGCGCCGGTGACGGGCCACCCGTTCCCGGTTCCCGCACACCTCGCTGGAGCACCAGCGACGCCGGTGCCCGCGCGAGGTATCCAGATAGAGCCGACGGCAGTTGTCGGCCTCGCAGCGACGCAGTCCGGCCCGCGCCACCGGGTCGGTCAGGAGTTCCACGGCGTCACGGGCCACGGCGGCCAGCAGCGCCCCGCACTCGGGGTCGCCGTCCAGTGTCCGTATCAGCGTGCCGCCCCTGCCCCGTACGGCCCGGAGGCCCGGCGGCGGCTCCGCGGCGAGCGCGTTGACCCGCTCCAGGGCGTCCACAGCGCCCTCGAACCTGCGGCCGCCGCCGATTTCGGCGGTCAGCAGCCGCTCGACGCCCGTCCTCAGCTGGCGGAAGCGCACCACCCAGCTGTCGTCCACGGCACCGAGGTGGGTGCCGTTCGGTACGAGTCCGGTGGCGAGCAGCCAGTCGGCGAGCCGCTCGGCGCCGTCGAGCAGTTCGCACGCCCCGGACGTGCCGGTTCCCGTCGCCACCAGGTCCAGGCAGGGGCGGCCGGAGCCGAACCGCCAGTCGTACGCACTCTTGCCCGCTGCCATGTATGAATCACCGCCTCGGGGTCTGCGCCGGAGGTCTCCCCCAGAGTGCCCCTCGGCCGACCGGCCCGGAACCCCTGGCGCCGCACGGGGCCGGTGAGAGATGCCCCCGGGACCGTTATGGTCTCCGGGTGCCCGACGAACGCCGTGCCACCGCTCCCGAGGCCGACGCACTCCTGCTCCGTCCCTGGCTGCCCGACGACATGCCGGACGTGATCAAGGCGTTCCGCGATCCCTCGATGCGCGCCATGCTGCGCACGTGGGTGACCGACGAGGCCGAGGCCGAGCGCTGGCTGAGGAGACAGCGGGAAGGCCGGGAATCCGGCACCCGTTTCGCCTTCGCCGTGGTCGATCGCGCGTCCGCCGGTGAGCTTGTCGGCAATGTGGCGTTCAGCCGCCCCGCCCTGGACGCGGCGAGCGGGGAGGTCGGCTACTGGACGGCCCCGTGGGCGCGCGGCCGAGGGGTGGCGTCGCAGGCGCTCGGGGCGCTGACCGACTGGGTGTTCGAGGCGTTCGCCGAGAACGGTCTGGTGCGGCTGGACCTGCTGCACCAGGTGGGCAACGACGCCTCGTGCCGGGTCGCGGAGAAGTGCGGCTACGACCTCGCGGAGGTCCTGCGTGCGCTGCCGCCATGGCCGCGGGAGGGTCACCGGCACGTACGGTTCCGCCCCGGGAGCCCCGGGCGGCGAGCCTGCTGAACGCCCGTCGCCGACGCCCCGGGGCCGTCCATGGGAGGCCCGTGGAGCCGGGGCTCAGCCGGCCGGCGGGTCGTCGTGCAGGATCCGCTGGAACAGCCGGTGGTCACGCCATTCGCCGTCGATGTGCAGACAGCGCGGGGCCATCCCGTACTCCTCGAAGCCGCACTTGAGGAGCACCCGCTGGGACGCCACGTTGTCCAGGAGCGTCCCCGCCTCGACCCGGTGCAGCCGCAGGTCGTCCCTGGCCGACTCGCAGATCCGGCTCACGGCGGTCGTGGCCAGCCCCCGGCCCGCGTACTCGATGTCCACCCAGTAGCCGAGCGTGCCGCTGCGGAACGGCCCGAGCACGATGCCGTTGAGGTTGAATCCGCCCACCGCGCGGTCCTGCTCGTCCGCGAGCACCCACGACATCGACCGCCCCGCGTCCCGATCCGCGAGCATCCCCGCCAGCCGCTCCCGCTGCCCGTGCTCGGTGTAGAAGACCTCGGGCCGCAGGGGCTCCCAGGGCCGCATGTACGCGCGGCTGCGGGTCAACGCCGCGGCGAGGGAAGCGGCATCGGCCATGGTGGCGGGGCGGAGTCGTACCTCCGCGTCGAGCTGATGGGAGTCGTTGATCATCCCTTCAGGTTATCCCCGTGCCGCCGAACGGCCCCGGCCCACGGACCTCACCGCGCCTTCCTCCCGCCCTTTCCCCGTGCCGCCCCTCGCTCCGCCCCGCCCGCCGCTTCTCACTCCTCCTCGTGCCGCGCCCTCGCCAGGTCCACCAGCCGGTCGAACGTGCGGTTCAGCTCCGCCCGCCGGGTCTTCTTGTACTCCTCCTCGGGTTCCAGATCGTCGATGGTCCGTTCCCACACGTCCATGAACGTCCGCTTCCACACCTCGGCCACCGCCGGCTCCGGCACCACCGCGCCGACGTATCCCCGCTCCGCGATCAGACACAGCAGATCGATGTCGCACGGCACGACCACCCCCCAGTAGTCGTCCGGCTCCAGACCCACCGGATCGCCCGCCATGGCCTCCTCGATCTCCGAGAGGAGACGTCCGGTGATCCCCGACAGGTGGTCCGCCGCCGTGTCGCTGTCGAAATTCCCGCTGCCCCAAGTGCCCATGGTCTTCCCCTCCGCCGGTCGTCGCGCACGTGTCCCCCGCCGCCTCCAGGTTCTATCGCACGGCACTGACAACACCGGCCGGACCAGGTGCCGTTACGCGCCTCGGAATTCCGGGTGCCCGGTGTCCTCGGCCGGGTCCAGCTCCAGCCGGTAGCCGCGTTCGACCACGGTCCGGACGAGCTCGGGTACGCCCAGCGCCGTGCGCAGCTTCGCCACGGCCGTCTCCACCGCGTGCTCGTCCGTGCCGCCGCCGGGCAACGTGCGCAGCAGGTCGGCGCGGCCCACCACCCGGCCCGGCCGACGGGCCAGGGCGTGCAGCAGGGCCATTCCGGCGGGCGGCACCGGACGCGGTTCGCCGTCGACGATCACGGCGTGGCCACGGATCTGGACACGGTGCCGCGCGACCGTCAACACCGGTGCCCTCGCGGGGAGTTCGTGGCACAGCAGCTGGACGAGCGGGACGAGCCGGAAGCGTTCCGGCTGGACGGTGTCGATGCCGAGCGCCTGCAACGGCCGGGCCGTGACGGGCCCGACGCAGGCCACGAGCACGTCCTCGCGCAGCGCGCTCAGGAGTTCCGGCGACTGCCCGCGCCTTTCCGCCCGTCCGAGCAACGAGGTGGCGGCCGGGGCGCTGGTGAAGGTGAGCGCGTCCACGCCGCGGGCCAGAACTGCGTCGAGCAGCCGGTCGAGCGGTGCGATGTCCTCGGGGTCCGTCCAGCGGTAGACGGGTACGGCGACGACCTCGGCGCCCGCCGCCCGGAGCGGCTCGATGAAGCCCTGGAGGGGTTCGCCGTGAAGTTGGAGGGCGATCCGGCGTCCCGCCACGCCTTCGGTGAGGAGCCGGTCGAGCACCTCGTCCATGGATTCGGAGGCGGGTGACCAGCTCTCGGTCAGCCCGGCCGCCCGTACGGCGCCCCTGGCCTTGGGGCCGCGGGCCAGCAGTTCGGCCCCGCGCAGGGCCGCCGCCAGCCGGTCGCCGAGGCCCCAGCCGTCGGCGGCCTCCATCCAGCCCCGGAAGCCCACGGCGGTGGTGGCGACGACCACGTCGGGGACGGATCCGATGACTTCCCGGGTGGCGGCGAGGAGTTCGGTGTCGTCGGCGAGCGGCACGATCCGCAGGGCCGGTGCGTGCAGGACGGCGGCGCCCCGCCGCTCCAGCAGCGCCTCGAACTCCTCCGCGCGGCGTGCGGCGGTGACCCCGACGGTGAACCCGGTGAGGGGTTCGTGCTCTCCACGCATGTGCTCTTCCCGGCTCTCGTTACGGCCTCGTTCCGGCTGCCGCCCTGCCGGCTCTCGTTCCCACTGCCGTCCGGACGGCGAAGGTACACCACCGGGCGTCGTCCACCGGCCCACCTCCACACGCCACCGCTCCCCTCCCTCAGCCGCGCGTCAGCATCAGCGCGGCATCGGCCTCGGGCAGCCAGCTCCCGTCCGGCCGCTCCAGCCAGCCCTCCTCGGCCCCCAGCCGGGCCGCGGCCTCGCGCAGGGCGTCGAGGCCCGGATGGCGCAGGTCCCTGCGCCACACCATCAGCAGCGGGGAGACCGGTACGGGCCGGACCAGCGGACGCACCACGGTCCCCGGCAACGGCGGGAAGCCGACGACGCACAGCACCGGGTTCGCCGACTTCGCCATGACCCGCTGGAACTCGGCCACGCCGACCGCGAGCGGAACCGGAGGCGCGAGTTCGATGCCCCACTCCGCGAACAGCAGCCGGGCGAGGTCCGTCCACTCCCCCGTACGCGGATTCCCGTCACCCGCGTAGACGATCTCGCCGGCCAGGTCGCCGGGGGCGACGGCCTCCCGCCCGGCGAGCGGGTGATCGGCGGGCAGCAGAACGGCCATCGGCTCGTACCGCACCGGCAGCACGCCGAGCCGCGCCCGTACCGCCGGATCGAGCCCTGCGGCACGACCGAAGGAGACGTCGAGCCGGCCGGCCAGGATCTCCCCCGCCGCCCAGGTCAGGCCGCTCTCGAAGCGCGCCATCAGCTCGCACGAGGGAACCAGTTCGCGCGCGCGGGCGAGCACCCGGGCCGCCGTCATGCCGTCGGTGTTGAGGTCGACGAGGAGCGGGCGGGCCGCGGCGTCCCCGAAGGCGGCGGCGAGGTCGGCGTGCGCCTCCAGCACCCGCCGGGCGTACGGGAGGAGCCGTTCCCCGTCGGCGGTCAGGGCCACCTGCCGGGTGGTGCGCACGAAGAGTTCCGTGCCCAGTTCGCGCTCCAGCCGCCGGACGTCCCGGCTCAATGCCTGCTGGGCGATGAAGAGGCGGGCGGCGGCACGGGTGAAGTGCAGGTCCTCGGCGACGGCCACGAAAGCGCGGAGCAGCCGGGGGTCGGTGTCGCCGCGGCTGCTCGTCCGACTGCCCGTTCCGGCACCGTCAGGGGGAACCATGCCGAGAATTTACAACACAGATGCGTCAATCAGCGTGCAGAAGGTGTTGGACCCCGCGGGCCGCGCGCCCCGAGGGTGATCCCATGCCGTACGAGAGAAACCCGCCCTCCGCTCCCGTGTTCGCCCTCTCCGGGGACCTGCTGGTCATCGCTGCCCGTGACGCCCCCTCCCCCGTCCGACCGGCCTCCGCCAATCCCTACCTCCGGCTCCTCGCCACCCCCGGTGCCCGCGCCTTCACGGCGGGCAACCTCCTCGCCCGGCTGCCCATGGGCATGTTCAGCGTCAGCGCGGTGATCATGATCGCCGGCTCGCGTGGCTCGTACGCCCTGGCGGGGGCCGTCACCGCGGCCGGGCTCGCCGCGACGGCGGTGGTCGCGCCCTGGACGGCGCGGCTCGTCGACCGGTACGGGCAGGCCCGGATCGCGGTCCCGGCCACCGCGATCGCCGCACTGGGCTCCCTCGCCCTCCTGCTGTGCGTGCACTACGACGCCCCGGACTGGACGCTCTTCGCCTGCTACGCCGCGACCGCCACCACCCCCAACACCGGCGGGATGTCCCGGGCCCGCTGGGCCCATCTGCACCGGGGCGATCCGGCCGCCCTGCACACCGCGAACTCCTTCGAACAGGCGGCAGACGAACTCTGCTTCATGCTCGGCCCGGCCCTCGCCGCCCTGCTGTGCGGCTCGCTCTTCCCGGAGGCCGGAACGCTCGTCGGGGCGATCCTGCTGATGACGGGCGTGCTGATCTTCGCGGCCCAGCGCGCCACGGAACCGCCGGTCACGCCCCGCGCGCACACCCGCTCCCCGCTCCGCGCCCCCGGCATGCCCGCCCTGCTCGCCGCCTTCCTCGCCACCGGGGCGGTCTTCGGCGCGATGGAGGTCGTCACGATCGCCCACGCCGGGGGCGCGATCCTGGCCCTCCAGGCGGCCGGTTCGTGCGCGGCGGGCCTGCTGTACGGTTCGCTGCGCCCGGCCCCGGACATCAGGCGGCGGCTGCTGAGCTGCCTCGCGGGGATGACGGCACTGATGTCGCTGCCGCTGCTCGCCGCCTCCTGGACCGACGCTCTGCCGGTACTCGCGGGCGCGCTGCTGCTGGCCGGCGCGGCGACCGCCCCGACGATGGTCACCGGGATGACGCTGATCCAACGCCTCACCCCGGAGGACCAGTTGAACGAGGGCATGACCCTGGCCGTGACCGCGCTGCTGGGCGGGATAGCCGTCGGGTCGGCAACCGGCGGCTGGATGGTCGAGCACGCGGGGCACGTGACGGGCTATGCCGTACCGGCGTGCGCGGCGGCTCTGGCACTGGTCGTCGCGGCGGCTGGAGTCCGCGTCCCAGGAACCGGCGCACGGGCACGACACCCGGAATGACCGGCCCGACACGCAGGAACCCGGCGCGTACGGACCCCAGGACGCGCGGACCCGGGGCGTGCTGACCCCGGACACACGAACGAGGACCCCGCTGCCGGGCGGGCAACGGGGTCCTCGTTCACATGGGAATTGTGGAGATGGCGGGAATCGAACCCGCGTCCAACGGTGCGGAATCAGGGCTTCTCCGTGTGCAGTCCGCTGCGCTTTTCTCAGCCCCGGAGATCACGCGGACAAGTCTCCGACGGGCTCAGTCACTGTTTGATTTCCTTCTGGGCCCCGTGACCGGGTCTAGAAGTTTAGATCCCTTGATGATGCCAGGATCCGGGTCGGGATCACCCCCGGGCTGACACTTCGCAAGTCGCTACTTAGGCAGCGAGGGCGAAGGAATCGCGCTTGGTGTTGGCGATTATTGGTTGCGACATATGGTTTACGAGATCATTGCCGCTTCCTCGACACGCTTCCCCTGCTTCGACAGCCGCTGTCGAAACCGATCATCCCCATGTTGGTGTATTTAATTGTCAACAGCTCAATGCGTGCACCCGCTGTGAGGTGCGATGCCATCGTACGTGACCAACGCACGACCATGCCAGCCCATTCCCGCGGGCCCGGCCGTACGCCTTCCGCCGCCGACCTCCGCCGCCCTCGGGCTCCCGTTCTCGGGCTTCCGTTCTCCGGGCCCCGGCCGGGGCCCGGCGTGCACGCCCCGGTTCAGTGGGTGCCGCGCTGGCGCCGCCGCGCCGCCGCGATCGCGCGGCTGGTCTCCCGCAGGTCCTGCTTCTCGCGCAGGGTCTGCCGCTTGTCGTACTCCTTCTTGCCCTTGGCGAGCGCGATCTCGACCTTGACCCGGCTGTCTTTGAAGTACAGCGCGAGGGGCACGATCGTGTGGCCGGTCTCGCTCGCCTTCGACTCCAGCTTGTCGATCTCGGCCCGGTGCATCAGCAGCTTGCGCTTCCGCTTCGCCGAGTGGTTGGTCCAGGTGCCCTGTACGTACTCCGGGACGTGGATGTTGTGCAGCCACGCCTCGCCGCCGTCGATCTGGACGAAACCGTCCACCAGGGATGCCCTGCCCAGTCGCAGCGACTTGACCTCGGTGCCCATGAGGACGAGACCGCACTCGTAGGTGTCGAGGATGTGGTAATCGTGCCGCGCCTTCTTGTTCTGCGCGATGAGCTTGCGCCCCGTGTCCTTTTCCTTAGCCATAGTGCGGCCATTTTCGCACTATGACCCGCCTCCGAGGCCACTCAATACCGTCTCGGCCCGCTGCTCGGCCCGGGAGTCGACCACGAGGTCCGGGGTGATGCCGCGGCCGTCGACACCGCGGCCCGCGGGGGTGCGGTAGTGGCCGACGGTCAGCTCGGCCACCGCACCGTCCGGGAGCCTGCTGGGCATCTGGACCGAGCCCTTGCCGAAGGTGCGCGCGCCGACCGTGACGGCGCGGCCCCGGTCCTGGAGCGCGCCGGTGAGGAGTTCGGCGGCGCTCATCGTGCCGCCGTCGACGAGGACGACGAGCGGGCGGTCGGTGTCGCCGCCCGGCTCCGCGTAGAGGGCCCGCTGTTCCCCGCGCACGTCGTACGTGGCGACCAGGCCGCCGTCCAGGAAGGCGGAGGCGGCGGTGACGGCCTCCGTGACCAGGCCGCCGGAGTTGCCCCGCAGATCGAGCAGCACCCCGGCCCCGGCCGGGGCCCCGCGGACCGCGTCCCGTACCTCGGTCCCCGAACCCCTGGTGAACGAGTCGACGTCGATCAGCACCGCCGCGGAGGGCGCGGAGGACGCGGGACGGTCCGGTCCGATCCGTCGCACGGTGACGGCCTCGGTGCTGAGCCTGACCCTGCTCAGCGTCTTCTCACGGAGGACGGAACCGCGCTGGACGCCCAGGACCACGGTGCTGCCCGCCGCGGCCTCCGTGCTGTCCCCGCGCAGAAGGGCGACGGCCTCCGCGACGGGTCGCCGGTCCACCCGCCGGCCGTCGATGGTGCGGAGCAGGTCGCCCGGCTCGACACCTGCCAGGTCGGCGGGGCCGCCGGGCTGCACCCGGGCCACCTCGACCAGCCCGTCGGCCGAGCGCTTCGCGGCGATCCCCACTCCGGTGTACGAACCGTCGAGCGCCTGCTCGAACTCCTCGTACTGTCGCTCGTCGTACACCGCGCCCCAGCGGTCACCGCTGCGGCTGACGACCCTCTCGGCCGCTTCCGTACCGGACTTGCCGTCGGCCACGGCGCGGGCGGCGGCCGAAGCGACCTCGTCGCCGTCGACGGTGGCCCCGGCCGCGGACGCGGCGGAGGTGACGGAACGGGCCGCCGGAACCGGAGACTTCGCCTTGTCGCGCGGCAGCGAGCCGGTGGCGGCCGCGGTGGCCAGCACGGACGCGAAGACCAATGTCAGGGCGGCCCCGCGGCGTACGCCGCGGGGCCCGAAGCACCGTACGGGACCCGACATGGCGCCGAGTCTAGGACAACACCCCACGGAGGCACGGGCGGTTGGCCATCCACCGCGGTGGGCACTCGTCACACCTTCAGGTACTTGCGGAGCGCGAGGAGAGCGGCAACGGCGGGCATCAGCAGCCCGATCGCCAGCACCAGGGGCAGCTTGGTGAGGACCGCGTCCCAGCCGATGAAGTCGATCAGGGTCAGCTTGCTCTGGAGTGCCAGGCCGCCGTCGATCAGGAAGTACCGCCCGGCCAGCAGCATCACGCAGGCGAGCACGCCACCGATGAGACCGGCGAACGCGGCCTCCATGATGAACGGCATCTGGATGTAGAAGCCGGAGGCACCGACCAGCCGCATGATGCCGGTCTCCCGCCGCCGGCTGAACGCGGACACCCGGACGGTGTTCACGATCAGCATCAGCGCGATCACCAGCATCAGCACCATTACGAAGACGGCCGCCACGTTCATGCCGTTCATCAGCCCGAAGAGGTTGTCCAGGATCGACCTCTGGTCCTGGACGGACTGCACCCCGTCACGACCGGCGAACGCGGTGGCGACGACCTTGTACTTCTTCGGGTCGTGCAGCTTGACCCGGAACGACTCCTGCATCTGGTCCGGCGTGATGTTGCCCGCCATCGGCGAGTCGCCGAACTGTTCCTGGTAGCGCTTGTACGCCTCGTCGGCCGACTCGTACGTGACCGTCTCGACGGCGTCCATCTTCTTGAGATCGGCCTCGATCTCCTTCTTCTGCTGGGCCGTGACGGCCCCCTTGGCGCACTTGGGCGTCGAGGTCACATCGCTCTTGCTGCAGAGGAAGATCGAGACGTTGACCTTGTCGTACCAGTAGTCCTTCATCGTGCTGACCTGCTCGCGCATCAGCAGCGCGCCGCCGAACAGGGCGAGCGAGAGGGCGACGGAGACGACGACGGCGAAGGTCATCGTGAGGTTGCGACGGAGGCCGACGCCGATCTCCGACAGGACGAACTGGGCGCGCATGGCGTCCTTTCAGTGCTCGATGCTCAGTGCTGGTAGCCGTAGACGCCGCGGGCCTGGTCACGTACGAGACGGCCCTGCTCCAGCTCGATGACGCGCTTGCGCATCTGGTCGACGATGTTCTGGTCGTGGGTCGCCATGATCACGGTGGTGCCGGTCCGGTTGATCCGGTCCAGCAGCTTCATGATGCCGACGGAGGTCTGCGGGTCGAGGTTACCGGTCGGCTCGTCCGCGATCAGCAGCATGGGACGGTTCACGAACGCCCGCGCGATCGCCACGCGCTGCTGCTCACCACCGGAGAGCTCGCCGGGCATCCGGTCCTCCTTGCCGCCGAGGCCGACCAGGTCGAGGACCTGGGGCACCGCCTTGCGGATCTCGCCGCGCGGCTTGCCGATGACCTCCTGCGCGAACGCCACGTTCTGCGCGACGGTCTTGTTGGGGAGGAGCCGGAAGTCCTGGAACACCGTGCCCAACTGGCGGCGCATGTGCGGCACCTTCCAGTTGGACAGGCGGGAGAGGTCCTTGCCCAGGACGTGGACCGTGCCCGTGCTGGCGCGTTCCTCGCGGAGCATGAGCTTCATGAAGGTGGACTTGCCGGAGCCGGAGGAGCCCACCAGGAAGACGAACTCGCCCTTCTCGATTTCGAGCGACACATCCCGGAGAGCGGGGCGGCTCTGCCTCGGGTAGGTCTTGGAGACGTTGTCGTATCGGATCACGGATGCACCACGATAGGCCGGGAGTAGGTGTGCGTGACCATACGCGAACCCGGCTGACGCGTGCAGGCGCACGTCCCGCGATGGGTGATTTATGACAGAACGGCAACAGCTGCGGGCGGGGCGCAAGCGCTACGGAACGGGTGATCCCGGACGGGCCGCGCCGAAATCCGCGCGAGCTGGCACAGTGGGAGGGGGAACAGTTGCGTTTCCGTGAGCGTTGTGCGGAGAGAAGGCATATGCGGCTCCGCCGCGCGGGAGGAGGAAAGCGCATGACCTATGACCGACTGGTGTGCGCGAACTGCGCGGCGCCCGTGAGCGAGGGCCGCTGCCCCGTGTGCCGGGCGAGCCGGGAGCGGCTCCAGCAGGAGCAGGGCGTCCTCGCGGGGCTGAGTCCGGTGGCGCTGGTGACCCTGCTGGTGGTGATGCTGGGCGCGCTGGCGCTGCTGGCGCACCAGACCGTGTAGCGCCGGTCCGCCCGCCCGCCGGAGCAAGTGCACATGGCGGGCAGGTACGGACTGCGAGCGGACATGCGCGGTGGGTGCGTGCCAGGCGTGTACGCGAAGGGGCCCGGGATGCCGATGGGCGTCCCGGGCCCCTTCGCGCTTACGCGCGGTTACGCGATGCGGTCACCGTCAGGCGACGGTACGGCCGCTCACCAGGCGCGGCAGGATCCGGAAGCCGATGCCTCCGGCGATCATCGTCGCGGCGCCGACCAGCAGGAACGTGGTCTCGGCGGCGCCGGTCTCGGCGAGCTCGTCCTTGCCCTTGCCCTGCTCCACCGGCTGGTTGCCGGCGGAGTCCGGGGTGGTGTTGTCGGCGCACTTCGCACCATCGAGGTCGACGGTGCAGGTGCCGGTCTCACCGGTGGAGGAACCGGTGTCGCCGCCGCCGGCGGTGGTGCCGGACGAGCCGCTCCCGGACGTGCCGGAGGAGCCGTTGCCGCCGTTGCCGTTGCCACCGGACTGCTGGCCACCGGACTGGTTGCCACCGTTGCCGTTGCCACCCGACTGCTGACCGCCGTTGCCGTTGCCGCCGGACTGCTGGCCACCGGACTGGTTGCCACCGTTCCCGTTGCCACCCGACTGCTGGCCACCGGACTGGTTGCCACCGTTCCCGTTGCCACCCGACTGCTGGCCACCGTTGCCGTTGCCGCCATCGGAAGCACCGCCATCGGTACCGGCGCCGCCGTCCGCGCCCGCGCCACCATCGGTACCAGCGCCACCATCGGTACCGGCGCCACCGTCCGAGCCCGCACCACCATCGGCGCCACCGTCGGCACCGCCGTCCGAGCCCGCACCACCATCGGCGCCACCGTCGGCACCGCCGTCCGAGCCCGCGCCGCCGTCGGCACCGGCGTCGACACCACCGGGGCCCCCACCGTTGCCGCCGTCGGCCTCGCCGGTGAGCCCGGCCTGGGCGCTGATCGCCGTGTCGTCGGCCTCCACGCCGATACCAAGGTCGCCGCCCATGGCCTGCGCCGCACCGGCAGCGGTGAGCGAGGCACCTGCGGCGATCACCGCACCGGCGGCGATCCGCGCGACGCGTACTCGCGTCTTCTTGGTCATCTGTTGCTACCCCCAGTAGCTGTTCTCGTCAGTGGAGCAGCCATATGTGGGCCTCGGCTCCGCAGGGTTCGCTCCGAACGGCGCCACATCGAGTCGTAGCCATGCCGCCCGCCCCCGTTCACACCCGTCCCGGACATACGCATGCTGCTCTAGCACCCTGTCCACAGTTAAGAATTACGTCAAGGCCGTTCCAAGCAATGTGCACCGGTTTGCTCGCAGTTGACCTTCATTCAGCAGCGAGACTGTGACGCACTCGCCGGACCGCCCCGTCAAGCCGCCCGTGCGGCCCCCCGGCCCCGACTCTCCTTCGGGGCCGGCCCCCGTGAACGGCTCCGACGGAAAGCGGCCGGTGCCCGAACCCTGCTGGGGATTCCGGGACCGGCCGCTCCTTCGTCGGTCGTTTCTGCTACTTCTCCCGCTGCTTGCGCCAGCGGATGCCCGCCTCCAGGAAGCCGTCGATCTCACCGTTGAAGACCGCTTCCGGGTTGCCCATCTCGAACTCCGTACGCAGGTCCTTGACCATCTGGTACGGGTGCAGGACGTACGACCGCATCTGGTTGCCCCAGGAGTTGCCGCCGTCACCCTTGAGGGCGTCGATCTTGGCCTGCTCCTCCTGACGACGGCGCTCCAGGAGCTTCGCCTGGAGGACGTTCATCGCGGACGCCTTGTTCTGGATCTGCGAGCGCTCGTTCTGGCAGGAGACCACGATGCCGGTCGGGATGTGGGTCAGACGCACCGCGGAGTCCGTGGTGTTGACGCCCTGGCCGCCGGGGCCCGAGGAGCGGTACACGTCGACGCGCAGCTCGGACTCGTCGATCTCGATGTGGTCGGTCTGCTCGACCACGGGCAGCACCTCGACGCCCGCGAAGGACGTCTGGCGGCGGCCCTGGTTGTCGAAGGGCGAGATCCGGACGAGCCGGTGGGTGCCCTGCTCGACGGAGAGCGTGCCGTAGGCGTACGGGACCTGGACGGCGAAGGTGGTCGACTTGATGCCGGCCTCCTCCGCGTACGACGTCTCGTAGACCTCGGTCTTGTAGCCGTGCTGCTCGGCCCAGCGGAGGTACATGCGCTGGAGCTTCTCGGCGAAGTCCGCCGCGTCCACGCCACCCGCCTCGGCCCGGATGTTGACCAGGGCCTCGCGGGAGTCGTACTCGCCGGAGAGGAGCGTACGGACCTCCATCTCGTCCAGCGCCTTCTTGACGGCGTCCAGCTCGGCCTCGGCCTCGGCCAGCGTGTCGGCGTCACCCTCGTCCTGGGCGAGCTCGAAGAGGACTCCGAGATCGTCGATACGAGCGCGGAGGGCCTCGGCCTTGCGGACCTCGGCCTGGAGGTGCGAAAGCCTGCTGGTGATCTTCTGCGCCGCCTCGGGGTCGTCCCAGAGGGAGGGCGCGGCCGCCTGCTCCTCGAGCGCGGCGATGTCCGCCCTCAGCGCATCCAGGTCCAGGACGGCCTCGATGGACCCCATGGTCGAGGAGAGGGACTTCAGCTCTTCGGAAATATCGACGACTGCCACGGGTCCAGCGTAACGGCTGTCGGAGCGGACCTTCCCCGGGCCGCATGATCACGTCTCGGTGACGCCGCCGACCGCGTCCCGCCGACGCCGCTCGTCGCATTCCCTTCGGCGCCTTTGATCACGACTCCGTGACGCCGCTCGTCGCGTTCCTTTCGGCGCACGTGGTCACGGCCGCGGTCACGGCTCGGCGGCCGGGTGCGCAGCCCGTGCGACGGGTACGGCGGCCCGGCTCAGGGGATCGCCGGGGCCGAGCTCTCCGTGTCCTGCGGGGGCGCGTCCGAGGAGTCGCCGCTCAGCGCCAGCCAGCCGCCCACGCCCAGCGCCGCCGTCAGCACCAGGGCGGCGGCGCCCAGGGTGAGGCGGCGCTTGCGGACGGCCGCGGACTTGTTGCGGGCCGAGCCGGGGCGGGGCGCGCCCGGGGAGCGCGGGGCGCGGGCGGTGCCGCTGGGGCCGCCGGAGAGCTCGTCGGGGGCCGGGACGCGCATGCTGGTGTGGGTGTCGCGGTTGGAGTCCGTGGACGAGCCGGGGACCAGCGGGACCGCGCCGCGGCGGCGGGGCTCCTCGGAGGCGGGGGCGTGCGGCTCCTCGTCGTACGTCCGAGGCTCGGGCTCGGTGCCGGGCTCGTCGATGTCCAGCGGCGGGATGCCTGCCAGTTGCGGGAGCGTCTCGCGCAGCCGGGACGCGAGCTCGGAGGCGCGCAGCCGGGAGGCCGGGGCCTTGGCCAGGCACTGGACGAGGAGCTGCCAGAGTTCCTCGGGGATGCCGGGGAGGGGGACGACCGTCTCCGTCACGTGCCGGCGCAGCACGGCGCCGGGGTGTCCGCCGCCGAACGGGGTGAAGCCGGCGAGGAGTTCGTACAGGACGGTCGCGAGGGCGTAGATGTCGACTGCGGCGCGGGGCGGAAGGCCCTCGACTATCTCGGGGGCCAGGTAGTCCGGGGTGCCGATGATCTTGCTGGCTCTGGTCCGGCCCGGGGTGTCGATCAGCTTGGCCACGCCGAAGTCGGTGATCAGGGCCGGGTGCGCGTTGCCGGGGCCGAGCGGGCCCTCCATGTCGAGGAGGATGTTCTCCGGTTTGACGTCGCGGTGGACCACTCCGGCGGCGTGCGCGGCGGCCAGGCCGTCGGCGACGTCCGCGGTGATCGCGACCGCGGCCTCGGGCGCGAGGCGGCGTTCACGGTCGAGGCGGGTGCGCAGGTCCGTGCCGCGCACCAGGGTCATGACCAGAGCGAGGTCGTTGCCGTCCACCACGAGGTCGCGGACGGCGACGATGTGGGGGTGGTCCAGGCCGAGCAGCGCGGTGCGTTCCTGGACGAAGCGGCCCACGAGCTCCTGGTCGGACGCGAGGTCCTCGCGGAGCAGCTTGATGGCCACCGGGCCCTCGGGCCCCTCGCCGAGCCACACCGTGCCGGCGCTGCCGCGCCCCAGGATCTGGTGGGCGGTGTACCGGCTGCCGATTTTCCGTGCCAAGACTGCTCCCTCAGCGGCTGGCGATGGACCGTCGCTCATGACCCCCGGTCGACAAAGTTACGCGTCGGCCGGGGGGTTGAGTGCCCGGGATGGTGCCAGCCCTCGCTTCCACGGGCGAATTGCGGTGGAATCACGGGGGATTCCGTCCCGCGGAAGTCGACATAGCTACAGAGTTGATGCTGCGCCGACGCCGTCGTCGCGTCGGACGGCGGCTCAGGGGCCGGTGCCCGCACCGCCGTTGCCGCTGTCACTGCCGCCGAGCTTGGAGATCCAATCGGTGATGTTGGAGACCGTGTCGCTGATCGCCTGCCAGTAGCTCTTGCCCTGGCCGATCCAGTCCTGGAGCGGGGTCAGTTCCCAGATCAGCCAGCCGGCGACGAAGAGCAGGACCAGGGTGAACAGGCAGCCCTTGAGGCAGCCGAGGCCGGGGATGCGCATCGGGTTGGCGCTGCGCTGCCGCGGCTCGCGGGGCGGGCGGGGCGCGGGCTGCTGCGGGGGCGCGTACTGCTGGCGCTGCGGAGGTGGCGGCGGGGGCTGCTGGGGCTGGGGCTGCGGCTGGTACGGCTGCGGGGCGTACTGCTGAGGGGGGTACTGCTGCGGCGGGTACGGCTGGTGCTGCTGCGGCGGCTGGGCCCGCTGCGGCCGGGGCTGCGGTTGCGGCTGGGGCCGCTGGGGGCGACGGCGCAGCGGGTCCTGGCTGGGGTCGAGGTACTGGACCTGCGTCTGGTCGTTGCGGTCGCGGGCGGCCTGGAGCTGGGACTGCCAGGGGTGCGGGCCCTCGGGCTGCGGGGGGCAGTCCGGGCGCGGGGGCACGGGCGGCATGACCGTGGTCGGGTCGGCCTGCCCGCCCGGGCCGCCCTGGCCGGAGGTGTGGGGCAGAACACTCGTCGCCCCGTCGGGGTCGTACGAACCGGCGTTGCTCGGCAGCACCTGCGTCGGGGCGGCGGCGTCGGGGGTCTCCGGCACGGGCGCGGGCGACGGGTCGGGGGCGAGCAGGGCTCCCACCCCGTCGGCCGCGGCGATCTCGGCAGCACTGGCGTGGACGCCGATGCCGGCCGCGACGGTGCGCAGCGCGCGGGCCAGGTTCTCGGCGCTGGGGCGCCGGTCCGGGTCCTTGCTCAGGCAGCGCTCTATGACCGTCCACAGCGGTTCCGGGACGGTGGTGGGGCGGCGGGGCTCCTCGCTGAGGTGCCGGTGCAGGACTTCGAGGGCGGTGCCGCCGGCGAACGGCGGGCGGCCGGTGACCAGCTCGTACAGCAGGATGCCCGCGCCGTAGATGTCGACGGCCGAGGTCTGCGGGCGGCCCTCGGCGGACTCGGGTGCGACGTAGGCGGGCGTGCCGACGAACTCGTGGGTCCGGGTGAGGCCCGGGGAGTCGGCCAGGCGCGCGATGCCGAAGTCGGTGAGCATGGGGCGCATCGCGCCTCCGCGCTCGTCGAGCAGGACGTTGGCGGGCTTCAGGTCGCGGTGGACCACGCCGTCGGCGTGGCTGGCGGCGAGCGCGTCCGCGATCTGCGCGGTGAGCAGGGCGGCGGCGACCGGGGTGAACGGGCCGTTGTCGCGGAGGTACCGGTGCAGGTCGGGGCCGTCGATCAGATCCATGACGAGGGCGAGGAGATCGCCCTCGACGACCAGGTCGCGGGTGCGCACGATGTTCTCGTGGGTGAGCCGGAGCAACACCGAGCGCTCGCGCAGGAACCGCATCACGACGTCCGCGTCGTTGGCGAGCTCCTCCTTCAGGACCTTGATCGCCACGGTCTCGCCGGGCTCGCCGGCGACGGCCGCCTCGGCACCCGCGGCCTCCCGCTGGCGGGCCCGCCAGACGGTGCCCGTGGCGCCGCGCCCCAGCGGCTCCTCAAGCAGGTACTTGCTGCCTACCGGCCGCACGTCATGCGCTCCCTGCAGATCGTGGTGTTCACGGTGGTCCCGGATTCGCTACCCGGAGTTCCGGCCCACTCTAGAGGCTGTCGTCAAACCGGCGCCGTCACCCGAAGGGCGGCCGGACGGAGTCCGGTGCCGCGCCGTCGCGGAACAAGACGCTCCTTTTCGGCCGATGGTTGCCAAACACGGGCCGACCGGCCGCCGGACACGGACCGGACGAGCACCGACGGGACGGTTCCGGTGGCGGAACAGGGTTCCGGGACGGGGCCGGAACGCTTGCGGGGCCGCGGAGTGCGCCGCGAGCGGCACACGGGCGGGCACTTATGGGCGCACACTCGGCCAATCAAGATCATTTTCCGGCGGTCGCCGGGCGGACTGTCGGTGACAGGTGCGAGGATGCGTACAGCACGGACTGTGGGAGGGGAAACCCCGCGGCTCGTGACGATCCTGTACCGGACGACGCGTCCGTGCCGGGTGGGGGGAGATCAACAGGGCGTTCCCCCTGCTCGGCGCCCCGCGCAGAAGGGACCGCTGACGGCGATGCAGATCCGGCTGACCGTCCTCGCGCCGCGCAGCGGCCAGACCCCGGCGCGCGCCTGTGACGTGCTGGTCACCGCCCCGCCGGGGACGGCGCTCGCCGCCGTGGCGCCCGGGCTGGCCTCGGCCGTCTCCGGGTCCGACGGGCCGGCCGGCGGCGGTGCCGTGGTGCTGTTCGCCGGGCGCGAGCGGCTCGACGCGCAGCGGTGCGCGCTGGGCGAGCCCCCGCTGGTCGACGGGGCCGTGCTCTCGCTCCAGGTCCCGGGCGAGGACGACGCCGGGGACGACGCCGTTCCGGCCCAGTTGCACGTGGTGGCGGGGCCCGACGCGGGCGGGGTCCATCTGCTGCACGGCGGCCGGGTCAGCGTCGGCCGCTCCGCCGACGCGGACGTCCCGCTCGACGACCCCGACGTCTCGCGACTGCACTGCGCGGTGACGGTCGCCGAGGACGGGCTGGTCTCGGTGACGGATCTGGGGTCCACCAACGGCACCCTGCTCGACAGCAGGCCGGTCCGCGAGCGTCCGGTCCGGCTGAACCCCGGCGCCCTGCTGCGGCTCGGCGAGTCGACGCTCCTGCTGACCTCCGGCGCGCGCACGCCGACGCTGGCGACGACGCCGGACGGCGAGGGGCACCTGCGGGTGTCCGGCACGGCCGACGGGCCGACCGACGAGCACGATTCCGGCCATGATTCCGGCCATGCGTACGCCCCGGGGGTCCTCCCCGGGACGGGGCACGGCTCCGGAACCGGATACGGGGCGGCGGCGCACGACGCCCGGGAGGGCGGTGACGGAGGGCACGGCGACACCGCGACCGGCCGTCGCCCCGCCCCCTCCGGCGTCCCGGGCGGTGCTTCGAGCCCCTCGGAGACCGCCTCCGCCCCTGCGGAGGGCGAAGCACCCCGGAGGGGCGGGATAGGCGCCTGGGCGCGCCGGCTCGCGGGTGGCAGGGGCGAGAGCGCCCATGGGGCGACACCCGACGGGACCGGCGCCGCCGCGCCGCCGCACGGGGACTCCGCCGCACCCCCCGCGAAGCCGGGGGCGGGAAGCATCTGGCCCGATCCCGCGGCCGTGCTGCTGACCGCGCTCGGCCCCGGCCCCCGGCTCTGGGAGCGCGGCAGCGCGCACTCGGAGGCGCTCGTGGTGCGGCTGGGCACGACCGACCGGGCCGAGCTGCCCGCCGTGCCGGTGACCGTGGGGCTGCGGGAGGCCGGTTCACTCGGCCTGGCCGGGCCGCGGAACCGGCTCGCCGGGCTCGCCCGTTCGGTGGTGGCGCAGCTCGCCGCGCTGCACTCCCCCGCCGATCTGGAGATCGTGCTGATCAGCGCGGACCGGGCGCGCGGCGCCGAGGAACGCAGGCGCGAGTGGGGCTGGCTCGGCTGGCTGCCGCACGTGCGTCCGACGCGCGGCCAGGACTGCCGACTGCTTCTCGCGTACGACCGCGAGCAGGCCGTCGCCCGCACGGCCGAGCTGGTCCGGCGGCTGGACGAGGGCCCGCTCGGGCCCGGCTGGGCGAGCCTGGACCGGGCCACGATCGCGGAGGCCGCCGCGCGGTACGCGGGGCCGTTCACCGTTCTGATCGTCGACGGCGACCCCGGGTCGGCGGCACTGCGCGAGAGCACCGCCCGGCTGGCCGCCGCCGGTGCCGCCGCCGGGATCCATCTGATCTGTCTGGCCGAGACCCCGGCCGCCACGCCCACCTCGCCGGTCGCGGCGACGTACGAGGCCGCCTGCCACGCCTCGATCGCGTTCCGCGAGTGCGGGGCGGTCGCGATGCTGAGCGGCGACGTGGCGACGGCCCTGCGGCTGCTGCGCACGGCCGACGGCCGGGCGGCGGGCCGCGGCACGGTCGCCGCGGTGGACGCGGTCTCGGCGCACTGGGCCGAGCGGTTCGGCCGGGCCCTGGCCCCGCTGCGCACGGACGCTGCGGCGTCGGCGCACGGCGGGACCGCATCGACCGCGCTGCCGCTCTCCGCCCGACTGCTGGACGAACTGGGCCTGGCCCGGGCCACCCCGGCCTCCCTGATGGCCCGCTGGGCGTCCGCGGCGGACGACCGGCCCCCCACGCCCCCGATGACCGCGGCGGCCGCCGCGGCCGCCGCGGCCCGCCGTCCGGTCGGCCCCGCGGGCGCCGGTGGCGGTACGGGCGCGGCCGAACCGGACGACCCCGGTTCGGGCCGTACGCGCCACCCCGCCCAGCAGTCGCGCGGCGTCACCGCCCGCGTGGGTGCCCAGCGCTCGGTCCTCGGCCCGCCGTCCGGACCCGGCGGATACGGTCCCGGTGCGGGGCGCTCCCCGTACCCCGGCAGCGACACTGTCACGCACGTCGGCACGGTGAGCCACGGCCTGGCCCGCGACGACGCGCGCGGGAGCCACGAGGCCCACGGCACGCCGGACGCCGACGAGGGGCGCGGGGCAGGCGAGGGCCGGGACTCCGGGCGCACCCCGTACCCCGACACCAGCACCCCCCGGGTCAGCGGCGGACGCTACGGCGGGTCGCCCGCACCGGCCCCCGGCTCCCGCACCGTCACCGGGGCCGGCGGGTGGAACGGCACGGGCAGATCCGCGGCAGGGCGTCCCTCGGTGGCCGCGCACGCGGGCGCGAGCACCGGCGCGGACACGGGAGCAGGGGCCGGGAGGGGAACAGGAGCCGGGACGGGCACGGCCGCGGCCGTGCGGGACCGCGGAGCCTCCGCCTCCGCCTTCGGCCGCCCCTTCGTGGTGCTCGGCGCCGGGCCCCGGGGCGCGGTCGGCGTGGACCTGACGGAGGAGGGCCCCCATCTCCTCGTCGAGGGCCCGCCCGGCAGTGGACGTACGGAGCTGCTGCGCGCCGTCGCCGCCTCGTTGGCCGCCGCCGACCGGCCCGACCGGCTCGGCATCGTGCTGGTCGACGGCGCGGGTGCCGAGCGCGGCGAGGGCCTGGCCCCGTGCGCCGAGCTCCCGCATGCCTTCACGCATCTGGTGGCCAGCGATCCGGTACGGATGCGGGAGTTCGCGCAGGCGCTGGGCGGCGAGCTGAAGCGGCGCGCCGAACTGCTGGGCGAGGAGGACTTCGGCGCCTGGCACCAACGGTGGGAGCTGGCACGGCGGATGGTCGGTCAGCGTCCGCCGAGCGCCGCCGAACAGCGCGGCGACGTGGACTCACCGATGAGCGGGACGCTCCGGCTGCGCCCCGCCGGTGCGCGGTCCGCGGTCCCCGGGCCGTCCCCGCTGCCCCGGCTCGTCGTCCTGGTCGACGACTTCGACGCACTGGTCGCGCCCGCGCTCGGCAGTCCGGGCCGTCCCGCCGCCGGTTCGGTGGTGCGGGCCCTGGAGGCCGTGGCGCGGGAGGGCGGTCGGCTCGGCGTCCATCTGGTCGCGGCGTCGGCCTGCCCGGAGCGTACGGAGGACACGGACCTCGCGCAGGGGGCCCGGTTGCGCATCGTGCTCGACGCCCCGGCCGTCCCGAGCTCGCCGGAGGACCCGGCGCCCGGACGTGGCCGCCTGGGCCATCCGGACGGGCGGGTGACCCCGTTCCAGGGCGGCAGGGTGACGGGACGCATACCTCGCACGGCGACATCGCGGCCCACTGTCGTCCCGCTGGACTGGGAGCGGATGGGCGATCCGCCGGCCCGCCGCCCGGTCCGTGAGCTGGGCAACGGTCCGACGGACCTGGCGCTGCTGGCCAGTGCGCTGGAGCGGGCGGCCCGGTCGGTGAACGCCGAACCGGTGGCCCCGCTCGGCCCCGTCCGCTCCTGACCGCCCAGCCCTGCCCGGACCCCGTCCGCTCCTCACCGCCCAGCCCCCGTCCGCTTCCGCCCTGCCCGGCCCCGTCCGCTTCCGCCCCCTCCGTCCGCGAACGGGGTCGCCCGCCCCGGCCGGTTCAGCCCTGCCCGGAACCCGCCCGCTCCCGGCCCACGCGTCCCCGCCCCGGCACATTCCTCACCCGCCCCGTCCCTGCACCGACACCGTCCCGGGACCCTGCGAGCGCTTCGCATCGACACTGATGACACGTCACGAGCCCATTACGATCAAGGAGTTGACGCCGGAAGCGGTATTGCGACGCCCGTGGTCCCGGCGTAGGACTGTGCGCACACGACGACGTGAGAGACGGGGAAGCTATGCGCACGACCCATCGGATCAGCAGGGCCGCCGTGGTGTTCACCGCCATCGGTGCACTGGCCCTCACCGGTTGCGGCGGCAACGACGACAGCGGCAAAGGAAAGTCCGACCCGGACTCCGGGAGCGGCGGGGAAAGCTCGTCGGGCTTGGTCCTGCCGAAGCTGGACGGCGAGAAGCTCTCGGTCGCGGCCGTCTGGACGGGGGCGGAGCAGGCCAACTTCGTCAAGGTGCTCAAGGAGTTCGAGAAGCGCACGGGGGCGACGGTCACCTTCGTCCCGGCGCAGGACCCGATCATCAACTTCCTCGGTACGAAGATCGCGGGCGGTCAGCCGCCGGACGTCGCGATGATCCCGCAGGTCGGCGCGATCCAGCAGGCCGCCCGGAAGAAGTGGGCCAAGCCGGTCGGGACCGAGGCCCGGGCCCAGCTGACCAAGAACTACGCCAAGGTCTGGCAGGACCTCGGCGCGGTGGACGGCACCCAGTACGCGGTGTACTTCAAGGCCGCCAACAAGTCCCTGATCTGGTACAACGCCAAGGCGTTCGAGAACGCGGGCGCGTCCGAGCCGAAGACCTGGAAGGACTTCCTCGCGACCGCCGAGACGGTCTCCGCCTCGGGCGTCGCCCCGGTCTCGGTCGGCGGCGCGGACGGCTGGACCCTCACCGACTGGTTCGAGAACGTCTACCTCTCCCAGGCGGGCCCGGACAAGTACGACCAGCTGGCCAAGCACGAGATCAAGTGGACGGACCCGTCCGTCAAGGACGCCCTGACCACCCTCGCCGAGCTGTTCGGCAAGCCGTCGCTGATCGCGGGCGGCGCCGACGGCGCGCTCCAGACGGAGTTCCCCGCCTCGGTCACCCAGACCTTCACCGGTGGTGACCAGCCCAAGGCGGCGATGGTCTTCGAGGGCGACTTCGTGGGCGTCAACATCGCGCAGACGAAGGCGAAGATCGGGACCGACGCGAAGGTGTTCCCGTTCCCGGCCGTCGGGGCCGAGTCCCCCGTGGTGACGGGTGGCGACGCGGCGGTGGCCCTCAAGGACGGCAAGGGCGCGCAGGCCCTGCTGACCTGGCTGGGTTCGGTCGACGCGGCGAAGATCATGGCCGAGCAGGGCGGCTTCATCTCGCCGAACAAGGCCCTGGACGCCGCCGCGTACCCGAACGAGGTGCAGCGCACCATGGCGAAGGCGCTGGTCGCGGCGGGTGACGCGGTCCGGTTCGACATGTCCGACCAGGCCCCGCAGTCGTTCGGCGGGACGCCCGGGAAGGGTGAGTGGAAGACCCTCCAGGACTTCCTGAAGAACCCGAAGGACATCGCGGGGACCCAGGCGAGACTGGAGTCCGACGCGGCCAAGGCGTACAAGAGCTGACGCGATGACGACAGCCGCAGCGGGGGGCGCCGACGAGGTGCCCCCCGCCGACACGCATTCGTCCGCGCGCCCGTCGGTGCCCGCGCCCCGAAAGCCGTCCGGCGGCCGGGGCACGGGTCCGGCGCCCGCCCCCGACGGTGCCCCGTCCGGCTCCCCGGGACGTCGCTTCCGGGGCGTGACCGGCACCCGCCGGGTCGTCGCCGCGCTCTTCCTGGCACCGGCTCTGGTGCTGCTCGGCGCACTCGTGGTCTATCCCATCGGGTACTCCGTCTACCGGTCGTTCCTCGACCAGGCGGGCACGGGCTTCGCCGGACTCGACAACTACAAGGCGCTGTTCACGGACGAGACGATCCGTACGGCGATCAAGAACAACGCGATCTGGGTCGTGTTCGCTCCGACCGTCGCCACGGCCCTCGGGCTGATCTTCGCGGTGCTGACCGAGCGGATCCGCTGGGGCACCGCGTTCAAGCTGGTCGTCTTCATGCCGATGGCGATCTCGATGCTCGCCGCGGGGATCATCTTCCGGCTGGTGTACGACCAGGCCCCGGAGCGCGGGGTCGCCAACGCCGTCTGGGTGGGGGTGCACGACACCTTCGCCGAGTCGGCCGGCTACCCGAACGCGCATCCGCTGCCGGTCCACCCGCTGAAGCCGGGTGGCGGCGGCTCGTTCGTCACCAAGGCGCCGGTACGGGCCGGAGAACCGGTGCACCTGCCGCTGGTCGGCGTGGCCCCGGCGAAGATGCCGTCGGACGCGAAACCCGCGAGGGCCGCGAAGGCGGAGCCCGGCAAGGTCACCGGCACCGCGTGGCTCGACTTCACCAAGGGCGGCGGCGGACGGCCGAACGTCATCGACGCCAAGGAGCTGGGGCTTCGGGGCATCGAGGTCCAGGCGGTCAAGGACGGCGCGGTGGTGGCCTCCGCGAAGGCCGGCGCGGACGGGGTGTTCACCCTGCCCGCCTCCGCCGACGGCGCCGAACTCCGGCTCCCCGCCTCGAACTTCAGGGAACCGTACAACGGGGTCGAATGGCTCGGCCCGACCCTGGTCACCCCGGCGATCATCGGCTCCTACGTGTGGATGTGGGCCGGGTTCGCGATGGTGCTGATCGCCGCCGGCCTGGCCGGCCTGCCGCGTGAACTCCTCGAAGCGGCCCGGGTTGACGGCGCGAACGAGTGGCAGGTGTTCCGCCGGATCACGGTGCCGATGCTCGCTCCGGTCCTGTCGGTGGTGCTGGTCACGCTGATGATCAACGTTCTGAAGGTCTTCGACCTGGTCTTCATCATCGCGCCGGGCTCCTCGGTGGCCGACGCGAACGTGCTGGCGCTCCAGCTCTACCGCTCCTCGTTCGGCACGGACGCGGACCTCGGCATCGGCAGCGCCATCGCCGTGCTCCTGCTGCTGCTGGTGCTCCCGGTGATGTACGTCAACATCCGACGCATCCGGAAGGAGGGGCGCCGATGACGACCGCCTCGACCACGTCCGCCGCGGCCGGGCCGGCGCGGGCCGAGCGGTCCCTCGCCGCCCGCGTCGCGGCCCGCGCCGGGGGCGGCGCGATGCGCGTCTTCCTCGTCCTGGTGGGCCTGTTCTGGCTGATGCCGACCGTCGGACTGCTGCTCTCCTCGCTGCGCGGTGCGGACGACATCGCCTCCGACGGCTGGTGGAAGGTCTTCACCGCCCCGTCGCAGATCACCTTCGACAACTACGCCCGGCTGCTGGACAACTCGACGATCACCCACTCCATCCTGAGCACGGTCCTGATCACCGTCCCGGCGACCGTTCTCGTCGTCGTGCTCGGCTCGCTGGCCGGATACGCCTTCGCCTGGATGGACTTTCCCGGCCGCGACTGGTGGTTCCTGGTCGTGGTGGGACTGCTGGTGGTGCCGGTGCAGGTCGCCCTCGTACCGGTCTCGAAGCTCTTCGGCGCGATCGGGATCTTCGAGACGACACTCGGCGTGGTGCTCTTCCACACCGCCTTCGGCCTGCCCTTCGCGATCTTCCTGCTGCGGAACTTCTTCGCGGAGATCCCGAGGGAGCTGCTGGAGGCGGCACGTCTCGACGGAGCGGGCGAGATCCGGCTGTTCACCCGGGTCGTGATGCCGCTGGGCGGTCCGGCGATCGCCTCGCTCGGCATCTTCCAGTTCCTCTGGGTGTGGAACGACATGCTGGTCGCACTGATCTTCGCGGACTCAGGTTCGCCGCCGATCACGGTGGCGCTCCAGCAGCAGGTACGGCAGTTCGGCAACAACATCGACGTGCTGGCGCCCGGCGCCTTCGTGTCGATGGTCATCCCCCTGGCCGTGTTCTTCGCCTTCCAGCGCCAGTTCGTCTCCGGTGTGATGGCGGGCGCGGTGAAGTAGCGACGGCGGCATGCCACGGCTGACGACGGCACGGGCGCGGTGAAGCAGCGGCGGCGCCCGGGTGACGTACCGGCGAAGCGGCGGCGACACTGTACGCACATCCGTACGTCAACACGGGGTGGTCCTGTACAACGCGACAGGACCACCCCACCCGCTCCTCCACGGATTTGCCACGTTTTGACGTAACTCCCTCACTTCACCGGACGTTTGCGGACCGCCCCCACCGCGCTGCGAACGACCCCTGGATGTGTTGTGCCCCGGTTCGGTGTCATCGTGCCCGCGTACCGGGTTCAGGCGTATCTGCGCGAGTGCAGGAGCTGCGGGCCGCGCTCCGGTCCCGGTTCTGCCCGTACGGCGACGGGCGGGCCGCCGAGCGGGTGGTGCGCCGGGTGCTGCTGGGCGAGGCGGCGGAGCCGGTCGCCGGACGGACCCTCCCGGAGCCGGACCCGTCCGGCGACGCGGTCAGCGTCGCTGGCCCGCCATCACCGTGATCAGGCCGACGACCACGAGCAGCGAGCCGCCCCAGGTCCACAGCGAGGTCCGCTCGTGCAGCACGGTCGCCCCGGCCAGCACGATCAGCAGGTACCCGAGCGCGTTGAACGGGTAGGCGATGGACAGCGGCACCGTCGCCAGGGTGGTCATCCAGGCGACGGCGGACACCGCGAAGACCAGCAGTCCGAGGACGACCCAGGGGCTGGTCGCGGCGCGCAGGACGACGGATCCGCCGCCGTGCGCGGCGGCAGCGGCCCCCTTCATCCCGTGCTTGAGCATGATCTGGCCGCCCGCCGACGAGAACACGGCGAAGAGCAGCAGCATCAGACTGGGGACGGTCAAGGTCTTGCTCCTGACTGCGGTGGCCGGTGTCCCGGCCTCCGGGGCGGGGGTGGGGCTGGGGACGGTGGCCTCGGACACGGCCCCGGCAGCTTCCGGTACGACCGCATCCTGCATCGGGCGGGCCGCCCCGGTCATCGGCCCGCTCGTCTCAGACGCCGACCCGGTCGGCGGGTGCGTACTGTCGGTTGAGGATGTCCTGTACATCGACGTGCTCTCCAGCGATGATCGTCTCGGCCGCGTGCGGGGTGAGCAGGGCGACGTGCTGATAGCCGAACAGCGTCGGCCGGATCCGGGTGAGCAGCTTCGACAGCCCGCCGAGGACCGCGGGGAGCGGCCCGCCGCCGAGCAGCGCCCAGAACGGCGCCCCGGTGGACGTGAGGTCGAGGACGTCGTACCCGGCGCCGCGGACGGTGCGGCGCAGACTGGCCCGGGTGAAGAAGCGCAGATGGGTCTCGTCGAGGATGCCGCGCCGGTCGTAGTCGAAGACCCCGAGCGCGACCCGCAGCCGGGAGTACCAGTGGCTGAAGTTCGGTACGGAGAGCAGCACATGGCCGCCGGGCCGCAGCACGGTCGCGACCTCGGCGAGGACCCGTTCGGGCCGGGAGAGGTGCTCGATGACGTCGCCGGCGACCACGTAGTCGTAGCCGGTGCCGACCTCCGGGGGGAGTCCCGTCTCCAGGTCGGCGAGGTGGAAGTGGGTGCACCTCTCGCGCACGCCGGGGACCTCGACGTAGTCGACGCCCGTCACCTCGTGGCCGAGGGCTTCGAGGCGCTGCGCGAACAGCCCTCCGGAGCAGCCGAGATCGAGGACCCGGCCGGGCGGCAGCCCGCGCATCCGTTCCAGGATGACGGCGTGCGAGGAGCCGTCGCCCTCCTTGAACGCGTACTCGACCGGCTTGGGGATCCAGGGACAGGTGCCGAATCCCTTGACGGCGAGCCGGTATTCGAGGACGTCCTTGATGACGTCCTTCGCGTATTTCATGCCGTTGACGTAGCAGATCTCGTCGCCGTAGTAGGTGGGGACGGGGATCTCCTTGATCCGCATTCCGGCGTCGAGCAGCTGGACGATGATCTGCGTGTCGAAATCGAACGCGTCGGTGTTCCGGCCGATCGGCAGTTTCCCCAGCGCGGCGACGCTGTAGGCACGGTATCCGGAGTGGAATTCTGTGAGCCGCGAGCCGAGGAGGCGGTTCTCCGCCCGGGTGAGAATGCGGTTGCCGAGCCATTTGTACATCGGCATGCCGCCCTTGAGGGCGGAGCCGGATTTCATCATCCGTGAACCGAAGACGGCCTCGCATTCGCCGCGTTCGATCGGCGCGACCATGTCGGGCAGAAATTCGGGGGCGTACTGCCCGTCGCCGTGCAGCAGCACGACGATGTCGAGTCCGTGGGCGGCGGCCAGGGCGTAACCGGCCTTCTGGTTCCCGCCGTATCCGAGGTTCTTGGTGTGCCGCATGACGACGGTCCGTGGCATTCCCTCCGTCTGCGACCAGCGGCAGCCCGCGGTGAAGGTCGCGTCATGGCTCGCGTCGTCGAGAATGAGGATCTCGGCGACCTTGGACCGGAAGTCCTGCGGGATACGGTCGAGGGTCCTCTCCAGCGTCGTCTCGGCGTTGTACGCGACCACCAGGATGCCGATCCTGGGGCTCGGGCTTTCCTTCACGGAACGTTCTCCAGTTGTGCTCGGTGCTCGGTTGATCGGGGCCGGGAACCCGGCGTCCGCCCGGTGGGGCGGGGCCCGGGGCCCGGTGGTCACCTGACGGGGGAACCGGCGGGCCGCGAGGCGCGGGGGGCGGTGAGCGGTGCGGGCCCGGCGGCGCACGGCGGGGCGGGCGCGGACGGCGTCGCGGCGAGGATCGCGCGGACCCCGCAGGCGAGGCCGACAGCGAGGACGGCCCAGCCCGCCTCTCCCAGGTGCATCACGGTCTCGCTCCAGCGCACAGCGGAACGCCCCATGTAGCCGAGGATCGCGGTCAGGCCGAGCAGGCAGCTGTACGCGGCGCCCTCCCAGAAGCCGATGACGAAGAGACCGGCCGCGGCCCAGGTCAGGTACTGGAGGGCGGACGCGGTGGACAGGAACAGCAGCAGCCCCATCGTGAAGGCGACGACGACGGGCAGTTGTGCGGGCCGCAGCAGGGCCAGCCACACCCCGGCCGCCGCGCAGGCCAGCACGAACAGGAAGTGCCCGTCGCCCTGGACGAAGGTGATGAACGAGTCCGGCAGCCCGGCCAGGTCGGCGAACCGGACGATGCCCCAGAGGCGGTAGTCGCCGCCCGCGTACTCCAGGACGTTCTCCTCCAGGTGCTGCGGCACGGTCGCCAGAACCGGCCCCCAGACGAGGGCGATCAGGGCGGTGAAGGCGGCGGTGAAGCGGAGGACGGCCGGGCGGCCCGCCCGCAGCGCGACGACGAACAGCGCCGGGAGCGTCACCACGGGGATGAACTTGACGCTGATCGAGAGCGCCGCGGCCAGCCCCGCGGCCAACGGTGCCTTCCGGTCCACGAGGAGGTGGGCGGAGGCCAGGGCGAAGGTGATCGCGACCGCGTCGGTGTTGCCGTGGTAGCCGGAGGTGGCGATCAGTACGGGGCTGAGGGCGACGCCCACCCCGCAGGCGACCGCCGCGCCCGAGGAGCGCCGCCGGCGCACGATTTCGAAGACGAGGAGCGCGCAGCAGAAATCGGCGATCGAGGCGGGCGCCCTGATCAGACTTCCGAACGGGATTCCGAGTTCGGAGAGTTCGTTCAGACCGAGCAGAATCCACCCGGCCAGGGGCGGATGGTTGTAGACGGGCAGCCCCGGAAGCGGTTGTTCGTAGATCCGAATGGGGCCGTACCGCGCGATGGCCGCGGCGAAACCACGAAAGATGTGCACGTCGGCCGGTCCGGGTTTGTTGGCCGCGATCAGCATTCGCGTGAGAAGACCCACGGCGGCGGCGACGAGCACGGTCGTTCTCGCTCGTCGCACGCTCCAGGTTTCGCACCGCATTCGGATACCCATGAAAACAGAACGTAGCAACCCGTGGACGCCGAGCGACGCAACAATGCTTCCCGGTGAGCGGATCACCGCGTCGATTCTCCGCGGAGTCGCACGGACGTCCGCATTTCCGAATCATTCGAACGGCTCGGGCGGAATGCACTCGGGTCCCCGGAGCATGCGGTCGGCCACGTCCGCTGCCGCGTGCCCGCGGTCCAGGTCGCAGAAGTCCCGGCGGAACGCCTCGTACGCCCGCGCGTGCCCCCGGGTGGCGCGCTCCGGGTCGCGCAGCGCCTCGACGAGTCCGGCGGCGCCGGGGATCAGCGGGCCGGGGGCGCGCGCCTCGAAGTCGAAGCAGAAGCCGCGCAGGGTGTCGCGGTAGTGCGCCAGGTCGTGGGTGTGGAACAGCATCGGGCGGCCGGTCAGGGCGAAGTCGAACATCAGCGAGGAGTAGTCGGTGACCAGGGCGTCGCTGATCAGCATCAGTTCGCCGGCGTCCGGGTGGCGCGAGACGTCGCGGACGAAGCCGCTGCCGCTGTCCGGCAGCCGGTCGGCGACCAGGTGGTGACGGCGCACCAGCAGCACGGTGTCGGCTCCGAGTTCGCGCTCGGCGGCGGCCAGGTCGAGGCGCAGGTCGAGGGTGTACCGGCCGTCGCCGCGCGGCTGGTCGTCGCGCCAGGTCGGGGCGTACAGCACGACGCGTCGGCCCTCGGGGATGCCCAGGCGTTCGCGCAGGGCCGCGGCGACCTTGGCCCGGTCCGGGGCGTGGAACAGGTCGTTGCGGGGGTAGCCGCACTCCAGGACCTCGCCCCGGTAGCCGAACGAGCGCCGCAGGACCGGGGTGGAGAAGCCGTTCGGGGAGACCAGGACGCTCCACTGGCGGGCGCGCCGCTCGATGGTGGCGATGTAGGCGGCGTCGGCCTGCGCGGTGCCCGCGAGGTCCAGGCCGATGCGCTTGAGCGGAGTGCCGTGCCAGGTCTGGACGACGAACTGGTCGTCGCGCCGTTCGAACCACTCGGGAAGCTGGGTGTTGGTGACGATGTGACGGCTGGTCGCCAGCGCCTCGTGCCAGGCGGCCGAGCCGTGTTCGACGGCGGTGACGCCGTCCGGGACGCGCGCCTGCTGGTCGCGCACCACCCACAGGTGCTCGAACTCGACGCCCCGGCGCACCAGTTCCTCGTGGACGGCGCGCGGCGAGTCGGAGTACCGGCGGCCGTCGAAGCTGCTGTACAGGACGGTGTCGCGGACGGGTGCGGTGCGTCGGCTCCGGTACGTCCCGCGCAGCAGCCGCGTGCCGCGCGGGCCGCGTTCGGCGGCCGGGAGCACCGGTGCGGAGTCGATCAGCAACTGGTCGTGGTGGCGCCGTTCGACGACGTACGCGCGTCCGCCGAGGGTGCGGGCGGCGGGCAGGGTGCGGTGGGCGGCGACCGGGATGCGCAGCGGGGTCTCGTACGCGCCGCCCTCCACGCCGCCGGCCGCCCCGCGCTCGCGCAGGAAGAGGTACCAGCGGCCCTGCCCCAGCGGCAGCGGTCCACCGGGCCCGTCGACGGCGTCCGGCCGGAACGCGGCCCGGAACCGCCGTGCCCCGCCGGTCCCGGAGAACGCGACGGGGAGGACGGCCTCCTCGTCGTGGCCGCTGTGCCGGGCCACGAGCACGGCGGGGCGCCCGGGGCGGCCCGGGAAGGTGCCCTCCAGGACGAGCCGGCCGCCGTCGGTCCAGGCCGCGAGGTCGACGGCGGGCTGGACGGTGCGGTCGGTGATCAGCAGGTTGCCGCGCGCGCTCGCGGTGAGGCCGAGTTCGCGCGGTGAGGCCGCGCCCGCCGTGTCCCCGTTCCCGTCCTCCCCCTTCTCGGTCCCGTTCCCGTCCAGCGGGTAGCGGCCCGGAAGCACCGGCCCCGGTACGTCGATCGGCGTGCGCCGCCCGTCCGGGCCGAGGAGATACGCGCTGTACGCGATCTGCGCGGGCGGCGCCCCCTCCCCCGCGCCCGCCCGGGCGGCGGCGCGGGCTGCGTCGAAGGCGCCGAGCGGAACGGCCGCGGTGAAGCGGCGCCAGCCGGACGACGCGGGTCCGGCACTCTCGTGGACCCTGACCGGGCGGTCGAAGGACGTCCCGGAGGGGAGGTGGATGAGGGAGAGGCGCAGGGGTCCCGCGGCGAGCCGGGCGCGGACCATGCCGTCGATCACCACGCTGGCGCCCCGCCCGTCCGCGCCGGGTGCGCCGGGTGCGCCGGGCGCAGCGTGGGCGCCGGGCGCAGCGTGGGCGCCGGGCGCGACCCGTGCAGTGCGTGCGCCGGGCGTGACATCCGGGCCGTCCGAGCCGTCCGAGCCGTCCGTACCGACCGGACCACCCGCCCGGTGGGACTCGAAACGGGCGTCGATCCGTTCGGCGTGCAGCACCAGCGTGCCGTCGTCGAAGGCGGGCACGATGCGGTGGTCGCCGTCGGGCCGGTGCACGGGCGGCGGGGCGGCCGCCTCGTTCGTCGAGAGGGCGGAGCGGCGCAGCACGCCGTGTCCGGCGATGCCGATCTCCGGGCGCCAGACGAGGCGCGCGGGCCCGCGGCGCGCGTCGATGCGGAGCCGGGCGGGGTCGATGACCGTCTCGAACCCGGAGCGGTCGTAGTCGTGCAGGCTCTGCCCCGAGCGCGCGGTGGCCTCGGGATCGACGACGGTGCGCAGCCGCAGCGGCACCAGATGGCGGCGCCCGGCGCGCAGCCAGCCGGTCCGGAACTCGCTGACGCGCGAGGTGGCGGGCAGGTTCCGGATGTACGCGTACCCGGACAGATGCAGCCTGCCGTCCCGCCACCGCGCGTCCCGCAGCCGGGCGGTGAGCGGCAGGTCCCGTTCGGCGGCCTTGAGCACGGAGCGCGGGACGGGACCGGTGAGCACCGGGAAGGAGGCGATGCGCCGCCGCCGCGTGCCCCGTACCGCGAACGCGCCCGGTTCCGCCTTGTCGTAGGCGAGCAGCGCCAGCAGTTCGTCGGTCCGGCGCTCGCGTACGAGATGCCACATCAGCCGCAGACGCACCGGCAACGCGTCCAGGACGGCAGGGTCGACCTGGTCGGTGAACTCGTTGGCGTACGTGAGGAAGGCGCGCCGGTAGTCCTCGTCGCCGTCGGGCAGCGCCTCCATGAAGTGCCAGAGGTCGTTGGCGAGGACGTGCTCCTCGTACCGTCGTTTGTCGGCGGCGCCGCGGTGCTCGTCGAGGAAGGCGGAGACGCCGAGGACGTGCGAGGCGCGGTCCTGGACGCCCCGGACGACGGCGCGACGGGAGGTGATCGAACCCGCCCGCTCGCGCCAGTGGTAGACCGTGTCCTTCAGGATGTCGACGGACCGGGCCAGGAAGTGGGCGGGCAGGACGACCGGGATGTCCTCGTGGAGCGCGCCGACCGGGAAGGCGAAGGCGTGCTCGTCCCAGAAGGCGCGGCGGAAGACCTTGTTGCAGGCGATCCGGTCGGCGGCGAGGTCCCAGTCGCGGGAGATGTGGGTGCGCAGCCGGGTCGTCGCCATCGGCCTGCGGAAGTTGGGCGACTGCTGGAGCTTCCCGGAGGGGCGCAGCCGCAGCACGTTGCCGGACGCGAAGTCGGAGCCGGTCTCGTCCAGGGCCCCGAGGAGGAGTTCGTAGGCGCGGGGCGGGACCACGTCGTCGCTGTCGACGAAGGCGAGGTGGCGGGCGCCCGGGTCGCAGTGGCGCACCCCGGTGTTGCGGGCGTGGCCGAGGCCGCCGTTGGCCTGGCTGACGAGCCGGAAGCGGCGGTCGCGGGCGGCGAACCCGGTGGCCAGGTCCGCGCTGGCGTCCGTGGACCCGTCGTCGACGATCACCACTTCCAGATCGGCCATCGTCTGCTCCGCGAGGGATCTCAGACAGTCCGTCAGGTAGAGCTCGACGTTGTGGACGGGTACGACGACACTGAGCCGTGGCGGCATGGTGGGCACGTCCGTTCATCGGGGGCCTGACTGTGCGTACGGCTCAACCTCGTGGGCGGCCGGGGGTCACCGGTCGTGGTCTCTCCCGAACGGGTGACGTCGGCAACGCCGTGCTTACGCTCCGGGGTCCGGGTGCGCGGTGCACTCCGGACTCACGCGCCGTCATGACCTCCAGGCTCACGCGCCGTGGCCGTCTCCCCACTCATGCGCCGTCGCCATCGCCGGACTCACGCGCCGTCGCCATCGCCGGACTCACGCGCCGTCGTCATCTCCGGACTCGCGCGCCGTGGCCATCTCCGGACTCATGCGCCGTCGCCGCCCTCGTCCAGGAAGAACCGGCGCACCACGCGCTCGGCCGCGTGCCCGTCGTCGTACGGGCAGAAGCGCTCCCGGAAGGCCGCCCGCAGCCGCGCCGGGCCGGCCGAGCGCCACTCGCCGGTCCTGAGGACCTCCAGCAGTTCGTCCTCGCTCGTGGTGACCGTGCCGGGGGTCTCGCCGGGACGCCCCGAGAGCAGGTCGAAGCAGGTGCCGCGCGCGGCCCGGTAGGCGGCCCGGTCCGGAGCGTGGCAGACGATCGAGCGGTCCAGGCAGGCGTAGTCGAACATCAGGGAGGAGTAGTCCGTGATCAACGCGTCGGAGACCAGGCAGAGTTCCTCGATGGACGGATGCCCCGTCACGTCCCGCACCCGGGCGCGGTCGAGGCGTGCCGTGCACCCGTAGAAGTAGTGCGCCCGCGCCAGGACCACGTGGCCCGGGCCGGGTTCGCGGGTCAGCCGGTCCAGGCCGAGGAGCGGGACGAAGCCCTTGCGGTAGTCGCAATGGGTGGGCGCGTGGAGCAGCACGGTCCGGTCCGAGGTGATCGCGAGGCGCTCCCGGAGCTCGGCGGTCCGGTCCGGTCCGGTGGTGAAGAAGACGTCGTTGCGCGTAGCCGGGCGTCCGCCGTCCTCCGTACCGCGTGTTCACCCGTTCGGGGCAGTGCCGGTGACCGTGCGCGTCCGCCCCGGTTGTCCGGGCATGAATCCGCGCCTCAGTGTCGTCGTCCCGGTCCACAACGTCGAGGACTGTCTGGAGGACTGCCTGCGGTCGGTGGCCGGACAGACGGCCTCCGACATCGAAGTGGTCCTCGTCGACGACGGTTCGACGGACGGCAGCACGGACATCGCCCGGGGCTACGCCGCCCGGGACCGCCGCTTCCGCTATGTGCGCCGGGACAACGCCGGGCTGAGCGCGGCCCGCAACACGGGCGTGCGGCACACCTCGCCGGACGTGCCGTACCTCGCGTTCGTCGACAGCGACGACGTCGTCGTCCACGACGCCTTCCAGCGGATGCTGGCCTCGCTGGAGACGACCGGCTCCGACTTCGCCACCGGCAATGTGTGGCGGCTGGACGAGCGGGGACGGCAGCAGGCGTGGCAGTACCGCTGGCTGACCGCCACCCGGACACGCGCCCACATCAGCCGCGAGCCACGGCTGCTCACCGACCGGGTCGCGTGGAACAAGGTGTTCCGGCGCTCCTTCTGGGACCGTCATTCCTTCGCGTTCCCGGAGGGGAGGCCCTACGAGGACGCGCCCGTGATGATCCCGGCGCACTACCTCGCGGGCGCGGTCGACGTGCTGCACGAGCACGTCTACTACTGGCGGGTGCGGGAGGGGTCGATCACCCGGCGGCGTACGGACGCGCGGGGCGCACGGGACCGGATCGCGGCATGCGAGCAGGTCAGCGCGTTCCTGGCCAGCCTGGGCGGGATGGCGAACGCGGGTGCGCGGCGGCGTTACGACCTGTCGTGCCTGCGCGACGA
Source organism: Streptomyces sp. CB01580 (assembly GCF_001905795.1). Classification (GTDB taxonomy): domain Bacteria; phylum Actinomycetota; class Actinomycetes; order Streptomycetales; family Streptomycetaceae; genus Streptomyces. The sequence continues at coordinate 499,579 of NZ_LIXJ01000004.1, forward strand.
CCTCGTGTACTTCCTGGAGGGGCTCGCGCGGGGCGGGCCCGAGTACCGGAAGGCGTTCATGGCGGGCGCCGGCACGTTCCTGGACCGGATGGAGCACTTGGACGCGCCGGGCCGGGACGCGATCCAGGAACTGCCAGCGGAACTGCGGCTCAAGTGGCGGCTGGTACGGGAGCGTCGACTCGCCGATCTGCTGTCCGTGCTCGCCTTCGAACGCACCAACGGGGCGGGGACGTTCCTGGTCGGCGGGGTGCCGGGGCTGCGGCAGGCCGGTTTTCCCGGTCTGCCGGACGTCGTCCGCCTGGCACGCGCCGATCTCCCGGCCGTGGCACGGCTGTCGGAGGCCCGGTGGAGCTACGACGGGAAGCTGCGGCTGCGCGGTTACGCGTACGTCCGCAACCTCCCGGTCGCCTCGCCGCGCCACTCGCTGAAGATGGGCATGGTGCGCGCGGTCCATGGCCGACAGCTGCGCACGGTACCGGTGCGAAACGTTCCGTCGCCCGAGGCGACCATCAACTCCGGTCAGGAGCTCCATAGTTACGAGAACTCCGGGTTCGAGATGACCCTCGATCCGCGTCGGCTGCGGTCCGGTGAATGGCTGGTGGGCGTCATGGTGGCCGCGCACGGCACGGTCCGCCGGGTGGCCGTGCGCACGGTGGAGCCGGGGGCCGTCCAGCCGCTCGTCCACGACCTGGGCGACGGGCTGCGGGCGGTACTCGACCACCGGGGAGGGCGGCTTCGGCTGAGCCTGGTGCGGCTCCCGGCCCGGTGCGAGGACCGGCGCTTCAACGAGAACGGCCGTCGCGGCGAGGGCGCGTTGGAGCTGACCGGTCGGCTGTACGCGGGCGCACGCCCCAAGGCGGTGGTGCTGACCTGTGACGGGGCGCCGGACCAGGAGTTCGGCCACCCGGTCGAGTGCCGGGCGGACGGCCGGTTCACGGTACGGATCCCGCTGGCCGACCTCGCCGGGATGGCGTCCGCGCCACCGGTCCCGCACCGGGCACCGCCCGAGGTGGAGCGGGAGCCCGGCGGGCGGTGGCGGGCGCGACTGGTGCTGGCGGACGGCTCGCGGGTGCCGCTGGCCGCCGCCCCGGAGACGGCTCCGCCGGTGGTGGCGGACGCGGCGGGCGAGTTGATGCTGGACCTGAGCGGACAGCCGTTCGTGGACGCCGCCGTCTGGACGGTGGAAGGGGCTCTGCGGGTCGAGGGGGTGACCGGGGCCGGAACACGCCTGCGGCAGGCGGAGGGCCCGGCCCGCCTGGTCCTGCGGCACGAGACACTGCGCGAGACGGTGACGGTCCCCGTCACCCACGCGCCGCCGCGCGCGGGGGCGGGAGCATACGGGGAGCCGGGCGCGGGGGCCTGTGCGGGCCTGCACGGGGAGCCGGGCGCCGGTGCGCACGAGGGAGCGGGCTCCGGAACGTACGCCGGTGCGCACGTGGGAGCGCCCGCCGACTCGTACGAAGGCCCGCACAAAGGGGCGTACGCCGATTCGTACGAGGAGGCGGATGCAGGCGCGTACGAGGGGCGCCGCTTCACCGCGTTCCTGGCGCCGTCGGTGGCAGCGGGGCTGCACGAGGGGCACTGGGACGCGTATCTGGGCGGCCGTCCGGTCCGGGTCCTGGCCGCACTCGGCGCCCGGCTGCCGCTGCCCCGGCACGGCACGGACCCGGCGGCCCCCGCGCCCGACCGGGAGTTCGCCCTGGAGCGCCGGTTCGGGGACCGGCTGGCGCTGCGGGCCGGCCCGGTCCTCCGTGCCACCGAGCGGGGCGCGTACCGCCGGGCGGAACTGCGCGGCACGCACTACCCGTCGCGGCGCACGCTCCCGTTGCGGGACACCGTCCTCTACGCGGGCGGCGGCACGAACGGCGGCGGACCGCGCGCCGTGCACGCGGAACTGGTGCGCCGGGGCGTGGAGTCGGAGCACCTCTGGGTGACCGACGGGCTCCACGGCCCGCTCCCGCCCGCCGCCGTCCCGGTCGTCGAGCACAGTGCCGCCTGGTACGAGGCGCTGGCCCGGTCCCGCCGGATCGTCACCGCGGGACAGCTGCCCGAGTGGTTCGAGCGGCGGCCCGGCCAGACCGTCGTACAGACCTGGCACGGGGCCCCGCTCGGCCGCTTCGGCACCGACCTGGGCGGCACCCTGTACGCCGACCACCACCGGCTGGCCTCGCTGCCGCGCCGGGCGGCCCAGTGGTCCGTCCTGGTCTCCCCCAGCCGCCACTCGACCCCGTTGCTGCGCCGCGCGCTCGGCTACGACGGCGAGGTCCTGGAGGCGGGGTCACCGGCCAACGACCTGCTCTTCGCCACGGACCGGGCCAAGACCGCCGAGCGACTGCGCCACCGGCTCGGCATCCCGGATGGCCGCCGTGTCGTGCTGTACGCGCCGACCTACCGCGACCATCTCGCCCACCCGCCCGGCACCGACGGCGAGCGCCCCCGCTACCGCTGGGACCCGGCCCTCGACCTGGCGGCCCTGTCCCGTTCCCTGGGCGACGGCCACACCGTGCTGGTGCGGCGCCACCCGCGGGTGACCGGGACCGTGCCCGAGGAGCACGGCGTGCGCGACGTGTCGGCGCACCCGGACGTCGCGGAGCTGCTCCTGATCGCCGACGTGCTGGTGACGGACTACTCGGGGGTGATGTTCGACTTCGCGCACACCGGCCGCCCGATGCTCTTCCACACCTACGACCTGGCCCACTACCGCGACACGGTGCGTGGCTTCTGCCTGGACTTCGAGACCCGGGCACCCGGCCCGCTGCTCCCCCGCACCGACGATGTCGCCGGGGTACTGCGCGATCCCGGCAACCTGGCCGCCTCGGTCGCCCGGTACGCGGCGGCGTACGAGAGCTTCCGCAGGGACTTCTGCGACCTGGACGACGGCCGGGCCGCCTCCCGCGTCGCGGAGCGGCTGCTGGCCGCGGGGTAGGCGTTCAGCCCCGCCCGGCCGCGCGCCGTGCGCCTCGAACCCTCGCGCCGGGCGCGCCGTACGCACCGGGCGTGCCTTGGGTCGAGGGCCCGCACCGGCGCACCCCGGGGCCTCACGACGCGCCCGCGCCGCCCGCCCTGAGCGCCGCGACCGCCGAGGCCGCCAGGTCGTCGAGGTAGCCCTTGGGCAACGGGGTACGGACGACGGCGAGCCGCCAGTAGAGCGGGCCGACGATCAGGTCCAGGGCCCGGTCCGGATCGCTGCCCTCGGGCAGTTCGCCGCGCGCCACCGCGTCGCGCACGACCACGGCGGCGATGCCCTGCTGCGGATCCAGCAGAGCGTCCTTGATGGTGTCGGCGATCTCCGGATTGCGGACCGCCTCGACCAGCAGGTCCGGGATGACCTGCGAGGCGACCGGATGCCGCAGTGCGTAGGAGGCGAGCTCCAGCACGGCACGGACGTCCCCGTGCAGCGAACCGGTGGCCGGGGCCGGCATGCCCTGCACGGCCACGGCGGACACCAGGTCGAGCACCAGGGCCAGCTTGGACTTCCAGCGCCGGTAGACGGCGGTCTTGCCGACGCCCGCGCGCCGGGCGATGCCCTCGATCGACATCCGGGCGAACCCCACCGTGGCCAGTTCCTCGAAGACCGCGCTGCGGATCGCGTCGGTGACGTCCTCGCGCAGCACGGCGGCTCCGGCGGGGGCACGGCGGCGGGTTCCGGGAGCGGTGGTCATGGCCGAATCATAGTCCGCCACGACGAAACGGTTGCGTTGCGACGTCGACGCGCCCTACTCTCGGCGTTGCGACGATACGGTCCCGTTCCATCGACCGATCCCGTATTCCCCCTCCGTCGAAAGCGATCGTGGTGAGTCAGACAACGACCCCAGCGGCCCCGGCCGACACCCCCGCCGCCGCATCCCTCCTCCCCGCGTACGCTCCGGGCGAGCTGGCCGCGCTCGCCGCCCGGCACGGCCTGGCCGTGAGCGGGGCACGACCCTCGCTCGGCACCTACGTCCGGCAGCTGTGGGACCGGCGGCACTTCATCACGGCGTTCGCCACCGCCAAGCTGACCGCCCAGTACAGCCAGGCGAAGCTCGGCCAGATCTGGCAGATCATGACCCCGCTACTGAACGCGACGGTCTACTACTTCATCTTCGGCGTCCTGATGGACACCAAGCGCAACGTCGAGGACTTCGTGCCGTTCCTCGTCACCGGCGTGTTCATCTGGACCTTCACCAGCAGCTCGATCACCGTCGGGACGCGCGCGATCAGCGGCAATCTCGGACTCGTCCGGGCGCTGCACTTCCCGCGCGCCTCGCTGCCGATCGCGCTGGCCCTCCAGCAGCTCCAGCAGTTGCTGTTCTCGCTGGCCGCGCTGGCAGTGATCCTGATCGGGTTCGGACAGTTCCCCAAGCCGTCCTGGCTGCTGGCGATCCCGGCACTGTTCCTCCAGTCCGTGTTCAACACCGGCGTGTCCATGGCGGTGGCGCGGGTCACCGCCCGGACACCGGACATCGCCCAGCTGGTGCCGTTCGTCCTGCGCACCTGGATGTACGCCTCCGGCGTCATGTGGAGCCTGGACCAGATGCTCAAGGGCGACCGGGTCCCGCACATCGTCGAGGTGGCCCTGAAGTGCAATCCGGCCGCCGTCTTCATCGACCTGATGCGGTTCGCGCTCATCGACAGCTTCGACGCGTCCCATCTGCCGCCGCACGTCTGGGCGATCGCGGCGGGCTGGGCGCTGGTGTGCGGCGTGGGCGGTTTCTTGTACTTCTGGCAGGCGGAGGAGCGGTACGGACGTGGCTGACCACAACGGCAACACCAGCGGCGGCAACGGTGTCGGCGGCGGCGACGAGCGCGTGCCGACCGTCGTCGTGGACGACGTGCACATCACGTACAAGGTCAACGGCGCCCGTGCCGGGCGGGGCAGCGCGACCTCGGCGCTCAGCCGGATCGTCTCGCGCCGGCAGGCCCCCGGGGTGCGCGAGGTGCACGCCGTGAAGGGGGTGAGCTTCGCCGCGTACCGGGGCGAGGCCATCGGCCTGATCGGTTCCAACGGCTCGGGCAAGTCGACGCTGCTGAAGGCCATCGCCGGGCTGCTGCCCGCCACGAAGGGCCGGGTGTACACCCAGGGCCAGCCCTCGCTGCTCGGCGTGAACGCGGCCCTGATGGGCGATCTGACCGGGGAGCGCAACGTGGTGCTCGGCGGTCTCGCGATGGGCATGTCCCGGGCCCAGGTCCGCGAGCGCTACCAGGAGATCGTCGACTTCTCCGGCATCAACGAGAAGGGCGACTTCATCACGCTGCCGATGCGGACGTACTCCTCCGGCATGGGCGCCCGGCTGCGCTTCTCGATCGCGGCGGCCAAGAGCCACGACGTGCTCCTGATCGACGAGGCTCTGTCCACCGGGGACGCCAAGTTCCAGCGGCGCAGCAAGGAACGGATCGTGGAGCTGCGCGAGGAGGCCGGGACGGTCTTCCTGGTCAGCCACAGCAACAAGTCGATCACCGAGACGTGTGAACGGGCGATCTGGCTGGAGGCCGGGACGCTGCGGTTGGACGGTCCGGCGGACGAGGTCGTGGCCGCGTACGAGAGGTTCACGTCCGGCGGCAGATGAGCGGGCCGTCGGCACCTCACGGGCGCAACGACGACGAGGGCGGGGTGGGCACCGGATCTCCGGTGCCCACCCCGCCCTC
>NZ_LIXJ01000040.1 GCF_001905795.1 Streptomyces sp. CB01580
GGACGACGCGCAGATATGCCTGGGCGCCGCAGCGGTCACAGCGGTCTGCTGCGCTCCCTGGATGCGGCCCTGGGCAAGTGACCGCGGGGCGGGGCCGTCGGCGGCGTGTGTTTCCCGACACGTCCTTCCGCCGGGTGTCGTTCCGTGATGTGTCGCTCCGCGGCCTCCTGTTCCGCGGTGTCGTGTTCCACGGCGTGCCGTTCCGCGGTGTGCCTGTCCACAGTGCGCGTGGTGTGATGCGTGCCATGGGGACTCCGGGGGGATTCAGGTGTTGCCCGTGTCACGCGGTCCGCGTGGACGAAATGGGTGTTGTCGCGATTCGGCCGGGCAGAAGACCCCTGGCGAAGCGGTATATGGCCTCGCGCATGGCATACGTGTAGGTGCTGCGGCCGTAGGTGCTGTATTTCTACGTGCTGTATCTCTCTGTATCCGTACGTGCTGCGACCGCTCGTGCTCGGTACTTGTAACTGTTCGATGGCGACATGGTGAATCGGTGAGGTGAAGCGCTGATGAGCACCACCCGGCAGCATCCGCCGGGCGACCTCGGCCGCGAGCCGGAGGGCGCCGGCGTGGACGCGGACGCGGACGCCGGAGTGGCTTCCTCCGATCCGGCCGGACAGCAGTGGCGCACGTTGTCGCTGCGGGGGGTGGCCGGTGTCGTGCCGACGGCTCGTGACTTCGCCCGCCAGACGCTCCACGAATGGGGCTGGCTGCCCGCGTCGAGCGCGGACGGACGGGCCGCCGCCGAGGACGTCCTGCTGGTCGTCTCCGAGCTCGTCACCAACGCCTGCCTGCACGCGGAGGGCCCGGAGGAGATCCGTATCGCCTGCGCGGCGAAGGTGCTGCGGGTGGAGGTCGTCGACGCGGGCGCCGGACAGCCCGCGCCGCGCACTCCGCACCGGGCCGGACGGCCGGGTGGGCACGGCATGTTCATCGTTCAGCGGCTCTGCCTGGACTGGGGCGTGCTGCGGGTGCCGGGGCGGCCCGGCAAGACCGTCTGGGCGGAACTGGCCGCCCCCGCCTGAAGCCGTGACGGGGCAAAAGCCGCCGGGGCGTCAGGTCTCCCCGGGGCACGGGCCCCGCATCCGCACTACGAGAGCGCGCCGGATCGGCGCGCTCTTTGTCTTCCCTCCACAAGGCCCCCGGCGTACCTTGAGCGCCAATCTGATGTGTCGTCAGTAACTTGCGTCGAGTCGGAGACGACGCGCGGCGACTTCCGGCATGAGGGGAAGACAAGGTGTCCTACCAGAAGCGAACAGCTCTCGCGCTGGCGTCCGCGCTGGCGGGCACGGTGGTGCTGATGGCCGCACCCGCCGCCCACGCCACGGTCGTCGACGTCGACTACCGGTGCAAGACCCCGATCGGTGACAAGGGGGCCGTGTCTCCCATCGACATCAAGAGCGTCAGGAGCGGCGGCGGTTACCGGCTCACGATGTCCTTCCAGAAGGGTGTCTCGTCCAGCCCCGTCGAACTCGGCAAGGGCGCGATGAACCCCAGCGCGGTGATCAAGGTGAGCGGTGCCGACCAGGGAGAGGTCCAGGTCTCCGGGCCGCCGAACGCCGCGGCCATCCCCGCCAACTCCCCCATCAAGATCGGCGACTTGTCGGGCACGTACACCCCGAGGAAGAGCGGCAAGGTCGACTTCACCGCCGGTGTGCTCACCATCAAGGCGCTCGGTACGACCACGACCTGCACACCTTCCAACAGCCCGGGGCCCTCGCTCCGGCTCGATGTGACGGCCGCGGGAAACACGGGAAGCACGGGAAACACGGGGAACACCCCCGACAACGGTGGCCAGTTGCCGAAGACCGGGCCGCTCGACTCGGCGACGGCGCTCGGCATGCTCGGCGGCACCGTGCTGCTGACCGGTGCGGCCGGGGCGCTCTGGCTGACCCGGCGCGGGCAGGGAGCCGTCGGCCGCTAGTGCCGCTCCCGGCAACGTTTGCCCCGTCGCACCGTCCGGCACGCACGCTCGTGGCGTTGGCCGAGAGCCCACGTAGCCCTTCCCCAAGCTCTCGACTTCGTTCGAGCAGGGGAGACCCCATCCGAGGGCTTTCGGCCGCCTTGCGATCGCACGCACCGGACGCCGCTCCTTCCGGGCAAACCTTGCCGGTCACGGCACTAGTGCCGTGACCGGCAGACGTGGCCGGGAAGGCACCAGCGCCTCGCCCGGTCGAGCCAGTCGCCCTTGAGGGCCGTCCCGTCATCCGTGGCGGGCGCCCGACGACAGCTGCGGCACCTCGCCGCGTTGCGTTGTCGAAAGGCCCGCATGCATCCCGTATGCGGGCGCTCCTCCGCCTTGCGACGCACCACATCCGACGCCGCTCGCGCTGATCCGCCACGGATGACGGGACAGCCCTTCGCGCACCAGGGAGCCGCCATGCCGTCGTCGACCGGCCACGCCGCCCGACTCGCCCTCGCCGTAATGCTGTTCACCCTCGCCACGGTCCCGGCGGCCGGTGCGGAACCGCGCACACCGGCCGCGCCGACGGGCGCCGCCGCCTGGACGGCGCGGCCCGTGGCGGGCGGGTCCGGGGCGGGCGGCACCGGGAAGAGCGCGGGCAGGTCGTACTTCTACCTGGAAGGGCCGCCCGGAGCCGTCCTCCAGGACCGGCTCTCCGTCACCAACCCCGGCACGGCCCCGGTCACCGTACGGCTGCGCGGCGTCGACACGTACCGCGCCGGGGACGGCGGCCGTACGGCACGCGACGGCGGCAAGCCCACCGCCGGAAGCGGGCCCGGGACCGGGTCCGGAGGCAGGGCCGGGAACGGCGCGGGCGTCGGCGTGGGCGCCTGGCTGCGGACCGCCACCGCGAAGGTGGTCGTGCCCGCCCGTACCCGCGCCGAGGTGCCGTTCTCCGTCACGTTGCCGACGGGCTCGGCGCCCGGTGACCGCTCCGGTGCGATCGTCGCGGAGAGCGGGGGCCGTTCGGTGGGCGTACGGGTGCGACTGCGCGTCGGCGGCCCGACGTTGGCGGCGCTCACCGTCGAGGACGTCATCGTGTCCGGGAAGGCCGTCCACTACACGCTGGTCAACCGCGGCAACACCCTGCTGGTCCCGCGGATCACCATGAGCGCCGACGGGGTGTTCGGGCCGCTGCTGCGGCGCGGCACCCGCACGCTGCCGCTGGAGCTGCCGCCCGGACGGCGCGTCACGCTCACCGAACCGTGGCCAGACACCCCGGCCCTCGACTCGGTGACGGTACGGCTGCGCGTCACGGCGGCCGGCGGCGCGTACGACGAGGCCTCGGCGCGCGCCCGCTTCGTCTCCTGGGCACCGCTGACGGGCGCGGCGCTGCCGCTGCCGGCCGCCGCGGCCGCGGCGGTGTACGCGTACCGGCGGCGACGCGGGCACCGGCGTCCGTGGGGCGGGCGGCAGCGCGGAGGCGCACCGGCCCCGGCCCCGTACGAGGACGGTTCGCCCGCACGGCCTCCGGGCGGCCGACGGGCTTGTGACACACGCCGATTGACGAAGACGGGAACGGGAGGGGAATCGTGACCGGACGGGCCGGACCGGCGACACCTGGGGATCACGGGAGGGGCGGGCACCGGTGGGGTGCCGTGGTGCTCCTCGCGCTGCTTCCCGTCCTGCTGGTGCTCCCCACGGCTTCCGCGGCGACCGGGGCGGGCGGCAGCGCGGAGGCGAAACCCGCGGTCACCCTCTCCGAGCGGCAGGCGGGCAAGGGCGGGGACATCACCGTCAAGGGCAGCGGATGGCGTCCCGGCGCACTGCTGATGATGCTGATCTGCGGCCGGTCCGCACCGGAACGCGGCGTGATCGGCGGCACCAACTCCTGTGCCAACGCCGAGGGCCGTGCCGTCACCACCGGGACCGACGGCGGCTTCACCAAGAAGCTGCCGGTGGCCGAGCCGCCCGTGCCCTGTCCGTGCGTGGTGCACGTCGCCACCGTGACCGGTGGACAGGCCGCCGCCGACGCCGTGTTCGTCGTGGCCGGGCACCCGGTCGCCGCGCTGCCGAAGGAGACCGGCGGCAGGCTCGCGGTGCTGGCGGCCACCCGGCTGGAGGGCGACAGCGGAATCCTCACGTGGTTCGGCGCACCGCCCGTCCGGCGCCTGGTCTTCACCGTGGGCAACCTCGGCACCGCCCCGGTCGAGGACCCGGTCTTCCGGATCGGCACCGCGCACGGCGTGTTCGCCCCCCAGTGGGAGGAACGGGAGTGGCGCGGCACCGTCGGGCCCGGCCGCAAGGCGCGGATCGAGCTGCCGGTCGAACTGGCGGCGGGTGCCCACGGCGACTACCAGATCTCGCTGGAGTACGGCGGCAAGGTGCTGGCGGAGCAGCCGTGGGGGGTCGGCCGCCCCTGGGGCGTCACCCTCTTCTGGGTCCTGCTGTGCGTCGTGGTGCCGGCCGCCGTGTTCCGGATCGGCATGGCGGTCGTCGACAAGGTACGGCCCCGCCCCTCGCGCGCCCCGGCCCGCTCCCGGCGCCGCCGCCCGGCGCGTACGACCGGCCCGGCCACGGGTGCACGAGGGCCGCGGCGTGTGCCGGGTCCCGGGCCGAACTCCGCGGACGGGCCCGCATCCGAGCCCGGATCCGCGGCGGAGCACGCATCCGCCTCCGGGCCCTCGCCCACCACCACGGCGGCGCTGCCGTGGTTCGCACCGGATTCCGCACCGTCAGACAACACATCGACGACGAAGGGACATTCGTGAGTACGCAACGGAGAACGGTCGCGGCGGGAGTCGCGATGATGCTCGGCGGCGCGGGCATGCTGATGGCCGCGAGTCCGGCCCGGGCCGCCGACATCTCGTACCGGACGGAGTGCATACCCCCGGCCATCTCCGGCCTGCCGCCCGTGCAGGGCACCACCGTGGTGCAACTGACGGCGCCCGCGGAGGCCAAGGTCGGGGACACCGTCGAGGTGGTGTGGAAGACGGTCCAGGCCGCCTCCAAGAACCCCGACATACTCGACCTGGACAAGGGCACGGTCAAACCGACCGGCACCGTCAAGGTGGGCGGCGCGGCCACCGGCACCCTGAACATGGAGGGGCCGCGTCAGAACCCGCCGATCCCGAAGAACAGCGCCATGATCCTGCCCGACATGAAGGGCACGCTGAAGCTGGAGAAGGCCGGTGAGATCACGCTGACCCCGGACGCGTACGACATCAACGTCTCCAAGCCGCTCTCCACGGACACCAAGTGCACTCCCGAGGAGACGGTGCGGCCGGGCGCGACCATCAAGGTCACGGACGGCGGCTCGGGCACCACGGCCGGCGGCACGACGAGCGGGACCACCGGTGGCACGACGACCGGTACGACGAGTGGTTCCACCTCCGGATCCACCACGGCGGGCGGCACGACCTCGTCCGGGACGTCCTCCGGCACCTCCGCCGGGACGTCCACCGCGGGCGGCTCCACCTCGGGCTCCGGGGGCGGCGGCGGACAGACGGACTTCCCCGGCAAGGAGGTCGCCGTCCAGTTCGCCTGTACGTCCCCCGGACCCGCCGCCATCTCCTCCAAGGTGACGATCGACGCCAGGAAGAACGGCGGCGGCTATGCGCTGACGGTCAGGACCGCCAAGGGCGTGATGGACAGTCCGGCCGCGCTCCCCGCCGGTGCGCTCAAGCCCTCGATGGACGTCGTCGTCGCGGGCGCGGACAAGGGTTCGGTGAAGGTCACGGGACCCGCCAACGCCGAACCGCTGGAGCAGGGGAAGCCGGTCGACCTGCCGAACATGACCGGTACGTACAAGCCGGGCGCCACCGGGAAGGCCACGCTCGCCCCTGGCACCCTGACCATCGACGTCACCCTGGGAGCCTCGAAGATCAGCATCCCGTGCAAGGTCAAGGGGACGGCGACCCCGTCGCTGGAACTCGACACCACGGCTCAGGAGGGCGGGGTCTCCGGCTCGGCCACCTCGGGCTCCTCGGGGTCCGGGAGTTCCGCCGGCACCACGTCCGGCGCCGCGGGTTCCGGCGGCGGGCTGGCGGCCACCGGGGCCGAGGACCAGGGCACGCTGCGGGCACTCGGTCTGGTCGCGGGGACGGCGATCCTGCTGGGCGGCGCCGTGTTCACCTTCACCCCGTGGCGCAGGCTGCGCGGCACCAGGTGAGCCGCCCCGCACGGCACGGGGTGTGACCGCGCGCCGGACATGACCCGGCCCGTCGGCCGTGACGCTCCGGCGGGCGGACATGACCGTGCCGTACGTCGTACGTCGTGCGCGCATCACGGCGGCGTACGACGCGAGGGCCGTCGCACCGGCATCAGCGGTGCGACGGCCCTCGTCGTGGAGCCGTGCGGTCGTCGGACGGTGCTCACCCTCCGACGACCCGTGGTCGCGGCGTCAGCGCACGTCGCCCATGAGCTGCGAGACCTTCTTGCGGTACATCCAGATGGAGATTCCCGCGACGAGCGCGAGAGTCGCCTCCAGACCCACCATGCCGGTCTTGTTCAGGTTGACGCCCGCCAGGGACAGCAGGCTGGTGGTGCAGTCGCCCGCGGTGACGGCGAGGAACCAGACACCCATCATCTGGCTGCCGTACTTCGCCGGGGCCATCTTCGTGGTGACCGACAGGCCGACCGGGGAGAGGCAGAGCTCACCGACGGTCTGCAGGAAGTAGATCGACACCAGCCACATCGGGCTGACCTTGTCGCCGTCCGACGTCATGGTCAGCGGCAGCATGAAGACGAGGAAGGAGACACCGACCAGGAAGAGACCCGAGCCGAACTTGACGACCGTGCTCGGCTCCTTGCCCCGCCGGTTCAGCGCCAGCCATATCCAGGCGACGACCGGGGCCAGCGCCATGATGATGACGGGGTTGATCGTCTGGTACCAGGATGTCGGGAAGTGCAGCCCCAGCACGCTGTTGGTCGTGGACGACTCACCGAAGAGCGAGAGGGTGGAACCGCCCTGGTCGTAGATCATCCAGAACACGGCCGCGGCGACGAAGAACCAGATGTACCCGGACATCTTCGACTGCTCGGTCTTCGTCAGATCCCGGTCGCGCTTGATCCGCACCAGCACGGCGACCGGGATGATCAGACCGGCGACGGTGATCGGGACGAGCGCCCAGTTCAGCGTGTACACATCGGTGGCGACCAGCACGCCGTAGAAGACGACGGCGGCGACCAGCCACAGCAGGCCCTTGCGCAGCGTCGAAGCCCGCTCCGCGGCCGACAGCGGCTCCGGCACGACGCTGCTGCGGGGGTTCAGGTGGCGCGTACCGATGAGGAACTGGATCAGGCCCAGCGACATGCCGACCGCGGCGAGGGCGAACCCGAGGTGCCAGTTCACCTTCTCGCCGATCGTGCCGATGACCAGCGGCGCGGCGAAGGCACCGAGGTTGATGCCCATGTAGAAGACGGTGAAGCCGCCGTCGCGGCGCGGGTCGTCGGGGCCGTCGTAGAGGTGGCCGACCATCGTCGAGATGTTGGCCTTCAGCAGACCGGAGCCGAGCGCCACCAGCGCCAGACCGGCGAAGAACGAACCGGAACCCGGCAGGGCCAGGGTGAGATGTCCCACCATGATGATCGAGGCCGCGACGGTCACCGTCCTGCGCGGACCCCAGACCCGGTCGCCGAACCAGCCTCCGGGCATGGCGAGCAGATACACCATCGCCATGTAGATGGAGTAGATCGCGGTGGCCGTGGTCACGTTCATGTCCAGGCCGGAGCCGGAGACCAGATACAGCGGAAGCAGGGCCCGCATGCCGTAGAAGCTGAAGCGCTCCCACATCTCGGTCATGAAGAGAGTGGCCAGGCCGCGGGGGTGGCCGAAGAAGGTCTTCTCGGATCCAGAAGTACTGGCCGGGTCCTTCGTCAGGCTGGACGCCATGGTCGATCCTTGCGTGCTCGGGACGCGACGCCTCGTGAGCGTGACGCGCCCGGTGGGGGGAGGCCGGCACCGACCCGGCCGAGAGTCCCACCCCACGCCTGACAGGGATTCGTCCCGTGCCGGACTCACCGAGGAGCCGACTGACGGGGACGGGGACCGACCGCATCGGGATCCATGCCCGGTGCGCATGTGTCGCTCCGGGCCCGGCCACAGGTCATTCACTGAAGTCACGACTGGCGGGGTACCAGCCGGCAGAACAAAAGAGACCCTAGGCGCTAAAAGCTGCCCAAGGGTCCTTGAGTCGTGCAACAGGCGTCGAGCAACCATACGCCACGACAGAGTCCGAAATGAACGGACTTGAGATATGGATCACAGGTGAAGGCGGGACTACGCTCTCATATTCGAAGGTTCGCGCTCGCTTTCCGGACCGGCCCGCAGGGCCTTTCGATCACCTCCCGACACCTGTCCCGCGCGGACTACCATCACTGCATGACCCGTGTACTGCTCGCCGAGGACGACGCATCCATCTCGGAGCCACTGGCCCGCGCTCTGCGTCGGGAGGGTTACGAGGTCGAGGTCCGTGAGGACGGTCCGACCGCATTCGACGCCGGTCTCCAGGGCGGGATCGACCTGGTCGTGCTCGACCTGGGCCTGCCCGGGATGGACGGCCTCGAAGTCGCCCGCAGACTCCGTGCCGAGGGCCACACCGTGCCGATCCTGGTGCTGACCGCCCGCGCCGACGAGGTGGACACCGTCGTCGGACTGGACGCCGGCGCCGACGACTACGTGACCAAGCCCTTCCGGCTGGCCGAACTGCTCGCCCGCGTCCGGGCCCTGCTGCGCCGCGGCGCGGCCGAGCCCGCGCCGCAGCCCGCCACCCACGGCGTCCGGATCGACGTCGAGTCGCACCGGGCGTGGATGGGCGACGAGGAACTCCAGCTCACGGCCAAGGAGTTCGACCTGTTGCGGGTCCTGGTCCGCGACGCCGGCCGGGTCGTCACCCGCGACCAGCTGATGCGCGAGGTCTGGGACACCACCTGGTGGTCGTCGACCAAGACCCTCGACATGCACATCTCCTGGCTCCGCAAGAAGCTCGGCGACGACGCGGCCAACCCCCGTTACATCGCGACCGTACGGGGCGTCGGCTTCCGCTTCGAGAAGAGCTGACGCGGGGCGGGGCTGACGCGGGAGGAGCCGACCCGCGACCAGCCGATCCACGACGAGCCGAACCACAGAGGCCCCCATGCGCCGAAGACTGATCAACTCCACACTCGCCGTGGTGCTCGTGGTGATCGCCGTCTTCGGCGTCTCCCTCGTCATCGTCGAGAGCCGCACCATCAGCAACAGCGCCCAGGAGAGCGTCGACTCCGAGGCGCTGCGGCTGATCAGCGTCGTCGAGAGCCGGATACTGGGGGCCGAACGGATCAACCCCGAGCTGCTGAGCCAGCAGCTCTCCGGCAACCGCTACGCACTGGTCGACATCCCCGGCCGTGCCCCGATCGAAGTGGGCACCCGCCCGGCGGGCAGCGTGATCAGCGGCAAGGCCGAGGGGGCGCACGGCGAGCGCGTCGTCGTCGAGGAGTCCGGTTCCGCCGTCACCCGTGAGGTCGGCCGCACCCTGGTGATCATCGCGGCGGTGGCGCTGCTGGCCATCGTGTCGGCCGTGCTCCTCGCCGTACGCCAGGCCAACAGGCTGGCCTCGCCGCTGACCGACCTCGCGGAGACCGCCGAGCGCCTGGGCTCCGGCGACCCGCGCCCGCGCCACAAGCGGTACGGGGTGCCGGAGCTGGACCGGGTCGCCGACGTCCTGGACGCCTCGGCCGAGCGGATCGCCCGGATGCTGACGGCGGAACGCCGGCTGGCGGCGGACGCCTCGCACCAGCTCCGCACGCCGCTGACCGCGCTCTCCATGCGGATCGAGGAGATCTCCGTCACCGACGACCCGGAGACGGTGAAGGAGGAGGCGAACATCGCCCTCACCCAGGTCGAGCGGCTCACCGACGTGGTGGAACGGCTGCTGACCAACGCCCGCGACCCGCGTACCGGCTCCGCCGTCGTCTTCGACCTCGACGAGGTCGTCAAGCAGCAGATCGAGGAGTGGCGCCCGGCCTACCGGGGCGAGGGCCGGGCCATCGTCCGGTCCGGGAAGCAGGGGCTGCGGGCCGTCGGCACCCCCGGCGCGGTCGCCCAGGTGCTGGCCGCGCTGATCGAGAACTCGCTGATGCACGGCGGTGGCACGGTCGCGCTGCGCACCCGCGTCACCGGCAACCAGGTGGTCATCGAGGTCACGGACGAGGGTCCGGGCGTATCGCCCGACCTGGGCGCCCGGATCTTCGAGCGGACGATCAGCGGCCGCAACTCCACCGGGATCGGCCTCGCCGTGGCACGGGACCTCGCGGAGGCGGACGGGGGCCGGCTCGAGCTGCTCCAGCAGCAGCCGCCGGTCTTCGCGCTGTTCCTCAGCCGGGTGGCCCTGAAACGGCAGGAGCCGGAACGCCCGGTGCGCTGAACCCCATGGCGGGGCTGAACCGTACGACGGGGCTGAACCATACAAAGGGGCCGAGCCGTACGACGGGGCTGAACCATACAAAGGGGGCCGAGCCGTACGCAGAGGTCGGCGACGTAGGAAGAGGCCGGTGGCGTACCGGCTCCGAGACGTCGGCGGCCTGCCGGCTCCGTGACGTCAGCGGCGTGCTGATTCCGCCTCGACGCGCGACGCCCGCTCGCTGCGTCGTTCCTGCTTCAGGAAACCCTCCAGGACCTCCTCCTCCTCCGCCGGCGCGGGCTCGGCGGGCTCGGCGGGCTCCGGCGCGGGGAGCGCCTTGAAGACCCACGTCCGGTAGGACCAGAAGCGGAACAGCGTCGCGATGCCGATGCCGAGGATCTTGAAGACATTGCTCTGGAGCGGGGTGTCCCAGCCGAAGCCGTACGTCGCCACGTACAGCACGCCGTTCTCGATGACCGCGCCCACGCCGCTGAACAGCAGGAACAGCGTCAGTTCCCGGGTCCGGCCGGTCTTGTCGCGGTCGCGGTACGTCCAGTAGCGGAAGCCCACGTAGTTGAAGAGGATGGCGATGAACGTGGCCAGCAGCCCGGCCCGCACCACCTGGAGGTCCGTGGTGCGCCAGAGCAGGTTCGACACCGCGATGTTGACCACCAGGCCGAGCGCGCCGACCGTGCCGAACTTGGCGACTTCCCGGGCCAGTTGATCCAGCCGGGTTCGCAGTGCGCCCCGTTCGCTCATGGTGATCGCTCAGCCTGTCTGTCGGTTACGTCAACCCGGTCATGCTAGCGACCCCTTTCGCGGGGCGCCCGGGGATGTCCGGACAGAAGTGGCCGGACGGGCACGGGGACGGGCGGTGACGGGCAGGGAGAGGAACGACGACGGGCGGGCGGACGGACGGTGCCGAGCACGGGAACGGGTGTGGGGACGAACACATCGGACGGGTGGGGACGAGTCCGATGGGGGAGCGGCGCGCCCCGGCCCGCAGGGCGCGCGGAGGCCGTCGTCGGGCGACCGCCGGGGCGCCGGATACCCTGGACGGGTGACGTTCCCGGTAGTCGGCATGGTCGGCGGCGGTCAGCTCGCCCGTATGACCCACGAGGCGGGCATCCCCCTCGGCATCAAGTTCAAGCTCCTCAGCGACACCCCCCAGGACTCGGCGGCCCAGGTGGTGAACGAAGTCGTCGTCGGCGACTATCGCGACCTGGACACGCTGCGTGCCTTCGCGCGCGGCTGTGACGTGATCACCTTCGATCACGAGCACGTACCGACCGAACACCTGCGGGCCCTGGAGGCGGACGGCATACCCGTGCGTCCGGGCCCCGACGCGCTGGTGCACGCCCAGGACAAGGGGGTGATGCGCGCGAAGCTCGACGCGATCGGCGCGCCCTGCCCCCGCCACCGCATCGTGACGGACCCGGCGGACGCCGCGGCGTTCGCGGCCGAGGTCGGAGGCTTCCCCGTCGTCCTCAAGACCGTGCGCGGCGGCTACGACGGCAAGGGCGTCTGGGTGGTCCGCTCCGAGGCGGACGCGGCCGAGCCCTTCCGGGCCGGGGTCCCGGTCCTCGCCGAGGAGAAGGTCGACTTCGTACGGGAGCTGGCGGCCGGCATCGTCCGCTCGCCGCACGGCCAGGCCG
Organism: Streptomyces sp. CB01580; assembly: GCF_001905795.1. GTDB lineage: Bacteria > Actinomycetota > Actinomycetes > Streptomycetales > Streptomycetaceae > Streptomyces. The sequence continues at coordinate 11,937 of NZ_LIXJ01000040.1, forward strand.
TCGCCTACCCGGTCGTCGAGTCGATCCAGGTCGACGGCGTCTGCGACACGGTCATCGCCCCGGCGCCCGAGCTGGACGAGCGGCTGGCCGGCGAGGCCCAGCAGCTCGCGCTCCGGATCGCCGCCGAACTCGGCGTCGTCGGTCATCTGGCCGTCGAACTCTTCGAGACGCGTGACGGCCGCATCCTCGTCAACGAGCTCGCGATGCGCCCGCACAACTCCGGCCACTGGACCCAGGACGGTGCGATCACCTCGCAGTTCGCCAACCACGTGCGGGCCGTCCTCGACCTGCCGCTCGGAGACCCGCGCCCCCGCGCCCCCTGGACGGTCATGTGCAACGTCCTCGGCGGCGACTACCCGGACATGTACCAGGGCTACCTGCACTGCATGGCCCGTGACCCGCAGCTCAAGATCCACATGTACGGCAAGGACGTGAAGCCCGGCCGCAAGGTCGGACACGTCAACACCTACGGCGACGACCTGGCGGACGTGCGCGAGCGCGCCCGGCACGCGGCCGACTACCTGCGAGGAACGATCACCGAATGACCCCTCCCGCCACCGCCGCGCCGGTCGTCGGCATCGTCATGGGCTCGGACTCCGACTGGCCCGTCATGGAGGCCGCGGCCAAGGCGCTCGACGAGTTCGAGATCCCCTACGAGGTCGACGTCGTCTCCGCCCACCGCATGCCGCGCGAGATGGTCGCGTACGGCGAGGAGGCGGCCGACCGGGGTCTCAAAGCGATCATCGCGGGCGCGGGCGGCGCCGCCCACCTGCCCGGGATGCTCGCCTCCGTCACCCCGCTGCCGGTGATCGGGGTGCCGGTCCCGCTGAAGTACCTGGACGGCATGGACAGCCTGCTCTCCATCGTCCAGATGCCCGCCGGTGTCCCCGTCGCGACCGTTTCCATCGGCGGCGCGCGCAACGCGGGCCTGCTCGCCGCGCGCATCCTCGCCGCCCACGACGCCGACCTGCTGGCCCGCATGCGCGAGTTCCAGCAGGAGCTGAACGACCAGGCGACGGAGAAGGGCAAGCGGCTGCGCGCCAAGGTCGAGGGCTCCGACTCCTTCGGCTTCGGGAAGTAGCCTGCCGCGGAGCGGTGGCAGGGCGTGGAGGAACAGCAGAGCACAGAGGAACAGCAGAGTGCCAAGGAGCGGCGGCTCGTGGAGCGGCGGCTCGGGGAGGAGCTGATTGTGGAGGAGCAGATCGTGGCGGAGCACCGGTCCGACGAACGGCAGCTGGAACGGGCGAGGGAACTCCTCGCCGAGCACCCCGTCGTCGACGGACACAACGACCTGCCGTGGGCGCTGCGCGAGCAGGTCCGTTACGACCTGGATGCCCGGGACATCGCCACCGACCAGTCCGCCCACCTGCACACCGACATCCCCCGGCTGCGCGCCGGGGGCGTCGGCGCCCAGTTCTGGTCGGTCTACGTACAGTCCGACATGGCGGGCGACGAGGCCGTCAGCGCCACCCTCGAACAGATCGACGTCGTCGCCGAGCTGCTGGCCCGCCACCCCGCCGACCTGCGGCGCGCCCTGACCGCCGACGACATGGAGGCGGCCCGGACCGAGGGCCGTATCGCCTCCCTGATGGGCGCGGAGGGCGGCCACTCCATCAACAACTCGCTGGGCACCCTGCGAGGGCTGTACGCGCTCGGCGTCCGGTACATGACGCTCACCCACAACGACAACATCGCGTGGGCGGACTCGGCGACCGACGAACCGGGCGTCGGCGGTCTCTCGCCGTTCGGCCACGAGGTCGTACGGGAGATGAACCGCACCGGCATGCTCGTCGATCTCTCGCACGTGGCGGCCACGACCATGCGCGACGCGCTCGACACCTCCGTGGCGCCGGTGATGTTCTCGCACTCCTCCTCGCGCGCGATCTGCGACCACCCGCGCAACATCCCCGACGACGTGCTCGAACGGCTCCCGGCCAACGGCGGCATCGCCATGGCCACCTTCGTGCCGAAGTTCGTCCTGCCGGAGGCCGTCGCCTGGACCGAGGCCGCGGACGCGAACCTGCGCGCCCACGGTCTGCACCACCTCGACACCAGTGCGCGGGCCATGGAGCTCCACGCCGCGTTCGAGGCGGCCAACCCGCGCCCGGTGGCTACCACGGCGACCATCGCCGACCACCTCGACCACATGCGCGAGGTCGCCGGGATCGACCACATCGGCATCGGCGGCGACTACGACGGCACGGCCTTCCTCCCGGACGGCCTCCAGGACGTCTCCGGCTACCCGAACCTGATCGCCCAACTGCTCGGCCGCGGCTGGTCCGCCGCCGACCTCGCTAAGCTCACCTGGCGCAACGCGGTGCGGGTCCTGCGCGACGCCGAGGCCGTGGCGCGTGACCTGAGCGCCCGCCGGGGCCCGTCGCACGCGACCATCGAGCAGCTGGACACACCGGCCCAGGCCGGCTGAACGGCCGGAACCGTCGAGTGCGGGGCGCCCCTGGGGGCGCCCCGCACTTCGTCGTTCAGGCCACGGGCCGTCGTTCAGGCCACGGGCCTCGGCCCGTGCACATCGCGCGGGCCATGCGCCGTGCGGACGGTCAGCCCCTGCACAGACAGAACGGGTGCCCCACGGGATCCGCGTAAACGCGGAAGCTCCGATTCCGGTCCTCCGCGTCCAGCGCGGTCGCGCCCAGGGCGAGCACCTCACGCTCCGCCGCGTCCAGATCCGGCACGGTCAGGTCCAGGTGGAACTGCTGCGCCCCGTCCTCGCCCGGCCACTGCGGCGGCACGTGACCCGGTGCCGCCTGGAACGCGAGCAGCGTGCCCCCGGCCCCGGTCAGCTCCACCCAGCCGTCGCCGTCGTCCTCGACCGTTCCGCCGAGCAGCCCGGCGTAGAAGCCCGCGAGTGCGACGGGGTCGGGGCAGTCCAGAACGACGGCACCCAGAGTGGCGACAGCCATGACACTTCCTCCTCGTAAGCGGTTCGGCACCGCTGAAAGCGGCTGGTCACCATCGGTCGTTACCGCTAGAGCGGCTCAACCAGTAACCGTTACTGCATGCTGCCCCAACGGAGGTAACGTCGCAACCATGAAAGCGAAGGATTCCGCACCATGAGCGCGAAGAACGCCGCGCCCGGCGGACTCGCGCTGATCGAGGCCCTGGTCAACACGCTGGACACCGAGACCGGTGCGGACACGCTCGACACGGCGGAAGGGCGCGCCGCCTTCGGCCTCGTGGAAGCGGACGTCCCGGACGTCCGCGCCCTGCGCGAGGCGCTTCGCGCCGCCTGTCTCGCCCATGCGGGCCATCGTCCGGCCGAGGACGCGGAAGTCCCCGAACTCGACCACCTCCTCGCCGCCGCGCCCCTGCGTGTGACGGTGGACGCGGCGGGCACGGCGGCGCTGCGGCCCGTCGAGGAACCGGCCGGGCTGACCGCCCGGGTCGCGCGGGCCATCGCGGAGGCGGCGGCCGACGGCACCTGGGCCCGGCTCAAGGCGTGCGAGGCCGATGACTGCCGGTGGGCGTACTACGACCGCAGCCCGGCGGGGCGGCGGCGCTGGTGCTCCATGTCGGTGTGCGGCGCTCGCGCCAAGATGCGCGCCTACCGCGCCAGACAGGGCTGAGCCCCGGCCCGCTCCGGCGGCCCGGACACCGCCGTCCGGCGGCGGCCGGGCGTCGTGCGGCACGGGGGCCGTGCGGGGGAGAGGCCGTGGCCGTGAAGGGGAGAAGCCGTACGGGGAGAAGCCGTACGGCCCGGCGGTCAGGCCGTCGGGCGTCCCATCGCCCGGTAGGTCCAGTCCGCGCCGCGCCACAGCTCGCCGTCGAGCGCGTTGCGGCCGTCCAGGATGATCCGGCGCGACGCGACCTCCCCGAGCGCCGCCGGGTCCAGCTCGCGGAACTCCCGCCACTCCGTCAGGTGCAGCACCACGTCCGCGCCGCGCACCGCGTCCAGCGCCGAGTCCGCGTAACCGAGGGTGGGGAAGAGCCGCCGGGCGTTCTCCATGCCCTTCGGGTCGAAGACCGTGACCTGGCCGCCCTGGAGGTGGATCTGCCCGGCCACGTTCAGCGCCGGCGAGTCCCGCACGTCGTCCGAGTCCGGCTTGAACGTCGCGCCCAGCACCGCCACCCGCTTGCCGAGGAAGGAGTCGCCGCCCACGGCCTCCCGGGCCAGCTCCACCATGTGACCGCGGCGGCGCATGTTGATCGAGTCGACCTCGCGCAGGAAGGTCAGCGCCTGGTCCGCGCCCAGCTCACCGGCGCGCGCCATGAACGCGCGGATGTCCTTGGGCAGGCAGCCGCCGCCGAACCCGATCCCGGCCCGCAGGAACTTGGACCCGATCCGCTCGTCGTGCCCGATCGCCTCGGCCAGCTTCTTCACGTCGCCGTCGGCGGCCTCGCAGACCTCCGCCATGGCATTGATGAACGAGATCTTCGTGGCCAGGAAGGAGTTGGCCGCGGTCTTCACGAGCTCCGCGGTCGGGAAGTCCGTCACGACGAACGGCGAGCCCTCGGCGAGCGGCACCGTGTAGACCTCGCGCAGCAGCTTCTCGGACCGCTCGCTCGCCACGCCCACGACGATCCGGTCCGGGTGCAGGGTGTCCTGCACGGCGAAGCCCTCACGCAGGAACTCCGGGTTCCAGGCCAGTTCGGCGTCCGCGCCCGCCGGGGCCAGCTCCGCCAGCCGGGCCGCCAGCCGGGCGGCCGAGCCCACGGGCACGGTCGACTTGCCGACGACCAGGGCGGGCCGGGTCAGATGCGGGGCCAGCGACTCGAAGGCGCTGTCCACGTAGCTCATGTCGCAGGCGTACTCGCCGTGCTTCTGCGGAGTGTTCACACACACGAAGTGCACATCGCCGAACTCCGCCACGTCCTGCCACGAGGTGGTGAACCGCAGCCGTCCCGTGGACCCCTCGATGCCCGCGACGTGCTTGCGGAGCAGCTCCTCCAGACCCGGCTCGTACATCGGGACCCGGCCGGCGCCCAGCATCTCGATCTTCTCGGGCACGACGTCGAGGCCGAGGACCTCGAAGCCCAGCTCCGCCATGGCCGCGGCGTGGGTGGCGCCGAGATATCCGGTGCCGATCACAGTGATCCTGAGGGCCATGCGGTGCTCCTGGGAGGTGCGGGCAGACGTGCGGTCGAAACATGCGGTGGAACGTGCGGTGAACGAGCATAGTCGCGCCCCCGCGGGCCCCGATTCCGGCCATCCGCGCAGGTCTCGGGACCCCTGTCGCCAAGCTCACGCACGCATTGCATAGGCCGAGGCGGGCGGCTCGCTCTAAAATTGGGTTACTTAACGGTAGTTAGCTTCTTTGGGGAGTGAGCGCTTTGGCGGGTTCGACCGATTTCGACCTGTACCGTCCGGCCGAGGAGCACGAGATGCTCCGCGAGACGGTGCGTGCGCTCGCCGAGGCGAAGATCGCCCCGCACGCGGCGGCGGTCGACGAGGAGGCGCGCTTCCCGCAGGAGGCCCTGGACGCCCTGACCGGCGCGGACCTGCACGCCGTGCACGTACCGGAGGAGTACGGCGGCGCGGGCGCCGACGCCCTCGCCACGGTCATCGTGATCGAGGAGGTGGCCCGTGCCTGTGCCTCCTCCTCCCTCATCCCGGCCGTGAACAAGCTGGGCTCGCTCCCGGTGATCCTCTCCGGATCCGAGGACCTGAAGAAGAAGTACCTGGGCCCGCTCGCCAAGGGCGACGCGATGTTCTCGTACTGCCTCTCCGAGCCCGACGCGGGCTCCGACGCGGCCGGCATGAAGACCCGCGCCGTGCGCGACGGCGACTCCTGGGTGCTCAACGGCGTGAAGCGCTGGATCACCAACGCGGGCGTCTCCGAGTACTACACGGTCATGGCCGTCACCGACCCGACCAAGCGCTCCAAGGGCATCTCCGCCTTCGTCGTCGAGAAGTCGGACGAGGGTGTCTCCTTCGGCGCCCCGGAGAAGAAGCTCGGCATCAAGGGCTCCCCGACCCGCGAGGTCTACTTCGACAACGTCCGTATCCCCGCCGACCGCATGATCGGCGAGGAGGGCACGGGCTTCGCCACCGCGATGAAGACCCTGGACCACACCCGCATCACCATCGCGGCCCAGGCCCTCGGCATCGCCCAGGGCGCCCTCGACTACGCCAAGGGCTACGTCCAGGAGCGCAAGCAGTTCGGCAAGCCGATCGCCGACTTCCAGGGCGTCCAGTTCATGCTCGCCGACATGGCCATGAAGCTGGAGGCGGCCCGCCAGCTCACCTACTCGGCCGCCGCCAAGTCCGAGCGCGTCGACGGCGACCTCACCTTCTTCGGCGCCGCGGCCAAGTGCTTCGCCTCCGACGTCGCCATGGAGGTCACCACGGACGCGGTCCAGCTCCTCGGCGGCTACGGCTACACGCGGGACTACCCGGTGGAGCGGATGATGCGCGACGCGAAGATCACGCAGATTTATGAGGGCACGAACCAGGTCCAGCGGATCGTGATGGCGCGGAACCTGCCGTAGCAGGATTCTCGCAGGTCACGGCAGCCCCCGGCGTGAGGCCGGGGGCTGTTGCCGTCCGCGGACCACGCACCCTCCGGCGCCTCCGTGGGGCGTCGGCCCCGCGGCGACGGCGACGGCGGCGCGGCCGGGGCGCGCCCGGGAGGGTGGGGAGTCCTCCGCCGGGCCTCGGGTGCGGGCGGCGGATCCGGGTGGTCGGTTCTTCTGTTTCGCCCACCCCGCGACGGTGAACTCGGCACACTGAGTGCATGGTTGATCACTATCAGGAGCATCCGGAGCACCTCGTCATCAACGTGGAGCACCGCGACGATCCGGTGTCCCTGGTCACCGAGGCGGATGCCTTCGCCGCGTCCCGGGAGTACGCGAAGATCGTGGTCCGCGGGCCGCTTTTCGGTGTCGCCGAGCAGCGTCGCGGCGAGCGGCCGCGGTGGCGGCTGCTGACGGACATGGACACCGGCTACCCGCAGGACGCCCGTGACGAGCTGAACTCCTATCTCTGGTTCAAGGCCAAGGACGAGACGGACGACCCTCGTGAGCGGCGGCTGCTGCTGGACGCGGTGGCGCGGCTGGAGACCGAGCCGGTGAACGAACTGACCGCAGGCGACACGCGTTACCGCGTCGTGCGTGCCGACGAGTTCGCCAGGATCGGCGGCGGGCGTCTGGAGCCGCCCAGGCCCACGGACGTGGACTGCGAGGGCTGGGACTTCCAGGCGCGCACCCCCTCCACCACCAAGGGCTTCGTCGTCGACCACGCGGCGGCGGTGGGGCTGAAGGAGGGGATGGACCGGATGGGGCTGTTGCCGTACCAGTACACCTCGGACCGCTTCCCGCCCGATGTGCTGGCCGATTCGCAGCGGGCGCTGCGGACCCATCCGGGGCTGGTGCTGCTGCCGGTCGCCTTCCGGGTGATGGAGAAGAAGGATCATTCCTGGTCGATGGCGTCGGGCCAGCACCCGACGCCGCAGGACGCGCGGCGCTCCTTCGCCCACTACCTCAAGGAAGTCCGGCCGCTGATCGAGGAGTCGGACGAGCAGGAGACCGCCGCGTACGCGCGGGCCGCGGAGGCGTTCATGCGGCAGGTGCGGCCCAATGAGCTGAACGTGCGCGGGCGTTGCTTCCAGATCGTCCGGATCGAGCGGATGATGCGGATCGGTCCCGCGGGGCCGGAGGGGCCCCGGCGTTCGGACATCGACATCCAGGAGCCCACCCAGATCCATCCCTACATGGATGAGTCCGGCAACATCGACTACTCGAAGTAGGCCCCGGGCCGGGGGTGACCCGGCCCGGGCGGGAAGACGGCCGGGCCCCGGCGGCGAACCGGTGAACCGGTGTGCCGGCGGGGCCCGTTCGCGTACCGCCCGGTGGTCCCGGGGTGCCGCTCGGCCGTGACCGTTCGCCCGGCCCCGGCGGCTCCCCGCCCTCTCACTTCTCGGAGACGGTGACCTTCTCGTCGTTGTTGAGCTGGTCCACGAGCTGCTTGACCTTGGCCTTGTCCCAGACCAGGTTGCCGCCTGTGGAGCCGGAGATCGGCATGTTCATCGACGTGCCGTCGCCGCCCGTGACGCCCTTCATGGCGAAGAACATCTGCCCCAGGGACCAGATCGACATGTCCTCGTCCACGATCAGGGTGTCCAGGCCGGCGCTCATCGTCGGGTACAGCTTGAACGGGTTGAGGATCGTGGAGGGCGTGGCCGTCTGGCTGGCGAGCGCCGCGAGGAACTTCTGCTGGTTCTTCGTACGGGCCAGGTCCGACTCGGCGAACGCGTACCGGGTGCGGACGAAGGCCAGCGACTGCTCGCCGTTCAGCGTCTGCTTGCCCGCCTTGAAGTCGGCGCCGGACTTCTTGTCCTTGAACGCCTTGGGGATGTCCAGTTCCACGCCGCCGATCGCGTCCACGATGTTGGCGAAGCCGCCGAAGCCGATCTCGACGTAGTGGTCGATGTGCAGGCCGGTGTTGAACTCGACGGTGCGGACGAGGAGTTCGGGGCCGTCCTCGGCGTACGCGGCGTTCAGCTTGGTGAAACGGCCGCGGGCCGGATAGAGCTTGCCGGAGTCGGAGCCCTTGTACGAGGGGATCTCGACGTTCGAGTCGCGCGGCAGCGAGATCAGTGTCGGCCCGTTGGACCCGTCGTGCAGGATCATCATCGAGTCGGTCCGCTTGCCCTCGGCGGAGCCGGTGTGGAGGCGCTTCTTGTCCTCGTCCGTCATGCCCGCGCGGCTGTCGGAGCCGACGATCAGGTAGTTGGTGCCGTCGCCCTCCTTCGGCCGCTCGATGACCTTGGCGAGGTCCACCTCGCGGTTGAGCTTGGAGTCGGCCCAGAAGTACGTGCCTATGGAGACCGCGAGCACCACGACGACCAGTGACAGCGCGCCCACCTTGATGCGGCGGCCCCAGTCGGGCGCCGGGCGTCCGTAGGGCTGTCCGCCGTCGCCCCGGCCGCCACCGGGGCCGTTGCTCCCGCCGCCGCCCCGGCCGCCGCCGTAGACCTGGCCCGTGTTGTAACCGCTGTCGTACCCCGTGTTGTCGGCGTACTGCGGCGGTGCCTGGCGGGGCCGGGGCGGGGCCGGGCGCTGCTGCGGCGCGGCGGGGTGCCGCTGGACGTGGCGCATCACACGGGCGCCTTCGGGCCGGTCGCTTCCGCTTCCCTGCCCGTAGCGGTTGCCGCGGTCACCGCCGCGATTGTCGTCGGTCCAGCCCTCGGGCCAATCACTCATGTGGTCCAGTGTGCAGGCCGTGTGCGCTCCTCTTACAGGGTGTACGGAAAATCGCATCGGTGCTGTTGCGAAGCTGATGCATTGCCGTCGGCCGGAAGGCCCCGCATAAGGTGGACGGTATGACAGATCAGTCCCCGCGTCCGGAGGGCGACATTCCCGGCAAGTCGACCGCCGCATCCCGGACCACCCTCAGCCACATCATGACCGGCAGCGACACCAACCTGCTGGGCACGGTGCACGGTGGCGTGATCATGAAGCTGGTCGACGACGCGGCGGGCGCCGTGGCCGGACGGCACTCCGGCGGACCCGCGGTGACGGCGTCGATGGACGAGATGGTCTTTCTGGAGCCGGTTCGCGTGGGTGACCTCGTTCACGTCCGTGCCCAGGTGAACTGGACGGGCCGTTCCTCGATGGAGGTCGGCGTCCGGGTCATGGCCGAGCGGTGGAACGAATCCACCCCCGCCCAGCAGGTCGGCAGCGCGTACCTGGTGTTCGCCGCGGTGGACGCGGACGGCAGGCCGCGCCCCGTGCCGCCGGTCATACCGGAGACCGAGCGGGACAGGAGGCGCTACCAGGAGGCGCAGATCCGGCGCACCCACCGTCTGGCACGGCGTCGCGCGATCAAGGAACTGCGCGAGAAGCGCGCCGCGGACGGCATCGACGACTGAGCCGTCGACGGGCGGGCGTCCCGACTGAGCCGTCGACGGCGGGCATCCTGCCGGCCGGGTCATCGGCGGTCCGGCCTCCTGCCGGCGGGGCCCCCGGGCGTCCTCGGCTCCCGGCGTACTCGACCCGCCCCGGTCGGCGTCGGTCCCCCGGGGCGTTCTCGTACCGGCCCCGGTGCCGGCCGGCCGAGGACGTCACGGGCAGGTCACCTGGTCGCCCGTGACCGTGCCGAACTCCCCCTGTTCCGTCTTTTCGGCCCGCACCGGTCGCACCGCGTCGAAGTCCGCGCCCGCCGTCACCTTCAGCATGGGGCCCTGCCCGGTCACCTCCCGCAGTTCGGCCCCCGGCAGGGCTTCGGCCAGGGACTTCGCGGACCGGTCCCAGCGCGGGTCGTAGGTGATCAGGGTGCGCCGCAGGTCGCGCGAGTCCGCGTTCAGCGGGGTGCGCGAGGTGTCGAAACCGGTGGCGTGCAGCGCGTCGTCGACCGTTCTGCCGAGCCCGTCCTTCGTCGTCCCGTTGTAGACCTGGACCCGGATCCGCTCCGGCGCGACGTCGACCGTCACGGCCTTCGTCCGGGGCGCGTCCGGGCGCTCGGGGGCGAGCGGCTTGTCGTCGCGCAGGGCCTGGAACAGCTTGTCCGCCTTCCGCTCGTCCCACTTCACCGTGGAGCCGATCCCCTTGACCGGATGGGCGACGTTCTCCAGCGGCACGGAGGCGAACTCGGACGAGGCGGGGGAGAAGCCGCGCATCGCGCTGCCGAGCTCCAGCATCTGTTCCGTACCGAACCCCTCGTCGGCCCGGACCGAGTTCAGCATCGTCGAGGCGGCGTCGCGGAACCTCACCGGGTTCAGCAGCACGCCGCTGCTGGTCGTCCGCTCGATCAGCGAGGCGAGGAACTTCTGCTGGCGCTGCATCCGGCCCAGGTCGGAGGCGCCGTCGACATGGCGGGACCGTACGAACTGGAGCGCCTGTCCGCCGTCGAGGTCGTGGGTGCCCGCCGCGAGGTCGAGACCGGTGTACGAGTCCTTCAGCGGCCGGGGCGTGCAGATCCGCACCCCGCCCAGGGTGTCCACGGTCTTCATGAAGCTGATGAAGTCGACCTCCAGATAGTGGTCGATCTTGACGCCCGTCATGTGCTCCACGGTCCGCACGGTCAGCCCGGGGCCGCCCTCGGCGTAGGCGGCGTTCAGTCTCACCGGGTGCGGGGAGTGGGTCTGTCCCGTGGTGAGGTCCTTGTGCTCGGGGACCTCGGCGTAGCTGTCGCGGGGCAGCGAGACCACGCTCGCGCGCTTCTTGTCCGCCGAGAGGTGGACCAGCATCAGGGTGTCCGTGCAGTTGCACGGGGCGCCGCCCAGCCGGTACTTCTCCTTCTGTTCCGGGGTGATCCGGTCACGGCCGTCGGTGCCGACCAGCAGCAGGTTCGTGCCGTACCCGGCCCGGGGCCGGTTCTTCATGTCCTTGAACGGGTCGATCCGGTCGATCCCGGTCTCCAGACCGGTCACCACCGCGTGGCCGATGCCTCCCGCGCCGAGGACCAGGACCGAGAGACCGGTCACCATCCGCATGCCCCAGTGCGGTCGCCCGGCCCGTCCTCTCGGCCTGCGTGACGGCGGGACGGCGCGGGGGCGCGGGGAACGGCGGGGGGAGGGGTGCGGCGTGGGCACGGGGGGACCTCCGCGGTGCGAGGGGACCGTTCGCACAGTAGGCCCATATGATCGACTGCCCGCGAAGCGACCCGGTGGCGCGCGTCCGTGTCCCCCATTAGCGGTAACGTGGCGGCCGAATACCGTTGCCTGGTGGGGTGCGAACCCCTCGCGCCCCCGAGGACCACCCGCCCACCCGAGGACCACCATGTCTGCCGCGCAGCACCCCGCCGTCTCCGTGATCATGCCGGTGCTCAATGAGGAACGTCATCTCAGGAACTCCGTCCGGCACATCCTGGAGCAGGAGTACGCCGGTGAGATGGAGGTGGTGATCGCGCTGGGGCCCTCCACCGACCGGACGGACGAGATCGCTGCGGAGCTGGTGCGCGAGGACCCCCGGGTCCACACCGTCCCGAACCCGTCCGGCCGCACCCCGGCCGCTCTGAACGCCGCGATCGAGGCGTCCAGCCACCCTGTGGTCGTACGGGTCGACGGTCACGGGATGCTGTCGCCGAACTACATCGCGACGGCCGTCCGGCTGCTGGAGGAGACGGGCGCGCAGAACGTCGGCGGCATCATGCACGCCGAGGGCGAGAACGCCTGGGAGGACGCGGTCGCCGCGGCCATGACGTCGAGGATCGGCGTCGGCAACGCGGCCTTCCACACCGGGGGCCAGGCCGGCCCGGCCGAGACCGTGTACCTCGGGGTCTTCCGCCGCGAGGCGCTGGAGAAGGCGGGCGGCTACAACGTGGAGTTCATCCGCGCCCAGGACTGGGAGCTGAACTTCCGCATCCGCGAGTCGGGCGGCCTGATCTGGTTCTCGCCCGAGCTGAAGGTGCAGTACCGGCCCCGGCCCTCGGTCCGGGCGCTCGCCAAGCAGTACAAGGACTACGGCCGCTGGCGGCACGTCGTCGCCCGCTACCACTCCGGCTCGATCAACCTGCGCTACCTGGCGCCGCCCACCGCCGTATGCGCGATCGCCGCGGGCATCGTGGCCGGTGCGGCCGTCACCCCGTGGGCCTTCGTCGTTCCCGCCGGGTACGTCGCCGCGATCGTCGCCGGGTCCGTTCCGGCGGGCAAGGGGCTGCCGCTGAAGGCGCGGGTCCGGATCCCGGTGGCGCTGGCGACCATGCACATGTCGTGGGGGTACGGCTTCCTGACCAGCCCGCGTTCGCTGGCGAAGAAGGTCATCGCCAGCCGCCGCCCTGCCGTCGCCGCGTAGCGCCGCACATGTCGTCGGGGCTTTGTGCCCTCCGGCTGGCCGGAGGGCACAAAGCCCCGACGGTCTTCTTCCGCTACCAGCCGAAGCCCGGCTGGATGTCCATGCAGGCCCCCTCGTCCTTACCGTTCAGGGCGCGGGCGCTCTCCGGGGTCTTCTCCTTCGCGGCGGGCGCGACGTAGTCCTTGTCCTCGCGCCAGTCGGCCCCCACGGTCAGCGTGATGCCCGTGACATCGGTCGATCGCTTCACCGAGGCCAGTGGGATACCGAGCGCCTTGGCGACGGCCTGGGCGTTGCCCTCCATGTCCACGCTGGGGAAGAGCACCCCGGTACGGGCCGCGGCCTGCGTGTTCTGCGAGTCGACGGTGGTCGAGGTGAAGCCCTTGTCCGTCAGCAGCTTCTGGACCGCCGAGGCGCGGCCCGTGGCCGGGTACTGGGTGTCGGTGCGCGTCCCGTTGCGGACGGTGACCGGGATCTCGGCAACGGGCGTCGTGGGCTCCTTGGCGACCGGGGCCTTGCGCTTGGACGCCTTGCCGTCCAGCGGGACGTCGTCGCGGACCATCTGGAAGAGCTGGTCGGCGTCGCCAGGCTTCGGGAGCACCCGTTCCTTGTTCACGCCCGTGCCGTACACGTTCGGCATCGTCGTCATGGTGATGCGGTCGGTGGGAGCCTTCTTGAACTCCTCCGCGAGGTCGTACAGCTTCTTGACCGTGTCGAGGCCCTTGTCGACCGTCAGCGCATCGGTCGCCGCGTCGGCGAGGCCCATCAGCTTGCCGGGGTCGGTGAGCTTGGTGCCCTTGCGCAGCTCACGGACCATCGAGTTCATGTACATGTGCTGGGCGTGGGTGCGGCCGAGGTCCGTGCCGTCCTCGAAGCCGTAGCGGGTGCGCAGCCACTGGAGGGCCTGCTTCCCTTTGATCTTGGTGGTGCCCTTCTCCAGCCGCAGCCCGGAGCCCTTGCCGGTGCTCGTGTGGGAGTAGACGTTGCCCTTGACGCAGACCGGGACGCCGCCTATCGCGTCGGCCATCGAGACCACACCCGCGAAGTCGATCATCATGAAGTGGTCGATGGTGATGCCGGTGAGCTCGTACCAGGCGGCCACCGTGCACCCGGGGCCACCGCGGCTGAGCGTCTCGTTGGTCATCTCCAGGCCCGCGGACGCCGGGTAGACGCGTCCCGACTTCGGGTCGGTGCACTTCGGGATCTTCAGCAGCGTGTCGCGCGGCATGCTGATCACCGACATGTTGCTGCGGTCCGCGGAGAGATGGACCAGCATCTGTACGTCGGCGAGGGGCGGCGCCCCGAAGGTGTCCTTGGCCCCGCCGAGGTTCTGGTTCTTCTTGGAGTCCCGCGCGTCCGAGCCGATGAGCAGGATGTTCAACGGGGTCTGCCCGGCGGCGTTGGCCTTGTGGTCGGCCATCTTCTTGTCGCCGAGCGTCAGGTCCTCCTTCTTGAGGTTCCCGTTGAGGTGCTCGTAGTAGAAGTATCCGGCGCCCGCGCCGCCGAGTATGAGCACCGCGAGCACCGTGGCGCTCCAGCGCAGTATCCGGCGCTTGCCCTTCTTGTTCCGGCCCTTGCCCTTGCCGCCGTGCCGCTTCGCCCCGCCGCCGCCCCGGTGACCGGCGCCCTCGGGCGCGGGCTTCCGGGCGCCGGGGCCCTGGCCCGGCCCTTGCTCCGGCTCCTCCGGCGCGTCCTCGTAGAGGCCGTCGTCCCAGCCGAGTTGGCCCGCGTTGCGGACGCGTGGTCGCGTCTCCCCACCGGGTGTGCTGCTCCGTCCCACCGGGACCCCCCTGCTGTTCAGACTCGTGGTGTGGCGCGGTGACCCGGTGTCACTTGGCGCATTCTGCCTTGGCGGCGTTGGCCTGCTGGACACCTTCCGGCGCCTTCGCCGGTGCCGCTATGGGAATGCCCGCGCCCTTGAAATCGGCGCCCAGGGTCAGGACCATCGCCTGAAGCCCCTCGGCGTCCGTGGTGCCCTGCTTCATCGCGGAGGAGGGCAGGCCCATCATGTCGGCGAGGGCACGGGCCTGGTCCGCCTGGTTCGGCGCGTACTCCAGCGTCGTCTTCGCGGTCTTCGCCGGGGCGTTGGCCTTGTTGGTGGACTTGAGCACGCCCTTGTTGTTCTGCAACCAGACGACGGTCTCCTGCGCGGCGCCGCCGATGTCGCCGCCGTTGTACACGTCGACGCGTACGTCGGCCGCGTTCGCCCTGGGCCCCTTGAGGAGCGCGTCCTGCTTGCTCTTCGCCTTCTTCTTCTGCGCGTTCACCTCGGTGAGCGAGGTGTCCTCGCGCATCATGGCGAACAGCGGGCCTGCCTTGCCCTCGTTCAGCACGACGGTGACCGGGACCTTCTCGGCCGGGTTGTCCAGCACCGGCACCGTCACGAAGGTGATGTTCTTGGTGTCGACCTTGCCGAGTTCCTGGGCCAGTTGCGTCAGCTTCGTCACCGAGCCGATGCCGGAGTCGACGGTGAGCGCATTGATCACCGCGTTCGCCAGCTTGAACAGCTTGGTCGGGCTGGTCAGGGTGTCGTCCGACTGCATCTGACGGATCATCGAGCTGATGAACTGCTGCTGGACCTGGATCCGGTCCAGGTCGCTCTTGTTGCCGAAGCTGTGCCGGGTCCGTACGAACGCGAGGGCGTCCTCGCCCTGGATGCGGTGCTCACCGGCCGACAGGTCCAGGTGCGAGTCCTTGTCCTTGACCGGTTTGGCCAGGCAGACCTGGACGCCGCCGACCGCGGTGGACAACTCCTTGACCGCGTTGAAGTCGACCATCATGAAGTGGTCGACCTTCAGGCCGGTGATCTCCTCGACCGTGCGCATGGTGCAGCCCGGGTCGCGGCCCTCCTGGCCGAGGCTCTCGTTGAAGCGGACGCCCGCCGTCCCCGGAATGGTCTTCTCCGAGCCGTCCGGCTGCTTGGTGCTGCACTCCGGGATGTTGGTGATCATGTCGCGCGGGATGCTGAGCGCCGTCGCGTTGGAGCGGTCCTCGGAGACGTGGAAGAGGATGTTGGTGTCGGCGTGGCCCACGCTGCCCTTGTCGCCGTAGCCCTCGTTGCCCTTGCCGGTGCGCTTGTCGGTCCCGATGATCAGAATGTTGACCGGGGCGTCGTTGTCGAAGACGTTCTTGTTGCCCGCCGAGCCCACGTCGACCGTGTTCAGGTTGCCGTTGAAGTGCTGGTACAGCGCGTACCCGCCCACCGACAGGCCGACCAGCACGAACGCCATCGTGCCGCCCGTCCACAGCAGGGCCTTCTTGCGGCGCGCCTTGGGCGCCTTGCGGCTGCGCCGGCCCGCCGTCTCGGCTTGGCCGGAACCCCCCTTGCCACGCGCGCCGCCCGCCGAACGGCGACCGCGTTGCTCGGGCACCTCGCCGAGCGGGGAGGTGCCGGACCCCTGCTCGTCGCGGCCCGCGCCCCGGCGCCGATCCTCGTCACGGACCGATTCCCCGCGCTCGCCGCCGCGCGCCGATTCCCCGCGAGGGCCGCCGGTGTCACGAACGTCTTCTGCTTCTCTGCGACGGGGAACGCGTGGACCCGGCGCCTGGGAAGCGGCGGCCGAATCCCCTCCGGAATTGTTCAGTCGCAGTTCGTAATCGCCGGTGTTCGGGTTGAGTACCCACTGGTCTGCGGGGTCGAATTCATCCGCCCGCCCACGGCTTTGCGCATCCACGGTTGTTTGAGTCCTCCGTCGGTGCCACGCGAGGCGCCTGCCCCGGTCAGGCGCCCGATCTTTCGCTCCAGAAGTGCGCGGCCTGACGGCCGGAAGCACCGGATCGCGTCACACTATCGGCCCAGTTCGGCGTTGAGCGACGTGCGTGACAAATTCCACGGTCCTTACAACTGGTCATTCTGGTCATTACACGCCGATCACCGGCTCCTGCTTGAGAATTGCTTTACCGCCGACACGGGTCCACCGCCGCGTTGTTGCCCGAATAGGTGGGGGTGGGGTTCGGGCTCGCGGCGCCCGGAGTATCGGCAGAGGCATTGTTTTTCCCGCTGTTCTTCCCGTTGTCACCGTTGAGGTTCTTCCGGTCGTCACGCTCGATCCGGTCCGCGGGGACCACCGTGACCGGGGCGTCCGCGCGCAGCCGGCCGAAGAGCTGTTTTGCATCGGGCTGGACGAGTTCGTCCCGGTTCGGGTCGGGTCCGTACGGCCGCCGGGGCACGGTCAGGAACTGCACCTTGTCGGTCGGTACGTCGCGCAGTTCGCGCACCAGGTCGTACAGGTCACTGAGGCTGTCCAGTCCCGGGTCCGTGGTCAGCGACTTCGTGGCCGCGTCCAGCACCGGGTACAGGCGGGTCGGATTGAGCAGGACGCCGTCGCTCTGCATCTTGTTCACCAGCGCGCCCAGGAACTGCTGCTGGCGGTCCATCCGCTCGGTGTCGCTGCCGTCGCCGATGGACTTGCGGGCCCGTACGTACCCCAGCGCCTGCTCGCCGTCGAGCTTCTGGCGTCCGGCGGGGAGCTTCAGCCGCGCGTCGGGGTCGTCGACCGGCTTCTTCAGGCACACCTCGACCCCGCCGACGGCGTCGACCATGTCCTTGAACCCGTTGAAGTCGACGACCATCTGGTGGTCGATCCGGATGCCGGTCAGCTTCTCGACCGTGCGGATCGTGCAGGCGGTGCCGCCGAACTGGTAGGCCCAGTTGAACTGGGCGAACTGCTTCTTCGTGGCCGCGCCGCCGGGTCTGTGACAGACCGGGATCTCCACCATCAGGTCGCGCGGCAGGGAGATCGCGGTGACGCTCTCCCGGTCCGCGGCCAGATGGAGCAGGATCGTGGTGTCCGAGCGCTGGCTGCCGCCGTCGTCACGGCCGTACGCGCGGTTGTCGCCGGCCCGGGTGTCGGAGCCGATGAGCAGGATGTTCTCCGCGTCGCGCACCACGGTGGCGGGCCGCTCCCGCTCGTACACACGCAGCTCGGCGGCGGCCGAGGTGTCCGTCTTGATGTTGGCGTCGAGCTTCCGGTACAGCCACGAGCCGACGCCCGCGGCGGCCAGGACGACGAGCGAGGCGCCGAGCGCGGTCCAGCGCGGCCAGTGGCGTCCGCGCGGCGCGTCGGGGTTTGCCACCGGCCCGCCGCCGTCCGCGCCGGGGCCGTCGGCGTCCCGGCCGGCGGCCGGGACGTCCTTCGAGCCCGCCCCCGGGCCGTCGGAGTCGCCCGGCGGGTCGGCGCTTTCGCTCACGTCTGCGTCCATCCTTCACGATCGGCGGCGCGCTGGGCCGCCGGTTGCAGGAGTAGACGGCTGAACCTCACGCTTGGTTGTGTCCCGGGTGGCCGGTATCGCCGATCATGTACTGGAGTTGACGAGCAGTCCTGAAAACTCGGCCCGGTATGGGCCGGATGAGTGACTATCAGGGCTCTTGTCATACCACGGTGTTGGTGACCCGCTCGCTTTCGACGCGCTTCGCCAGGCCGTCCTCACCCAACTGCTCCAGGTGGCGGCACAGGACCACGGAGCCACCCGCGGCCAGCGGTGCGAACAGCCCCGCGCTCAGTCCCTCCCAGCTGTCGTACGGGCGCCCGGTCAGCAGCCGCGACCCCGCGGTCAGGCCGAGCCCGGCGGCGTCCTCGCGGGCCCGCGCCACCAACTGCGCCGCCGTCAGCTCGGCGCCGCCCACCGCAAGCGCGGGGGCGTCCGGGTCCACGGGGGCGAACGGGGCGAACCGGTCGCCCTGGCCCGGCACCTCGACCGCGTAGTCCGCGAACCCCTCGGGGGCCTGCGGGAACCTGCCGCCCAGCGGGCGCAGCGCCAACGCGACCCGCTCGCCGGAGCAGGCGCGCGCGGCCTCCAGCGCGTCCGGGCCGCTGACGACGAGGTCGGCGTCGGCCGGGTCGCCCTGTACGTCGGCGATGACGCCGACCGAGGAGCAGGCGAGCAGCCACACCGCCGACTGCCAGTGCGCGGGCAGCAGCAGGGCGAGCCGGTCACCGGGCTCGGCGGCGAGGTCGCCCTGCAGCAGATTGGCGGTCTTGGCCACCCAATTGGCGAAGGTGGCCACCGACAGTTCCACCCGTTCTCCGGTGGCGTCGTCGTAGAAGGTGACCAAGGGACGGGCCGGGTCCGTGGCGAGCGCGGAACGCAGCAGGTCGGCGGGGGTGCGGTCGGTGGCGTTCATCCGCGCAAGGGTACGCGGCCGCAGAGCGCCGGGGCGGGCGGACGGGGAGCGGGAGCACCGGTTCGGCAGACGAGCCGTCAAGTGCGGGGGAGTGCACCGGTGGACGGAGTTGTCAGATTATGCCCAAGATTGTTTGCATGCGTGCCTTTCTTGCATCCGCGATCGGCGTCACCTGTGCGGCGGTGCTCGTGCTGTCCTCGGCCGGGCCCGCGGGCGCCGCTCCCGACACCGACTCCGCCCCCGCCGAGTCCGCCGGGCCCTTTGGCGTGCCGGGGTCGACGCAGTCCCTGGCGATGGTGCCCCTGGCGGACCCCTCCGGCCCGGCCACCGACGACCCCACTCGGGCCGCCGGGGCCGCCGGACAGGGGCTCACCGAGCGCACGGTCCGCCCGTTCTCGCTGGTCGGCGTCGTATGGGACGACCCGGACACCGAACTGCACGGGACCGTCCAGGTCCGTACCCGCGCCCGCGGCACCGGCCGCTGGTCCGACTGGCAGGACCTGGAGACGCACAACGCCGAGCACGCAGCCGACCCCGGGAGCACCGAGCGCGGGTCCGGCGGTGTCCGCGGCTCCACCGCCCCGCTCTGGGTCGGCGACTCGGACGGTGTCGCGGTGCGCGTACGTCCAGGGGGCCCGGACTCCCATCGGCACGGCACTCATGATGCCCATGGCACTCATGAATCGCAGGGCGCTCGTGACTCCCACGACTCCCATGAGTCCGACGATTCTCATGACTCGCACGGTGCTCGTGACCCCCGGGGCTCCCAGGACCGGGCCGGTTCAGCCGCGTCCCTGCCCACCGGTCTGCGCCTCGAACTCGTCGACCCCGGCCGGGAAGCGCGGCGGGTCCCGGCCGAGACCGGCCGGAGCACCGAAGACACCGGGACCACCGGAAGCACCGGCACCACAGGGGCCGTCGGCGCGACCGGGAGCGCCGAGGACGCGGACGGCACGGACTTCGCGGGTCTCGCGGACCTCACGGAGTCCGTCGCGGCGGCGGCCGGTGCCCAGGCCGCCACGGGTGCCGAGGCAGTCGAGGCAGCCCGGGACGCATGGGGCATCTGGAGTTCCGGGGACGGCCGTACCCCGCTCCACGCCGCTTCGCTCGGCGGGACCGTGCTCCCCGCCCTCGACAAGGCGGAGACCGAGGCACGGAGCGAGGCGGAGACCGGGCGCGCGCCCGGCGCCCAGCCGTACATCGGCCCCCGCCCGCGCATCATCACCCGCAAGGGCTGGGGTGCCGACGAGAAGCTCAGGGAACGCGCCTTCGTGTACACCAAGACCGTCAAGGCCGCGTTCATCCACCACAGCGCCACGGGCAACAGCTACACGTGTTCCCAGGCGCCCGCGGTCCTGCGCGGCATCTACCGGTACCACGTCAAGAGCAACGGCTGGCGGGACTTCGGCTACAACTTCGCCGTCGACAAGTGCGGCAACATCTACGAAGGGCGGGCGGGCGGCGTGACGAAGGCGGTCCTGGGAGCGCACACACTCGGTTTCAACAGCAACAGCATGGGCATCGCGGTGCTCGGCACCTTCAGCAACGCAAACCCGTCCGCCGCCGCGGTGAACGCCGTCGCCAAGCTCACCGCGTGGAAGCTCGGCCTGTTCGGCGCCGATCCGAGCGGCCGGACCACGCTCGTCTCGGGTGGCGGCAACAAGTTCAAGAAGGGCAAGAAGGTCAGACTCAACGTCATCTCGGGCCACCGGGACGGCTTCGCAACCGAATGCCCCGGAGCGCGTCTTTACAAGAAGCTCGGCTCGGCCCGCACCAGTTCCGCGCGTCTCCAGGGACGCTGACCCCGGGCGGCACCGGACGGTTTCCGGGGACGCGCCGCAGGCGGTCTCCGGGGCCCGGACGGGACGCCGCCGAAAGGGCGCAGCGGACCTCGCGGGCCGACCGGGCACGACCGGGGCGGACCGGAGCCGGATGCGTACGAACCGGTCTGCATACACTGGCCAGCCGAACGAGGCAGGGCCCCACCAGGAAGCAGAGTCAGCGCTGTGACACAGGCAAGAGAAGCGATCCTCCTGGTGGGCGGCAAGGGCACCCGGCTGCGCCCGCTCACGGTGCACACCCCCAAGCCCATGGTCCCGGCAGCGGGCGTCCCCTTCCTGACGCACCAGCTGGCACGCGCCCGGGCCGCCGGGGTCGAGCACATCGTGCTCGCCACCTCGTATCTGGCGGAGGTCTTCGAGCCGTACTTCGGGGACGGTTCGAGGTTCGGCCTCCACATCGAGTACGTCACCGAACGCGAACCGCTGGGCACCGGCGGCGCGATACGCAACGTCGCGTCCCGGCTCACCTCGGGACCCGACGAACCGGTGCTCATCTTCAACGGCGACATCCTGACCGGCCTCGACATCCGGGCCCTGGTCGCCACGCACACCACCTCGGGGGCGGACGTCTCGCTCCACCTCACCCGCGTCGAGGACCCGCGCGCCTTCGGGCTCGTGCCGACGGACGGCAGCGGCAGGGTCACCGCGTTCCTGGAGAAGCCCGAGACGCCCGAGCAGATCGTCACCGACCAGATCAACGCCGGGGCGTACATCTTCCGCCGCTCGGTCATCGACACCATCCCGGCCGGCCGCCCGGTCTCCGTCGAACGCGAGACCTTCCCCGGACTGCTGGCCTCCGGCGCCCATCTCCAGGGCATGGTCGACTCCACCTACTGGCTGGACCTCGGCACCCCGCGCGCCTTCGTGCGCGGCTCCGCCGACCTGGTGCTCGGCCGCGCCCCTTCCCCGGCCGTTCCCGGGCGCTGTGGCGAACGGCTCGTCCTGCCGACCGCCTCCGTGGCCGCCGACGCCAAGCTCACCGGCGGAACGGTGGTCGGCGAGGGCGCCCTGATCGGCGAGGGAGCCCGGATAGCCGGGTCCGCGGTGCTGGCCGGAGCGGTGATCGAACCCGGAGCGGTGATCACGGACTCGCTGGTCGGAGCCGGTGCCAGGATCGGCAGCCGGACGGTGGTCGACGACGCGGTGATCGGGGACGGGGCGCGGGTCGGTGCCGACAACGAACTGCTGGGCGGCATGCGCGTCTGGTGCGGGGCGGTCCTGCCGGACGCGGCGGTGCGCTTCTCGTCCGACGAATAGCGGAAACAGAGCAAACGGAAGAAGAGGAAGAAGAAGGGGCGGATGGCTGCCCCCAGCCGGGCACCCGTCCCTGTGCCCACGGCCTGGGGACGACGTGCCCACGGCCTGGGGACCACAGGGAGTGGCTCAGGGAGCGTCGTCGTGCGGCTTCGATCGCGAGGCGGGGGAGGGGCGACGCGGCGCATCGGCGACCGACGACGGCGCTGCGGGTGGAACCGCAGAGAGGCGCGAGCCCGCTCCCTGTCGCTCCTCGGGCCGTTACCCTCGACAGGCACCCCGACGACCGAGGACCTCATCCGTGGCAGGACGATTCGCCCCCCGCACCACCCCTCGCGCAGCCGTCGTGCGCCAGGCGGCGGCGCCGGCGAAGGACGCGCCGACCCGCGACTGGACCCCGCCCGGCCCGCTCGACCTGCGTCTCGTCCTCGGCCCGCTGCGCCGGGGCCCCGCCGACCCCACCTTCCGGATCACCCGGGACGGAACGGTCTGGCGGACCGGCCGCACGCCGACGGGCCCCGGCACCCTCCGCCTCTCCGACCAGGGCGGCCGGATCGAGGCGGCGGCCTGGGGGCCGGGCGCGCCCTGGCTGCTGGACCGCCTCCCGACCCTGCTCGGCGCGGAGGACGACCCGGACGCCTTCCGTCCGTACCACCGACTGCTCGCCGTGACCCGGCACCGGCGCCCCGGACTTCGTCTGCTGCGCACCGGCCTGGTCCTGGAGTCCCTGATTCCCTCGGTGCTGGAGCAGAAGGTCACCACGGACGAGGCGTACCGGGCCTGGCGCTACCTGGTCCGCGCCCACGGCACTCCGGCGCCCGGGCCGACGGACGACGCCGCGTTCGCCGCCCTCGGTCTGTACGTCATGCCGGACCCCCGCACCTGGTCGCTGGTCCCGTCCTGGGAGTGGCACCGCGCGGGCGTCGACGCGAAGCGCTCGGCCACGATCCTGCGCGCGGTGCGGGTGGCCCGCCGCCTGGAGGAGGCGGCCGGCATGGACCTCCCGGAGGCCACGGCCCGACTGCGCCTCGTGCCCGGCATCGGCCCCTGGACCGCGGCCGAGACCCTCCAGCGGTCGAACGGCGCGGCGGACGCGGTCACGGTCGGCGACCTCCACCTCCCGGGCATCGTCGGCCACGCCCTGGCGGACAACCGGCACGCGGACGACGAGGAGATGCTGGCCCTGCTCGCCCCCTACGAGGGCCAGCGGCACCGGGCCACCCGCCTCATCCTGCTCTCCGGCCGCGTCCCGCCCCGCCGGGCCCCGCGCATGACCCGGGGCGACATCGCCCGCCTGTGAAGCGGCGCGGGACCGGAGACGGCGGAGGACCGCCCGCGCGAGCCCCGAGCCGTACGACAAGAACGCCGAGCCGGTGCGGCAGGGCTCCGGGCCGGGCGGAACACCGAGCCCTGTGCAGCCCATCACGCTCGTCCGCCGCGGCTCGCTCATCGCGTTCGCCCGGCGCGCTGGCTCACCGCACCGTGATGAACGCCTCCGGATCCCGCGCGTCCCGTGCCGTGGGCGCGACCGCCGCCCGCCCGATCGCGACCGCGCCCAGCGGATCCCACGATTCCGGCAGGTCCAGCACCTCGCGCACCACGTCACGGCAGAACATCGTCGAGGACACCCACGCCGAGCCGAGCCGTTCGCCCGCCAGCGCCACCAGGAAGTTCTGGATCCCGGCCCCCGCGGCGACCACGAACATCTCGCGCTCCGCGGTGTCCCGCCGCTCGTCCCCGTAGGTGTGGGAGCCGTCCATCACCAGGCACGGCACCGCCAGATACGGCGCCCGGCGCAGCACATCGCCCCGCCGTACCCGCTTAGCGATCGACTCCTCGCTCTTCCCGTCCCCGCGCAGGTCCGCGATCCATGCCTCCCGCATCGCGTCGAGCAGTCGGGTCCGCGACTCCTCGGACTCCAGCAGCACGAACCGCCACGGCGTCGTGTGATGCGGAGCGGGCGCCGTCACCGCCGCGGCCACGGCCCGCCGCACCGCGCCCGGGTCCACCGGTTCGTCGGCGAACTCGCGCACCGTGCGCCGCAGGGTCAACGCCTCCCGCACCGCCTCCGAGGTGCCGAGACGGAACATGTCGTCGGCCGCGTCGCGCACCAGCGCCCGCGCCCCGCCCGCGGAGTCCGGCGAGTCCGCAGGGGCCACGACATGGCCGAGCCCGCGCACCACCGCGACCGGCAGCCCCGACGCCTTGCCCTTGACCAGGTCACCGGCGGCGGCCAGTTCGTCGGCGGTGGCGACCACGGTCGCGCCGAGCGGATTGCCGTACGTGTCCGTCCCGCCGCGCAGATCGTCCAGCACCCGGACCCCGGCCGCCCCGATCGCGACATCGGTGAGCCCGCTGCGCCAGGGGCGTCCGAAGGTGTCCGTGACGACGACCCCGACCTCGACGCCGAGGGCGTCCCGCAGCCCGTCCCGGATCGCGCGCGCCGAGCGGTCCGGGTCCTCGGGCAGCAACAGCACCGTCCCGGCGGGGGTGTTCGAGGCGTCGACCCCGGCCGCCGCCATGACGAGACCCTGCCGGTTCTCGACGATCCGCAGCGCGCCGCGCCGCGCCACCACCCGTACCGTCTCGGCGTCGATCGCCGCCTCCCGGTCGGCGGCCTCGACGATCCGGCCCTCCGCCTTGGAGACAATCTTCGACGTGACCAGCAGGACGTCCCCGTCGACCAGCCCAGGACCGGTGGAGGCGATCAGCTTCGCCAGGTCGTCACCGGCCCGCACCTCGGGAATCCCGGGCAGTGCCCGGACCCGGTACGAGGGCGCCTCGTCGAAGGCCGCACCGGCCGCTTCCGCGGGGAGCGCATCGGCCGCTTCTCCGGAGCCCGCACCGGTCGTCTCGCCGAAGGCCGGGTCGCGGGCCGCCCCGGCGGCGCTCATGTCCGTACCTCCTCGGCCAGCGCCAGAGCCTGCCGGGCCATCTCGGCCGCCGCGTCGACGTTCGTCATCATCAGCGGCACGGAACGGCAGCGGATGCCCGCCGCCTCCACCGTGTCGACCGCCCCGGCGTCCACCGTGTCGACGAGCCAGCCGTCGAGCAGCCCGGAGCCGTAGTGCTCGGCCACGGCCGCCGCCGTCGACTCGACGCCCACCGCGGCGAGCACCTTGTCCGCCATCCCGCGCACGGGCGCGTCCCCGACGATGGGGGACAGGCCCACGACCGGCACCCCGGCCTCGGCGATCGCCTCCCGGATCCCGGGCACGGCCAGGATCGTCCCCACCGACACGACGGGGTTGGACGGCGGGAAGAGGATGACGTCGGCCTCCGCGAGGGCTTCCAGCACCCCCGGCGCCGGCTTGGCCTGCTCGGCGCCGACCGGAACGATCGCCTGCGCCTCGACCGAGGCGCGCAGCCTCACCCAGTACTCCTGGAAGTGGATCGCCTTGCGTTCGCCGTCCAGATCGACGGCCACATGCGTCTCCACCCGGTCGTCGGACATCGGTAGCAGCCGGACGCCCGGCTTCCACCGCGCGCAGAGCGCCTCGGTGACGGCGCTCAGCGGATAGCCCGCGGCGAGCATCTGAGTACGGACGATGTGGGTGGCGAAGTCGCGGTCGCCGAGGCCGAACCAGTCGGGCCCGACCCCGTACGCCGCCAGTTCCTCCTTGACGTGGAAGCTCTCGTCCGCACGTCCCCAGCCCTGCTCCTCATTGATGCCGCCGCCGAGGGTGTACATCACGGTGTCGAGGTCGGGGCAGACCTTCAGTCCGAACAGATGGATGTCGTCGCCGGTGTTGCCGATCACCGTGATGTCCGCGTCGGGCGCGGCCCGTTTGAGGCCGCGCAGGAAACGAGCACCACCGATACCGCCGGCCAGAACCACAATGCGCATGCCCGACAGTCTGTCAGGCGAAGCCCGATCATTGTCAGGGCGATGGGCGATGGGCGATGGGCGATGGGCGATGGGCGATGGGCAGTGGGCAGTGGGTGGTCGTCCGCGGGTGAGGGGCGGACGTCAGCCGCGTGCGGCGTCCACGGCCGCGCGTACGGCGTCCGCCGCCGTGGGTACGGCGCTCGCGGCCACGGGCAAGGCGTTCGCGGTCACGGGCAAGGCGTTCGCGGTCACCGGGGTGCAGTGCGCCGTGTGCATCGGCATCTCGGTCAGGCCCGGGTAGTAGATGTGCAGGCTGACGGCCGGTTCGAGGGAGTCGTTGATCACCTCGTGCACGGAGCCGGGCGCGAAGACGCGCTGTGCTCCGGGGGCCAGTGCGCGGGCGCCGCGCTCGGTGTGCTCGGTCAGCCGGCCGTCCAGGACGGTCAGCAGCCCGGAGGACGGGCCGTGGTCGTGGCGCCCGCTGCCCTGACCGGGCAGCCAGCTCAGCAGCCAGACCTCGTAACCGACCGAGGACTTTCCGGGTCGGGAGACGCCGGTCACCGGGGCAACGGCGCGCAGCCGGTGGTACCAGCGGGTGGTGGCGTCGTACTGGACGAGCGGCGCCCACTGCGTGCGGTCGGAGGCGATGCGGCGGGCGAGCCCGGCGAACTCGGCCACGGTGGACGGGTGCTCGCGTGCGGGCTGGAGGAGGTGCTGGACCTCAAGGATGTCGCCGGCGATCTGGAGGTCGCTGTCGCTGTTCATGGAAGCGGTCGGTTTCCTCGGCGTGGGGTGCGTGTGCGGGTGTCGCGGAGGGGCGGGAGAGCCACCGGAGACCGTGCGAGCGCCGGAAGGGAGCCTCTGCGGACGGCTGAGGAGCCTTCTCGATGGACGCGCTCTGCGAAGACGCTCTGCGGCGGGAACCTCGCGGGA
Organism: Streptomyces sp. CB01580; assembly: GCF_001905795.1. GTDB lineage: Bacteria > Actinomycetota > Actinomycetes > Streptomycetales > Streptomycetaceae > Streptomyces. The sequence goes on from NZ_LIXJ01000040.1 coordinate 38,602, forward strand.
GGAGCGGGAGGCGCTGGATCAGAGCCGGAGCCCTACGGCATCAACAGCTGTGACAGCTGGAACAGCAACAGCGGGCCTGGACAGCCGTACGGAACCCACGGATGTGGGTGGCGTACGTCGCTGCGGTCGCTGGCATGGAACCAAGGAGACCGGCTGCCGCCCTCACCTGTCAACTTGATGTCCGTTTTGTAGGTAATGGTTCACCCCAACTGGCTGCTTTGGGGTACAGAAAGGTTTATTCGGTCATGGTGGCGGAGATGTGGCGCATCAACCGCGCCGGTAAACGTCGTTGGGGCCTCGTGATCTATCTGTGATCTTGGTCGCTTCGGCGGCCGGCCCGAAACGTGGAGGCGGTCCCGTTCGTCTCTCTCGATGAGGGGGTGTGATGCGGTCCACGTCAGATGTCAGGTTTTTGCTGATTTGCACACTTTCCGCATACCCTTGGTTCCGCAGAGTGAATACCGGAGCCAATAGCAGATCCTCGCTTGACTGGCCTGGAGATACACACTTGTAATTTCACTCGTGTCGTTCGGCCGTAATCAGCAACGGCTGCATCACGGGGACGCAAGAGACAGACGAGGGGCGCACATGACCGAGCTGTTCCAGCAACTGCTGGTCGAGGACGCGGACGAGGAACTCGGCTGGCAGGAGCGCGCACTGTGCGCCCAGACCGATCCCGAGTCCTTCTTCCCCGAGAAGGGCGGATCCACCCGCGAGGCCAAGAAGGTCTGTCTCGCCTGCGAAGTGCGGTCCGAATGCCTTGAGTACGCCCTCTCCAACGACGAACGCTTCGGTATCTGGGGCGGACTCTCCGAGCGCGAGCGGCGCCGCCTGAAGAAGGCCGCCGTCTGACGCCATCGCGCCCACCGTCCGCCCGGTCCGTCGCGTACGTACCCGGCGGGCGGAGCGGATCGGTGAAGATCGGCGAGGGAACGATGGCGTCGGAGCGCCGCGCCCCCGCGTGGGGCGGAGCCCGCACGGGAACCGCATGCCGCGAGGGCCGGACGACGGACGACCGGCAACCGGGAACCGGTGGCCGACGACCGGTAGCCGACGGCCGAACAGCCGGACGAGCCGTCACGACCATGGCCCGTCGCCCGCCACCCGCACGCGGACGACGGGCCATCACCATGTGCGGCTGCCCGTTCTCGTGGCACCCGCCCCCGCCGGGCCGCCCGCTCGCGCGTCGCCCGGGGCTCGCCCCGCCGCCACCGTGACACCCGAGGCAGCCCGCCGCCCGCTCCCGCGTCCCCCGGTACCGGCCGTCACGGCCCCCGCCCGAGCGCTCGGCGCCACCGGGTGAGCCGTACCGTTAGTCTGGGGCCCCGTCCGAGACGCGCCAACGCCCCGACGGAGCGCGCGCGTACACCGATGCAGCCCCCGGGGGAATCGCCCCCGGACCCGGCCGGAGGGCCCGTACCTCGATGTCCGTGCACAGCCAAACGACGGCGCCGTACGCGGCTGCCGTCGCCCCCGAGTTCCCCCGGCATGTCGTCACCGCCGTGCTCGTCTCCCATGACGGCGCGCGCTGGCTGCCCGACGCGCTCGCCGGACTGCTCGGGCAGGAACGCCCCGTACAGAACGCCGTCGCCGCGGACACCGGAAGCGCCGACGACTCCGCCCGACTGGTCATCGAGGCGCTCGGCGCCGACCGCGTCCTGCACCTCGCGCGGCGCACCGGTTTCGGCGCGGCCGTCGACGAGGCGGCCCGTTCGGCCGGCGTCCTCACCCCCGAGGACCTGCCGTACCTGAAGCGGCCCGGCAACTGGGACCCCGTCACCAAGACCTGGCGCGACGACACTTACGACCTCCCCGAGCTCCCGCACGGCGAACCCGTGCAGTGGCTCTGGCTGCTCCACGACGACTGCGCGCCCGCGCCCGACGCGCTCGCCGAGCTGCTGCGGGTCGTCGACAACGATCCGCACGCCGCGATCGTCGGCCCCAAGCTCCGCGGCTGGTACGACCGCAAGCAGCTCCTCGAGGTCGGCGTCTCCATCGCCAACAGCGGCCGCCGCTGGACCGGCCTCGACCGGCGCGAACAGGACCAGGGACAGCACGACCAGGTCCGTACCGTGCTCTCCGTCTCCACCGCCGGGATGCTGATCCGCCGTGACGTCTGGGAGGAGCTCGGCGGTTTCGACCGCGCGCTCCCGCTGATGCGCGACGACGTCGACCTGTGCTGGCGCGCGCACGTCGCCGGACACCGGGTCCTGGTCGCCCCCGACGCCGTCCTCCGGCACGCCGAGGCGTCCGCCCGTGAGCGCCGCCCCATCGACTGCGTGGGGCGCTCCGTAGCCTCCCCGCACCGCGTCGACAAGGCCGGTGCCGCCTACACGATGCTGGCCAACGCCCGCGGCAAGGTGCTGCCCTGGGTGCTGCTGCGGCTCGTCGTCGGCAGCCTCCTGCGGGCCCTCGCCTACCTCGTCGGCAAGGTGCCCGGCCAGGCGCTCGACGAGATCACCGGGCTGGTCGGCACCCTGCTGCGCCCCGGACGGATCCTCGCCGCCCGCCGCACCCGCGCCGGTGGCGTCGTCGACCAGGCCGAACTGCGCGGTCTGTTCCCGCCGCCCGGCGCCACCGTCCGGGCCACCGTCGACCAGATCGCCGGGAACCTCGGCAACCGGTCCGACGCCGATTCGGGCGGCTCGCGGCGCGGCGCCGTGGAGTCCGGCCCCGGCGGCGAGGACGCCGACTTCCTGGAGATCGAACAGTTCGCGCGGCTGAAGCGGATCGGGCGCAAGCCCGGCCCGGTGCTCTTCGCCGTCCTCCTCCTCGTCTCGCTCGTCGCCTGCCGAGGACTGCTCGGCGGCGGCGTGCTCGCGGGCGGCGCCCTGCTGCCCGCGCCCGCCGACGTCTCCGACCTGTGGGGCCGGTACGCGGACGGCTGGCACCCGGTCGGCACCGGCGGCACCCAGACCGCACCGCCCTACCTCGCCGTGATCTCGGCCCTGTCCGCGCTGTTCCTCGGCTCGACCGGCTTCGCGCTCACGCTGCTGCTGGTCTGTTCGGTCCCGCTCGCCGGACTCACCGCGTACTTCGCCTCCCGCCCGCTGCTCCCGTCCCGACTGCTGCGTGCCTGGGCGAGCGTCGCGTACGCTTTCCTGCCCGCCGCGACCGGCGCCCTCGCGACCGGCCGCCTCGGCACCGCCGTACTCGCCGTCCTGCTCCCGCTGATCGCCCGTGCCGCCGTCTCCGCGCACGGCATGCGCGCCACCGGCGACGCGCGCGGCAGCTGGCGCGCCACCTGGACGTACACCCTGCTCCTCACCGTCGCGATGGCGTTCACCCCCGTCGTGTGGCCGATGGCCGTGGTCCTCGGCATCGGTGTGCTGGTCTTGCGCCGCCAGGACATCGCCGCGTACGGCCTCCGCTTCCTCGCCGCGATCGGCACGCCGATGCTGGTCCTCGCGCCGTGGTCGCTCTCGCTCCTCGCCGACCCGTCCGGCTTCCTGAAGGAGGCGGGCCTCGACCTCGGTACGGGCACGGCCTCCGCGCTCGACCTGCTCGGCATCAGCCCCGGCGGCCCCAAGGCCGCAGGTGGCGTGCTGCTGCTCGGCGTCGTGCTGGCCGCGCTGGCCGCGCTGCTGCGCGCGGAGCGGCAGTTCGCGGTGCGCACCGCGTGGGCGGTGGCGCTGGTGGCGCTGTTCTTCGCCGCGCTCACCAACGGCTCCGCCTGGGCGGGCCCGGCCACGCTCGTCTACGGGATCGCGCTGATCGCCGCCGCGGTGGTCGGGGCGGACGGCGCCCGGGTCCGCGTCGCCGAACTCAGCTTCGGCTGGCGCCAGCCCGTCGCCGCGCTGATCGCCCTCGCCGCGGGCCTCGCTCCGGTGCTGGCCGCCGCCGGCTGGATGATCGGCGGCGCCGCGGGCCCGCTGGAGCGCCGCGACCCGGTACAGGTGCCCGCGTTCGTCGCGGAGGAGAGCACCACCCGCGACCAGCCGCGCACCCTCGTCCTCGGCGGCACCTCGCCCGCCACCGTCTCGTACACCCTGGTGCGCGGCTCCGGCGCGCGGCTCGGCGACGCCGAACTGATCGAGGCGGGCGGCAGCAACAGCCACCTCGACAAGGTCGTCGCCAACCTCGTCGCGGGCTCCGGCGCCGACCAGGGCAGCCAGCTCAGCGGGTTCGCGATCCGTTACGTCCTGGTCCGCGACGGGGCCCCGAAGGAGATGAGCCGGGTCCTCGACACGACCCCCGGTCTCAGCCGGCTCAGCCAGCTGGACGGCAGCGCGCTGTGGCGGGTCGACCGGCAGGTCGCGCGCATCATGATCGTCCCGTCCGGTGCCGACGGCGAGCAGCTGCCGGTGGGCTCCCTCCCCGTCGAGGCGCACACGAAGATCCCGGCGGGCGGCCCCGGCCGCGTGCTGCGGATCGCCGACGCCGCCGACCCGAACTGGCGTGCCACGCTCGACGGACGCACCCTGACCCCGAAGACCGTCGACGGCTGGGCCCAGGGCTTCGAACTGCCGGCCGAGGGCGGCAGTCTGGACCTGACGTACGAGGCGCCGTTCACCCACACCGCCTGGATCTGGGCCCAGTGCGCGCTGGCCGTGGTGCTGGTGGTCATGGCGCTGCCGGGCCGTCGCCGGGAGATCGACGACGACCTGCCCGAGGAGGGCGTGGCCGCGGCCGCGGAGCCGGCCGAGGGCGAGGGGCGCCGGTCCCGCAGGCTCCGCGCCGCCGCCCGTGCGGAGGCCGAGGCCGCCTCGGCCGGAAGCGTGGGCGGGAGCGCGGAGGACGCCGCGGGGGAGTACATCCCGGCCCAGCAGAACACCGAACCGGGAACGGGACCCGAGCCCGGCCGGACGGACGGTCAGGAGACCTACGGGCCCCGGGCGGACGGACCGGACGGCTTCGCCCCGGACACCGACGGGACCCGGGACGGCTTCGTCCCCGGCGTCGAAGGCGACCCGTACGCCGTTCCGCAGCAGCAGTACGGCGAGTGGGACGCGGGCCGGTACCAGGACGCGGGCCACCAGCCATACCCGAACGCCCCGTACCAGGACGCCGGATACGGCGTGCCGCAGGAGGACCAGCACACCGCTGACCCGTACCCGCAGAACGGCGCCCACGACCCGCACGCCTACGACCCGAACGCCTACAACACGCACACCTACGACCCGAACGCCTACGACCCGTACGGCTACGCCCAGCAGCACCATCAGCATCCGCAGCACCATCAGTACGACCCGCAGCACCATCAGTACGACCCGCAGCACCAGCAGTACGACCCGCAGGTCCCGCAGTACGACCCGCAGGCGGCCTCGTACGACAGCCGGGCCGGCTACGGCGGGCAGGGCGGGTACGAACCGCAGAACCCCGACGAGAACACCGCCCCGGGCCAGAACCCGTGGCCGACCGGTAACGCATCGCGAGGCGAGTCCGAGTGAAGTCCAGCAGCCTGTCCCTCATCGCGGGCACCGTAGCCCTCGCCGCCGTCACCGGATTCGCCGTGCTGACCGCGCCCGGCGACACGAGCGCGGCGGAACCGAAGGCGGCCACCCGGCTGCCGGTCGAACGGTCCAGCCTGCTCTGCCCGGCGCCCGGCCGCTCGGACCTCGCCGAGACGACGTACACGGCCTACACCCCGGCCGCGGACGGCGGAGGCGGCGGGGCCGGTACGGCCGAACTGACGCCGTCCACGGCGGCCACGGCCGACGGCACCGCGGGCGGGACCGGAAAGGGGGACGGCGGTAAGGAGGAGGACAAGAAGAAGGACGACAAGGGCGGCAAGGACGACAAGGGTGACGGCAAGAGCGGCAAGGACGGCAAGGGCGACGGGAAGACGGACTCCACGAAGCCCGTCCTCTCCCTGAAGGAGCCCGGCAAGCCGGTCACCGCCGAGGTCTCCGGGGCCGGCGCCCCCGCACTGGTGGGCACCGCCACCGGGCGCCTGGCCCCCGGCTGGGCCGCCCAGCAGACCACCGTGGTCGAGGCGGGTGCCCGCGGCCTGCTCGGTGTCAGCTGCACCTCGCCGGGCGCCGACTTCTGGTTCCCGGCCGTGAGCACCGCGAAGTCCCGCGAGGACTACGTCCACCTCACCAACCCGGACGACACCGCGGCCGTCGCCGACATCGAGCTGTACGGCCCGGACGGCAGCCTCAAGTCGGACGTCGGCGAGGGCATCACGGTGCCCGCCCGTTCCGGCGTCCGCGTCCTGATCTCGACGCTGACCAGCGAGGCGGTCGAGGACGTGACCGCCCACGTCACCACCCGCACCGGACGTGTCGGCGCCGCCGTGAGGACCGCGGACGATACGACCGGCAGCGACTGGCTGGCCGCCTCCGTCTCCCCGAACGGCACCCTGGTGCTCCCCGGCATCCCGGCGGACGCCACATCCGTCCGTCTGGTCGCCTTCGCGCCCGGCGACGACGACGCCGACCTGAAGATCCAACTGCTCGGCCCGGGCGGCCCGATCTCACCGGTCGGGAACGAGAGCCTGCACGTCAAGTCGCGGATGACGGCGGGCGTCGACCTGAAGGACGTCACCAGGGGCGAACCCGGCTCACTGCTGCTGAGCCCGACGAAGGGCGGCGAGGGCACCCCGGTGGTGGCCGCGCTGCGCGTGGTCCGCGGCAAGGGCGACGGCCGGGAGGCCGGCTACATCCCGGCCACCGGTCCGGTGGGCGCGCAGGCGACGGCGGCGGACAACCGGGCCAAGGGGTCGACCCTCTCGCTCACCGCGCCCGGCGCCACCGGCACCGTGAAGGTGATCGCCTCGGCGGGCAGCGAGGGCGGCGAACAGGTCGTCAAGACGTACACGGTCAAGGGCGGTACGACCCTCGCGGTCACCCCGCCCGTGCCGTCGGGCCTCAAGGGCGGCTACGCGCTGACGGTCCGTACGGAGTCGGGCGGACCGGTCCACGCCGCCCGCACGCTCAGCCTCCCGCAGGACGGCGTCCAGATGTTCACCGTGCAGACCCTGTCGGACGATCGCGGAACGGTGGCGGTGCCCGACGCGGTGCAGGACCTGTCGGTCCTGGACGACTGAACGCGGCTGGACGACCGGACGCGGCGAGCGACCGGACGTGGCTGGACGACCGGACGCGGCGGCGCGGCGGTCGGGGTGTCCCGGCGGGGCGGCCCGGCCGCCGCGCCGTCCCGTTCCCGCCGACTCCTCCGCCCTCTCCGGTCCCGCCGTGCCCGTCGGCTCCGCTACTCCTGGCCGTACCGCGGATCCACCGACTCCGGCGAGAGCCCGAGCAAGTCCGCGACCTGCTCCACGACGACCTCGTGCACCAGCAGAGCGCGTTCGTCACGGCTCTTCGCGCGGATCTCGACAGGCCGGCGGTAGACGACGATCTGCGCGGGCCGGTTCTTCTCCGCGGACGTCGCGCGCCCCAGAGGTACGGTCTCCGCCCGCACCTCCGAGGCATCGGCCGAGGGCACGTCCAGCACCATGAAGTCGACATCGGCCAGTTGCGGCCAGCGCCGTTCCAGCCGCTCCACGGAGTCCTGCACGAGATCGCGGAAGCTCTCCGCCCTGCTGACCGACAGCGGCACCTGAGGTGGTGCCAGGGGCCCGCGCATGCCGCGGCCGTGACGGTCACGACGGCGTGGGCGGGGGTCGGACGGGTGGGGAGGCACGGGACTGTCCATCACCGACGCAGCGTAACCCCCGGCGGGGCGTACGGATCGTCGCTTGCTGACGGGGCGTCGGCCTGTCCAATCGTGAACAATCCGGCCAAACAGCAGGCCGTTTCAAGCCCGGCTCGCGACCGGTGTTCTCCTGCTGAATGACAGCTTTTGTGTCGAGCGGCGACCGGAATCGTTGCCGCCGTGACCTGCGTTTCTCTGTTCCCTCGCAGGTCAGAAGGTTGTCCGAAAGACAGTTGTGCCAGAGGTCACAGGGCGACACGGTGGGGTGACCTGGGGGAGAGTCGTCGCAGCCCGCTCAAGAGTGCGGTACCGTCCAACATCGTGAGCCCTGTACGTCGCTGTTCGCGCACCGCGTGCGGCCGCCCTGCCGTCGCGACACTGACGTACGTCTATGCCGACTCGACTGCGGTCCTCGGCCCGCTCGCCACCTACGCCGAGCCCCACTGCTACGACCTCTGTGCCGAGCACAGTGAGCGGCTGACCGCACCACGCGGCTGGGAAGTCGTCCGTCTCTCCGACCCCTCCGCCCCCCCGCGCCCCAGCGGTGACGACCTCGAAGCGCTCGCCAATGCCGTACGGGAAGCGGCGCGTCCGCACGACCGCGGCGGTGACGGCAGGAACGGCGGCCCGCAGACCGCCGACCCGATGGAGGTCGCGCGCCGCGGCCATCTGCGGGTGCTCCGCTCCCCGGACTCCTGACCGCTCCTCACCCCGGCCGGTTCTCCTGTCGGCCGGCCCCTCCCCGCCCGGCCGTCGGTCCTGGACCCCATGGCCGTCGGGAAGGTCCTCGCGGAGCCGTGGCACCCGAGCCGTTTTGAGGCGGCGGATCCCCCGGGACCTGCTGGAACGGGCGCCGGGTAGTTTGGGCGGACCGCAGAGAACTCAGGAGGACCGGCCCGTGGCTGCTGACCTGTCGCAGATCGTGAAGGCGTACGACGTGCGCGGGGTGGTGCCCGACCAGTGGGACGAATCGTCGGCCGAATACTTCGGGGCGGCGTTCGTCGAGGTGACCGCTGCGGACGCGATCGTGATCGGCCACGACATGCGGCCCTCGTCGCCGGGCCTCTCGGCGGCCTTCGCCCGCGGCGCGGCGGCACGCGGCGCGGACGTCACCCTGATCGGTCTCTGCTCGACCGACCAGCTCTACTTCGCCTCCGGCAGCCTCGGCCTCCCCGGCGCCATGTTCACCGCCTCGCACAATCCGGCCCGGTACAACGGCATCAAGCTCTGTCGGGCGGGCGCCGCACCCGTGGGCCAGGACACCGGCCTCGCCGAGATCCGCGCCCTGGTCGAGAAGTGGTCCGACGCCGGGGCGCCGGAACCGGTCGCCACCCCCGGCACCGTCACCGAACGCGAGACACTGACCGACTACGCCGCGTACCTGCTGTCCCTCGTCGACCTCTCGTCGATGCGCCCGCTGAAGGTCGTCGTCGACGCGGGCAACGGCATGGGCGGCCACACGGTGCCCACCGTCCTCGCCGGCCTCCCGGTCGACCTCGTACCGATGTACTTCGAGCTCGACGGCACGTTCCCCAACCACGAGGCCAACCCCCTCGACCCGAAGAACCTCGTCGACCTCCAGGCCCGCGTCGTGGCCGAGGACGCCGATCTGGGCCTTGCCTTCGACGGCGACGCGGACCGCTGCTTCGTCGTCGACGAACGCGGCAGGGGCGTCTCACCGTCCGCGATCACCGCCCTGGTCGCCGCCCGGGAACTCGACCGCAACGGCGGCCGGGGCACCGTCATCCACAACCTGATCACCTCGCTCTCGGTCCCCGAGGCGATCCGCGAACACGGCGGCACCCCGGTCCGCACCCGCGTGGGCCACTCCTTCATCAAGGCGGAGATGGCCGCGCACGGAGCGATCTTCGGCGGCGAGCACTCCGCGCACTACTACTTCCGCGACTTCTGGAACGCCGACACGGGCATGCTCGCCGCGCTGCACGTCCTGGCCGCGCTCGGGAGCCGACCCGGGCCGCTGTCCGAACTGGTCGCGCAGTACGACCGCTACACCGGCTCCGGCGAGATCAACTCCACGGTCGCCGACCAGCCGGGCCGTACGGCGGCGGTACGCGCGTCCTTCGCGCCCCGGGACGGCGTCACGACCGACGAGCTGGACGGTCTGACGGTCACGGGCCCGGACTGGTGGTTCAACCTGCGGGCCTCCAACACGGAACCGCTGCTGCGCCTGAACGTCGAGGCCCGCGACGGGCGGACGATGACCGCCGTACGGGACGAGGTGCTGGCCGTCGTCCGGGCCGTCCCCGGCCCGTCCGACGACTGACGACCGGGGCCGGGACGCCGACGCGCGCACTCGTGCGCGGCGCCGACGGTCGAGCCCCGGCGAGCGGGGCCGCCGGAACCGCGCGGGGCCGCTCCACCCGGGCCGCGCCCACCGCACCCCGGCGGTAGGCTGACGTCGCCCGGTCCGCGCGCGCGGGCGAACCGCTTGACCGAATGCCCGAAGACGCCTGAAGGGACCCCGCCCATGCCGCTCGAAGCCGGCCTTCTGGAGATCCTCGCCTGCCCGGCCTGTCACTCCCCGCTCGACGACCGGTCGGCGGCCGACAGCCCCGAGCTGGTGTGCACCGGCGAGAACTGCGGCCTGGCCTACCCGGTCCGGGACGGCATCCCCGTCCTCCTCGTCGACGAGGCCCGCCGCCCCCGGTGACGGGTTCCGCCCCGGGCGGCGGCATCCGCCCTGCGGCGGTGCACGCGCCCGCGTGAGCGGTACGCGTGCCGAGTGAAGGACATCCGCGCCCTCACGGCATCCGTGCCTTCACGGCATCCGTGCCCTCGTGGCATCCGTGCCCGAGGCCGCACGGTGATCAGCAGGTGATCGTGATCAGCAGGTGATCGGAGGACCGTCCCCATGCTCGACGAGTCGCTGCTCGACGCCCCGGACGCCCTGGCACGGGCCGACCGCCGGGGCCTGCTCCGCGGCGCCGCCGAGGCCGGAGCCCGGGTCCGCACCGCCGCCCGGCACGCGGCCGAGGCCGGAATCGCCGGGCTGAACCCGGAGGGCCGCCCCCGTTCCGTGCTCCTCGCGGGCTCCGGCACCGCGGCGGCGGGCGTCGCCGACCTGATCACCGCCCTCGCCGGCGCCTCCGCGCCCGTCACCCGCATCCACCCCACCGGGGTCGCCCCCGCCGCGGGCGCCCTGCGCTGGGCGCTGCCCGGCTGGGCCGGCTCGGTGGACCTGCTGCTGATCGTCACGGCCGACGGTTCCGAGCCGGGCCTCTCCCTCCTCGCCGAACAGGCGTACCGGCGCGGCTGCAGCGTCGTCGCGGTCGCTCCACGGCAGTCACCGCTGCGCGAGGCGATCGACGGAGCGCGCGGTCTCGTCGTACCGATGGCCACCGCCCCCTACGGCGAGTACGACGCGGAGACGTCGGCGGCCGGGCCGGGCACGCTCTGGGCCCTGTTCACCCCGCTGCTCGCACTGCTCGACCGGGTCGGCCTGGTGACCGCGTCCGCCCAGGAGCTCCAGGGCGTCGCCGACCGCCTCGACCGCACCGCGGAACGCTGCGGCCCGGCCATCGCCACGTACAGCAACCCGGCGAAGACCCTCGCCGCCGAACTCGCCGACAGCCTCCCCCTCGTCTGGACCGAGGGGGACACGGCAGGTCCGGTGGGCCGCCGATTCGCCGCGGTGCTCGCCGAACTGTCCGGCCGTCCGGCCCTCGCCGCCGAACTCCCCGAGGCCCTTCCCGCCCACGGCGCGCTGCTGGCGGGCGCCTTCGCGGCCGGGGCCGACCCCGACGACTTCTTCCGCGACCGGGTTGAGGAGCCGGAACCCCTGCACACCCGCGTCGTCCTGCTCCGGGACCGCCCGGCGGGCGGTCTCAGCGCCGCCCCCGCCGCCCGCGAACTGGCCCTCGGCCACGACACGGCGATCAGCGAACTCGAACCGGACGACGGCACCGCACTCGAAGCCCTGGCCGAACTCCTCGCGGTCACCGACTTCGCCGCCGTCTACCTGGCGCTGGCGTCGTCCGCCCGCGCCTGACCCCTCCGCGCCCCTCGTCCCGGGCACCTCCCCCGGACGACCTCCGCGCCCCGACCCGGAGAACGGTCCACCCGCACCCCTGGCATCCTGGAAAGCGCTTCCCGGAGAGCGTGGGCCCCGGGCCCGACCACCGCACCTGCCCGATCACCGCACCCGCCCGTACAGCATCCGCACACCGCTCGGCCACCACCACGACACCATCCGAGCCGCCCCGCACATCACACTGCCCCAGACACCCCTGATCCGCTGATCCGCGCACCCACGGGGATCCACGCATCCCACGAGCACGAGGACGAACCATGGACCGGCTCTCCAACACCGTCCGCCCGTACGCCTGGGGCTCCACGACCGCCATCCCGGAGCTGCTCGGCGTCGCCCCCACCGGTGAACCCCAGGCCGAGATGTGGATGGGCACCCACCCCGGCGCCCCCTCCCGCCTCACCCGCACCACCGGCGCCGCGGCGGGCCGCGAGCAGTCCCTCGCCGAGGTCATCGCCGCCGACCCGGAGGGCGAACTGGGCCGGGCCACCGTCGACAAGTTCGGCCCCCACCTGCCCTTCCTCCTCAAGCTCCTCGCCGCGGGTGCTCCGCTCTCCCTCCAGGTCCATCCCGACCTCGACCAGGCCCGGCGCGGCTACGCGGACGAAGAACGCCGTTCCGTCCCGATCGACGCCCCCCACCGCACGTACAAGGACGCCAGCCACAAGCCCGAGCTGATCTGCGCGCTCACCCCCTTCGCCGGTCTGTGCGGCTTCCGCAGGCCCGACGAGGCCGCCGCGACGATGGCGGCCCTCGGCGTCGACTCGCTCAAGCCGTACGCCGACCTCCTCGGCGCCCACCCCGAGGAAGCGGCCCTGCGCGAGGTCCTCACCGCGATCCTCGGCGCCGACCCGGCGGAGACGGCCGAGACCGTGAACGAGGCAGCGGCTGCGGCGCAGCGCCTCGGCGGCGCCCTCGCCCCGTACGCCCGGATCGCCCACCACTTCCCCGGCGACCCCGGCGTCATCGCCGCGATGCTGCTGAACTACGTGGAGCTCCAGCCCGGCGAGGCCCTGTTCCTCGGTGCCGGCGTCCCGCACGCCTACCTCGACGGCCTCGGCGTCGAGATCATGGCGAACTCGGACAACGTGCTGCGCTGCGGACTCACGCCCAAGCACATCGACGTGCCCGAACTCCTGCGCGTCGTCCGCTTCGAGCCGACCGAACCGGGCATCCTGCGCCCCGAGGCGTCCCCGTCCGGCGAAGAACTGTACGAGACGCCCGTGGACGAATTCCGGCTCTCGCGCTTCGACCTGTCGCCCGGGGCCGAACCCGTCGACCTGACCCGGAGCACCCCGCAGATCCTGCTGTGCACCGCGGGCGCCCCGAAGGCGGGCACGATCGGCCTCACCCCCGGCACCTCGGTCTTCGTGCCCGCCGGGGAGAAGACCGAAGTATCCGGTATGGGAACTCTGTTCCGTGCCACAGTGGTGGCCTGACGAACCTTCCGCACCGGCGGCTGCAACAATGTCCGGCCGTACCGCGGCGCCAGGGCCGCGGCACCGAAGAACCGACGAAGGGACATCAGGCACCCATGAGTGCGTCAGGCGGAACCAAGGCGATCGTGGCGGCACTCGGCGCCAACCTCGCGATCGCCGTGGCCAAGTTCGTCGCGTTCCTGTTCAGCGGCTCGTCGTCGATGCTCGCGGAGAGCGTCCACTCGGTCGCCGACTCGGGGAACCAGGGACTGCTGCTGCTCGGCGGCAAGAAGGCCCGGCGCGAGGCGACCCCCCAGCACCCCTTCGGCTACGGCCGCGAGCGTTACATCTACGCCTTCCTCGTCTCCATCGTGCTGTTCTCGGTCGGTGGCATGTTCGCGCTGTACGAGGGCTACGAGAAGATCAAGAACCCGCACGCGGTCGAGTCCTGGTACTGGCCGGTGGGCGTTCTCGTCTTCGCGATCATCGCCGAGGGCTTCTCCTTCCGCACCGCCATAAAGGAGTCCAACGAGACCCGCGGCTCGCTGTCGTGGAGGGAGTTCATCCGCCGGGCGAAGGCCCCCGAACTCCCCGTCGTGCTCCTGGAGGACTTCGGCGCGCTGATCGGTCTGGTGCTCGCCCTCGGCGGTGTCGGAATGGCGCTCGCGACCGGCGACGGCGTCTGGGACGGCATCGGCACCCTCTGCATCGGCGCCCTGTTGATCATCATCGCGATCGTGCTCGCCGCCGAGACCAAGTCCCTGCTGCTCGGCGAGGCCGCCGGCGCCGACCAGGTCGAGAAGATCAAGGCGGCGGTCGTCGACGGCGACACCGTCACCCGCGTCATCCACATGCGCACGCTCCACCTCGGCCCGGAGGAACTGCTGGTCGCCGCCAAGATCGCGGTGCGGCACGACGACACCGCATCCGAGGTCGCCAACGCCATCAACGCCGCCGAGGCGCGCATCCGCGAAGCCGTCCCGATCGCCCGCGTCATCTATCTGGAGCCGGACATCTACAGCGCGGCGGCCGCCGCGGCCGGCGCCAACCCCGGCAAGACCCCGGGCGGAGCACCGGAGGCCACCCCGGGTACGCCCTCCGGGAAGACCCCGGACGCCCCGGCGAATTCCGGTCACTGACCCGTCCAGCGGCCCATCCCCTGTCCCGCCCCTCCGGCCCTCGCCACGGGTCCTCGGGCCGCATCCACGGTCTTGGGGCGCACGGTCTTCGAGCCGCCTGCCCTCGCCTCGGTACCTACCGCAGGCGCAGGCGGGCCCGCCCCGTCCTCCGATCCACCCCGTACGCGTCCCTGGTCCGTCCCCGTCCCTCTCTGCTCTGCCCCGCTCCGTCCCCTCTCCGGCCTCCGGCCTCTTCTCGCTCCCCCCCGGATCCCCGTCCGGCCCTTCCCGGTCGTTCCCGGTCCCTTCCCGTCCGTTTCTTTCGGCCCTTCCCTGTCCGGTTCCGGCCTGGCCTTGTCCATGGCCCGCTTCCGGCCACTCGCGGTTTCGGGCGGGCTGGGAGCGCCCGGGGCGATCGGTGTAGATTCGACGGCAGTGTCAGACGTCGCTGCTGATGGCGGTCGATCGGTCCGCGCACACGGGCCGGCCGAGGGAGAGAGGGCCTCCGACGGACTGCGCTGCGAACGCCCGGGCATTCGTGTGCCCGCGTGCCCGCAGAGCCAGCCGCCCACCTCGACACCCACACCACGAGGAGCAGCCCGTTATGACAACGGTCGCCAACCAGCAGGACTTCAAGGTCGCCGACCTCTCCCTCGCGGCGTTCGGCCGCAAGGAGATCACCCTCGCCGAGCACGAGATGCCCGGCCTGATGTCGATCCGCAAGGAGTACGCCGCCGCCCAGCCGCTGGCCGGCGCCCGCATCACCGGTTCGCTGCACATGACCGTGCAGACGGCCGTGCTGATCGAGACCCTGGTCGCCCTCGGCGCCCAGGTCCGCTGGGCCTCCTGCAACATCTTCTCCACCCAGGACCACGCCGCCGCAGCCATCGCCGTCGGCCCGAACGGCACCCCGGACGACCCCCAGGGCGTCCCGGTCTTCGCCTGGAAGGGCGAGACGCTCGAAGAGTACTGGTGGTGCACGGAGCAGGCTCTGACCTGGCCGAACACCCCCACCGGCGGCCCGAACATGATCCTCGACGACGGTGGTGACGCCACCCTCCTCGTCCACAAGGGCGTCGAGTTCGAGAAGGCCGGCGCGGTCCCGGACCCGTCGACGGCGGACAGCGAGGAGTACGGCCACATCCTCGCCCTGCTGACCCGCACCCTTGGTGAGTCCCCGCAGAAGTGGACCCAGCTGGCGTCCGAGATCCGCGGCGTCACCGAGGAGACCACGACCGGTGTGCACCGGCTCTACGAGATGCACCGCGACGGCACCCTCCTCTTCCCGGCGATCAACGTCAACGACGCCGTCACCAAGTCCAAGTTCGACAACAAGTACGGCTGCCGCCACTCCCTGATCGACGGCATCAACCGCGCCACGGACGTCCTCATCGGCGGCAAGACCGCGGTCGTCTGCGGCTACGGCGACGTCGGCAAGGGCTGCGCGGAGTCGCTGCGCGGCCAGGGCGCCCGCGTGATCATCACCGAGATCGACCCGATCTGCGCCCTCCAGGCGGCGATGGACGGCTACCAGGTGACCACCCTCGACGAGGTCGTCGACAAGGCCGACATCTTCGTCACCACCACGGGCAACAAGGACATCATCATGGCCACCGACATGGCCAGGATGAAGCACCAGGCCATCGTCGGGAACATCGGCCACTTCGACAACGAGATCGACATGGCCGGCCTCGCGAAGATCCCGGGCATCGTCAAGGACGAGGTCAAGCCGCAGGTCCACACCTGGACGTTCCCCGACGGCAAGGTCCTCATCGTGCTGTCCGAGGGCCGCCTGCTCAACCTGGGCAACGCCACCGGCCACCCCTCGTTCGTGATGTCCAACTCGTTCGCGGACCAGACCCTGGCCCAGATCGAGCTGTACACCAAGCCGGAGGAGTACCCGACCGACGTCTACGTGCTGCCCAAGCACCTCGACGAGAAGGTCGCCCGCCTTCACCTCGACGCGCTCGGCGTCAAGCTGACGACGCTCCGTCCCGAGCAGGCCGCCTACATCGGTGTCCAGGTCGAGGGCCCGTACAAGCCGGACCACTACCGCTACTGATCCGCCTCGCTCCGGCCGGTCGGCGACCGCGTACGCGCACACCGTCACCGGCCGGCCGCGATACCACCGGCCGCCGATGACCGGCCGAGCGGTCGTCGCGGCGCCCCGGCCGTCCACGACCCGGGCCGCCGACAGACGGAACAGCCCCAGCAGCGGCTACGAGCGCAGGCCCCCGCACCCCCGTGTCGGGGGCCTGCCCCGTACCGCAGCGGCTCAGCCCGAGGAACCCCGAAGGACGCCATGCCCCGCGGTCGATATTCGCTTCACGATCTCCACGACCACACCCTCCTCGGCGAAGAACACTTCCAGTGCGCCCCCGGCCCCTCCGGCTGGCGCTATGTCTCC
The DNA here is from genome assembly GCF_001905795.1 of Streptomyces sp. CB01580. Classification (GTDB taxonomy): domain Bacteria; phylum Actinomycetota; class Actinomycetes; order Streptomycetales; family Streptomycetaceae; genus Streptomyces. Next base: position 55,192 of record NZ_LIXJ01000040.1, read on the forward strand.
CGGACCACCGCCCCTTCCGGCGACCACCTCGGCTCTGTCGACCTGACCCTCGACGAGCTGGGTCGCCCCATCCGTCTCGAACTCCATGCCGCGAGCTGGCAGGTCCGCGGCGCCGCCCTGGACGGCGTCACCTGGGTCCGTACAGACCCGACCGGCCTTCATGCCACGGAAGGCAATGTGCGCGCCCACTCCTTCACCGGCACGTCCCCCGCTTTCTACGTCGCTACATCGCGACTGCTGCGCCTCACCCTCGATTCCCCCGCGGCCCGTGTCCGCCTCGTCGCCTTCACGGATCCGGTCCTCGCCCCCCGCACCGTCGACCAGTCCTGGGCCCTGGTGAACAGTGAAGCGCACGCCACTGACAATGGCCCCCTGGTTGTGGACGAATACCAGGTCAGCGGCCTGGACACGGGCGAGCGGCACACCGTTCACATCGCGGGTGACGTCGTGCTCTCGGCCCCCGGCATCGAACTCGAGGACCTCGACTCCCCGCCCTCACCGCGGTAGGGCCGGAGCACACCTCGCCTCGCACGGGTTCACCGCACATCGGGGCACTCCCACCACGTCAGGCGGGTGGGGCGAACCCTGTCGGGGCGGATTCCGGCCCGCCCTTCTCCACCACCGGGACCGCAGGAGCACCCGCCTTCGCATCGCCCGCGGGCGACATCGGCCCAGTCCGCGCTTGCGGTGCGGCCACGTTCACCGATCCCGCGCTCCCCGTATGTCCCCCCTGCCCCGCATACCCGGCCGCTCGCCCCGCATGTCCGGCCGAACCAACCGCCGCGCTCGTCGAACCCGGTGCAGCGGGTCCGTCCGATGTGCCTGGTCCACCCCAGGCCGTCCCGGGTACGGCCCCGCCCTGTGCGGCGGCGGTCATCACCCGCCGTGCGTCCCGCGCCTGCCGTTCGTTCACCACCGCTGCCAGATACGCCCCGGCGGGCACCCCCGCGGGCACGGGAACGCCCGTCCGCGTCGACAGCTCCCCGGCCAGCCGCTCCGCCATCGACTGGCCGATCCGTGCGTCGAGCTGGTGCATCCGTGTCAGGTACTGCCGTATCGCCAGCCACAGACTGTCCGGCACGGCCGACAGATCCAGCGCGGAGAATCGGCCGACCAGCCACGGCGGCGGAGGCGGCACGGCAGTCCCACGCCCCGCCGGTACCCGCTCCCGCACGACGAGCGTGCCCGCGAACACGTCCCCCAGACGTCGCCCCCGTTCCGACACCAACGAGGCGATGCAGGCGACGACCCCGAATGTCAGCAGGATCTCGACGAACCCCATGGCCCCACGCATCAACGCGTGCCGAAAACGAATCGGCCCCCCATCGTCCCGGACCACCCGCAGCCCGCACGCCAGTTTCCCCAACGAGCGACCACGGCTGAGCGTCTCCACCGCGATCGGCCCACCGATCAGCACCAGCAGGAAGGCGGCGACGGATATCGCCGCGAACGCCGCCTCGTCCAGCGTCGCCGTTGCCACGGCCAGTCCGATCGACACCAAGAAGAACGCCGCGCCCAACACGACGAGATCGATGGCCAAAGCCAGTGCCCGACTCGGCAGTCTCGCCGGCTGCAGCCCCAGTACGACCGCGTCCCCGGTCACCAGTCGACTCATCGCAGCCCCATCCCTCGCCGGTCTTCCCTGCCCCTCGGGCTCTCAGTCTGCCAAGCTGACCCGCAACGCGCCGCCGCGGTACGAACCCGCACGCACCCTTGCCTGGAGCAGCAGCCGACCATGGACCTCGATGTCTTCGTGAACGCCCATCGTGCGGAGTGGGACCGTCTGGACCGCCTCCTGCGCCGCGGACGCCGGCTCACCGGCGAGGAGGCCGACGAACTCGTCGAGCTGTACCAGCGCACGGCAACCCACCTCTCCCTCGTCCAGTCCAGCGCCCCGGACGCCGCGCTCGTCGCGCGCCTCACCCAGCTCGTGGCCCGCGCCCGGTCCACGGTGACGGGCACCCGCCGGGCCTCATGGCGCGACGCCACCCGCTTCCTGACCGCCGGATTCCCAGCCGCGGTCCACCGCTCCCGGCACTGGTGGATACCGACGGCGGTGCTCTCCACGCTGCTGGCCGTGATCATCGGATGGTGGATCGGTACGCACCCCGAGGTCCAGGCGGCCATCGCGGCCCCGGACGAGCTCCGCCGCCTGACCAGCCCCGGCGGGGAGTACGAGACCTACTACTCCAGTCACCCCGCGGCGTCGTTCGCGGCCCAGGTCTGGACGAACAACGCCAGAGCCGCCGCCATGTGCCTGGTCCTGGGCGCGTTCCTGGGTATCCCGGTGATCTGGATCCTCTTCGTCAACGTGCTCAACCTCGGAGTGGGCATCGGACTGATGTCGTCGGCCGGCCGGCTGGACGTCTTCCTGGGGCTGATCCTCCCGCACGGCCTCCTCGAACTCACCGCAGTCTTCGTCGCGGCGGGCACCGGCCTCCGCCTCGGCTGGACGGTCATCGACCCGGGCCCGTGCAGCCGCCGCTCGGCCCTCGCCCAGCAGGGCCGAGCGGCGATCGGTATGGCCATCGGCCTCGCCCTGATCCTTTTCGTCTCGGGTGTCATCGAAGGCTTCGTCACCCCTTCCGGCCTGCCGACCTGGGCCCGTATCGCCATCGGCATCGCGGCCGAGGCGGCCTTCCTCGTGTACGTCTACGTCCTGGGCGGCCGAGCATCGCGAGCAGGGGACCGGGGCGACATCGACGCCGCTGAACGCAGCGCCGAGCTGCCGGTCGCAGCCTGATGTGCATGCGCCCCCGCTGACCTGCTAGTCTGCTCATCTCCCCAGAAGGCTGTTGACACGGTCGGCGTGGGGAGGTAGATTCTAACGGTTGCCACGGACTGGACAGGTCCGGGCCAGGCGGTTAGCCTCTACAACCGCATCTCTGCGGGAATGCAATTTCCGCAGGATCTTTGATTCTCTCAATTCGGATCGTATGACCGTCCAGAACGGTCGAATGCTTCTGATAAAGTCGAATCAGCCGAAAGGTGAAGGCCCTCCAACGGCCACCGGAATTGAAATTCGGACCGGAAACGGAACGGAAAAAGAATCTGGTAAGGTTGGAAACGCCGAAAGGGAAAAGCGCGA
>NZ_LIXJ01000041.1 GCF_001905795.1 Streptomyces sp. CB01580
CCAAGCGAAACAGCGAGGCTAACGAAGTACTACTAGTGCCGCATCAGGCAACGTTCGCCCTTCGCTCTGTTGTGCAGCCCTGACTGTCGACGGCTTCGGCCGCTGGCGATAATCGACCGGTGAACGCCATCGAACGCCCTATGCCGCCCCTGAACGCCAACGAGCGCACCACGCTTGAGAGCTGGCTCGACTTTCACCGCACCACCCTCGCCATGAAGTGCGAGGGCCTGAACGATGAGCAGGCCGCCGCGGCGTCCGTGCCGCCGTCCGGCTTCACGCTGACCGGCCTCGTCCAGCACATGGCGGAGGTGGAGCGGAACTGGTTCCGCCGGGTGTTCGCCGGAGAACAGGCCCCGCCCATCTACGACCCGCAGGCCGACCCGAATGCTCCCGACGGCGGATTCGAACTGGCCGAGGGCGCCACCCTGCGCGACGCTCTCACCACCTGGCAAGCGGAGATCGCCCGCGCCCGCGAGCACTGCGCCGGCCGCGCTCTGACCGACACTGGCCGCTTCATGGAGCAGGACGTCAGCCTCCGCTGGATCTACGTCCACATGATCGAGGAGTACTCCCGTCATAACGGCCACGCCGACCTGGTCCGGGAGCGCATCGACGGCACCACTGGCGTATGACGCCAGATCAGGTCGCGCCCGCTCTACTGTGAGTGACGCGCCGCCGGGTTCCGTACCGGGCGGCGCGTCGTGCCAGGGTGCCCAGGTGGCTGAACGTGTGCGCGTGCGCGAGATCGATGACGACGAGGGACAGCGGCTGCTTCGGATCATCCGCCGGGGCACCGGGTCGGTGGTGACCTGGCGGCGGGCCCAGATGATCCTGCTGTCCGCGCAGGGCATGCCGGTCGCGAAGATCGCCGAAGTGACGTTCACCAGCGACGACCGGGTCCGCGATGTGCTGCGCAACTTCAACACCGACGGCTTCGACTCCCTGTATCCGAAGTACAAGGGCGGTCGGCCGAAGACCTTCACCCTGCCTGAGCGGCGCGAGATCAAGAAGATCGCGAAGTCCAAGCCCACCGAGCACGACCTGCCGTTCTCGGCCTGGAGTCTGACCAAGCTGGCGGACTTCCTGGTCGCCGAGGGGGTGGTCGACGACATCAGCCACGAGGGCCTGCGCATCCTGCTCCGCGAGGAAGGCGTCTCTTTTCAACGCCTGAAGACCTGGAAGACCTCCGGCGACCCCGACTACGCGGCCAAGAAGGCCCGCGTCGAACACCTCTACGCGATCGCCGACGGCGAGGTCATACCTGAGGAGGGTGAGCCCGAAGTCGTCTTCTGCATGGACGAGTTCGGGCGTGCGCCACGAGGCGCTGAGGAATCGTGCGGGAGGAGGAGCCCGCCGCTGGTCATCGCAGTGACCGGTTGAAGCTGGAGGCAGGCCGATCCCCAGGTCGGGGGTGGAGGCCGGAAGCAGCCTCGACAACGTAGGGGCGGACCGACACCACCAGGCGGTTCGTGCCCGCAAGCGAAGACGGAATGGGTGTAAGGAAACTGAACCAGTGGTTGAAGCCCCGTGAGTCGTCAGCGGCCTGCCGAATCTGGTGGATGGGTCGCTTTGCGGTACTGGAGAGTGCTCTGTCCGATGGCCTCTCCTCTTCGGTTGTTCGCAGGTTGGGCAGTCGGAGGCCCGGACCAAGACTGCGATGTGCGGTCTGTGGTGATGCCGCCGGGGTAGAGCTGGGCACCGACGCCGTCGAAGGATCCTCAGTGAACGTGGGAAGCGATCCAGTGTCGCCCTCCCCGCCCGGCAGCCAGCCGGGCGGCGGGCAGGTGCGACGCTCACTGATGGCCCCGGATCGTGGCGGAGTCGCCGTATTACTCCGAGGCCGGGAAAGCCGGCCGCATGGGGAAGGGCGACAGCGTGATAGCAGTGGTGTTGATGTCGGGGAGGAGCGTTGTTGAATAGCGACGCGCCGTCGACTACTTGGCCGAGCATTTTCGCGGCTGAGCGGCGGGTACTCGATCACCAGTTCAAACTGCACCGATGGGCAAGGGCCGATCCGGACCGCCGGTTCGGCGACGTGTTCAACTTGATCTGCGACCGGTCCACCTTGCTGGTGGCCTGGGAGCGGGTGTCAGGCAACCGGGGTGCCAGGACAGCGGGCGTGGATGCGGTGACGCGTCATCACGTCGAGGACCACGGAGTGATTCCGTTCCTGGAGGAACTGCGTTCTTCTCTCAAGGACGGGTCCTTCACCGCGCTGCCGGTCAAGCAGGCGGTGATCCCCAAGAAGGGCGGCAAGGTCCGTCATCTGGGGATCCCCACCCTGCGCGACTGTGTCGCGCAGATGGCCCTCAAGCTGGTCCTGGAGCCGATTTTCGAGGTCGACTTCTACCCGTCTTCGTACGGGTATCGGCCTGGGCGTCGGGCCCAGGATGCCATCGCCGAGATTCACCGGCTCACCAGCCTCTCCTACGAGTGGGTGGTGGAGGGGGATATCACCGCGTGCTTCGACAACGTCGACCACCACGTCCTGATGGACTTGGTGGGAGACCGCGTCAAGGACCGGAGGGTCCTGCGTCTGGTCCGCGCGTTTCTGCGGGCTGGGGTTATCGAACTGCACGGTGGCTTCGCGGACAGTCTGAACGGCACTCCGCAAGGCGGGGTCGCTTCCCCGCTGTTGGCCAACATCTATCTCTCCGTACTGGACCGGTACTTCGTCCGGATCTGGAACGAGGAGATGAGTCCGCGCTGGCGCAGGCAGCACCGGCGCAAGAAGGGGCTGTCGAACTTTCGGCTGGTGCGTTACGCCGACGACTGTGCGCCACGAACACAACAGGAGGTTTCAGTGTAGACGGAAGCTCTTGACGTGGTGCTGCACTGGTGATGGAGGTAGGCCCTCCGGGATCGCCCACGCAGGGGGAGGTCCCAAACCACCGCAGGTTGCTCCGGTGAATGAGCCGGGGTGATGAGCACTGTGGAAAAGGCGCACGAGATGCGTCAGGTGTGTGCCGAGAAGGCGAACGCGAGTGAACCACTGCTGAAGTGTCGTAAGCGTATGAGTGGTTGCCGAAACCGGGGTCCAGTTGTTGCCCCGGGACAAGTCTGACGGGGTCCTGTATTCCTGGTCAGGTGGCGGCCCGGCATGAAGGTGGCGCGAGCTCGGCGACAGGCACCAGTGCGGAACGTGGGAACCCCTCGCCGCGATGCTGCCAGCCGGTCCATGTTGAGGGCGGGCTGGTGTCAAGGGAGAACTCCAAGCAGCTGAAACTGCAAGGAACTGAGTACCGATGCGTGGCAGGGGGACGGACCGTCTCGTAGTAGTGATGAAGTCCTTGTAATGGGGGCGGAGCGAAGGGGGCGGGTCGTCCTGACTTGTTTGGTGGTCAACCGGTGTGTCCGGGAGGAACCAGGTGAACGGATCAAGGCCGCAGGCCGAGATCAAGTCGTTCTACATTTCCAAGTCGATGGTGTGGGAGGCGTATCTGAGGGTTAAAGCCAATCGGGGTGCACCCGGGGTGGACGGTGTGTCGATCGAGCAGTTCGAGCAGAACCTCAAGGGGAATCTGTACAAGCTGTGGAATCGCATGTCGTCCGGTTCGTACTTCCCTCCGGCGGTGAAGGCCGTGGAGATCCCCAAGGCGGGTGGGAAAGGTGTCCGTGTGCTTGGGGTGCCCACTGTGGCTGACCGGATCGCACAGACGGTGGCCGCGATGTATCTGGAGAGGCGGGTGGAGCCTGTGTTCCATCCGGACTCCTACGGCTACCGGCCGAGGCGGTCGGCGCTGGACGCGGTGGAGACGTGCCGGCGGCGTTGTTGGCGGAACGACTGGGTGGTCGATCTCGACATCCGGGCGTTCTTCGACAGCGTGGACCATGAGCTGATGCTCAAGGCCGTCGAGCGGCATGTCGACGCGGACGGGAAGTGGGTCCTGCTCTACGTCAAGCGGTGGCTTGTTGCACCGCTGGCGAAGGCGGACGGGTCGGTGCAGCAACGGGATCGCGGGACTCCCCAGGGGTCGGCGATTTCGCCCGTGCTGGCGAATCTGTATCTGCACTACGCCTTCGACGCGTGGCTGGGGCGGGAGTTCCCGCACCTCACGTTCGAGCGGTATTGCGACGATGCGGGTCGAGCGTTACCGCTACCGCGGAGCGCAGATCAGCACGCCATGGAACATGGACGAGGTCGATCCCGACGGAGCACGTTTCCGCCGGACCGACCACGACGACATGGCATTCGTCGGCCAGGTCAGCGAACACCTCACTTGACCCTCTCTCGGATCACGTGGAGAGCCGGATGCCCGGCCAACGGGCACGTCCGGTTCGGCGGGCGGGGACGGGAAGACCGACACCTGCAAGGGTGCACGGCGTCTCGTCCCCGACCCAACCGCTCAACCTCCAGCCCCACCCCGGCCGGCAATGGGCCGAACGCGGCGGCAGACACAAAGACGCCGAGCGGGAGCCCCGGCCCCGCCGGCGGGCGACCTACACCCGCCCGCACGGGGTACGGCATCTGTTCGCCGCCTACGACCTCGGCAAGGACAGGCTCTACGGCCACATCAAGCCGAGGAAGAACCGGACCAGGTTCCTGGAGTTCTGCCGCTACCTGCGCAGCCTCCACCCGCCCACGGTCCGTATCGCGATCGTGCTTGACAACTTCTCCCCGCATCTGACCACGAAGAAGGACTCCCGGGTCGGTGACTGGGCCGCAGCCAACAACGTCGAATTCGCTTACACGCCGACCAACAGCTGGGACTGCTGCAGGGTTGGGTGACACCTGACCTGGCTTGCTGAGAGGCGGCCTGGAAGGATGTCGCAGTGCCCAAGCCTTATCCGAAGGAGTTCCGCGAGGACGTCGTGCGGGTCGCGCGCAACCGCGAGCCCGGCGTCACGCTGGAACAGATCGCCGCCGACTTCGGCGTCCACCCGATCACGTTGTCGAAGTGGCTGCGCCGTGCCGAAACCGATGAGGGTTCCAGGCCCGCGCCGGCGTCGGGTGAGCCGGCCGAGCTGCGCGAGGCTCGCAAGCGCATCCGGTTGCTGGAGCAGGAGAACGAGGTGCTGCGGAGGGCTGCGGCGTATCTGTCGCAGGCGAACCTGCCGTCAAAATGATGTACCCGCTCGTCCGCGGGCTGGCCGCCGCCGCTGCCCCTCACAGGGTGCCGGTGGCGGTGACGTGCCGGGTGCTCAAGCTGGCCCGCCAGCCCTACTGCCGGTGGCTGGACCGGCCGGTCACCGAGGCCGAACTCGCCGAGGCCTACCGGGCTAACGCCCTGTTCCACGCTCACCGCGACGATCCCGAGTTCGGCCACCGGTTCCTCCTCGACGAGGCCCATGCGGCCGGTGAGCCGATGGCCGAGCGGACCGCGTGGCGGATCTGCCGGGACAACCGCTGGTGGAGCGCGTTCGGCAAGCGCAGAGGCCGGGGCAAGAACGCCAAGGTCGGCCCTCCGGTCCACGACGACCGGGTAAGGCGCGACTTCACCGCTGACGGTCCGAACCGGCTGTGGCTGACCGACATCACCGAGCACGCCACCGGCGAGGGCAAGCTGTATCTGTGCGCTGTCAAGGACGTGTACTCCGGCCGCATCGTGGGCTATTCCATCGACGCCCGGATGAAGTCCGGCCTCGCGGTGAGGGCTCTTGAATCCGCGGTGGCCCGTCGCGGCCAGGTCGCCGGATGCATCGTTCATTCCGATCGCGGGTCGCAGTTCCGCTCACGGAAGTTCGTCGCAGTCCTCGCACGTCACAGCCTGATCGGATCGATGGGCAGGGTCGGTGCCGCAGGCGACAACGCCGCCATGGAGAGCTTCTTCGCGCTGCTGCAGAAGAACGTCCTCGACCGCCGCACCTGGGGCACTCGCCAGGAACTGCGGATCGCGATCGTGACCTGGATCGAGCGCACCTACCACCGCCGTCGGCATCAGAGACGCCTGGCCAGATTGACCCCTGTCGAGCACGAAGCCATCATGACCCCACCAGCAGCTCTGGCTGCATAAACCCCGCTGTCACCCGAACATGCAGCAGTCCCTCGGGCTGTCGGCGGCCATGCCTAACTCCTCGTATCAGGGTCGCCGCACGATGGGCGAACTATGAGGCTATGCGGCCCAGTACTCGCGCAGCCCTTGATTTAGACGGTTCTCGTGCTGGCCAGCCACGCCCCGGCCAGATCCCGCCAGCTCGGTCGCGGTTCCGGCAGAGTTAACGCCGATGTCGTCGGTTCGGCGGGCTCGGACGAACCCGGCCCCGCTGCGGTACCGTTCCGGACGCACCACCCGCGGGTTCGGCTACGAGCCCCCTTCTGAAAACTCGAACCCACGGCCTTTAGTGCGGACGGCCGCGTACAGGTCGCCGCCGATCATGGCCTCCGACTGTGCCGCCAGGTACATGGACGCCACCCGCAGGGGGCCGATCCGCCGAGGCAGCGGACGTAGCACTGCCCGCTGTGTGGCCTCCGCTACCTTCCGCACCAGCGCCAGCTCACGGGCGTGCCGCTCGCACAGATGGCAGAAGACCGTCACGATGGCCGAGACCACCATCAGGGCGATGAACTGTGAATCGAAGTCCCGCGTGACGAGCAGGTTGGATGTCAGGCCGATGACGAGCATGCCCACCACCGTGACGGCGGCGGTCGCCGCGGTCATCAGGGTGGAGGCGAAGGAAGCGGCGAGCGTGGGAGCCACGATCAGCAGCGACGGACCCAGCGGCAGTCCCTCGGCCAGCACGTCGAGCAGCACAATGGCCGCGATCAGACCGAGCGGGAGCGCCAACAGGGCATGACGTGGTGGAAGGCGTTGCGTGAACCGATGCCACAGTCGCATACCTCCTGCCTACACCCGACCCGGCAGCCCCGCAGGTGGACGCACAACCACCCGCCCCCGGGAGCGGAGGCACGGGCCGCCGTCGGCGTGCGATGCCGAGGACGAGCCCCTGACCGGCGTCGATGCGGAGCGCCGTGAACGCCTCGTCCGACCGGCGGAAGGGCGGCGGGGCCGTGCCGGCGGCGGACCTCCGCCGCCCGCAGGGTCTGAGACCGGCACGGCCTCAGACCATCTCCATGCCGCCGTCGACCATGACGACCTGCCCGGTGATGTAGTCGGAATCGGGGGAGGCGAGGAAAACCGCGGTGGGCGCGACGTCCGCGGGCCCGGCGACCCGGCCCACCGGGATGCGCGCCGCGTACTGGTCGAACAACTCGGCCCGCCGGGCCGTTGAGCCCCCGGTCGCCTCGATCTGCATGCCCCCACCAACGGCCCGACCGCGCCTGCGGTTCGCCGACGGGAAAGGCATCAGCCGTACGAGGGAGCCCGGTCACCGACCCGACCAGTACCGCTCGCACGACCCGCCCCCGGCCCATAGACATGAAGGGCAGTCGCGCCCGCCGACAGGACCGGGCCGGCTGCACCACTGCCACCGGGACTGGGTGCGGCGCACCGCAGACTGCTGGGACGAGGTCCGCCGGGTGCTCCTGACCCGCGAGCAGACCATCGAGTACGAGCTGCCCTCGGCCGAGGGCAAGCACGCGCCCGTCAGATCACCCGCGAAGAAGAACAACGCCGCGCCCTGGCCGCCTTCCTGAACAGCTGGGACGCGGCGGGCGGGGGAGGACCGTCGTAGCGCTGTACGGGGGGGCCGCAGGCTCAGGCGGATGTCGGCGCCGGGCGCGGCGACGCGAGCCGGGAGCGCTGGTCTTTCTCCACCGCGCGCAGTTGCCTCCGGTCGACCTCGGGGTGGGCGGGGATGGCCGCGTCGCTTGGCAATGCTGGTCAAGGCGCGCGTACGAGCTGTGTGCAAGGTGGGCCGGGCTCTGGGTGTACCGGGCCGTGCTACGTAGCGTGGGGAAACCTTGAAGGGGCGTCCGTGACTGGCTGTCACGAACACCCCTCTCAGGTCCGGTTACCTCAGTTGTTGTGGCGTTGGCGCCTCCTGATGGCGACGGCGAGGGAGAGGCCGCCGAGGATGAGCAGCGTGCCGAGCGCGGCCGCGGAGATCACGGTGGTGCCGGTGCGGGCGAGGATCCCGGACGATTGCGGGGCGGGCTGGGGGTTGTTGGGGGGCGGGACGTTGCCGGACGGCGGGGTGTTGCCGGACGGGGGAACGTTGGTGGACGGCGGAGGAGTCTTCCCCGGCGGCACCGTGTGGTCGGTTTCGCAGCCCTTTTCGGTGTCGCAGGTGCCGGGCTTGTCGTCGGGGGTGGTGACGACGTTGTGCAGCTGGCCGTCGCCGCTACCGGTGACGGTCACGGAGTAGGTGATGGTGGCCTTGGCGCCGACGGGGAGGTTGCCCTTCCAGACGAGCTTGCCGTCCTTGACCTCAGCTGATCCGGTCGAGGCCTTGACGTCGTCGTTGTAGGTGGCGTCGTCGAGGACCTTGGACAGGTCGTCGGTGATGGTGGCGTCCTTGATGCCGGCCTTGCCGTGCTGGTTCACCGTGACGGTGTAGGTGACCTTGTCGCCGATCTGGACGGTGGAGCCGGTCTTCGGGTCGGAGGACTTGGAGAAGGTGTAGGCGCCGTAGGTGTGGTCGGTTTCGCAGCCCTTTTCGGTGTCGCAGTGGCCGCGCTTGTCGTCGGTGGTGACGACGTTGTGCAGCTTGGTGTCGCCGCTACCGGTGACGGTCACGGAGTAGGTGATGGTGGCCTTGCCGTCGACGGGGAGGTCGCCCTTCCAGACGAGCTTGCCGTCCTTGACCTCAGCCGAACCAGCCGACGCCTTGACGTCGTCGTTGTAGGTGGCGTCGTCGAGGACCTTGGACAGGTCGTCGGTGATGGTGGCGTCCTTGATGGCGGCCTTGCCGTGCTGGTTCACCGTGACGGTGTAGGTGATCTCGTCGCCGGCCTGGACGGTGGAGCCGGTCTTCGGGTCGGAGGACTTGGAGAAGGTGTAGGCGCCGTAGGTGTGGTCGGTTTCGCAGCCCTTCTCGGTGTCGCAGTGGCCGCGCTTGTCGTCAGTGGTGACGACGTTGTGCAGCTTGGTGTCACCACCGCCGGTCACAGTCACGGAGTACGTGATCGTGGCCTTGCCGCCGACGGGGAGGTCGCCCTTCCAGACGAGCTTGCCGTCCTTGACCTCCGCGGTACCCGACGAGGCCTTGATGTCACTGTTGTAGGTGGCGTCGTCGAGGACGTCGCTCAGGTTGTCGGTCAACGCGATGTCGTGGACCGGGTACTTCGAGTTGTTGGCAACGGTCAGGGTGTAGGTGATCTCGTCCCCGGCTCTCACGGTGGTGCCGGACGGCGGGTCGGAGGTCTTCGACAGGGTCCACTCGCCCTGACGCGGATCGTTCTTGATCTTCCCCAGGTCGAGCAGGTAGGTGCCGCGGTCGACGCCAGCGGGATCGACGCTCACCCCGATCGGGTCCTTGAGGGGGAGATATCCGGATGGTGTCGTGGTTTCGGTGAGCGTGTACTTGCCCCATGGGACACCGGCCAGGCGGAACTTCCCAGGCGCCGGGTCCTGATCGGCATCCGAACACCCCGCGTCGGTGCAGTCCGTGATCGTCCGGGGCCACCCGTCGGGTGTCTTCTCGCCGTCCTCGAGCACCGGGGTGAGGGTCCACTCGGAGCCCGCGAGGAGGTCTCCGGTGCGGCTGTCAGTCTTCTGCCAGGCGATGTCGGGCAGGAGCTTCAGCCCGACGGCCGATGCCTCGGTCGGCAGGATCGGCCTTCCCGACGATGCTTCGACTCCGGCGACGGCGGTGTTGTTCCATGCGATGCCGTCGAGGCCGGCACTTGTGGTCGTGTTCGGGCCTGCGGCCTTGACGGCGAGCACGGTGTTCTCGGCGTCCCCAGGTGCGAAGACTCGGGACCCGAAGTCGATGCGCAGGGCAGTGACCGCTTCGTAGTCGCCGCCGGGCGGCGTGGCCGCCCAGTCGTTCTCGCAGCCGGCGGGTGCGCTGTCCACGGCGCCGCCGCCGGTGCCGGCGAGGTCGCCGCGGCAGGGGTTGGCGCTGGTGGAGTACTGCAAGGTAGCGCCTGCGGGCGCCTTGACCGGTTTGGTCAGGTGCACCGGGAACGCCGAACCCCGGGTGCCTTCGGCGCCGGGCAGGATCAGAGAGTCACCGACCCGCGGCAGCATGTCGTAGGCGACCACGTCGCGGATGTCCACCGACCCCGAGTTCGCGACACGGACGGTGTACTCGGCCTTGCCGGACAGGTCGGTGCTTCCAACACCGGGGGCGCCGATCGCGTCAGCGTCGTAGACACCCTGCACCGTCTTGCTCGTGTTCACGCCGGGAACAGGGAGGACGTTGAAACTCGCGGAGGCCAGACACCCGATGGCGGCGGTGCGGTCGGTGGTCGGCCGCAGGTCGGCATCGACCAGTTTCCCGAGCCCGCACTGCAGGTAGGTGTCCTGTACGCCCGGCCCGCCTTCGGCGCCGGTGAGAAGGTAGTCGTTCGTGTAGGCACCCGCGGGGACACCCTGCTTGACGCGAACCTGGAACCGCACGTAAGCGGTGCGGCCCAAGGTCGCGTTCGAGGTGATCTCCGCCTCCGGGAACGTCACGGTGACCCGTTGACGCCGTTCACCCAGGTAATCCACCGTCTTGACGGCGACGTCCGGTTTGCCGAGCGCGGCCGCGAACGTCGCGTCTCCCGCGATCTGGAGCGAGTCCTCGACCATGGTGAGCGCGGCCGGGAGGTACTCGGTCACGGTCGGGGTGAAGGCCGACGCGTCGAGGACCGCTCGGTCCGCGTTCCATTGTGCCCGGTTCATCGCGAGATCGACGGTGAGCAGATCACCGGTCTGCGCCGAGGGGGTCGCGGGGCGGGAGCCTTCGGGGATCGCGGGATCGTACATCGACTTGACCGGTCGCAGCGAGAACGGGTTGGTCATGACCTGCCGGTAGCCGCAGATACCGGCGGCGCTGTCCGCCGTCTGTGGTTGGTACGGAAGGTACTTGCGTCCGCCTTCGAAGGTGATCACGTTCTTGACCGGGCAGTTCTCCACCGTGACATACCAGGGGTGGACGTCGGAGCGGTCCACGTCGAGGTTCGGGTTGTTGTACACCGTGTCGACGTTGCTGAACGGCACATGCTGGGAGGCACGGCCGTGGATGAAGAAGCTGCCGCCACCGAACAGAGGGATCTCGGTGTCCACCTCGATCTTCGTGATCCACTCACCTGCGGGCACCGGGGTGGGTGTGCTGCCGTCAGTGCCGTCGCAGTAGCGGTTGGCGGTGTCGCTCATCGACGTGCCCGCGGCGATCGTGCACGATCCGGTGCTGCCGGCGTTCGTCGTCCAGTTCACCCGCAACTCGGGAAGATACCGGTCCGCGGAGAACTGCAGATCCACGAACGCGGGGGTGGCGCAGTCGATGTCGTTGTCATTGGTCGGCGAGGTCAGCGCGCACGGCATCATGTCGGTGAACGTCCACCGGCCCGTGGTCGGCTCGTTCGAGGTGCCGCTCAGGGAGTAGATGCTGTTGTTCTGGGTGTGCACGGTGCGGTAGAGGGGCGATCCGATCGCCCAGTCGTAGCCGGGCCTCTTCTCGACACTCGCACCGGCAGCGCCCTCGCGCAGGGCGTGCGAGGCGGAGCTGTCCGAAGAGAGCGTTTCGGAGGACTGGCCCCACGCGTTCGCGGTGGCCACGACCGAGTTCGTGACCGCGCTCGGGTCCGGGTCGGCGCTGAACTCTCCATCGGGGTAGACGACGGTCGCCTTCAGCGGCAGACCCGTCCAGCTCGTGTTGCCGGAGTACGGCACGCAGGCGTAGGGCGCGGTGTCTTTGACCGAGGAGCCGAGACTCCAGGTGATGGTGTTCGTCGCCGCTTCGTACACGCCGCCGTGCGTGGCGCTCACGAACCGCGCCCCGGTGGGAAGAGTGTCGACCACGGTCAGGTTCTCAAGCGCCTGCGTTCCGGGCTCGGAGCAGACATCCGCCATCGTGCGGGCATACTGGATGGGAGCGCCCGTGGTGGGGAACTGGGAGTCGTAGCCCACCAGGATCGAATAGGTCACCTGCTGATTGACGTACGGGACGCTGGTGGGATCGAACTTGACCTTGGAGACGTTCAGGGAGACGTCTGAGGTCACGGTCGTGGTCGCCGAATCCGTGACCGGCGCCGTGCCGGTGGCCGCGAAGGTCACCTCCGGGGTGATCTTCGCCCCATCAGGCGTGACCGAGTTCGGCGGGGTGAGCGTGAAGGACACAGCGTCGGAGGTGCCGGTCGCCACGGTCGCCGGGAAGGTCCACACAAGCTTCCGGTCCGGGCCGGTACCGACGATCGTGGCCGCCCCGGGCACAACAACCCCGTTGATCTGGAGCGAACTCTGGCTCGTCACCGTCAGAGGAACACCATCGGGGAACGCATCCGACGACGCCAGCGCCGTCGGTACCGGAACCGAGATTGTCGCGGCATCACATGTACCACTGCCGCTGCACGTCCACTGCACCCGGAAAGACGCGCCCTGACCGGACTTCACCGTCTCCTGGACTGCCTCCACCGACACGTTCAGCGTGCCGCCGGCGGCCTGGGCAGGCGTATGGACCAAGAGAACCGGCACAGCCAGTAGCAACGCGAGCACCGGCCTCAGCACCATACGCAGACAACCCCACCCCCTTTCACGCGACATCGTCCAAAGACGTCGCCCGGAGGTACGCGTGGCTATTCGCATCAAGGACCTCTCTCCCCTTTGTCCACCCCTGACCCGCGACCAGAGCACAACCACAGGAGTGGACCCTGCCTCCAAAGCGAGGGCCCGCCCAGAGTGATCTGGCGTGCACTCCGGGCAAGCTAGAGCACGCTCGTAGCGTTTATGTAGGAAAATATAGAAATATCACCCGTATGGACCCACGATCCTGCTCGTGACGACGCGTTCACCAGCGGGTCCCAGCCTCGGCCCGTCGCGCTCCGGCGACGGGCGCCCGGGGCCCGCCGTCTGCGGACCTTCGCTGAACGGGTTCTCGTCGCTCACACTGGGGCGGGAACGGCTCCTGGAACACCGAGGCCGGCCAGCAGCCTGGGAGACCTTCTTACAGGTCATGGAGGTGCCGCGGCCCACGTGGACGGTGTGGGGCACGACGCCGTCGAGTTCGATGGTCTCGCGGATCAACTCCTCGGCCTGCTCGGCGGTTTCGGCGCGTTCGACCGTGTGGCCAACGATGCAGCGGCTGAAGACGTCGATGATCACGTAGGCGTGGACCCAGATGCCCTTGGCCGGACCGGGCAGCCGGGTGATGTCCCAGGTGAACACCTGAGCGGGCCCGTGCGCGACCAGTTCGAGGATCGTTCTGGGCGGGTGGGTGACCTGTCGGCGGTGTTCGCCGTTCTGCCCAGCAGCGGACAGGATCCGGTACATGGTCCGCTGCGAACACCAGTAGTTTCCCGCGTCCAGGCGGTGCGTCGTGCGGATCGACTGGGCTACGGTCCGGCACCCAGCACACACCGGGCCGGACCGCAGGAGGAGTTGCGTGAGCACCCTGGAAGAACAGCCCAGCCCTGACGACGTCCTCGCCCGCGCAGCCGCCGAGAAGATGTCCGCCGCGCTCAATGAGGACCAGGAGCTCGAGCCCGATGAGCTCCTGGAGCGGCAGCTGGTCTGGAAGCAGCCCCGGATGCCGAAGCCGAAGGCGGCGAAGAAGGAGGAACTGCGTAAGCAGCGGCGGCGGTTCCAGGACGCCGGACGGCGCCGCTTCGCTGCCGCGCAGTCGCGCCGGCCTCGGTCCCGGCAGCACCGGATCGGGAACGCGGCCGCACGCCGCGAACCCGCGCCCTGTCCCGGGTGCGGCACTCAGGCGCCTGGCTGTGGTGGGCATCGACGAGCTCGCCCGCATGCTGCGGGGCGAGTAGCCGTGCCCCGCGCCTCACGGTGCCGGGGCGAGGCCGCCCGCCGGCATGCGGACACCCTGCGGTTCGTGTTGTTCGAGGCCAGACCCGCCGGGCTGCTGTTCCCTCAGCTGACCCGCGCGAGCGGGCTGTCCCCCAGCCAGGTCAGGTCGGGGCTGGCCGCCCTGCGCGACATCATCGCCGAAAACGGCTGGCCACCGCCTGATCTGGACCAGGGGCCGACGGCTACCAGCTGGGCGCCGAACGGGCCGCGCTGGAGGCATACGAACGGGCCGTACTCACCGAGAAGCTGACCGAGTTCCGCCGGTTCATCACCGGCACCGTCGCCCACCCGGGCGACAAGTGGGTCAAGCACATCATCGCCCAGCTCAGCTCCATCGAATCCACCCTCGACTTCGTCGTCTCAGCCTGACCACCACCGAGGGGCGCCCGACTTGAAGGCCGGGCGCCCCGCCCGCCTTGGAGGGAAGCGAAGCCGTCATGCGCCAGCGTCGCTATCCCTCCGACACCACGAACGCAGAATGGGCCCTGCTCGAACCGCTGTTGCCGGAGCCCGCCTGCGAGACCAGCCGTGGTGGCCGACCGGAGAAACATCCCCGGCGAGAGATCGTCGACGCGATCCGATATGTTGTGGACACCGGCTGCAAATGGCGGGCCCTACCTGCGGACTTTCCTCCCTGGCGCACGGTCTGGGGGTTCATGGCCCGCTGGGCGGCGGCCGGGATCGTCGGCCAGATTCGCGATCATCTCGCCAGCCGGATCCGCCGTGACATGGGCAAAGGCCCCCGAGCGGTGGCCACCGTGATCGACTCCCAGAGCGTGAAAGCGGCCGAGACCGTCTCCAGAGCCACCCGTGCCAACTGCCGCCCATTAGATCAACGGTCGCAAGCGGCACCTCGTCGTGGACGCCCGCGGCCTGCCCCTCATGGTCATGGTCACACCCGCCGACCTTCACGACGCCGCAGCCGCGAAGGAGGTCCTCTTCCGTCTCTGCCTGATGCGCCCCGAGAGCACGATCGTGTGGGCCGACACCGCCTACGCCGGAAAGCTCGTCGACTGGGCGAGACAGCACCTCAACCTCACGATCAAGCCTGTCAGCCGCCCCAAAGACGCATCCGGTTTCGTCGTGCTGCCCCGCCGCTGGGTCGTCGAACGCAGTCTTGCGTGGATGATGCACGCACGCCGCCACGCAAGGGACTACGAACGGATCGTCCAGCACTCCGAGGCCCTGATCACCTGGGCGGCCATCACCCTCATGACCAGGCGCCTCGCACGGAAAGGGGCCACTCCCAGCTGGCCGAGGAAATCCGCGTCGGCCGGCACCTGACGGCACCTGAGGTTCCCTCGAGATGCGGGGAGAGGTGACATCAGGTCAGATGGGACTCACGAGAGGAACTCTGACGATGCCTGCGCCGAGGAAGTACCCGCTGGAGTTGCGTGAGCGTGCGGTACGGATGTACCGCGCTTCCGAGCCGAAGCCCGTGATCCGCCGTATGGCCGAGGAACTCGGCGTGCACCATGAGGCTCTGCGCAACTGGATCCGTCAGGCCGAGGCCGATACCGGCGAGCGAGTCGACATCCTCACCACCGCCGAGCGTGAGGAGCTGGCCGCTCTGCGGAAGGAGAATGCCCAGCTCAAGCGTGCGAATGAGGTCCTGCGGACGGCCTCGGCTCTTTCGCGGCCCAGCTCGACCCGACCCGGCCCAGGTGACCGCGCTCGTCGATGTGCACCCGCACCTGGGGGTCGAGCCCGTACTCCGGGAACTGAACATCCCCTCCTCCACCTACTACCGGTGGCGCCAGGCCGAGACCTCGCCGTGTGAACGGCGCCGCCGGGACGCCGAGCTGACGGGCAGGATCCGGCAGGTCCACGACGAGTCCGGCGGAATCTACGGCTCACCCCGGCTTCTGCAACCCCCGCCGCAGGCTCGGCCACCTCAGCCCGATCGAGTACGAGGAGAAGCACTACGCCGACCAGGCAAGTGAACCTGAAACCACGTCAACCCACCCTGACCAGCTAGTCACCCACTCCCGCCCAGCGGGGGAACCCCAGGAGTACCCAGCCCACCCCTTCACTGAAAGGAACGCCACCCCATGGACGCCATCGCTCAGGCCCCCGGCTCCCTTCCGATTTTCGGTCACGGCATCCAAATCCTGCGGGACCCCCTGGGCTTCCTGCGCTCACTCCCCGCCCACGGCGACGTCGTGCGCATCCGCATCGGCCCCCATGCGGCCGTCATGGTGTGCACCCCCGAGCTGACCCGCCAGGTCATCTTCGACAGCCGACTCTTCGACAAAGGCGGAATCTTCTTCGAACGGATCAACGACGTCGCGGACAACAACCTGCTCACGTGCCCATACAGCCACCACAAAAGGCAGCGGCGCCTGGTCCAGCCGGCCTTCCACCCGGCCCGCCTAACGGACTACGCCACGGACATGACAGCCCGAATCCTCGCTGTCAGCGACTCCTGGCGGGACGGCCAAGCCATCGACGTGAGCGCCGAGATGGCCAAGCTCACCTCCGGCGTACTGATCAGCGCGGTCCTCGGAAGCTCGCTCGACGAGGCGAGCCTCACCCGGGCCACCGCCGACCTGGACGCCATCCTCAACGGAGTGTTCCGGCGGTCGATATCGCCACCCGCATTCAACCAGCTCCCCCTTCCCGGCAACCGCCGCTACCACACAGCCACAAAAAGCCTTCACCGCACCCTGCACACACTCATCCAGGACAAGCACGCCGAAGCCACCCCAGGCAGCGACATGCTGTCCATGCTCCTTGCCGCCCGCGACCAAGAAACCGACGGGCAAGGACTGTCCGACACCGAAGTCGCAAACCAGGTCATGGTGAACTCAAGGGGTCAGTGCAACAGCTGACGCGAGTTTATCAGCGGGGGTTTCGTAGCGGAGGGTCTTACGAGGCCGGGCATTGAGTTTCAGGGCGACGGCGTCCAGGTCGGTCTGGGTGTATCCAGACAGGTCAGTGCCCTTCGGGAAGTACTGCCGCAGCAGCCCGTTCGTGTTCTCGTTTGATCCGCGCTGCCAGGGGCTCTTGGGATCGGCGAAGTAGACCTGGACGTCCGTGGCGAGACTGAAGCGCTTGTGCTCGGCAAGTTCCATGCCACGGTCCCAAGTCAGTGATGTCATCAACCCCTTTGGCAGGGAGCCGACTTGGTATGTCAGTGCGGACACGACACTGGTAGTGTCCTTCCCTGCGACGCGGACCAGCATCACATAGCGGGAGTGACGCTCGACGAGGGTCGCGATGTGGCTGTTCTTCGCGCCGGTGATCAGATCTCCCTCCCAGTGGCCCGGCACGGCCCGGTCCTCGGCCTCGGCAGGGCGTTCGCGGATGGAGACTGCGTCGCGGATCTGGCCCCGGGCCTGGCCGGCGGTGGTGGCGTTCTTCGACTTC
Organism: Streptomyces sp. CB01580; assembly: GCF_001905795.1. Classification (GTDB taxonomy): domain Bacteria; phylum Actinomycetota; class Actinomycetes; order Streptomycetales; family Streptomycetaceae; genus Streptomyces. The sequence continues at coordinate 17,157 of NZ_LIXJ01000041.1, forward strand.
CGCATGGTGTGGCGCCTGCGCAGGCGGGCGGTGAGTTCCTTCTTCAGCACGCCGCGGGCCTGGATGAACAAGCTGCGGTAGATGGTCTCGTGCGACACGTACATACCGTCCTCGCGTCCGTAGCGGCGCGCAAGCCATCCCGATATCTGCTGTGGCGACCAGTCGGCGGCCAGCTTGGCTGCAACCAGGTCGCGCAGCCGGTAATTGCCGTGCAGCAGACAGGGTTTGGGGCGGCGGGCGTTGTCCCAAGCTCGCTCGTCGGCGTCCGCCGCCCGGTACTTCTCCCGGCCGCCATGACGGCTCACTTCACGGCTGACGGTCGACGATGCCCGGCCCAGCCGTCCCGCGATCGTGCGCAAGGACTCGTCACGGGCCAGCCCCCGGGAGATCTCTTCCCGCTCGGCCAACGTCAGAGCGCCGTCCGCCCGTTTCCGTTCGGCGGGGACGAAGCCACCGTTCGACTTCACCACGCCGTGGATCGATCCGGGCACCTTCCCCAGCGCACGGCCGATCTCGCTGAGCGACTGCCCCTCCTTCCATCGACGCCAGACCTCCTGCTTCTGGGCGTCCGACATCCCCGGACGTCCGATCCTTGCCACCTGCAACACCTCCGGCACCTCTTCTACCAGGGATGTTGCACCGACCGGTTGAACTCACCGCCCGCGGCCTTCAGGATCTCGTTCGCCCGCTTCAGCTCGGCGTTCTCCTTCTTCAACGCTTTGAGCTGGGCGGACTCCTCCGTCGTCGTCCCCGGACGCTGCCCCGCATCGACCTCGTGCTGCTTCACCCAGTTCCGCAGCGTCTCGCGGGAACCAATGCCCAGCTTGTCCGCGACCGCCTGCAAGGCGGCTGTCTCGTTCGTGTATTCGTCGCGCACCTCGGCGACCATGCGCACCGCGCGACGGCGCAGCCCAAGCGGGTAACGGGAGGGTCGTGCCATGCCTCAATCCTTACATGAAATCGAGCCTCCACCTGACCCGGGGCGGTTCAAGTTCCGATCACCCAGGTTGGCCAGGATGCCGGGGAGAGCCTTGGTGTCGTGGACGGGGGCCTTGGTGGTGGTGACGTCGGTGATCACGCTGGGTGTGTCCGGGGCGCAGGTCTCGGTGACGTGCGCGAGGAAGCCTTTCCAACGGGTCTCGCCGCGGCGTGCGTAGCGGGCGCTCACGTCGTAGGGCGAGACGATGGCGAGGGCTGAGGGTGGCAGGCCGGCGTCCTCTGGCTCCCGCCACTTCGGCCGGTCCTTGGCGTCGAGGCAGTAGTTCTGCACGAAGATCTGTCGCAGGGCCTGGACCTGTTCGCCGTCGCGGAGGGCGGGCAGATAGCGGTGGACGTAGCGCAGGAGCAGGCGGACATCCTCTCCGGTGTCCTTGATCCGGGTTTTCGGCTTGGAGGGGTTCTTGCCGAGCCGGGCCGCGCGGCCGTAACGCTTGCCCCACTCCTCGTTCACCAGGCCGACCAGCTCGTGCGGTGCCCGTCGGGCCAGTTCTTCGAGGGCGGCGCGCATGGCCTCGGTGACCAGTTCCAGGCGGGTCAGGTCGCGGACCGCGGCCAGGACGTGGGTGGAGTCGGTGCGCTGCCGGCCGCGCTCGCGGACGAGGCCGACGGCCCGGATCTTCTCCAGCGCGAGGTCGAGCAGCCTGTCGGCCCGGCCTTCCTGGGCCAGGCGTTCGCGGAAGTCGGTAAGAACGCTGTGGTGGAAACCGGGGTCCTCCAGTTCCATGCCCAGGGCGTACTTGAAGTCGATGCGGTTGCGGACGGACTCGGCGGCCTGCCGGTCGGACATCTCCAGCAGGAACTGCAAGACCGACACCGTGGCCAGTTGGGCAGGCGACAGTCCCGGCTTGCCATCGCGCGGATACCACTCCTCGAAGTCCTCGTCACTCCACAGACCGTTGAGGTGGTCACGGATGGCCATGGCGGTGGTGCCTTGAGGGTTGCACGCCCGAGCCACGCGCACCGTCAGTTCGGGAACGACACAGCCGGTACGGGAGCGAACGCACATCTCGGGCCTCCGAAGTCGCGGGCCCCAACCGTGCCACCCGCACAGGCCACCAGATCCGTCATTCTCGGGGCGCTCACCACGAACGGGTGAACCCTCATCGCCACACCCGCCACCACAGTCACACCAGCATCACCGGGCACGAACGTTCCGTTCGCCCAACGGTCACCAGGACCGCAGGAGACACCCAGACCGCCGACCAACCCGCCGAGCTGCCATCTGACCAGTAGAAACGCATCGCGCACATGACTCGTCCACCGTGATCAGACACGCTGAATTTCAAGATCCCCGACAGCGTCAGGCACTGAGCAACCTTCGCGAGCGCCGGGCGGTTTCACCGGATGCCGAGGCAGTGCCTTGCCGACGCGCCGACGTATGGGTGAAAGACGACGTGTCGAGTGCCTGAGTGAGGGTGGAGATGACGAATTTGAACACCGTCGTGACGTGGGTGGACGCACGCGAGAGGCTGCCTCGGGACGGTGCACCGGTGGCAGCGGCGATCACGGGCCGGTACCCGGCTGACAGTGCCAATGAGTCCGGTCGCGTGTTGGGTGAGGAGTTCTGGCTGGTGAGGCCGATGTACTTCACGACTCGGCACTGGAGCGAGGAGGACGGGGCGGAACACTGGGACTGCTTCGTCGACTCCGATGGAGTCGTCCGCCTGCCCTACGGCCAGGACAGTGACGAAACCGTGACTCACTGGGCCGAGCTGCCCACCCTGCCAGGCGGGACCACACACCTGGTTCTTGGAGAAGGCGTGCCGTCGGCTCTCCAGAACGCATGGGGCGCTCCTTCAGCCAGGTGATGCCGCGCTTGAACCCGAAGTACTTCGGCGACGGCACCGCGCTGATCGTGCGGAGCGGGACGACGAACCGCAGTCCGTCCACCGACGCCAGCAGACCGTCCTCCAGTACCTGACGATCGGCACCTTGGCGTCGGCGGTGATCAGCGCGGTATTCGCCGCCGCGACACCCACACGCCTAGCTTGACGACCACCGGCGCAGTCTCGCCGTCAACCGCGATCTCCTCAGCGTGACTGCGGGGTACCGGCCGGTGGGCACCCTCCCGCTCTACCCACTGCGTGAGGGCTGCCAGGCCCCGCTGGAATGCTGCTTGTGCCTTGCTTGGGCCGGGTTCTTCTGCCGCTGGAGCCATTTGCCGATGTCGTCGCCCTCGAACAGCACGCCCCGCTGGATGTCGGGTAGGGCGCCGTCGGCGTCGACCAGGTCGGCGAGGACGCGGTAGTGGCGTTGCCAGTCGAGCGGCCAGGGGCAGTTCCAGTCCGGGGCGATCGCCGCGAGCTGCGCTGCGCGTTCCGCTGCTCGCTCCTGGTCCTTGCCCAGGCCGTTCTTCTGGCCCTTGCGGCGGAGGTTGGCCATGTGCTGCCCCACCAGCACAGGGTCCCCGCCAGCAGGGTCATCCCAGACGGCGTCCTGGCGGGGTGCGAGGTGCCCGTTGGCCCGGTGGTAGGACCCGAGCGTGGCGAGTTTGTTCTCCCATGCTTCCTCGCCGGGTTCCCAGACCATCCCGGCCTCGTCGAGCAGCGTCTTGCGGTGGGGGTCGAGTTCACCAGCGCGCAGCGCTCCGCCGCTCCCGCGGGCGGCGACCGCGTGGTTCCGTCCTGCCATCACCGTCAGGAGCTATCCCGGTTGCCGGGCATCGGCGATCCCGGTGCGCGAGACGCTCAGGGTCACGCTGACGGAACGACGGCGTCTGTTGCCCGGCTGTGCAGCCGCGCCCTGTAGTCCCGGCCGCGCCCGGTCCGGCCCCTGTTTTCGGTTCCTGCAGGCGCCTGTTTTGGTCCCTGCTCAGGCCCGTGAGCCCGCTCAGTCGACCGTGCGGGAGCGACTCGGGGGTCGGCGGCTGGCCAGTCCCTCTCGTGCGTCGGTGGGGCCGCGCGCGGGCCGGGTCTGGTGCCCGGCTGTTCCTGAAGCGGAGTCGGAGCGCCAGGGCCGGGGGTGGCGCGTACGGCGGTTTCAGGGCGCCAGGTGCCTGTGTCGTCGGCCCGGACCGACGCCACCCGGAGCGCTCCGGGTGGCCGGGCAGCTTGATCAATCTGGGGCCCGGATCCGCGACATCACCCGGGCCCGTATCGAGCATGATGTGGTTGGCGGTTACGGCAAGGTTGCTGTCGGCGTTGATGGCGGTCTCAACTCCGCCGGACAGGAAGCCTCGTGGCCGGTTCCAGTCGTGCAGTTGCCTCTCGTCGGCGAGGCCGTTGTCCGTGCTGAAGCCGATGGTGCTCACGGGCTGCCGGAAATTTTCTGCCGTGAGGAGCGCCAATCCTTGCCGCTCACCGGTGCGTTGATAGGCGGGTGGGGCAGGATTGGCCCATGCGAAATCGGGGTCGTGCCGGGGGGATCCTGGCGGTGATGTCCAGTGTGGTCGTGTGTCTGTTCGGGTTGTGGTGGTCTATGCGTGAAGTCGGCCAGACGGACGATGCCAACAATATTGCGGGGCTATGGTCTTTCCTGACCGGTCTGGTCAGTGCTGTGGTGGGTGGCTGGGCCTTATGGCTTGCTGTGGTTGCTCTGCGGGGCCAGCGGACACCGTCGGTGATCGCGGAGGAACTCGCGCAGGCTGTGGTGCGGGCCGAGGGGGTGGAGTACCGGCAGCTTCTGGGGAGCGGAGCCGCTGTTCCGGACGGCCGAATCGATCTCGCGTTCACCGCGACTGTCACCAATGTGGACGGTGCCCGGCCGCAGGGAACTCTGGAAGAGATCACCGCCTACTACAAGGCTCTACGGCCGGGACGAATGGTTATCACCGGCACACCCGCGCTCCGGCCGGACGGGCAGGTCAGTGGTGACGCGGGTACGGGTAAAACCGTTCTCGCTCTCGCTCTTCTCCTGGGTCTGGCCAAAGACCGCACCGCACAGGCGCCCGTGCCGGTGCGTCTGATCGCCGCGTCCTGGCCGGGGAACGAAATTCGCGAGTGGGTCCGTACCCACCTCACCGACACCTACCGCCTCCCTGCCCGTGAGGCGTCTTCCATCGTTGCCGCCAACCTCGTCCTCCCAGTTATCGACGGACTGGACGAGATGGAATCCGATCCGGCTCCCGGCTACACCTCACGCGCCTCCCAGCTCTTGCGTGCCATCGAGCGCTTCGAGCACGGCGACACCCACTGCCCCGTCATCCTGACCTGCCGCCAGGCCCCCTACCAAGCACTGGTCGACGCGGGGGCCGAGCCCGGCGTTGTCGCCCAGGTGGCCCTGGCGCGGGTTGATGCGGCCCACGCCGGCCAGTACCTTCGCCAGCGCGTCGGCACCACTGAACGGGGACGGGCCCGCTGGCAGCCCGTCCTCAACGCCCTCACCGCGGTAGCCGCAGCCAGTCCCACCAACCCCGCATCACCCGCCGATGTCGTGCTGGCCGGCACACTGGACACACCCTGGCGCCTGACCCTGGCCGCCACCGTCTTCGAAGAACGCACCCCCAACGGCCAGTACCGGCGCGACCCCGCAGACCTGCTCGCCCTGGCCGCCAACGGGTACCTCTACGAATACCTCCTCGACCGCTACATCGGAGCCGCGGTAACTGCGCCCCGCCACGAGGCTGACAACACCGGCGGATCCGCGCCCCGCAACAGACGTAAGCAGCTTGTCGCCGACACCACCTGGCGCCGCCTGGCGGTCCTGGCCCGCTACCTAGACAGCAACACTGGAACCGGCGGCGAACCTCCGCGCACGGTGGCGGGCCGCACCCTGAGCAGCACCGACCTCATCCTCCACGAACTCTGGCCTCTTGTCGGCCGGTACCGTGTGCGGTGGACCGAACAGATGCTGGTCATCCTGTCCGTCGCGGGCTCCTTGTACTTGATGGTGGGTCTAAAATATAGCCTCGGCGACCTATTCCCTATAGCTCTCTTTATGACCTCCGCACTGATATACCGTCGGGCATGGCCAAATCCACAGCGGATCGACTTCCGCCGTCTGCGGACCCGGGCCGGATGGGGTGCTGCTGCACTCGGCTCCGCGCTTGGCATCATGCTCGGTTTTCTGATTACTTTCGTGATCCTATATGCAGACAGTTCCGGTACCGAGCAATTCGATCCGACCGACCTAGTCGCTACTGCTACCCTCTTCGCAATCCCGTTGGGAGCTGGTTTAGGCTTCGCACTCGGGCTTGTAAGCAAGAAACAGACGACTTCCGCGGGTCCGCTCATCTTGGTTCGCAAAGACTTCACCACAGGAGCCACACTCGCGTCCGTAATCGCACTCTTACTATTCCTAAATGCGAGGTACGGCACACCCGTAGCCAATTTTTTCGCACCGGAAGGAGTTTCGTACACCGCTAGCGATTCGGCTCTAGATGCACTCACTCCCGGGCTTCTCTTAGGCCTCCTCGCTTTTGTTCTCCCGTTCAAAGGCAGTTCGGTGGCCCTGCGGCATCTTGCGTTCCTTCTGAACACCCGCCGGTCCCTGCCCTGGCGGTTGGGACGTTTCCTCAACAGCTGTTATCAGGTAGGCATTTTGCGTGTGGCAGGTACCGCATGGCAGTTCCGCCACCGTGAACTCCAAGACCACCTCGCCACCCGGCCAACCCCTCCACCCCACCCCTGAACTGCCCACATCCCGGGATGTCCTCAAGGGAGGAGAAGGCGTCGACATCACCGGCAAGCGGGGGAGTGTCTACCCTCGCCGTTTCGGTTGAGATGAGGCCGGAAGCGGGGAGGAAATACGAAAGTGCCTTCTGAGCTGGGACGATGAACCTTGTCGAGGGGTTCTGTCGGTCCAAGCGGAAGGCACTTTCTGCGTGCAGGGTATCGGTTCTCGTCCCAAGCTCCACGTCTCCACCGACGGTTCGGGGGTCGTCGGGCACGCGGGCGCACGTCTGCTGGCGGATCTTGCCGATGCCACCGGTCTGACCACCGCCTACTCCACTGCGCTCAGGCCGCTGCGGCCGCGTGGCACCGGGCACGATCCAGGTCGGACCGCCACCGATCTCGCGGTGATGCTCGCCGACGGCGGTGAGGCGATAGCGGATCTGGCCGTTCTGCGGGACCAGCGCGAGGTGTTCGGCCCGGTGGCCTCCACGCCGACGGCTTGGCGGCTGCTGGCCGCCGTCGACGAACGCATACTGGACCGCCTGCGGTCGGCCCGCGCCGCAGCCCGGGAGGTGGCCTGGCTGCAGGCCGCCGAGACCCGCACCGCGATACCCGCAGTGAAGGCCGGCGGACGCGAACTGCCCGGCCTGGTCCTGGACCTCGACGCCACGCTGGTCACCTGCCACTCCGAGAAAGACCAGGCCGCACCCACCTACAAAGGCGGCTTCGGGTTCCACCCGTTGCTGTGTTTCCTGGCCAACACCGGCGAGGCGATGTCCGGCCGGCTGCGGCCCGGCAACTCCGGAGCCAACACCGCCGCCGACCACATCGCGGTGCTGGACGACGCCCTCGCACAGATCCCCGACGCTCACCGGTACGGCACCCAGATCCTGGTCCGCGCTGACAGCGCCGGATCCGCGAAAGCCTTCCTCACCCACATCCGGACCTTGCGCGAGCACGGGTTGAACCTGCGGTTCTCGGTCGGATACGCCATCACCGAGCCAGTCCGTCGCGCAATCCGCTCACTGCCCGAAGCTCTCTGGCATCCCGCCCTGGACGCCGACGGGACCCTGCGTGAGTCCGCCGAGGTCGCCGAGCTGACCGGCATGGTCGACCTGAACGACTACCCGGCCGGCACCCGCATCATCGTGCGCCGCGAACGCCCGCACCCCGGCGCCCAGCTCTCCTTGTTCGACAGTGACGAGGGCCTGCGGCACCAGGTCTTCCTCACCGATACCCCGTACTCCGGCGGCGGCTCGGCCCAGTTCCTGGAGGTCCGCCACCGTGGACACGCCACCGTCGAGGACCACATCCGGTGCGGCAAGACCACCGGCTTCGGACGCTTCCCATCCCGCCTGTTCTCTGTCAACGCCGCCTGGCTCGAGCTCAGCCTCGCGGCCATCGACCTTCTGGCCTGGACCCGCGTCCTGCTGCTGGACGGCGAGCTGGCTACCGCCGAACCCAAGAAGCTCCGCTACCGGATCCTGCACGTCGCTGCCCGTCTCACCCGCGGCGGCCGTCGCCTCCACCTGCGGATCTCCGCGACCTGGCCCTGGAGACACGAACTGGCCACGGCATTCCACCGCCTTGCCGCACTGCCCCGACCAGTTGACTGACCTGCGGCCCCCCGCCCGCCCACGATCCGAAGGACCCGGAGAACCCGACCATTGCGCCGGGACTCCACCATGCCCAGGCAACAGAATCGCCTCGACCACCCAACAGTTGGTGATCAACGCAGCCGCCTCAGCCCAACCGAAACGGCGAGGTCAGTGCTCGTTGGTATGTGGTGATTCCCAGCGGGCGTGGGAGCCTTCCCTGCCGGCGATGCCGGCGCGGCCCGGCGCCGCCGGTGCGGTGATCCGGTCGCCGGGGCGGAGGTGCGGTCCTGTCGGTGCGGAACGGCCGCAGCACAGCACGCGACCGCGTAGAACTCCTCGAGGTCGCCAGACTCCGGAGGCTCCCGCGGAGTTCCGTGCGGGCGTCGTGTCAGTCGCTGGGCGGCGGGCGGGAGGAGTTCGAATCTCCCGGCGGGCCGTCGCTCCCGCCGTTGCCGCTCGTCCCGCTGATCACTACACACAGAACTGCGAAGATGGCGGCTCCCGCGGCGGCCTTCCGGCCCTGGCCGACTGCAGACGCTCCGGGCGCCCCGCCCGCTTCACCCCGGTGCAGGTCGCCGAGGCCAAGGCCCTGGCCTGCCAGTTACCAGCCGAGACCGGCGCCCCGCTGTCGCGCTGGTCGTGTCCCGAACTGGCCGCTGAACTCACGGCGCGCGGCGTCACCGGCCCGGTCTCGGCATCGACCGTGGGCCGCTGGTTGCGCCAGGAAATGATCAAGCCCTGGCAGCACCAGTCCTGGATTTTCATCCGCGACCCGGACTTCCGCGCCAAGGCCCAGCGCGTCCTGGACCTGTACGCCCGCACCTTCGAGGATGTTCCGCTGGGCGCGGACGAGTACGTCGTCAGCGCCGACGAGAAGACCTCCATCCAGGCCCGGTGCCGCTGCCACCCCACGCTGGCCCCCGGAGCAGCCCGCGCCATGCGGGTGAACCACACCTACGGGCGCGGCGGCGCGCTTGCCTACCTGGCTGCCTACGACGTCCACCACGCGAAGGTGTTCGGCCACACCGAGGCACGCACCGGCATCGACCCGTTCATGGCCCTTGTCACCCAGGTCATGACCCAGGAGCCCTATGCCAGCGCGAAACGGGTGTTCTGGATCGTCGACAATGGCTCCTCCCACCGCGGCAAGAAGGCCGCCGACCGGCTGGCCGTGGCATTCCCCACCGTAGTCCTGGTGCACACCCCGGTCCACGCCTCCTGGCTGAACCAGGTGGAGATCTACTTCTCTGTGGTGCAGCGCAAGGTCGTCTCGCCCAACGACTTCACCAACCTGACCCAGGTCAGGGACCGGCTTCGAGGCTTCGAAGACCGCTACAACGCCACAGCACAGCCGTTCCAGTGGAGATTCAGGAGTCCGTGGAGAAGTCGGCGGTCACGCCGGTGCCGCCCGCGTCGGATGTCGCGATGCTCGTGGACCGGGCCCGATCCGAGGGGCTGCAGCTGACCGGCGAGGGCGGCCTGTTGCAGATGCTGACCAAGCGGGTGCTGGAGTCCGCCCTGGAGGGCGAGATCACCGATCACCTCGGGTACGAGAAGCACGACACCGAGGGCCGTAACAGCGGCAACAGCAGGAACGGAACCCGGGCGAAGACCGTGTTGACCGATGTCGGCCCGGTCGAGGTGAAGGTCCCCCGGGACGTGGCCGGCACGTTCGAGCCGCAGATCGTCAAGAAGCGGCAGCGGCGCCTGACCGGCGTGGACGAGATGGTGCTGTCGCTGTCCGTGAAGGGGCTCACGCACGGGGAGATCTCCGCGCACCTGGCCGAGGTGTACGGCGCGGAGATCTCCAAACAGACCATCTCGACGACCTGACAGTGAGCGCCGTGGCGGCCGCCTCCGTCACAGGCGAAGGACGACCAGGGCGGTGTCGTCGGAGCCGCCGACAGGTGGGGACAGGTCGGCCAGGAGTGTGTCGGCGAGCGTGTCGGGGTCGGTGCCCTGGTGGCGGACGAGAGAGGCGGCAAGCCGGGTCAGGCCGACATCGATGTCCTCATGGCGGCGTTCGATCAGCCCGTCGGTATACAGCACAAGGGTGGCCCCCTCGGTGAACACGGCCTCCGCCTGGGGGCGGCGGGGGGTGTGCTCGGGGCGGGCGCCGAGCGGGGGGTCGGTGGCCTGGTCGAGGAAGTCCACGGTGCCATCGGAGTACAGCAGGGCCGGTGGAGGATGGCCGGCGTTGCTGTAGGCGATGGTGCGGTTGGTGGCGTCGACGACACACAGAACCGCGGTGGCCGACTCCGCACCGTCGACCGATCGGGCGTACAGACCGAGAGTGTCCAGGGCCTGGGCCGGGCCGTCGGTGACGAGGGAAGCCGCGGTGAGGGCGCTGCGCAGCTGGCCCATGACGCCGGCGGCGGCCAGCCCCTGGCCGACGACGTCGCCGACGGCCACCGCGATACGGCCGTCAGGCAGCTCGACGAGTTCGTACCAGTCCCCGCACACGTTCAGCACCCCAGCCCCGGGGCGGTAGCGCACCGCGGCGCGGTGATGCCTCAAAGGCCCAGGGGCGGGCAGCATCGCCCCCTGCAGGCTCAGGGCGACCTCGCGTTCGCGGGCGTGCGCCTCACGCAGCCGCTCGTTGACCTCCTGCAGCTCCCGGGCCCGGGTGTACAGCTCGGCTTCCAGCACGGTCGCCCGGTCTTTGCCGCCTCGGCTACGGACGAGCTCGGTGATGTCCTCCTCCCGGTGCAGCAGCAGCGCCACCCGCCCGTCCGGGCCGAAGACGGGGACGTTGACCGGACTCCAGTACCGCTCCTCCCACACCCCGGGCCGGTCCGGGTACTCCACGTCATAGCGGTGAAGCGTCATGGCATCGCGCTGCCCGGTGGCAGCCACCCACCGCAGCGATGCCTGCAGCTTGCGCATACCGGTCACCGCGGGGTCCCTGGGGTCGTCGGGAAAGGCGTCAGACAGATAGCGGCCCACCACCTGATCACGGCTACGTCCCATGCCGCTCAGGAACGCCTCGTTGACGTCGACGTACACCAGGTCCGTGGTGAACAGGGCCACCGCGCTCGGCAGCGCCTGGAAGACCGCCTCGTAGTCGATCCTGTGCGTGTTCACGATGCCACCTGTCAGCGACGCTGTACCGATCACGTGCCCTGTCACGATATGTACCAGCGTGCCTCCAGAGAGGGCGGCACACCTGTGTCACAGACATCTACGACCCGTCCGGACACGGACCAGCCGACCTCGCCAAACCCCTCCGTTCGAATTCTGAGCTGGGCAAACACCGAAACACCACGAGTCGCCATGTCATGAACGACTCAGAAACAGCTGAAAGCCCTGCCCGCCCACCGCCGCGTCGCCGGTGGGGGCTGACCAGCGTGGATTCCTGGGGGTGGACGACCGACCCGCTCCAGCGGGCCAGGTCGTCCACCCCAGGCGCTCTACGTGCAAGGACGCGGCCAGCTACGGCGGGAACTGGCGGGCGCCCTGCGCAGCGGACGCGCCCGGCGCAGGCCACACCGCCAGGCCAACTGCCGCCAGCCCCGTTTCACCGATCCCATGGTCGTGATCAGTGAACGGCCCGCCGAAGCGGACAACCGGGCCGTGCCCGGCCACTGGGAGGGCGACCTGATCATCGGTAAGGACGGCGGCTCGGCGATCGGCACCCTCGTCGAACGCAGCACCCGCTACGTGATGCTTCTACACCTGCCTGACGACCACACCGCAGCCAGCGTCCGCGATGCCCTGACGGAGACCGCGCAGAGGCTCCCGCAGCACCTGAAACGGTCCCTGACCTGGGACCAGGGCGCAGAGATGGCCGCCCACCGCAGCTTCACCCTCGCCACGGACATCCCTGTCTACTTCTGCGACCCGGCCAGCCCCTGGCAGCGCGGCTCGAACGAAAACACCAACGGCCTGCTCCGCCAGTACTTCCCCAAGGGCACAGACCTGTCCGTCCACACCCGCCAGCACCTCGACGCCGTCGCCGCCCAGCTCAACAGCCGACCATGCAAAACGCTCGACTGGGAAACCCCAGCCGAGCGCCTGCATAAACTACTCACGGCCTGATCAACACGACCACGTGTTGCGACGATCCCTAGAATCCGCCGGCCGGGGAGCGGGGCTTCATGGTGAGCAGGTGTCAGGGTGCCGAGGTCGCGGGTGTTCCTGTGTCAGGGTTGGGGATGCCAGCGGCGGTCACCGCGGCGGCCGGGTGCCGCAGGACGGTGACCGGGACGGCGCCGGGATCGGTGCTGGGACTGGTGAAGAGGTGGTGTTCTAACCCTGCACTATTCAGTCGGGCCAGCAGGCGCCGCTCGATGTCGCGCACTTGGACCGGAGGCGCGCGCGTCCTGTCGGTACGCACGATGCCTCGGGCTGCATGAGCCTCACGCGCCCACGCGCTCGGCACGTTCCGGGGGGCGAGGGCCGGGCGACGGCGGACTGAGGGCTGCGGCCTGGGGCTCAGGTCGCGGTCGACGAGGTTACGAACCCTCCGTGAACGCGATGGCGTGGTCAACGGCCCACTGGCGAAACGTTCGCGGCGCCGTCCCGAGAATGTCGGCCACCGCAGTGGTGATGTACGCGGGCTGTCCGATGGCCGCACGCCACGCGGCGAGCAGCATGTCGACGGCCGAGCTGGGCACCGTACCCTCCCACAGGCTTCGGAACTCGTCTGGCGTTATCTCCTCGAATGCGATCCGGCGCCCCAGGACGTCACCGATGGCGTCCAGCTGCGCGGCTTGGGTCAGTGATTCGGGGCCGGTAAGGACGTAGTCGCCTCCGACGTATCCGTCCTGATAGAGCGTCCGCGCCGCGACGGCTGCGATGGCGCGGTCGTCGACCGGTGCCGACTCGGCAGCGCTGTAAGGCCACCGGACGACTTCGCCGGCCCGGATCGCGGGCGCCCACCAGGCCAGCGAGTTCGACGCGAACATCCCCGGCCGGATGATCGTCGACTCGAGTCCGGTGGCCGCGATGAGCCGCTCGATGTCGGCGTGCAGCACCGCCATGGGATTGGGCTGCTGGAAGAGGGGGTGCGGCGTCTGATGCGGGGAGGAGAGGAAGACGACCCGCCGCACGTGGGCTGCCAGCCGCTCGACGACTGCCGCGGCGGTCTGAGGTGGGGCGGTCCAGACGAGGAAGACCGCACCGGCGCCACTCAACGCCGGATCGAGCGACTCGGGCACAGTGAGGTCACCGGCGAAGACCTCGACCTTCGCCGGCAGCAACGCCGCCGCCTCAGAGCGACGGGTGAGGGCACGGACCGGCACGCCCGCGTCGAGGAGTTGGTCGATGACGACGCGGCCGACCCGGCCCGTCGCCCCAGTGACGAGCACGGGGGGAATGTCTATCTGATTCATGCCGCCATGAAAACGTTACCTGGTTAAAAAAGCAACTCAGTCATAAATGTCTTACGGTGATCAGATGAGCGAGTTGACGGGACTGCGAGCCCGCAAGAAGGAGCGGACGCGCGACGCCATTGGAGACGCAGCCGTCTCGCTGTTCTTGGAGCGCGGCTTCGACCGCATCTCGGTCAACGACATCGCCGCGGCAGCCGAGATCTCCAAGCCGACTCTCTTCCGGTACTTCCCCACCAAGGAAGACCTGGTGCTGCACCGGTTTGCGGACCACCAGGGCGAGGCAGCACGCGTCGTACGTGACCGTAAGTCCGGCATCAAGCCGGTGACGGCGCTGCACCGGCACTTCCGGGCCGGCCTCGATCGGCACGACCCCGTCACCGGCCTCAGTAATCATCCCGAAAGGGCGCGTTGCAGCAGGGGGCGGTGCGCGGGGTAAAGGGTGCGTCCGGCTGCGGTGATCGCGGCATCGAGCTGGTCGAGGGAGCCGGCCGGCCACCAGGTGGCGTCCAGGGCGTCGTCGGCGGCGATGGCGGTCACGGTGGCGGGCAGTAATGGTGACGTCGGGTATTGGAACTGTCCGAATGGGTGTTGTTCGCTGCCCATGTGGTGAGAGGGCTGGGTCCCCTCGTGGCGGCGGAAAGTCGGTCGCTTCTTGCCTACGAGTGCGTGAGAATCCGACGTCATGACGATCTTGGCGTGTGATCTTCTGCTGGAGCGGTTCCGGTGGGTCGGTGGCCACGCGGATATGTGGCCGCTCTTTCGGGATGGCGATGCTTTCCGCGTGGTTGTGCGGGCGCTGGTGGCTCCGTTCCGTGACGCGGGGGTGACGGGGGTGTGCGGGATCGAGTCGCGAGGGTTCCTGCTCGGAGGGGCAGCGGCGCTGGAGCTCGGCGTGGGTTTCATCGCCGTGCGGAAGGCAGCTGGGATGTTTCCCGGCGAGAAGCTCGTCCGGGAAACAGAGCCGGACTATCGGGGGATCCGGCACTCGCTGCGGATCCAGCGGGCGTCACTGGGGCCAGTCGACCGGGTTCTGTTCGTGGATGACTGGATCGAGACTGGAAACCAGGCTCTGGCCGTTCGGGATCTGGTGAGCAGTGCGGGTGCGGAGTTGGCTGGATGCGCCGTGGTGGTCGACCAGATGCAGTCGAACTCCAAGGAGACGCTGGGACGTTTTCATGCGCTCGTGACCAGCGAAGAGCTTCCGGAGGCTTGATCGCGTTGTGCTTTGGCTCTCATCGACTGCGTCGGCTGACTTCGGCGGCGTAGGTGGCCCAGTCGCCGGCGGAGAGCCGTTGCCAGGCGACAGCGACATCGGTGTGGATGCCCAGGGTGCGGGCGAGGATCGCGGCGGGGATCTCGGTGGCGAGCTGGAAGAGCGCGGTGCTGCGGGCCTGGTTGGGCCGGATCCCGAGCTGGTTGAGGCGTTGTGTCAGCTGAGTGGTGCTGATCGGCCGTCCGGGCTGGCCACCGGGGAAGAGCCATGGAGACGGCGCCAGAGCGCCGATGGTCGCGTGGTCCTTGCGGTTCGCGGCAACCGCGCGGGCCAGCGCGGCGACGGGCTCGGGCAGCCGGACCGGGGCATCGCCGAGGTGGAGATGTACTTCCCGAGCGCCGACCTCAATGTCCTCGATGGTCAACCGGTGGATTGCCGACGGCCCTTGGGCATAGAGGAGGAGAAGCAGCCCGGCGAGGCGGTCTTCGGGCTTGAGAGTGTCGTCGTGCAGGAGTCGGCGTGCGACGTCCCAGCGCTGCTCGGCGTCGAGTGGCTGGGTGGGGCCGTTCCAGCGGACGGCGGGGACGTGGACGGTGGTGAGCTTGTTGGTGCGGGCCCACCGGATGAAGTGCCCGGCCGTGTGGCGGTAGGTGGCGGAGTCGTCGGTGAGCCAGCGGTCGAGGTCGGCTTGCCGGCAGGTCTCCAGGGTGAGGTCGTGGGTCGCCAGCCAGTTCAGGAAGGCGACGGCCGCGTGGGTGCGTTGCCGTGCGGAGCTGAACTGCTGCGGGGTGACGGGGCTGCCGTTGTTGCGTCGGCGGAGTCGCCGGAGCAGGTGCCAGATCGCGTACCGGTGCAGAACTTTGCGCTGTTCGGTGTCCTGCTGGAATGCGAGGAGGCCGGTGAGAAAGCGTTCGAGGCGGACCATGTACTCGTCCCGCTCGGGCAGGGCCCCGACGCCGACGAGGACTTGGCGGAGGTGGGCGAGGGGCGGGCTGTCGGGCAGCTCGTCGAGGGCCTCGTGAGTCAGCGCTCTTCTGCCGGCCGCGAGGTCGGCCAGGACCGGAGACACGGACGGCTTGTTCAGCCACCGCTTGGCGGTGAGGGGGTGCTCGGTGGTGGCGATGTCGTTCCGCAGGGCTTCGAGACCGGGGTGGAGGGCATCGGACGGAGGGCCCAGGAGCTCGTTGAGGCGCCGGTTGATGAGACAACGAGCGCACTGGCCGGGGTGCGGGTAGTCGGGATCGCTGCAGGTGGGGCAGGTGTGCCAGACCTCAGGGACGGTGCAATCCAGGCAAAGGGGCTGGTCGAGAGTGCCGGAGACGACCGCTGCGACGCCGCCGCAGGCCGAGCACGGCGCCGAGCGGCGCTGACAGTCCAGGCACCACGGCCGACCCGTGGTGCGGGAGATCCCGCAGGGTTTCTTCTCGCCGCAGATACTGCAAGTCGCGGTGGGCAAGGCGGGGCAGCTTTGGCAGAGCGGGCCGACCGGCGTGCGGGTGTCCACAACCTTGCGCCGGCCGCAGTTGATGCAGGTCTCCAGGTTCGCCGGGTCGCTGACCAGGCAGTTCGGACACACTGGCCGACCTTGCTCGTCGCGGGTGGCGGGCTCTCGGCGGGCTCCGCATCCCGAGCACTCCTCGATGCGGGAGTGGGAGATACACATGCGGCAGACCCGCTGTCCGTTCAGAGGCTTGTCGATGCGTACGACTCTGTGGCAGACGGGGCAGGACGGCCGGACGATCCCGGCGATGCCGGACTCGTGCAGCAGGTCGATCAGCTTGAGGATCGCGGGGTGGGGTGCGAGATGACCGTCCCCGGTCAGCAGAGCTGGGTGGGATTCCAGGGCCCAGGCGAGTTTCCGCTGGTAGGAGGGACCAGGTGCCGATCGACGGACCGCGTCGGAGACCGTCTCCCGTTCGGCCTGCGGGTCCAGTTCAGCGATCAGAGCGCCGACCACTGCGACGGGGTCACGCCCGTCAGTGTCCGGGCACTTGCCGCATCGTGGCCGCCCGGCCCGGTCGCGTGTAGCGACCTGGCGGGTGTTTCCGCAGGCAGCACACGGCTGGGGCTGCGGCCGCCCGCAGTTCCAGCAGTACCAGTCCTGGCCGCGGCGCTGGAGGGTTCGCATCGGCCTGCCGCATGCGGTGCAACACGGCGGCGAGACCGTCTGGGCCCCAGCCGCACGCAGGGCGATGAGCAGGTCGCCGACGGCTCTGGGCGCCGGCGAGCGGCCGTCGGTCAGCACCCGGGGATGCTCAGCGAGATGTGCCGCGAGGCGACGTGACTTCGAGCGGCCGCCCGCGACGCCGGCGACCACGGCGCGGATCCGGCCAGGCTCCAGCTGCCGTTCGACGGCCACGACCAGGTCCACGATGAGTCCGATCGGGTCGGTGACGGCCCGATCGGGGTGCCCGGGTATGGTCATGGCCGCTCGAGACCGCGGATGCGAGCTCGTTTGGGTCGCAGGTCACCGACGCCTGCCTCAGCGCCAACGGCCTTCTTTGTCCGGGTAGTTGATCCGGCACCCGCTGCGACGGCGGGCTCGATGAGGTCGTCCATGGTGCAGTCGAGGATGTCGAGGAGGGCCATGAGGATTTTCAGGCTGAGCCGCTCGGGGCGCTCGACGACGAGCCGGTAGACCTGGCTGGAGGACAGGGTGATGCCGCGTTCGTCCAGCAGCGGGATGAGGTCGGTGGTGGAGAACAGGCCGCGGTCGGCCATGACCTTGCGCAGGTGCCAGTGGTAGTCGAGCTTGGCGGCCATCAGCGGTCCTTGTCTGCGGAGGTCGGGGCGAGCGCGGGAGCGAGTGCCTTGTGGAGCATGGTGTTCATGAAGTCGTCGCTGACGTGGGTGTAGATGGCGGTGGAGCTGTCATTCTCGTGACCGACTTGCTGCTGCAGAAACCGCCGGTCGACCCCGTCCTCCGTGAGATGGGTGACGTAGGAGTGGCGAGCGGAATGGACGGTCAGCTCCTTCGGGAGCTTCAGGGCGTCACGGTAGGCAACGAACCGGGCGTTGATCTCCGCCGGCTTGACCCGGCCTCCCCGCTCGGTCACCCACAACGCCGGGTGGTCCCCGCAGCCGAACCGCGGCCGGACGTTCTCCACGTAATCGGCGACCGCCTCCACCGCCCAGTCCATCACCGACAGCACGTTCCTCCGCCGCGGCGGCTGGCCCTTCTTCGCCTTGCCGTAACGGACGTTGAGCGTGCCGTACCGGCCGAACTGCGGCGCCTTCGCATTCCGCCCGAAGTCGACCACATCCAGCTTCGACGTCTCCGTGCGGCGCAGCCCCCACCCGTAGATGACCTTGAAGAGGGTGGCGTCGCGGTAGGCGGCGAGGGCTCCCTTGCGCTTGGCCCGGACCGCCCGTTCGACCTGGTCATCGGCGTAGTCGAGGAAGCGCTGAATCTCCTCGCGGATGAACGGCCTCGCCTCGGGACGACCCTCGTAGTCGTTGAGGTGGGCGATGGTGTTCCACTCGTGGCAGATGGCCACCGGGTGAGTGCCGAAGGCGTCCTCGCAGGCCACCACCCAGCCGTAACGGCCGTCGATCAGGAACTCGCTGAACAGGCGCAGGCTGCCCTGGTAGCTGCGGATCGTGGACGGCGCGAGGTGCTTCTCGCTGGTCAACCACAGTGACCATTCGTCCACGTGGCCGGGTGTCCAGGCCCACGGGTATTCGTTGGTGTGCTCCAGAAACCGGCGTATGAGCCGTTCCCGGCCGGTGACCGTGTCGTCGCGGAGCCCGCGGGCGGCCTGCTGAGCCCGCCAGCCCCGCAGCATCGCCTCGACCATCGCGTCCTGCGGACGCAACTGGACCACACCGGAGACCAGCTCCAGATGAGCCGCCCCAGCCAGGTCGGCACGTCGCTGAAGACCCACTTCCGCCCTCCCCTCCAGAGGGCAAATCCTGCATCAGATGGGATCTGATCGCCAAACTCCCAGCTCAGGCCGCCAGGTTGTAAGAGGATGAAGCCCTCGCCGGACGCTGTCCTGACCTCGTGACCTGCGGTTTCTCGCCCGTCTGATGCAATTCCTGAGGGTTCTGGTAGAGCGCGCTGGTGGACGCGACCCAGGCGTGATCGGAGTTGCTGTTCAACAGGGCTTGACGTACAGCTCAGGGGCCAAACGCAACGGTGTTGACCGCCTGTCTCATTCGTGATCAACGACAGCCTCCGCGTACGCGGCGCATGAGGACCGGAAGCGCGACGGTGCATCCACGCACGACCGACCAGGTAGACGGGGCGCACTGGGAGTTCGACGACACTGCGGACGGTGCCCTCCGCTTCGACCACCATGTCGATGGCCATGAGGACCGTTATGACCCGTCTCCGTCCGAGGGACCGGGCATCGCGCTCTCGTGGCGTCGGCCGGTCCGCGGGTACGCATCGTCGCGCACGTGTCCCGGCCGGATGACCCGGCTGCCCGCGGCGGCGAGGGTGCGGGCCAGTTCCTCGGGCGGCCGTTGATCGGTGATCAGTCCGTCGATGTGCTCCAGGGGTGCCACCCGGTAGGGAGCGATGCGCTGGAACTTGGAGCCGTCGGCGAGTACGTAGTTGACCGCGGAGTTCTGCATGATGACGCGCCGGACGTGACATTCGTCGAGGTGGAAGTCGGTCAGACCGGCCTCGTCGTGGACGCCGCCGGAGCCGAGGAACGCCACATCAGCGTAGACGTCCTCGAAGAAGCGCTGGGTCACGGGTCCGGAGAGGGCGAGGTCGCCCCGGCGCATGCGTCCGGCGCTGAGGTGGACCTCGATGCCGGTGGCCTCGGCCAGTTCGTTGACCACCGGCACCGAACAGGTCAGCACCACACCGGTGAAGTTCTTCGCGAGGGCGCGCGCGACGTGCATCGCCGTGGTGCCGACGTCGATCACGACCGTCTGCCCCGGCCGGACCAGTTCGGCAGCGAGGGCGCTGATGACCGCTTTCGCCTCCCCGGCGGCGGAGTTGC
The DNA here is from genome assembly GCF_001905795.1 of Streptomyces sp. CB01580. Classification (GTDB taxonomy): domain Bacteria; phylum Actinomycetota; class Actinomycetes; order Streptomycetales; family Streptomycetaceae; genus Streptomyces. Next base: position 36,807 of record NZ_LIXJ01000041.1, read on the forward strand.
GTTCTCTGAACGGGGGCTCGTCACTGAGGTGATCGGTGCGCGTGGCGCCGCCGCGGACCCGCACCAACAGGCCCTTGGACTCCAGCTCGGCGAAGTCGCGGCGGATGGTTTCGGTGGAGACGTCCAACGTGTCCGCCAATTCGGCGGTCGACACTACGCGACCTTCCTGGATCGCCTGCGAGATCAGGGCATGCCGTTCGGCTGCAAGCATATTCAGACCGCCCCTATGGCCAGATGTGGTTTTCTGTGGAGAAGTATGTTCTCGGCCTCCGGGTCGGTCAAGGTGGTTCACTTCGACCGCACCCCAGGGGCTCCGTCGCACGTCGTCCGATCTTCGGGTAACAGCCGCTGGGCTGGCCTTTCTTCGTGGAATCCAGAGGTGGCGGAGAGAGTAGACGTGGAAGGTCCGGCGGGCAAGCTCTTGTCAAGTGCCACAGGGGCGGTCACTATGACTTCACCCAACCCACAGAAAACCACGATTGCAGTCAGAAGCGGTCTTCTTCTGGCTCGCGGCACGCGCACTCCGAACGACCTGGGCTGTCCGGGCACGAGACGCTTCCACCTTCACGGCTGTGGCGCCCTCGTCGAGGAGGCAGACATGAACTAGGGAGAGTAATGACGGAGAAGTACGCGATGACCATCGCCTTCACCGCTCTGCTGTTTTTCCTCGCCTACCGGTCCTACCGACGCATCAACAGCTACCAGGACTACAACCTGGCGGGACGCAAGACCGGTTTCGCCGCCCTCGTGGCCACCTTGGGCGCGGCCGAGTTCAACACCGCCACGCTGATCGGAGGCGCCTCGGTTGCCTACCTCTACGGCACCGTGGGGGTCTGGTACACGTCGTTCATCTTCGTCTTCGTCTTCAGCATCTACGCCTGGACCGTCGCCAAGCCCTACCGACGCCTCCAGATATCGACGATCGCGGAGTTCTTCGAACGAAGATTCCCCGGCAGACGGGCGGAGACCACCAGGGCACTCGCCAGCGTGGTGACCCTGACCTTCACCTGGATCGCGCCCGCGACCTACCTCGCCGGACTCTCGGTGGTCGTGTCCGTGCTACTCGGTGTGGAACCGCTGGTCACGGTCTGCGTCATCACGACCCTGTGTCTGGTGCTGTCCCTGGCCGGCGGCTTCATGACAGCCATCTCCTTCGACATCGTCGCCTACGTCATGATTCTCGTCTTCATCCCGGTGATGTTCTGGATCGGCTACACCAACGCGGGCGGCTTCGACCAACTCAGCAAGGTCTTCGACTCGCAGTACCTGTCGTTCGAACCGATCTGGGACCTGGAGAACTACGGGTTCGCCGCGATCCTCACCTGGTGCTTCCAGAACATAATGCTGTACGTGGCAGCACCCTGGTACGGGCAGCGCATCTTCTCCGCACGCAACGAACGCGTCGCCTACCGGGCCATGTTGGTCAACACGGTGCTGATCGTGGTGCTGTATGCCCTCGTCGCGCTCGCCACCATGTTCAGCCGGGTCCTCATGCCTGGCCTCGACAAGCCTGAGGAAGCGCTCCCGAGACTGGTCCTGGAGTACACACCGCCCCTCATCCAGGGGCTGATGCTGGTGACCCTGCTGTTGGTCGGAATCAGCACCATGGTGGCTATCTGGAACTCCGCGGTCTCGATCGTGGTCAACGACCTGCTCAAGAGGTACGCGTTCCGCGAGCGCAGCGACCAGTTCTACGTGCGCGCCAGCCGGATCGTGTTCCTGGCACTCGGCCTCTCGACCCTCGTGTTCGCACTCTCTTTCGTCGGCAACATCCTCCTCATCCTGACCTACGTCTCCGTGTTCACCGCGCTGCTCGCCTTCCCGATCCTGGCAGGCCTGTACTGGAAGCGCTTCACCACGGACGCGGCACTCGGTTCCCTGGTGGTCGGCGTCGTATACGTCGTCATCGCCCTGCTCGCGGACTTCCCCTACCACCTCGTCAGCCCCGTCGGCATCGCGTTGAGCGCCGTCGTCGGCACGAGTATGACGCTGGCGGGGGGCCGCAAGGCCATCGATCCACAGGTGGAACGGTTCTTCGCAACCGCCCACGGCACCCACGACACGAAGGGAGCACCGGAGCATGTCGACATCTGACGGTGCATATCTCCGGCTGAACGAAAACGGCGACGTCCTCGACATCACCGGCTACGCGGACCGGTGGAGCGTACGCCCCGGTGAGCTGATCACTTTCCACATCAGCACCAACCGCGCCGAGTACCGCGCCGAGGTCGTGGAACTGCTCGGCGGGATGACCGACCCCCGCTCAACGGAGCTCCCCGTACGGGAGGTCGGAGCGGAGTGCGACGGCACCCATCCAGGAGAGATCCAGCGCACCGACACCGGCTCGTACGCCGAACTGCCGCTGCCGGCACAGTGGCTCGCGGAGAATACGTTCAACGTGCAGCTGCGCTTCCTGCCCACCGTGCCGCAGGCCGGACGCCAACAGGTCCTCTTCCACTCCGGCGACCACGACACCGGGCGGCACCTCGTCGAACTGGCCATCGACCCGGAGGGCAGGCTCGGCCTCACCCTCGCCGACACCTCCGGGCAGGTCCGGCTGATCTCGGGCACCGAACTGCACTCCGACTGCTGGTACTTCGTCAACCTCACCTACGACGGAGCAGCGGGCCGGGCACGACTCTACGTCGCCCAGACCACGGGCTGGCGGGCCGGAAACGTGCGGGACACCGTCGAAGCCCCCGCAGCACTGGACTTCAGCGATTCCCTGCTGTCCGGGACGTACATAGCCGGAGCCCCGACACTGATCGATGGCGCCCTCTACCTGGACCGCCACTTCAACGGCAAGATCGAGGACCCGCGCTGTCACGGCCGCGCCTTGGACCCCTCTGAGGTGGAAATCGCCCACCGCGGCGGAAGCGTCCAACCGACCGCCCTCGTGGCCGACTACGACTTCGCGACGGACTTCTCCACCAACCGCCTGCACGACCGCTCGGGCAACCACCACCACGGAACCCTGCACCAAGCCCCCCAACGGGGTGTGACCGGCAGCCGGTGGGACGGGCGCCACACGGACTTCCGCACCGCGCCCGACCACTACGCGGCGGCCCACTTCCACGAGGACGACCTGGAGGACTCCGGGTGGCTGCCCTCGCTCACCTGGACCGTTCCGACCGACACGCCCCCCGGCGCCTACGCACTGCGGCTGCGCGCCGGCGACGAGGTGGACTACATCCCGTTCTTCGTCCGCCGCCCGGCGGGCAGCCGCGCCAAGGTGCTGTTCCTGGTCCCCACCCTTACCTACCAGGCGTACGCGAACGAGCGGCTCTTCGAGTCCGGGCTGCAAGAGGACTTCATGGTCCACGACATGACGCTCGCTCCCCAGGACGAGTTCATCGTGCGCCACGACGAGGTCGGCAGATCCCTCTACGACACGCACACCGACGGCAGCGGCGTCGCCTACTCGTCCCGACTGCGCCCCGTGCTGAACCTCCGTCCGCACTACCACAACTGGTTGTCCGGGCACGTGCGGCACCTCGCAGCGGATCTCTTCATTCTGGGCTGGCTCCGTTCCCTGGGGGAGGAGTACGACTTCGACGTGGCCCTCGACGAGGACCTGCACCGTGAGGGGCCGGCCCTGCTCGCGCGGTACAACACCCTGGTGACGGGCTCCCACCCCGAGTACTGGACGCGGGACATGATGGACTCGCTGACCACCTACCTGGCGGATGGCGGGCGGCTGATGTACCTGGGCGGCAACGGCTTCTACTGGGTCACCAGCGTCTTCGAGGACCGGCCGCACCTCATCGAGGTGCGACGGGGCAACTCCGGCACCAGGTGCTGGGACTCGCCGCCCGGGGAACTGGTGCACAGCGCGAGCGGTGACCACGGCGGCCTGTGGCGGTTCAACGGCTACGTCCCGCAGCAAGTCGTAGGCGTCGGCATGGCGGCACAGGGCTGGGGCAAGGCCGCCGGATACCGGCGGTTGGACGACAGCCACGACGAATCGGTCGCCTTCATCTTCGAGGGCATCGCACCGGACGAGGTGATCGGGGACTTCGGCTACGTCCTGGGCGGCGCCGCGGGCGACGAGGTCGATCGATTCGGCCTCGATCTGGGCACCCCCGCACACGCGCTGCGGCTGGCCACGTCGACCAGGCTCGACGACCGCTACCAGATCACCCAGGAAGAGCTGCTGATGACCGCGCCGCGTCAGGGCGGTACCGAGAACGAGCGGGTGCGCTCCGACCTGACGTACTTCGAGATCGACGGAGGCGGCGCCGTCTTCTCCGTGGGCTCCATCTGCTGGGCGGGCAGCCTCGCCTACCACGGTTTCGACAACAACGTGGCCCGGATCACCGGCAATGTGCTGGCGAGGTTCGCTCAGGACCGATGACGACCTGTCGTGACGGTGCCCACCGCGGGCACCGTCACGACTCGCCGCTCAGGCCAGGCTGCTCTCCCGCAGCGACAGGAAAGCTGACCGAGACGGGCTCGCCATGTGGCGGGAGGTCAGCGCGGCCAGCACCGCTCTCGCCTCGGCGAAACTGCGGCAGTGGATGACCGCGTCGTCGGCATACCGTTCGAAGCGGACGTCCGGGAAGGCCCGGTGCAACCATATATCGAACGCGTAGTGCATATGCCCTGCGGCCCGGCGAGCGCCTCGCGCAGGAGGCGAACCCGCTCGCGCATGAACTCTGCGGCGCTTGCGCGTCAGCAGCCCGTACGGCGCACCGCCGACCGCGAGGGCGGAGACCGCCCCGATCCCGCCGGTCTCGAGCGAGGCAAGGGCTTGGTCGCGGTTCTCCCAGAGGGACTGAAGGGACCGAGCTGTGGCATCGGGGGCCTGACCGAGGAGGTAACCGGCCTCGGCGGCCGCGCCCTCAGCGTCGTCCGGGCGGTGAGGCGCTGCCACCCGGCCCGGTACGACCGGCGCCGAACACGGCCTTCCCCCCGGCAGGATGCGTGTGCCCGAACGCCAGAACGTCGCATCGGTGCGCCGGACGCCGTCGAGGTCGCGGCCGGCCAGGACGTGGCCGATGCCACCGACCAGGCTGCCAGATAAGCGGAGTCGGCCGGCAGGGCGGCAGAGGAGGCCAGGGCAGCCGCTGCAGAGACGTGCCGCGTTGCGCGCGGCGACGTCAGGGGCAACAAGTCGGCACCGCTGTAACAGTCGCTCCAGCTGAAGCGATGTCCCGTCGGTGGGCAGCAAATGTCGGCGTGGGCAGCGTTGAAGATCTGATGGGCCTCCTCGCCGAAGAGTTCGAGCGGCGCCTTCGTACTCTGCAGGAGGCCGGAGAGTTCGTCGACCCGAGGGTCGCGCAGATCGAACGACTCAAGACCAAGGTCGCCGAGCTCAAGGAACGCCTGGCTCAGCGGGACGAGACCATTGCCGAGCTCGCAACGTTCAAGGAACTCGCCGTCTCGCGCTTGGCCGCACAGCACGATGAGATCGTGCGTCTACGGGAACAGGCCGCAGCCCTCGGCAACGTCCGCCGCCTGCTGGCCGCCCGCCCAGGAACAGCCCCGTACGGATCGTGCAGCTGATCCTGACATCTACAGACGTGTCCGAACACGGCGAGGGAGCCCGCCGACGTGGCCTGCCGCGTTCCCTCGCCGTCTGCACCATTGATCTCTCTCACCCGCCCCCCAGGTTGAGCGTTGTCACCGAAGGTTGGTGACCGCCATAGCCACCTGGCGCCCGCCAGGATCCAGCCGCACGGCGGCTGGACGCGGACGCCACCACCGCGATCACACCCCGGAGGTTCCGCCGGCTTGGACCCGGGCCAGCACGCGATCGGCCAACTCCTGCGGCGACAACTCGCCATCCAGGAACACGGTGTCACTGGGCAAGGTGTCGGCAGCGGCCATGCACGGCGCGATCTTCTCTTTGCCGTGATCGTTCACTGAAGGCTGCGGCGGGAGGCGCCCGCGATGGTCCGGCCCGGGTTTCGTCCGCCCGAGCCAGGATTTTCGCGGGTGCGGGTGCGGGTGCGGGTGCGGGTGCGGCGGGCTGGCCCGGAGCGCCTGAAGGGTGATGAACCGGTTCAGGCGCCTCTGCCCGGCCCCTGTGCGAAGCCGGCAGGCAGAGGGCTCTGGCAAGGGCCGTTCGGGAAACCGGGCGCCCCGTCCTGATCGCCGGGTCGGGGACGGGTGCCGCTGCTGGCTCCGTAGGCCAGGACGTCGGCGCAGGGCCTGCCCGGCTCGCGGCAGGCCGCCCTTGAGCCACAGGGACCAGTCCGCGCGATCCGCAGTCCGGGGGCGCTTTGACACCCCTGCGACCGGCGTCGACTGCTTCTCATGCATGGGGTCCCGGCGGGTGCCGCGTCAGGGAGACGGTGGCCCAGACCGTCCGGCACCCGTCGCGTCCCACGTGTGTGCCAAGTGCCTGGGTGCAGTTGGCGACGATCCCCAGGCCAGAGACTGTCAAACGAGCGGCTCTGGCTCGTAGTCGGTGGTGACGCCGAGTAGCCATCCTTGATCATGATCTTGTGATGGATGTCAACTCCCTTGTGGGAATGGTGTTTTCCGGGCTGTCGGCTTTGGTCGTCGAGGATGTGGCGAACGGTGGTGACGCGGTGGTGGTCGCGGCCCGCACTCGGGACGTGGCGGTGCCGTGTCCGATGTGCGGGACACCGACGGCGAAGGTGCACGGGTATCACCGTCGGACGGTGACGGACGTTCCGGTCGACGGTCGCCAGGTCGTGGTCCACCTTCGCGTTCGGCGGCTGGTCTGTCCGGCCCTTACCTGTTGGCGGCAGACCTTCCGCGAGCAGATTCCCGGGCTGTTGGAGCGCCATCAGCGCCGCACGGTGCGGCTTGCCTGGCAGATATCCCAGGTGGCACGGGAGTTATGCGGCAGGGCGGCTGCACGCCTCGCCGGCCTACTGGCCGTGCCCGTCTCCCGCAGCACGGCGCTACGCCATCTGTGGCGCCTGCCACTGCCGCAGCAGGCGGTCCCGCGCGTGATCGGCGTGGACGACTTCGCCCTGCGCCGCCGCCACCGCTACGCCACCATCATCACGGACGCGAAACCGGCCAACGCGTCGCGGTCCTGCCCGACCGCGAGGCGGCCACCCTGGAGTCCTGGCTGCGCGAACATCCCGGTATCGAGATCGTGTGCCGTGACGGATCAGCCACCTACGCCGAGGCCGTCCGCCGCGCCCTGCCCGACGCGGTGCAGGTCAGCGACCGCTGGCACCTCTGGCGCAATCTCTGCGACAAAGTCCTCCTCGAAGTCCGTGCCCACGCCGGCTGCTGGGCCACCATCAACCCGCCCCGCCCCGGCGGAGTACGCGAGCAGACCACCCGCGAACGCTGGAACAAGATCCACGATCTCCTCGGCCAGGGCATCGGCCTGCTCGACTGCTCCCGCCGCCTCTGCCTGGCCCTGAACACCGTCAAACGCTACGCCCGCATGCCCGAACCGCAGGCCCTGCGCATCGCCCCCGCCTACCGACCCACCCTCGTTGACCCCTACCGCGACCATCTGCGCGCCCGCCGCGCGGCCGATCCGGCAGTCGCTGTCACCCAACTACTACGGGAGATCAGGGAGATGGGCTACACCGGCAGCGCCAACCTGCTGGTCCGCTACCTCAACCAGGGCCGCGCTGAAGGCGACCGCCCCGTCACCACCCCGCGCCACGCCAGCCGCCTCCTGCTCACCGCCCCCGAAAACCTGCGCCCGAAGGAAACAGCCCTGCTGGAGAAGATCACCGGGGCCTGCCCGGAGATGACCGCACTCGCCGATCTCGTACGCGGCTTCGCCGCCTTACTGAAACCGGCCGTGGGCAACGACGTCAAACTCACCGAGTGGATCATCGCCGCCCGCGCCGTCGACCTGCCCCACCTGCGCAGTCTCACCAACGGCCTCGAAATCGACCGGCCCGCCGTGAACGCCGCCCTCACCCTGCCCTACCACAACGGCCGCACCGAAGGCGTCAACACCCGCACCAAGAGGATCATGAGACAGATGCACGGACGCGCCGGATTCGACCTCCTCCGCCACCGCATCCTCCTGCCATGACAGACACCCAGCGTCACCACCGACTACGGGCCAGAGCCCATACTTCGGTGTCGAGGATGTGGGCGCCGAGCCGGTAGTGGATGATGCCGACCCGGATCGTGCTGGTGGTCAGGAGCTGTCCGCACCAGATGCAGGCGCGGCCGTTGGCCTGGTCCCATGTCAGTGTTCTCGGGTCGGGGAGCGGTTGCCCGGTTGGCGTGGTCATGGCTGTTTGTTGTAGGGGTGGAGGCCGCGTTGTTCGCGGCACGGGGCGCAGGCGTACAGTTCCCGGCCTGGTCCCGAGCCTTGCTCGGCGATGTCGACGAGGACCGCGGTGCCGGATGGACCGCGGTGCCAGTGGCACCACCCGGTCTCGATGGCAGCCGGATCTGGTGCTGGGCGGGGGATTCGGGTGGTCATCGTTGTCCGCCCTTGCACTGGTGGCACTGGCAGGTGGGGAACTCGTCCGTCGCGGGCGGTTCCTCGGCCGGGGTCACTTCGGCTTTCGGGCGGATGACCTGCGTCCGGCCGTGCCGGTCGACTTGGTACACCTTGAGCGTCATCGTCACGGGTAGCCCCCCGTCGTGGTCGGTGAGGAACGCCACTGAGGGTAGGGGCGTGTGCGTGGCGGGCAGCCTGAGTTTCTACGCGTTTCTACGCGAGTGCGGAGACGGTCTTCGTGATCAGGCGCATAGCTCCGTGTCCGTGTACTGCTGCCGCGCTCATCTCCTCGTGCGCGGCCGCGTACTGGGCTACCTCGGACGGAGTGGTGATCGTGATCGCCGCCGTCAGGAGTTCCACTGTCACCTGTTCGGCGTCGAAGATGGTGTATGTCTCCAGCGGCCACATCGCCCCGGTTGCCGCGGGGATGATGCCGAGCGTCACCGAGGGCAGCTGCGCGACCTGGAGCAGGTATCCGAGCTGTTCGGCCATTACGTCCGGCCCGCCGATCTGGCGGCGCAGCACTGACTCTTCGATCAGGATCGGAAAGCGGCGGCCCGCGCGGTGGATTACTTGCGACCGTTCCATTCGCGCTTCGGCTGCGGCGGGGGAGTCGTCGGGTGTGTGGTTGAAGCGGGCGATTTGCGAAAGCAGCGCAGTCGCGTACGCGCGGGTCTGGAGCATGCCTGGGATGACGCTGGAGCTGTACACCCGCATCACCTTGGTCCGGTCGTACAGCGGCTTCCGCGCCTGCTGGACGCCACGGAGACCGGCACGCTGGACTCGCCGCCACTCCGTGTACATCTGCTGCGCCTGGCGGGACGCCGCGATCAGGTCAGCGGCCTTGTCCTCCGCGCCGCAGGCCCGGCACCAGGCTCTGATGTCGTCATCGGACGGCTGCGACCGCCCGCTCTGGAGACGGGAGACCTTCGAGCCCTGCCACCCGGTGCGTTCTGCCAGCTGCTGCCCTGTCAGGCCCGCGTCGGCTCGGAGGTTGCGCAGGCGAACCGCCACACGGTCGCGCGCCTCCTGGACGCGGGCTGACGGAGAGGGAGCCATCAGGTGATCGTGAACTCCTGATGCGGGACGGCCCGCTCCCACACTGCGCGGAACGCTGCTGCGGTCTGCTCAGCAATGCCCGGGCGGTTGTCGAGCTGGTCGTGGAGGTGGGTGCCGTCACCGGCGAAGTGGTGCCACCGGATCAGCCGGCCGTCGAACAGCCAGAAGTCGTGGGCGGGCAGGAGCAGGTCGAGCGCCTGTTCCCGGGGAAGCCACCGGACCTCCTCGCCTGCCGCGAGGTTGCGCGGGGTGCACGCGTGCTCGAACCGGATGTACTCCGTGGCTGGAGTGGAGATGACCCGCGTCCGCTGGACGGCAACGCCACGAGCCACTGCGTCGGCGACCGCGTCATGGAACGGTGCCCACCACGCCGTCCGGTCGGCTACGTCCGCCAGCTCGCCGGCGCGCCATGCCTTGAGGTCCTGGTCCTCCTCGTCGACCACGTACGCGTCCCGGGCTTCCAGGTGCACGGCCGAGGTGGTGCACTGTGCCAGAAGCTCAGCGAACGGCGGTACCGGCTGCGACATCGAGTACCTCCCTCAGCGCCTCGGCCATGCGGACCGGTAGGCGGACGACTGCCTCGGTGTCGGGAATCGGCCCGCTCTCCAGACACTTCGCTTCCAGCTCGGCGCCGGCCTTCCACCCCTGGACAACGAACTCCTGTGTGGTGTCGTCGAACCAGACGCTGGGGCAGTGGTCACCGTTCGTCTCCGGGTCCTTTGCGATGAAATGTAACGTCATGGTCGCCTCCGCCGGGTTGGGATTGCATGAGTTCCTACGCGTGCACCGCCATCATGACGTGGCCGTGCCGCACAGGAGATGGAAAACGAGTGAAGCAGCGCGAGGGTGCGGCACCCGGCCGAGGGTGACGACGGCTGACCCTGCACGCACAAAGCGGCTTCCTGCCCGGCGTGCGGACCCGTGCCGTCGTCGAGCACGCGCAGCGCGGCCTCGCGGACCGCTCCTTCCGGCGCCGCCACTGGCCGACGGTCGAACTTTCCCAGGACTGGGGCAACAATTCCCAGTGGCGCACCGGCTTTCGCCTCGACTACCAGACGCCGGCCAGCGATCGGATCAACGTGGCGGGGGGACCCGGAGCGGGATCTGATGCCCTTCGATTGGCGGCTTCCAAACTCCGAGGTCTGACGCCGGGGCGGGCGGTAGTCAGGGGTGTCCCCTATCTCATGCGGCCCGTCAGGTCGGCGTGCCAGACCTCGCTCATGTCGACGGTGAGCGCGTAACCGACCAGCGGGTCGTCGCGAGACGAGGGTCTCCGGGCCCGCCCAGGCCCTCATCAGCCGGGCGGGTCGCTGCCAAAGCGAAGTCACGGCATGCCCAGCACGGGTTATCCGATGGGCGTTCGCCGCTTCCGCCAGCGAGCCTGGTGGAAGATCGGCTCGACGGCGATGACGCAGAACGCGTGCATGGGCTGGTCCGTGCCCCTGGGGTCGAAGAAGCCGACCATGTCGCCGAGGAAGCTTTCGCCGTGCTGATGCACGTGGCGGTCTTGAGCGACGTGGTCGCCGACGGCGGTGAGCCAGTCGCCGATCCAGAACAGAAGTTCGGCACGGGCAATGATGACGATCGTCGCCGCGTGCTCCGCGAAACGGGCGGGGGAGCGATCGGCTCGGCGGTGGACGTCGTCGGGGCGGTCGGGAGGTCGTGCCGCTGGGGCGGTCACCCTCAAAGGGGCCGAGGCGCGGCGCATTCTGTGCCGCAGATTCGGCCAGTCGGAAGGCCTCAGTCCCGTGTCCTCACGGGCCAGCAGCATAGGCAGCGGATGGGTGTCGCTGTCGACGCAGGTCATCGGCTGGGCGCCCGGCGGGACCGGGATGTGAATCGCGCTGTGCGAGCTCGTCGCGGCGACGCGGAATAGAGCGCCGAGCCGAAGGAGATCCGCGCGACTTGCATTCAGATATCCGACTTGGTGGTTGGGCGGGTAAACGAAAGTGTTGCGGAGCATGGGACCGGCGCTCAGGATCCGACTGAGCCCGGGTCCGGGATCAGTAACAGGATGGTTCGTCACCCTCAACCGCATCCGACTGCCGCCAACCCCCATGTGCCAAGTACAACACGTGCGCCAGTGGCCTCAAACTCCTTTTGCGAAGCCCCGCACCCAGCCCCAACAAAGCCGATCCGAAGCTCCTCCGCTCAAGGCGACCGGGAACCGGGATCTGTCGCCACGACAGTCCAGGCCGAGGACCTGATCGCGCAGTCTCTGCACGCCGAGTTGAACTGCCTCGAGTTTCGTAGAGCCCGTTCTTGGTGGTTCAGGCGGACTGCGGGACTCGCTCCTGGCTCTGCCAGAAATCCCGTTCGTGTGTGGGCGACGGCGTCGGGGCTGAGGGTGGCGGCGAGTTCGGTGAGGTCGGGGTGGGTGGCGGCGACGGTGCGAACGACCGGAGACCCCGGTCGGCCGGCCCCGCCATCGGCGGCCTGCCGGTCGGATGCCGAGGTGTCCGTATTCACCCGGGATGACTGCGCGCCCGCAGTGCTGTTCGTCTTCCGCTTTGCCGAGCTGCTATGCCGTGGCTGCCGAGGCCCTGCACCCCACCCGTCAGCGGCCGCGTGTCAGAGGCTTCCCATAGGTTCATTCCATGAGTTCTTCACTGAGCGTCTACCTGCTCGATGTGGCCGCTACGCGCGCCTTGGTCGGATCCCGCGATGACCAGTTGCTGGAGGCGATCCGCAACGGCTTTGGGGACGACCTGGCACGTGACGATGACTATTTCAGCGACGCGATCGAGGAAGGCGCCCCCTCGGCGTTCGAGGCACTGCGCGCGGTCATCAACGGCGGGCCCTTCAGCGAGGATCACGCTTTCCAGTATGGCTATGCCTACAAGCGGTTGTGCTCGCTGACCGGCTCGTTCCTGGACAACCACTGTTTTACGCCGCACCGGGGTGACTGGCTGTCGGTGGTCGACGAGGGCCTGAAGGCTCTGGGCATCACAGCCATTTCTGTCGAGGACTTCAGCTACAGCGGCCTCCCTGATCCTCTGCCGTACACATACATACCGGGCTGCGGCGAGTGGACGCCCGATCACATTGCGCAGGCGCTGGAGCAGTTTGAGGCCACCAAGCGGGCGGTCAACGAGTCGGGCCAGGCACCACCGCTGGAGCCTGAGGTCGTGGAGGCTGTCATGCAGTGTCTCGGCTGGATGCGGCACGCGGTGGGACGGCCGGGCTTTGGCGTTATCGGCTTCCGGTCCTGACATCGCGACGGCGAGGCCCCCGGAGGCGGCAGGCATGCCTCTGGGGGGCGTTGTCACGTTGGCTGACCGGCGTGGATGATCTTGTGGTTGATCGTGCCGGGAGGGGTTCGCTCGTGTCGTCCGCGCCGCCGTCGTACAAGGGGCACCGGTACCCGGTGGAGGTCATCTCCCACTGTGTGGCTGTACTTCCGCTTCCCGCTCAGCTTCCGAGAGGTCGAGGAGCTGATGCTCGAGCGCAGTGTGCTCGTCTCGTACGAGACGATCCGGCGTTGGTGCGCGAAGTTCGGGCAGGTCTACGCCAACGCGCTGCGCCGACGCCGGCCCCGGCCCGGCGACAAGTGGCACCTGGACGAGGTCTTCATCAAGGTCAACGGCGAGCTGAAGTATCTGTGGCGGGCCGTCGACGCCGACGGCAACGCCCCTCGACATCCTCGTCCAGAACCGGCGGGACACGGTCGCGGCCAGGCGCTTCTTCCGTCGGCTCCTCAAAGGAATCGGGGCCGTGCCGAGGTGATCGTCACGGACAAGCTCCGTTCCTACCGCGCGGCGCACCGCGAGGTCATGCCCTCGGTGGAACACCGCTCGCACAAGGGCCTGAACAACCGGGCGGAGAACTCCCACCAGCCCACGCGGCAGCGGGAACGCGCCATGAAGGGCTTCCGCTCCGTCGGCGCCGCACAAAGATTCCTGGCCGCGTTCAGTGGCATCTCACCCCACTTCCGGCCCCGCCGACACCTGATGACCGTCCCCGACCACCGCGCCGAGATGACCATCCGCTTCGCCATCTGGGACCAGGCCACCGGCGCCACCGGCCGGCCCGCCGAGGCTTGAACACCGGCCCGAAACTCGACCCCCGCCACGCCCCGACGCGCCGTCAGAGACCCACGCACCCAACAACGTGACAGCGCCGACCGCGCGGCTGATCGTGCGCCGGGTCCGTGACCTGGCCAAACCCGCCACCGTCTGCGAGCAGGGCGAGTTGTTCCCGGTCTGGCGCCACCACCCGTTCTTCACCGACAACCCAGCCGAGACCCTCCAGGCCGAACGGGACCACCGCCACCACGCCGTCGTCGAGCAGGTCATCGCCGACAGCAAAGCCTCCGCCCTGGCCCACCTGCCCTCGGGACACTTCCACGCCAATGCCGCCTGGCTGATCCAGTGGGCGATGGCCTACAACCTGCTGCGGGCCGCCGGAGTACTGGCCTCCGCCTTCCACGCCAAGGCCACCACCGCCACCCTCCGCGCCCACCTGGTCCACGTTCCCGCCCGGATCGCCCGCTCAGCCCGGCGCCTCACCCTGCACCTACCGCGCAACTGGCGCTGGCAAAAGGCCTGGACACACCTGTTCGACACGGTCCACCACCCACCCGCACTCGCCTGACAGTCTCTGCCCACCCCGCCCGCCAGAGCCCGACCGGAACCGAATCGTGGAAAAGCTGGGCAGACCAGCGGACACACCCTGTCCACACTCAGCTGACAGCCCATGAACCCGCCCCGAAAACCCTCGCAGATCATTTCGAAACCGCGTCGGTGGATCGAGGCTAAGTATGGACCCCGCCCCGCGTGTTGCGACCCCGAACAGGCAGCGCGCCCTCCTCATCACCGGTCCCCCCGTCGCCTGAACATGCCGGCGGGGCCAGGGACGCGAGGCCTGCGGACACCGAAGGGGCATCGCCCCGGCCTGCCGGCGTCACTGGCGGCGGCGAGGGCGCCGCCGTTCCGGCTTCCGGGATCCGCTCGGCCCGTGCGGGCCGGGGTTGCACCAACCGTTGCCTGAACCGTTGTCTGGACAGGTGAGCCCGGCGTTGCCCCGCAGGTACTGCCGGAGGTGTGAACCCCTCTTTCGCGATCCTGAGGGTTTCCGCAGGTCAGGCCCCCTGGGCAAGCCAACTCTGCCCGCCGTTCTCCGCGATAGCCGGAGGAAGAGGCTGTTTGCTCCGGTGGCCGGCGTGGCCTGCTCGCCCTGCGTCTCCCCGCCCCTGGCCCCTGCCTCACGCCGGTGCTCCTGGCCGCCCCCGCGCCCGGGCCGTCCGGTCCGCCGCGACGTCGGCGGCCCGCGCCGGACTGACCATGCAGCAGGTCCGTCAGGACCGGGTCCTCTTCGAAGCCCGACAGCACTCTGACCCGCTCCACCTGATGCGGCTCTTCGGTCTCGGCGACGGCGGGGCCATGCCGGGGCGCGGGCGGGCCCGTGCGTGACGGCTGGACTGCGGGAGTCGCTGGAGGACGTCCGGCGGGCCGTGGGCGCTCTCGCGGCCCGGGTCCTGGCCGCGCAGGGAGTCCCGTCGAGGCCCGGCGGGTTCGGTGTTGATGCCCACCAGCAGTCGGGGTCCGGGTCCGCAGGGGCGGGCCGGGCATCGGGGGCGCCGGGGCCGTCGAGTTCGGCGGGCGCGGGAGTCGGCGGGTCGACGCGCGGCGCTGGTACCTCGGGCGGGAGGGGCTGGCTGACGTAGCGTGGCTCCTCGTCCTGGTCCTGTTCGCCGTGCCCGGTGCTGTCGTGCGTCATGGTGACCCCGGCCTCCATCGATCTCCGTCGCTACGTGCTGGGCCAGGCCGCCGCACCGCCACGCACGCGGACCTCTGAGAGGACGGCTGATGTCCACGATCTACGTGACGAAGTGCGACTGCTTTGGTTCGGGCTGGTGTTTCGGGTTCAGGGCTCGGTGGTGGTCTGGCGGGCTTGGGTCAGGAGGCGTTCCCAGGTGCGGGCGGAGCCGCCGTGCTGTTGGGCGAGGCTGGCGGCGATGCGGCTGATGACGGGGGTGTCGCCGCCGGCGGCGAGGGCGTGGGCTGCTGTTTGCAGGCGGGGGTCGTTTTCGTAGGGGTGGGCTTTGCGTGGTCCTTGGGGGATGCCGGCGGGGCGGCCGCCGTCTTTCCCGCGGCTGGGCGGGTTGTCCCGTCGTTGTTCGATCTCGTGCCGGGGCCATACGCGTGTGCCGTAGACGGTCTCCCCGCGGGAGAGGTAGCCCTGGACGGCGTAGGCGTGCACGGTACTGGACTCGATGCCGAGGATGTCGGCGGCCTCGGTGGCGTTGAGCCGGTCCTTGGGGTGTGGCTCGGTCTTGAGGGCGGGAACCGGCTTGCCGGCGAGGTAGGCCTCTGCCTGGGCCAGGTCGTAGAGCACGAGCCGTCCGCCGGACAAAAGGTTGGGGACATGCTGGCGGAAGGCGGGGGCATCGCGCCGCCGCCAGGCGGCCACCGGTACGCCGGCGCGGGCGGCGATGTCCGCTTCATTGATCACAGGCCGGTTGCGAGGGATCAAGGCCTCTCCTCCTTCTCTGCAGGCCCCTGCCGCGAGGACGTGCTCCTGTAGGCTGGCTGTACGCGTCCGCGCTGCCCTCATCGGCAGGGATGTTGGTGAAAGGCCGGCGGTGTGCCGGGTCACTCACGTCAGTGACTCTCCGCCGGCTTTTTCATGTCCGGTCTCCGGGACAAGTCCGGGCTACCTAGAACAACGTTGCAGCATTTCGACTCATCCGGGCCTGTCACGGCACATCAAGCCCGCACGGCGCGCTCACGGCCGTTGAACGCTCTCGCACGCCACGGCCGTCCAGCGCTCGACATCACGGGCGGAGCGCAGCCGCACGACCTGGACGCCCAGCGCCGCCGTCTCGGCCACCTGCCGGGCATAGCGCGGGCGGTTGTGACGGTACTTCCGGACGGCAGTGCGCAGCAGGGAGCGGCGAGCGAAGAACGCCTTGCGCCACGTCAGCCGCCTGGCCTGCGCACTGTCTTCACGGCCGGTCAGTTGGCGCAGGCTGCGTCGCACGATCCTGTAGACAACCAGTGGCAGCGGGAAGTCGAGCCAGACCAGGACGTCGGCCCTGTGCCACACTACATCCGCCAGCTTGGAGAAGTTTCCCTCAACGAACCAGGCCGCTCCGGAGGTGACATCTGCCGCCTGGAGGCGGAACTCGTCGGGATTCAGCGTGCCGTCGGACGTGAACAACAGGTCATCAAGGTCCGTGTGCGGCAAGCCAGTACGCGACGACAGCTCCTTGGCGAGAGTGGATTTCCCGGTAGCGGGCGAACCAAAAAGCGCGACCTTACGCATAAATTTCTCCCTCTTGCCCCCACCCCACACGACCACCCCACGGCACCCTGCCCGACCCGCGGCCCGTCGCCCACCTCACTCTGCGCCCTGGGACCAAGGGTCCGGCGTCCAAGTGAGCTGCGATGCGCGTGATGGTCCGGGCGTTGTCCTCGAACAGATGCGCCTGCATGCCCACCGTCTGGGCGGCCTCAACGTTGACTGCGACATCGTCGATGAACAGACAGTTCTCCGGCCGCACGTCCAAGCTGGCAACCTCCAAGCCGACACCGACCCCGGCCCCGACACGGCGCCATGGGACGAAGCCGCGGAAACCACCCTCGACGCGCCCACCGGAGGCCTCCGCTACAACGCCCTCATGGGCAACACCGGCGAAGACCCCCAAGCACCGTATGAGACCAACCTCGCCCACGCCGGGCCCGGCACATACCGGCTACGACTACACGCCCGAGGCCGGAGCACCAACCCCGACGGCGTACAGGACCAAAACGAGCCGATCGCGGAGCACTACCTGCTCCAGATCTGGCCGAACCACACCGCACAGAACGTGGCACACCAGACGCCCCTCATCCGGGCATCACTGCAGTGACCTGCATGTACCCGATACGTGCCCGGTGGCGCCCTGCCTGACACCGGTACCAAATAGCTGGTCGCCGTCACCAACCACCACCACCACGAGCCAGCCCGGCCATAGACCGACCCGCGGCTGCTGGGTCGAGTTCGCCGAGTCCGCCCAGAGGCGGTGGCTAGTGCCGCATCAGGCAAC
>NZ_LIXJ01000042.1 GCF_001905795.1 Streptomyces sp. CB01580
CGAGGGCGCCGGGCGCCGCGCCGTGACCGGACCCGCCCCGTCCCGCGGCCCCGGTCCCCTTCAGGGGCGGCGCCGCACAGCCTCTTTGGGTACAGTGCGGAAATCAGCAGACCGCATGGTGAGGCCCCCTCGTGTTGACGCAGACGACCACCCGGGTCCTCGAACCCAGCGACCTCGGCGCCGCTCTCGCCGTACTGGAGAGCGACCCCGTCGCGAACGCCTTCGTGACGTCCCGGGTCCGGATAGCGGGACTCGATCCCTGGCGCCTCGGTGGCGAGATGTGGGGCTGGTACGCCGACGGACGGCTGCGCTCGCTGTGCTACTCCGGCGCCAACCTCGTACCGATCTGCGCGGGCCCCGAGGCCGTCCGGGCCTTCGCCGACCGCGCCCGCCGGGCCGGCCGCCGCTGCTCCTCGATCGTCGGCCCCGCCGAACCCACCGCACGGCTGTGGCAGCTGCTCGAACCCGGCTGGGGCCCCGCCCGCGAGGTCCGCGCCCACCAGCCGCTCATGGTCACCGAGAGCCCGTCCGCCGACATCGCCCCCGACCCCCTGGTCCGCCGCATCCGCAAGGACGAGATGGACGTCCTGATGCCGGCCTGCGTGGCGATGTTCACCGAAGAGGTCGGCGTCTCCCCGCTCGCGGGCGACGGCGGACTTCTCTACCAGGCACGCGTCGCCGAACTCATCGGCGCAGGCCGCTCGTTCGCCCGGATCGAGGACGGCAGGGTCGTCTTCAAGGCGGAGATCGGCGCGGCCACCCCGCAGGCCTGCCAGATCCAGGGCGTCTGGGTCGCCCCCGAACACCGCGGACGCGGTCTCTCGGAGACCGGGATGGCGGCGGTCCTGCGCTACGCCCTGGCCGATGTCGCCCCCGTCGTCAGCCTCTACGTGAACGACTTCAACGCCCCCGCCCGCCGGGCGTACGCAAGGGTCGGCTTCCGCGAGACCGGCGCGTTCATGAGCGTGCTGTTCTGACCGGTCGGCCGGCCGGCCGCCGACGGAGCGGGCACGCGTACGCCGGGGCCCGGCACCCGGCCGTACCGCCCGTCCCTCCGGGGCCAGTAGGGTCGGCCCATGGCAGCAGTTCCCGGGGACGGCCCCCGCACTCCCAGCGTCCGGATCGGCCCGGTCGATCTCGCCGCGCGCGTGGACGAGGCGCTCGCCGTGCAGGCCGTCGCCTTCGGCCTCGGTCCGGAGGAGGTCGAGGTACGCCGCCACATCGTCCTGCGGCACCTCGACCACCCGCACGCCCGAGCCCTCGGCGCCACCACCCCCGACGGCCGGCTCGTCGGGTTCGTCTACGGCATGCCCAACGAACGCACCCACTGGTGGTCCACCGTCGTCGAGCCCTACCTCCGCGCCACCGACTGCGCGCACTGGCTGGACGACTCCTTCGTCATCACCGAACTGCACGTCCTGCCCGGGTTCCAGAACCGCGGTATCGGCCGCTCCCTGATCACCACCCTCACGGACGCCGCCGACCAGCCCCGCTCCATCCTCTCCGCGATCGACACGGACAGTCCGGCACGCGGCCTGTACCGCAGCCTGGGCTACCGGGACCTGGCCCGGCAGGTGCACTTCCCCAGCGCCCCCAAGCCGTACGCGGTGATGGGAGCACCGCTCCCGCTGCGCCGCGAGGGGTAGTGCCGGGAGTACGCGGGGAGGAGCGGGGAGCCGCACGGCGGCGGCCGGAGCCGCGCGGGGGACGGGCCCGGGAGCCGTGCGCGGGGCGGACCGTGGCACCAATCGATTTCCGCCCGGCCGGGCCGCCCGGCTAACCTCCTGCTCATCACCCTTTCCGAGCAGGAGTTCATCATGGCCCAGGTCCAGCGCATGTCCCGATTGATGATCAAGACACTGCGCGACGACCCGGCGGACGCCGAGACGCTCAACCACAAGCTGCTCGTCCGGGCCGGATACGTTCGTCGCACCGCCGCCGGGATCTGGACCTGGCTGCCGCTCGGCAAGAAGGTCCTGGACAACATCACCCGCGTCGTGCGCGAGGAGATGGACGCCATCGGCGGCCAGGAGGTCCTGCTCCCCGCGCTGCTCCCCAAGGAGTCGTACGAGGCCAGCGGCCGCTACGACGAGTACGGCGCCCTGCTGTTCCGGCTGAAGGACCGCAAGGGCGCCGACTACCTCCTCGGCCCCACCCACGAGGAGATCTTCACCCAGGTCGTCAAGGATCAGATCACGTCCTACAAGGACCTGCCCGTGATCCTGTACCAGATCCAGACCAAGTACCGGGACGAGGCCCGCCCGCGCGCCGGCGTGCTGCGCGGCCGCGAGTTCCAGATGAAGGACTCGTACTCCTTCGACACCACGGACGAGGGCCTCGCCGAGGCGTACCAGCAGCACCGCGGCGCCTACATCCGTATCTTCGAGCGGCTCGGCCTCGACTACCGCATCGTCTCCGCAGTCTCCGGCGCCATGGGCGGCTCCGCCTCCGAGGAGTTCCTGGCCCCCGCCCCGGCCGGTGAGGACACCTTCGTCGACTGCCCCGCCTGCGACTACGCGGCCAACACCGAGGCCGTGACCTTCGAGGGCGCCCCGGCGGACGGCTCCGCGCACGGGCCGGCCGAGGAGCTGGACACCCCCGACACCCCGACCATCGAGACGCTCGCCGCGCATCTGGGCGTGCCCGCCTCCGCGACGCTGAAGAACCTGCTGGTCAAGGTCGACGGCGAGATCGTCGCGGTGGGCGTGCCCGGCGACCGCGAGGTCGACCTCGGCAAGCTCGGCGAGCACCTGGCCCCCGCCGTCGTCGAACTGGTCACCGCGGAGGACTTCGAGGGCCGCCCCGACCTGGTGCGCGGATACGTCGGCCCGCAGGGCCTCGAGAAGGTCCGCTACATCGCCGACCCGCGCGTCGCCCCCGGCACCTCCTGGATCACCGGCGCCAACAAGCCGGGCACCCACACGAAGAACGTCGTCGCCGGCCGCGACTTCGAGGTCGACGAGTACCTCGACGTGGTCGTCGTCGAGGAGGGCGACCCCTGCCCCCGGTGCGGTGCCGGCCTCAAGCTGGACCGCGCCATCGAGATCGGCCACATCTTCCAGCTGGGCCGCAAGTACGCGGACACCTTCCAGCTCGACGTGCTCGGCCAGAACGGCAAGCCGGTCCGGGTCACCATGGGCTCGTACGGCGTCGGTGTCTCCCGCGCCGTCGCCGCGCTCGCCGAGCAGACCGCCGACGAGCAGGGGCTGTGCTGGCCGCGCGAGATCGCCCCGGCCGACGTCCACGTCGTCGCGGCGGGCAAGGCCCTCCAGACGGAGCTCGCCCTCGACGTCTCGGACCGGCTCGCCGCCGCCGGCCTGCGGGTCATGGTCGACGACCGGGCCGGTGTCTCGCCCGGCGTGAAGTTCACCGACGCCGAGCTGATCGGTGTCCCGAAGATCCTGGTCGCCGGCCGCCGCTCGGCCGAAGGCGTCCTGGAGCTCAAGGACCGCCGGACCGGCGAGCGCGAGGAACTCACGGTCGACGAGGCGATCGCCCGCCTCGCCGCCCAGGACTGAGAGCCGGTCGGGCGACCTCGGACGGCTCGAAGGCCGGCCGGCCGGCTCCGAAGCCGTACGGCACGGCACACGGCAGCCCCCGCGCGATGCGCGGGGGCTGCCGTCGCGCACCCGGGGGATCCCCACGGCCGGGGCGCCGACGACGCCCTGGCCCATGGTCTACAGCCAGTCGGCGAACTCCAGCGTCAGCTCGCCCTCCTGGCGGCGGCCCGCCGCCAGCGCCCGGGTGCCCGACTCCACCGCGCGGAACAGCGTCCAGCCGCGCAGTCGCTCCCGGTCCACGTCCAGCGCGTCGGCCAGTTTCCCGATCCGGCGCCGTGCCGACGCCGGACCCGCGGGCGAGGCGATCAGATCCTCGACGCGGTCGCGCACCAGGCGCGCGAGGTCGTAGGCCCGCTCGCCGACCAGCGGCTCGGGCCCGACCGCCAGCCAGGGCGCGCGCTCGCCCGCCAGGACCTTGCTCTGCCGGAAGTTCCCGTGCAGCAGCAGGAGTTCGGGGGAGCGGTCGAGCAGCTCGTCGCGCGCCGCGAGTGCCGCGGAGACCAGCGGTTCCAGACCCGGATCGGCCGCGGCGCCGGCACGCATCGGCCCTGTCTGGCGCGCGGTCCGCTCGGCGACCGTCTCGAAGCCGTGCCCGGCCGGCGGCTCCACCCAGAGCCGCCGCACCGTGCCCGCCGCCTCCAGCAGCGACTTCGCCTCCGGCAGCGAGCGCAGCGACACCTCGGGATGCAACCGCTCCAGCAGCAGCGCGCCGGGGCCGTCGGCGAGCAGCAGCACCGCGCCCCAGCCGTTCCAGTGCGCCAGCGCCGCACGCTCCTGCTCGGGCACGGCCCCGGGCGGGGCGATCTTCAGCGCCGCCGGGGTGCCGTCGGAACACGTCACCAGCAGGACCAGACCGCTGCGGCCGCCAGGGGCGACGACCCGGTCGACGGTCAGCTCCCGTCCGGTCGAGGACAGCGCCTCCTCGGTCAGTGCCGGAAGCCGCGCCAGCCAGTCGGCGGCGTCCCCGTACGGCTCGCCGAGCGCTCGCACCAGCCGCTGCGGCGGTTCGAAATCCATACGTGCCTTGTTCCCTCTCGAAGCCTCTTCAGTGCGTGGAGCCGGAGCCGTTCCCCGGACCGGCCCCGTTCCCGGCGGCCTTCTTCGCCGCCCCGGCCGTCGCACCGGACCCGTCGGCGGCGTGCTCGACGAGACCGGGGAACGGTACGCCGCTGCCCCGCCAGCGGACCGCGCGCACGGCCGACTCGCGCAGCGCGTCCGCGGCCTGGCGCCGCAGCGGCCCCTCGGCGGCCCGCACGAGGTCGGAGTACACGTCCGCGACCCGGTCCTCCAGCACGGCGGCCAGCCGGATCGCCGCCGCCGCGTCCGGCACCGCGAAGGGCAGAGCGTACGCGGCCCGCGCCGCCACCGGCTCGGCGCCCACGTCGCGGAGCGACCGCACCAGCGCGTCCCGGCGGGCCCGGTGGGCGTGATAAGCCGCCGTGGCCTCGGCCCGGCGGTCCGACGCGACGCGCCCGCCGACCACGCCGTAGCCGTACACCGCCGCGTGCTCGGCGGCCAGCGCCGCCTGGGCGGCCTTGCGCGTCGCGTCGCTCATGACGGTCCCGTCGTTCATGACGAGGTCTCCTTGGCCAGGTCGGTCAGCAGATAGGCATGGGCCGCGCCGGCCGCCGCGATCGACGCGAGCAGCCGGGCCAGTTCCGGCGGCGCCTCCATGAGCGACGCCAGGTGCGCGTCGGCCGTGCGGCGTTCCGCGTCGGCCAGTTCCTCGACGGCGGCCCGGGCACCGGTCGCGCGCGACCTCGTGGGCTTAAGCTCCTGTTCGCCGTCGGGGGCCAGTGTCCTGGTGTGGGCCCGTACGGCGTCGCGCAACGGCGCGAGCCCGGCGGCGGTCGCCGGATAGGCGCCGACCACGTGCTCGTAGCGGGCCAGCAGTTCCAGGCTGGTCCGCGCGGCGCTCGCCCGGAGCCTGCGCTCCGTCCGCACGGCCCGGGCGATCTCGGCGGCGGTCGGCGCGCCGGCCCGGGCGGAGCCCTCCCCGCCCCCGTTCCCGCCGCAGCCGCTCAGGATCGCGCCCATGGCGATCGCCCCCGTCGCGGTCAACGCGCCTCTGCGCGTCGTCCCCGTGCGCCGCACTTGTTTCTCCTTCGGGGTTGGCCCTGTTGTGACTGGATCTGTCCTGAAGTGATCACCGCAGGCGAGCGTACCCGCGGTCGGGGGGCGGGAGGACGGCAACACCCCTCGGGACCGGATACCCTTTGACCTGTCACGCGAGATCCCACAACAGCACACGCGGCCGAGGAGTCACCCGGATGAGCACCACCCAGAGCGA
Source organism: Streptomyces sp. CB01580 (assembly GCF_001905795.1). GTDB lineage: Bacteria > Actinomycetota > Actinomycetes > Streptomycetales > Streptomycetaceae > Streptomyces. The sequence goes on from NZ_LIXJ01000042.1 coordinate 5,851, forward strand.
AAGGCTGCGCGGGCTGCTCGAACCGCTCGTCAGCGCCGAGCGACTGGACCTCGAGGAGATCGAGGTGAGCCGGGCGGGCCGCCGCCGGGTGCTGCGGATCGTCGTGGACTCCGAAGAGGGCGTGGAGCTGGACGCCTGTGCCGAGCTGAGCCGCGCGATCTCCCAGAAGCTCGACGAGACCGACGCGATGGGCGAGGGCGAGTACGTCCTCGAAGTCAGTTCCCCCGGTGCCGACCGCCCGCTGACGGAGCACCGCCACTACGTACGCGCCACGGGCCGCCTGGCCAGGCTGCACCTGCGCGAGGGCGGCGAGCTGGTCGCCCGGATCCTTGCCGTGGACGAGGACGGGCTCGACCTGGAGGTGCCGGGCGTCAAGGGCCGCAGGCCCACGTCCCGCCGGACCGCCTTCGACGAGATCGCCAAGGCGCGCGTGGAGATCGAATTCAGCCGCAAGGACAAGAAGGAAGAGGAGGCGTAGCCGTGGACATCGATGTGAAGCTCTTGAAGGGCTTGGCGCAGGACAAGGAGATCCCCTTCGACGTGCTCGTCGAGGCGATCGAGTCGGCCCTCCTCATCGCCTACCACCGGACCGAGGGAAGCCACCGCCGCGCGCGCGTGGAGATCGACGAGCGCGGCCATGTGACGGTGTGGGCGACGGAGGACCCGGCCGACCTGGAGCCGGGCCAGGAGCCCAAGGAGTTCGACGACACCCCCTCCGGGTTCGGCCGGATCGCGGCGTCCACGGCCAAGCAGGTCATTCTGCAGCGCCTGCGCGACGCGGAGGACGACAAGACGTTCGGGGAGTACGCGGGCCACGAGGGCGACATCGTCAGCGGCGTCGTCCAGCAGGGCAAGGACCCGAAGAACGTGCTGGTCGACATCGGCAGGCTGGAGGCCATCCTGCCGGTGCAGGAACAGGTGCCGGGCGAGGAGTACCCGCACGGCCTGCGCCTGCGCACCTACGTCGTCCGGGTCGTCAAGGGTGTGCGCGGTCCGTCCGTGACGCTGTCGCGCACGCACCCCAATCTGGTGAAGAAGCTCTTCGCGCTGGAGGTCCCGGAGATCGCCGACGGCTCCGTCGAGATCTGCGCGATCGCCCGCGAGGCCGGTCACCGCACCAAGATCGCGGTTCGTTCGACCCGCTCCGGCCTCAACGCCAAGGGCGCCTGCATCGGCCCGATGGGCGGCCGGGTGCGCAACGTGATGGCCGAACTGCACGACGAGAAGATCGACATCGTCGACTGGTCGGACGACCCGGCCGAGATGGTCGCCAACGCCCTGTCGCCCGCGCGGGTGAGCAAGGTCGAGATCGTGGACCTCGGCGCCCGGTCCGCCCGGGTCACCGTCCCGGACTACCAGCTCTCGCTCGCGATCGGCAAGGAGGGGCAGAACGCCCGCCTCGCCGCCCGCCTCACCGGCTGGCGCATCGACATCCGCCCGGACACGGAGACGGACGCCGAGCGCGACGCCGCCGACCGGGAGCGGTCCGAGCGGGCCCGTCAGCGGTCGGAGCGCGGCTGATCCGCCCGCCGGGCCGGGCAGGCGTCCGGCCGGCGGCGGGACGGTGTCCGGAGGCGGTGACGGCGGGACGGGAGCACCGGCGCCGCGTGATTTCGCGCGGGCCGCGGGAATAATCCCCGGGCGGCGTACCGCTGTGACAACAACATGCGTTCGATTTTTGCCCCAAAGGGGTGAGGTCGATGTGGGGAGGTAGACTTGAACGTGTCTGGCCGGACGCATGCCCGCGCGTGCCCTGAGCGAACCTGCGTGGGATGCCGGGAGCGGGCGGCCAAGCACGAGCTGCTGCGCATCGTCGCGGACGGGGACGCCTGTGTCCCCGATCCTCGCGGTACGCTGCCCGGCCGGGGTGCGTACGTACACCCCGTCTCTGTCTGTCTGGACCTGGCGGTTCGCCGCCGGGCGTTCCCCCGGGCCTTCAAGGCCAAGGGGCCGTTCGACACCACCGCGCTGCGGGGGTTCGTCGAGCGGGCGACACCGTAAGAAGTGAACGGCACGGAAAACCCCGTGCGGTCAGGTACCTCGCGAGTTGGAAGTAGGTCGAGATTGCGATGAGCACTCGATGAGTACGCGATGAGTACGCCCATGAAGTAGCGACGGTCCGGCGGTAACCGGACCTAAAAGGAGCGAAGTGGCTAAGGTCCGGGTATACGAACTCGCCAAGGAGTTCGGTGTGGAGAGCAAGGTCGTCATGGCCAAGCTCCAGGAACTCGGTGAATTCGTCCGTTCGGCGTCCTCGACGATCGAGGCGCCGGTTGTACGCAAGTTGACTGACGCACTGCAGGGGCCCGGCGGCAGCGCCGGCAAGCCCGCTGCCAAGCCTGGCGCGCCCCGCAAGGCGTCGCCCGCCAAGCCCTCGGCGCCCTCTCCGGCCGCCGCGGCACGTCCCGCTGCCCCGAAGCCCGGCGCCCCGGCCCCCAAGCCGGCCCCCGCCGCCCCGGCGAGCAGCACTCCCTCGGCGCCCTCTCCCGGGCCGCGCCCCGGCCCGCGTCCGGCGCCGAAGCCCGCGCCGGTGACCCCGGTCCCGGCCGCCGAGTTCTCGGCCCCGGCCCAGCAGGCCGCGCCGCAGCAGCAGGCACCGCGCCCCTCCGGCGCCACCCCCGGCCCGCGCCCCGGCGCACGTCCGGGTGCCGGCGGCGGCCAGCGCGACGGCGGCCGCGGCGGCGAGCGTCCGGCCCGCCCCGGTGGCCAGGGCGGCCCGCGCCCCGGCGCGCGTCCGGCCGGTCCCCGTCCGGGCAACAATCCCTTCACGTCCGGCGGCTCGACGGGCATGGCCCGTCCGCAGGCGCCCCGTCCGGGTGGTGCTCCGCGCCCCGGCGGCCAGGACCGTCCGTCCCCGCGCCCGCAGGGCGGCCCCGGTGGCGCCCCGCGTCCGCAGGGTCAGGGCGCTCCGCGTCCCACCCCGGGCAGCATGCCGCGTCCGCAGGCGCCCCGTCCGGGCGGCGGCCCCGGTGGTAACCGTCCGAACCCGGGCATGATGCCGCAGCGTCCCGCCGCGGGCCCGCGTCCCGGCGGCGGCCCCGGTGGCCGTGGTCCCGGTGGCGGTGGCGGTCGTCCCGGTGGCGGTGGCGGTCGTCCCGGCTTCGCGGGCCGTCCGGCCGGTCCCGGTGGCGGTGGCGGCGGTTTCGCCGGCCGTCCCGGTGGCGGTGGCGGCGGTGCCGGTCGTCCCGGTGGCGGTGGCGGCGGCTTCGGCGGTCGTCCCGGCTTCGGCGGTCGTCCCGGTGGCCCCGGTGGCCGCGGTGGCACGCAGGGCGCGTTCGGTCGTCCCGGCGGTCCGGCGCGTCGTGGCCGCAAGTCGAAGCGGCAGAGGCGCCAGGAGTACGAGGCCATGCAGGCCCCGTCGGTGGGCGGCGTCATGCTGCCCCGCGGCAACGGGCAGTCCGTCCGTCTGTCGCGCGGTGCCTCCCTCACCGACTTCGCGGAGAAGATCAACGCCAACCCGGCGTCGCTCGTCGCCGTGATGATGAACCTCGGCGAGATGGTCACGGCCACGCAGTCGGTCTCCGACGACACGCTGAAGCTGCTGGCCGACGAGATGAACTACGTCCTCGAGATCGTCAGCCCGGAGGAGGAGGACCGCGAGCTGCTCGAGTCCTTCGACATCGAGTTCGGCGAGGACGAGGGCGGCGACGAGGCGCTCACCCCGCGCCCGCCGGTCGTGACCGTCATGGGTCACGTCGACCACGGAAAGACCCGACTGCTGGACGCGATCCGCAAGACGAACGTCGTCGCGGGCGAGGCCGGCGGCATCACGCAGCACATCGGTGCGTACCAGGTCTCCGCCGAGGTCAACGGCGAGGACCGTCGGATCACCTTCATCGACACCCCGGGTCACGAGGCGTTCACCGCCATGCGTGCCCGTGGTGCGAAGTCCACCGACATCGCGATCCTCGTGGTCGCGGCGAACGACGGTGTGATGCCCCAGACGATCGAGGCGCTGAACCACGCCAAGGCGGCCGACGTGCCGATCGTGGTCGCGGTCAACAAGATCGACGTCGAGGGCGCCGACCCGACCAAGGTGCGCGGCCAGCTCACCGAGTTCGGTCTGGTGGCCGAGGAGTACGGCGGCGACACGATGTTCGTCGACATCTCCGCCAAGCAGGGGCTGCACATCGACGAGCTCCTGGAGGCCGTGGTCCTGACCGCGGACGCCTCGCTCGACCTGCGGGCCAACCCGGAGCAGGACGCGCAGGGCATCGCGATCGAGGCCCACCTCGACCGCGGTCGAGGTGCCGTGGCGACCGTCCTCGTCCAGCGTGGTACCCTCCGCGTCGGCGACACGATGGTCGTCGGCGACGCCTACGGCCGCGTGCGCGCCATGCTCGACGACAAGGGCGAGAACGTCGAGGAAGCGGGTCCCTCGACCCCGGTCCTCGTGCTCGGTCTCACCAACGTCCCGGGCGCCGGCGACAACTTCCTCGTGGTCGAGGAGGACCGCACGGCCCGGCAGATCGCCGAGAAGCGTGCGGCCCGCGAGCGCAACGCCAACTTCGCCCGCAAGGGCGTCCGGTTCTCCCTGGAGAACCTCGACGAGGCGCTCAAGGCCGGTCTGGTCCAGGAACTCAACCTCATCATCAAGGGCGACGCGTCCGGTTCGGTGGAGGCCCTGGAGTCCTCGCTGCTCCAGCTCGACGTCGGCGACGAGGTCGACATCCGGGTCCTGCACCGCGGCGTGGGTGCGGTCACCGAGTCGGACATCGACCTGGCGACCGGCTCCGACGCCATCGTGATCGGCTTCAACGTGCGCGCCGCCGGGCGTGCGCAGCAGATGGCCGAGCGCGAGGGCGTGGACGTCCGCTACTACTCGGTCATCTACCAGGCGATCGAGGAGATCGAGGCGGCCCTCAAGGGCATGCTCAAGCCGGAGTACGAAGAGGTCGAGCTCGGCACGGCGGAGATCCGCGAGATCTTCCGCTCGTCCAAGCTGGGCAACATCGCCGGTGTGCTCGTCCGGTCCGGCGAGGTCAAGCGCAACACCAAGGCGCGCCTGCTGCGCGATGGCAAGGTCATCGCGGAGAACCTCACCATCTCCGGTCTGCGCCGCTTCAAGGACGACGTCACCGAGATCCGCGAAGGCTTCGAGGGTGGTATCAACCTCGGCAACTTCAACGACATCAAGGTCGACGACATCATCGCGACGTACGAGATGCGCGAGAAGCCGCGAGGCTGATCCGCAGCGGGTCTCCGGGGGACGCCTCCCGGAGTTCTCCGCAACGGTCGGGGCCGGTCGACGGGTCGTATTTCCGTCGATCGGCCCCGGCCGTTCCGTGTACGGTTCTGGTGTCCCTGCCAAGTGCTGGCAGGGCGCGAACCCGAACCGGCGGGACATCCGGACATTCATGTATGTGGGGACACTGTCCTTCGATCTGCTTCTCGGCGACGTACGGTCGTTGAAGGAGAAGCGCTCCGTCGTCCGTCCCATCGTCGCCGAGCTCCAGCGCAAATATGCGGTGAGCGCGGCGGAGGTGGGCGGTCAGGATCTCCATCGGAGGGCCGAGATCGGCCTTGCCGCGGTCTCCGGGGACACCGGACACCTCACAGATGTTCTGGACCGGTGCGAGCGGCTGGTGGCCGCCCGGCCGGAAGTGGAGCTGCTGTCCGTACGACGGCGGCTGCACAGCGACCAAGACGATTGAGCACGTAAGAAGGAAGGGACGGCGAGGGGTGGTACGTGCCACCCCTCGGTGGCCTGTCCCGAAGCTGAGAAGGAGACGGACCAGTGGCCGACAACGCGCGGGCGAAAAAGCTGGCGGACCTCATCCAGGAGGTGGTCGCCCAGAAACTGCAGCGCGGTATCAAGGACCCCCGTCTGGGTACGCACGTGACCATCACGGACACCCGGGTCACCGGTGACCTGCGGGAGGCCACGGTCTTCTACACGGTCTACGGGGACGACGAGGAGCGGGCGAGCGCGGCGGCCGGGCTGGAGAGCGCGAAGGGCGTGCTGCGCTCGGCGGTCGGAGCGGCGGCGGGGACCAAGTTCACCCCCACGCTGACGTTCGTGGCCGACGCGCTCCCCGAGAACGCCAGGACGATCGAGGACCTCCTCGACCGGGCCCGGGCCTCGGACGCGCGGGTGCGCGAGGCGTCCTCGGGCGCCACGTACGCCGGTGGCGCCGACCCGTACCGCAAGGCGGACGACGCGAACGACGAGGACACCGCCTCCGAATGACATCGCAGAACAAGACGGCCGGCCGGGGCGGGAAGGCGGCCCCGGGCCGGGGCGGCACGGGCCCCGAGGACGGCCTGGTCATCGTCGACAAGCCGGCCGGCTTCACCTCGCACGACGTCGTCGCCAAGATGCGCGGCATCGCCCGGACCCGGCGCGTCGGCCACGCCGGCACGCTGGACCCGATGGCGACGGGCGTCCTCGTACTCGGCGTGGAACGGGCCACCAAGCTCCTCGGCCACCTCGCGCTGACCGAGAAGGAGTACCTCGGCACGATCCGGCTCGGCCAGAACACCGTCACCGACGACGCGGAGGGCGAGATCACCTCGTCCACCGACGCCTCCGGGGTGAGCCGTGACGCCATCGACGCCGGGGTCGCGGCCCTGACCGGTCCGATCATGCAGGTGCCGTCCAAGGTCAGCGCCATCAAGATCGACGGCAAGCGGTCCTACGCCCGGGTGCGCGGCGGCGAGGAGTTCGAAATCCCGGCCCGGCCGGTGACGATCTCGTCCTTCCGCGTCTACGACGTGCGCGAGGAGACCGCCGAGGACGGTACGCCGGTGATCGACCTGGTCGTCTCCGTCGTCTGCTCCTCCGGCACGTACGTCCGTGCCATCGCCCGCGACCTCGGCGCCGCGCTCGGCGTCGGCGGGCACCTGACCGCGTTGCGGCGCACCCGCGTCGGCCCGTACGGACTCGACGCGGCGCGGACGCTCGACCAGCACCAGGAACGGCTGACCGTGATGCCGGTGGCCGAGGCCGCCGCCTCCGCGTTCCCCCGCTGGGACGTCGACGAGAAGCGCGCCAGGCTGCTGCTCAACGGGGTACGGCTGGACATGCCCGCCTTCCCTCCGGGGCCGGTCGGGGTCTTCGGGCCCGACGGGCGCTTCCTGGTCCTCGTCGAGGAGCAGAAGGGCAAGGCCAGGAGCCTCGCCGTCTTCGCCTGACCGACGGCAGGGGCCCGCGAGCCGTCGGGCCCCGTCCTGGAACGGGCGGGGCCGCCGCGTCCGCTCCACGCGCGCTCTGGCGGCTCCGGTCCGCCGAACGCTCCGAATTCACCCCAACGAGCAGGCGCGAGGGGTGAATCGGGGTGTCCCAGGGGCGCTTTCGACCCGAGTGGTCCGCGCGCCGATCGTGGCCGACCTAACGTCGAAACCATGGGAAGCGGGGACCGGACGACGCTGGTACGAATCTGCGATCCGGCCGGTCGGCCGCGGGGGACCGGCTTCGTCGCCGACGACCGGGGCACGGTCGTGACCAGCCACGAGACGATCACAGGCGCCGCCCGGCTGATCCTGCACGGAGCGGACGGCCGCAGCTGCTCCGCGGGGGCCGGGGACATCACGGCACTGCCCGAACGGGGCCTCGCGCTGCTGCGCACCGGAGGGCCACGCGTGCTCGGTGTCGATCCGGTCCCGATCGCTTCCCGGAGCCGGATCGAGGCGGGGACGTACGTGGCGATCGCCGCCCACGGCTGGCGCGAGGCACGGGTGCTCGGCATCTGTCCGGTGACCTGTACCGTCGACGGGCGCGATCACCGGATCGGGGACGCGCTGGAACTCGCGCTCGGCACGGACGGCGCGGACGCGCTGCGGCTGGGTGGTACGGCCCGGGGCGGGCCCGTCGTCGACCCGGACAGCGGGGCGGTCGTCGCCGTCCTGGGCACCGCCCTGCGGGCCGGGCACCCCGCCGCGGGCCTCGCGGTGCCGCTCGGCGGCCCGGGCGCCGACGGCCCGCTGGGCGAGCTGCTGCGGCGCAACACGACGGGCGTGCCCGGCTACGGGCGCGACCTGAACCTCGCGGGAGTCCTCCAGCTGACGGCGACCTCGCTCGGGGCGGCGGGCGGCCCGTCCGGCTGCCCCGATCCGGTGGAACGACCGCACGTCACCGCGGAGTTCGCCGTCTTCACGTTCCCCGCGGGGCCACCGGCACCGGCGCCCGGGCCCGCCGTGGTCCTGGGCCTCGTCGGAGCGCCGGGCTCCGGCCGTACCACCGAACTGGCCGCGCTCGCCGCCCGCCGGGCCCGCGGGGCGGTGCCCGCCCCCACGATCTGGCTGCGGGGCGCAGATCTGCTGGCCGACGACACCTCGGTGGCCGACGCGATCGGCCGCGCGCTGCGACGGGCCGGACGGATCGTGTCCGCCGCCGGTGCGCGCGGCGACATGACCACGGCCGTCCCCGAACGCGTGGCCCGGCTGGCCTCGGGGAACGGGAACCCGCTGCTGGTCCTGCTGGACGGGCCCGAGGAGATGCCCCCCGTGCTCGCCCACGACCTGGCCCGGTGGTCCGCCGGGACGGTGGACTGGCTGCGCGCCAACGACGTGCGGCTCGTGATCGCCTGCACGCCCGAACACTGGGAGACGACCGCCGCGCTCCTCCCGCCCGACGCGCTGCACCGGCCCGCGCGGCGGACCGGACGGCCCCCGTACGCCGTCCGTCTCGGCGACCTCACCGCGAGCCAGGCCGCACGGGCCGCGGAACGGTACGCCGTCCCGCCCGGGGCGCTGGCACCCGGCCACGACCGGCACCCGCTCACCCTGCGCCTGTTCGCGGAGGTGCGCGAGGCACTGCCGCCGGACGCCGGGGGGCGGCCCGACACGGACGAGGTCTTCGGGGCCCACCTGGACCTGATGTGCCTGCGCGTCGCGGTCCGTGTCGCGGCCCTGTCGGACCCGGCGCCCGGGGGCGGCGCGGTCCGCCGCCTGGCTGCCCGGGTGGCCGGACAGGTCCACGAGGCGGCACGGCGTTGTCTGGGCCCCGGACAGGGGGAGCTGGACCGGGCGGCGTTCGAGGAGGTCTTCCCCTGGCGCACGGGCTGGGCGTCGGCGGTCCTCGCCGAGGGCCTGATCGTCCCGGCGGGCGCGGGCTTCCGGTTCGCCCACGAGGAGCTGGGGGACTGGGTGCAGGGCGCCCATCTGGACCTGGACGCGGCCCTGCACGCACTGGTCCACCGCGGGCAGCCGGACCCGGGACCGGGGTCCGGGGCCGGGCCGCGTACGGGGGACGTCGTGGCGCGCGTGCCCCGTGTCCCGAGGCCGCGCCGGGCGCGGGACCGGCGCGGCACCGCCCCCGCGCCCGAGGTGGCTCCCACGGCGGCCGGCGCGTCGGCCGGCCCGCCCGCGCCGGAGACGGTGGCGGCAGCGGTGACCGGACCGGCGCACCGGCCCCGACCGTTGCCCGTGCCGCGCCACCGTACCGGCCCGGTGATCCAGGCGCTGCTGCTCCTGGGACGCCGGGAGGGCCCCGCCGCGCTGGCGCACCGTCTGACCGGTCTCGTCGAGGCCCTGGACCGGCCGGCGTGCGCGCCCTCGCCGACGGCCGGGCACCGGGCCCGCGACGACGCCCGCTGGTGGGCCGCCCATCTACTCGCGCGCACCCTGCTCCGGGTGCCGGACGCCAGGCCCCATCTGGACGTGCTGCGGCTGCTCGCCGGTCTCGTCGTCCGGCACGCCGTCACGGGCGGGCCGGGAGCCGCCGGGACGTACGCCGGGTTCGGCCCGTGGTTCTGGCGGCGGCTGAGGCTGCCCGAGCCGGACCGGATCGATCTGCTCCGGCGCCTCGTCCCCGCCGACGGGCCGCGCCGGGCCGACGGCCATGTCCCGGGCCCGGGAGGCGAGGGCGGTACCGATGGTGAGGGGTACCTCGACGCCGTCGCACGCCTCCTCACCGCCCGGCCGCGGACCGTGCAGCCGCTGCTGTGCGCCTGGTTCACCGACGAGCGCCCGCTGGCCGCCGGGGACGGCGGCGCCCCGCGCCCGACCGTGGCCGCCGCCGCCCAGGCCCTGCTCCACGCCCACCGGGACCTGGCCGTCGACGACCTGGCCGACGCCCTGGCCGCGAGCGGCCACCCCAGGGCCGGGGAACTGCTGGCCGTGCTGGCCGAGGACGAGCCGTCGGCGCTGTGCCGGGCCGTGGACCGCTGGGCCCGTGACGAGGAACACCCCGGACGCCGGGCCGCCGCCGCCTCGTACGCGCTGCTCACCGCCCCGCACGTCGTCCTCGACGACGACCGCGAGCTGCTGCGCGGGGCCGCCGACGCCCTGCTGGCCCGCCCCGGCGACGACGCCGCGCGCAGGGCCGCGCTCACCCTCCTCGTCCAGGACCCGGGAACCCGGGACCGGGTCCTCGCGCAGGCGCTGCGGGCCTTCGTCGGGGGCGCGCCGCCGCTGCCCGTCGAGGCCCTCGTCGCCGCGCTGCCCACCCACCCGGAACAGGTGCTCGCGGCGCTGCGGGAACGGCTCACCCGACCCGGCGAGGGAGCGGCGGAGACGCTGCGCGCGCTCGCCGGGACCGACGCCCCCGCGCTGGCCCTGCACGCCGCCGGACTCGTCCGGGCGTACATCGACAGCCACCCCGCCGACACCGTCCACCCCGCCGCCTATCTCGACCGGAGGCTGGAGCACGGTCCGGCCGCCCGCGCCCTGCTGCCGCCCCTGGTGACCGGACTGCTGCGGGGCCGTCCCGTGTCCCCGGCGGTGCGCGCCTCCCTCGCCGGGGTGCTCGCCGCGCCGGGAGGCCCGGACTCCGGGCGGCTCCGGGGCGAGCTGCTGGAGGTCCTGCTCGACTTCGAGGAGGGCACGCACCGCGACCCGGGCGTGCTGGAGGCCCTGCTGCGGGCGGTCGCGACGGGCTGCGGCGAGCGTGCCCCGGCCCGCACCCGCGCCCTGGTCCACCGCGCCGGGACGCTGCTGGTCCGCACCCCCGAGGGCGCCTCCCGGTTCGACCGCCTGCTGGCCGGAACGATGCGTGATGTGCCCGGATTCGCCACTCTGGTCGCCGGGTGGGCGGGCGACGCCCCACAGGAATGGCAAGCCCTCCTCGGCCCGGACGCACGGCGGGCGGTGGCGGCGTGGGGAGGCCCGAAACCGATGCCGATGCGGGCCGCGGGGCGTGAGCATGGCAGTCTTAGACCTGCGTAAAAAGCAATCTCATGTACACGGGTTCGGGCGAGGAGCGGTCACAGTGCAGCGCTGGCGTGGCTTGGAGGACATCCCCGAGGGCTGGGGACGCAGCGTCGTCACCATCGGCTCCTACGACGGAGTGCACCGCGGACACCAGCTGATCATCGGGCGTGCCGTGGAGCGGGCGCGCGAACGGGGCGTGCCGTCGGTCGTGGTGACCTTCGACCCGCACCCCAGCGAGGTCGTGCGCCCCGGCAGCCACCCCCCGCTGCTCGCCCCGCACCACCGGCGCGCCGAGCTGATGGCCGACCTCGGCGTGGACGCGGTGCTGGTCCTGCCCTTCACCACCGAGTTCTCGAAGCTGGCGCCGACCGACTTCATCGTGAAGGTGCTCGTCGACCGGCTGCACGCGTGCCTGGTCATCGAGGGCCCGAACTTCCGCTTCGGCCACAGGGCGGCCGGCAACGTCACGCTGCTCACCGAGTTCGGTGCGACGTACGACTACGACGTCGAGGTCGTCGACCTGTACGTGAGCGGCGAGGCGGGCGGCGGCGAACCGTTCTCCTCCACCCTCACCCGGCGCCTGGTCGCCGCGGGCGACGTCGAGGGCGCCGCCGAGATCCTGGGACGGCCGCACCGGGTCGAGGGGATCGTGGTCCGCGGCGCCCAGCGCGGCCGCGAGCTCGGCTTCCCCACGGCCAACCTGGAGACGCTGCCGCACACCGCGATCCCCGCCGACGGCGTCTACGCGGGCTGGCTCAACGCGAACGGCGAGTCGATGCCCGCCGCGATCTCGGTCGGCACCAACCCCCAGTTCGACGGCACGGAGCGCACGGTGGAGGCGTACGCGATCGACCGCGTCGGCCTCGATCTGTACGGGCTCCACGTCTCGGTGGACTTCCTCGCCTATGTGCGCGGGATGCGGAAGTTCGACTCGGTCGACGACCTGCTCGTGGCGATGGCCGCCGACGTGAAGCGGTGCGGCGAGCTGGTCTCCGCGTACGAGCGCCGCTGACCCGGCCTTCCGCCGGGTACGGGGCCGGTCCACCGCCGCGTCGCGGTGGACCGGCCCCGCCCGGTCAGGAATGCGCCGCCGCGGTGGCGGTCGCCCAGTGGCACGCCACCTGCGTCCGGCCGCCGCCGGCGAGCACCGGCAGCTCCTCCGTGCGGCACGCCTCCGCGACGCCCGCCCGCTCCGCCTCGCCCGACGCCAGCACCTGGCAGCGGGCGTGGAACCGGCAGCCGGACGGCACCCGGGACGGGTCCGGCGGCTCACCGGTCAGCACCACGGGCTCGGTCCCGGCCTCCGGCAGCACCGACAGCAGGGCCCGGGTGTACGGGTGCCGGGGGGCCGTGAGGATCTGTTCCACCTCGCCGGTCTCCACGATCCGCCCGAGGTACATCACCGCGACCCGGTCCGCGATGTTCCACGCAAGCCCGAGGTCGTGCGTGACCACCAGGGCCGACAGGCCCAGCTCGTCCCGCAGCCGCAGCAGCAGGGCCAGGATCTCCCCGCGCACCGAGGCGTCCAGCGAGGCCACCGGTTCGTCGGCCACGACGAGTTCCGGCTCCAGCACCAGCGCGCCCGCGATCACGACCCGCTGGCGCTGCCCGCCGGACAGCTCGTGCGGGTAGCGCAGGAAGAACCGTTCGGGTGGCCGCAGCCCGGCCCGCGACAGAGCCCCGGCGACCGCGGCCCGCTCGTCGCCCGCGTACCCGTGGATGCGCAGTCCCTCGGCGACGGCGTCGTACACCGTGTGCCGGGGGTTGAGGGAACCGCTGGGGTCCTGGAGCACCAGCTGGACCCGCTTGCGGTAGGCCTTCAGCGCCCGGCTCGTGTGGTCGAGCGGCTGTCCGTCGAAGGTCACCCGCCCGGACGTCGGCGGCACCAGGCCGAGCAGCGATCGCGCCAGCGTGGTCTTGCCGCAGCCGGACTCCCCGACCAGCGCGACGATCTCGCCGGGCCGGATGTCCAGGTCGACGCCGTCCACGGCGCGCGCCGGGGCGTCCCCGCGCCGCCCGGGGAAGGTGACCTTCAGCCCCTCGGCGCTGAGCAGGGGAGTGGTGGGGGTCATGGTGTGTTCCTCGCTTCCTCGGCGGCCGGCCGGGCCGCGGTCGCCGCCTCCGGTCCCACCAGCACACAGGCGGCCCGTCGCCCCGGTCCCGACTCCCGCGGCTCCGGGTCCCGCGTGGCGCAGGAGTCCAGTGCCACCGGGCAGCGGGGGTGGAACGCGCAGCCGTCCGGCAGCGCCGACGGGTCCGGCGGGTCGCCGGGCAGCCCGCGGGGCGCGAACCGGGAGGCCGGGTCGCCGATGCGCGGAAAGGCGCCGGACAGGGCCCTGCCGTAGGGGTGGTGCGCGTCGCGGTGGACCTCGGCGGCCGGGCCCTCCTCCACGACCCGGCCCGCGTACATCACCGCGAGCCGGTCGCAGGTGTCCGAGAGCACCGCGAGGTCGTGACTGATCATGATCAGGCCGAGGTCCTGCTCGGACACCAGCCGCTCGATCAGCCGCAGGATCTGGGCCTGGATCATCACGTCGAGCGCGGTGGTCGGCTCGTCCGCGACGACCAGGTCCGGATCGCAGGCGAGGGCCATCGCGATCATCACGCGCTGGCGCTGCCCGCCGGACAGCTCGTGCGGATACGCGCTCGCGCGGGCGGCCGGCAGCCCCACCTGTTCGAGGAGTTCACCGGCCTTCCGGGCCGCGGCGGCCGGGCTCGCCCCGCCGTGCAGCAGGATCGGCTCGGCGATCTGGTCCCCGATGCGGTGCACCGCGTTGAGGGAGTGCATGGCGCCCTGGAAGACGATCGACGCCCCCGCCCAGCGCACCGCCCGGACCCGGCCCCACTTCATGGTGAGGACGTCCTCGCCGTTCAGCAGGATCTCGCCGGTGACCTTCGTCCCGGCGGGCAGCAGACGCAGCAGTGCGAGCGCCAGCGTCGACTTGCCGCAGCCCGACTCACCGGCGATGCCGAGCTTCTGCCCGGCGTCGACGGCGAGATCCACCCCGCGGACGGCGCGCGCCCCGCCGGAGTAGGTCACGGTGAGGTCCCGGATCTCGAGGAGCGGCGCCCCGCCGCCGCCCGCGGCACTCGGCGTGCTCGCTGTGCTCGTCGTACTCGGCGTACTCGGCGTACTCAACGGGTCACCCCCAGCTTGGGATTGAGCACGGACTCGATGGCGCGCCCGCACAGGGTGAAGGCCAGGGCGACCGCGGCGACGGCGATGCCGGGCGGTGCCAGGTACCACCAGTGGCCCGCGCTCACCGCGCCCGCCTCGCGGGCGTCCTGGAGCATGCCGCCCCAGGACGTGACGGTCGGGTCGCTCAGGCCGAGGAAGGCCAGCATGGCCTCGGTGAGGATCGCGCTGGAGATCACCAGCGTGGTCTGGGCGAGCACCAGCGGCATCACGTTCGGCAGGACGTGCCGGATCATGATGTGCCCGTGGTCGCCGCCGAGGGCCCGGGCCCGTTCGATGTACGGACGTGACTCCACGGCCAGGGTCTGGGCGCGCACGAGGCGGGCCGTGGTCGGCCAGGTCGTGACGCCGATCGCGATGACGACGGTCCACATCGAGCGGTCCATCACCGTGGCGAGCGCGATGGCCAGGACCAGGGTCGGCATCACCAGGAACCAGTCGGTGATCCGCATCAGGACCGTGGTGTACCAGCCGTGGAAGTGTCCCGCGACGATGCCGACGAGGGTGCCGATGGCGACGCAGAGGAACGCCGCGAGCAGGCCGACCGTCAGTGAGACCCTGGCCCCCCACACCAGCAGCGCGAGCACGCTGCGCCCGAACTGGTCGGTGCCGAGCGGGAATTCACCGCTCGGCGACTCCAGTGCGCCGCCGGGCGCGTCGGTGACGCTCTGCGAGTCCGCGCCGACGAGCTGCGGGGCGAACACGGCGACCAGTGCGATCAGGACGAGCGCGCCCAGGCCCCACATGCCGCCCCGGTTGCGGCGGTAGTCGCGCCAGAAGCGGGCGGCGGACTGCCGTCTGCGGGCCCTGGCCAGGGCCCGCGGGTTCCCGGCGGCCCCGGTCCCGGCGGGCGTGGCCCCGGCCTCGACGGGGGCGCCCTCCCCCTCGGCGGGCGTGGGCATGGAATCGGTCGTCATCGGTCCACCCGGGGATCGAGCAGCGGATACAGCACGTCGGCCAGGGTGTTCGCCAGGATCACCGCGGTGGCGAAGACGAAGAACAGCCCTTGTACGAGAGGGAGATCGGGCACGCTGAGCGCCTGGTAGAAGAGGCCGCCGAGGCCCGGCCAGGAGAACACCGTCTCGACCAGGATCTGTCCGGCGACCACACGCCCCAGGTTCACGAACATCAGCGTGAACGTCGGCAGCATGGCGTTGGGCACGGCGTGCCTGCGGCGCACGACGTCGTCCCGCAGCCCCTTCGCGCGGGCCGTGGTCAGGTAGTCGCTGCCCATCTCGTCGAGCAGCGAGGAACGCATTACCAGGAGCGTCTGCGCGTACCCGGCCGCGACCAGTGTGATCACCGGCAGGATCAGGTGGTGCGCCACGTCGAGCACGTACCCGAACCCGCTCTCGCCGCCCGACTCCATGCCGCCGGTCGGGAACATGCCGGGGATCGGCCCGACGCCCACCGAGAAGACGATGATCAGGAGCAGGCCCAGCCAGAACGACGGGACCGAGTAGAGGGTGAGCGCGAACGCGGTGTGGAAGCGGTCGCTCGTCGAGCCGTTGCGCCAGGCGGTACGGGTGCCCAGCCAGATGCCGAGCGCGGTGTAGAGGACGTATGCCGTGCCGGTGAGCAGCAGCGTCGCCGGAAGCGCCTCGACGATCTTGTCGATGACCGGGGCGTGGAACTGGTAGGAGGTGCCGAAGTCCCCGGTCAGCGCGTCGCCCACATAGCTGGTGAACTGCTTCCAGAGCGGCAGGTCGAGCCCGAACTGGTGCCGCAGGGACTCGAGTTGTTCGGCGGAGACGCGGCGGCCGCCGGTCATCTGCTTGACCGGGTCGCTGGGCAGGAGCCGGAAGAGGAAGAAGCTGGTGACCAGGACGGCGAAGAGGGAGACGATCGCGCCGCCGATCCTGGCCGCGACGTACTGGAGATAGGCCCGGGTGTCGCGCGCCCGTGGACCGCGTGCGGCCGAGGGACCGGCCGGGGCCGGGCCTTCGGGATCCGCGTCCGCGTTCCGCACGAGCGCCGGAGTGCTGTCAGCTGTCATAAGGAACTCTCGTTACTCGTGCTGATACTCGTGCCGCACGGTGACCGGCCGGTGGTGGCGGGGGCCGCGGCCGCTCCGCCTGCCCCGGCCGGCCCTGGTGCGCTCAGAAGGGTCCGGCAGTGGGCTTCGCGGCGTCGCGGGCCCGGGGCGCGCACCTCGCGGCGTCGTCGTCGATCACCCATGCCTCCGCATCGGCTCGATCCTCCGCCGTGCGATGCACGCGCTCCAGCCCCGTTCCTGGCACCGCGCCGCCCACTGCCGGGCCCGCCTACTCGCGGTCGTCGGCCGTGGCGCGGCGGCGCTTCGTGAGGAGCAGCCCGCCGCCCGCGAGAACGACCACCACCACGACGACACCGATCACGACGCCGGTGGAACCCGAACCGGAGCCGGAACCGCCCGCCCCGTGCGCGCCCTCGCCGTCCGCCGGAACGGCCGACCACCAACTCCAGTACCCGTCCTGGCCGTAGATGTTGCCGGCCGCCTCGGGCATGGTGGTGATGGACTTGATCTGGTCGGTGCGGTACGCCTCGACCGCGTTCGGGTACGCGATGACGCTCATGTACCCGGAGTCGTACAGCCACGACTGCATCTGCTTGACGAGATCCGCGCGCTTGGCCGGGTCGTACTCGGCGAGCTGCTTGCGGTAGAGCCCGTCGTACGTCTTGTCGCAGATGAAGTTGTCGGTGGCGGCGCTCTCCTTGGCCTTGACGGGCAGTGCCGCACAGGTGTGGATGCCGAGGACGAAGTCCGGGTCCGGGTTGACGGACCAGCCGTCGAAGGCGAGGTCGTACTCACCGGCGTACCAGGGCACGGAGACGTCGTCGCGGCAGTCGACCTTGAGCCCGATGCCGAGCTTGCCCCACCACTCCTTGAGGTACTTGCCGATCGCCTTGTCGTTGGGGTCGGTGGCGTGGCACAGGATGCGCAGGTCGAGCGGCTTGCCGTCCTCGCCGACGCGCTTGCCGTCCTTGAGCGGGTAGCCCGCCTCGTCGAGCAGCTTCGCGGCCCTGGCCGGGTCGTGGGCGAGGCTCTGCCCGGCGGAGGGCTGCCAGTGGTAGTCCGAGAAGCGCGGCGGGATGTAGCCCTGGCCCTCGACGGCGTGGCCCTGGAAGACCTTGTCGACGATGGTCCTGCGGTCGATGGAGAGGAAGAGGGCCTGACGGACCTTCTGGTCGCGCAGGGCCTCGTTGCCGTCGCCGAACTCCTTGCCGTCCTTGGTCTGCGCACCGGGATTGACGGCCAGCGCGAAGAAGCGGCGGCCGGGGCCCTCGTTGACCTCGACGTTCTTCTCGCCCTTGAGGGAAGCCGCCTGAGCGGGCGTCAGGGAGGGGGATCCGGCGACGAAGGAGACCTCGCCCTTGCGCAGGGCGGCGACCGCGGCGTCCTGGTCCTTGTACGTCTTGAAGACCAGCTCGTCGAACTTCGGCTTTCCGCGCCAGTAGTCCTTGTTGGCCTTGAGCTTCACGTACTGGTCGACCTTGTAGTCGGCCAGTACGAAGGGCCCGTTGCCGACGATCGGGAACTTCGTGTCGTTGTTGAACTTGGAGAAGTCGCCGACCTTCTCCCAGACGTGCTTCGGGACGATCGGCACGTCGAGCGCGGCCATGGTGGCCTGCGGCTCCTTCAGCTCGACGACCAGCTGGGTCGGGCTGGGCGCCGTCACCTTCCTGAAGTTGGTGACGAAGCTGCCGTTGGCCTGCGCGGCGCCCTCGTCGGTCATCATCTTGTTGAACGTCCACGCCGCGTCCTCGGCGGTGACCGGTTGCCCGTCCGTCCACTTGGAGTCGGAGCGGATGGTGTACGTCCAGGTCAACTTGTCCGCGGAGGGCTCCCACTTGGTGGCGAGCGCGGGGATCGGGTGGCTGTCCTTGACGTCGTAGTTCGTCAGGAAGTCGTACATGAGCCGGGAGACGCTGGTGCTGATCAGCTTCTGCGCCAGGAACGGGCTCAGGGAGTCGACACTCTGTGCGACGGCGACGGTCAGTGTGGACGTGTCGTTGTCGGCGGCCTGCGCCTGCTGCGGTGCGGCACCGAGCGGCGCGCCCGGTACGACGGAACCGGCGGCCAGCGCCAGCGCGGCGGCACCGGAGGCCAGAAGTACACGCCGGGATCGGCGCGGCTGGACGGAGCGTGGTGGAACTCTTTCAACCATCGTCAGGGACCTCGCGTCATGACTCGCACGGAGAAGGCGGGTTGATCTGTGGTTCGCCAGCTGGTGAAGCGAAGGTTTATCAGCGGTGGTCGAGCCACGTCAACGGTCCTCGAAACGGCGTGTGGGCTGCGGTAATGCGCGCAGGGCCCGCACCGTGGAGACGGTGCGGGCCCTCATTGGTCTATTCCTCTGTCGCCCTACTGCTGAGGCGCTGACGGCGGTTGCTGCGGCCAGCCGGGAGGCGGTACCGGGGCCTGGGGGAGCGGGCCCTGCGAAGGACCGGGCTGACCAGGCTGAACGGGCTGGTCCGGCGCGCCGGGCGGCTGCTGGACCGACGCGGGCGGTCCGGCCGGACTCGCCGGGGACTGCGCCTGGGACGGCGGGGACTGCCAGCCGTGCTGCTGCACGCCGGGGCCGGGGTGCGGCGGGTACGGGCCGCCGCCGTACGGCTGTTGGGGCGGCTGAGCACCGCCGTACGGCGCCTGGGGCTGCTGCGGTTGCTGGGGTTGGGGCTGGGCGTAGGGCTGTTGCTGCTGCTGCTGCGGGTGAGGCTGCTGAGGCGCGTACTGCTGCTGGCCGGGCATCGGCGGGGCGTACTGCGGCGGGGGCGTGGAGCCGTTCGCCGTCCAGAGCCCCTGTTGCTGCTGGGCGCGCGTGAAGTCCTCGGCGACCATCGCCGAGAGCGTGAAGTACGCGTCGCGGGTCTTCGGACGCATCATGTCCAGGTCGACCTCCGCGCCGGCCGCGAGGTGCTCGTCGAACGGCACGACGACGACGCCGCGGCAGCGGGTCTCGAAGTGCTGCACGATGTCCTCGACCTTGATCATCTTGCCGGTCTCGCGAACCCCGGAGATGACGGTGATGGAGCGCTGGACGAGCTCCGCGTACCCGTGCGCCGACAGCCAGTCCAGGGTGGTGGACGCGCTGGACGCACCGTCGACCGACGGCGTCGAGATGATGATCAACTGGTCGGCGAGGTCCAGCACTCCACGCATCGCGCTGTAGAGCAGACCGGTGCCCGAGTCGGTGAGGATGATCGGGTACTGCCTGCCCAGTACGTCGATCGCGCGCCGGTAGTCCTCGTCGTTGAACGTCGTGGAGACCGCCGGGTCCACGTCGTTGGCGATGATCTCCAGGCCGGAGGGCGCCTGCGAGGTGAAGCGGCGGATGTCCATGTACGAGTTGAGGTACGGGATCGCCTGGACCAGGTCGCGGATGGTGGCCCCGGTCTCCCGGCGCACCCGGCGGCCGAGCGTGCCCGCGTCCGGATTGGCGTCGATGGCGAGGATCTTGTCCTGCCGCTCGGTCGCCAGGGTCGCGCCGAGAGCCGTGGTCGTCGTGGTCTTGCCGACGCCGCCCTTGAGGCTGATGACCGCGATCCGGTAGCAGGACAGCACGGGGGTGCGGATCAGTTCGAGCTTGCGCTGCCGCTCGGCCTCCTCCTTCTTCCCGCCCAGCCTGAAGCGGGACGCGGCGGACGGCGCGCGGCTGCTCCGTGCCTTCTGCTTGCCCCGGACCAGCCGGTCGGAGGAGAGCTCCACCGCCGCCGTGTATCCGAGCGGGGCGCCGGGCACGGAACGCTCGCGCTGGTCGTGGGTGATCGGGGACGGCCAGGCGGTTCCGGTGCGCGGGTCGACGGGCTCGGCCTGGGGGTGCTGTCCCTGGCCATGTTCGGGCAGGCCCTGCGGCTGCGGGGCTTGCGGCTGCTGCCCCTGGGGCTGCTGGGCTTGTTGCTGGGGCTGGGGCTGTTGTTGCGCCTGCTGCGGCTGAGCGGACTGTTGCGGGGTGGCCTGTGCGGGCAGGGGCGCGCCCTGCTGTCCGGGCCACTGGGGTGCCTGGGGCGCGTGAGGAGTCTGGGGCGGCAGCGGTGCCTGCGGCGCATGAGGTGCCTGCGGCTGCTGCTGCGGGAAGCCGTAACCGGCCTGCGGGGGAAGCGGCTGCGCCGAGGTCTGCTGTGCAGGGGCCTGCTGTGCCGGAGGAGCGGGCTGCTGCTGCGGGAAGCCATAGCCGCCCTGCTGCGGGAAGCCGTAACCGCCGTGCTGCGGCTGCTGCGGTGCCTGAGGGGCGCCGGTCTGTGGGAATCCGTACCCTCCGGGGCCCTGGGCGGCGGCCGGGGCCTGCACGGGCCACTGCGAGGCCGCCGGAGGCGCGTCGGGCTGCGGCGCGGCGGGCTGGAAGGTGGGCGGCAGCGGCGGCAGACCACCCTGCGGCGGCGCCGGGGCCCACGGGGCGGGCGGAGCGTCCTGGGGAGCGGCGTCCGGGACGGCGTCCGAGGGTGCGGGGTCCTGCGGCGCCCCGGCGGCATCGCCGTCGACGGCATCCCCGGTGCCGCTCGCGTCGTCGCCGGACGCCGTGGTGTCCGCGGTTGGCTCGGGCGCTCCGGCACCGCTACCGGCGTCGGTGACGGCACCGGCGTCCGTGTCGGCCGGTGCGTCGGCGGTCGTGTCCGTCGTCGGCGCGGGGCCGGGCAGCGGACCGGTGCCCCCGCTCCCGTCCGTACCGTCGGCACTGCCCGTACTGTCTGCACCCGCACCCGCATCGGTGGCCGTGGCGGACTCGGCGGCCGGGCCCGTACCCGTACCCGTGGCGGAACCGTCCTCCTCCGCGCGCTTCGACGCCTCCTCGCGCTCGGCGATCTCCCGCTTCAACGAAGCGGGGGAGAACCGCATCGTCGCGCCGCTCTCCACGTCCCCGCCGCCGAACGGATCCGTCGTCGCGTCGGTGTCACCCGCTGCCGGGGACCCCGCCATCGCCCCCTCCGAGGCGGCGGCCGAGGCGTCGCCCGCCGCGGCAGGGGCCGGTTCGGGAGCCTGGGCCGGGTCCGGCACGGGCGGGGCCGGCGGCGTCGCGGTCCAGCCGTGGTCGAAGCCGCTCCCCGGCGGCGGAGGAGGCACGGCGAGCGGCGCCCCGCTGGGCGGCGGAGGCGGCGCCAGATGCGTTCCGGCACCGCCCGACGAGTCCCCCGACGAGTTCTGCGTGTACCAGGCGGGCGGGGTGTAGTCGATGGTGAACTCACCCGTCATCTCGGCGGGCTCCGCGTCGGACGACTCGTCGACGGGCATGCTCCAGCTCCCGCGCTTCTCGTCCCGATCGCCGTTCACTTTGCCTCCTGGTGTGGTCGAGCACCCTTGTGCACTGATGGGTGGGGGCGACCGTTTCCGTTCTGCCGAGCGCCCGGCTCTCCCCCTGGGACACGCAACACCTGCCCGCAGGCTCTTCTGCCGCGCCCGGACCCACCCTAATCGTCAACGGGCCCGCTCCGTCAGGCCGCACGGCACCGCAAGAGCTGTCCCTTACGTAACGAAGGGACTCTCAAGCGAACGGGCAGCAGCACAAGGTGAAGAGCGAAGCAGTCAAAGCCGTACAACCACTGACGGAACGCCGAACATTCCGTACACGCGCCGCCCGGCGTCCCACACACGCGCTCCGCACACGCACCCGGAACGCGTCCGGTACGGGCATCCGGCACACGCCCCCGACGCACCCCGCACAGGCAGACACGCGAACGTGCACGCGCGGCCCGTACGGGGACCGGCGAGAGAGACCTCAGTCCATCCGGCGCGCGCCGCCCAGCAGTCCGGTCTCGGCGTCGGTCGCCTGCGTCATCACGAACTGCCGGTCGCCGCCCGAGCACCAGAGGGTGACCCCGTCCGCCAGCGTCGACAGCGCCTGGGTCTCGGCGGCCGGAAGGTGCAGGATCCGGCCGATCCGGGCGGCCTCGTCCGGGGACACCCGCTGCACGCCGACCAGCGCCGACTTCTCCATCAACCGCGGTGCCACCGGGCTCAGATACGGCAGCAGGGTCAGCACCGACTGCCACGGAGCGGACACCACCCGCCCGCGCGGCGGGCGCATGCCGCAGTCGCGGACCACGACCACGGGCGAGCCCGCCGAGGGGCCCTGCGGCGGCACCCGCCCCACGTCGTGCAGCGTGACGCACGGCTGACCGCCGCCCGCGGCGTGCGCGAGCCCCGTCCACGTCTGCGCGCGCCCCGTCTCCACGACGATCCGCGCGCCCGTGGCCGCCGCCCGCAGCGCCAGCACCTGCGCCGTCCACAGACCGCCGATCAACGTCACGTCGTACGGGGTCGGGTGGTTGATGCCGAGGACGGCGGGACGGCCCTGGGCGTCCACACCGATCACCATGCCGTCGTCCCCGACCGGCAGGGCCAGCGACGCCAACTGGTCGAGCGTGACCGACTGCCGCTCGCGGCGCGGACCGATCAGACCGAAACCGAGCCGGGCACGACCGCCCGTGAGTGCGGACATCAGCGGGTACCTCCGAGCGGCAGGGTGGCGAGCACGCCGGGCAACTGCTCGCGGTCGAGCCGGACCAGCGAGGTCCGGACGCCGCGCGCGGCACGCTCCAACTCATGGCGGGCGCTGAGCAGTTCCTCGTCGCTGCGCCCGGTGATCCTGATGTGCCCCGCGACCGAGACGCCCTGCCGCTCACCGCGCCCCAGGGTGAGGCTGAACGTCGTGGCGAGGGCCGGCATGGAAGTGAGCAGCGCCACGAGCTGCGGCATCGCCGCGCCGCCGGTGCCGAACTGGGGCCAGCGGGCCACCCAGTAGGTGGTGTGCCACCGGTCGTCGCAACGCCAGGTCCTGGACGTCTCCTCGGTGCGCCGCGCGGGCGACCCGTTGCGGCCCGCCTGCGTCATGGCGGACGGGCTGGCGCACACCGAGGTGGCGATCGCCGACGTCAGCTCCTGCTCGGTCAGCACCGTCGCGCGGAAGCCGGCCCCGGTCAGCCTGCTCGACAACTGGTCGGCCGCGCGCACCACGCACTTCTGCGCCCCGACGACCCCGCCACCGCGCGCCCGCACGGCCTCGGGGCAGAGCTCGGGGTCCAGCTTCAGCGCGATCCAGGTGATCCGCACGGCGGGCGAACCCGTCTGGGCCTGGAGCGGCGCGTAGTTGCGCGCGGCGACGGACTGCGCAGGCAGATGCGGGGCGGGGGCCGGCTGCGTGTGCTGCACGATCTGCGCCGACTCCAGCCGGATGCCGTCGACTTCGAGCACGTCCCGGACCAGTGCCAGCGGCAGCGGGTGGGCGGAACGATCCGGTCGGAGCGCCGAGGTGTCCGACTCCACCTGGAGGATCGCCGTGACGAACGTACCGTCACCGATCATGCCCACCGGTCGCCGGTCGCGGTCGCTGAAGGAGTACGTGCGCAACGCCGGATCGCACTCCACGACGGGCGCGATCCCCGGCTCCGTGCCCGCGGGCAGCTCCAGGGAGCCGGCCCGCCGCGAACGTGCCCGCAGGGCCAGGACGGTGCCCAGCCACTCCGGGAGCGAACGGCGGTGCCTGCGCGCGACCGCCAGCAGGATCAGCAGGGCGGCGACGGCGGCGGCCGGCACCAGCAGCAGGGGCTCGATCACCCACGCCGTGAGCAGCACCGCGGCGGCGATCTCCAGCAGTACGAACTGTTGCAATCGGAATGAACCGAACTGTCCTGCGGGCCCGTTGAACCGGGCGGCCGCCGGTCGACGGGAGCGCCGTGCGGAGCCCCGGGACGGCGGCGGGTCACCGGCCGGGGGAGACCCGGCGGTACGCGCGCGCCCGGCCGGACGCGTCGGTGCAGCGGAAGCCGTCATTCCGGCATTCCCCCCGTTCATCAGTCCCCAACTCCACCCGTATTCCGCCTGTCCCGGGCAGGACCTCGGCGGCTGGATCACCCTACCCGCCCCACCGTCACCGACGGCCAGCAGGCATAGTAGGGGGCCGGTCCGGCACCGAGGTCCGGCGTCGCGGGCCCGGCACGGGCCGGGGGACAGCGACCGCACCGGTGCCGCGCGGGGAGACACGGGAGAAAAGCGACTCATGGCATCACGGCGGGATGAGCTCAACGCATACACCTTTGCGAAGAAGCGCACGGTGGCGGCCTTCCTCCAACCCTCGTCCACCGGCTCGGACGAGGGCGCTCCCCGGCCGCTGCGTGCGGTCCTGCCGAGCGTGGTCGTCGGTGCGCTGATCCTCGCCGGCTTCGGCGCCTTCGGCATGTTCAAACCCACCGCGCCCAAGGACTGGGACAAGCCGGGCGCCAAGGTGATCGTCGGCAAGAAGTCCACCACCCGCTACGTCGTGCTCACCACCGGAAAGGGCAAGCAGAAGAAGACGCTGCTGCACCCGGTGCTCAACCTCGCCTCGGCCCGGCTGCTCCTCAACCCGCAGGACTACGACGTCATCCAGGTCGCCGACGACGTGCTCGACGCGGGCAAGCCCCCGCGCGGACCCATCCTCGGCATCCCGTACGCCCCCGACCGGCTGCCCGACGCCAAGGACGCCGGAACGGCCAAGCGCTGGGCCGTCTGCGTACAGCCCGGCGGCAAGGGCAACTCGGTGCAGAAGGCGACCTTCGTCTTCGGCGCGCGCGACGACGGCCGGACCGAGGGACGCGACCGGCTCACCGGCGGCCAGATGCTCTACGTCCAGGGCCAGGACCAGGTCCGCTACCTGGTCGACGCGAAGGGCACCAAGTACCGCGTCGACGAGACCGCGGCCGACAACGGCCACCTGACCAACGCGCTGGTCGGCAGCCGCCGTCCGCAGCCCGTCACCGACGACTGGCTGGCCACCCTGCACGACGGCAGCCCCGTCGCCTTCCCGCGGATCCCCGGCGAGGTCGGCGCCCCGGCGAACGTCCAGGGGCAGCTCTCCGACAAGGAGAACAGGATCGGCACGGTGCTCAGGACCAGGACCGGTGAGGGCACCCAGTACTACGTGGTGCTCGACAAAAAGGTGCAGCCCGTCTCCGAGTTCACCGCCTGGCTGCTGATCAACTCCCCGCAGACCGCCGGTCTGGACCTGGACAGCGAGGCGCGCTCCGTCGGCCTGCAGACCTTCGTCCCGGACCCCGAGACCTTCACCGGCCAGCCCGCGCACTGGCCGGCCCGCAGGGCCACCCAGGTGAACACCGCGGACGGCGGCAGCGGCGGGCGCGACACCATCTGCAACGTGCTGCGCAAGGTCGACGGCTCCGGCCGCACGACGCTGAGCACGTGGGCGGGCACCTCGTACCCGGCCGCCATCAGCGCCGGGGGCACCAGCACCTACGTCACCCCCGGCAGCGGCCTGCTCTACACCCAGGTCCAGGGCCGCCAGACCCGCCCAGACGGATCGCTGTTCCTGGTCACCGACACCGGACTGCGCTACGCGGTCCAGGCGAACGGCGACAGCGACGCCCGGCCCTCCGACATCGGCGCCGCGGACGGGCAGAAGCAGTCGGACGGCCGCCCCGAGCCCAGCCAGGCACAGAGCAGGCTCGGCTACGAGAAGGTGACGCCCGCGCTGGTGCCGATCGCCTGGTCGGACTTCCTCTCCAAGGGGCCCAGGCTCGACACCAACAGCGCCCGACAGCCCCAGGGTTCATGACGGCCCGCGGCCACACACGCATCGAGAGACCCGGGGGAGAGAAAGAGATGGCGTACCGAAGGACGGCCCGGACGGCGGCGGCCGTCGCCGCGCTGACCGCGTCACTGACCGCGGCCACCGTGCCGACGGCGTACGCGGAGGGCGTCCGGGGAGCCGGCGGCGTCGGGATAGACGGCGGAGGCGAATGCACCTTCCCGATGAAGCACCAGTACGAGGGGCGGCCCTGGTCCCTGCAACGCGTCCTCCTGGACGAACTGTGGCAGGACACCAAGGGCAAGGGGGTACGCGTCGCCGTCATCGACACCGGCGTCGACAACGACAACCTGCAGCTGAAAACGGCCGTCGACGCGTCGTCGGGCGCCGACCTCCTCAAGGGCGGCAAGAGCGACGGAACGGTCGACGAGGTGGGCCACGGCACCAAGGTCGCCGGGATCATCGCCGCCCGCCCCCGCAAGGGCACCGGATTCGTCGGACTGGCCCCCGAGGCCACGATCGTCCCGATCCGCCAG
Organism: Streptomyces sp. CB01580; assembly: GCF_001905795.1. Lineage (GTDB taxonomy): Bacteria > Actinomycetota > Actinomycetes > Streptomycetales > Streptomycetaceae > Streptomyces. The sequence continues at coordinate 32,172 of NZ_LIXJ01000042.1, forward strand.
AACGACGAGAAGAACAGCGGCAAGGACACCACCATGGCCACCGCGATCGACCATGCGATCGCCAAGAAGGCCCAGGTCATCAACATCTCCCAGGACACGGTGAAGCCCCTGTCGGAGACCTCGGCACTGGGCAGGGCCGTGGCCCGGGCGCTCGCCGCCGACATCGTCGTGGTCGCCTCGGCGGGCAACGACGGCATGGACGGCAAGCTCAGGCGCACCTACCCCGCCGCGTTCGACGGCGTCCTCGCCGTCGCCTCCTCCGACCGCAACAACGAACGCGCCCCCTTCTCCCAGGCGGGCGACTTCGTCGGGGTCGCGGCCCCGGGCGTCGACATCGTCTCCACGGTCCCGGGCAACGGCCAGTGCACCGACAACGGCACCAGCTTCTCCGCCCCGTACGTCGCCGGGGTCGCCGCCCTGATGCGCGCCAAGTACCCCAAGTGGACCGCGGCCCAGATCGTCGCCCGCATCGAGCAGACCGCGGAGCGCTCCATCACCGGGCACGACCCCTTCGTGGGCTGGGGTGTCGTCGACCCGGTGCGCGCCCTGTCCGGCGACGACACCCCGCAGGACGCCCCGCGCCCCGACCCGGCGCCGCCCAGGGCCCCCGCGCCCGAGCCCGCGCACTTCTCCCTGTCGGAGACCCCGCAGGAGCGCAGCGAGCGGTACGCCACCTACGCGCTGGCCCTGACCGCCGTGCTGGTCGGTGTGATCGCCGGAACCGCGACGGTCGTCCGGGACGTCCGCCGACGACGCTCCGCGCGCCGTTCCGTCAGCCCCGCGAGGTGACTTCCGCCCGGAGGAAGCACAGTTGGGGACGACGGACGAATTGACTAGGGTGGCAGCAGACTTCACGTGTGTGACGGGGGAACGAGAAGTGGCCGAGTCCGATTTCGGAGCGCGGAAATGCCGACAGCGCACTTCCCGGCCCCGCGCTCTCCCCACTCCTTTGCCGGAGCACACGGGGGACAGGAAGGGCCCGGCCGCATCGCGCGGACGGGCCGGAGAACTGAGAGATAGGACCTCCGGATGACCAACCCCGCAGGCGGTTTCGGACTTGCCGACGATCCGATCGTCCAGGCGAAGAACAAGATCGTGGAGACCGCCGGGGCCGTCTCGCGGCAGTCCCGCGAACTGGCCAACATCCTCGCCACGGTGGGCGCCGGGTGGACCGGTGTCGGTGCCGCGGGATTCACCTCCGCGCAGCTGATGATCAACGAGGACCACGACCAGATCCGTCGTCTCCTCGACGTCCTGCACAACGCGGTGGAGAGCACCAAGAACCTCAGCAACGCCAACGACGAGGAGGTCCGCGCGGCCTTCAACCGGGTCAAGGAGGGGCCGGGCGGAGCGCCCGCCAACACCTCCGGCCTGAACAACGTCTGAACCGCGCCGCACCACCCCTTCCGCACACGCGAGCACCGAGGAGAACAACCATGGGCCACGACCCGAACACCAAGGTCAGGTACGAGAGCGTCCAGGAGATCGCGAACCGCGTCCGCGCGGTGTCGCAGAAGATCGTCAAGGACCTGGAGGAGATGGACGCCGCGCTCAGGGTCGTCACCGACACCTGGGACGGTGAGGCGCACAAGGAGTACGTGGTCCTGCAGAGGAAGTACAAGGGCCGCGCCGAGCACATGAGGGACCGCCTGGCGGAGGTCGCGAAGATCATCGAGTCCGGCAAGGACAGCTACCGCGCCACCGACCTGCGGGCCTCGCGCGGCTTCACCGAGGCGTACTGACCGCCCTGCACTCCTGCGCGGGAAGGGGGCACGACCGTCCCGGTCGTGCCCTTTCCCGTACGCGCCCGCCCGGCCGGGGCCAACGGGCATGCCGAAACCCCTACTTGAGGTCGAACTCGCCGTCCCGCGCCCCCAGGACGAACGCCCGCCACTCGGCCTCCGTGTACCGCAGCACGGTGTCGGGATCCAGCGAGGACCGCATCGCCACGGCACCGCCCGGCAGATGGGCGATCTCGACGCGCTCCTCCGCCTCCTCCGTGCCCGGCGCGCTGAGCCATTCCACGCCCGAGATGTCGAGCGCGTACAGCTCGTCCTTCTCCTGCTGAGTACCCATCAGGTGCCTTTCCTCTCCTGCGGCGGAACGCGGTCGTCGCCCTCGTGCAGACTAACCCCCGCCATCGCGGTCCGCGGTCCGCGATGGACATGTGCGGCACTGCGGTGATACCCGCATGGCTCGCCTGCCCGACGGGACGGGGCCGACGGACCTTCCCGCCCGTTCGTGCGGTCGCCCGCCGTGGCCCTCACCACCACGCTGCCGAAGGACCCCGGCCGTCAGGACATTCTCAGATTCTGGGCGATTGCGCCGTACCGTTCCTGACCGGTCCGTCGGCACCGCACCTCCACCGGCTCCGCCCGGTCACGGCCCGCTTCAGCCACCTCGGCCCAGGCGGTGAACATGAACGTGCCCTGCTCGCGCAGGTGGTCGGTCCGTTCCTCGGCCGGTACTGATGCCAGCGACGCCCGCCAACTCTTGGCGTTCCGGTCGGGCAGTGCGGACCGAGGCGCCATCGACGCGGACGCCCCGGGGCTGCGCAGGGCTGTGTACACCGCGTCCATCCACCGGGACGCGCCCGACGCCTTCTTGCTCCGCACCACGTCGGCCGCGATCGCGTCGTAGCCGCCGAGGGCCGAGGCATTGGTGACCGGCGCCCCCTCCAGGTCGTTCTTCCTCGCCTCTGTGGTCAGCGAACCGAGCTGCGCAGCTCCCCACCGCGTCTGGGCGTCGCGCAGGGCCGTGTATGCCGCCGGTTCCTCCGAGACGGCCCGCAGGACGTCGACGAGTTCGTCCTTCGGCGTCGACGACAGATGCGCACAGCCGGTGCGCGGCGGAAAATCGCACCTCAGACGCTCATACGACTCGGCGCGTGGGCGAGGACCCGGTGTGCGGGGTCCCGGTGACCGGCACGGGATCCGCCCCGGCCCGGTACGCACAATGCGGTCCCGCCCGCCCCGCCCCCGCTCAGTGCTGCTCCGGCAGCCGCCCGATCTGCACCAGCGGGTTGCCCCGGCGCCGCGAGACGAAGTAGCCGCGTCCCGGAGGCATCGCGTGACCGCGCACCGAGCCGATCAGGTCGCCCTCGGAGGGGTCGCCCGACAGCACCACGCCCTGCGCGCCCAGCTCCTTCACGCGCTGCATGAACGTCTCGTACATGGCCCGGGAGGCCCCCGCCGAGTTGCGCGCGATGATGAAACGGACGCCGGTGTCCCGGGCGAACGGCAGGAACTCCGCCAGCGGGGCCAGCGGGTTGCCCGAGCTGGTCGCCACCAGGTCGTAGTCGTCGACGATGATGAAGATCTGCGGACCGCTCCACCAACTGCGGTCCCGCAGCTGCTGCGGCGTGACGTCCGTCGGCGGCTGCCGGCGCGCGAACACCCCGGCCAGCGCCTCCATGTGCATCTGCATCGAGCTCGCCATCGGTGCGTACTCCAGCAGATGGCTCTCCGGCAGCGCGCCCAGCAGCCCTCGCCGGTAGTCGCCGACGACGAGCTTCGCCTCGTCGGGGGAGTAGCGCTCCGAGATCTGCTTCGCCAGCAGCCGCAGCAGATTGGTCTTCCCCGACTCGCTCTCCCCGAAGACCAGGAAGAACGGATCGGTCTCGAAGTCGACGAACACCGGCTCCAGAGCGGTCTCGTCGATACCGAAGGCGACACCCTGCTGCGGGAACTCGAAGCCCTTCGGCAGATGGTCCGCGGGCAGCTTGCGCGGCAGCAGCCGTACGGCCGGTGCCGACGGGCCCGACCAGTTCGACTTCACCGCCGACACGAACGCCGCCGTGCCCTCCGAGAGGTCCGAGGCGTCGCTGGAGGAGTCGATACGCGGCAGCCCGCCCATGAAGTGCAGCTTCTGCGGCACCTGACCCCGGCCCGGCACCCCGGCGGGCACGTTGGCCGCCACCTTCCGGTCGAACTCGGAGTCCATCACATCACCCAGCCGCAGCTCCAGCCGGCCGAGGATCTGGTCCTTCAGCGCGGCCCGCACCTCCATGTAGCGGGCGGCTGTGATGACGACGTGGATGCCGTAGCCGAGACCGCGCGAGGCGATGTCGGTGACCGTCTGCTCCAGCAGCTCGTACTCGGACCGGAAACCGCCCCAGCCGTCGACGAGCAGGAACACGTCGCCCCACGCCTCGCCGGGCAGTTCACCGAGGGCACGCTTGCGCCGGTAGGTGGCGATCGAGTCGATGGAATGGGCGCGGAAGAACTCCTCGCGCCGGTTCAGCACCCCGACGACCTCGGCGACCGTACGACGCACCCGCTCCGGATCCAGCCGGGACGCCACCCCGCCGACATGCGGCAGCTCCGCCAGCGAGGCCAGACCGCCACCACCGAAGTCCAGCCCGTAGAACTGCACTTCGTGCGGGGTGTGGGTGAGCGCGAACGACGAGACGAGCGTCCGCAGCAGCGTCGACTTCCCGGACTGCGGCCCGCCGACCACCATCATGTGGCCCGCCGCCCCCGAGAAGTCCGTGTACAGCACCTCGCGTCGCTGCTCGAAGGGCTTGTCGATGAGCCCGAGCGGAACGGTCAGCCCGCCGGGACGCGTGTACTCCGTCGCCGTGAACCCGCGCTCGGCGGTCGGCGCGAGCCCCGGCAGCAACTGGTCCAGCGCCGGTGCCCGGTCCAGCGGCGGCAGCCACACCTGATGGGCGGGCACCCCCTGACCCTCCAGCCGGCGCACGATCACGTCCAGCACCGTGTCCGCCAGCGCGTCGTCCTCCGCCTCGGCCCGGGCCGCCACCAGATGCGCCGGGTCGGGCGCCGCGTACACCACCGGCACCGGCAGCGCGCTGAACACCGCGGCCCGCCGCTCGATCGGCAGCGCCCCCACCGACAGGTCGGGACCGCCCGTGCGGTACGTCCCCGACACGTACGCCGCCTTGAACCGGGTCATCTCGTCCGTGCCGAACTTCAGATACCCCGAGCCGGGCACCGACGGCAGGTGGTACGCGTCCGGTACGCCCAGCGCCGTCCGCGACTCCGCGGCCGAGAACGTCCGCAGACCGATCCGGTACGAGAGATACGTGTCCAGACCCCGCAGCCTGCCCTCCTCCAGACGCTGCGAGGCGAGCAGCAGATGCACACCCAGCGAACGCCCGATGCGCCCGATCTGGATGAACATGTCGATGAAGTCGGGCTTGGCGGTGAGGAGTTCGGAGAACTCGTCGATCACCAGCACCAGCGAGGCCAGCGGCTCCAGCGCCGCGCCCGCCGCCCGCGCCTTCTCGTAGTCGTGGATGTTCGCGTAGTTGCCCGCCGCCCGCAGCAGCTCCTGACGGCGCTGCAGCTCACCGCGGATCGCGTCCCCCATGCGGTCGACCAGCGTCAGGTCGTCCGCAAGGTTGGTGATGACGGCCGCCACGTGCGGCATCTGAGACATCCCGGCGAACGTCGCACCGCCCTTGAAGTCCGCGAGCACGAAGTTCAGCGTCTCCGAGGAGTGCGTGACCGCGAGCCCCAGCACCAGCGTCCGCAGCAGCTCCGACTTCCCGGAACCCGTGGCACCGACGCACAGCCCGTGCGGGCCCATGCCTTCCTGCGCGGCCTCCTTCAGGTCCAGCATCACCGGCTGGCCGTCCTCGCCGACGCCGATCGGTACCCGCAGCCGCTCGGCGACCGACCTCGGCCGCCAGGTCCGCGCCACGTCGACCGAGGCCGCGTCGCCCAGGTTCAGCAGATCCGTGAAGTCCAGGTTGGCCAGCAACGGTTCGTCGTCGTCGCCCCCACCCATCCGCAGCGGCGCCAGCTGCCGGGCCAGCGCCTCGGCTGCGGGCAGCGAGAGGCCGTCCGGCACCCCCTCGTACACCATCCCCGTGCCCGACTCCAGCCGCAGCAGCCCCGGCCGCACCACCACCGAGAGACCACCGCGCGGCTCGTCGAGCTCGCCGGGCACCACCTCGACGATCGTCACCCCCTGCAGGCCTTCGGCCGCCGCGAACAGCGAGTCCGGCGGCACGATCCCGCCGTCCAGCACCACCACGATGTGCGGCTGGTCCAGCAGCGGCTGATTGTCCCGGCCGAACCGCGGCCGGCCCTCCAGCCGGCCCGCCAGCAACTGCTCCAGCTCGCCCAGATCGTCCCCGAACAGCCGCTTCGTACCGGCCCCGTCGACCTGCGCCGGAACCTGCGCGTGCGGCAGCCACTTCGTCCAGTCCCAGCGCTCCACCGCGCCTCGCGCCGCCACCACCGCGACCACCAGGTCCTCGGGGGAGTGCAGCGTCACCAACTGCGCGACCAGCGCCCGCGCCGCCGACTGCGCCGCCTCCGGCTGCCCGGAGACCGTCACGTGGTAGAACGCCCGCATCGACACGGCCATCGGCAGACCGTCCAACGACCCGTGCACGGCCAGGAACCGCTGCATCGCCCCCGCGCACATCGGCTCCAGCTCGTCCACCGGAGCCGTGTCCGGCGCGACCAGCGGGGTGGCCAGCTGCTGCACGCCCAGACCGAGCCGCACCTGCCCGAAGTCCTTGTCCCCGGCGCGCCGTTCCCACACCCGGCTGCCCTCGGCGACCACCGACCACAACTGCTCCGGAGCGGGCTGCAGATACAACTGCGCGTCCCGCTGCGCGCGCGCCGTCCGGCGCACCGTACGCCGGGTCTGCGCCAGGTACTTGAGGTAGTCGCGCCGGACATCTGCCATTTGCCCCTGCGTACCCTTGCGATACCGGACCAACTGGGCGACCACCATGCCGACCGTCGAGACGAGCATCAGCACGCCCATGATCCGCATGAACGGAGGGGCCTGGGGCGAGAAGAAGAACACCACCGACGACCCCATGCCGAGCACCGGCAGGATCTGCATCAGCATCCCCTCCTGCTGCCCGCGGGGCAGTTCGGGAGGGGCCTCCAACGTCAACTCGTCCATGGGGACTTCCGGTGGCAGGGCACGCGGAGGTCGCTTCACGACGATCTGGCTCACCGAAACACCAATCCCTCGGTACGGACGGGCGGAAGGCCGGATGCGCACCGAAGCCCCCCGTGGCTTCCCCTGCTCGCGGACGTCCCTCCGCGTGACGGTGATCCTACGTGCAGACCGCCGGGACCCCTCCCGGTAGGGTGGCGCGCGCACTGTGCGCAACCGCGAATCAGGGGGACCAGACACGTGAGTTCGACCGCAGCGACGGGATTCTGCCGCGTGACAGTCGTGGCGCCCGACAGCCGGATCGATGTGGCCCTGCCGGAGGACATCGCCGTCGCCGACGTCTACCCGGAGATCCTGCGCCTCACCGGCCAGAGCCAGCCGACCGGCGCGCCCGCCGGGTACCACCTCGTACGCCGCGACGGCACGGTCCTCGACGGCGCGCGCACCCTCGCCGCCCAGCAGGTCCTCGACGGTGAACTCCTCAGTCTGCGCCCCTTCGCCCAGTCCCTGCCGCCCGCCGTCTTCGACGACGTCTCGGACGCCGTCGCCTCGGCCGTCACCCGCGACCGCCATCTGTGGAGCGACGACCTGCTGCGCGGCGCGGGGCTGGTCGGCGGCGTGCTCCTGCTCGTCCTGATGGGCTTCGTGCTCTGGTTCGCCGACCCGGTCCGGCACGACATGCACGGACTGCCCGGCGTCGTCGCCGGCTCGGCCGGGCTCCTGCTCACGGCGTTCGCCGGGGTCCGCGCCCGGGTCTACGCGGACCGGGCCACCGCCGTCGCCCTCGGCCTCGGTGCCCTGCCCCTCGTGCTCATCGCCGGTTCCGGCATCATCGGCCCGGACGCGGACCAGGGCCCCGGCAGGCTCCAGTTCCTCCTCGGCTGCGTCACCGTCCTGGTCGCCTCCGTCGCCCTGGTCGCCCTCACCCCGAGCGGCGACGCCCCGTTCGTCGCGGCGACGTTCCTCGCCACCGTCGGCACCCTCGCCACCTTCGTCGCGATCCTCACCGAGGCGACCGCCACCGAGACCGCCGCCGTCTGCGCCCCCGTCGCCCTCGGACTCGTCGCCTTCCTGCCCGGCCTCTCCGCCCGCTTCGCCCGGCTGCCCATCGGCTACGCCTCGCCGCACACCGCCCCCGGCGGCTACGACGACAGCCTCACCGACCCGAACGCCGACCCGGACGGACCCGGCGCACCCGCCGACCCCGTCGACGCCGACCGCATCGCGGCCCAGGCCCGCCGGGGCCACGAGATGCTGCTCGGCCTCGTCGGAGGCTGTGCCGCGGTCGTCGTCGGCTGCGCGGCCGTCCTCGGTTTCTCCGACAGCGTGTGGGGCCAGCTGCTGGCCCTGGCCTCCGGGCTCGCGATGCTGCTGCGCGCCCGCCTCTTCCGTTACACCTCGCAGGTCGCCTGCGTCCTGGTCGCGGGCATCGGCGCGATCGCCCTGCTGGTCCTCGGCCTCTCCCTGAACCCGCCGGTCGACCTGCTGTTCGACCTGATCCGCTACGGCGACCGCAGCTCCCTCGACATCCGTACGATCTGGCTCTCCACGGCGGTCGCCGCCGGGGCCGCGCTGCTCACCGCGATCGGCCTGATCATCCCGCGCAAGGGCCTCTCCCCGTTCTGGGGGCGCCTGCTCGACCTGGCCGAGGGGGCCGTCCTGCTCTCCCTGGTCCCGCTCTGCCTGGCGGTCCTGGACGTCTTCGTACGGGCCAGGGCGCTCACCGGCTGAGCCCGCAGGCCCCGCGGCCGTCACCGGCGTACGCCCCCACGCAGGGGACTGGTACGCTGTGTGACGGCCGTTTGTGTACGCGCTCCCGGAACATCCTGGGAGCAGCGCCCATCGGACCCTCGCCCCCGAGTAACGGAAGACCCCCTGGTGCCAAGACAGGGGCACTCGCGGGCGCTCGAACACCGAAGAGGAGTACCGCGTGTCGCTCGACGCCGCTACGAAGAAGCAGATCATGGCCGAGTTCGCCACCAAGGAGGGTGACACCGGTTCCCCCGAGGTCCAGGTCGCGATGCTCTCCCGTCGCATCTCGGACCTGACGGAGCACCTCAAGACGCACAAGCACGACCACCACTCCCGCCGTGGTCTGCTGATCCTGGTCGGCCAGCGCCGCCGCCTGCTGCAGTACCTGGCCAAGAAGGACATCCAGCGCTTCCGTGCGCTGGTCGACCGCCTCGGCATCCGTCGCGGTGCGGCCGGCGCCAAGTAAGACGCCGTGAAGGGAGCGGTTCCCGCAACTGAGGGGACCGCTCCCTTTGCCGTACGTACAGTTGTACGTACATACACATCTGCGGGTCGTGGCGGGCCGACCCGCACGGCCGGAATGCCAAGCCGACCCGGATCTCAGTAACCTGGTCACAGAAACGTCCCGCGGACGAGCGAGAAGCGAAACTCCCCGCCGCCGGTCCTCGGTAGTGGCTCCCGGACCCATCGACCGGGTGCTTCGATCGAAGACCGGCCCGTCAAGGAGCGCTTCTCCACCACCGTCCCCCGCCACACGGGCGCGGGGACGAAAAGACGACATGTAACGGAGAAAACGCTAGTGGAGAACGAGACCCACTACGCCGAGGCCGTCATCGACAACGGCACCTTCGGCACCCGCACCATCCGCTTCGAGACGGGCCGCCTGGCCAAGCAGGCCGCCGGCTCCGCCGTCGCGTACCTGGACGACGACACCATGGTGCTGTCGGCCACCACCGCTTCCAAGAAGCCCAAGGACCAGCTCGACTTCTTCCCCCTGACGGTGGACGTCGAGGAGCGGCAGTACGCCGCCGGCAAGATCCCCGGCTCCTTCTTCCGCCGCGAGGGCCGTCCCTCCGAGGACGCCATCCTCACCTGCCGCCTGATCGACCGCCCGCTGCGCCCCTCCTTCAAGAAGGGCCTGCGCAACGAGATCCAGATCGTCGAGACGGTCATGGCGCTCAACCCCGACCACCTCTACGACGTGGTCGCGATCAACGCCGCCTCCTGCTCCACGCAGCTCGCCGGCCTGCCCTTCTCCGGCCCGGTCGGCGGCACCCGCGTCGCCCTGATCAAGGGCCAGTGGGTCGCCTTCCCGACGCACACCGAGCTGGAGGACGCCGTCTTCGACATGGTCGTCGCGGGCCGTGTCCTGGAGGACGGCGACGTCGCGATCATGATGGTCGAGGCCGAGGCCACCGAGAAGACCATCCAGCTCGTCAAGGACGGCGCCGAGGCCCCGACCGAGGAGGTCGTCGCCGCCGGTCTCGAGGCCGCGAAGCCGTTCATCAAGGTCCTCTGCAAGGCCCAGTCGGACCTCGCCGCCAAGGCCGCCAAGCCCACCGGTGAATTCCCGGTCTTCCTGGACTACCAGGACGACGTCTACGCGGCCCTCGCCGACGCCGTGACCTCCGAGCTGGCCCAGGCGCTCACCATCGCGGGCAAGCAGGACCGCGAGACCGAGCTGGACCGCGTCAAGGAGATCGCCGCCGAGAAGCTCCTCCCGGCCTTCGAGGGCCGCGAGAAGGAGATCTCCGCCGCGTACCGCGCGCTGACCAAGAAGCTGGTCCGCGAGCGCGTCATCAAGGACAAGGTCCGCATCGACGGCCGCGGCGTCACGGACATCCGTACGCTCGCCGCCGAGGTCGAGGCCATCCCGCGGGTGCACGGCTCGGCGCTGTTCGAGCGCGGCGAGACCCAGATCCTGGGCGTCACCACCCTCAACATGCTGCGCATGGAGCAGCAGCTGGACACCCTCTCCCCGGTGACCCGCAAGCGCTACATGCACAACTACAACTTCCCGCCCTACTCCGTCGGCGAGACCGGCCGCGTGGGTTCGCCCAAGCGCCGCGAGATCGGCCACGGCGCGCTCGCCGAGCGCGCCATCGTGCCGGTGCTGCCGTCGCGCGAGGAGTTCCCGTACGCGATCCGCCAGGTCTCCGAGGCGCTGGGCTCCAACGGCTCGACGTCCATGGGCTCGGTCTGCGCCTCCACCATGTCGCTGCTGAACGCCGGTGTGCCGCTCAAGGCCGCCGTCGCCGGTATCGCCATGGGCCTGATCTCCCAGGAGATCGACGGCAAGACCCACTACGTCGCCCTCACCGACATCCTCGGTGCGGAGGACGCCTTCGGCGACATGGACTTCAAGGTCGCCGGTACGCGGCAGTTCGTCACCGCGCTCCAGCTCGACACCAAGCTCGACGGCATCCCCGCCTCGGTCCTGGCCGCCGCGCTGAAGCAGGCCCGTGACGCCCGCCTCCACATCCTCGACGTGATGAACGAGGCCATCGACGTCCCGGACGAGATGTCCCCGAACGCCCCGCGGATCATCACCGTCAAGATCCCGGTGGACAAGATCGGTGAGGTCATCGGCCCCAAGGGCAAGATGATCAACCAGATCCAGGAGGACACCGGCGCCGACATCACGATCGAGGACGACGGCACCATCTACATCGGTGCCGCCGACGGACCGGCCGCCGAGGCCGCCCGTGCCACGATCAACTCGATCGCCAACCCGACCATGCCGGAGGTCGGCGAGCGCTACCTGGGCACGGTCGTCAAGACCACCACCTTCGGTGCGTTCGTCTCCCTCATGCCCGGCAAGGACGGCCTGCTGCACATCTCGCAGATCCGCAAGCTCGCCGGCGGCAAGCGCGTGGAGAACGTCGAGGACGTGCTCGGTGTCGGCGCCAAGGTCCAGGTGGAGATCGCCGAGATCGACTCGCGCGGCAAGCTCTCCCTCGTCCCCGTCATCGAGGACGCCGAGTCCGACAGCGGCTCCGCCGCGGGGGCCGACAAGAAGGACGACGCCGCCAAGTGACGTCCCGTAGTTCCGTGACGACGGCCCGTGCCTCCTCGAAGGCGCGGGCCGTCGCCCGTACCCAAACGCTTCTCAAGGGCACCGGCGGCGTCGGAACGGTCCGCCGCACCGTCCTCCCCGGCGGTCTGCGGATCGTCACCGAGACCCTGCCCACCGTCCGCTCCGCCACCTTCGGGATCTGGGCCAACGTCGGATCACGCGACGAGACCCCCACCCTCAACGGCGCGACGCACTACCTCGAACACCTCCTCTTCAAGGGCACCGCACGGCGCAGCGCCCTCGACATCTCCGCCGCCATCGACGCGGTCGGCGGCGAGATGAACGCCTTCACGGCGAAGGAGTACACCTGCTACTACGCGCGGGTCCTCGACACCGACCTGCCGCTGGCCATCGACATCGTCTGCGACATGCTGACCGGCTCGCTGATCACCCCCGAGGACGTCGACGCCGAGCGCGGCGTCATCCTCGAGGAGATCGCCATGACGGAGGACGACCCGGGCGACTGCGTGCACGACCTGTTCGCGCACACTCTGCTCGGCGACACCCCCCTCGGCCGCCCGGTCCTCGGCACCGTCGACACCATCAACGCGCTCGACCGCGGCCGGATCGCCCGCTTCTACAAGAAGCACTACGACCCGACCCGTCTGGTCGTCGCCGCCGCGGGCAACATCGACCACGCCACGGTCGTACGCCAGGTCCGCAAGGCGTTCGAGCGCGCCGGTGCCCTGTCCCGCACCGACGCCGTCCCGGTCGGCCCGCGCACCGGCTCCCGCACCCTGCGCACCGCGGGCCGCGTCGAACTGCTCAATCGCAGGACCGAGCAGGCCCACGTCGTCCTCGGCATGCCGGGACTGGCCCGCACCGACGAGCGCCGCTGGGCCCTCGGGGTCCTCAGCACCGCGCTCGGCGGCGGCATGAGCTCACGCCTCTTCCAGGAGGTACGGGAGAAGCGCGGCCTCGCCTACAGCGTCTACTCGTACACCTCCGGGTTCGCCGACTGCGGTCTGTTCGGCGTGTACGCGGGCTGCCGGCCCAGCCAGGTCCACGACGTCCTCAAGATCTGCCGCGACGAGCTGGACCGGGTAGCGTCCGAGGGGCTGAGCGACGAGGAGATCGGCCGGGCGATCGGTCAGCTCTCCGGTTCCACGGTCCTCGGCCTGGAGGACACCGGCGCGCTGATGAACCGCATAGGCAAGAGCGAGCTGTGCTGGGGCGATCAGATGTCGGTCGACGACATGCTGGACCGGATGGCACAGGTCACCCCCGACGACGTCCGCGCGGTCGCGGGCGAGGTCCTCGGACAGCGCCCCTCGCTCTCGGTCATCGGCCCGCTCAAGGACAAGCAGGCCGACCGCCTCGAAGAAGCGGTCTCGTAGCACGAGACCCCAAGAACCGGTAAGGAAGCAGAGCACATGAGCAAGCTGCGCGTGGCCGTTCTCGGCGCCAGGGGCCGCATCGGGGCCGAGGCGGTACGAGCCGTCGAGGCCGCCGACGACATGGAGCTGGTGGCCGCCCTGGGCCGCGGCGACAAGCTGGAGACCCTCGTGGAGTCCGGCGCCGAGGCCGTCGTCGAGCTCACCACCCCCGCGTCGGTGATGGGCAACCTCGACTTCTGCGTACGGCACGGCATCCACGCCGTCGTCGGCACGACGGGCTGGACCGACGAACGGCTCGCGCAGCTGCGCACCTGGCTGGAGGGCTCCCCGGAGACCGGGGTGCTCATCGCACCGAACTTCTCCATCGGCGCCGTCCTCACGATGAGGTTCGCGCAGCAGGCCGCTCGCTACTTCGAGTCCGTCGAGGTCGTCGAGCTGCACCACCCGAACAAGGCCGACGCCCCCTCGGGCACCGCGGCCCGCACCGCCCAGCTGATCGCCGAGGCCCGGCGGAAGGCCGGCTGCGCCCCGCAGCCGGACGCCACGACCACGGCCCTGGACGGCGCGCGCGGCGCGGACGTCGACGGGGTCCCGGTCCACGCGGTCCGGCTGCGCGGCCTCCTCGCCCACCAGGAGGTACTGCTGGGCGGCGAGGGCGAGACCCTCACGATCCGGCACGACTCCCTGCACCACAGCAGCTTCATGCCGGGCATCCTGCTCGGCGTCCGCCGCGTGGTGACCACCCCCGGGCTCACGTTCGGCCTGGAACACTTCCTCGACCTGGACTGACTGGGCCCCGCCATGCGCGCAAAGATCACGTACTTCGTCACCGCCGCCGTCCTGGTCTTCTACTTCGTCCTGGTCGGCAGCCGTGGCGTCCTGCTCATCGAGCACGGCACCCCGCTGACGGTGGCCTTCGGGGTCTCCGTGCTCATCCTGCCGGTGATCGGGGTCTGGTTCCTCTGGCAGAACACCCGGTTCGTGGCGCGGGCCAACGCGCTGGCGGCGGAACTCGACGCGGAGGGCGGCCTGCCGGTCGACGAACTGGTCCGCACCCCCTCCGGCCGCATCGACCGCGACTCGGCCGACGCCGTGTTCGCCCGGCGCCGCGCGGAGACGGAGGACTCCCCGGACGACTGGCGCTGCTGGTTCCGGCTGGCCGTCGCCTACCAGGACGCCAGGGACACCCCCAGGGCCCGGAAGGCCATGCAGCGCGCCATCGCCCTGCGCGCGCGGGAGACGCCCGCCCGGTCCGGCAAGGGCGCGAAGGCCGCCGGATCACGCCCGTCCGGCGCCTGAGAAGGGTGTGACGAACGGGCTCGGGCCCGGCGGCCGTGGACGGCCGCCGGGCCCGAGCGATGAACAGGCGTCTCAGTGTCTGTCGGGTGACCTTCGACCGGGCAGCCGACGCGGCATGGCGCGTCGGCTGCCAAGGCACCCGGATGTTCTTGTAGCGGCTGCTCCGGGCTCTCGGCTTCGTTCGAGCAGGGGAGAACCCGTCCCAGGGCATCCCGGCGACGCCGGAAGCGCGTGCCAGGTCGTGGCCGCCCGGTCGGAGGTCACCCGACAGGCTCCCGGTCGCGCCGGTACTCGTCCCCCCACACCTCGACCGTGTCGGCGGCGCGGTCGAACGCCTCGGGCCGCCCCAGGAAGTCCGCGTTGTTGTCGGTGAGCAGCGGCGCCATGGTCTCGCTGCCCCGACGGACGACGATCAGCGCCTGACCCTGCACCGTGCGCGGGAACCCCAGCCACTGCACCGGCTGCTGAACCGTGCGGATCGCCGAGACCTGGTCCCACGGCACCGTCGCCGTCGAGAGGAGGCCCACCCGGCGCACCCCGTGCCGACTCACCCAGGCACCCATCCGCAGCAGCCGCAGGGCGGAGGCGATGACCGCGGCGGCGACCCCCAGACACACGGCCGCGCCGGACACCGCCCCGGCGAACGCGGTGATCATCCCCGCGAGGAGGACGAACGACGCGAGCAGCAGCAGGGAGGCCGCGGCCGCGACCCGCCAGGGCCCGGGGCGGTACGGTCGCCGCCAGCTGTCGTGGTCGTCGAACGGCAGCGCTACGTCCTCAGCGCCCGCGTCAAACGCGCGGTCGGCCGTCAGGAAGGGCAGGGGCACGACTGATCCTCACTCACAAGCACGCTCGATTGCTGTGCCCGGTGAGGCTATCGAGGAGATCACCGGCCCGACCACCCCAGGGGGCCTGTACGGGGCGGGGCCGCTCAGCGGCCGGTCGCGGCCTCGGTCTGCTGGGGGTGCGACTCGCTCTGCGGGCTCAGGGCGGGCATGCCCAGCACCAGGGAGCCGACGAGACCCGCGACGATCGTGAGCCCGACGAGCGAGCGGGCGGCCATCTGGGAGACGCTGGTGCGCTCCCGCGGGGGCGGAGTGACGTTGCTGCGGAAGCTGTCGGCCTCGGACACGAACGAGAACGGGACGGACTCGCGCCGGCGGAACATGAGGAAGCTCTCCTTGAACTCTGTGGTCGGTGCTGCTATTGAGACAGACGTGCGACAGGCCCGTTTGGTGCCCCGAATCGCCGAATTCGTCGAAGAAGTCCTGGGGTGGACCTTCCGGGCCGCGTTGTCGGTGGCGGCCCGTAGAGTGGGCGCCGCCCGTGCGACGCGATTTGGAAGGACCCCGCCGGTGACCGAGACCCCCGAGCCCGCAAAGCCCAGCTTCCGCAGTGATGTCACCGTCGAGCTGGTGAAACACTCCGCGGGCGACGCCGACGTCCTGTTCGCGGCCCGTGTCTCGACTGCCGGCGAGCAGTCCCTGGAGGAGGTCACCAAGGACCCCGAGCGCTCCAAGGGGCTCATCAACTTCCTGATGCGCGACCGGCACGGCAGCCCGTTCGAGCACAACTCGATGACCTTCTTCATCAGCGCCCCGATCTTCGTGTTCCGGGAGTTCATGCGTCACCGCGTGGGCTGGTCGTACAACGAGGAATCGGGCCGATACCGGCAGCTGGAGCCGGTCTTCTACGTTCCGGACGAGTCGCGCAAGCTCGTCCAGCAGGGCCGTCCCGGCAAGTACGAGTTCGTTGAGGGCACGCAGGCGCAGCACGAGCTCACCGGCCGTGTCATGGAGGACTCCTACCGCCAGGCGTACGAGGCGTACCAGGAGATGCTCGCCGCCGGGGTGGCCCGCGAGGTCGCCCGTTCGGTTCTCCCCGTCGGCCTGTACTCCTCGATGTACGCCACGTGCAACGCCCGCTCGCTGATGCACTTCCTCGGTCTGCGCACCCAGCACGAGCTGGCGGCGGTGCCCTCCTTCCCACAGCGGGAGATCGAGATGGTGGGGCAGCGGATGGAGGAGCACTGGGCCCGGCTCATGCCGCTCACCCATGCAGCCTTCAACAAAAACGGACGTGTTGCCCCGTAAGCGGTGTCCATATTGCGACGTTTCGTGAAGTTCATCTAGGCTGATCAAACGGACCCGGCACTGCTTGAACCCCCGAGCAGGCAGTGTCGGGCTCCTATGGTGTGTCCCCCCGAGGGGTCCACGGGCCCTGAGCAGCGAGTAGCGTGTTACCCATGGCTCCGATCTCCACTCCGCAGACCCCCTTCGGGAGGGTCCTCACCGCCATGGTCACGCCCTTCACGGCGGACGGCGCACTCGACCTCGACGGTGCCCAGCGGCTCGCCGCCCACCTGGTGGACGCAGGCAACGACGGCCTGATCATCAACGGCACCACCGGCGAGTCCCCGACCACCAGCGACGCGGAGAAGGACCAGCTCGTCAGGGCGGTCCTGGAAGCGGTGGGGGACCGGGCCCATGTCGTCGCCGGCATCGGCACCAACGACACCCGGCACAGCGTCGAACTCGCCCGCACGGCCGAACGCTCCGGCGCGCACGGCCTGCTCGCGGTGACGCCGTACTACAACAAGCCGCCGCAGGAGGGGCTCTTCCGCCACTTCACGGCCATCGCGGACGCCGCCGGACTGCCGGTGATGCTCTACGACATCCCCGGACGCAGTGGTGTGCCCATCGAGACGGAGACGCTGGTCCGGCTCTCCGAGCACCCCCGCATCGTCGCCAACAAGGACGCCAAGGGCGACCTCGGCCGCGCGAGCTGGGCCATCTCCCGGTCCGGCCTCGCCTGGTACTCCGGCGACGACATGCTGAACCTGCCGCTCCTCTCCGTCGGCGCCGTCGGCTTCGTCTCCGTCGTCGGCCACGTCGTCACCCCCGAGCTGCGCGCCCTCATCGAGGCGTACCTCGGCGGCGACGTCCAGAAGGCCACGGAGATCCACCAGAAGCTCCTGCCGGTCTTCACCGGCATGTTCCGCACCCAGGGCGTGATCACCACCAAGGCCGCGCTGGCGCTCCAGGGCCTTCCCGGCGGCCCGCTGCGCCTGCCCATGGTGGAGCTCACCGCGCAGGAGACGGCACAGCTCAAGATCGATCTCGCCGCCGGCGGGGTAGAGCTCTGATCACGGACTTCACAACTGAATAAAAGAAGAAAACTCTCAAGATCGACACAACAGACAACAGCAAGTGCACGAAATGACATGCGCGCCACGTGCCCAAGCGGTACGTGGCGCGCGTGGTAAGGAGAGTCTTTTGAGTCATCCGCACCCCGAACTCGGCGCCCCGCCGAAGCTCCCCAAGGGCGGCCTCCGTGTCACCCCGCTCGGTGGCCTCGGTGAGATCGGCCGCAACATGACGGTCTTCGAGTTCGACGGCCGTCTGCTCATCGTCGACTGCGGTGTCCTCTTCCCCGAGGAGGAGCAGCCCGGAGTCGACCTGATCCTGCCGGACTTCACCACGATCCGGGACCGCCTCGACGAGGTCGAGGGGATCATCCTGACGCACGGCCACGAGGACCACATCGGTGGTGTCCCGTATCTGCTGCGCCTGAAGCCGGACATCCCCCTCATCGGTTCCAAGCTGACCCTCGCACTGATCGAGGCGAAGCTGCAGGAGCACCGCATCCGCCCGTACACGCTCGAGGTCGAGGAGGGCCGGCGCGAGCGCATCGGCGTCTTCGACTGCGAGTTCGTCGCGGTCAACCACTCCATCCCGGACGCCCTCGCGGTCGCCATCCGCACGCCTGCGGGCATGGCCGTCGCGACCGGCGACTTCAAGATGGACCAGCTCCCGCTGGACGGCCGGCTCACCGACCTGCACGCGTTCGCCCGGTTGAGCGAGGAGGGCATCGACCTGCTGCTCTCCGACTCGACCAACGCGGAGGTCCCCGGCTTCGTGCCGCCCGAGCGGGACATCTCCAACGTCCTGCGCACGGTCTTCGCCAACGCCCACAAGCGCATCATCGTGGCGAGCTTCGCCAGCCATGTGCACCGCATCCAGCAGATCCTCGACGCCGCCCACGAGTACGGCCGCCGGGTCGCCTTCGTCGGGCGCTCGATGGTGCGCAACATGGGCATCGCCCGCGACCTGGGCTATCTGAAGGTCCCCGCGGGCCTGGTGGTCGACGTCAAGACCCTCGACGACCTGCCCGACGACGAGGTCGTGCTGGTCTGTACGGGGTCCCAGGGCGAGCCGATGGCCGCCCTGTCCCGCATGGCCAACCGTGACCACCAGATCCGGATCGTCCAGGGCGACACCGTGATCCTGGCGTCGTCGCTGATCCCGGGCAACGAGAACGCGGTCTACCGCGTGATCAACGGTCTGAGCCGCTGGGGCGCCAACGTGGTCCACAAGGGCAACGCCAAGGTGCACGTCTCCGGGCACGCCTCGGCCGGCGAGCTGCTGTACTTCTACAACATCTGCAAGCCGAAGAACCTGATGCCGGTGCACGGCGAGTGGCGTCACCTCAGGGCCAACGCCGAACTCGGCGCCCTCACCGGTGTGCCCAAGGACCACATCGTCATCGCCGAGGACGGCGTCGTCGTCGACCTCGTCGACGGCAGGGCCAGGATCGCCGGCAAGGTCCAGGCCGGTTACGTGTACGTCGACGGGCTCTCGGTCGGCGACGTCACCGAGACCTCCCTCAAGGACCGCCGCATCCTCGGCGACGAGGGCATCATCTCGGTCTTCGTCGTCGTCGACAGCACCACCGGAAAGATCACGGGCGGTCCCTACATCCAGGCCCGCGGATCCGGCATCGACGACTCCGCGTTCGACGCCGTCGTGCCGAAGATCGAGGACGCGCTCAACAAGTCGGCGCAGGACGGGGTGGTGGAGCCGCACCAGCTCCAGCAGCTCGTCCGCCGCTCGGTGGGGAAGTGGGTCTCGGACACCTACCGTCGGCGCCCGATGATCCTTCCCGTCGTCGTCGAGGTCTGACCGGCGCACGCGAACCCTGGAGCGGGGTGCCCCGATTTGCATCGGGGCACCCCGCTCCAGTACGTTTACGGCTCCGCCCGACCGCACAGCACCACGAACACCCTTGTGTCCGTGGCTCCTGCAGCGCGGCGGAATTCCGACTCAGAATCTCTGATAAAGTCGGGCCCGCCGAAAGGCAAAAGGCCATCCAACGGCCACCGGAATTGAAATTCGAACCGGAAACGGAACGGAAAAAGAATCTGGTAAGGTTGGAACTGCCCTTCGAGAAGGGCGGACGCGACGACGGCCCGGACCTCTCCCTCTTCTGACGCCTCCCGGCTCCTGACGCCTCCCGGCTCCTGACGCCTCCTGGGGAGGACGGACGGGGGGCACCGCCCGGGCCGGTGCGGCGGACGTGTGACGCCGGAGGCCCGGGCGGCGGG
>NZ_LIXJ01000043.1 GCF_001905795.1 Streptomyces sp. CB01580
GGTCACAACTCCGTACAGGCCCTAGTGCCGCTCCCGGCAACGTTTGCCCCGTCGCACCGCCCGGCACGCACTCCCCCAAGGCCTTAAGGGCCAGGGGGGACCCCCTTCGGCGTTGGCCGAAAGCCCACGTAGCCCTTCCCCAAGCTCTCGACTTCGTTCGAGCAGGGGAGACCCCATCCGAGGGCTTTCGGCCGCCTTGCGATCGCACGCACCGGACGCCGCTCCTTCCGGGCAAACCTTGCCGGTCACGGCACTAGTACCGGCGCACACGCCCGCTGCGGGGCCCACTCCTCGTACCCGGCGCACACACCCGGTGCGGGGCACTCCCCCGTACACGGCGCACCCCGCGGTCCGCGGTGCCACCCGGAGGATGCGTCAACGGACGGAGCCCGGACACACGATCCGGTCACGGCATTAGGCTCGGTTGCCGGAGCCGAACGAGAAGACCCGGGAACGAGGAGGTGCCACGTGCCGGTGGAAGTCACCTGGTGGGGCCATGCCACCTGCACGATCGAGGATTCCGGGGTGCGCGTGCTCACCGATCCGCTGTTCGCACGACGCCTGGCCCATCTGCGTCGGCGTCGCGGCGAGCTGCCCGGCCCGGAGGCCGCGGTCGCCGATGTCGTGCTCGTCTCGCACCTCCACTCCGACCACCTCCACCTGCCGTCGCTGGCCCGGCTCGCGGCGGGCAGCCGACTGGTGGTGCCGGTGGGCGCGCTGCGCACCGTGCCGGGGCTGCGCCGGCTGAGCTCCGCGCGCTCGCTGCGGGTCACCGAGGTGGCCCCCGGCGACGAGGTCCGGTTCGGCGGGACGGACGGGGTGCGCGTCCGCGTGGTTCCCTCGCTGCACGACGGCAGGCGCCTGCCCATGGGGCCGCACCGCTCCCCCGCGCTCGGCTATGTGATCGAGGGCGAGGCCCGGACGTACTTCGCGGGCGACACCGGCCTCTTCGACGACATGGCCCGGGTCGTCGGGCCGGTGGACGTGGCACTGCTGCCGGTGGGCGGCTGGGGCCCGTACCTGGGCCGCGGCCATCTGGACGCGGGGCGGGCGGCGCAGGCGCTGGCCCGGCTGACGCCCCGGGCCGCCGTGCCGGTGCACTACGGCACGTACTGGCCGATCGGGCTGGACGGCGTCCGGCCGCACGAGTTCCACTCGCCAGGCGACGAGTTCGTCCGCAAGGCGGCGGTGCTGGCACCGGGGGTAGCCACGCACCGGCTCTCCCACGGCGAGCGGCTGCGGCCGGGGGCCGCCAGGTGATCCAGGAGGTCGTGCGGCAGCTCCCCCCGGAGTCGACGCAGCAGGCGGTGGGCTACCCGTCCCTGTTCCTGCTGGTGACCCTGGGCTCGTTGGTGCCGGTGGTTCCGACGGGCGCGTTGGTCAGCTCGGCGGCGGTGGTGGCACTGCATCAGTCGTCGCCGTTCGCGCTGCTGGTGGTGTTCGCGGTGGCGGCGACGGCGGCGTTCGTCGGCGACATCTGTCTGTACTGGCTCGGCCGGCGCGGGGTGCGGTCGAGGAACGGTTCGAAGTGGCTCCGGACCATCAGCGACCAGGCCGCTCCGGAACGGCTGGAGCAGGCACGGCGGAAGCTGGACGAGCACGGGGCGATGGTGCTCGTGCTGTCGCGGCTGATACCGGCGGGGCGGATTCCCGTGATGCTGGCCTGCCTGCTGAGCCGGATGCCGTTGCACCGCTTCGCGCGCGGGGACGTGCCGGCCTGTATGGCGTGGGCCGCGACGTACCAGTTGCTCGGTGTGCTGGGCGGCTCGCTGTTCCCCGAACCGTGGCAGGGGGTGGTCGCGGCGGTGGGTCTGACGCTGCTGGTCAGCGGCGGCCCGGCGGCGTGGCGCCGAATACGGTCCCGATCCGGCCACTGAACACAGTCCCGGTTCGGCCACTGAACACGGTCCCGATCCGGCCACTGCACGGGCGCTGACCGGAGCCCGGTTCGGGCACTGGACAGGGCCGGTCCGGGCTCGGGAAGGAGCCGGTCCGGGCAGTGACGCCGCTGAACGGGTGTGGGGGCGCCGTCCGGTTCCGTCAGCGAAGGTCCGCGAGGGCGGCTTCGAAGCGCCCGAGGGCCCCGGCCACATGCGGTAGTTCCAGGGGTCGTTCGGCGGCGAGGGACTCAAACTGCTGTTCGGGGGTCGTGCCGACCAGCGCTCCGGTGCCCAGTCGTACGCGCAGGGCCGCCAGATCGTCGCCGAACCGGTGGCCGCCGGGCGTCGGTGTCCCGAGACGCTCCGTCAGATACTCCTCCAGCTCCAGGGAATCCGTCACCCCCCGGTCGGCCAGCCCGGACCTGAGCGGCCCCAGATCGGCGTAGAGGTGGCGTCCCGCCTGAGGGGGCCTGGCGAGCGCGCCCGACGCGAGGACCGCGCGATGGGCCGCCCCCGCGACCCGCGCATGCAGCGTCGCGGACCTGCGTACCCGGTCGGCGACGGCGTCCGGCCCCAGCAGCGCGTGGGCGGCGGCAGCGGCCACGGGGACGGCGACGAGCGCGCCCAGCGCGGTGAGGACGTCGAGCGTACGGGCATGGTGCACCGCCCCCCGTCCGGTGTCCGGGAACCGGGCGATAGCGACCGGCCAGGCCGAGGGGGTCAGCGCCCCGGCGAGATCGCAGAGGACCGTGACGTCGTCCGGGCACATCTCCGCCGGACTGAGCAGGACCGTGTCGTGCGGCCGGTGCAGGGTGTCGCGCCAGGTCTCGTCGCTGACGACGTGCAGCCCTTCGGCGACCGCCGCCTCGCACGCCTCGCGCACGAGTTCCGGCGGGGCCACGGTCGCGGTCGGATCGTCGACGACGGAGATCAGCAGCAGCCGGGGTCTGCCGCCCTCCGCGCGCACCCTGCGGATGGTCTCCAGCAGCGCGTACGGATCGGGCACGCCGCCGCACTCGGCCGGTGTCGGCACCTGGTAGGCGGGGCTGCCCAGCAACCGGGCCTGCGGGATCCAGGTGGCGGTGCAGGGACGCGGCAGCAGGACGTCGCCGCCGTGCGCGGCGATCAGCGCGAGCAGCAGCGGCGAGGCGCCCGGCGCGGCGGCGATGTGCTCCGGGCCGCCGTGCAGACCGCGTCGGGCCCAGTAGGCGGTGGCGGCGCGGCGCAGGACATCGCCCCCACCGGTCGGTTCGGGCGCGCCGCGGCCGGCCGCGGCGGCGAGCACCTCGGCCAGTTCGGGCAGCACGGGCAGTCCGGGGTCGGGGGCGGGCGGCCCGTAGCGGACGGGACCGTGGTCCCCCCGGACGGAACGGGTACCACCCCCGCGCCCCGCCGGTCCGCCCCGGTCGTCCCTCACCGTACGCTCCATGTCGTCGGCGCGCTCCGCCTCCTCGGTGCACTCCGCTTCGCCGATGTGCTTCTCGTCCTCGGCGATGTGCTTCTCGTCCTCGGCGCGCTCCGTGTGCTCCATGTCCTCGGTGTGCTCGGTGTGCTCGGTCCGCTCCCGCGCCATCCGGGCCTCCTTCGCCGCCGCCCGTCGCCGTGCCCGCCGTATGTCACGCCCAGGGCCTTTATACGAGGGTTCGCCGGGACCCGCCCGCCCAGCGGGGTCCGTCGGCCGGAGGCCGAGGTCCCGGCGCGGTTCGGCCGGACCCGGGGCCGGCCACCCTTCCGCGGCGCGGGCTCGTGCCCGGACGGCGGTCAGCCTGCGAAGGGCGTCCCCGGCATGCCCTGCCCCGCGTCCGGCAGCACCAGCAGCGAGCCGGACAGCGGATGCGGGACGTCCAGTCCGACGCGCGCCGAGGAGATGTAGAGGTCGCGCAGGTCCGTACCGCCGAAGGCACAGGCGGTCGGACGCCTCACGGGCAGCTCGACGATCCGGTCCAGCGAACCGTCGGGCGTGTAGCGGCGCACCGCCGCGCCGTCCCACAGAGCGACCCAGACGGCGCCGTCCGCGTCGACGGTCAGCCCGTCGGGGAAGCCCGCGCCCTCCTCGATCGTGGCGAACGGACGCCGGTTCACGGCGTTCTCGCCGTCGAAGTCGAAGACGTCGACACGGCGGGTGGGCGTGTCGACGTAATACATCAGCCGCTCGTCGGGGCTCCAGCCGATGCCGTTGCTGCACGCCACCACGGGCAGTACCGGGGTGACCCCGCCGTCGGGCGCGACGCGGGCGAGACTGCCACCGACCTCGGTCTCGTCGTAGCGCATGGTGCCCGCCCACAGCGCCCCGTCGGGCGCGACCGCCGCGTCGTTGCCCCGGCGCCCGGGCTCGGGGTCGTGGGCCAGCCAACGGAACGCGCCGTCCGGGTCGTACAGACCGATGCCGTCGCGCAGGTTGACCACGAGCCCCCCGCCCGCGCGCGGTTTGGCCGCGCCGACGTGCTGTTCGGTGGTCCGCACCGTGCGGTGGCCGGTCACCGGGTCGTAGGTGTGTACGCGGGCGGCGAGGATGTCGACCCAGATGAGCCGGCCGGCGGCCGGGTCCCAGGTCGGGCCCTCGCCCAGCTCGGCGTTCTCGGATACGGCCACGTCCAGGCGCGCGGAACTCATGTCTGCCCCTTGTGGAGTCTGCCCCTTGTGGGGTCCGACCGCGCCGCAGTCCCGAGGCGTCCGGGGCCGGGGCTCGTCGGCCCCGCGCCCGGTCCGGCGGATCGCGGCTGCGGTCACGGAGAGTCCGGCCACGGGCCGGAATCACGACCACAGGGTAAGGGCCGCGGCCCGCACCCCGCACACGTGGCGCCGACGGCGTACACCCGAACGGCACACATGCGCGGCCGTGCGGGCGGACGGCGGAACGTGTCGGACACGGCCCGGTGGTTCCGCGCGGTCGGGCGAGGTGTCACGCGGCCGATCGGGGTATCCGCAGTCCCATGCACTCACCGCGTACGCCGTTCGGCGTTTCTCCGTCCGTCGCACCGCGTGCCTGGCTCCGCCACGGCGATCTCGCCGTGTTCAGGAGCCTGGCGCACCGGACCTGGCCGGGTGCCGAACCGGTGCTGCCCCGGCTGAGCCGCTGCGCCGACCACGGACTCCTCTGGTTCGGTGTCGCGGCGGGCCTGGCCGCGCTGGGCGGCGGTGCCCGGGCGCGGCGGGCCGCGCTGCGCGGGATCGCCTCGCTGGCGGTGGCGTCCGCCGTGACCAACACACTCGGCAAGCGGGCCGTGCGCCGGGAGCGTCCGCTGCTGGACGCCGTTCCGGTGGTGCGACAGCTCGGGCGTCAGCCGTTCACCACGTCCTTCCCCTCCGGGCACTCGGCGTCGGCGGCGGCCTTCGCCACGGGCGTGGCCCTGGAATCGCCGGGGTGGGGCGTGGCCGTGGCGCCGCTCGCGCTCTGCGTCGCCGCCTCGCGCGTCTACACCGGGGTCCACTACCCGAGTGATGTGCTGGCCGGTGCGGCGATCGGGGTGGGGGCGGCGCTGGCGCTGCGCGGGGTCGTTCCGACGCGCGCGCGGTTCCCGGCACCGAGCCGCACGCCCGGTCGCGCCCCCGCGCTGCCGGACGGCCGGGGCCTGGTCGTCGTGGTCAACGAGCGGTCAGGAACCGCGGCGACGACGGCATCACTGGTGCGCGCCGCACTGCCCGATGCCGAGGTGGCGGGATGCGCGCCCGACGACCTCCGCGCCGAACTGGAGAGGGCGGCCGGACGGGGCAGGGCGCTCGGAGTCTGCGGCGGGGACGGCACGGTCAACGCGGCGGCCGCCGTGGCCCGCGCGCACGGGGTGCCGCTGGCGGTGTTCCCCGGGGGGAGACTGAACCACTTCGCCCACGACCTGGGCATCGAGACCGTGGACGATGTCCGTGCCGCCCTGACCACGGGTGACACGGTACTGGTCGACATCGGCCGCTTCCGACCGGGGCCGAACGGCCCGCAAGGCCCGAGCGGACCGGCCGCACCGGGCGAGCCGCCTGTACCGGGCGGACCGAGCGGATCGGACGAACCACTCGCGCCGGGCGCACCCGTCGACACATACGGATACTTCCTCAACGCCTTCAGCCTCGGCGTCTATCCGGAGCTGGTGCGGACCCGCGAGTACTGGGCTCCCCGGATCGGCGCCTGGCCGGCGGGTCTGCTCGCGGCGTGGCGGGCGTTGCGCGGTGACCGTCCGCTGGAGGCGGAGGTGGACGGGAGGCGGCGCCCGTTGTGGCTGCTGTTCGTGGGCAACGGTCTGTTCCAGCGGGTCGGCCCGGCGCCGGGCCGTCGTCACGGTCTCGCGGACGGTCTGCTGGACGTACGGATGGTGCACGCGGGACGCGCCCCCGGCCTGCGCCTGCTCGCGGCGGCCGTCGCCGGGCCGCTCACCCGTTCGCCCGTCCACGCGGCACGGCGGCGCCGGAAAGTACGGGTCTCGGGCCTGGCTCCCGGCACGCCCTACGCATACGACGGCGAAGTCGGTTATGCACGAGGCGAGTTGACGATCGACAAGCTGCCCGAGGCACTGACGGTGTACTGCCCGGTGCCGCAGCGATGAAGCATCCGCGACCGGGCCTTCGAACAGTGGGGCAGCCCACGGCAACACCCCCTCTGCTCATATAGCAAGACACCCATCTCATAATGCGATCCAGGCGCGTACGGTGTCATCACGGGGGTATCGCCGCCGACCGCTCCACGCGCGGCCCGCTCCCGGGCACCGCGCTTCGCACTTCGCGCCCCGAGGAAGGAACCACGCCATGGAGAAGCGGTCCGCCGTCTACACGCACGGCCACCACGAATCCGTCCTGCGCTCGCACCGTTGGCGTACGGCCGCGAATTCCGCGGCGTACCTCGTCGGCGAACTCCGCCCCGGCATGACCGTGCTGGACGTCGGCTGCGGGCCCGGCACCATCACCGCCGATCTCGCCGCGCTGGTCGCTCCCGGCCGGGTGACCGCGGTCGACACCAGTCGGGAGGTCCTGGACCGGGCTGCCGAGGTCGCGGCCGAACGCGGCCTGGACGGGATCGATTTCGCGACCGCCGATGTGCACGCACTGGACTTCCCCGACGACTCCTTCGACATCGTCCACGCCCACCAGGTGCTCCAGCACGTGACCGACCCGGTGCGGGCCCTGCGCGAGATGCGACGGGTCTGTCGGCCCGGGGGCATCGTCGCGGCCCGCGACAGCGACTACGCGGCGATGACCTGGTATCCCGAGGCCCCCGGTATGGACGCCTGGCAGGAGCTGTACGGCCGGGTCGCCCGCGCCAACGGCGGGGAGCCGGACGCGGGCCGCCGACTGCTCTCCTGGGCCCGGAAGGCCGGTTTCACCGATATCGTTCCGACCGCCGCCGCCTGGTGCTTCGCCACCCCGGAGAGCCGCGCGTGGTGGAGCGGCCTGTGGGCGGAGCGCACGATCGGCTCGGCCTACGCGGAATCGGCCGTGGCGGGCGGTCACGCCGACGCCGGGGAACTGGCCGCCATCTCCTCGGCCTGGCGGGCGTGGGGAGAACGGGACGACGCCTGGTTCATGGTCCCGCACGGCGAGATCCTCTGCCGGGTCTGATATCCGCCAACTACCCTGTCCCGCATGGATATTCTGGGAACCACGCTGCGTATCTGCGTCGACGACCTGGAGGCCGCGGTGGCCTTCTACGAGGACCTCACGGACAGTTCCGCGCTGCGCTTCGAGCGCGGCGGGGTGTCGGTCGCCGCGATCAGCTGCTTCCTGCTGATGAGCGGACCCGAGTCGGAACTGGAGATCCTGCGCAAGGTCACGGCGACGATCGCGGTCAAGGATGTCGACGCGGCCCATGCCTCCCTCACCCGGGTCGGTGCCCGGATCATCGCGGGTCCGGTGCCCACACCGGTGGGCCGCAACCTGATCGCCGTGCATCCGGACGGCTCCGTCTTCGAGTACGTCGACCGGCACGTGGGCGACTGAGCGGCGCTCGCCCTGCGTCACGACCGCCGGACCGGACACCGCCGAGCCGGAAGCCACCGGGTCCGCGCCCGTCCCGAGGGCTCGTACCCGGCGGTCCCTCACCTCGATCCCTGGAACGCCCGATGTCCTGGCAGGCGCCACGTCCCGAGACACATCAGGTGCCGAGACGCCGCCACGTCCCCGGACGCCGTCACGTCCTGGGACGCATCCGGTAGTCGTACCGGTCCGGCAGTTCCTCGTCGGTGACCGCGGCCCACACCTCGTCCAGGATCTCCGCCCCCTCGCGCAGATCGGCGACCTCGAAGCCCTCGTCGAAAACTGCCCGGGCGGCGGTACGGTCGCCCTCGGCGATCAGCAGCCGGGCCTCCAGCAGGCAAAAACGCCCGCGACCGCGGACCTCCGGGGGCAGCCCGGCCCACACCTCCCGGGCCGCCTCGGGACGCTCCGCCGCCAGCAGTGCCTCGATCGCCTCGCGGCCGAGCGCCGTCACGGCGGCCGTCCGGGCCTCACCACCGACGCCGTGGCCACCGGCATCGCCGTTGCCGACACCGGCACCGCCGTCGGGACGCTCCGCGCCCAGGTCGTCGAACGCCTCCGCGTAGAGTCCGGCGGCCCGTTCCCGCTGCCCGCTCTCCCCCGCGGCCACGGCGAGGCAGCGCAGCAGCGGCCAGCGGGACGCGGCACGGGCGAGCCCCCGTTCCCAGCTGCGCACCGCCTGGGCACGGTCACCGGCGTGCCACTGGGCGACACCGAGGTGATATTCGGTGAGCGGATCGGCGGGGGCCGTCTCCAGCATGTCGCGCCAGTGCCGCGAGACCAGGGAGGGGCCGGGCGGGGCCGCCCGGCGAGGCTCGGGGAGGCTGCCCCGGTCCAGCAGCTCCAGCCAGGGCTCCTGCTGCTCACCGAGGGTCGATTCCGCGAACGGGGTGCCCGGCAGCCGGTATCCGCCGCGCCGGACCTCCAGGGCGCCCCACCCGGAACCGGTGGCGAGCGACTCGACGGGCTCGGTGTCGGCGCAGCGGAGCCACGCGGTGTACGCGGCCTCGGCATCGGCGCGCGGCAGCGCCTCGGCGAGCCGCCGCTCGGTCTCGGCGCGGGCCCGCGCCCAGTCGTCGCCGTGCACGGCCCCCGGGTCGGCGGACAGCGGCCCGTAGGACTCCAGCCAGCTGAACTCGGCGCCCGGTTCGAGGGGTACGTGCTCCAGCTGGGTCCGGGCGAGTCCGGCCTGGATCTCGGCGTAGCCCGTGGTGCCGGGTTCGGTGAGCCATTCCTGCCAGCGCCGCCCACCGGGGCCGCTGCCCCAGAGGAACAGCTTCCGGCCCCGCAGCAGGTCGGTCGACGTCTGGACGAGACCGTGCCCGTGCTCGTCGAGGGAGGCGATCCAGCGGCGGGCGCCGTCGGGCACCTCGTAGAAGTAGTCGGCGGGGAAGTCGCTCCGCAGCGGATACGTGCGGTCGACAAAACCGGACACCGGAACCGGGACGCGGGTCAGGGCCCGCTCGTAGCCGAAGTGCCACGCCTCGTCGGCCGGGGCCAGGACGCGGGTGCGTTCGCCCTCGGGAACGGCGATGTTGGACCACCAGTACACGGGGGCGGTGTGCTGATGCGGGTTGCGTATCCGCACCCCGACATGGAGGAAGTCGGAGTCCTCCGGCAGCCACAGGTCCACCTGGAACGGCAGGTCGCGCAGCCGTTCCCACTCCCAGAGCCGGATCATGTCCCCGCCGTCGGGCGCGGGCACACGGGCGGCGTGCACCGGTGCGCAGGACAGGGTGGTGTGGCCGGTGGCCCCGATGTTCCATTCGATGCCGCCGGAGAACCAGGCACCGTTGAGCGCGAAGTCGGCGGGCTGCAGCACCGGGTTGGTGTAAAGGAGTTCGCGGCCGGTCGGCTTGTGGTGGAGGGAGTGGACGCGGCCACCGAACCCGGGCAGCACAGTGGCCCTCAGCCGGTCGTTCTCGATGACGATCGCGTCCAGCGAGGTGGGGACGCGCTCGCGTCCGTACCCGTCGAGAAGGCGCACCGGAAGCACGGTGGACAGTGGTTCGTAGCCGACCTGGCGCGCCATGTCGCGCGGCAGGTCGGCCCGGACCCGTTCGTCGACGACGTGTGTCTCGTCGAGCGGACGCAACGCGGGCAACGGGTTCTCCGGGCCCAGCGGTGCGGCGGGCAGAGTCAGTACGGCACGTCGTACGGTCGTGGCCAAGGCAACCTCGCTCCCTCACGCGGGCCGCCGCTGGTCCGGGCGCCCCCGTCGACCATGGAACACGCTGGACGGCGGCCCGGCCAGGGCCCCGCCGCCCGGCTCCGGAAAAGGCCGGAAGCTCGCGGCCCCCCGCCACGGACCGAGCCGCCGCCCCGCCCCGGGGCGGCCCCACGAATTCCGTAGTGCGCCACGCCCCGTCTCCGTACCCTTGGCCGTTCATGAGCACAGGCTCTTCACGTACGGAAGACGGAGCGGGAACCACGATGAGCACCCAGCACACCTACCGAGTGATCGTGCGCGGCACCTGGCAGGGCCTGACGGAGGAGGCACGCGCCCGCCTCCTGTCCGAGGTGGACCGACACGGGCTGGACGCGATGCAGTTCACCGAGGCGGGTTCGCTGTCGTACGACCGGGTGCTCAAGCACTTCAGCATGCGCTTCGTGGTCGTGTCGGACGCCGCGGACGGCGAGGAGATGGCGTCCGCGATCGCCGAGGACCGCGCCGAGACCTGGTTGAGGGAACTGGGTTACGGCCACGCCGAACTCCGTTCCACCGCGACGGACATGGACACCATGAAGATCAATTACAAGGGGCGGCGGCCGGACGGGGCGGCCGCCGGGCGCCCCGTCGCCGGTGAACGGCTCAGCTGAGGTCCACCTCCGGCCGGTACATGTCCAGCCACGTCGCCAGGTCCAGGGTGCGTTCCAGGCCGCGCCGGGACGCTCCGGTGACCTGGGGGGCGGTGTGTTCGTCGGCCGCCTTGCTCAGCCGGTCGCGGTCGATGAGCTCGAAGACCCGGTGGTCCGGTTGCGCGAGCAGGTCGCGGGCGTGTTCCTGGAGGGCGACGGCGTACTTCGGGTCCTGCGTCGACGGGTAGGGGCTCTTGGTCCGTTCGTACACGGACCGGGGCAGCACGTCCGCGACGGCTTCGCGCAACAGGCTCTTCTCGCGGCCGTCGAAGGACTTCAGCGCCCAGGGGGTGTTGTAGACGTACTCGACGAGCCGGTGGTCGCAGAACGGCACCCGGACCTCCAGGCCGACGGCCATGCTGGCCCGGTCCTTGCGGTCGAGCAGGACACGCACGAACCGGGTCAGGTGGAGGTGGCAGATCCGGCGCATGCGGTACTCGAAGTCGCTCTCGCCGTTGAGCCGTTCGATGCCGGCGACGGCGGTCTCGTAGGAGTCGCGGATGTACGACCTGAGGCGGAGGGCCTGGTGCACGTCGTCGCGGAGCATGTCCGCGTCCTCGCCGAAGTGCTCGCTGTAGTGGACCAGCCAGGGGAAGGCGTCGGTGCGGCGGGCCTCCTCGTCGAAGAACTGGAGGTAGCCGCCGAAGACCTCGTCGGCGGACTCGCCGGACAGCGCGACGGTCGAGTGCTCGCGGATGGCCCGGAAGAGCAGGTAGAGCGAGGAGTCCATGTCCCCCAGGCCCATCGGCAGGTCGCGGGCGCGGATCACCCGGGCGCGTACGTCGGGGTCGGCGAGGGTGTCGGGGTCGAGCACGATGTCGCGGTGGAGGGTGCCCGCCTGCCGGGCCACGTCGTGCACGAACGGGGTGTCGGGGGTGGTGCGCAGCGCGTCGGCGACGAAGTTCTCGGTGCGTCCGACGAAGTCGACGGCGAACGTGCGGACCTTCTCGCCGCTCTCGGCGAGCCGCCGGGCGGCGAGGGCGGTGACCGCGGACGAGTCGAGGCCACCGGAGAGCAGGACACAGCGGGGTACGTCGGAGACCAGCTGGCGGCCCACGATGTCGTCGAGCAGCGAGCGCACGGTGGTGATGGTGGTGTCGCGGTCGTCGTGGTGCGCACGGGTCTCCAGCCGCCAGTAGACGCGCCGGCGCAGGCCGTCGCGGTCCACGGTGACGACCGTGCCGGGCTCCACCTCGCGCATGCCGTCCCACACGGCGTGCCCGGGGGTCTTGACGAGGCTGAACAGTTCACGGAGCCCGTCGAGGGTCACCCGGGGCCGAGCCAGCGGGTTGGCCAGAATGGCCTTGGGTTCCGAGCCGAACAGCACTCCGTCGGGCGTCGGCCAGTAGTAGAACGGCTTGACGCCCATCCGGTCGCGGATCATGACGAGCTTGTCGTGACGGCCGTCCCAGACGGCGAAGGCGTACATGCCGTTGATGCGTTCGGCGACGGCCTCGCCCCACTCCAGGTAGCCGTGCAGCACGACCTCGGTGTCCGAGTCGGTGGTGAACCGGTGCCCGCGGCCGGTCAGCTCGCCGCGGAGTTCGGTGAAGTTGTACGCCTCGCCGGAGTAGACGAGGGCGACATCCCCCTCGGACGTGGAGACGGACATGGGCTGGCGTCCGCCCGGCAGGTCGATGATCGCGAGTCGGCGGTGCCCGAGCCCCGCGTGCGCGTCGGTCCAGGTCCCCCGGTCGTCCGGGCCCCGGCAGGCCATCGTCTCCGCCATCGCGTCGAGCGTCGCGGCCTCCTCGGATGCCCGGAGATCACGGTCGTAGGAGACCCAGCCTGCGATGCCACACATACGCGTCCTCCCGATGCGGTCCCGGCCGGGAAGCGGTCGTACGCACGGGTCGCCCCGGCGGGGGCGGCGTGCCGTGGGCGAGGGCCCGGCAGAACCGGTTGCGAACCAGTTGCATTGAGCAGCTATATGACGAGGCTCTGCCTCCGACCGCGTTCGGTCAATACGGGTGTCGCGCCGGCAGGTCCGGTCCCTCACGCTTTCGGCCGCCGCTTTCCCGTTCCTATACGGAGTTCCGCGCTCCGCGGCCCGTGGAATACGGCCTCGCGGGCCTCGGTGGCGCTCCGATCCGGCCACGGGCAAAGACTTCCCCAATCCGGTTCGGCCGGTGGAGTGGGTCGGCGACGGCCGAGGCGGGGCCCGGTCAGCCCGCCGCGCGCCGCGGCATCCCGGCCGTGATCGCCCACCGTTCGTGGTCGCGCCAGGCCCCGTCGACGAGGAGGAAGTCCGGCGAGAACCCTTCGAGGCGGAATCCGGCCCGTCGGACGAGCGCCAGGGACGCCTCGTTGCCGGGCTGGATGTTGGCTTCGAGGCGGTGCAGGCCGAGGGGACCGAAGGCGTGGCGCAGGACCAGTTCCAGCCCCTCGCCCATCAGGCCGCGCCCCGCCGCGTGGACGAAGGCGCCGTACCCGAGTGCGCCGCAGCAAAACCCGCCGCGCACGATGTTGTTGATGTTGATGAATCCGGCGATCGCGCCGGGGCCGCGTCCGCCCTCGCCTTCGCGTCGGCAGACCAGGAAGCCGGCCCTCGTGGGGTCGTCGATCAGTCGTCCGGCGTACACGGCGTACGCCTCGGCGTCGAGGGGCGGGAAGAGCCAGGGGCGGTGCAGGTCCCGGCTCTCCCGCG
Source organism: Streptomyces sp. CB01580 (assembly GCF_001905795.1). Lineage (GTDB taxonomy): Bacteria > Actinomycetota > Actinomycetes > Streptomycetales > Streptomycetaceae > Streptomyces. The sequence continues at coordinate 13,342 of NZ_LIXJ01000043.1, forward strand.
CGCGGGTGGTGAACTCTTCGGCGTCCGCCCGGCGGTAGGGGCGGATCGCCGCACGACGCCCCTCGGCCAGGAAGTCGGTCTCGGCTTCGGTTTCCGGCATCCGGTCAGGTTACGGGCCGGTCCGGGTGCGGTCCTGCTCGGCGGAGGCGGGGAACGACGGTCAGATCAGCGCGGGCACCTCGGTGGTGAGCGTGGCGGGGCCGCCGTCGGCGGGCGCGTCCAGCACGGCCGGCACACCGAGCGGAATCGTCAGCCCCGTCGGCCCGTGCCCGAAGCCCAGCTCCTCCACGACGGGCACGCCCAGCGCGCCGAGCCGGTCCGCCAGGACGGCCCGCACCTGCTCGTACGGCCCGCAGCCCTCCCAGGAACCGCAGGCCACGCCGGCGATCCCGGCGAGCGCCCCGGCCCGCGACAGGTGGGTGAGGATGCGGTCGACACTGTACGGGTCCTCGGTGGTGTCCTCGATGACCAGCAGTCCGCCCCGGGCGGAGGTCCGGGCGTGCGGGGTGCCGATGCCGGCGGCGAGCAGGCTGACGCAGCCGCCGAAGGTCACGCCGCGCGCCGTGCCGGGCACCAGCGTCCGTGCGCCGGGCAGCCCGAGCGTCCGCACCGTCTCGGGCTCGAACAGGGTGGCCCGCAGGGACTCCTGGGTGTCCGGGTCCTTCAGGAAGGTCTCGGTGCCCACCATCGGGCCGTGCAGCGTGACGAGGCCCAGGCGCTCGGCGAACGCCTCGTGGAGCACGGTGATGTCGCTGTAGCCGATGAACACCTTGGGCCCGGCGGCGCGCATCGCGGCCCAGTCGACCAGATCGACCATGCGGTGCGCGCCGTAGCCGCCGCGGGCACAGATCACCGCGTCGACCGAGGGATCGCACCAGGCCTCCTGGAGGTCGCGTGCCCGCGCCTCGTCGGCGCCCGCCAAATACTCCAGCTCCGGATGGACGGCGCGCGCATGGGGCGCCTCCACCGGTTCGAGGCCCCAACGGCGCAGGATGTCGAGCCCCGGATCCAGGCGGTCGGCGGGGACGGGCCCGCTCGGCGACACGACGGCGATCCTGGCACCGGGGCGCAGCCGGGCGGGGCGGGTCAGCGGTTCGAGCGTCCGCGGTGCGGGCTTCCGCTCTTCGGGGATACGTGCTTCGGGGGTCACCGCTTCAGCTCCAGAGCCGGTACGTCGGGGCAGTCGAATCCGAAGGTCTGTGCGTACAGGGAGAGTTCGGCCTCCAGGGCTCGGATCATGGTGTCGGCGCGACGGAATCCGTGTCCCTCCCCCTCGAAGGCGAGGTAGGCGTGCGGGACGCCGCGTCCCTCGATCGCGGCCAGGAACCGTTCGCACTGGACGGGCGGGCAGATCGGGTCGGCGAGTCCCTGGAGCAGGAGGAAGGGTGTGTTCAGTCGTTCGGTACGGCTGAGCGGGGACCGTTCGCGGTAGCGTTCCGGGACCCCGGCGATCGGGCCGACCAGGGACTCCAGGTAGCGCGACTCGAAGTCGTGGGTCTCGTCCGTGCCCCAGCCGGTCAGGTCGAGGACGGGGTAGATGATCGTGCCGCAGGCGTAGACGTCGGTGCCGGTCAGCGAGGCGGCGGTGGTCCAGCCGCCCGCGCTGCCGCCCCGGATGGCGAGGCGGCCGGGGTCGGCCGTGCCCTCGGCGGCCAGGGCCCCGGCGACGGCCGCGCAGTCCTCGACGTCGACGACGCCCCACTGTTCGCGCAGCCGGTTGCGGTAGTCCCTGCCGTAGCCGGTGGAGCCGCCGTAGTTGACCTCCACGACGCCGATGCCGCGCGAGGTGAAGTACGCGATCTCCAGGTCGAGTACGAGTGCGGCGTGCCCGGTCGGGCCGCCGTGCGCCCACACGACGTAGGGCGGCAGTTCGCCGTCGGGACCGGTCCGCCCTGGGTTGCGCGGCGGGTGGACGTGGGCGTGGATCTCCCGGCCGTCGGGTCCGGTGAAGGTACGGGGCTCGGGCCGCGGGTAGTAGGCGGGGTCGACGGCGTCCTCGTGCGGTGTGCCGATGACGCGCGTCCGGCCGGTCGCGGTGTCCAGCTCCACGACCTCGTAGGCGCTGGACGGGCTCGCGGCGATGCCGATGATGCGGCTGCCGTGCGCGGCGAGCGAGGCGGCCCACGCGGTCCAGGGCCCGGCGACGTCGGTGAGTTCGCCGGTCCGCGGGTCGAGGATGCCGAGGGTCGTGGTGCCCGTGCCGTGGACGGTGGCGACGAGGCCGTTGTCCAGCGGCCGGAACCAGCGGCAGCCGATCGTCCAGAGCGGGCCGGCGAACTCCTCCTCCCGGGCGCACAGCGGCACGGCGCCCCCGTGCGGGTCGGCGCGGTACAGGTTCCACCAGCCGCTGCGGTCACCGGCGAACAGCAGCGATCCGTCGGCGTCCCACTCGATCTGCGGGATCGACTCCTCGGGGCCGCCCGCGAAGCTGCGGACGTCCCGGAACGTGCCGTCCTCGGTGACGTCGGCGAGCATCACCTCCGTGCCGTCCCACGGCATGCGCGGATGGTCCCAGGCGATCCAGGCGGCCCGGCGCCCGTCGGGCGAGAGCTTCGCCCCGGTGACGAACCGGCGGCCGTCGTCGGTGAGCTCGCGGATCGCCGTGCGGTCGTCGGCGGCCGAGCCGTCCAGGGGGACGGCGGCGATCACCCGGCGCAGGTCGGTGGGCGCCTCGCCGGTGAACTCCTCCAGCACGCACCACACTTCACCCCTGTGGAGGTGGAGGCTCGGATCGACCCAGCGCAGCCCTCCGCCGACGGCACCGACCGGGGTGAGCGGCCGGGGTCCGCCGGGCTCGTCCGGGGCGTACGCGTACAGCCGCTGGTCGGCGAAGTCGACGAAGACGACGAGCGGTCCGCCCTCGGCACGGGCGGCCCCGGCCCAGGGCTGTCCGCCGTACTCGACGACCCGGCTCCGTACGTTCCACGGGGCGGGCAGCACGCTCGCGGTCGTCCCGTCCGCGCGGCGGCGGACCAGGGCGCGGCGGCCCGCCTCGGCGGGGCGCGGTTCCGTCCACCACACCTCGTCGCCGACGGTGCCGACGTGGTCCGGGCGGCCGTCTCGGGAGGCGGCGAGGGCGGCGTCGATCGGTGACGGCCATGTTCCGTGGGCCCCTGTGGGCAGCATGTTCACATCCCCCTGTAGCGGGTCGGGCGGTGGTGGCGGGTCAGGCGGTGCGCAGGTAGTGGTCGAGGACGCGGACGCCGAAGTGCAGCGCCTCGACGGGGACGCGTTCGTCGACGCCGTGGAACAGCGCCTGGTAGTCGAAGCCTTCGGGCAGCTTCAGCGGTGAGAATCCGTAGCCGGTGATGCCGAGCCGGGAGAACTGCTTGGCGTCCGTGCCGCCCGACATGCAGTACGGCACGACGTGGCCGTCCGGGTCGAACCGTTCGACGGCGGCGCGCAGTTTCGCGAAGGTCGGCGAGTCGACCGGGGCCTGCAGGGGGACCTCGCGGTGGTGGAACTCCCAGTCGACGTCGGGCCCGGTCAGCCGGTCCATCGTGTCGTGGAACTCGTCCTCGCCGCCGGGAAGCATCCGGCCGTCGATGAAGGCGGTGGCCTGGCCGGGGATCACGTTGACCTTGTAACCGGCCTGGAGCATCGTCGGGTTGGAGCTGTTGCGGACGGTCGGCTCGACCAGGGCGGCGGACCGTCCGAGCTTGTCGAGCAGTTCGTCCACGTCGAAGCCGGGGGCGTCGAGGTCGGGGCGGATGCCGTGCAGCGCGGCGATTTCGGTGAGTGCGGCGCGCACGGTGGGGGTGAGACGGACGGGCCATTCGTGCGCGCCGATGCGGGCGACGGCCGCGGCGAGCGCGGTGACCGCGTTCGACCGGTTGACCTTGGAGCCGTGCCCGGCCCTGCCGCGCGCGGTGAGCTTCAGCCAGGCGGTGCCGCGCTCGCCCGCGGCGATCGGGTAGAGCGCCAGGTCCGGGGTGGCGTGGAAGGTGAAGGCCCCGGACTCGCTGATGCCCTCGGTGCAGCCCTCGAAGAGCGCGGCGTGGCGGTCGGCGAGGAAGCCGGAGCCGTCCTCGGCGCTGGCCTCCTCGTCGGCGGTGTACGCGATCACGATGTCGCGGCGCGGCCGTACCCCGGACCGGGCCCAGGCGCGGACGACGGCCAGGGCCATCGCGTCCATGTTCTTCATGTCGATGGCGCCGCGCCCCCAGACGACGCCGTCGCGGACCTCGCCGGAGAAGGGGTGCACGGTCCAGTCGGCGGCCTCGGCGGGAACGACGTCGAGATGGCCGTGGACGAGCAGGGCGTCGGCGGACGGGTCGGTGCCCTCGATCCGGGCGACCACGTTGGTGCGGCCCGGGGTGCGTTCCAGCAGGACGGGTTCGAGTCCGGCCGCCGCCAGCCGCTCCGCCACGTACTCGGCGGCCGGGCGTTCGCGGCAGTCCCCGCCGCCGCGGTTGGTGGTGTCGATCCGGATCAGTTCGGAGGTGAACGTCACCACTTCGTCGAGTGCCCGCGCGTCGACGGCGTCACCGGGACAGGACTGCTCAGCCATACTGTTCCTCCACGGCGGACGACACGATCGTGGTCACCGCCTTGAACGTGCGAATGCCTTCGTACATCGTCGCGCTGGTGTAGGCGACACGCCGTTCACCGCTCGGCGCCACGCCGGGGACGACGGTGGCCGCGCCCGCCAGGTGCTCGGCGTCGAATTCCAGCTCGACGGTGAACGGACCGCCCTCCGCCGGGGCGTGCCGCACGGCCAGCGCGGCCGCCTCCCCGGCCGCGGCCCGGATGTCCGCCGCGGTACGGGCCGGGGTGCGGCACACCGCCGCGTACCGCGACACGTGGTCCTTCACCGCCACCTTGCGCGCCGCGGGCGCGTAGCCCTCCGCGTCCGCGCAGGTCAGGTCGTCGCCGGTGACGAGGACGACGGGGACGCCGTATTCCGCCACGACATGGGCGTTGAGCAGCCCCTCGCTCGCCCTGACGCCGTTGAGCCACACACCGGTGACCGAGTTCGCCAGATACGTGTGGGCGAGGACGCCCTCGGCCCCGGCGCCGGTGTGGTAGCCGACGAAGGCGATGCCGTCGATGTCGCCGTGCTGGACGCCCTCCACCATGGAGAGGGACTTGTGCCGGCCGGTGAGCATCTGCACCCGGTCGTCGAGCCGCTCCAGCAGGAGATTGCGCATCGACCAGTGGGCCTCGTTGACGAGCACCTCGTCGGCGCCGCCGTCGTAGAAGCCGAGCGCCGCCGCGTTCACGTCGGAGGTGAACATGGCTCGGCACCGCTCCCACTGGGGGGTTCCGGGGAGCACGTCGGCCGGCCAGGTCACGCCGGTGGCGCCCTCCATGTCCGCGCTGATCAAGATCTTCATGCGGGGTCACGCTACGCGCCGGGGAACCGCCGGGCCAGAGGCACATCAACGTTCAGAGGTCCAGTCCTCCGAAGAACCCGCACATCGCCCCGAGCGCCCGGCATCCGGAACACGGCCCCGAGCGGCCCGCCCGCGGACACGAACGCGGGGCGGCGCGCGGCCTCCTCGGACCCGCCTTGACAGGCCCCTGAGCCAAGACCATGATTCCATTAATTGACTAATGGAATCAGGGGGAAGTGCATGGCAGACGCATTCACTCCGGACGGCGCCTTGGGCGCCTGGGCGCTGGAGGCCCGCGGCCTGGGACGGCGCTACCGCCGCGGCTGGGCCCTGCGGGACTGCTCGTTCCGGCTGCCGGCCGGGCGCATCTGCGGTCTCGTCGGCCCCAACGGAGCCGGAAAGAGCACCCTGTTGGGACTCGCCACCCGGCAGGTGCAGCCGACCGAGGGCGAACTTCGCGTCTTCGGCGTACCGGTGGACGATCCCGCGGTGATGCCGAGGTTCGCGTTCCTCGGACAGGACAAGCCGCTGTTCAAGGGGTTCACCGTGGCGGAGACGCTGCGCATGGGCGCCGAACTCAACCCCAACTGGGACATGGTCGCGGCGGAGCGGATCGTACGGTCGGGCCAGGTACCGATGCAGGCCCGGATCGGCACGCTCTCGGGCGGCCAGCGCACCCGGGTCGCGTTCGCGCTCGCCTTCGGCAAGCGGCCCGATCTGCTGCTGCTCGACGAGCCGATGGCCGATCTGGACCCGCTGGCCCGCCACGACCTGAGCCGCCTGCTGATGTCGGAGGCCGTCGAGCGCGGCACCACCGTGATGATGTCCTCGCACCTGCTATCCGAGCTGGAGGACATGTGCGACTACCTGCTGGTCCTCGCCGAGGGCAGGGTCCGGATGGCGGGTGACGCGGACGCGCTGGTCCCGGCGCACGCGCTGGTGACAGGGCTGGTCGCCGGCGCGGACCCGGTCGCCGCGCTGGCCCCCCACACCGTCGTCGAAATGCGGGTCCAGGGACGGCAGTTCCAGGCACTGGTACGGCCGGACGGCCCGCTGCCCGCCGAGTGGGTCGTCACCGAACCCAGCCTGGAGGAAGTGCTGCTGGCACATCTGCGCTCGCCGGACGCGCCTGCCCTGTTCACGCCCGGCGCCCGTTTCGAGGACGAAGGGATCCACAGCCGATGAGCACCACCCTCACCGACGCCTCCCGGACGACCCACCAGGAGCCCGGCCGTCGCCTGCTGGGCGGGTTGAACTGGCTCGTCGTCCGCCAGCACCGGGCCGCGCTGCTCACCCTGGCCGCCGTGGCCGTCCTCGGCGCGGGGTGGCTGGTCTACCAGCGCGGCCGGATGGCCCAGATCCTCGAAGCGGCCGGCTGGCCGGACAAGCCTCTGCCGCAGCCGACGTTCTCCTCGGGCGGCGTCGGTCTCACCCTCACCGCCCTGGGCATGCTGCCCGTGCTCCTCGCCGTCTTCCTCGGGGCCCCGCTGATCGCGGCGGACCAGGAGCACGGCACCGCCCGTCTGGTCACCACCCAGTCGGTGTCCCGGCGCCGCTGGATCACGGCCAAGCTCGCCTGGTGCTACGGCGCCGTGCTCGTGGCCGCCTCGGTGCTCTCGGCGCTCTTCACCTGGTGGTGGAAGCCCTACCGTTCGGTGTTCCAGGCCCATTGGTCGGAGGGGGCGATCTTCGACAACACCGGCCCGGTGCTGCCCGCCCTGTGCCTCTTCCTCACCGCCGCCGGGATCACCATCGGCCTGCTGCTGCGCCGGGTGCTGCCGGCCATGGCGGTCACGTTCGTCTTCTCCATGTGCGTGGAGCTGGTCTGGGAACGGATGCACTCCTTGCTGGCGACCGCGCGCATGTTCTCCTACCCGCTCGACGACGACCGGCCCGCGCGCCTCGACGAGGCGTACGAGCTGGACCGCTGGATCGGCTCCGCCGACGGCCACCTGTACGGCTGGGGCCTGTGCGCCGAGGAGACCGAGGCCGCGTCGAACGCCTGTGTGAAGGAGCACGGCATCGTCGACAATGTCATCCAGTACCTCGGTTTCGACCAGATGCCGGCGATGCAGTGGACGGGTGCGGGCATCCTGCTCGCGGCCACTGCCGTGCTCACCGCGTTCACGGTGTGGCGGGTGTCCCGGAGGCCCCTCCGGTGACACGCCGTCACGGGTACGTACCGTTTCGGCAGCCAGAAGGGGGTGATGACGGTGGTCGTGTTCCGCATCGACCGACGCAGCGGAGTGGCCACGTACCTCCAGATCGTGCGGCAGGTCGAGCAGGCGCTGCGCATGGGCGCACTGGAGGCGGGTGACCGTCTGCCGACGGCCGCGCAGGTCGCCGCGGACACCAAGGTCAACCCGAACACGACCCTCAAGGCGTACCGCGAGCTGGAACGCGCGGGTCTCGCCGAGGTGAGGCAGGGGGCGGGCACCTTCATCACCCGCTCCCTCGCGCCGGCGCAGACGGTTCCCGAGTCGCCGCTCAGGGCGTCGCTGGCCGAATGGCTGAACGAGGCCCGCTCCCAGGGTCTCGGCGGCCAGGAGGTCACCGCCCTCTTCCAGTCGGTCCACGCGGCCGTGTATCCGACCGAGTCGGCCCGCGCGGCCGGCCGAGAGCCTGTCGAGTGACCTTCGACCGGAACGTGGACGCGGCATGCCGCGTGCGATTCCGGGGCGACGGGACGTCCTGGGACGGGGTCTCCCCCGCTCGCACGAGGCCGAGGGGGCGGGGAAGGCGCCACCAGGGTGTTTCGGCAGCGCCGGAAGCGCGCGTGCCAGGGCGCGACCGCCCGGTCGGAGGTCACCCGGCGGGCTCCGAGGGGCCACGGGAGGACCGGGGCGGCCCGGCCGGGGCCGTCCGGTCCGTGACGGTCGTCGCCGCACCGTCCACGTCGCGGTGTCCGGACGTGAACGGATCCGCCCCCGCCCGGACCGGTTGCCTTCAGACCAGTTCCCGCAGGAGCGTTTCCGGATCCTCCATCAGGAAGAGGTGGCCGCCCTCGGGGACGATCCTCAGTTCGGCGCCGGCGATCTGCGCGTGCGCCCAACGCGCCACCCCCACGGGGACGTTGCCGTCCGCGTCGCCGTGGATGAACACGGTCGGCACGGAGACCGAGGCCAGTGGGGCCGGCAGCGGGCGGGCGTAGCCGGTCAGGTCGGTCAGCGCCGCGTCCATGCCCTGACGGCGGCCCTCGGCCGTGTCCAGGTCGGACAGCACCCGGTACTCGGGGGTGCTCATGACCAGCCGGTCGGCCCGGGGCCAGGCCGCGAGGTTCGGCTCGCGGCTGCGCATCCGTTTGAAGACGCCCGTGCCCGCGAGCATCGAGCCGCCGACCGGTGGGGCCCAGCGGACGATGCGGTTGAGCCATGTCACGATCGGGATCCGGCCCGCGTACGCCTCCTTGGGCGCCCCGGGAACGGCGGCGGCCGCGAGGATCAGTTTCACCACCCGCCCGGGGTGGGTCTGGGCCGCGGACAGCGCGTATCCCCCGCCGCCGGAGATCGCCACGAGCGTCGCCCGTTCCTGGCCGAGGTGGTCGAGCAGGGACAGGAAGTCGTCGTTCCAGCGATGGAAACCGCGGCCGGGCACCGGATCGGTCCCTCCGTATCCGGGCCGGTCCGGGAAGATCAGCCGGACGCCCGCGTCCGTCGCGGCCCGCTGCAGCGCGACACCCTCGTAGCGGCTGCCCGGGGTACCGTGCAGCACGATCGCGGGCACGGCGGCGGGGTCCCCGTACGAGCAGTAGGCGATGCGGCGCCCGCCAGGAGCTTCGATACGGACCGTCTCGGGCGGTTCGGGCAGGTCGTGCGTCATCTCTGCTCCTCGTGCGGTACAGGGGCGGCGGCCACGGTGATCCCGGCGACGACGAGATCGAGGCCGAAGGCGAACCGGCGGTCGTAGTCGTGGTGTTCGACGAAGACCGACATGGCCCGGCGTTCGGGCGGCAGCGGGAGGCGTTCGGGATCGCCACGGCCGAGCCGGATCGCCACGTGTCCGGTGACGAAGTCGTGCAGGGTGCCGTACGCGTACACCGCGGCCCGCTCGTCGAGCCCGGCGGTGCGCAGGGCCGCGACGACCCGGAGTGCGGCGTCGTCGGCGCCGGGCCCCGCGAGGGGAGCGCGACGGTGCGCCTCCAGCACGACGGGGTGGCGCATGAGCAGGTCGTGGAGTTCGTTCGCGAACGTTCGCAGGACGTCCCGCCAGTCCTCGGGCCAGTCCACCGAGCGGGTGGCCTCGCCGACGATCCGGGAGACCAGCGCGTGCCGGAGCGCGTCGACGCCGCCCGTCGTGCGGTGGATCGCCATCGGGGACACCCCCAGCCGGTCGGCCACCGCGCGAAAGGTCACCGCGTCCAGTCCCCGGTCGTCGGCGATCCGGGTCGCGGCGTCCAGGATCGCGTCGAGCGAGACCGCCCTGGGGCGGCCGCCCCGCGCATTGCTTGCCTTGTCGGCCCTCATGCGTCCACCATATCGATACGCGTAACGAAACAGCAATGGAGCACCCATGACGCAGTTGCACGAACTCACGGCTCTCCAACTGGCCACCGCCTACGAGCGCGGCGACACCACGCCCGCCGAGGTCGTGGACCACCTGCTCGCCCGGATCGAGGGCGACGACCGGGTGGGCGCGTTCACCACCGTGTCGGCCGACCGGGCCCGCGCGGCGGCGGCCGAGGCCGGACGGGTGCTGCGCACGACGGACCGCGCCGGACTGCCGCGCCTGTTCGGCGTGCCCACGGCCGTCAAGGACCTGGAGGCCACCGCGGGCGTGCGCACCACGCTGGGGTCCGCCCTGTTCCGTGACTGGGTGCCGGACCACGACGACGAGATCGTGGCCGTCATGGCCGAGGCCGGGCTGATCAGTCTCGGGAAGACGACCGTTCCCGAGTTCGGGGCCGCCTGCTACACCGAACCGGAGGTCGCCGCCCCCGCGCGCAGCCCGTTCGACCTCGGCCGCAGCGCGGCCGGCAGCAGCGGCGGCGCCGCGGCGGCGGTCGGCGCGATGCTGGTGCCGATCGCCCAGGGCAGCGACACCGCGGGCTCCGTGCGCTCCCCCGCGAGCGCCTGCGGCGTGGTCGGGCTGAAGCCGAGCCGCGGACTCGTCCCCGGCGGCCCGGGCGGCGACGACGGAATGGGGCTCTCCGTGAAGGGGCCGCTCGCCCGCACCGTGCGCGACGCCGCGGCCTTCCTCGACGCGCTGACCACCCGTACCGGGGCCGGCCTCGTGCACCCTCCTCGCCTCCGGGGGGCGGACGGTTACGAACGCGCCTGCGACGCCCCCGTCCCGCGGCTGCGGGTGGCGATCGCCCAGGGTTCGGTCTCGGGCGCGCCCGTGGACGCCGAGGTCGCCGCCGCCGTCGACCGCACCGGCCGCGCACTGGCCGGGCTCGGCCACGACGTGTTCGCCCGCGACCAGGCCCCGGACCCCGAACTCACCGAGAACTTCCGGGTGATGTTCACCGCGCTGGTCGGGTCCAGGGCCGCGGCGTTCGACGCATCGGCGATGCGACCGATCGTGCGTCATCTCCGGTCCGCCGCACATCGGTCGAGCGCGGCCGAGCTGGCCGCCTCGATCGGTGTCGTGCAGGCCCGCGCGCGAGCCTGGATCCTCGACCACGCGGACGCGGACCTCGTGATCACACCGACCGTGACCGCTTTGCCGACCCGCGTCGGACAGCTTCGCGACGACGCCGATCCGGCCGCGGAACTGGCCGCGATGACCGCGTTCACGGGCAACACCGTGATCGGGAACGCCACCGGGTGTCCGGCCATCAGCCTTCCGCTGGGCTGGAGTTCCGAGGGGCTGCCGCTCGGGGTGTCGCTCACGGCGGGCTGGGGCCGCGAGGACCTCCTCTTCGCCGTCTCCGCGGCATTGGAGGAGGCTCTGCCCTGGGCCGACCGCTATCCCGGACGGAGCGGGGCTGCGCAGGCATCGGCGGCGGTGGCCGACGCCTCCTGACATCGGCGGCCGATCCGCGCGTGCGGATCGGCGCCGCCGCCCTGCGACGTCCTCACCCGGCGTGGTCACCGGGTGGGCGGTCCGGCGATGCCCGTGCCCCTCCCGTCCGTCGCCGCGTTGTCCTGTCCGCCGCGGCCCGTCCGCCGAACGGTCAGTCCTCGTGCCCCAGCAGGAGGTCGCGTTCGGTGCGCCCGCCGCCCGCGACCTGGAGGACCGTGGCCACCGGCGGATACCCGGCCGCGATCACCGTGTACTCGCCCGTGGACAGGTCCACGAACCTGAACGCCCCGTCCGGCCCGGTGGTGAGCGTGTCCACGACGTTGCCCGCCGCGTCCAGCAGGGTGACCCGGGCGTCCTCGACCGGCCTGCCACCACCGGCCCGTACGACACCGCGCAGCACCGCCCCTCCGGCGAGTTCGATGTCCTGCCGGGTCTCCCGCGCGGCCTGCACGCTCACCGGCAGCGCGGCGGGCCGGAACGCGGGGGCGCTGGCCGCGAGGGTGTACTCACCGGCCACCAGTTCCTTGATCACATAGCCGCCCTCGCGTCCGCTGCGCGTGGAGGCGACCACCTCGCCGCGCACGTCGGTGAGGGTGACGGCGGCGTCCCGCACCGGGAGCCCGTCGGCGGTGACGACGGTCCCCGCGAGCCGGCCCGCGCCGCCGAGCACCACGTCGAGTTCGACCGGTCGTTCGCCCACGGTGACGCTGACGGCCTGCGGCTGATGGCCCCCGGCCGCGGCGATCAGGACGTAGGCGCCCGCGCCGGGCACGCTCAGCGCGTAGCGGCCGTCGTCACCGCTCGCGCCCCGCCCGACCTGCTGCCCCTGGACGTCGATGAGGGTGAGCGCGGCACGCGGGACCTTCGTGCCGTCCGGGTGCTGGACGCTGCCGCACACCGGTACGCCCGAGAGGTACACGGTCGGGGGCGCCGCGGGGGCCGCTGTGCGGGCGGCGGGGACCGGCGCGGCCCCGGCGGTCGGCGGGGCGGCTGTTTCGGGGCCGTTGTGGGACACCAGCGGTTTCTCCTTGAGGAAGAGGGCGAGGACCAGGCCGAGCACGAGCACCGGCACGAGGTAGAGGAAGATCCGCGGCATCGCGTCGGCGTACGCGCGGATGTAGGCGTCGCGCAGCGCGGGTTCCATGGCGTGGACGAGCTGCGGGGTGATCGACTCGGGGTCGGGCAGATCGGCGTCGGCCGGCAGGCGGGCGGCCAGCGCCTCGGCGAGGCGCCCGGCGAAGAGCGTGCCGAAGACGGCGGCGCCGACGCTGCCGCCGATCTGCCGGAAGTAGTTGTTGGCGCTGGTGGCGGTGCCGAGGTCGGCGGGCGGTACGGAGTTCTGCACGGCGAGCACCAGCACCGGCATGCCCAGGCCGATCCCGATGCCGAGCACGGCCTGCGCGATGCCGTTCTCGAGCGGTGGGGTGTCGGTGTCGAGCCGGGAGAGCAGCCACATCCCCACGACCGAGAAGGCGCCGCCGACGACGGGGTGGGCGCGGTAGCGGCCGGTACGGGAGATGAGCTGGCCGGAGACGATGGACGCCACGACGATGCCGCCCATCATCGGGAGCATCAGCAGACCGGATTCGGTGGCCGAGGCGCCGTCGACCATCTGCAGGAAGGTCGGCAGGTAGCTGGCGGCGCCGAACAGCGCGACGCCGACGACCGCGCCCACGAGCGCGGTGACGTTGAAGATCGGGTCGCGGAACAGCCGCAGCGGGATGACCGGTTCGGCCGCCCGTCGCTCGGCGACGAGGAACAGCAGGGTCGTCGCGACGGCCCCGGCGCCGAGCCCGAGGATGACGCCCGACCCCCAGGGGTATTCCGTTCCGCCCCAACTGGTGAGCAGCACCAGACAGGTCGACGCGGCGGCGAGCAGCAGCGCGCCGAGGACGTCGAGGCGGGGGCGGACCGCGGGCCGGGGCAGTTTCAGCACGACGGTGATGACGGCCAGGGTGATCAGGCCGAACGGGACGTTGATGTAGAAGCACCAGCGCCAGGAGGCGTGGTCGGTGAAGAAGCCGCCGAGCAGCGGGCCGGCGACGGAGGCGAGGCCGAAGGCGGCGCCGATGAGCCCCATGAACCTGCCGCGTTCCCGGGGCGGGACGACGTCCGCGATGATGGCCTGGACGCCGATCATGAGTCCGCCGCCACCGATGCCCTGGAGGGCCCGGAAGGCGATGAGTTCGTCCATGGTGCGGGACCAGCCGGCCAGTGCGGAGCCGATGACGAAGACGACGATCGCGAACTGGAAGACGCCCTTGCGTCCGAAGAGGTCGCCGAGCTTCCCGTAGAGCGGCAGGCCGATGGTGGAGGCGAGGAGGTACGCGGTGACGGCCCAGGACATCTTCTCCAGGCCGTGCAGTTCCCCGACGATCTTCGGCAGCGCGGTGGCGACGATCATCTGGTCGAGCGCCGCCAGCAGCAGCGTCAGCATCAGCCCGAGGAAGACGAGCCGGATGCGGCGGGGGCTGGTCTCCGGTAAGACGGGCGGGGCGGCGGACTCCTCCGCCGCCTGCGGCGTTCCCCCGTCCTGGGACGGTGACGGGTGCGGGGGTGGCGCGGCCGACGATCCGGCGGTTCCCGAACCGCCGGGAATACCGCCCCGGTCGTCCCCCAGCAGAGTGATCCCACCCACCACGTCGCCGCTCCCCTCGTCGCGTCTGCGCCGCCCTTTCTCGCATCGCGCGACGAGGGAGGGCAAACGCCGACGAGGGGGCGCCGACGGCGCACCGGGGGCTTAATCCCCGGTAGGAGGTGCTGCGGCGCACCACCGGCGGGACCGGAGAACCACCCGAACCGGTGAGGTGGACCGACCGTGTCGAGGGGCTACTTCTCGACTTCGGTGGCGAGATTGCGCAGCAGTTCGTCGTAGATGCGCGCGAGCCCCTTGGGGGCGAAGGTCCGCTCGAAGAATCCACCGATGCCCCCGGCACCGTTCCAGACGGTCGACACGACGGCCTTCGAACGGCCCTCGCCGGCCGGGGTGACGGTCCAGGTGGTGACCATCGAGGAGTTGCGGTCCTTCTCCACGAGCCGGCCGTCGGTGGGCTCGGTGACCTCCATCAGGCAGTCGCGAACCCGCTTGCTGGTGGCCTGGAGCTTCCAGTGCACGAGGGTGCCCTCGCCGTCGCCGCCCTCGCGCACCTCGTACTCGCTGAACTGTCCGGGCAGCACCTTGCCGCGGGTCCGCTCGTAGTCGGCCAGCGCGTCGAACACCGTGTCCGCGTCCGCCGCGATGACTCGTTCCGTGGTGGCCTCGACCTGCGCCATGGCTGTTCCTCCAGCACTCGGATTTCGGGGGTGTGCCGAGCCAATCACCTTCGGCGCGCCGCTCAAAATCGGGGCCGCCCCCGGCCGGGACCCCGCCGGAACCCGGCCGGGACGCCCTCGGCGCCCGGTCGCGTCCGGCGCGGGCGCACTCCCGGACGAAGCGGAGAAAACGATCATGGGAACAAATGTTCTATTCTCTCGACGAGTGCTACCGAGGAGGCGTCCATGCGCTGGAACCATCTGGTCGAGAATCCCGCCGCGGCCGGGAACAGCGCGCTCTTCGCCGCGGACGCGGTGACCACGCGCACCTTCGACACCCCGGAGTTCCGGGGGATCACCTTCCACGAGATCCGGGCCCGCTCGATCGTGAACCGGGTGCCCGGCGCCTCGCGCATGCCGTTCGAATGGACGGTGAACCCGTACCGCGGCTGCACCCACGCCTGCGTGTACTGCTTCGCCCGCAAGACCCACAGCTACCTGGACCTGGACACGGGCATCGGCTTCGACTCCCAGATCGTCGTCAAGGTCAACGCCCCGGAACTGCTGCGCGGGCACCTCGCGTCCGGACGCTGGCACGGCGCGCACATCGCGATGGGGACCAACGTCGACTGCTACCAGCGGGCGGAGGGCCGCTACCGGCTGATGCCCGGCATCATCTCGGCCCTGCGCGACCACGCGAACCCGTTCTCGATCCTGACCAAGGGAACGCTGATCCTGCGCGACCTCGAACTGCTGCGGCAGGCGGCCGAGGTCACCGATGTCGGCATCTCCGTGTCGGTCGGCTTCGTCGACGAGGGGCTGTGGCGCACCGTGGAACCCGGCACCCCGTCCCCCGCGCGCCGCCTGGACGTCGTCCGCGCCCTGAGCGGGATCGGCATCGACTGCGGGGTGCTGATGGCGCCCGTCGTCCCGTTCCTCGGCGACCATCCGGACCAGCTGCGCGCCACGGTCCGGGCGATCGCCGCCGCCGGGGCGACGTCCGTGACCCCGCTCGTGCTCCATCTGCGCCCCGGCGCCCGGGAGTGGTACATGCGGTGGCTCGGACAGCACCACCCGCATCTGGTGCGCCGGTACGAGCGGCTGTACGCGGAGGGGCCGTACGCGCCCAAGTGGTACCAGCGGCGCATCACGCGCCACGTCCACGAGCTGGCGGCCGAGTTCGGCATCGGGCCGTCGCACCGCGGGACGGCCCGCCGGCTGCCCGTGCGCCCCAAGGACACCACGTGGTCCGGCACCTCCGGACCGACCCAGCTGACCCTGCTCTGACGAACCCGCCCCGAGCCGACGACCCTCGGAACGCCCTTACCAGAAACACCCGTCACAGGGCAAACGGGTCAACTCTCGCCACAACGTGTCCTTCCGGGCATGAATGCGGGGAGCATGCGGCGGAGACCATGCCACGCACAGCCGCGTTCCCCGTGTTCCCCACCCCGGGAGGCCATATGACGAAACGTCCAGGAATTCTCGTCGCCGTGGGCGCGACGGTCGCCGGTCTGGTGACCGCGACCCCGTCCCCGGCGGCCGCCGACGCGGAGCCCCGGCCCGCCACCGCCCCGCTCCGCTGGACCGACTGCGGCACCGAGGAGCACCCTCGGCTCCAGTGCGCCACGGTCCGCACCCCGCTGGACCATGACGACCCGTCGGGCCGGCACATCACCCTCGCCCTGTCCCGGATCCCGCACACCGCGAAGACCTTCCAGGGCCCCCTGCTCGTCAATCCGGGCGGTCCCGGGGGCAGCGGGCTGCCGATGGCCGGATTCGTCGCTTCCTCGCTGCCGAAGGCTGTGGCCGCGCAGTACGACGTGATCGGCTTCGATCCGCGCGGGGTCGGAAGGAGCAGACCCGCCCTGAACTGCGTCCCCGGGTTCTTCGATCCGTTGCGCCCCGACTCGGTGCCGCACGCGCCCGGGGTCGAGGAGGCCAACCGGAACCGCACCGTCTCCTTCGCGAAGGCGTGCGGCGAGAAGTACCCGGACCTGCTGCCTCACATGGACACGGTCAGCGCCGCCAAGGACCTCGACGTGATCCGCCGGGCGACCGGCGCCCGTCGGCTCAACTACTTCGGCTACTCGTACGGGACGTACCTCGGCGCGGTGTACGCCAAGCTGTTCCCGGAGCGGGTGCGGCGCATGGTGCTCGACTCGAACGTCGACCCGGAGGGCGTGTGGTACGAGGACAACATCGGCCAGAACTACGCCTTCGACGCCCGCCACAAGGCGTTCGCCGCCTGGGTGGCGAAGCACGACAGCGCGTACGGGCTGGGCGGCGACCCGGCGCGGGTGGAACGCGCCTGGTACGCGATGCGCCGGGCGGTCGCGAAGCACCCCGCGGGCGGGAGGGTCGGGGCGAGCGAACTGGAGGACACGTTCCTGCCGGGCGGTTACTACAACGGCTACTGGCCGCACCTGGCCGAGGCGTTCGCCGCCTATGTGAAGGACCACGACGAGAACGCGCTCGTGAAGGCGTACGAGAAGTTCGGGGCGCTCGACGCGGAGGGCGACAACGGGTACTCCGTCTACACGGCCGTGCAATGTCGTGACACCCCGTGGCCCCGCGAGTGGAACACCTGGCGCGACGACGGCTGGCGCGTGCAGGCGAAGGCCCCCTTCTTCACCTGGAACAACACCTGGTACAACGCACCGTGCGCGGACTGGCCGGTGGAGCCGCTGCGTCCGGTGCAGGTGTCCAACACGAGCCTTCCGCCGGTGCTGCTCTTCCAGGCCACGGACGACGCGGCGACGCCGTACCAGGGCGGTGTGACCATGCACCGCGGGCTGCGCGGTTCCCGCCTGGTCGTCGAGCAGGGCGGCGGCAACCACGGCATCACACTGAGCGACAACGACTGCCTGGACACCTATCTGGCGGACTACCTGGCCAAGGGCACCGTCCCGCGCGGCCGGACCGGCGGGTCCGAGGCGGACGCGGTCTGCGCCAAGTCCCCCGACCCGACGCCCGCGGCCGACAGGGCGGCGCGGGCGCCGGTCGCCGAGACCAGAGGCGGTGTCCTGCACCGGCTGCTCGGTTTCCGGGGCTGATCGGCGGGCCGGGCGACCGGCCGTGTACCGGCCCGTGCGAGGGGCCCGACGCACCCCGTCGGGCCCCTCCGCACGACCGCGCACCGTACACCCGCGCCTCATGCCTCGCACGGCCCGCACACACCCGCGCGCCGAGCGCGAACGCGCCCGACGCATCCC
The DNA here is from genome assembly GCF_001905795.1 of Streptomyces sp. CB01580. Lineage (GTDB taxonomy): Bacteria > Actinomycetota > Actinomycetes > Streptomycetales > Streptomycetaceae > Streptomyces. The sequence continues at coordinate 31,109 of NZ_LIXJ01000043.1, forward strand.
GTACGACCGACGCCCCACGCCCCGTACGACCGACGCCCCGCACACCCGCGCGCTCAGCCCGCCCGCAGCCGGTCCAGCGCCTCACGCGCGGCGCCGGCCAGTCTCGGATGCGGCAGGGCCGCCTCCAGAAGCGGGCGGGCCCGTTCGTCCGCCAGCCGCCCGAGCCCCTCCACGCAGGCGAGCGCCACCCGCCAGTGCGGATCGCCGGGGTCCAGAAGGCGCTCCAGCGTGGTCATCAGCGCGGGTACGGACTCCGGCGCCCGGAGCACGGTGAGCAGCCGGACCGGGTGAAGGGCGTACGCGGTGCGCAGGGCATTGGTCGCGAGGGCGGCGGCCGCCCGGGGCGTGCGAGGGTCGCCGAGACGCGCCAGGGCGTGGGCGGCACAGACGCAGCGCTCCGGGTCGCGGTGGTTGAGCAGCAGGACCAGCGCCTCGAACGCCCGCCGGTCCCCCGCGCAGCCGAGCCGGAACGCGGCGATCTCCCGCGCCCAGAGCGGGCGTTCGCGCTCCACGAGGACACGGGCCAGCTCCTCGTCGTCATCGGTGGCGATCAGCCGGCGGAACGCCTCCGACTCCCCCGCCGCGTCCGCCTCGTCCGCCAGCCGGTCCGTCAGCGACCGGTACTCCTCGTCCATGACGCTCAGCGTATCGCCGGGCACTGTGCGTATCGAGAGGGTTGTCGCATGTGACGTGACGCACGACGTCCCGGGGCTGGCGCGCTCGTTACCAGCGAGTTAATCTCATATGAGCGGGACACGATCCCCGCCGGCTCCGGTGGCCTGGTGACGCAGCCATCCGGAGTGCTCGTCGGTTCGGCAGCTTCGTGAGACGCGACTCCGGGACAGAGTCCGTCGCCCCTTCCGGTCCGGGCGCACCGTCGCCCCCGGACCGCGCAGCACGCCACACAACGTCCGTGCGCCTCGCGCCGGTTCCTCATCCGCGCATGCTTCGCGCCGGTCCGTTCCCGTGCGCTCCGCGCGTTCTCACAGTCGTCACTCACCCTCTGGAGTCCCGTGATGGACACCCCGTTCAGCACCATCGCCGTCGTCGGCCTCGGCACCATGGGCACCGGCATCGCCGAGGTCCTCGCCCGCGCCGGTCATGAGGTCGTCGGCATCGACATCGACGGGGCGGCGTCCCGTCGGGCCGTCGCCTCGCTGGAGGCCGCGACCGAGCGCGCCGTGCGGCGCGGCCGGATCACGGAGCGCGAACGCGGCCGGGTGCTCGCCCGGTTCCGCACCCATGACGACCTGCGTGCCGCGGCGGACGCGGAGCTGGTCGTCGAGGTCGTCCCGGAGTCGTACGAGATCAAGCAGCAGGTGTTCCGGGAACTGGACGCGATCGTCTCCCCGAACGCGATCCTGGCCACCGGGACCAACGCCCTGTCGGTGACGCGGCTGGCCGCCGAGTCGCTGCGCCCCGAGCGCGTGCTCGGGCTGCACTTCTTCAACCCGGCCCCGGCGATGAGGCTGGTCGAGGTGGTCTCCTCGGTGCTGACCGCGCCCCCGGCGGTCGAGGCGGTCACCGCGCTCGCCCGCAGCCTGGGCAAGGAGCCGGTCGCGGTCGGCGACCGGCCGGGCTTCGTCGCCGACGGGCTGCTGTTCGGCTACCTCAACCAGGCCGCGGCGATGTACGAGGCGAACTACGCGTCCCGCGAGGACATCGACGCCGCGATGAGGCTGGGCTGCGGACTTCCGATGGGCCCGCTCGCCCTGCTCGACCTGATCGGGATCGACACCGCGCGCACGGTCCTGGAGGCCATGTACGCCTCGTCGCACGACCGGCTGCATGCCCCGGCGCCGGTCCTCCGCCAGCTCAGCGAGGCGGGGCTGACCGGCCGCAAGGCGGGGCGCGGCTTCTACACGTACGCGGAGCCCGGCAGCCGGACGGTGGTGCCGGACGCGCTGACCCCGGGCGAGGGCACGTCGCCGGTCGCCGGCCGGCCGGTGCGGTCGGTGGGTGTCGCGGGCTCGGGCACGATGGCGTCGGGGATCGCCGAGGTCTTCGCGAAGGCCGGTCGCGATGTCGTGCTCGTCGCCCGCGGCCGGGAGAAGGCTGACGCGGCGAAGGCCCGGATCGCCAAGTCCCTGGAGCGTTCCGTGGCCAAGGGGCGGCTGACCGCCGAGGCGCGGGACGGGGCACTGGCCCGGATCACCCCGGCGGGCTCGCCCGACGCCCTCGCCGAGGTCGATCTCGCGGTCGAGGCGGTCGCGGAGGACCTGGCGGTCAAGCAGCAGTTGTTCGCGACGCTGGACAAGGTCTGCAAGCCGGGCGCGGTCCTCGCCACCACCACCTCCTCGCTGCCGGTCGTGGCGATCGCACGGGCCACCTCGCGTCCGCAGGACGTCGTCGGCATGCACTTCTTCAACCCGGCTCCGGCGATGAAGCTGGTCGAGGTCGTCCGCACGGTGCTCACCGCGGACGACGTCCGCGCCACCGTCCACGAGGTGTGCGGCACGATCCGCAAGCACCCGGTGGACTGCGGGGACCGGGCCGGGTTCATCGTCAACGCGCTGCTGTTCCCGTACCTCAACAACGCGATCAAGATGGTCGAGGAGCACTACGCGAGCCTCGACGACATCGACGCCGCGATGAAGCTGGGCGGCGGCTACCCGATGGGGCCGTTCGAACTCCTGGACGTCGTCGGGCTCGACGTGTCGCTCGCCATCGAGAAGGTGCTGCACGACGAGTTCCGCGACCCGGGGCTGGCCCCGGCACCGCTGCTCGAACACCTGGTGGCCGCAGGCTGCCTCGGCCGCAAGACGGGGCGCGGCTTCCGCGAACATGCCCGACGCTGAGCGGCCCCCGGTGCCGGTGGCCGGATGGGGCGGGCTGCTCGATCCTCCGAGCGGCCCGCCCCCGCGCGATCCGCCGGGCGCTGCGCCCCCACGGGCGCCCTCACCCGCGTCGATGCAGTACGTTCACACCATGTCCCAGCCCGCCAGGTCCCCCCGTGTCTCCGCCGCGTCCGACCCGCAGGAAAGCGCCACCGGCAGTCGCGCCGCCGCCCAACGGCTCAAAATGCGCCGCGAACTCGCCGCCGCGGCGATGGAACTCTTCGCGACGAAGGGGTACGAGGCCACGACGGTCGACGAGATCGCGGGCGCCGCCGGAGTCGCCCGGCGCACCTTCTTCCGGCACTTCCGCTCCAAGGAAGAGGCGATCTTCCCGGACCACGACGACACCCTCGTCAGGGCCGAGGCCGTCCTCAACGCCGCCCCCGCGCACGAGCACCCGCTCGACACCGTCTGCCGCGGGATCAAGGAGGTCATGAAGATGTACGCGGCCAAGCCCGCGGTCTCCGTGGCCCGTTACAAGCTGACCCGTGAGGTCCCCACCCTGCGCGAGGCCGAGATCGCCTCGGTGGCCCGCTACGAGCGGCTGTTCACGCGCTACCTGCTGGGGCATTTCGACGAGCGCGACCACGAGGCCGGCAACGACGACCCGCTGCTCGCCGAGGTCGCGGCGTCCGCGGTCGTCACCGCGCACAACCATGTGCTGCGGCGCTGGCTGCGGGCGGGCGGCGAGGGCGACGTGGAGGCCCAGCTCGACCATGCCTTCGCGATCGTGCGCAGGACGTTCGGCACGGGCATCGGGGCGGGCCGGATCACCGGCGGCGAACCGGTGGCGCGGCCCGCCGCCTCGGTGGCCTCCGAGGGCGAGGTGCTGGTGGCGGTGGCGCGGACGGACGCGCCGCTCGACGAGGTGATGCGCACGATCCGGCAGGTGCTCCAGGACCGCTGAGCGGGCCGTCGGGGCGGGGGCCCGGGCCCGGGTCGGCACCCCGTCGGCAGGGCCCGCCCCGCGCCGCGCCGCGCCAAATGCGGTTGCCTCGTTCGCGCCCCGGTGCTGCGGTGTGCGGATGACTCTTGATCGTGATGCACTTCTGACCCTTTTCGACCGCGAGATGCGCGAGCACGCCCGCCCCGACGGCCCCGGTGTCCGGGTCGAGCGCGCCGGTGACGTCGTACGGATGACCGACCCGGCCGAGGGCTGGGGCAGCGTCGTCTGGTCGGCCCCGGACCTCGACGCCCGCCGGGCGGACGCCGCGATCGCCGCGCAGGCGGCGCACTGCGCGGCGATCGGGCTCGACGAGTTCGAGTGGAAGCTGTACGCGCACGACCGGCCGGCGGATCTGGCGGATCGGCTGCTCGCGGCCGGATTCGAGGCGGAGGAGCCGGAGACCCTGATGGTCGCCCCGGCCGTGGACCTCCCGACGGCGGTGGAGCTCCCGGAGGGCGTCCGGCTGCGCCCGGTGCGGGACGCGGACGACGTGGAACTGATGGTCCGCGCCCATGAGCGGGCGTTCGGCACGAAAGGGGCGCGGCTGCGGCACCTGGTGTCGACCAGGCTGGCCGAGGACCCCGACCACATCGTCGCCGTCCTCGCCATGGCGGGCGACGAACCGGTGAGCGCGGCCCGCATGGAGCTGTACCCCGGCACCCGCTTCGCCGGGCTGTGGGGCGGCGGCACGGCCCCGGAGTGGCGCGGCAGGGGCATCTACCGGGCGTTGGTCGCCCACCGCGCCCGGATCGCGGCGGAACGCGGCTACGGCTTCCTCCAGGTCGACGCCTCCGCCCTGAGCCGCCCGATCCTCGAACGCCTGGGATTCATGGCCCTGACGACCACGACCCCGTACCTCTACCGCGCTCGTTGATCGATCATCCACCGGGCATATCCACGCGAAACATCCCCCACGCCGCTCATGCGTGCCCGGCGGATGACAGTTGAGAGAAATCGTTGGCACCGAGTGCCTTGCCACCTGTCACGGAGTGCCATACGTTGAAGTTGTCCGGGCGGTCGGCGTACCGGGACCTCGGGTACGCCGGCTGTCCCAGCGGGCCCCCCGTCCGCGCGCCCGGACGCCTGCGTCACAGGCACAGCCTTCTGCTCCACAGAGCAGGCCCCAGCATCACCGGCCGAACCGACGGCACCACCTCCACACCTCAGCTCCCCCTCAGCTCGCGGGGACGCCCCGGCGTCCCCTGAGCGACCCATCCGCCGGAGGCACACCGTGAAGGAAATCCTGGACGCGATCCAAGCGCGGACGGAATCGTCAGGCGGTTCCGCCGCGGACCGGGCCGCCGAGTTCGCGGCCCTGCGCATCCCCGAGTCGTACCGCGCGGTGACCGTGCACAAGGACGAGACGGAGATGTTCGCCGGGCTCGCCACCCGCGACAAGGACCCCCGCGCATCGCTGCACCTGGACGAGGTGCCGGTGCCCGAGCTGGGGCCCGGCGAGGCCCTGGTGGCCGTCATGGCCAGCTCGGTGAACTACAACTCGGTCTGGACCTCGATCTTCGAACCGCTGCCCACGTTCGGCTTCCTGGAGCGCTACGGGCGGCTCAGCGAGCTCACCCGGCGCCACGACCTGCCGTACCACATCATCGGCTCGGACCTCGCCGGTGTCGTCCTGCGCACCGGGCCCGGCGTCAACGCCTGGCAGCCGGGCGACGAGGTCGTCGCGCACTGCCTCTCCGTCGAGCTGGAGTCCTCGGACGGTCACAACGACACGATGCTCGACCCCGAGCAGCGCATCTGGGGCTTCGAGACCAACTTCGGCGGTCTGGCCGAGATCGCGCTCGTCAAGTCCAACCAGCTGATGCCGAAGCCCCGCCACCTCAGCTGGGAGGAGGCCGCCGCGCCGGGACTGGTGAACTCCACCGCGTACCGGCAGCTGGTCTCGCGCAACGGCGCGGGCATGAAGCAGGGCGACAACGTGCTGATCTGGGGCGCCAGCGGCGGACTCGGTTCGTACGCCACGCAGTTCGCCCTGGCGGGCGGCGCCAATCCGATCTGCGTCGTCTCCAGCGAGCAGAAGGCGGACATCTGCCGGCGGATGGGTGCGACCGCGATCATCGACCGCAGCGCCGAGGGCTACCGGTTCTGGAAGGACGAGCACGAGCAGGACCCGCGCGAGTGGAAGCGGTTCGGCAAGCGCATCCGCGAACTCACCGGCGGCGAGGACGTCGACATCGTCTTCGAGCACCCGGGCCGCGAGACCTTCGGTGCGAGCGTGTACGTGACCCGCAAGGGCGGCACGATCGTCACCTGTGCCTCGACCTCCGGCTACACCCACGAGTACGACAACCGCTACCTGTGGATGTCCCTGAAGCGGATCGTGGGCTCGCACTTCGCCAACTACCGCGAGGCCTGGGAGGCCAACCGCCTGGTCGCCAAGGGCAAGATCCACCCCACGCTGTCGAAGGTCTACCCGCTGGAGCAGACCGGCCAGGCCGCCTACGACGTGCACCGCAACCTCCACCAGGGCAAGGTCGGCGTCCTCGCCCTCGCCCCCCGCGAGGGCCTGGGCGTGAGCGACCACGAGCTGCGCGAGAAGCACCTCGACGCCATCAACCTGTTCCGTGACGCCTCGGCGGAGCGGACCGACAAGCACAGCCGTGACGCGTCGGCGGAGCGGACCGACAAGCACAGCCGTGACGCGTCGGCGGAGCGGACCGCCCGAGCCACCCAGAACGCCTGAGGTCCCCGATGAGCGAACGCCAGAAGGACCGCCCGTGGCTCATGCGGACGTACGCCGGCCACTCCACCGCCGAGGCGTCCAACGAGCTCTACCGGCGCAATCTCGCCAAGGGCCAGACCGGCCTGTCCGTCGCCTTCGACCTGCCGACCCAGACCGGCTACGACCCCGATCACGTCCTCGCCCGCGGCGAGGTCGGCCGGGTCGGCGTGCCCGTGTCGCACCTCGGTGACATGCGACGGCTGTTCCAGGACATACCCCTGGAGCGGATGAACACCTCGATGACGATCAACGCCACCGCGATGTGGCTGCTGGCCCTCTACCAGGTGGTCGCGGAGGAACAGGGCGCCGACGTCACCGGGCTCCAGGGCACCACGCAGAACGACATCGTGAAGGAGTACCTCTCGCGCGGGACGCACGTCTTCCCGCCCGGTCCCTCGCTGCGGCTGACCACCGACATGATCGCGTACACGGTCGACCACATCCCGAAGTGGAACCCGATCAACATCTGCAGCTACCACCTCCAGGAGGCCGGGGCCACCCCGGTCCAGGAGATCGCGTACGCCATGTCGACGGCGATCGCGGTGCTGGACGCCGTACGGGACTCCGGGCAGGTGCCGGAGGAGAAGTTCGGCGACGTGGTCGCGCGGATCTCGTTCTTCGTGAACGCGGGCGTCCGCTTCATCGAGGAGATGTGCAAGATGCGCGCCTTCGGCCTCATCTGGGACCGCGTCACCCGCGAGCGGTACGGCGTGGAGAACCCCAAGCAGCGCCGGTTCCGCTACGGCGTCCAGGTCAACTCGCTCGGGCTGACCGAGGCGCAGCCGGAGAACAACGTCCAGCGGATCGTCCTGGAGATGCTGGCCGTCACCCTGTCCAAGGACGCCCGCGCCCGGGCCGTGCAACTGCCCGCGTGGAACGAGGCGTTGGGTCTCCCCCGGCCCTGGGACCAGCAGTGGTCGCTGCGCATCCAGCAGGTGCTGGCCCACGAGAGCGATCTGCTGGAGTACGAGGACATCTTCGCCGGTTCGCACGTGGTCGAGGCCAAGGTGGACGAGCTGGTCACCGCGTCGCTGGCCGAGATGGACCGGGTCCAGGAGATGGGCGGCGCCATGGCGGCCGTCGAGTCCGGCTATCTGAAGTCCGAGCTCGTCGCCTCGCACGCCGCCCGCAGGGCCCGGATCGAGAACGGCGAGGAGAAGATCGTCGGCGTCAACGTCCACGAGACCACGGAGCCGAACCCGCTCACCGCGGACCTCGACGGCGCGATCATGACGGTCGACCCGGCCAACGAGGCCAAGGTCGTCGCCGCCCTGCACGCCTGGCGCGACAACCGGGACGAGGCGCGCGCCACCGACGCGCTGGCCGCGCTGAAGAAGGCCGCAGCGGGCCGCGAGAACCTGATGAAGGCGACCGTGGAGTGCGCCCGCGCGGGCGTCACCACCGGGGAATGGGCCTGGGCGCTGCGTGACGTCTTCGGCGAGTTCCGGGCCCCGACGGGCGTCTCGTCGGCCCCCGTGGCGGTGACCGCGGAGCCCGGCACTCCGCTCGCCCTGGTCCGGGAGAAGGTCGCCCGGACGGCGGCCGATCTGGGCACCGGGCGACTGCGGCTGCTGGTCGGCAAGCCGGGTCTGGACGGCCACTCCAACGGAGCCGAGCAGATCGCCGTCCGGGCCCGTGACGCCGGGTTCGAGGTGGTCTACCAGGGGATCAGGCTGACGCCCGAGCAGATCGTGTCGGCCGCCCTCGCCGAGGACGTGCACTGCGTCGGCCTGTCGATCCTGTCCGGTTCGCACGCGGAGCTCGTACCGGACGTGCTGACCCGGCTGCGCGAGGCCGGCGCCTCGGACATCCCGGTCATCGCGGGCGGGATCATTCCGCCCGCCGACGCCGCTGCCCTGGTGGGGGCCGGTGTCGCCGCCGTCTTCACACCGAAGGACTTCGGCATCACGGAGATCATCGGCCGTATCGTCGACGAGATCCGGAAAGCGAACAAGCTCGACCCACTGGAGGTCCCCGCATGACTGCCGTCAACCGCCCGCCCGTCTCCCACCACCACCCTCAGGCGACGTCCCTGCGGGACGGCACCTCCCGTCTGCGTCCGCGCCGCTCGTGCCTGGCCGTGCCCGGCTCGAACCCCCGGTTCCTGGAGAAGGCCCAGGGCCTCCCGGCCGACCAGGTCTTCCTGGACCTGGAGGACGCGTGCGCGCCGCTCGCCAAGGAGGGCGCCCGGCACACCATCGTCGACGCGCTGAACAAGGGCGACTGGACGGGCAAGACCCGGGTCGTGCGGGTCAACGACTGGACCACGCACTGGACGTACCGCGACGTCGTCACGGTCGTCGAGGGCGCCGGCCAGAATCTCGACTGCCTCATGCTGCCGAAGGTCCAGGACGCCCAGCAGATCGTCGCCCTCGACCTGCTGCTGACCCAGATCGAGAAGACGATGGGCTTCGAGGTCGGGCGGATCGGCATCGAGGCGCAGATCGAGAACGCCAGGGGCCTGGTGAACATCGACGAGATCGCCGCCGCCTCGCCGCGGCTGGAGACACTGATCTTCGGCCCGGCCGACTTCATGGCGTCGATCAACATGAAGACCCTGGTCGTCGGCCAGCAGCCGCCCGGGTACGACGCGGACGCGTACCACTACATCCTGATGCGCATCCTGATGGCGGCCCGCGCGCACGACCTCCAGGCGATCGACGGCCCCTTCCTCCAGATCCGTGACGTGGACGCGTACCGCGAGGTCGCCGGCCGTGCCGCGGCGCTGGGCTTCGACGGCAAGTGGGTGCTGCACCCGGGGCAGGTCGATGCGGCCAACGAGGTGTTCTCGCCGTCGCAGGAGGACTACGACCACGCGGAGCTGATCCTCGACGCGTACGAGTGGTGCACCTCCGAGGAGGGCGGCAGGAAGGGCTCGGCGATGCTCGGCGACGAGATGATCGACGAGGCGAGCCGCAAGATGGCCCTGGTCGTCGCCGGAAAGGGGCGCGCGGCCGGTCTGCGTCGCACTTCCAAGTTCGAGGCTCCGGAGGTCTGAGATGCAGTTCGGACGCACTTTCGAGGAATTCGAGGTCGGCGCGGTCTACAAGCACTGGCCCGGGAAGACGGTCACCGAGTACGACGACCACCTCTTCTGTCTGCTGACCATGAATCACCACCCGCTGCACATGGACAGCAATTACGCGGAGCAGACGACGGATTTCGGGAAGAACGTCGTCGTCGGCAATTACGTCTACTCGCTGCTGCTCGGCATGTCGGTCCCGGACGTGTCCGGAAAGGCGATCGCCAATCTGGAGATCGAGTCGCTGAAGCACGTCGCGCCGACCTTCCACGGCGACACGATCTACGGCGAGACGACCGTTCTGGACAAGACCCCCTCGAAGTCCCGGAACGACCGCGGAATCGTGTACGTGGAGACCCGGGGACACAAGCAGGACGGAACGCTGGTCTGCGTGTTCCGCCGCAAGGTGATGGTCCCCACGGAGACGTACATCAAGGAGCGCGGCGGCGAGCAGCCCGGCCGCCCCGAGCCGCTCCCGGCCCCGCAGAAATCCTCCCCGAAGTCCTCGCAGAAGAACGTGGAGAAGTAGCCATGACGCGACTCGCCCAGACCTCCGGTCTCACCGATGTCCAGCAGGAGATCGTCTCCACGGTCCGGGATTTCGTCGACAAGGAGATCATTCCGGTCGCGACCGGTCTGGAACACCGCGACGAGTACCCGACCGAGATCGTCGAGGGACTCAAGGAACTCGGTCTGTTCGGGCTGATGATTCCCGAGGAGTACGGAGGTCTGGGCGAGTCGCTGCTCACGTACGCGCTGTGCGTGGAGGAGATCGCCCGTGGCTGGATGAGCGTGTCGGGCATCATCAACACACATTTCATCGTGGCGTACATGCTCAAGCAGCACGGCACCCAGGAACAGAAGGACGCCTTCCTCCCGCGCATGGCCCTGGGCGAGGTCAGGGGCGCGTTCTCGATGTCCGAGCCGGGACTGGGCTCGGACGTGTCGGCGATCACCTCCAAGGGTGTCCGGGACGGCGAGGAATACGTCCTCGACGGCCAGAAGATGTGGCTGACGAACGGTGGTACGTCCACGCTCGTGGCCGTCCTGTGCCGGAGTGACGAAGGCCACCCCGAGGGCACCGCCCCGCACAAGTCGATGACGACGTTCCTGGTCGAGAAGGAGCCCGGATTCGGCGAGGTGCGTCCGGGACTCACCATTCCCGGCAAAATCGACAAAATGGGCTACAAGGGTGTCGACACCACCGAACTCATCATGGATGGACTGCGAATTCCGGCCAACCGGGTCCTGGGTGGCACCACCGGTCGAGGTTTTTACCAAATGATGGACGGCGTCGAGGTCGGCCGGGTGAATGTGGCCGCCCGTGGCTGCGGTGTCGCACAGCGTGCGTTCGAGCTGGGCGTTTCTTACGCCCAACAGCGCCGGACCTTCGGAAAGCCGATCGCCCAGCATCAGGCCATCCAGTTCAAGCTGGCCGAAATGGCCACCAAGGTGGAGGCCGCCCATGCCATGATGGTGAATGCGGCTCGCAAAAAGGACTCCGGGGAGCGAAACGACCTGGAGGCAGGGATGGCGAAGTACCTCGCCTCCGAGTACTGCAAGGAAGTCGTCGAGGACGCCTTCCGTATCCACGGCGGCTACGGCTTCTCGAAGGAGTACGAGATCGAGCGCCTCTACCGGGAGGCCCCGATGCTGCTGATCGGCGAAGGTACCGCCGAGATCCAGAAAATGATCATTGGGCGCCGACTCCTCGAGGAGTACCGGTTCCAGGGTTGATTGTCCCTTTCAAGCCGATTTGGCAGCGAAGAAGATCACACCCTGTCATCCTCAGCCGGTGCCTTCCCGCCGTCCGACTCGGCTGCTGGCTTGCCCAGTTGCGGCTCGCAACCGATAACATCGCCGGAAAAGCCGCCGTCCCCCGTTGCCAGCGCGGCATCATCCGCTACGAAGGTCATCCATGCCCGACAGCCAAACCTCTGCACCGCGCGGCGGTGTCCGCCTTGCACGCGGAGCTTCGCCGTGGCTCCTCCCGACCGTCGCCACCGCGGCGCTCAGCCTCACCCGGGCCCGCAGGTCCGGGCGCTGGGCCGCGGTGGCCGTGCCCACCACCGCGCTCGCGGCGGGCATGCTGTGGTTCTTCCGGGACCCCGAGCGCGAGATCACGCAGGGCCGGGTCATCTCCCCGGCCGACGGCGTGGTGCAGAGCATCATGCCGTGGAAGGACGGACGTACCCGCGTCGCGATCTTCATGAGCCCGCTGAACGTCCATGTGAACCGCGCGCCCCTGGCCGGCACCGTGACCTCCGTCGAGCACGTCCCCGGCGGCTTCGTTCCCGCTTTCAACAAGGAGAGCGAGAACAACGAGCGCGTGGTCTGGCACTTCGACACCGAGCTCGGCGACATCGAGATGGTGCAGATCGCGGGCGCGGTCGCACGTCGTATCGTCCCCTACGTCCCGCAGGGTACAAAGGTGGAACAGGGCGAGCGCATCGGTCTGATCCGCTTCGGCTCCCGCGTCGACATCTACCTGCCGGAGGGTGTCGAGGTCGCGGTCGAGGTCGGCCAGGCCACTACCGCGGGGGTGACTCGAATTGACCGTGATTGATCCTGAGACCCGGACGGGCTGGGTGCCGGAGTCGGAGTCCGAGGAGGACGCTGGCGAGGACATGCCGCTCTCTCTGCGGCTGTCGATAGCGGACACCCTCACGCTGGGCAACGCCACGTGCGGCTTCATGGCGGTGTACTTCACCACCACCGGAATCCTCATTCCGCACCTCACGGGCAGCGACGAGAGCGGCATGGCGCGGCACTCCGCGGCCACCGCCGTGATCCTGATGCTCCTGGCCGCGGTGTTCGACCTCTTCGACGGGCTCGTGGCCCGCAAGCTGCGTTCCTCGCCGATGGGTGCCGAACTGGACAACCTCTCGGACCTGATCAGCTTCGGGCTCGCCCCGGCGTACTTCGTCCTCGTGTACGGCATGGTGGCGGACGACGCACACCAGCGGGTGTCGGCACTGGCGGCGATCGTGGTGCTGCTGGCGGTGGTGCTCAGACTCGCCAGATTCTCGTGCGTGACCATGAAGGACGGCATGTTCCAGGGCATGCCGAGCCCCTTCGGAGCGCTCACGGTCGTCTCGATCGTGCTCCTGGAGCTGCCCTTCGTGCCGACGCTCCTCGCGATCGTCGGGGTGGCGTGGCTGATGGTCAGCCGGGTCGAGTACCCGAAGCCGCGGGGCGTCCTCGCGGTGGCGATGCTCAGCTGGATCGTCTCCGCGATGGGGCTCCTGGCCGCGTGGGCGCTGGACGCCCCCGGCGGGCAGCTGCTCCTGCAGACCGGCTGTGCGCTCCAGGTGGTCCTGGGCGCGGTCATCCCGCTCTTCGCGACGGCCCGGAGGGTGAACACCTTCCGCGACAACCGGCGCGAGGCACGGGCGGCCCAGCTGCCGTAACCGTACAAACGCGTGTGAGAGGGCCCCGGGTGCTTCCCAGCACCCGGGGCCCTCTCACATGCACGGTCGTGTTCCCCCACGCGTGCGGCCCCTTGGTGCCCGAAGGCCCGGCGTACGCGGTGGTGGCGCGGCTCACGACGAGCGGACGGTGGCTTCGATGGCGAGGACGAGCACGGACAGCTCGTCCTCGAAGATCCGTCCGGGCGCCACGTCGCGCAGATGGGGAGCGGCGGCGGCGAGCCGCGGATGATCGCCGGTCCGCTCGGCGAGAGCCAGGAGGTCCGCGGTGCGGTGCGGGTCCACGGGGTCGCCGCGCAGCTCGCGATGGAGGCGGCCCAGGACCAGGTCGGCGAAGACCAGGTAGTGACGGGCCGCCTGCTCCTCGTCGAGGCCGGCGTCGGCCAGGACGTCCAGGGCGCTCTCCACCAGGTGCAGCGCCCCGGGTCCGACGTGCGCCCGCGTCATATGGATGTCCAGGAGCCCCGGGTAGGCGACGAGCTCGCGGCGCATGGCCTCGGCGAGCCGCCTCAGCCTGTCCTGCCACGGGCCCTCTCCGAGGTCCGGCGGCACGACGTCGCGCTCGGCGATGGCGTCCATGATGAGACCGACCAGCGCGTCCTTGTCCGGCACATGCCGGTACAGCGCCATCCTGGAGGCGCCGAGGTCGGACGCGAGCCGCCGGATCGTCAGGGCCTGCATGCCCTCGTTGCGCGCGATCTCCAGCCCCGCCGCCACGATCTGCGCGCGGCTCAGGCTGCCCCATGCGCGGCGGCGCGGCACCTCGTCCTCTGCTTCGTCGCCGGAAGGACTCATGCGGAGAACCGTACTCGAGCAGGTTGCGGACGCCTGTCCGCGGAGTTAGGTTTGCCTAACCAAAGTACCTGTGTGGCGTGGGAGGAATTCATGCCTGTGGAATGGTCCGACTGGCCTCTGCTGGAGATCCACGCCGGGGAGCTGCCGCACGACGAGGCCCGCGCACTGGTGGTACGCACGCTGGACGAGGCGCTCGACCGTGCGGAACCCTTCGCGGCCATGGTGCGCATGCCGCCCACCCCCGAGGAACGGGACACGCGCGGCGCGGTCGACCAGGTCCGGTCGGTCCGCGAGCTGCGCCCCCGACTGGCCGAACTCTGTCGCGGCCTGGTCTTCCTGCTGTCGGCCGAGGAGCAGCAGCGGCACGCGAAGATGCTCAGGTCGGGCACGAAGGTATGGGGCTGTCCGACCGCGGCGGCCGACGGTCCGGAGCTCGGCCGGGCATGGCTCCGCAGCCGGCTGTCCCCCGCGTCGGACGCGTCCTGATGCGGGTCGTCACGGAGCTCACCGCCCTGCCCTCGGGCTGACCGTGCGGCGCGGGTTCCGGGCCCGCGCCGAGCACCGGCGGGTATCGGTGCCGACGGGCGCGCCGGAGCGGCCGTGCCCTCGTCGAACGGCTCCGACGACGGTGGCGGCGACGGCTGACGGGACACGAGGTGTCAGCCGGGCACGAGCACGGCGGCCCCGCGCACCCGGTCGGCGGCCAGGTCGGCCAGGGCCCGGTCGGCCGCGCTCAGCGGGTACGGACTCACCGTGACCCGGATGCCGATGCGCCGGGCCAGGGCGAGGAACTCCCGGCCGTCCTCACGCGTGTTGGACGTGACGCTGCGCAGGTCGCGCTCCTGGAAGAGATGGCGCTGATAGTTCAGTACGGGGACGTCCGACAGGTGGATCCCGGCGATCGCGAGCGTTCCCGCCCTGTCCAGGGCCTCCAGCGCCACCGGCACCAGGTCGCCGACGGGTGCGAACAGAATCGCCGAGTCCAGCGGTTCCGGCGGACGGTCGTACGCGTCGCCCGCCGAGGCGGCGCCCAGCTCCAGCGCCAGCGCGCGGGCGCTCGCCGAGCGGGTCAGCACATGGACGGTGGCACCCTCGGCGAGCGCCACCTGGGCCGCCAGGTGGGCCGAGGCACCGAAGCCGTAGATGCCCAGCCGTCCACCCTCGGGGAGCGCGCTGCGCCGCAGGGAGCGGTATCCGATGATGCCCGCGCAGAGCAGCGGGGCGAGGTGGGCGGCGTCCTGTTCGTCGGGGAGCCCGTAGGCGAAGTCCTCCGGGACCACCGCGGTCTCGGCGAAGCCGCCGTCGGCGTCCCAGCCGGTGTAGACGGAGCGGGGACAGAGGTTCTCCCTCCCGGCCCGGCAGTACCGGCAGTTCCCGCACGTACCGCGCAGCCAGGCCCCGCCCACCCGGTCGCCGACGCGGAACCGGCCCGTCCCGTCGCCGGCCGCCGCGACCCGGCCGACGATCTCGTGTCCGGGGACGGTGCCCGGCCGGTGCGGCGGGAGGTCGCCCTCGGCCAGATGGAGATCCGTACGGCAGACCCCGCACGCCTCCACGTCCAGCAGCAGCTCCCCCGGGCCGGGGACGGGTTCGGGGCGGCGCACACGTGCCAGGGGGCCGGTGCCGATCGGACCGGGTGTCCGGACGGCCCAGCAGCTCCGCTCGGCCACGGCGGGCCCGGGGACAGCCACACGTCCAGACTGCGGCGACCGGGGCGGAGCGGCAACCGGCCCGGGTTGCGCGTCGACCGGCCCGGGTGCGCGGCCCGCCGCCGTCCGCCTGTACCAGACGTCCGGGCCGCATCGCGGGAAGCGCACCGGGCCACGAGCGGGTCGAGGCGCCGGATTCACTCCATCGGTCGTGCGAGGCGTGCGTGTCCCCGCGACGAGACGCAGGCTGATGGGCGACGGCACCGCGACGAGGGCTACCGGACGCCGAAGGTCGGGCGGACGGGCGCCGTAAGAGGTGGAGCCATGCCCCGTGTGTCTGCGCATGTCCTTGTGTCCCGCCCCGCGGAGGAGATCTTCTCGTTCCTCCGGGATCCACGGAACCTGGCCGTATGGTCGTCGAGCATAGACCAGGTGCTCGACGGCCCGGTCGCCACGGACCTCGGCGACCAATACCTCTGCAAGTTCCCCGGCAGGCGCCGGGCGCACCGCCTCACCTGCACCGCGAGCACTCCGGTCGAGTACCTGGCCTTCCGCGGCGCGCGGATGTGGACCCCGCTGGGCCGGCATTCGCCGGAACTGGAGTTCCGCCTGAGCCCGAGCAAAGGGGGAACCCTGGTCCAGTTGTCGGTCAAGCCGCACCTGGACGGCGGCATGATCATCCTGGCCCCGTTCGTGACGATGGCGTGGCGTCGTGACCTGCCGGTGGAGCTGAGGTTCCTGGCGGACCTGCTCGGCGACGGAGAGGGGAGCGACGCGGACACCGAGCCGTACGACGCGCCCGTCGGAACGTCCGACACGGCCCTGGAGCCGTCCGACGCGACTACGGGCGCCGCACGGTTCGAGCGGGACGGCGCCGCCCGGTTCGACGGGCACACCGCCGCCGGATGGTTCGACGCGAACGCCCGCACCGGACGGATCGACACGGAGACGGAGGACGGCCACGGCACGGCACCGGCCCCCGGTTGACCCGAGGAGGCCGGTGGTCCGAGGAGGGACCCGGGCCGGTGCGGAACGGGCCCCCTCGGCCGCGGAAGGCGGGCGGGTACGCAAACCGGGTCCGGGGGCGATGCCGCGAGCGGCGATGCCCGCGACGGCGGTTCGCCACACGGCCTACCGCAGGAAGTCGCGCGCGATCGTCTCGGCCGCCCGTTCCAGCAGCGGTCCCGCCTGGGCCATGGAGACGGCGGGGTCCGGTTCGAGGTCCGCGAGCGCGTACGCGCGGCTGATGCCCGCGCCGTTCAGCGCCTCGGGCGTCAGCGCGAGCCGGCCGCACACCGCCACGACCTCGACACCCGCCGCGCGGGCGGCCGAGGCCACACCCGCCGGGGCCTTGCCGTGCAGGGTCTGTTCGTCGAGCGACCCCTCACCGGTGATCACCAGGGTGGCCCGCGCCAGCGCCGGGGCGAAGCCGAGGACGTCGAGCATGACCTCGATGCCGGGCCGGAACCGGGCCCCGAGCGCGACCAGCGCCCCGTAACCGATGCCGCCCGCCGCGCCCGCCCCGGGCAGCCCGGCGTGCTCCGGACCGAGGACGGACGCGTAGTGGGCGAGCGCGGCGTCCAGGACCGCGATGTCCTCCTCGGTGGCGCCCTTCTGCCGCCCGTAGACCTCGGGGGCGCCCTTGGGACCGGTCAGCGGGTTGTCCACGTCGCTGGCGAGGATCAGGTCCACCTCGGCCAGGCGCGGGTCGATGCCGGACAGGTCCGCCTCGGCGAGGTCGGCGAGGCCGCCGCCACCGGGCCCGACCGGCTTGCCGTCCGCGTCCAGGAAGCGGGCCCCGAGCGCGGCCAGCATTCCCGCGCCGCCGTCCGTCGTCGCGCTGCCGCCCACGCCGAACACGATCGTCCGGGCACCCGCGTCGAGCGCGGCGGCCAGCAGCTCGCCGGAACCGTACGTCGTGGCCGTCAGCGGGGCGAACACGCCGGCGGGAAGGTGCTGGAGGCCCGACGCCTCGGCCATCTCCACCACCGCGGTGGTGGAGCGCAGCGCGTACGCCGCCGTCACCGGCTCCCCGAGCGGCCCGGTCACCCGCGCCTCACGGCGCTCGAACCCGGCGGCCACCGCCGCCGCCACCGTGCCGTCGCCGCCGTCCGCCACCGGCAGGGTCTCGACCCGCACCCCGGGGACGACGCGCCGCAGCCCGGCCGTCACCCGCTCGGCGACCTGCACCGCCGTGAGCGAGCCCTTGAACTTGTCCGCCGCGACGAGCACGCTCGCGGTCTCCGTCACTGCTCCGTCCGCCACCTTGAACCCCTTGCTCTTCGAACAGGCAGTCGCGCCGCCCCGACCCTATCCGCAGCGCATACCCGCTGCCCAGGGCCGTCCCGGGCCCGTACCGTGCGACTACGCTGCCCCGCGTGACCACCACTGACTACGCCGCCTACATCGCGGGGCTGCCCCGGGTGCTGGCCGCCGCGGCCACCGTCTTCCGGGACGCCCGCGGCCGGGTACTGCTCGTCGAACCGAACTACCGCGAGGGCTGGGCGCTGCCCGGCGGAACCGTCGAGTCCGACGGGGGCGAGAGCCCCCGGCAGGCCGCACGGCGCGAGACGTCCGAGGAGATCGGCCTCGACCTGCCGCCCGGGCGGCTCCTCGCGGTCGACTGGGCGCGCGGGCCGGGGCGCCCGCCGATCGCCGCATATCTCTACGACGGCGGCGTGCTCGGGGAGCGGGAGCTGAAGGAGATCCGGCTCCAGGAGGAGGAGCTGCTGTCCTGGGAGCTCGTCGAACGCGACGATCTCGACCGCCACCTGCCCGCCGGTCTCGCCCTGCGCCTGAGGGCGGCGCTGGACGTGCTCGACTCGGGCGGCGGCCCGGCGGAGCTGGAGGACGGCCGTCCGGTGACCGGCTGACTCGCGGGGCTTGTCCTGACCGGCCGTCAGCCGGTGAGCTAGTGCCGTGACCGGCAAGGTTTGCCCGGAAGGAGCGGCGTCCGGTGCGTGCGATCGCAAGGCGGCCGAAAGCCCTCGGATGGGGTCTCCCCTGCTCGAACGAAGTCGAGAGCTTGGGGAAGG
>NZ_LIXJ01000044.1 GCF_001905795.1 Streptomyces sp. CB01580
CCTCCAAGTCGTCTCCCGCGCCCGTCGAGCCGGAATCACCCTGACTTCGCGGGACGTCTTCCAACGGCAGAACGTCGCCGACCTCGCCGCGGGCTGTTCCATGGCTGCTGTCGTCGATCCGTCCGACGCGGCGGCCGACGAGGGTCGGCCGGCGGTCTCCGGGCCGGTCGGGGCGACCCCGATCCGTGAGTGGTTCTTCGCACACCACCCGTCGGCCCCGCACCACTTCGCCATGTCGATGGCGTTCGAGTCGGCGGGCGAGGTCGACGTGCCCGCGCTGCGGACCGCCGTGGCGGCGCTCGTCGCGCAGCACGACGGACTGCGTTCCACGTTCCACCGTGCCCCCGGCGCAGACGCGTGGACCGCGGTCATCGCTCCCGTCGCCGACGTCGTCGTGGACACCGTCCTCACCGTCCACACCGGCGACACCGACACCTGGCGTGCCCAGGTCGCCGCTGCCCAGGCGGGGATGGACCTCTCCTCGGGGCCGCTGTTCCGCGTCGTCGTGGGCGACCGGGGCCCGGACCGCCCCGCGCTCCTCGGGATCGTGGCCCACCACCTCCTCGTCGACGGCGTCTCCTGGCGCATCCTCCTGGAGGATCTGGAGGCGGCGTACGCCCAGGCCCGCGCCGGGGACGCGGTGCGCCTCGACGCACGGACCTCGTCCGTGCGGGAGTGGGCCGACCGGCTCGCCCGGCACACCGCGGACGGCGGGTTCGACGACCAGGTCGCCCACTGGCACGAGGCCGCCGCCCCGGATGCCGTCGCTCTTCCCGTCGACTTCCCCGACGGACGCAACACGATGGCCGTCCAGTCCACCGTGGAGGTGACCCTCGACCCGGAGACGACGGCGGCGCTGCTCCACCAGGTGCCGTCCGTCTACCGGACCAGGGTCGACGACGTCCTGTTGACCTGTCTGGCGCGTGTGCTGCGTGGGTGGACGGGTCGGGAGCGGACGGCGGTGGACTACGAGGGTCACGGGCGGGAGGACCTGTTCGAGGACATCGATCTGACCCGTACGGTCGGCTGGTTCACGACCATCCACCCCTTCGCGCCCTCCCTGCCCGAGGCAGGGGAAAACGATGACTTCGGGGCCGCGGTCAAGGCCGTCAAGGAACAACTGCGGGCCGTCCCCGACCGGGGCATCGGCTACGGCGCGCTGCGCCACCTCGCCCCCGCCACCCCCTTCACCGACCACCCCGCACCCCGCATCAGCTTCAACTTCCACGGCCGGTTCGACGCCACGGCCGGGCCCGGCGGAGACCTGTCTGCCGACGGTCTCCTCGGGCGGATGCTCCCGCCCGTCGGAGGGGACCACCACCCCGACGAGCGGCGCGCCCACGAACTGGACGTGATCGGTGTCGTCATGGACGAACGGCTGACGTTCACCTGGACGTACTCGACCGAGCGGCACCGCGCGACCACCGTGGAACGCCTGGCACGCGACCTCGCCACGCAGATCAGCGGCTTCGTGCGGCACTGCGCCCGGCCCGAGGCAGGCGGGCGCTCGCCCTCCGACTTCCCGCTCGCCCGGCTGGACCAGGCAGCCGTGGACGCCGTCGTCGGGGCCGGGCGGCAGGCGCAGGACGTGGAGGACGTCTATCCCCTCACCCCGTTGCAGAGCGGCATGCTGGTCCACACGCTCGCCGACCCGGCCGTCTACCTCGACCAGGTGTCGTTCGTGCTGGAGGGCGCCGGAGACCCGCAGGCCCTGGCCGAGGCGTGGCAGCGGGTCGTGGACGCCACCCCCGCGCTGCGCACCCACCTTGTGTGGGAGGACGTGCCGCGGCCGCTCCAGGTCGTGCGCCGACGGGCCGCGCTCACCGTTCGCCACGAGCCGGCCGGTGTCGACCCCGTCGCCGTCGCGGCGGCCGAGCTGGCCACCGGCATCGACCTCACCAGCGGGCCGCTGATGCGGATCGCGCTCGTGCCGGAACGACCCGGCGCCGTCCGCGTCGTGTGGACGTTCCACCACGTCGTCCTCGACGGCTGGAGCACCTCCCGGATATTCGCGGATGTCTTCGCGCAGTACACGGCGCTGACGTGCGGCGAACGCGCCCCGGTCGCGTCCGGGCCGCCGTTCGCCGACTACGTCGCCTGGCTGGAGCGCCAGGACCCGCGAGCCGCCGAGGAGCACTGGCGGCGGGTCCTCGACGGGTTCCGCGCGCCGACACCGCTGCCGGTCGACCGGACACCGGCCCCCGGACACCGTGCACACGCCGCCGAGCGGGTACGGGCCGAACTCGCCCCCGCCGACGCGGCCGCCGTGTCGCGGATGGCGCGGGAGCACGGACTCACCCTCAACACGGTCGTCCAGGGCGCCTGGGCGCTGCTGCTCGCCCGCTACGCCGGAGAGACCGACGTGTGCTTCGGCGCGACCGTCTCCGGACGCCACGCCGACCTGCCGGGCATCGAATCGACCGTCGGCAACTTCCTCAACACCCTGCCGGTGCGCACCGATACCGGTGGGTCCGACAGCGTCGTCGACTGGCTGCGCGGACTCCAGGCCGAGCAGGTGGAGGCCCACCGCTTCGAGCACCTCTCGCTGAGTGGGATCCGCGAATGCGCCACCGAACTCCCGCAGGGCAACGAGCTGTTCGAGAGCATCGTCGTCTTCGAGAACTACCCGGGCAACGAGGAGGCCGCCGCCGCGCACGGGCTGCGCGTCACCGACGTCACCGCCGTCGACACCACCAGCTATCCGCTGGACCTGACCGCGTACGCCGACGCGGACCGGCTCGCCCTGCACCTCTCCTACGACCCCGCCCTGTTCGGCCGTGACCGGGTCACCCGCCTGTCCGCCCAACTCCGCGCGCTGCTGCGGGCCATGGCCGAGGACCCGACCGTACGCCCGGCCGAACTGTCCATGCTGCCCGACGAGGAGCGCGCCCGGCTCGTCGAGCCCGGCGGCTGGAGCGGTGGGACCATTTCGTACGAGGACGGGACCTGCCTGCACGAACTGATCGCCGCGCAGGCCCGCCGAACCCCGGACGCCGACGCCGTGGTGTGCGGCGACGACGTCCTGTCGTACGCCGAGCTCGACGCCCGCGCCAACCGGCTCGCGCATGAACTCGTCGCCCGCGGCGCCGGGCCGGGGGCCGTCGTCGCGATCTGCCTGGAGCGCGGCACCGAGATGGTCGTCGCCCTCCTCGCCGTCCTGAAGGCCGGCGGCGCCTATGTACCACTCGACCCGGCCCACCCCGCCGAACGGCTCGCGTACGTGCTGAACGACAGCGACGCCCGGATGGTCCTCACCCGGGCCTCGCCGGCCCCGGCGCTTCCGACGGCCGGCGCGCCCGTCCTGGCGCTGGACGCCGAACCGCTGCGCCGCGCCGTGGCCCGCCACCCCGACACCGCCCCCCTCACACGGGTGCGGCCCCGGGACCTGGCGTACGTCATCTACACGTCCGGTTCCACCGGGCGGCCCAAGGGCGTCCAGATCGAGCACCGCAGCGTCAGCCACGGGGCCGCGTCGTGGAACGCCGCCTACGGGTTCACCGACGGGCGGCCGGTGCGTCAGCTCAACGTCGCCAGCATGTCGTTCGACGTGTTCGTCTCCGACCTCGTGCACGCCCTGTGCCACGGCGGCGCGCTCGTCCTCGCCCCCGCCGACGCCGTCACCGACCCGGGCCGCCTGCTCGACCTCGTGCGCTCCGCGGGCGTCACCCACCTCGACACGGTGCCGGCCCTCGCCACCGCGCTCGCCGACGAGGCCGCCCGGCGCGGCGAGGAACTGCCGCCGCTGCGGGTCCTCGCGGTCGGCGCGGACCTGTGGCGCACCGACGACTGCCGCCGCCTCCTGGACCGCGCCGACACGGCGACGACGACCGTCCTCAACACGTACGGGGTGACCGAGGCGACCGTCGAGTCGTGCCTGTACCCGGTGCACGCCGACACCCTGCCCGATACCCCGAGCGTCCCCATCGGCCGCCCCAACCCGGGCATCCGCATGTACGTCCTCGACGAGACGCTTCGGCCCGCGCCCGTCGGCGTCACCGGCGAGCTGTACCTCGGCGGGCCGAGCGTCGGTCGCGGCTACCTGGGCCGGCCCACGCTGACCGCCGAGCGGTTCGTCGCCGACCCGTACGGGGGCCGGCCGGGCGACCGGCTCTACCGCACCGGCGACCGGGCCCGGCATCTGCCCGGCGGCGACATCGAGTTCGCCGGGCGCGCCGACGAGCAGACGAAGATCCGCGGCTTCCGCATCGAACCCGGCGAGATCGAGGCGGCCCTGCGCAAGCACCCGGCCGTCTCCCGCGCCGTCGTCGTGGCCCGCCAGGACCACGGTGCCGCGCCCCAGCTCGTCGCGTACACCGTCCTCCACGACGGCCACGCCTTCGTCCCGGCCGAACTGCGCGCCCACCTCAAGGCCCTGGTGCCGGCGTACATGGTTCCCGCCGCGTTCGTCGCCCTCGACGCGCTGCCGCTCAACGCCAACGGCAAGGTCGACCGTCGCGCCCTTCCGGCTCCCGACCCGGACGCGGTACAGACCGGGACGGAGTACGTCGCCCCCCGCACCCCCGGCGAGGAGACCGTCGCCGCCATCTGGCAGGAGGTACTGGGCCTCGAACGGGTCGGCGCCGAGGACGACTTCTTCGCCCTGGGCGGCAACTCGATCCTCACCCTCCAGGTCACCGCCCGGATCCGGACCCGGTTCGGTGTGTCCCTCACCGTCCGGGCCGTCCACGACGCCCCGACCGTGGCCGCACTCGCGGACGCGGTGGAGGAACGCATCCTCCAGGAGCTCGAAGAGTCGATGCGGGGCTGAGCCGCGCCCGCCACCGACCCGCACGCACGCGTATTCACCAGCACGACCCGAGGGGGTTTCATGAACACGGCGTCCACGCCGAACTGGAAGTCCGACACGGTACCGGCGGCGGGCGCCACCGTCCTGGAGGCGGTCGCCCACTGGGCGGCCCGCACCCCGGACGGCATCGCGGTCGAGCACGGCGACACCGCCCTGAGCTACCGGGAGCTGAACGAGCGGGCGGGCCGGCTGGCGCACCTGCTCCGCCGGTCCGGGGCGCGGGCCGAGGACCGGGTCGCCGTCTGCCTGGACCGCTCCCCGGAACTGGTCGTCTCGCTGCTCGCCGTGCTGCGGGCCGGCGGCGTGTACGTGCCGGTCGACCCCGGCTACCCCGCCGACCGCATCGCGTACATGATCGAGGACGCCGCCCCGAGGCTGCTCGTCACCCGCGGCGGTCTCGGGGGTGAGGCCGTCGTCACGGGGACCGAGGCCGGTTCCCGCATGATCGACCTCGACCACGTCGGGGCCGAGCTGCGCACCGGTCCGGCCGCCGCCCCCGCGGCCGGTCCAGGCGCCGCCTCCGGCGCCGCGTACATGATCTACACCTCCGGTTCCACCGGCCGCCCCAAGGGCGTCGTCGTCCCGCACGCCGGACTCCCGGGTCTCGCCGCCGCGCACACCGCCGCGCTCGACCTGCGGTCCGGCGACAAGGTCCTCCAGTTCGTCTCGCCCAGCTTCGACGTGGCCATGGCCGACATGGTGATGACCCTCACCGCCGGGGCCACCCTCGTCCTCGCCCCCGGTCAGCCGCTCGGTGACGAACTGCTGAGGCTCCTCGCCGACCGCCGCGTCACCCACGTCATGCTGCCGCCCGTCGTCCTGGGCACCCTGCCCGCCGCCGACCTGCCCGCGTTGCGCACCGTCGTCGTCGGCGGCGAGGCCTGCCCCGACGACACCGTCGCCCGCTGGGCCACCGGCGGACGCCGCGTCATCAACGCCTACGGCCCCACCGAGGCCACCGTCTGCACCACGCTCTCCGCCCCGCTGCCCGTCGACCGCACCGGCCCGCACCCCATCGGCCTGCCCATCGACGGCGCCCGCGCCCACGTCCTCGACGCCCGGCTGTGCCCCGTCGCCGACGGCGAGTGGGGCGAGCTGTACCTCGGCGGCCCGCTCGCCCGCGGCTACCACCGGCGCACCGGCCTCACCGCCGGACGGTTCGTCGCCGACCCGTACGCCGAGCGGCCCGGCGACCGGCTCTACCGCACCGGCGACATCGTGCGCCGACGGCCCGACGGGGACCTGGAGTACGGCGGACGCGCCGACGACCAGGTGAAGATCCGCGGCCTGCGCATCGAGCCCGGCGAGATCGAGGCCGTCCTCGCCGGCCACCCGGCCGTGCGCAGCGCCGTCGTCGTCGCCCGCGAGGACCGGCCGGGCCTCAAGCGCCTCGTCGCCTACCTCGTCGGCCACGACGGCGACCGTCCGTCCATGGCGGACGTCCGCGCGCACGCCGCCGCCGAACTGCCCGAGGCGATGACCCCGTCCGCGTACGTTGTCCTCGACGCGCTGCCGCTCACCGCCAACGGCAAGCTCGACCGGCGCGCCCTGCCCGCCCCCGAGGAGGACGCCGACCGCCCCTACACCGCCCCCCGGACACCTGCCGAGACCGCCGTGTGCGCGATCTGGGCCGATGTCCTCGGAGTGACGCGGGTCGGGGCCGACGACGAATTCCTCGACCTCGGCGGCGACTCCGTCCTCGCCCTCCAGGTCGTCACCCGCATCCGCGCCGAGCTGGGCGCGGCGCTCACCTGGCGCGCGCTCTTCGACCACCCGACCCCGGCCGCGCTCGCCGCGCTCGTGGAGAGCGACCCGGACGGGGCACGCGGCGAACCGGACCGTATCCCCACGCTGACCGACCGGACCGGCCCGCTGCCGCTCGCACCCGCCCAGCAACGCCTGTGGTTCCTGCACGAGTTCGCCCCCGACAGCGTCGAGTACAACACCGCCGCCGCCCTGCGGATCACTGGGGGACTGGATCTCGACGCGCTGCGCGCCGCCGTCGGCGACCTCGTCGCACGGCACGAGACCCTCCGCACCGTCTTCGAGAACCACGACGGCCGGCCCGTCCAGGTCGTGCGGCCCGAACTCGCCGTCCCCGCAAGGGTCGTGGACCTCACCACGGAAACCGACGCCGACGCGGCTCTCGACCGGGTCCTCCTCGCCGAGCAGTCCGTCCCGTTCGACCTTCGTACCGGCCCGCTGCTGCGCGTGCTCGCCGTCGCGCTGCGGCCCGGCGAGCACGTCGTCCTGCTCACCCAGCACCACATCGTCACCGACGGCTGGTCCGTCGGCGTCCTCGTGCGCGACCTGGGCACCCTGTACGCGGCCCGCCGCGACGGCACGGCCCCCGCCGCCCTGCCCGAACTCCCCGTCCAGTACGCCGACTACGCCGCCTGGCAGCGCACCCGCACCGAGGGCGACGCCCTGGACGCCCAGCTCGGCCACTGGCGCACCCGTCTCGCCGACCTGCCCGTGCTCGACCTCCCCACCGACCGGCCGCGCCCCGCCGTGCGCACCACGGCCGGAGCGCTGCACACCTTCCGCGTGCCCGCCGACCTCACCGAGCGCCTGACCGCTCTCGCCCGGCAGCAGCGGGCCAGCCTCTTCATGGCGCTGACCGCCGTGACCCAACTGCTGTTCGCCCGCCACAGCGGACGCCGCGACATCGCCCTCGGCACCGTCACCTCCGGCCGCGACCACCAGGACACCGCGAACCTCGTGGGGTTCTTCGTCAACACCCTCGTGCTGCGCGCCGAGATCGACGAGACCGGCTCCTTCCGCCACCTGCTCGACCGCACCCGCGGCATGGTCCTGGACGCCTTCGCCCACCAGGACGTGCCGTTCGACCGGCTCGTCGAGGCGCTCGCGCCCGAGCGGGATCCCAGCCGCACCCCGCTCGTACAGGCCGCGCTCGTCCTGCAGAACGCCTTCGGCGACGCCGACGGCCTCGACGACTTCGCCGGACTGCCCGCCGCACGCGTCCCTGTTCCGCGCGCCTCCGCCCGCTTCGACCTCACCCTCGAATTCTCCGCGCACGACGGCGGACTCGATGTCGAACTCGAGTACAGCACCGACCTGTTCGACGCCCTCACGATGCGGCGCCTGGGCCGTCAATGGCTGGATCTCGCCCAGGAGCTCACCGCCCACCCCGAACGCCCCACCGCCGCCATCGGCCACCTCACGCACGACGAACGCAACCGCATCGTCGAGGAGTGGGGACGCTCCGCCGTCGGCGCCGGAGCCCCGTCGCTGACGCTGCCCGCCCTGTTCGCCGCCCGTACCGCCGCGGCCCCCGACGCGCCCGCCGTCGAGCACGGCGACACCACCCTCACGTATGCCGAGCTGGACGCCGCCTCCGCCCGGCTCGCCCACCTGCTGCGTGCCCGGGGCGTGGGCCGTGAGACCCGCGTCGCCGTCCTCCAGCCCCGCTCGGCCGACTGGCTGGTCAGCCTCCTCGCCGTGGTCAGGGCGGGCGGCGTCTACGTCCCCGTCGACCCGGAGTGGCCCGCACAGCGCCTCGACCACGTCCTGCGGGACTGCGGCGCCCGGCTCGTGATACGCGCCGGCGACCCGGCCGGCACACAGCCACCCGCCCCGGCCGTTCTCGGCCTGCCCGTCCTCCACCTGGACGACCCCAGGGTCCGGCGCGAGACCGCCGCACGGCCGGCCACCACACCCGACGTGAGCATCCCCCTGGACGCCGCCGCGTACATGATCTACACCTCGGGCTCCACCGGCCGCCCCAAGGGTGTCGTCGTCACCCACCGCGGCATCGCCGGTTTCGCCGCCGCGGCCTCCGCACGCCTGCGCACCGACCCGACCGCCCGCGTCGTCCAGCTCGCCTCGGCCGGGTTCGACGCCTCCGTCATGGAACTCCTCATGGCCTTCGGAGGCGGCGGCACCCTGGTCGTCCCCGACGGCCACGGCCCCCTCGTCGGCGAGGCGCTCCACCGCTTCTTCGCCGAGCGGCGCATCAGCCACACCCTGATCCCGCCGACCGTTCTCGGTACCATGCCGCCCGGAGATCTCCCGGACCTGAAGGTCGTCTCCACCGGCGGCGAGGCCTGCGGCCCGGACCTCGTGGCCCGCTGGGCCCCCGGCCGGACCATGGTGAACGCGTACGGCCCGACCGAGGTGACCATCGCCGCCTCGATGAGCCGCGAACTGAACCCCGGCGCGGGCGCCCCGCCGATCGGCGAACCCGTCGCCGACGCGCACGTCGCCGTCCTCGACCCCTGGCTCCGCCCCGTACCCGTCGGGGTCGTGGGAGAGCTGTACGTGTCCGGCCCGGGTCTCGCCCGCGGCTACCACGACCGATCCGGTCTCACCGCGGAGCGCTTCGTCGCCGACCCGGCGGGAACGGGCGGCCGGCTCTACCGCACCGGCGACCTCGCCAGCTGGCACGCAGACGGCCAACTCGCCTACCAGGGAAGGGCCGACGACCAGGTCAAGATCCGCGGTCTGCGCATCGAACTCGGCGAGATCGAGGCCGTGCTCGCGCGCCACCCGTCCGTCGCGCAGACCGCCGCCGTAGTACGCGAGGACCGCCCCGGCCACCCGCGGATCGTCGCCTACATGACCCCGGCCCGCCCCGGCGCCCGTCCGGACGCCGACGCCCTGCGCGGGCACGCCGCCGCCGAACTCCCCGCGTACATGGTGCCGTCGGCCTTCGTCGCACTCGACCGGATGCCGCTCAACTCCAGCGGCAAGACCGACCGCAAGGCCCTGCCCGCACCGGACACCGACGGCGCGGCCGGGCACGTCGCCCCGCGCACGGACACCGAACGGACGCTCTGCGAGATCTGGACCGACGTCCTCGACCTGGCGGACATCGGCGTGGAGGACAACTTCTTCGCCCTCGGCGGCGACTCCATCCTCAGCATCCAGGTCGTCACCCGCGCCCGCCAGGCCGGACTCGACCTGACCTCCCGCGACATCTTCGCCCACCAGACCGTCGCCGCCCTCGCCGCACACGCCGACGCCGCGGACAGCCGGAGCACGCCGACCATACGCGCCGAACAGGGCATGCTGCGGGGCGAGTTCCCCACCACCCCCATCCGCGACTGGTTCTTCACCACGCATCCCGTGGCCCCGCACCACTTCAACATGGCGATGGAGCTGACCCCCGCGCCCGGCACCCGCCCGGACGCGCTGCGCGCCGCCGTCGCCGCGGTCCTCGACCAGCACGACGCCCTGCGGTCCGTCTTCCCTCTCGGCACGGACGGTGTCCGCCACGGCCGCATCGAGCCGACCGTCGACATCGACGCCGTCCACACCGTCCACCCGCTCCCCGAGGGGCCGGCCGGCGACACCGCATGGGCCGACCTCGCCCACTGCGCCCAGCGCGAACTCGACCTCGACCACGGGCCACTGGTACGGATCCTCGCCGCCGTACAAGGCGAAGGACCCGACCGAGAGGTCACCCGGATCCTCGTCGTCGTCCACCACCTCGTCATGGACGGCGTCTCCTGGCGCATCCTCCTCGACGACCTCGCCGCCGCGCACACCCGGATCAGCGACGGACACCCCGCCGACCTCGGCCCCAAGACCACCTCGGTACGCCAATGGGCCGACCGCCTCGCCGCGCACACCCGCGACGGCGGCTTCGACGACCAGCGTTCCTACTGGGAGGGCGTCCTCGACGGCGCCCACACCGGCCCGCTGCCCGCCGACCTGCCCGACGGCGCCGACACCATCGCCCACCAGCGGACCGTGACCGTCGCGCTCGACACCGACGAGACCGAGGCCCTGCTGCACACCGTCCCGCCCGTCTACCGGACCAGGATCGACGACGTCCTGCTGACCTGTCTGGCGCGTGTGCTGCGTGCGTGGACGGGTCGGGAGCGGACGGCGGTGGACTACGAGGGTCACGGGCGGGAGGACCTGTTCGAGGACATCGATCTGACTCGTACGGTCGGCTGGTTCACGACCATCCACCCCTTCGCGCCCTCCCTGCCCGAGGCGGGGGAAGACGACGACTTCGGGGCCGCGGTCAAGGCCGTCAAGGAACAACTGCGGGCCGTCCCCGACCGGGGCATCGGCTACGGCGCGCTGCGCCACCTCGCCCCCGACACCCCCTTCACCGACCACCCCGCACCCCGCATCAGCTTCAACTACCTCGGCCGCATGGACGCCGCCACCGCCGACCACGACTGGATCCGGTCGACCACCCTGAACCCGGGCGGCGAATTCGCCCCCGACGAGGCCCGGCCCCACGAACTCGACGTCATCGGCGAAATCCGCGACGGCCGCCTCACCCTCACCTGGACGTACTCCGACGCCCGCCACCACCGCACCACCGTCGAACACCTCGCCCACGCACTGGCCGACGACCTGCGCGGCTACCTGAGCCACTGCGCCGACCCGGCGAACGGCGGGCGAACCCCGTCCGACCACCCCCTCGCCGGTCTCGACCAGACCGAGACCGACCGGATCGCCGGAAACGGCCGCACCGGCGTCGCCGACATCCTTCCCCTCACCCCCCTCCAGGCGGGCATGGTCTTCCACGCCCTCGCCGAACCCGGCTCACCGGCCTACCTCGAACAGTTCTGCTTCCTCCTGGAGGACACCGAGGGCCGGACCATCGACACCGCCGCCCTCGCCGACGCCTGGCAGCACACCGTCGACCGGTCCGACGCCCTGCGCGCCGCCCCCGTCTGGGACGGACTGCGCCACCCCGTCCAGGTCGTCCACGACGACGTCACCCTGCCGGTCACCGTCCTCGACTGGACCGACACACCCGGCGAGGAACCGGCCGAGGCCGAGCGACGCCGCGAGGCCGCGCTGCGCGACCTGCTCGCCGCCGACCGCGCGCAGGGCATCGACCTCACCACGGCACCGCTCATGCGGCTCGTCCTCATTCGCTGCGCCCCCCACCGGACACGGGTCGTGTGGACCTTCCACCACCTGCTCCTCGACGGCTGGAGCACCGCCGCACTGCTCGACGACGTCATCAGCCGCTACGCGACGGGCACCGCCGCCCCCAGGCCTCCCTTCCGCCGACACCTCGCCCACCTCCACGAGCGCGCCGGGCAGCGCGCGGCGGGCCTCGACCACTGGCGCACCGCGCTCGCCGGCTTCACGGAGCCGACCGCACTGCCCCACGACCGCGCCCCGCAGGACACGACCGGTCACGGCCGCTCCAGCGCCCATGTCGCCCGCACCGCGTCCGAAGCGCTCTCCGCGCAGGTCACCGCGTTCGCCCGGCGCCACCACCTGACGGTCAACGCCGTCGTCCAGGGCGCCTGGGCCCTGCTGCTCTCGCAGTACGCGGGCACCCGTGACGTCGTCTTCGGGACGACGGTGTCCGGCCGGCCGGCCGACCTGCCCGGGGCGGAGGAGATCCTCGGCCTGTTCATCAACACCCAGCCGGTACGCGTCGGCATCGACCGCGGCCGGTCGGTCACCGCGTGGCTCACCGCGATCCAGGCCGCGCACGCCGAGGCCCGCCGCCACGAGGACATCGCACTCAGCGACATCCCGACCGAACTGCCCCCGGGCGCACCGCTCTTCGAGAGCCTTCTGGTGTTCGAGAACTACCCCATCGACACCGACCGTGTGCAGCGGTTCGGCCTGGCCCTGCGCGACATCCAGGTGACCGAGACCACCAACTACCCCCTCGTCCTGACCGCCTACGCCGCCGGAGACCTCAGCTTCGACCTCGGATACGACCCCGGTCGCTTCGACGCGAGCACCACTGAGCGTCTCGCCGCCCACCTGGAACACCTCCTCGACGCCCTCACCGGCTCGCACCCCGACACCCTGCTCGGAGACCTGTCGGTCCACTCCGACGACGAGCTGCGGCGCGTCCTCGACGAGTGGAGCGACGGCGGGGGCAGCGCCTCCCACGGCCGTTCGGTCGTCGCCGCCTTCGCGGAACGGGTCGCATCCGGCCCGGGTGCGGTGGCGGTGCGATGCGGTGACGTCGCTCTCACCTACGCGGAGTTGGACGCGTCCTCGGACCGGCTGGCGTGGGTGCTGGCCGAGCGGGGGGTGACGGCCGAGACCAGGGTCGGCCTGCTGCTGGAACGGTCGGTGGACGTCGTCGTGGCGATGCTGGCCGTGCTGAAGTCCGGCGGCGTGTACGTGCCGTTGCACGCCTCGTACCCGGAGGAGCGACTGCGCCGCGTGCTGGGGCAGTGCGGTGCCCGGGTCGTCGTGACCGACACGGCGATGGCGTCACGCGCCACCGCGGCGGCCGTGCCCGTGGTACGGGTGGACGAGGCGCCGCGCGACGAGAATGCTCTGCCGGTGTCGACGGGCGCCGCTTCTTTGGCGTATGTGATGTTCACGTCGGGGTCGACGGGTGTGCCGAAGGGTGTGGCGGTCACGCATGGGGACATCGTTGCGTTGGCGGCGGACGGTCGTTGGGGTTCGGGTGCGCATGGGGTGGTGTTGTTCCATTCGCCGCATTCGTTCGATGCGGCGACGTATGAGGTGTGGGTGCCGTTGCTGAACGGTGGCACGGTCGTGGTGGCCGAGGCGGAACTGAGCGCGCCGGTGGTGCGTGAGGCGGTGGCGTCGGGTGTGACGGGGCTGTGGGTGACCGCGGCTCTGTTCGGTGTGCTGGTGGAGGAGGATCCGGGGTGTTTCGCGGGTCTGCGTGAGGTGTGGACGGGTGGTGACGCGGTTCCGGCCGCGGCGGTGCGGCGTCTGCTGGACACCTGCCCCGGGCTGGTGCTCGTCAATGGTTACGGTCCGACGGAGTCGACGACGTTCGCCGTGTCCGGACCCCTTGCCGTGGGCGACGCGGCGGGTGGTCCGGTGCCGTTGGGCCGGGTCATGGACAACACCCGTGCGTATGTGCTCGACGCCGGGCTCAGGCCGGTGGGTGTGGGTGTCGCGGGTGAGTTGTATCTGGGTGGTTCGGGTCTGGCGCGTGGTTATGACGGCAGGTCGGATCTGACGTCGGAGCGGTTCGTGGCGGATCCGTTCGGTGACGGTGGCCGGTTGTATCGCACGGGTGATGTGGTGCGGTGGCGGGCGGATGGCCGGCTGGACTTCCTGGGTCGTGGTGACGGTCAGGTGAAGGTCCGTGGTTTCCGTATCGAGGTTGCCGAGATCGAGTCGGTGCTGTCCCGTCATGCCTCGGTGGGTGTGGTGTCGGTCCAGGTCCGGGAGGACCGGCCGGGTGTGAAGCGCCTGGTCGCCTACCTCGTTCCGGCTGCCGGTCAGGTGCTGGACGTGACCGGGATCCGTGAGCATGCGGCGGGTTTGTTGCCGGAGTACATGGTGCCGTCGGCGTTCGTCGTCCTGGATGAGCTGCCGCTGACTGTCAACGGGAAGGTGGACCGCAGGGCGCTTCCCGCACCCGAGGCGGAGGAGGGGGAGGAGTATGTCGCCCCGCGCACCGATACGGAGAGGATCCTTGCGGGTATCTGGGGTGATGTGCTCGGCGTCGGACGGGTCGGTGTGCACGACGACTTCTTCGCGCTGGGTGGCGACTCGATCTCCAGCCTGAAGGTCGTCTCGCGGCTGCGCGGTGCCCTGGGCACGGGGTTGTCGCCGCGTGCGCTGTTCGACCACCCGACCGTCGCCGCCCTGGCCGCGCAGGTAGCCGGGGACGAGCCGGAGGAGCCGGGGATCCTCCCCGCGCCCCGGACCGGACCACTCCCGCTCTCGTTCGCCCAGGAACGCCTCTGGTTCCTCAACGACTACGACCGGGACGGCGTCGAATACAACGTCGTCACCGCGCTCCGGCTCACGGGCGAGCTGGACGTCGTGGCGCTGCGGTCGGCCGTGGCCGGGCTCGTCGCCCGGCACGAGGCCCTGCGCACGACCTTCGACTCCGTCGACGGTCGGGGCATCCAGACCGTCCACGCCCCGGACGACCTGGAGGTCCCGGTACGCGAGACCGGACTGGACGAGGCGTTCCACGAGGCCGTCTCGGTGCCGTTCGACCTGGTCGCCGGCCCCCTGTTCCGGGTCCTCCTCGTGCGGCTCTCCGAACGGGAGCACGTCCTTGTCCTCGCCATGCACCACATCGTGACCGACGGGTGGTCCATGGGCGTGGTCACCCGCGAGCTGAGCGCGCTCTACACCGCCGCCGTACGCGGCGAGGACGCCGACCTCCCGGAATCCTCGGTCCAGTACCCGGACTTCGCCGTCTGGCAGCGTCGGCGTCTGGAGGCCGACGGCGCACTCGACGAGGAACTCGCCTATTGGAAGACACAGTTGGCGGGCCTCGAACCGCTGGAACTGCCCACCGATCGGCCGCGTCCCGCCGTGCGGGGAACGGGCGGCGCCCTGCACGCCTTCGACGTGCCGACCGCACTCACCGACCGGCTCACGGAGGTCGGGCGGACCCGAGGGGCGAGCCTGTTCATGTCCCTGACCGCCGTCACCCAGCTCCTTCTGTCCCGGTTCGCCGGACGCCGGGACATCGCACTCGGGACCGTCGTGTCCGGACGGGAACGGGCCGAACTGGAGAACCTCGTCGGCTTCTTCGCCAACACGCTCGTCCTGCGGACCGCCATCGACGAAGCGCGGAGCTTCGAGGACCTGCTGACGCGGGTGCGCGGTACCGTGCTGGACGCGTTCGCGCACCAGGACGTGCCGTTCAGCCGGCTCATCGAGGAACTGGCCCCCGAACGCGACACCTCCCGCACCCCGCTCGTCCAGGCCATGCTGGTCCTGCAGAACACCCCGCGGCCGGAGTTCGAGCTGCCGGGCGTGCGTGTCACGGAGTTCGTGCCGCCCCGCGACACCGCCCAGTTCGATCTGCACCTCGAATTCCAGCCGGGCCGCGACGGCGGTCTGGAGGCCGTCATGGTGCACAGCGATCTGTTCGACGCGGCGACCGCGGACCGGTTCGCCCGGTACTGGCTGGCCCTGGCCGAGGCGCTGACGGCGGCGCCCGGGCTGCCGCTGCGCGCCCACGACCCCATGGACGCCACCGAGCGGCGCCTGCTGCTCGACTCCTGGAACGAGACCGGTGACCCGGGCGTCCCCGCCCCGTCCCCGCTCATGCTGTTCGAGGAGCGGGCACGGGCGGTGCCGCAGGCACCGGCGGTCACC
The DNA here is from genome assembly GCF_001905795.1 of Streptomyces sp. CB01580. Classification (GTDB taxonomy): domain Bacteria; phylum Actinomycetota; class Actinomycetes; order Streptomycetales; family Streptomycetaceae; genus Streptomyces. The sequence goes on from NZ_LIXJ01000044.1 coordinate 15,827, forward strand.
TTCGGGGACACCACGATCGACTACGGGGAACTGAACGACCGGGCGGAGCGGCTGGCCGGGCGGCTCGCCGCCCATGGCGTGGGCCCCGAGGCACGCGTGGGACTGGTGCTGCCGCGCTCGATCGACCTGGTCGTGGCCGTACTCGCGGTGCTGAAGGCGGGAGGCGCGTACGTGCCGGTGGACCCGGCGGCCCCGGCCGACCGGATCGGCTACATCATGGAGGACAGCGCGGCACAGCTCGTCGTCACGCATCCGGACGTACGGGACGTCCTGCCGCCCGACGCGGCGGCGGACCGGCCGCTGCTGGTCCTCGACGGCGATGCCCCCGGCGCGGGCGTCCCCGCCGCCGGGCGGGCCCGCACCGGCGGGCCGCTGTCCCCGGAGTCCGCCGCGTACGTCATCTACACCTCCGGCTCCACCGGCCGCCCCAAGGGCGTGGTCGTCACCCACGGCAACGTGGCCCGCCTCCTGGCCGCCGCCCGTGAGGACTTCTCCTTCGGTGCCGAAGACGTCTGGACGATGTTCCACTCCTACGCCTTCGACTTCACCGTCTGGGAGCTGTGGGGCGCGCTCGCGCACGGCGGCCGGCTCGTGGTGGTCGACAAGGACGTCGCCCGCTCGCCCGCGGACTTCGCCCGGCTGCTGGACCGCGAGCGGGTGACGGTCCTCAACCAGACGCCGTCCGCCTTCTACCGTCTCGTCGAGGAGATCGACCGGATCGGCGGCGGACTGCGCGAACGGCTGGCGCTGGGCACCGTCGTCTTCGGCGGCGAGGCGCTCGACTGGACCCGGATCGCCTCCTGGGTGGAGCGTTCCGGTGTCGACGGGCCCCGGCTGGTCAACATGTACGGCATCACCGAGACGACCGTGCACGTCACCAGCCGTCCCGCCGAGGCCGCCTTCGCCCGCGGGGGATCCGGGAGCGTCATCGGCCGGGCCATGCCCCACCTGCGCGCCTACGTCCTGGACGACGCGCTGCGGCCCGTGCCCACCGGCGTGCGCGGTGAGCTGTACATCGCGGGCGGCGGCCTCGCCCGCGGCTACCTGGAACGGCGCGGGCTCAGCGCGGTGCGGTTCGTCGCCGACCCGTACGGCGAGGCGCCCGGTCGGCGCATGTACCGGACGGGCGACACGGCCCGCTGGAACGCGGCCGGGATGCTGGAGTACCTGGGCCGCAGCGACGACCAGGTGAAGATCCGCGGCTTCCGCATCGAACTCGGCGAGATCGAGGCCCAGGTCGTCCGCCAACCGCTGGTCGCCCAGGGCGCGGTGGTCGTCCGCGAGGACCGGCCCGGCGACCGTCGGCTCGTGGCCTACGTCGTTCCGCGTGCCGAGGGCGACCCGGCCGCGGCGGTCGCGTCGTTCGACGACCGGCCGCTGCGGGAGGCCCTGGGGGCCGCCCTGCCCGACTACATGGTGCCCGCGGCCTTCGTCCCGCTCGAACGGCTGCCGCTCACCGTCAACGGCAAGCTCGACCGCAGGGCGTTGCCGGCCCCCGAATACGGCAGCCGGGCCGACCACGTCGCGCCGCGCACCCCCACGGAGGAGGCGCTCGCGGAGATCTGGTCGGAGGTGCTGGGGCTCGAACGGGTCGGTGTCGAGGACGACTTCTTCGGCCTGGGCGGAAACTCGGTTCTGAGTCTTCGCGTCGTTGCTAGGGTCCGAACCGTGTTCGACATCAACCCCTCGGCCCGTGTCATGTTCGACCATCCGACCATTGCGCTGCTCGCCCGGCAGGTCGAGGAGTTGATCATCGCGGAGATCGAGGAAGCGATGGCCGCGGAGGGAATGGACCTCGATCTCATGGACGGCGATCCGGAGTAGTCCGGGCGCGGCACCGCACGACAAGGGCGTCGTCGCGCGCAGGCAAGGCGCGACGACGGACGACACACGACACGTACGACACGTGTGCGCGACCGACTGGGCGAGCGAGAAGCGAATCCGGTCGGTCGCGCACACGCGCCTTTCCCTGCCCCGCGGCCGGGATTCCGAACGACATTCGTTGATGCTTGATGTGAGTGAGGGAGCTTTCCATGGACGCCGCGTCGTCGCGTGAGGGCCGCATCGATTCGCTGCCGGAGCACGTGCGGGAGAAGCTGCGGCAGCGGCTCGCGGGACGCGCCGGCTCCGCCCGCCGCACGGGCATCGAACCTGTCGACCGTTCGGAAGACCGCCCGCTGCCGCTTTCCTTCGCGCAGCAACGGCTCTGGTTCCAGGGGGAGTACGAGCCCGACTCCACCGAGAACCACTCCGGCCTCGCCCTGCGGCTGACCGGCTCCCTCGACACGGCCGCGCTGCGCGGAGCCGTGGACTGCCTGGTCACCCGGCACGAGGCGCTGCGGACGGTGTTCGGCGCGGAGGACGGCGTCGCACGGCAGATCGTCCTCCCGGCCCGGGAAGCCGTCTCCCGCACCCCCTTCCGCCACATCGACCTGACCGCCGACGCCGGGCCGGCCGACGGCTTCGCGACCACCGATGCCGGGACGCTCGGCGTCGAGGCCGCCGACGTGGCGGCCCTCGGCGTGGAGGCCGTCTGCGACCGGCTGTTCACCGCCGCCATGGACGAGCCCTACGACCTGCGCACCGGCCCCCTGCTGCGGGTCCTGCTGGTCCGCACGGGCGCCGACGAGCACCGGCTGCTCCTGGCGATGCACCACATCGTGACCGACGGCGCCTCCATGGAGATCGTGGTCCGCGAACTGCGCGTCTGCTACGCGGCCGCCCTGCGCGGCGAGTCCGCCGCGCTCCCGCCCCTCCCGGTCCAGTACGCCGACTACGCCGCCTGGCAGCGCGCCCGCCACGCCGACAAGTCCTTCGACCGGCACCTCGGGTACTGGCGCGACCGTCTCGCCGGCCTCGAACCGCTCGCGCTGCCCACCGACCGCCCTCGTCCGGCGGTCCGCCGCGGCATCGGCGCCGTTCACACCTTCACGCTGCCCGCCGACGTCGCCGCAGCCCTCCACGACCTCTCCCGCACCCGCTCCACCAGCCTCTTCGTCACGCTCACCGGCCTCGTGCAACTGCTGCTCGCCCGGTACAGCGGACAGGACGACATCGCGGTCGGCACGGCCGTCCCGGGACGCGAACGCGCCGAAGTCGAAAACCTCGTCGGGTTCTTCATCAACATCCTCGTCCTGCGCTCCGGAATCGACCGCGACGCCTCCTTCGCCACCTACCTCGACGGCGTCCGGGAAACCGTCCTGGAGGCGTTCGACCACCAGGACGTCCCCTTCGAGCGGCTCGTGGAGATCCTCGCACCGGAGCGCGACACCTCCCGCACCCCGCTCATTCAGTCCATGGTCGTCCTCCAGAACACCCCGGCGGAGTCCATGGAGTTCGAAGGACTCCGCGTCACCCGCGGAAACCTGGCCCGCCGCCAGGCCCCCTACGACATCAGCTGGGAATTCGAGGAATTCGAGGAGTTCCAGAACACCGACGCGCCCGAGGAGGGCCGGACCGGACGCCCCGGCCTGCACTGCGCCGTCGAGTACGACGCCGACCTCTTCGAACCGGCCACCGTCGAACGGCTCGGCCGCCACTTCGTCGCCCTCGTCCGCGCCGTCGCCGCCGCACCCGACGCCCCCCTCGCCGCGCACGACCTCCTCGACGCGGACGAACGCGCCGCCGTCACCGCCCTCGGAGCCGGCGACACCCGCCCCGAGGCCGCCCACGGCATCATCCCCGCGCACTTCGCCGAGCAGGTCGCCCGGACCCCCGACGCCCCCGCGCTCACCAGCGACGGTCACACGCTCGCCTACCGCGAACTCGACGAGCGTGCCAACCGGCTGGCCCACCACCTGATCGCCGTCGGGGTACGTCCCGAGGAGCCCGTCGCCGTCTGCTTCACACGCCGCGCCGACCTCGTCGTCGCCGCCCTCGCCGTCCTCAAGGCAGGCGGCGCCTACCTGCCCGTCGACCCGGCACTGCCCGTCGGCCGCGTCTCCTGGATGCTCGGCGAGAGCCGCGTACGGACCACCGTCACCGAACAGTCCCTCACCGCCCTCGTCACCGACGCGGCCACTGCCGCGGACCGCCCCGTCACCACGGTCGTCGTCGACGAACCGGCCACGACCGACCACGTCGCGACCCTTCCCGCCACGGCCCCCGAAGCCGTCGCCGCGCTGCGCGCCGACAACGTCGCGTACGTCATCTACACCTCCGGCTCCACCGGCCGCCCCAAGGGCGTCCAGGGCCTGCACGCCGGACTCCTCAGCCGCTGGGCCTGGTTCGCCGAGGCCCACCCCCGATGGCGGGCCTCCGTCGTCTGCGCCAAGAGCTCCATCGGCTTCCTCGACAGCGCCACCGAGATCCTGGGCACCCTGCTCCACGGCGGACACGTCGTCCTCGCCACCGACGAACAGGCCAAGGACCCCCTGGCCCTCGCCGCCCTCGTCGCCGAGCACTCCGTCGAACGCCTCACCCTCGTCCCCAGCCTGCTCTCCGTCCTCCTCGACGAGACCGATCCGGCAGCCCTCGCCACCTGCCGCTGCTGGATCAGCAGCGGCGAGCCCCTCAGCCGCGCCCTCGTCGCCCGCTTCGCCGAGCGACTGCCGCACGCCACCCTGCTCAACCTGTACGGTTCCTCCGAGATCAGCGCCGACAGCGTCGCCGCGACCGTCGCCGCCGAAGGCTCCACCGACCCGGCGGGTGTCCGCATCGGCACCCCGCTGTGGAACAACGGCGCCCATGTCCTCGACGAGCGGCTGCGCCCCGTCCCGCAGGGCGTCGCGGGCGAGCTGTACATCTCGGGAGCCGGCCTCGCCCGCGGCTACGACGGCCGTCCCGCCCTCACCGCCGAACGCTTCGTCCCCGACCCGTCCGGCGACGGCGGGCGGCTCTTCCGCACCGGCGACCTCGCCCGCTGGAGCGCCGACGGCACCCTCGAACACCTCGGCCGCGCCGACGACCAGGTGAAGGTCCGCGGCTTCCGCATCGAACCCGGCGAGATCACCGCCGCCCTGCGCAGCCACCCCGATGTCGCCGACGCCGCCGTGGTCGTCCGCGACGACCACAACGGCGTCGCGCGTCTCGCCGGGTACCTCGTCCCCGTACCCGGCCGGCCCGCCCCCGACCCCGCCGCCCTGCGCGACCTCGTCCGCCGCGGACTGCCCGACTACATGGTCCCGTCCGCCTTCGTCACCCTCGCAGCGCTGCCCACCACCTCCAGCGGAAAGCTCGACCGCCGCGCCCTGCCCACCCCGGAATGGGCCGAGACCGCCGCATACGTCGCCCCCCGCACCGCCACGGAGGAAGCCCTCGCCGCCCTGTGGAGCGAGGTCCTCGGCGTCGAACGCGTCGGCGTCGACGACGACTTCTTCGCCCTCGGCGGCCACTCCCTGCTCGCCACCCGCGTCGTCAGCCGGGTCCGCGAACGCCTCGGCGTCCCCCTCGCCGTACGCGACCTGTTCGACACCCCGCGCCTCGCCGACCTCGCCGCCACCGTCGAGGTCGCCACGAGCGCGGCCGGTACCGACGACGCGGCCCCCGCCCGCCCCGAGCCGCGCATCGTCCCCGTCCCCAGGACCGGCCCGCTGCCGCTCTCGTACGCGCAGGAACGCCTCTGGTTCCTGGAGGACTTCGCCCCCGGATCCGTCGAATACAACGTCTCCGGCACCCTCCGCCTCACCGGCGACCTCGACCCGGCCGCCCTGCGCACCGCCGTGGACGGCCTCGTCGCCCGCCACGAATCGCTGCGCACCACCTTCGGATCGGCCGACGGACACGGCGTCCAGCACATCCACCCCGCCGAGGACGTCGCCGTCCCGCTCCGCACCGTGCGCGTCGACACCCCCGAGGAACTCGACGCCGTGCTCGCCGCCGAGGCCGCCACCGCGTTCGACCTGCGGACCGGCCCACTGCTGCGGGTGCTGCTGGCGCGGCTCTCCGAGCGGGAGCACGTCCTCGTCCTCTCGATGCACCACATCGTCACCGACGGCTGGTCCATGGGCGTCATCACCCGCGAACTCAGCGCCCTCTACACCGCCGCCGTCCACGGCACGAGTCCCGAACTTCCCGAACTCCCCGTCCAGTACCCCGACTTCGCCGTCAGCCAGCGCGAGCAGCTGGCCGGGGACGCCCTGGACGACCAGCTCCGCCACTGGCACGAGCGGCTCGACGGCCTGGAGCCCCTGGAGCTGCCCACCGACCGGCCCCGCCCGGCCGTGCGCACCTCCGCCGGCGCCCTGCACACCTTCGACGTTCCCGCCGACCTCGCCGCCCGGCTCGCCCGCGCCGGCCAGGACCGCGGCGCGAGCCTGTTCATGGCCCTCACCGCCGTCACCCAGCTGCTGCTCGCCCGTCACAGCGGGCAGACGGACATCGCCCTCGGCACCGGAGTCTCCGGCCGACAGTCGCCCCAGGTCGAAGACCTCGTCGGCTTCTTCGTCAACACCCTCGTCCTGCGCAACCGCATCGACGAAGGCGAGACCTTCACCCAACTCCTCGACCGCACCCGCGACGTGGTCCTCGACGCCTTCGCGCACCAGGACGTGCCGTTCAGCCGGCTCATCGAGGAACTGGCCCCCGAGCGCGACACCTCCCGCACCCCGCTCGTCCAGGCCATGATCGTCCTGCAGAACACCCCGCGCTCCTCCTTCGACCTGCCCGGCCTGCACGCCGAAGCCGTTGAATCGGTGCGCAACTCCGCGCAGTTCGACCTCACCTTCTCCTTCGCCGAGCAGGACGGCCGCCTGCTGGCGGGCGCCGAGTACAGCACCGACCTGTTCGACGCCGCCACGGTCGAGCGCCTCTGCCGCCAGTGGCTCGACCTGGCCCGCCTCGTCTGCGGCGCCCCGGACCGCGCCCTGGCGACCGTGAACCACCTCGCCGACGACGAACTGCGCCGCATCGCCGACGTCTGGGGCGTCTCGACCGTCGGCTCCGGAACGACCCCGCTCACGCTCCCCGAGCTGCTCACCGCGCGTGCCGCCGAGGGCCCGACCGCCGTCGCCGTCGAATACGGCGACACCACCCTCACCTACGCCGAGCTCGACGCCGCCTCCGCCCGTGTCGCGAGGCTGCTGACCGCACGCGGCGTACGCGCCGAGGCGCGCGTCGCCGTCGCCGTGCCCCGCTCCGCCGACTGGCTCGTCAGCCTGCTCGGCGTCATGCGCGCAGGTGGCGTGTACGTACCCGTGGACCTTTCGTGGCCGGCCCAGCGCCTGGAATTCGTCCTCCAGGACTGCGACGCCCGCCTGGTGCTGTGCGCCGCCGAGGACGCGGAAGCGGGAGCCGGTGCGCAGGCCGCGGCCGGTGCCGTGGCGAGTGAGGACGGGCGGACGGTCCGGGACGTCCTCCGGCAGAGCGGCGCGCCGGTCGTCCACCTGGACGGGACGACGGCGCCGGGGGCGTCGGAGCCGGGCCGGGAAGTCATCGGCGACGGTGCCGGTGCGGCCATCGACGACCCGCGGGTCCGCGTCGACGCGGCGGCGTACATGATCTACACCTCGGGCTCCACCGGCCGCCCCAAGGGCGTCGTCGTCACCCACCGCGGCATCGCCGGCTTCGCCGCCGCCGTGGTGGACCGGCTGCGGGTCGGGCGCGACGCACGGGTCGTCCAGCTCGCGTCCGCGGGCTTCGACGCCTCCGTCATGGAACTGCTCATGGCCCTCGGCGGCGGCGCCGCCCTCGTCGTCCCGGACGTCCCGGGACCCGTCGTGGGCGACGCGCTGTTCGGGGTCTTCCGCGACCGGCGGATCAGCCACACCCTGATCCCGCCGACCGTCCTCGGCACCATGCCCTCCGGCGATCTCCCGGACCTCAGGGTCGTCGCCACCGGCGGCGAGGCGTGCGGTCCGGAGCTGGTCGCCCGCTGGGCGCCCGGCCGGACCATGGTGAACGCGTACGGCCCGACCGAGGTGACCATCGCCGCCTCGATGAGCGGCGCCCTCGCACCGGGCGCGGGCGCCCCGCCGATCGGCGAACCCGTCGCCGACGCGCACGTCGCCGTCCTCGACCCCTGGCTCCGCCCCGTGGGAGTGGGCGTCGCCGGTGAACTGTACGTGTCGGGCCCGGGCCTCGCCCGCGGCTACCACGGCAGGGCCGGGCTGACCGCCGAGCGTTTCGTCGCCGATCCGTCCGGCACCGGCGGCCGGCTCTACCGCACCGGTGACGTGGCCCGCTGGCGGGCCGACGGACACCTGGAGTACGTGGGCCGCGCCGACGACCAGGTCAAGCTGCGTGGCCTGCGCATCGAACCGGGCGAGATCGAAGCCGTCGTGGCCCGCCATCCGCAGATCGGCCAGGCGGCCGTCATGGTCCGCGAGGACCGTCCGGGAACCCAGCGGATCGTGGCGTACGTGACCACCGACGCGGGTACGGAGCCGGTCCGCACGGACGCGCTGCGCGCGCACGCCGCCGCCGAACTCCCCGCGTACATGGTGCCGTCCGTGTTCGTCCTGCTCGACTCCCTCCCGGTGAACTCCAGCGGCAAGGTCGACCGCCGCGCCCTGCCCGCCCCGGAGGCCGAGAGCGACGGCGGACACGTCGCCCCGCGCACCGACACCGAGCGCGCGCTGTGCGCGATCTGGGCCGACGTGCTCCGGGTCGAACGGGTCGGCGTGGAGGACAACTTCTTCGCCCTCGGCGGCGACTCCATCCTCAGCATCCAGGTCGTCACCCGCGCCCGCCAGGCCGGACTCGACCTGACCTCCCGCGACATCTTCGCCCGCCAGACCGTGGCAGCCCTCGCCGCCGTCGCGGGCACGCCGGGAGCGGGCGACGCCGACGGCGGGACCGCCGAACAGGGCCCCGTCTCCGGCGAGGTCGGCACCACCCCGGTGCGCGAGTGGTTCTTCGAGACCCACACCGTCGCCCCCGGCCACTTCAACATGGCCATGGACCTCGAACTCCCCGCCGCGACGGACCCGGCGGCGCTCCGCGAGGCCGTAGGGGCGGTGCTGTCCCAGCACGACGCGCTCCGCTCGACGTTCACCCGGCCGGCCGACGGCTCCTCCCGCTGGACCGGCACGATCACGCAGGCCGCCGAAGCGGACCGGTACGTCACCGAGCACGACCTGACCGCCGCGCCCGACCAGGACATCGCCTGGTCCCACCTGGTCGCCGAGACTCAGTCGAGCCTGGACCTGGAGCACGGTCCCCTCGTCCGCTTCCTCGTGGGCCGACGCGGCGCGGAGCGGCACACCCGGCTCCTGATCGTGGCCCACCACCTGGTGGTGGACGGCGTGACCTGGCGCATACTCCTCGACGACCTGCGCTCGGCGTACGAGCAGGCCGCCGCGGGCCGCACACCGGACCTGGGCCCGAAGACCACCTCCGTGCGCCAGTGGGCCGACACCCTCGCCGCGCACACCCGCGACGGCGGCTTCGACGACCAGCGCCCCTACTGGACCTCCGTTCTCGACGGTACGGCCCCCGACCTGCCGCGCGACTTCCCCCCGGCGACCGGCGACGCGCGCGACGCACGCGCCGCCGTCGAGAACACGGTCGGTTCACTCCGCTCCGTGTCGGGCTCGCTGTCGGTGGAGGAGACGGAAGCGCTGGTTCAGCGGGTGCCGGCCGTGTATCGGACGCAGGCGAACGATGTGTTGTTGACGGCGTTGGCGCGGGTGTTGCGTGGGTGGACGGGTCGTGACCGGGTTCCGGTGCTGTTGGAGGGGCATGGTCGCGAGGAGCTGTTCGCGGGTGTGGATCTGACGCGGACGGTGGGGTGGTTCACATCGGTGTATCCGGTGGCCCTGGGGCTGCCGGGTCAGGACGTGGACGGTGTCGACGCGTGGGGTCGTGATCTGAAGTCGGTGAAGGAGCAGTTGCGTGCTGTTCCGGACCGGGGTGTGGGTTACGGGGCGCTGCGCCACCTCGGCGGTGGCCTGGAGGGCCGGGCCCTGGACGACCCGCAGATCACCTTCAACTACCTCGGCCGCCTGGACATGGCGAACACCGACGGTGCCGCCGAGGCGGGGGAGGCCGGCTGGTACCGCTCCGCCGCCCTCAACCCCGGCGGCGAGCACAGCCCCGACGAGCGCCGAACGAGCCTGATCGACGTCACCGCCGGTCTGGCGGACGGCCGACTGGTCTTCTCCTGGGCCTATTCGCCCGATGTGCATCGTGAGGAGACGGTGCGGGGACTGGCGGAGGCGTTCACCGCGGAGTTGGTGGCGTGCGTGACGCATTGTGAGGGCGAGGGTGCGGGCGGGTGCACTCCGTCGGACTTTCCGTTGGTGAGGTTGAGCCAGGCGGAGGTGGATCGGGTCGTCGGCGACGGTCGCGGGGCGGAGGACATCTATCCGCTGACGCCGTTGCAGGCAGGGATGCTTTTCCACGCGTTGGCGGAGCCCGACTCGCCGGCGTATCTGGAGCAGTTCGTGTTCCGGGTCGACGGTGTGACGGACCTCGAGCGGTTCGCGCGGGCGTGGCAGACGGTCGCGGGGCGTTCGGACGCGCTGCGGGTGTCGCTGGCGTGGGAGGGCCTGCCGGAGCCGGTGCAGGTCGTCCACCGCGACGTGACGGTTCCGGTCACCCTCCTCGACTGGACGGATGCCGACGACGCCGGGCAGGAGACCCGGCTGAGCGAGTTCCTGGACACCGACCGGGCCCAGGGGATCGATCTCGCTTCCGGACCCTTGATGCGGGTGGCGTTGGCGCGGGTGTCGGGTGACGCGGTGCGGGTCGTGTGGACGTTCCATCACGTGCTCCTGGACGGGTGGAGCACGGCGGCGTTGGTCCCGGACGTGCTGGCTGCCCATGCGGACGAGGCCGGCGCCGCGGCGAGGGTGTCGCGGGGTTCGTTCGGCGAGTACGTGCGCTGGCTGGCAGATCAGGACGTGGTGGCGGGTCGGGCGTTCTGGCGTGATCGGCTGGCGGGTGTGACGGAGCCGGCGGCGCTGCCGTACGACCGTCTGCCCGGTGAGGTGGAGCGGGGCCGGTCCAGCGGTCGGGTGCCGGTGGTGCTGGATGCGGCGGTGGCGGGTGGTGTCGGCGGGTTCGCGCGGCGGCATCGTCTGACGGTGAACGCGGTGGTGCAGGGGGCGTGGGCGCTGCTGCTGTCGCAGTGCGCGGGTGTGTCCGCGTCGTCGGCGGATGTGGTGTTCGGGACGACGGTCTCGGGGCGTCCGGCGGATCTGCCGGGCGTGGAGGACATCCTCGGCCTCTTCATCAACACGGTGCCCGTGCGGGTGCGGGTGGATCCGTCGGCGTCGGTGGTGTCGTGGCTGGAGGGTGTCCAGTCGGACCTGGTGGAGTCGCGACAGTACGAGTACGTGGCGTTGTCGGACATCGAGACGGATCTGCCGGCGGGCGTGTCGCTGTTCGACAGCTTGGTGGTGTTCGAGAACTACCCGGTGGACGCTGCCGCCGCCGAGGGGCATGGCCTGTCGGTCAGCGGCGTCCGGGCGGTCGAGTCGACGAACTACGCGCTGACGCTGATCGCCGCGGCTGTGGGCGAACGGCTCGACATGACCCTCGCCTACGACGCCGCACTCCTCGGGACGAAGACGGCCGAGCTGATGGCGGAGCGGCTTGCGCACGTCATCACGACGCTCTTGGAGAACGCCGGGACAGACCTCGGCCGCCTGGAACTGCTCACCTCGAAGGAGCGCACGCAGGTCCTGGACCGGTGGTCCGACGGCGGTGGCTCGGCCGCCGCCGATGCCTCGGTCGTGGCCGCCTTCGCCGAGCGGGTGGCTTCGCGTCCGGGTGCGGTGGCGGTGCGGTGCGGTGATATCGCGCTGACGTATGCGGAGCTGGACGAGGCGTCGGATCGGCTGGCCGGTGTGCTGGTCGAGCGGGGTGTGGTCGCCGAGGCGCGGATCGGGCTGCTGTTGGAGCGGTCGGTGGACGTGGTGGTGGCGATGCTGGCCGTGCTGAAGGCCGGCTGTGCGTACGTACCGCTGCACGCCTCGTACCCGGATGACCGGCTCCGTCAGGTGCTCGCCCAGTCGGGCAGCTGCGTGGTGGTGACGGATCGGGACGTTGCCGAGGTCGGCGGTGTGCCCGCGGTTCCCGTGGGTGCGGCGCCGGTTGGCTCGGTCGTGGTTTCGGCGCGGGTCTCGTCGCAGTCTCTGGCGTACGTGATGTTCACGTCGGGGTCGACGGGTGTGCCGAAGGGCGTGGCGGTCACCCATGGCGACATCGTGGCGCTGACGGCGGACAGCCGATGGGGTTCGGGTGCGCATGGGACGGTGCTGTTCCATTCGCCGCATTCGTTCGATGCGGCGACGTACGAGGTGTGGGTGCCGTTGCTGAACGGTGGCACGGTCGTGGTGGCCGAGACGGAACTGAGCGCGCCGGCCGTCCGCGACGCCGTGGCGTCGGGCGTGACGGGGCTGTGGGTGACCGCGGCCCTGTTCGGCGTGCTCGTGGAGGAGGACCCTGTGTGCTTCGCGGGTCTTCGGGAGCTTTGGACGGGCGGCGACGCGGTTCCCGCTGCGGCTGCCCAAAGCCTGCTGGAGTCCTGCCCCGGGCTGGTGCTCGTCAACGGCTACGGTCCGACGGAATCCACGACCTTCGCGGTGTCCGGCCCTCTGGCGCCGGAGGACGTCTCCGGTGGTTCGGTGCCGTTGGGCCAGGCCATGAACAACACCCGGGCCTACGTGCTCGATGCTTTCCTGCGGCCGGTCGGCGTCGGTATCGCCGGTGAGTTGTATCTGGGTGGTTCCGGTCTTGCCCGGGGCTATGACGGGCGTGCGGATCTGACGTCGGAGCGGTTCGTGGCGGATCCGTTCGGTGACGGTGGCCGGCTGTATCGCACGGGTGACGTGGTGCGCTGGCGTGAGGACGGCCGCCTGGACTTCCTCGGCCGTGGCGACGGTCAGGTCAAGATCCGTGGCTTCCGGATCGAGGTCGCCGAGATCGAAACCGTACTCGCGCGCCATTCTTCAGTGGGTGTGGTGTCGGTCCAGGTCCGGGAGGACCGGCCGGGCGTGAAGCGCCTGGTCGCCTACCTCGTCCCGGCTGTCGGGGGAGACATGGACATCGTGGCGGTGCGCGAGCACGCCGCGGCTGCCCTGCCGGAGTACATGGTGCCGTCTGCCTTCGTCGTTCTGGACGAGTTGCCGCTGACGGTCAACGGCAAGGTGGACCGGAAGGTCCTGCCCGCACCCGAGTACGAAACGGCGGAGGAGCACGTCGCGCCGCGCACCGATGCCGAGCGCGCTCTGGCCGCCATTTGGGCGGATGTCCTCGGGGTCGAACAGGTCGGCGTCCACGACGACTTCTTCGCCCTGGGCGGCGACTCCATCTCCAGCCTGAAGGTCGTCTCCCGGCTTCGCGGCGCCCTGGGCACGGGCCTGTCCCCGCGCGCGCTCTTCGACCACCCCACCGTCGCGGCTCTCGCCGGGCAGATCGCCCTGGACGAGCCGGCCGACGAGGCCGACGTGCTCCCAGCGCCGCGCACCGGCCCGCTTCCGCTGTCCTTTGCCCAGGAACGCCTCTGGTTCCTGCACGACTTCGACCGGGAGGGCGTCGAGTACAACATCACCGGTGCCCTGCGCCTGACGGGTGACCTGGACGTCGCGGCGCTGCGTGCGGCCGTGACCGGGCTCGTCGCCCGGCACGAGGCCCTGCGTACGACCTTCGACTCCGTCGACGGCCGGGGCGTCCAGACCGTCCACGCACCCGGAGACATCGACGTTCCGGTGCGGACCGTGGCGCTCAGCGCTCCGGAAGACCTGGACGCGGCGCTCGCGGCCGAGGCGGCGATACCCTTCGACCTCCGCACGGGCCCGCTGGTCCGGGTGCTGCTGGTCCGTCTTTCCGAGCGTGAGCACGTGCTGGTGCTCGCGATGCACCACATCGTGACCGACGGCTGGTCCATGGGCGTGATCACGCGCGAGCTGAGCGCGCTGTACGCCGCAGCTGTGCGTGGCGAGGATGCGGCTCTGCCGGAGTCGCGCATTCAGTACCCGGACTTCGCGGTCTGGCAGCGCGAGCATCTGGCAGGAGACGCGCTCGACGGTCAACTCGACCACTGGCGTGGGAAGCTGGCCGGTCTGGAGCCGTTGGAGCTGCCGACGGACCGGCCGCGTCCGGCCGTGCGCACCTCGGCCGGCGCCCTGCACACGTTCGAGGTTCCGGTGAGTCTTGTCGACCGGCTCAGGGCGGCGGGCCAGGAGCGTGGGGCCAGCCTGTTCATGGGGCTGACGGCGGTGACGCAGTTGCTGCTGTCGCGCTACAGCGGCCAGCGGGACATCGCGGTCGGCACAGCCGTTTCGGGTCGTGAGCGCACGGAGCTGGAGGACCTCGTCGGGTTCTTTGTCAACACCCTTGTCCTGCGTACCCGGATCGACGACGCGCGGACTTTCGGCGAGTACCTGGACGATGTGCGGTCCACGGTGCTGGACGCGTTCGCGCATCAGGACGTGCCGTTCAGCCGGCTCATCGAGGAACTGGCGCCCGAACGCGACACCTCGCGCACCCCGCTCGTCCAGGCCTTCGTGTCCCTGCAGAACACCCCGCCCGGCGAATTCCGCCTCCCTGGTCTTCAGGCCACGGAGCACGCGGTGCCCCGTGCGGCGGCTCAGTTCGAGCTGGGCCTGCACTTCCAGGAGACCGACGGCGGCGGCCTTGCCGCAGTCGTCGAGTTCAGCACCGATCTGTTCGACCGGACCACGGTCGAGCGGCTGTGCCGCCACTGGCTGACGCTTGCCGAACAGCTTCTCACGGCCCCCCGGCTCAGGCTCTCGCGCGCCGGGATGCTGGAGGCGGACGAGCTGGAGCAGGCGCTGCTCGGCTGGGCGGGTCCTGGTGTGGGTGTGGGTGGTCGTTCGGTGGTGGAGTTGGTCGCGGGGCGTGTGGGGGCTGTTCCTGGGGCGGTTGCGGTGGTGTGTGGTGGGGAGTCGTTGACGTACGAGGTGTTGTGGCGTCGGGTGGAGGCTCTGGCTGGGCATTTGGTGGCGTTGGGTGTGGGTGTGGAGTCGCGGGTGGGTGTGTCGTTGCCGCGGTCGGTGGATCTGGTGGTGGCGGTGTTGGCGGTGTTGCGGGCGGGTGGTGCGTATGTGCCGTTGGATCCGCAGTATCCGTCGGACCGGTTGGAGTTCATGCGTGCGGACAGTGGTGTGCGTGTGGTGGTCGACGGGGCGATGCTTGCTGGTCCGATGAGGCCGGGTGTGTTGCCGGTGGTGGGTTCGGTGTCGATGGTGTCGGCTGCGTATGTGATTTATACGTCGGGTTCGACGGGTCGTCCGAAGGGTGTGGTGGTTCCGCATGGGTCGATGGCGGGTCTGGTGGAGTGGGCGGTTTCGTTGGGGGTGGGTCGGTTCTCGCGTGTGCTGTTTTCGACGTCGTTGAATTTTGATGTGTCGGTGTTCGAGCTGTTCGGGACGTTGGCTGCGGGTGGGACGTTGGAGGTGGTGCCGGATGTTCTTGCTCTGACTGAGCGGGGGTCGTGGTCGGGTTCGTTGGTGTCGGCGGTGCCGTCGGCGTTTGCGGCGGTGCTGGAGCAGGATGCCCGGGTGGATGCGGGTCTGGTGGTTTTGGCGGGTGAGGCGTTTCCGTCGAGTCTGCGGGAGCGGATTGGTCAGGTGATGCCGGGTGCGGCGGTTGCGAATTTGTACGGTCCGACCGAGGCGACCGTCTATGCGACCGGCTGGTTCTCGGAGCGGGACGGGGAGAGCACTGGATCCATGGTGCCGATCGGCAGGGGCGTGGCGGGCAAGGGCACGTATGTGCTCGATGCCTGTCTGCGTCCTGTCCCGGTGGGTGTGTGGGGTGAGTTGTATCTCGCGGGTGGTCTGGCGCGTGGTTATCACGAGCGTCCGGGTTTGACGGCGGAGCGGTTTGTCGCTGATCCGTTCCGTGATGGTGGTCGGCTGTATCGCACGGGTGACGTGGTGCGTTGGCATGTGGATGGTTCGCTTGAGTATGCGGGTCGTGGCGATGACCAGGTGAAGGTGCGTGGTTTCCGGATCGAGCTGGGTGAGATCGAGAGCGTTCTGGTCGCGCATGAGCGTGTGAGCCAGGCGGTGGTTGTTGCTCGTGAGGACCGGCCGGGGGTGAAGCGTCTGGCCGCGTATGTGGTGGCCGACGGTTCGGGGCTGGACGTCGCGGCTGTGCGTGAGCACGTGGCTGTGGTTCTGCCGGAGTACATGGTGCCGTCGGTGTTCGTGGTCCTGGACGAGTTGCCGTTGAACGCGAACGGCAAGCTGGACCGCAAGGCCCTGCCCGTCCCGGAGTTCACCGGGGACGAGGCCGGATACGTCGCTCCGCGCACCGGGACGGAACAGGTCCTGGCATCCGTCTGGGCCGAGGTTCTCGGGCTGGAGCAAGTCGGTGTCCACGACAACTTCTTCGACCTCGGTGGCGATTCGATCATCAGCCTCCAGGTCGTCTCAAGAGCCCGTCGGGCAGGACTCGTGCTCTCTTCCCGGGACGTCTTCCAGCACCCCACCATCTCCTCTCTGGCCGCGGTCATCCCGGCTGTGGAGTCGGACGCTGCGGCGGCGGCCTCGACCGCCGAGCAGGGTGAGCTCACCGGCGAGGTGCCGACGCTGCCCGCCCGGGAGTGGTTCTTCGAGACCCACCCGGTGGCCCCGGAGCACTTCAACATGTCCTTGGCCCTCGCGCTGGACCCGGAGACCGACGAGTCGGCCCTGCTGACGGCGCTCGGGGCAGTCCTGTCCCAGCACGATGCGCTCCGTACCACCTTCTCCGGTCGCACCTCGGCCCGGTACGAGGACCGCTCGTCCGTCACCGCGCAAGGGATCTTCGCGTCCCACGACCTGCCCGAGGACGACGCCGAAGCAGAAGCACGTTGGCAGCGGCTGGCCACTGCCGCCCAGGCGGACCTGGACCTCGATGGAGGTCCGCTCGTCCGCGTCCTTCTCGGCCGGAGGGGCGCGGGGCGTGCCCCGTGGTTCTTCATCGCGGCGCACCACCTGGTCATCGACGGCGTGTCCCTCCGCATCCTGCTGGAGGACCTGAGCACGGCGTACGAACAGGCCGCCGCAGGGCGCACGCCCGACCTCGGCCCGAAGACCACTTCCGTGCGTCAGTGGGCCCAGGAACTGGCGGCTCACACGGCCCGCGGCGGCTTCGACGCCCAGCGTGCCCACTGGACCTCCGCCACGGCACAGGCCGACCACCGGCTGCCGCTCGACAACCCCGAAGGAACCAACACCGTCGCCTCAGCCCGCACGGTCTCCGTCGCTCTGTCGATGGAGGAGACGGAAGCGCTGGTTCAGCGGGTGCCGGCCGTGTATCGGACGCAGGCGAACGATGTGTTGTTGACGGCGTTGGCGCGGGTGTTGCGTGGGTGGACGGGTCGTGACCGGGTTCCGGTGCTGTTGGAGGGGCATGGTCGCGAGGAGCTGTTCGCGGGTGTGGATCTGACGCGGACGGTGGGGTGGTTCACGTCGGTGTATCCGGTGGCCCTGGGGCTGCCGGGTGAGGACGTGGACGGTGTCGACGCGTGGGGTCGTGATCTGAAGTCGGTGAAGGAGCAGTTGCGTGCTGTTCCGGACCGGGGTGTGGGTTACGGGGCGCTGCGCTACCTCGGCGGTGGCCTGGAAGGCTTGGCCGAGGACGACCCACAGATCAGCTTCAACTACCACGGCCACTTCGACATCGGTGACGAAGCCGGCGACGGCCTCTTCCGAGACGCTTTGCCGCTGCCAGGCGGTGACCATGCACCGCACGAGAACCGCACCCATCTGATCGATGTGGTCGGAGCCATCCAGGACGGCCGTCTCGCGTTCTCGTGGATCTACTCGGGCGATATGCATCGCGAGGAGACGGTACGGGGGTTGGCGGAGGCGTTCGCGGCGGAGTTGGTCGCGTGTGTGGCGCATTGTGAGGGTGTGGGGGCAGGTGGTTGTACTCCGTCGGACTTCCCGTTGGTGGGGTTGTCGCAGATGGAGGTGGATCGTGTGGTGGGTGACGGTCGGGGTGTGGAGGATGTGTATCCGTTGACGCCGTTGCAGGCGGGGATGCTGTTCCACGCGTTGGCGGATCCGGGTTCGTCGGCCTATGTGGAGCAGTTCGTGTTCCGGCTTGATGGTGTGTCGGATGTGGAGCGGTTGGCGTCTGCGTGGCAGACGGTGGTGGCGCGTTCGGACGCGTTGCGTGTGTCGTTGGTCTGGGAGGGGTTGTCGGAGCCGGTGCAGGTGGTGCATCGGGACGTGACGGTGCCGGTCACCGTGCTCGACTGGAGCGATTTGACGGAGGAGAGGCAGGCCGAGGCCCTGGCCGAGCTGTTGGACCAGGACCGCGGACATGGGATCGACCTCACCTCCGGTCCGTTGTTGCGGGTGGTGCTGGCTCGGTTGTCGGGTGATGCGGTGCGGGTGGTGTGGACGTTCCACCATGTGTTGTTGGATGGATGGAGTACAGCGGCCTTGGTGCCGGACGTGCTTGCCGAGTACGCCGGTGACGGGTCTGGGCGGGCTGCGCGATCGCGGGGTTCGTTCGGTGAGTACGTGCGTTGGCTGGTGGGTCAGGATGCGGATGCCGGGCGGGCGTTCTGGCGCGGCCGGTTGGCGGGTGTGACGGATCCGGCGGCATTGCCGTATGACCGTCTGCCGGGTGAGGTGGAGCGAGGTCGTTCGAGTAGCCGGGTTCCGGTGGTGCTGGGCGCTGGGGTTGCGGGCCGGGTCGGTGGGTTCGCGCGGCGGCATCGTCTGACGGTGAACGCGGTGGTGCAGGGGGCGTGGGCGTTGTTGCTGTCGCAGTCCGCGGGGGCGTCGTCCGGGTCGGGTTCGGGTGACGTGGTGTTCGGGACGACGGTGTCGGGGCGCCCGGCGGATCTGCCGGGGGTGGAGGACATTCTGGGTCTGTTCATCAATACGGTTCCGGTGCGGGTGAGGGTGGATCCGTCGGCGCGGGTGGCGTCGTGGCTGGGAGGTGTGCAGTCGGACCTGGTGGAGGCGCGGCAGTACGAGTACGTGGCGCTGTCGGACATCGAGACGGATCTGCCCGCGGGTGCTTCCCTGTTCGACAGTCTGGTGGTGTTCGAGAACTACCCGGTCGACACGGGCGCGGCGGAGCGGCATGGTGTGTCGGTCACTGGTGTTCAGGCTGTCGAGTCGACGAACTACGCACTGACCCTCATCGCCGGACTGGCCGGCGAACGTCTGGACATGACGCTCGCCTATGACCCCGCCCTCCTCGACCGGGCCACGGTCGACACCCTGGCCGAACGCCTCGCCCAGGTTCTCACCGTGCTCGTGGACAGTGCTGAGACCAGGCTCGGAGCGCTGGACTTCTTGGCCCCCGAGGAACGCGCCCTCGTCGTCGACGAGTGGGCCGATGGAGGGGGCGCCGCGCTCGATGACGCCTCGGTCGTGGCGGCGTTTGCCCGTCGGGTCGCTGCGGCGCCGGGTGCGGTGGCTGTGCGGTGTGGTGCCGCGACGCTGTCCTATGCGGAGTTGGAGTCCGAGTCCGACCGTCTTGCCGCTGTCCTGGTCGAGGGGGGTGTGTCGTCCGAGTCCAGGGTCGGGCTGCTGTTGGAGCGGTCGGTCGATGTGGTCGTGGCGATGCTGGCCGTGCTGAAGGCGGGTGGTGTGTACGTACCGTTGCATGCCTCGTATCCGGAGGAGCGGGTGCGGCAGGTGCTGGCGCAGGCTGGTGCCGGGCTGGTGCTCACGGACCGGGGCGTGGGTGAGGTCGGGGGTGTGCCGGCTCTCGCGGTGGATGCGGTGCCGGTCGGTGGGGGCGTGGTCGCGCCGGTCGTGAGTGCTGCTTCTTTGGCGTATGTGATGTTCACGTCGGGTTCGACGGGTGTGCCGAAGGGTGTGGCGGTCACCCATGGCGACATAGTTGCGTTGGCGGCGGACAGCCGTTGGGGTTCGGGTGCGCATGGGACGGTGTTGTTCCATTCGCCGCATTCGTTCGATGCGGCGACGTATGAGGTGTGGGTGCCGTTGCTGAACGGCGGCACGGTCGTGGTGGCCGAGGCGGAACTGAGCGCGCCGGCCGTCCGCGACGCCGTGGCGTCGGGCGTGACGGGGCTGTGGGTGACCGCGGCTCTGTTCGGTGTGCTGGTGGAGGAGGACCCTGTGTGCTTCGCGGGTCTTCGGGAGCTCTGGACGGGCGGCGACGCGGTTCCCGCTGCGGCTGCCCAAAGCCTGCTGGAGTCCTGCCCCGGGCTGGTGCTCGTCAACGGCTACGGTCCGACGGAATCCACGACCTTCGCGGTGTCCGGCCCCCTGGCGCCGGAGGACGTCTCCGGAGGTTCGGTGCCGTTGGGCCAGGTCATGAACAACACCCGGGCCTACGTGCTCGATGCTTTCCTGCGGCCGGTCGGCGTCGGTATCGCCGGTGAGTTGTATCTGGGTGGTTCCGGTCTTGCCCGGGGCTATGACGGGCGTGCGGATCTGACGTCGGAGCGGTTCGTGGCGGATCCGTTCGGTGACGGTGGCCGGCTGTATCGCACGGGTGACGTGGTGCGCTGGCGTGAGGACGGCCGCCTGGACTTCCTCGGCCGTGGCGACGGTCAGGTCAAGATCCGTGGCTTCCGGATCGAGGTCGCCGAGATCGAAACCGTACTCGCGCGTCATGCCTCGGTGGGTGTGGTGTCGGTCCAGGTCCGGGAGGACCGGCCGGGTGTGAAGCGCCTGGTCGCCTACCTCGTCCCGGCTGCCGGTCAGGTCCTGGACGTGACCGGGATCCGTGAGCATGCGGCGGGTTTGTTGCCGGAGTACATGGTGCCGTCGGCGTTCGTCGTCCTGGATGAGCTGCCGCTGACTGTCAACGGGAAGGTGGACCGCAGGGCGCTTCCCGCACCCGAGGCGGAGGAGGGGGAGGAGTATGTCGCCCCGCGCACCGATACGGAGAGGACCCTTGCGGGTATCTGGGGTGATGTGCTCGGCGTCGGACGGGTCGGTGTGCACGACGACTTCTTCGCGCTGGGTGGCGACTCGATCTCCAGCCTGAAGGTCGTCTCGCGGCTGCGCGGCGCCCTGGGCACGGGGTTGTCGCCGCGTGCGCTGTTCGACCACCCGACCGTCGCCGCCCTGGCCGCGCAGGTAGTTGGGGACGAGCCGGAGGAGCCGGGGATCCTCCCCGCGCCCCGGACCGGACCACTCCCGCTCTCGTTCGCCCAGGAACGCCTCTGGTTCCTGGAGAACTTCACCCCCGGCGGTACCGAGTACAACATCTCCGCCGCTCTGCGTCTGACGGGTGTGTTGAACGTCGTGGCGCTGCGGTCGGCCGTGGCCGGGCTCGTCGCCCGGCACGAGGCCCTGCGCACGACCTTCGACTCCGTCGACGGCCGGGGCATCCAGACCGTCCACGCACCCGAAGACATCGAGGTGGCAGTCCGCATAGCGGAAGCTGCGGGTGAGGACGGGCTCGGGGCCATGCTGGCCGAGGAGGCGGCGCTGCCGTTCGACTTGCGCAACGGTCCGCTCACGCGAGTCCTGCTGGTCCGCCTCTCCGAGCGTGAGCACGTCTTGGCGCTGTCGATGCACCACATCGTGACCGACGGTTGGTCCATGGGCGTGGTCACCCGTGAGCTGAGCGCGCTGTACGCCGCCGCCGTGCATGGTGAAGACGGCGCGCTGCCCGAACTGCCGGTTCAGTACCCGGACTTCGCGGTCTGGCAGCGCGAGCATCTGGCGGGCGAGGCGCTGGACGGTCAGCTCGACCACTGGCGTGACAAGTTGTCGGGTCTGGAACCGTTGGAGCTGCCGACGGACCGGCCGCGTCCGGCCGTGCGCACCTCGGCCGGCGCCCTGCACGCCTTCGAGGTCTCGTCGGAACTGGCGGACCGGCTCACGAGGCTGAGCCAGGAGCGTGGGGCCAGCCTCTTCATGGCCCTGACCGCGGTGACGCAGTTGCTGCTTTCGCGGTACAGCGGACAGCGGGACATCGCAGTGGGCACCGTGGTCTCCGGACGGGAGCGCGCCGAGATCGAGGATCTGGTCGGGTTCTTCGTCAACACCCTCGTGCTGCGTTCGCGGATCGACGAGTCCATGGGCTTCGGAGCTCTGCTGTCGGAGGTGCGGGAGACGACGCTGGACGCGTTCGCGCATCAGGACGTGCCGTTCAGCCGGCTCATCGAGGAGCTGGCTCCCGAGCGTGACACCTCCCGCACCCCGCTCGTCCAGGCGCTCGTAGCGCTCCAGAACACCCCGATGGGCGCCTTCGAGCTGCCCGGCCTGCGTGTCGAGGACGAGGCGATGCCGCGCGAGGCAGCCCAGTTCGAGCTGAGCCTGCACTTTCAGCAGACCGACGGCGGCGGACTGGCAGCCGTGGCCGAGTTCAATACGGACCTGTTCGACGCCTCGACCGTCGATCGGATGTGCTGCCATTGGATCGCTCTCGCCGAGCGTGTGACCGCGCAGCCGGACGCGCCGCTCGATCGGTTCGGGATGCTGGAGACCGCTGAAGCCGGTGTCCTGCTCGCACAGTGGGCGGGTCCTGGTGTGGGTGTGGGTGGTCGTTCGGTGGTGGAGTTGGTCGCGGGGCGTGTGGGGGCTGTTCCTGGGGCGGTTGCGGTGGTGTGTGGTGGGGAGTCGTTGACGTATGAGGTGTTGTGGCGTCGGGTGGAGGCTCTGGCTGGGCATTTGGTGGCGTTGGGTGTGGGTGTGGAGTCGCGGGTGGGTGTGTCGTTGCCGCGGTCGGTGGATTTGGTGGTGGCGGTGTTGGCGGTGTTGCGGGCGGGTGGTGCGTATGTGCCGTTGGATCCGCAGTATCCGTCGGACCGGTTGGAGTTCATGCGTGCGGACAGTGGTGTGCGTGTGGTGGTCGACGGGGCGATGCTTGCTGGTCCGATGAGGCCGGGTGTGTTGCCGGTGGTGGGTTCGGTGTCGTTGGGGTCGGCTGCGTATGTGATTTATACGTCGGGTTCGACGGGTCGTCCGAAGGGTGTGGTGGTTCCGCATGGGTCGATGGCGGGTCTGGTGGAGTGGGCGGTGTCGTTGGGGGTGGGTCGGTTCTCGCGTGTGCTGTTTTCGACGTCGTTGAATTTTGATGTGTCGGTGTTCGAGTTGTTCGGGACGTTGGCTGCGGGTGGGACGTTGGAGGTGGTGCGGGACGTTCTTGCTCTGACTGAGCGGGGGTCGTGGTCGGGTTCGTTGGTGTCGGCGGTGCCGTCGGCGTTTGCGGCGGTGCTGGAGCAGGATGCCTGGGTGGATGCTGGTCTGGTGGTTTTGGCGGGTGAGGCGTTTCCGTCGAGTCTGCGGGAGCGGATTGGTCAGGTGATGCCGGGTGCGGTGGTCGCGAATTTGTACGGTCCGACCGAGGCGACCGTCTACGCGACCGGCTGGTTCTCGGAGCGGGACGGGGAGAGCACTGGATCCATGGTGCCGATCGGCAGGGGCGTGGCGGGCAAGGGCACGTATGTGCTCGATGCCTGTCTGCGTCCTGTCCCGGTGGGTGTGTGGGGTGAGTTGTATCTCGCGGGTGGTCTGGCGCGTGGTTATCACGAGCGTCCGGATTTGACGGCGGAGCGGTTTGTCGCTGATCCGTTCCGTGATGGTGGTCGGCTGTATCGCACGGGTGACGTGGTGCGTTGGCATGTGGATGGTTCGCTTGAGTATGCGGGTCGTGGCGATGACCAGGTGAAGGTGCGTGGTTTCCGGATCGAGTTGGGTGAGATCGAGAGCGTTCTGGTCGCGCATGAGCGTGTGAGCCAGGCGGTGGTTGTTGCTCGTGAGGACCGGCCGGGGGTGAAGCGTCTGGCCGCGTATGTGGTGGCCGACGGTTCGGGGCTGGACGTCGCGGCTGTGCGTGAGCACGTGGCTGTGGTTCTGCCGGAGTACATGGTGCCGTCGGTGTTCGTGGTTCTGGACGAGTTGCCGTTGAACGCGAACGGCAAGCTGGACCGCAAGGCCCTGCCCGTCCCGGAGTTCACCGGGGACGAGGACGCCTACGTCGCTCCGCGCACCGGAACGGAGGACATACTGGCCGGGGTGTGGGCTGAGGTGCTCGGGCTCGAGCGCGTCGGTGTCCACGACAACTTCTTCGACCTCGGTGGCGACTCGATCATCAGTCTCCAGGTCGTCTCAAGGGCTCGTCGGGCCGGTCTGTCACTCTCGTCCCGGGACGTCTTCCAACACCCCACCATCTCCACCCTCGCCGCTCGTATCGACGAGGCCGGACCGCACGGGGCACTCGACCCCGGCGAGGGCGCGGGCCAACAGAAACCGGTCAGTGGAACGGTGGCGTCGACCCCCGTCCGGGAGTGGTTCTTCGAGACCCACCCGGTGGCTCCCGGCCACTTCAACATGTCCCTGGCGTTCGAGCTGCCGCACGACGTCGACCTGACAGCGCTCCGTGCCGCAGTCGGGGCGCTGGTCACTCAGCACGACGCCCTGCGCTCCACGTTCGTCCAGGACGCGGAAGGCGTCTGGACCGGCCGGATCACACCCGACGCCGACCTCGACGCCGTCTTCACCGTCCACACACTCCCCGCCGACGGAGCCGACGCGGCCTGGCACGCACTGGTCGTCGACGCACAGGCCGGGCTCGACCTCGCCGTCGGCCCCCTGATCCGTACGGTCGTCGGCACGGCCACCGACGGGGACGCACCGGCCCGCCTGCTGATCACCGCGCACCATCTGGTGATCGACGGCGTCTCCTGGCGCATCCTGCTCGGCGACCTGGCCACCGCGTACGAGCACGCGATCGCCGGCCGCACCCCCGATCTCGGGCCGCGGACCTCGTCCGTGCGCGACTGGGCGGACCGGCTCGGCGCGTACGTCCGCGAGGGAGGCTTCGACGACCAGGCGGCGTACTGGAGCTCGGTGGCCGAGGCCGCCGAGATCGGCCTGCCGCGCGACATGCCGCTGGGCGGCAACAAGGTCGCCGACCAGGCGGCGGTCATGGCGTACCTCGACACGGATGACACGCACGCGCTGCTGCACCAGGTCCCCGGCCGGTTCCGGACCCAGATCAACGACGTGCTCCTCGCCGCCCTCGCCCGCACCTTGCGGGGCTGGACCGGGCGGGACAAGGTCGCCGTGAACCTGGAAGGGCATGGTCGCGAGGAACTGTTCGACGACATCGACCTGACGCGTACCGTCGGTTGGTTCACGGCGATGTACCCCGTGGCGCTCGAACTCCCCGCAGGGGACGACTGGCCGGGGACCATGCGCTCGGTCAAGCGCCAGCTGCGAGCCGTCCCGGACCGGGGCGTCGGCTACGGCGCGCTCCGCCACCTCGCGGACACGCCCGGTCTCGTCCCTGCCGTCGATCCGCTGATCAGCTTCAACTACCTGGGGCAGTTCGACACGGCCACCGGCGGCGCGGGTCTCCTCGATCGGTCCGTCGCGGTCGACGGACAGGAACACGGACCCCAGCAGGAGCGGAACCATCTGATCGACGTGGTCGCCGCCGTGGACGACGGCAGGTTCGTCGTCACCTGGTACTACTCGGCAGCCGTGCACCATCAGGAGACGGTCGCGGCCCTGGCCGAGGAGTTCGTCGCGGCTCTGCGGAGTGTGGCCCGAGGCTGACGTCCCGGGACCCCGCACCGCCTCGGCTCGCTCCGGTCGGGCCGCCCCGGCCGGAGGTCGCCGCCCCGCCCTGTCCCCCGGCGCGGCGCCGACCTCCGTCCGGCCCCCCACCCCCATCCCCTCAGCCCTTCCGCCCCGCCCTTTTCTTGGTGTCACAAGGAGACGCGAGATGAGCACGCAACCGTCCCGGGAGAACCGGATCAGCGCCCTGCCCGCCCACATGCAGGAGTTGCTCAGGGCACGCATGGCCGGTGCCGTGGTGGCGGTCGACCCCGACGCGATATCTCCCGTCGAGCGCGGGGAGGGGGCGGAGCTTCCAGCATCGTTCGCGCAGCAACGCCTATGGTTCCTGGAGGAGTTCAGGCCCGGCGGCACGGAGTACAACTCCGGTCTCGCCCTGCGTGTACGAGGCGACCTCGATGTCGGCGCGCTTCAGCGGGCCGTGGACACGCTCGTCGCCCGCCACGAGTCGCTGCGCACCACCTTCGATTCCGTCGACGGCCGGGTCGTCCAGGTGGTGCATTCCACGCTCGCCATACCGATCGAGTACATCGAAGACGCCGGACAGGACGTAAGGATCGGGCAGACCGGGGAATCCGGACCGGGTGGGCAGCCCGATGCCGCGGGAGCCGTTGTCGACGATCTCCTGCGCGAGCGCCTGCTGACCCCGTTCGACCTGCGCGAAGGCCCGCTCGTACGCGTCAGCCTCGTACGAATCGGCGCCGACGAACACGCCCTGCTTCTCGCGATGCACCACATCGTCACCGACGGCCGGTCGCTGGACATCCTCACCGACGAACTCGGCCGGTGCTACGCGGCCGTCGTGCGTGGTGAGACACCCGGACTGCCCTCTCTGCCGATCCAGTACGCCGACTTCGCCGTCTGGCAGCGGGACAGGGGCGACGGTTCGGATGCGCAGGAGGAGAAGGGGCTCGCGTACTGGCGTCAGCGGCTGGCCGGTCTCGAACCCCTGGAGCTGCCCACCGACCGGCCCCGCCCCGCCGTGCGAAGCTCGGCCGGCGCGGTTCACACGTTCCGCGTCGCGCCGGAGCTGGCAGGGCGCCTCGCCGCCACGGGGCGGGAACGGGGCGCGAGCCTCTTTGTGACACTGACGGCGGTGACGCAACTGCTCCTGTCACGCTACAGCGGCCAGGGCGACATCGCGCTCGGCACCGCCACCTCGGGCCGGGACCGCACCGAGCTGGAGAATCTCGTCGGGTTCTTCGTCAACACCCTCGTGCTGCGTTCGCGGATCGATCCGACCGCCACATTCGGCGACTTCCTCACGGACGTGAAGAACACGGTGCTGGAGGCGTTCGACCATCAGCACGTGCCCTTCGACCGAGTGGTCGAGGCCGTGGCTCCCGAGCGGGACCCCAGCCGCATGCCCCTGGTCCAGGCCGTGGTGGTGTTGCAGAGCGCCACCGAGTCGGCTCCCGACCTTCCCGGTCTGAGCCTGGAGCCGATGGGGGTGACCAGGGACGCGCTGCCCTTCGACTTCATGCTCGAATTCGAGGAAAAGGGCGAGGAGTTGATCGGAGCAATCGAATACAGCACGGATTTGTTCGATGCGGTGACGGTGGAGCGGATGGCGGGGCATTGGGTGGGTCTCGCGGAGGGGTTGGTGGCTGCTTCGGGTGTGGCGTTGGCGGAGGTGCCGATGCTGGGTGCGGGGGAGCGGGACCGGGTTCTGGTGGCCGGTCGGGGTGCGGTGGTGGAGTTCGACGGTCGTGTGTCGGTGGTCGAGGCGTTTGCCCGTCGGGTTGCTGCGGCGCCGGGTGCGGTGGCGGTGCGGTGTGGTGATGTCGTGCTGACGTATGCGGAGTTGGATGCGGCTTCGGATCGGTTGGCGCGGGTGCTGGTGGAGGGGGGTGTGTCGTCCGAGTCCAGGGTCGGGTTGCTGTTGGAGCGGTCGGTCGATGTGGTCGTGGCGATGCTGGCCGTGCTGAAGGCGGGTGGTGTGTATGTGCCGTTGCATGCTTCGTATCCGGAGGAGCGGGTGCGGCAGGTGCTGGTGCAGGCTGGTGCCGGGCTGGTGCTTACGGACCGGGGCGTGGGTGAGGTCGGGGGTGTGCCGGCTCTGGCGGTGGGTGCGGTGCCGACGGGTGTGGGTGACCTGCCTGCGGTGATTCGGTCGGGGTCTTTGGCGTATGTGATGTTCACGTCGGGGTCGACGGGTGTGCCGAAGGGTGTGGCGGTCACGCATGGGGACATTGTTGCGTTGGCGGCGGACGGTCGTTGGGGTTCGGGTGCGCATGGGGCGGTGTTGTTCCATTCGCCGCATTCGTTCGATGCGGCGACGTATGAGGTGTGGGTGCCGTTGCTGAACGGTGGGACCGTGGTCGTGGCGGAGGTGGAGTTGGGTGCGGCGGTGGTGCGTGAGGCGGTTGCGGCTGGGGTGGGGTCGGTGTTCTTGACGAAGGCGCTGTTCGATGTTCTGGCGGGGGAGGATTCGGGGTGTTTCGCGGGTTTGCGTGAGGTGTGGACCGGCGGTGAGGGGGCGTCGGGTGTGGCGATGGCGCGGATGCTGGAGCACTGTCCGGACACGGAGCTGGTCCATGTCTATGGTCCGACGGAGTCGACCACGTTCGCGGTGTGCGGGCCGGTCGTGGCCGGGGATACGG
>NZ_LIXJ01000045.1:0-5403 GCF_001905795.1 Streptomyces sp. CB01580
AGGACGACGGCGAGGACGTGCTGACCCGGCTCGCGGGCGTCCTCGACCTGAAGCCCCGCGAGGTCATGGACAAGGTGCGGCTCTGCGACGCGACTCAACAGCGTGCCAAAAGTCAACGCCAGATATGTTGATACCCCGTCTCCGGCCGATGAATCGGTTGGGGCGAGGTTCCTTTGAAAGTCCTGCGGGATCACTGATCTCGTAGGCGATTACACAGCGAGGACGCTGTGAACCATCGGATCATTCCTCCGGTGGTTCCGCTCTCGTGGTGTTTCCCGATTACGGGAGATCATTCACGGAGAGTTTGATCCTGGCTCAGGACGAACGCTGGCGGCGTGCTTAACACATGCAAGTCGAACGATGAAGCCCTTCGGGGTGGATTAGTGGCGAACGGGTGAGTAACACGTGGGCAATCTGCCCTTCACTCTGGGACAAGCCCTGGAAACGGGGTCTAATACCGGATAACACTCTGTCCCGCATGGGACGGGGTTGAAAGCTCCGGCGGTGAAGGATGAGCCCGCGGCCTATCAGCTTGTTGGTGGGGTGATGGCCTACCAAGGCGACGACGGGTAGCCGGCCTGAGAGGGCGACCGGCCACACTGGGACTGAGACACGGCCCAGACTCCTACGGGAGGCAGCAGTGGGGAATATTGCACAATGGGCGAAAGCCTGATGCAGCGACGCCGCGTGAGGGATGACGGCCTTCGGGTTGTAAACCTCTTTCAGCAGGGAAGAAGCGAAAGTGACGGTACCTGCAGAAGAAGCGCCGGCTAACTACGTGCCAGCAGCCGCGGTAATACGTAGGGCGCAAGCGTTGTCCGGAATTATTGGGCGTAAAGAGCTCGTAGGCGGCCTGTCGCGTCGGTTGTGAAAGCCCGGGGCTTAACCCCGGGTCTGCAGTCGATACGGGCAGGCTAGAGTGTGGTAGGGGAGATCGGAATTCCTGGTGTAGCGGTGAAATGCGCAGATATCAGGAGGAACACCGGTGGCGAAGGCGGATCTCTGGGCCATTACTGACGCTGAGGAGCGAAAGCGTGGGGAGCGAACAGGATTAGATACCCTGGTAGTCCACGCCGTAAACGTTGGGAACTAGGTGTTGGCGACATTCCACGTCGTCGGTGCCGCAGCTAACGCATTAAGTTCCCCGCCTGGGGAGTACGGCCGCAAGGCTAAAACTCAAAGGAATTGACGGGGGCCCGCACAAGCAGCGGAGCATGTGGCTTAATTCGACGCAACGCGAAGAACCTTACCAAGGCTTGACATACACCGGAAAGCATCAGAGATGGTGCCCCCCTTGTGGTCGGTGTACAGGTGGTGCATGGCTGTCGTCAGCTCGTGTCGTGAGATGTTGGGTTAAGTCCCGCAACGAGCGCAACCCTTGTTCTGTGTTGCCAGCATGCCTTTCGGGGTGATGGGGACTCACAGGAGACTGCCGGGGTCAACTCGGAGGAAGGTGGGGACGACGTCAAGTCATCATGCCCCTTATGTCTTGGGCTGCACACGTGCTACAATGGCCGGTACAATGAGCTGCGATGTCGTGAGGCGGAGCGAATCTCAAAAAGCCGGTCTCAGTTCGGATTGGGGTCTGCAACTCGACCCCATGAAGTCGGAGTTGCTAGTAATCGCAGATCAGCATTGCTGCGGTGAATACGTTCCCGGGCCTTGTACACACCGCCCGTCACGTCACGAAAGTCGGTAACACCCGAAGCCGGTGGCCCAACCCCTTGTGGGAGGGAGCTGTCGAAGGTGGGACTGGCGATTGGGACGAAGTCGTAACAAGGTAGCCGTACCGGAAGGTGCGGCTGGATCACCTCCTTTCTAAGGAGCACTTCTTACCCGGTCTCTTCGGAGTCGGGTCAGGGGCCAGTACATCGGCGAGTGTCTGATGCTGGTTGCTCATGGGTGGAACGTTGACTATTCGGCACGGCTTGGTTGTTGTTCGTTAGTACTGCTTCGGCGTGGAACGCGGGTGATGGCTGGGTTGTGTCGGGCACGTTGTTGGGTGTCTGAGGGTATGGCCGTGATGGTTGCCTTCAGTGCCGGTCCCGGTGAACTCGGACTCTTTGATGGTCCGGGGTGATGGGTGGCTGGTCGTTGTTTGAGAACTGCACAGTGGACGCGAGCATCTGTGGCCAAGTTTTTAAGGGCGCACGGTGGATGCCTTGGCACCAGGAACCGATGAAGGACGTGGGAGGCCGCGATAGGCCCCGGGGAGCTGTCAACCGAGCTTTGATCCGGGGGTGTCCGAATGGGGAAACCCGGCAGTCGTCATGGGCTGTCACCCGCTGCTGAACACATAGGCAGTGTGGAGGGAACGAGGGGAAGTGAAACATCTCAGTACCCTCAGGAAGAGAAAACAACCGTGATTCCGGGAGTAGTGGCGAGCGAAACTGGATGAGGCCAAACCGTATGCGTGTGATACCCGGCAGGGGTTGCGTTTACGGGGTTGTGGGTTCTTTCTTCTGCGGTCTGCCGGCCGTGGGACGAGTCAGAAACCGTTGATGTAGGCGAAGGACATGCGAAAGGTCCGGCGTAGAGGGTAAGACCCCCGTAGCTGAAACATTAGCGGCTCGTTTGGAAGATACCCAAGTAGCACGGGGCCCGAGAAATCCCGTGTGAATCTGGCGGGACCACCCGCTAAGCCTAAATATTCCCTGGTGACCGATAGCGGATAGTACCGTGAGGGAATGGTGAAAAGTACCGCGGGAGCGGAGTGAAATAGTACCTGAAACCGTGTGCCTACAAGCCGTGGGAGCGTCGCTGTTGTTCTTCGGGACAATAGTCGTGACTGCGTGCCTTTTGAAGAATGAGCCTGCGAGTTTGCGGTGTGTTGCGAGGTTAACCCGTGTGGGGAAGCCGTAGCGAAAGCGAGTCCGAATAGGGCGGTGGAGTAGCACGCTCAAGACCCGAAGCGGAGTGATCTAGCCATGGGCAGGTTGAAGCGGAGGTAAGACTTCGTGGAGGACCGAACCCACCAGGGTTGAAAACCTGGGGGATGACCTGTGGTTAGGGGTGAAAGGCCAATCAAACTCCGTGATAGCTGGTTCTCCCCGAAATGCATTTAGGTGCAGCGTCGTGTGTTTCTTGCCGGAGGTAGAGCACTGGATAGGCGATGGGCCCTACCGGGTTACTGACCTTAGCCAAACTCCGAATGCCGGTAAGTGAGAGCGCGGCAGTGAGACTGTGGGGGATAAGCTCCATGGTCGAGAGGGAAACAGCCCAGAGCATCGACTAAGGCCCCTAAGCGTACGCTAAGTGGGAAAGGATGTGGAGTCGCAGAGACAACCAGGAGGTTGGCTTAGAAGCAGCCATCCTTGAAAGAGTGCGTAATAGCTCACTGGTCAAGTGATTCCGCGCCGACAATGTAGCGGGGCTCAAGCGTACCGCCGAAGTCGTGTCAATCCAGTATGAAGGGCTAACGCCTGCTGGGTTGGGTAGGGGAGCGTCGTGTGCCGGGTGAAGCAGCACTGGAAGGTAGTTGTGGACGGTTCACGAGTGAGAATGCAGGCATGAGTAGCGATACACACGTGAGAAACGTGTGCGCCGATTGACTAAGGGTTCCTGGGTCAAGCTGATCTGCCCAGGGTAAGTCGGGACCTAAGGCGAGGCCGACAGGCGTAGTCGATGGACAACCGGTTGATATTCCGGTACCCGCTTTGAAACGCCCAATACTGAGCCCATTAATGCTAAGTCCGTGAAGCCGGCCTGATCTCTTCGGAGTTGAGGGTAGTGGTGGAGCCGATGACCCGAGGTGGTAGTAGGTAAGCGATGGGGTGACGCAGGAAGGTAGTCCAGCCCGGGCGGTGGTTGTCCCGGGGTAAGGGTGTAGGACGCACGGTAGGTAAATCCGTCGTGCACATAGTCTGAGACCTGATGCCGAGCCGATTGTGGTGAAGTGGATGATCCTATGCTGTCGAGAAAAGCCTCTAGCGAGTTTCATGGCGGCCCGTACCCTAAACCGACTCAGGTGGTCAGGTAGAGAATACCGAGGCGTTCGGGTGAACTATGGTTAAGGAACTCGGCAAAATGCCCCCGTAACTTCGGGAGAAGGGGGGCCACGTCTGGTGATCACTTTTACAGTGTGAGCTGGGGGTGGCCGCAGAGACCAGCGAGAAGCGACTGTTTACTAAAAACACAGGTCCGTGCGAAGCCGTAAGGCGATGTATACGGACTGACGCCTGCCCGGTGCTGGAACGTTAAGGGGACCGGTTAGCCGACTTTCGGGTTGGCGAAGCTGAGAACTTAAGCGCCAGTAAACGGCGGTGGTAACTATAACCATCCTAAGGTAGCGAAATTCCTTGTCGGGTAAGTTCCGACCTGCACGAATGGCGTAACGACTTCTCGACTGTCTCAACCATAGGCCCGGTGAAATTGCACTACGAGTAAAGATGCTCGTTTCGCGCAGCAGGACGGAAAGACCCCGGGACCTTTACTACAGTTTGATATTGGTGTTCGGTTCGGCTTGTGTAGGATAGGTGGGAGACTTTGAAGCGGCCACGCCAGTGGTTGTGGAGTCGTCGTTGAAATACCACTCTGGTCGTGCTGGATGTCTAACCTGGGTCCGTGATCCGGATCAGGGACAGTGTCTGATGGGTAGTTTAACTGGGGCGGTTGCCTCCTAAAGAGTAACGGAGGCGCCCAAAGGTTCCCTCAGCCTGGTTGGTAATCAGGTGTTGAGTGTAAGTGCACAAGGGAGCTTGACTGTGAGACCGACGGGTCGAGCAGGGACGAAAGTCGGGACTAGTGATCCGGCAGTGGCTTGTGGAAGCGCTGTCGCTCAACGGATAAAAGGTACCCCGGGGATAACAGGCTGATCTTCCCCAAGAGTCCATATCGACGGGATGGTTTGGCACCTCGATGTCGGCTCGTCGCATCCTGGGGCTGGAGTCGGTCCCAAGGGTTGGGCTGTTCGCCCATTAAAGCGGTACGCGAGCTGGGTTTAGAACGTCGTGAGACAGTTCGGTCCCTATCCGCTGTGCGCGTAGGAATATTGAGAAGGGCTGTCCCTAGTACGAGAGGACCGGGACGGACGAACCTCTGGTGTGCCAGTTGTTCTGCCAAGGGCATGGCTGGTTGGCTACGTTCGGGAGGGATAACCGCTGAAAGCATCTAAGCGGGAAGCCTGCTTCGAGATGAGTATTCCCACCCACTTGATGGGTTAAGGCTCCCAGTAGACGACTGGGTTGATAGGCCGGATGTGGAAGCCTGGTGACAGGTGGAGCTGACCGGTACTAATAGGCCGAGGGCTTGTCCTCAGTTGCTCGCGTCCACTGTGTGCGAGCAGTCCTCGCCCAGGGCCGGGGCCGCCAGCTCCGCGGCGATCTGCTCCAGACCGGCCCGGACCGGATAGCTCTCCTCCAGATCGGCCGCGGTGAGGTTGCGGACCCGCACGCGCTTGTTGGG
>NZ_LIXJ01000045.1:5489-70090 GCF_001905795.1 Streptomyces sp. CB01580
CCGCCGCCCGTCGCGCGCTGTAGGCCGGTGGAGTGCCGGGCGGCGGAAACGGAAACGTCTTCAGCCGTTGATCGCAGCGGTATTGCCTCCCGGGCTGCGAACAGTCGCACCGGTTGAACAGATTCACTACTTAATTGAAAAGTGTGCTTGTTCGCTAAGAGCCGATGGCCCGCTTTGCGGGTAGGCCCGATAGTGTTTCGGTGGTCATTGCGTTAGGGAAACGCCCGGTTACATTCCGAACCCGGAAGCTAAGCCTTTCAGCGCCGATGGTACTGCAGGGGGGACCCTGTGGGAGAGTAGGTCGCCGCCGAACAATCTTTCAAGGACCCTTGGTCCCAGCGTTCACGCTGGGACCAAGGGTCCTTTTTTGTGCTGTAGCGCGTCGGGTGACCGACTGCGCGAGAATGTCTTGTAACACCCGATGAACAGGAGTCACCCGATGTCCACCAACTCTCCCGACGATCGTTCGGAGCGCGAGCCGCGTCGCCGGGACGGTGGCGACCGGGGCGGCTTCGCGGGGCGTCGTGACGACCGCTTCGGCGGCCCGCGCCGCGACAACTCGCGCCGTGACAACGACCGTGGTGGGTCCCGTCGGGACGAGGGTCGGCCCGCTGGTGGTGGGTTCCGTCGGGATGATCGTCGGGACGACCGCGATCGTGGGTTCCGTCGGGATGATGATCGGCGTGGTGGTGGGTTCCGTCGCGATGACCGTGATCGGGATCGGGATCGTGGGCCGCGTCGCGACGACGTCCGTGGTGGGTACCAGGGGCCGCGCCGCGATGACGACCGTGGTGGGTACCGGGGTCCGCGTCGCGACGACGACCGCGGCGGACGTCAGGGCGGCGGATACCGGCGCGACGACAGCCACGGTGGCTCCGGTGGTGGGTCCCGTCGGGACGAGGGTCGGCCCGCCGGTGGTGGGTTCCGTCGGGACGAGGGCCGGCCCGCTGGTGGTGGGTTCCGTCGGGATGATCGTCGGGACGACCGGGACCGTGGGTTCCGTCGGGATGATGATCGGCGTGGTGGTGGGTTCCGTCGTGACGACCGTGATCGGGATCGGGATCGTGGGCCGCGTCGCGACGACGTCCGTGGTGGGTACCAGGGGCCGCGCCGCGATGACGACCGTGGTGGGTACCAGGGGCCGCGCCGCGATGACGACCGTGGTGGGTACCGGGGTCCGCGTCGGGACGACGATCGCGGCGGACGTCAGGGCGGCGGATTCGAGCGCAGGGACGACCGGCCTCGCACGCCTCGTCGGGATGATCGTCGGGACGACCGCGATCGTGGGTTCCGTCGGGATGATGATCGGCGTGGTGGTGGGTTCCGTCGTGACGACCGTGATCGGGATCGGGATCGTGGGCCGCGTCGCGACGACGTCCGTGGTGGGTACCAGGGGCCGCGTCGGGATGACGACCGTGGTGGGTACCGGGGTCCGCGTCGGGACGACGACCGCGGCGGACGTCAGGGCGGCGGATACCGGCGCGACGACAGCCGTGGCGGCGGATACCGCGGGCAGCGCGACGACCGCGGTGGCCGTGGTGGCTACCGGGGGCGCGACGACAGGGGCGGGTACGGACGGCGTGACGACCGTGACCGCGAGCCCGTCAAGCGGCTCCCCATCCCGGAGGACGTCACCGGTGACGAGATCGACAAGGACGTGCGGCAGGAGCTGATGAGCCTGCCGAAGACCCTCGCCGTGGACGTGGCCAGGAACCTCGTCATGGTGGCCCGGCTGATCGACGAGGACCCCGAGCAGGCGTACACGTACTCCAGGGTCGCTCTGCGGCTGGCCTCGAGGGTGGCCGCCGTGCGTGAGGCGGCCGGGTTCGCCGCGTACGCGACGCAGAAGTATTCGGAGGCGCTCGCGGAGTTCCGGGCGGCCAGGCGGATGACCGGTTCGGTGGACCTGTGGCCCGTCATGGCCGACTGCGAGCGGGGACTGGGACGTCCCGAGCGGGCGTTGGCCATGGCCGGTGAGCCGGAGGTGCGGAAGCTGGACAAGGCCGGTCAGGTCGAGATGCGTCTGGTGGCCGCCGGGGCCCGCCGTGACCTGGGGCAGATCGACGCCGCCATCGTCACGCTGCAGAGCTCCGAACTCGCCTCGAACGCCGTGCACGCGTGGACGCCGCGACTGCGGTACGCGTACGCGGACGCCCTGCTGGCCGCCGGGCGCGAGGGCGAGGCGCGCGAGTGGTTCGGCAAGGCGCTGGAGGCCGACAAGGACGGCGTGACGGACGCGTCCGACCGGCTGGCCGAGCTGGACGGAGTCGAGTTCGTGGACGCCCTCGACGAGAACGAGGGCGAACACGGGAACGAGCGCGCGGACGCCCCGGCGGCGGACGCCGCCCCGGCCGAGCACGAGCGCGACGCCAAGGACGAGGACGGCTCCTCCAAGGCATGAGACATGGGAGAGGGGCGGCACCCACAGCGGGTGCCGCCCCTCTCCCATGTCCGGAATCAGTCGTCGAGAGCGAGGCTCCGCAGCACCAGTCCGGAGGCCGGCTTGGGGCCGAAGGACGTCGACTTGCGTGGCATGGTCACACCCTGCCGGGCGAGGTCCCGCACCACGTCCTCGCGCACCGGGTGCATCAGGACCGCCGTTCCGCCGCGCCGCTCGGCCTGCTCCACCGCGGCCGCCGTGTCGTGGATGTATCCGATGTGCTCCGGGGCGTCCGGGATCCGCCAGACGTGATCCAGCAGGGCCGCGTGCAGGACCGTCGCGTCGAGGGACCGCCAGGCGGCCGGGCGATCGGCCGGAACCGTACGGCGCAGCAGCGCGGGGTCGGGGCGGTCGACCAGGTGGAAGCCGCCGTCGCCGGCGAGCAGGAAGGCGTTCCCCTCGGCCGCCGCCCCGGCGAGCACGTCCAGGGCGTGGGGCAGCGGGCCCTCGACGTCACGGACGCGGAAGAGACCGGTCAGCGCGGCGAGCGCGTCGGCGACGGGCAGCCGGTGCAGCAGCCGGTGGATGGCGCGGACCCGGAGCGGATAGCGGGCCGTGTCGACGAGCAGGACCAGGCCGAAGTCCCATGGGCCGGGTGCGGTGTGCTCCCGCTGAAGGCGCAGGTAGGTGGCCCAGCGGTGGTGTCCGTCGGCGATCAGGGCCTGGTGGCGGGCCAGGTCCGTCTCGATCTCGGCCCGGTCGGCCGGATCGGTGACCGCCCAGAGCCGGTGGCGGAATCCGTCCTCCGTGGTCGTCGCGAGCAGCGGCGGGCGGTCGACGGTCCGCTCGACGACACCGGCCGCGCCCGAGGCGTCGCCGCCGCCGCGGTAGGTGAGCAGCAGCGGTTCGAGATGGGCGGCCGTGGAGCGCATCAGGTCGGCCCGGTCCTCGACGACGTGCGCCATCACGTCCTCGTGCGGCAGCACCACGCCCTCGGCGGGGGAGGAGAGCGCCAGCGCCCCGACGATGCCGCGCTGCAGGATCTCGGCGTTCCGCTGCTCGTACACGTACAGGGCGGGTGTGGGATCGGGGGCGAGTATCCCCTCGGCCAGCCAGTGGTGCAGGGTCTCGGCGGCCTGCTTGTTGCGGGCCGCGGCCGTGTCCGCCTGCGGCAGGATCAGCCGGACGATGTTGTGCGGGTCCGCCGACTCCAGGTGATGCAGTCCGTCGGGGCGCACGACGACGTCGTACGGCGGCGAGGTCACCGCGGCGAGACTGCCTACCCGCTCGGGGACGTAACGCAGTCCGCGGAACGGAACCAGACGCAGTCCCCGGCGGGCCGGACCTGATGTGTTCATCACTGCATCGTAAGTGCGCGGCCGGGATGCGCGATGATCGGGACAGAAGCCCGTACCGAGGAGCGCAAAGAATGAGTCAGGCGAGCAGGACCAGGCCGAGCGGCAGCGGCACCGCCCTGAGCGAGGCGTACGACACGGCGCTGCTGGACCTCGACGGGGTGGTGTACGCGGGCGGTCGCGCCATCGCGCACGCCGTCGACTCCCTGGGCGCGGCGCGCGACGGCGGGATGCACCTCGCGTACGTGACCAACAACGCGCTGCGCACGCCGGACGCCGTCGCCGCGCACCTGACCGAGCTCGGCATTCCGGCCGGGCCCACCGATGTGATCACCTCCGCCCAGGCGGTTGCCCGGCTGATGGCCGACCAGCTGCCGGCCGGGGCGCGGGTGCTCGTGGTGGGGGGCGAGGGGCTGCGCGTCGCGCTGCGGGAGCGCGGCCTGGTGCCGGTGGAGTCGGCGGACGACGATCCGGCCGCGGTGGCGCAGGGGTACGGCGGGCCCGACATGACATGGGGGCGGCTCGCGGAGGCGGCGTACGCGATCAGGCGCGGGGCGCCGTGGTTCGCGTCCAACACGGACCTGACGATTCCGAGCGCCCGGGGCATCGCGCCGGGGAACGGGGCGGCGGTGGAGGTCGTACGCATCGCGACCGGGGCCGAACCGCAGATCGCCGGGAAGCCGCTGCCGCCGATGCACCGGGAGACGGTGCTGCGGACCGGGGCCGAGCGGCCGCTGGTCGTCGGGGACCGGCTGGACACGGACATCGAGGGCGCGCTCAACGGCGGTGTGGACTCCCTCCTCGTGCTCACCGGGGTGACGGACGCGGCCCTGCTGCTGGCCGCCGGGCCGGAGCACCGGCCCACCTACGTCGACGCGGACCTGCGGGGGCTGCTGACGGGGCAGCCCGAGGTGACAGGGGCGGGAGACCGGTTCGGCTGCCGCGGCTGGA
Organism: Streptomyces sp. CB01580; assembly: GCF_001905795.1. GTDB lineage: Bacteria > Actinomycetota > Actinomycetes > Streptomycetales > Streptomycetaceae > Streptomyces. The sequence continues at coordinate 10,176 of NZ_LIXJ01000045.1, forward strand.
GCGCCTCGGTGCGCGGCGAGGAACTGGTACTGGAGGGGGACGGCGACGACGTGCTCGACGGGCTGAGGGCGTTGTGCGGCGCGGCGTGGTCGTACGCAGGGAACGGTTCGTGCGGCCTGGACGCGGGGAAGGCGCTCGCCCGGCTGGGCCTGTAGCGTCGGCGGCGCCCCGGCGGTCGGCCGGCGCGCCCCGACGGTCGGCCAAAGGGAGAGGGTAGGCTAACCTAACTTCGTGGTGCCGGGTGCGCCGCCGTCCGCACGGCCGGCCCGGTACGGCGGGACGGGACGGAGCCCGGTCGTCGTCCGCGGTGGCGGACGACGGTTCCGCCGCCCGATCACCTCCGACTCCGGGAGTACGACCATGCAGCGCCTCACCGTGGACTCGGCGACCCTCGGCTACGACCGGCGGCTCATCGCGGAGAGCCTCTCGGTCGAGATCCCCGACCACTCGTTCACGGTGATCGTGGGCCCCAACGCCTGCGGCAAGTCGACCCTGCTGCGGGCGCTCTCCCGGATGTTGAAGCCGACCGTCGGGCGGGTGCTCCTCGACGGGCAGTCCATTCACGGGATACCGGCGAAGACGGTCGCCAGGACGCTGGGGCTGCTGCCGCAGTCCGCCGTCGCGCCGGACGGCATCGCCGTCGCCGACCTCGTAGGACGCGGTCGTTACCCGCACCAGAGGCTGCTGCGCCAGTGGTCGCCCGACGACGAACGCATCGTCGCGGAATCGATGGCGGCCACCGGGGTCGACACGCTCGCCGATCGCTATGTCGACGAATTGTCCGGCGGGCAGCGGCAGCGCGTCTGGATCGCCATGGCACTCGCCCAGCAGACGCCGCTGCTGCTGCTCGACGAGCCGACCACGTACCTCGACATCCAGCACCAGATCGATGTCCTCGATCTCTGCGCGGAACTGCACGAGACGCAGGGGCGCACGCTGGTGGCCGTCCTGCACGACCTGAACCACGCCGCCCGCTACGCCACCCATCTCATCGCGATGCGTGACGGAGCGGTGATCGCCGAGGGCGCGCCCGGCGACATCGTCACCGCGGAGCTGGTGGAGCGGGTGTTCGGGCTGCGCTGCCAGGTCGTCGACGATCCCGAGACCGGTACGCCGCTGGTGGTTCCGGCCGCGCGCAGGCCGCGGGACGGCAGGGCGGACAGGGTGCCGCAGGGCTCGTCGGCGAAGGGCTGACGGCGGCACGGCCGGTCCGGCCCGGGCCCCGTGCCCGCAGCGCCGTTACAGCAGCGCCCTGAGCCTCAGCAGATCACGGAAGCCGGCCTCCAGACGGACCCGGCCCGTTCCCCACGCCTTCGCGAAGTTCAGCTCGCCGTCCACCATCGCCACCAGATCGTCGCCGTTCATCGCCAGTCGGATCTCGGCCCTCTCACGAGGCGGTCCGTCCACGGTGTTCAGCACCTGGATCCGGCCATCGGTCAGCCGACCGACGAAGGTGACGTCGAGGTCCCTGACGTGACAGCTCAGCGAACGGTCCAGAGCGGCCGCGCTGCGCACGTCGCCGTCCGCCCCCGCGAGATTGTCGGAAAGTCTCTCGAGTGCGCTGCGGCACTCAGCCATGGTCGCCATCGTGACCGACGGTACCGCAGCCCTTCGCGGTAGCGTTTCCCGCATGAGCGACTCGATGCCGGGGCCCGGTGCGGCGGCCGGAACAGTGCCCGCGACGGCGCCCGGGGCCCCGTCCGCCGAAGCGGCGGCGGACCCGGTCGCCGAGGGCGCGTCCCCCGGTGCCGCGCCCCTTCCCGAGCCCGGTGCCCCCGCGCCCCTCGGCATCGCCCGGACCTCCACGGGGGACGCCGGGGTCGACGCCTGGCTGGAACGTCTCGCCGACGCCGACCACCTCCCGGCGGAGGGACACGTCCAGGTGTACGAGGATGTACACGAGGGCCTGCGCTCCACGCTGACCGCGCTGGACACCGGGCCCGCACCCGCACCGGTACCCGCACCGATGCCCTCGTACGACAACAGGAGCTGAACCGAACGTGGCAGGAGTGGCACGTCGCCGCCTCGACGCCGAACTGGTACGCCGCAAGCTCGCCCGCTCGCGCGAGCACGCGAGCCAGCTGATCGCCGCGGGGCGGGTGACCGTCGGGGGCAACACCGCGACCAAGCCCGCCACGCAGGTCGAGACCAGTGCGGCACTCGTCGTGATCAAGGACGACAGCGACCCGGAGTACGTCTCGCGCGGCGGGCACAAGCTCGCGGGCGCCCTCGCCGCCTTCGTGCCCCTCGGGCTCGAGGTCGAGGGGCGGCGCGCCCTGGACGCAGGTGCGTCGACCGGCGGCTTCACCGACGTCCTGCTGCGGGCCGGCGCCGGTCACGTCGTCGCCGTCGACGTCGGCTACGGGCAGCTCGCCTGGTCGCTCCAGTCCGACGACCGCGTCACCGTCAAGGACCGCACCAACGTACGGGAGCTGACGCCGGAGGCGATCGACGGGCAGCCCGTGGACCTGGTCGTCGGCGACCTCTCGTTCATCCCTCTGGGGCTGGTGCTGCCCGCCCTGGCGCGCTGCGCCGCCCCCGACGCGGACCTGGTCCTCATGGTCAAGCCGCAGTTCGAGGTCGGCAAGGAGCGGCTCGGCAGCGGCGGGGTGGTGCGCAGCCCCGCACTGCGGGCGGAGGCGGTGCGTGAGGTGGCACGCCGGGCCTGGGAACTGGGCCTCGGGGTGCGGGGGGTGACGGCGAGTCCGTTGCCGGGGCCCTCCGGGAACGTCGAGTACTTTCTGTGGCTGCGGGCCGGAGCACCGGAGCTGGATCCCGCGGATGTCGACCGTGCAGTGGCGGAGGGGCCTCGTTGACGACGAATGCGGCACGAACTGTCTTTCTTCTGGCACACACCGGCCGCCCGGCCGCGATCCGCAGCGCCGAACTCGTCGTACAGGGACTGCTGCGCAGCGGCCTCGGCGTGCGGGTACTGGCCATCGAAGCGGCGGATCTGCCGCTGCCGCCGTCCGTCGAGACGGTCACGGACGCCACCCCCGGGGCCATGGACGGCTGCGAGCTGCTGATCGTGCTCGGCGGGGACGGGACGTTGCTGCGCGGCGCGGAACTGTCCCGCGCATCCGGGGTGCCGATGCTCGGCGTCAACCTCGGCCGGGTCGGTTTCCTCGCCGAGGCCGAGCGCGACGACCTGGACAAGGTCGTCGACCGGGTCGTCACCCGGGAGTACCAGGTCGAGGAACGGATGACGCTCGACGTCGTGGTGCGCAGCAACGGCGACGTCGTCCACACCGACTGGGCGCTCAACGAGGCGGCCGTGCAGAAGGTGTCGCCCGAGCGGATGCTGGAGGTCGTCCTGGAGATCGACGGCCGTCCGGTGACCGGGTTCGGCTGCGACGGGATCGTCTGCGCGACCCCGACCGGATCGACCGCCTACGCCTTCTCGGCGGGCGGTCCCGTCGTCTGGCCCGAGGTCGAGGCGCTGCTCATGGTCCCCATCAGCGCCCACGCGCTGTTCGCCAAGCCGCTGGTGACCTCGCCGGACTCGGTGCTCGCCGTCGAGGTCCAGCAGCACGCCCCGCACGGGGTGCTGTGGTGCGACGGACGCCGGACCGTGGCGCTGCCGGCCGGTGCGCGGGTCGAGGTGCAGCGTGGCACGGTGCCCGTACGGCTGGCGCGGCTGCACCACGCCTCGTTCACGGACCGGCTGGTGGCCAAGTTCGCCCTGCCCGTCTCGGGGTGGCGCGGCGCCCCACAGTGACCGGTCGTTCCCGGGACCGGGGCGGCCCGTACCGGCCCGTCGTTCCGGGGCCGCGAGGCGCCCCGCACGCACCGTCGGACGTTCCCCCGGCGGCGGTACCGGGCGCGCCGGGTGCACACGGGAGAGTGAACCGCGCAGGCGGGGCCCGTCGCACTCCGGGGCCCGGACCTCGTAAGGTCATGTCCGTGTTGGAGGAGATGCGGATACGGTCGCTCGGAGTCATCGACGACGCGGTGGTCGAGCTGTCGCCCGGGTTCACCGCCGTGACGGGTGAGACCGGCGCGGGCAAGACCATGGTCGTCACCAGCCTGGGGCTGCTGCTCGGCGGACGCGCCGATCCCGCCCTGGTGCGGATCGGGTCCAAGGCGGCGGTCGTCGAGGGACGGATCACGGTGTCCGAGGGCGACGCCGTGGCGTCGCGGGCGGAGGAGGCCGGGGCCGAGTTCGACGACGGGGCCCTGCTGATCAGCCGTACCGTTTCCGCGGAGGGACGTTCCCGGGCGCATCTGGGCGGCAGATCCGTGCCGGTCGGGATGCTCGCCGAACTCGCCGACGAACTCGTCGCCGTGCACGGCCAGACCGACCAGCAGGGGCTCCTCAAGCCCGCCCGGCAGCGGCAGGCCCTCGACCGGTACGCGGGCGACGGCGTCGCCGTCCCGCTGGTTCGGTACACGACGGCGTACCGGCGGCTGCGGGCCGTGCTCACGGAGCTCGACGAGCTGACCACGCGCGCCCGCGAACGCGCCCAGGAAGCGGATCTGCTGCGCTTCGGCCTCGACGAGATCGCCGCGGTCGAACCCCTCGCGGGCGAGGACGCCGACCTGGCCGCCGAGGCCGAGCGGCTCGGCCACGCCGAGGCGCTCGCCTCCGCGGCGGCCCTCGCGCACACCGCGCTCGCGGGCAATCCGGAGGACCCGGAGAGCGTCGACGCGACGACGGTGGTCTCGGCCGCCGGACGTGCGCTGGACGCCGTGCGCTCCCACGACCCGGCCCTGGCCGCGCTCGCCGACCGGATCGGCGAGATCTCGATCCTGCTGGCCGACGTGGCCGGTGAGCTGGCCGGGTACGCCGACCGGCTGGACGCCGATCCGCTGCGGCTCGCCGCGGTGGAGGAGCGCCGCGCCGCGCTCGCCGCGCTCACCCGCAAGTACGGCGAGGACATCACCGCCGTGCTCGCCTGGGCCGAGGAGGGCTCCGCCCGGCTCACCGAGCTGGAGGGCGACGACGACAGGATCGGCGAGCTGACAGCCGAACGCGACACGCTGCGCGCCGAACTCTCCGTCCTGGGGCAGGAGTTGACCGACGCGCGCACGGAGGCGGCGGCACGCTTCGCCGAGGCGGTGACCGAGGAACTGGCCTCGCTCGCCATGCCGCACGCCCGGGTGTCCTTCGCCGTCCGGCAGACCGAGGCGGCCGACGAGGCCTCCGGCATCGACGTCGGCGGGCGCAGCGTGCTCTACGGGCCGTCCGGCGCCGACGAGGTCGAGCTCCTGCTGGCACCGCATCCGGGCGCCCAGCCGAGGCCGATCGCCAAGGGGGCGTCGGGCGGTGAGCTGTCCCGGGTGATGCTCGCCGTCGAGGTGGTCTTCGCCGGTTCCGACCCCGTGCCCACCTATCTCTTCGACGAGGTCGACGCGGGCGTCGGAGGCAAGGCCGCCGTCGAGGTCGGGCGGCGCCTCGCGAAGCTCGCCCGGTCCGCGCAGGTCGTCGTCGTCACGCACCTGCCGCAGGTGGCGGCCTTCGCGGACCGGCAGCTGCTGGTCGAGAAGACGGTCGACGGAGCGGTGACCAGCAGCGGGGTCACGGTCCTCGAGGGCGAGGACCGCGTGCGGGAGCTCTCCCGGATGCTCGCGGGCCAGGAGGACTCGCAGACGGCACGCGCCCATGCGGAGGAGCTGCTGGCCGCTGCTCGGGCGGACGTGTAGCGGACGGACGTCGTCGCGGGCAGGCGTGGCGGCACGGCCGTCCGCGGACTTCACGTCGTGGTCGCCGGTGGGTCGGCCCGGCGTCGGCGGTCGTCCCGTCGTGGTCGTCGCCGGGCTCCGCCGGACGGACTTGGCGGGCCGCCCCGTAGTCTGGCCCGCATGGGAGCGGCCTTCGGCAGAACAGTGGCGTCCGGCGCCGTCGCGGCCGCGGTCGCCACGGGCGCGTACCGCGTGCTGCGGTCCCGTCCGCGTGAGCGCCGGCGGCGCATCAACCACAGGGGCCGGAGCGTCGATCTGTACGCGGGACCGGCCGTCGCCCTCGGCGCCGCGGCCGGAGCGGCCGTCCTGCCGCTGCCGGCCCGTACCCGGGGCGCCGCGTCGCTCGCGGTGCTGGCGGCGGCGGGCTGCGGTGCGTATGACGACCTCGCCGGTGCCGACGATCCGCGCCGGGGGTTCCGCGCCCACCTCGGTGCCCTGCGGGACGGCGAGGTGACCAGCGGTGCCGTCAAGCTGTTCGGGATCGGGGCGGCCGGGCTCGCGGCCGGTGTGCTGATGAAGGAACGTCCCGTCGACCGGCTCCTGGCCGGGGCGGTGATCGCCGCGACCGCGCACCTGGTCAATCTGGTGGACGTACGTCCCGCCGCTGCCGCCGTCACGGTGCTCGCGCTCGGGGCCCCGGGCCTGCCGGGAGGCGGCACCGCCGCAGCCCTCGCGGCCGCGCCGATGGGGGCGGCGGCGGCCCTCGTCGGGGACGACCTGGGCGAGCGCACCATGATCGGGGACACCGGGGCCCACGCCCTGGGCGCGGCGCTCGGTGTCGCCGTCGTCGCGGGACGCGGCCGGGCCGGACTGCTCGTTCACGCGACGGGGCTCGTCGCCGCCACCGTGTACGGGGAGCGGGTGAGCGGGCTCGTCCGGTCGTTGTGGGACCGGGCGGCACCGGACGCCGGGCGCGGCTGACCCCCGGCCCCGGAGCGCCGCGGTCCGGCGGTGCGGCAGCGCCCCCCACCCGTCCCGGCGACGGCCCGCGGGCCACGGACCTTCGACCTGTCATGTCGATGTGGCAACCTCGCGCCGACATTTCACCCATGGGAGTGGTGCGTCGCGGTCGGTCGCCGGAGTACGCGCGGAACGTTGGCCTGACTGTGCCGGAACGTGCGTACGGACTGGCATCCTTGGCGATGCCCTTTTCGCCGACTCGGGAGCCCCGGGAGCCAACCAACGTGTCACAGCTGCGTACGGTCCACGTCCTGGGCGGCGGCAGCGCGGGCAGCAGCGCCCACGTCAGCTCGCTGGCCGCCGGACTGGTGGCGAGGGGTGTGCACGTCACCGTCTGTGCCCCGGCCGGACTCGACCAGTTCCACCACTTCGCCGGTACGGGGGCCTGCTTCGCTCCCGTGCCGCGGCGCAGCGACCCCGCAGCCGTCGCCGCCCTGCGCACCGCCTGCGCGACGGCGGACGTGGTCCACGCGCACGGCCCGCACGCCGCCGTGCGCGCCGCCCTCGCGCTCGGCGGACGCCGGATCCCGCTGGTCGTCACCTGGCACGCCCGCGCTCACGCCGAGGGCGCCCGGGCCCGGCTGCTCCGCCTCATGGAGCGAAGGGCCGCCCGGGCGGCGGCGGTTGTGCTCGGCACGACGTCGGAACTGGTCGACCGGGCACGGATGCGCGGAGCACGCGATGCCCGGCTCTCCCCGGTCTCGGCCCCTGTAGCACACCCGGACGACCGCATCGATCCGGCCAAGACGCGTGCCGAACTCGGTGCGGTAGGACGGTCGTTGGTCTTCTCGTACGGGAGTCTCGTGCCGCATCACGGGTACGACCTGCTGTTCGACGCCGCTCGGGCCTGGCGCGATCCCGGCACCGCACCCCTGCTGATCGTCGCGGGGGAGGGACGGCAACGGCAGGCCCTGCAGCGCCGGATCAGGGACGAGGAGTTGCCGGTCCGGCTCATCGGCGAGCGCGAGGACATCGCGGAACTGCTCACCGCCGCCGACCTGGCCGTGCTGCCCAGCCGGTGGGAGGCGCGCTCGGTGCTGGCCCAGCAGGCGCTGCGGCTGGGCGTCCCCCTGGTCGCCACCGCCGTCGGGGGAGTGCCCGAACTCGTCGGGGACGGGGCGGAGCTCGTGCCGTACGGGAACGCGGAGGCGCTCGCGCGCACGGTGACCGGACTGCTCGGCGACCCGGAGCGGCGTGCGCGACTGGTGGCCGCCGGACGTTCTCAGGCCGCGAGTTGGCCCACGGAGGACGACACCATCGTCCAGGTGCTCAGCATCTACGACGAGTTGACGCGCCCTCTGGTGATGCCGCGGGCGCGGTGAGCGGTCCGCCCGCCGCTCCCCGGCATCACCGCGGCGTGTGACGCCGGGCCCGCAGCGCCAGGCTCAGGGCCAGCACCGTCTGGGGGTCGTCCAGATCGGTGCCGAGCAACTCGCCGATGCGGGCCAGCCGGTTGTACAAGGTCTGGCGGTTCAGATGCAGCTCGCGTGCGGTCTCCGCCTTGCGGCCCGCATGGGCCAGATACGACTCCAGCGTCGGGAGCAGCGGGGGCCGCGAGGTCCGGTCGTGATCGCGCAGCGGACCGATCGCCCGCTCCACGAACGCCGCCAGATCGGGGTGGTCCCGCAGCCGCCACAGCAGCAGGTCGATGTCCAGCCGGCGGGCGTCGTACCAGGGCCGGTCGCCCAGTCCCTGCGCCGCCGTCGCCGTCTCGGCGGCGTGCCGCAGCCCGGCACCGGCCGCCGCCCAGCCACCCGCGACGCCCACCACCACGACCGGCGGATGCGATCCGGCCCGTTCCAGACCCGCGCGTTCCACACCGGCCCGCAGCGCCGCCGCGACCCGGTCCGCGACCGCCGTGCGCTCCGACTCGGCCCGCAGCCCCAGCAGCACCGGAACCCGGCCCTCCACCGGCCGTACCCCGAGCAGCACCGGTACCCCCACGGACGAGAGCTCGTCCAGCACGGCCCGCGCCAGCAGCGCCCAGTTCCCGGACCCGGACAGCTCGGGCGCCAGCCGCATCACCACCGGCAGCAGCGGCGACGCACCCGGTTTGAAGCCGAGTACGCGGGCCTGCGCCGGTGCGTCCTCCGGCGCGATCCGGCCCTCCGCGAGATCCGTCAGGAAGTCGCCCCGACCACGCGCGGCCAGCTCCTCCTCCTGACGTGCCTGCATCAGCACGACGGCGAGGAGCCCGGCCGCCCGCTCCGCCGCCATCCGGTGCACCGGCAGCAGCGGCCCCGACACGGCCGGCACCACCAGCGCCGCCCGTACCGAACCGGTCCCCGGACCACCGCCCGGCACGTCCACCAGCACCGAGCCGACGGGCGGCGACTCACGGGCCGCCCGGCCGCCGCGCAGGCCCTCCCACACCTGGAGCGGATCGGCGCACACCGGGCCGGAGCCGGGGCCCGCCGCGTACAGCAACTGACCGTCCGCCGTCTCCAGGAAGACCGGGGTGGCCGCGAAGTCCGCCAGGATGCCCAGCACCTGCGGCACCCCGCCGCCGCCGAGCAGCGCCTGGGTGCACCGCCGGTGCACGTCCTCGGCCTGCCGCAGCAGCGCGTAGTGACCGTTGACGATCTCGGTGTGGATCTCCTCGGTCACCGTCACGAACGGCACCTCCCGGTGCAGTTGCACCAGCGGCAGACCGGCCGCGCGGGCGGCGTCGACGATGGAGGCGGGCAGCCGGCCGAAGCGCGGCCCGAGCTCCACCACCAGGGCGGCGATGCCCCGGTCGGCGAGCCTGCGGACGAAGGCCCGCTGTTCGGCGGGGCGGGTGCCGAGCCCCAGACCGGTGGTGAGCAGCAGCTCACCGCCCTTGAGCAGCGAGGCGATGTTCGGCACCTCGCCGGCGTGCACCCAGCGCACCGTGCGGTTCAGCCGGTCCGCGCCGGCCACCACCTCGGGGAGCCCGCTGCGCAGTCCCGGCAGTTCGAGCGCCCGCTGCACGGTGATTCCGCCCTGCGTCTCCACGGGGACTGCACCTTGCGTCTCCACTGGCTCCGGCCTCGCGTTTCCACTCGGGTCCTACGGGCGGTCGCCCCGGTCGCGGAAGATACCGGCCGGGGCGCCGAATCGGGCTGCCGGCCCCTCAGCCGACGTACGCCCCGCTCGCCGTCAGGCGAAGCGCGGTGTCGATCAGCGGCACATGGCTGAACGCCTGGGGGAAGTTGCCGACCTGCCGCTGGAGCCGGGGGTCCCACTCCTCGGCGAGCAGCCCCAGATCGTTGCGCAGGGACAGCAGCCTCTCGAAGAGCTGGCGGGCCTCGTCGACCCGGCCGATCATCGCCAGGTCGTCCGCCAGCCAGAACGAGCAGGCCAGGAACGCGCCCTCGTCGCCCTCCAGACCGTCCACTCCAGCATCCTCGCCGTGGGTGGGGTAGCGCAGCACGAAGCCGTCCTCCGTGGACAGCTCGCGCTGGATCGCCTCGATCGTGCCGATCACGCGTTTGTCGTCCGGCGGCAGGAAGCCCATCTGCGGGATCAGCAGGAGGGAGGCGTCCAGCTCCTTCGAGCCGTAGGACTGCGTGAACGTGTTGCGTTCCTCGTCGTAGCCCCGCTCGCAGACGTCGCGGTGGATCTCGTCGCGCAGTTCGCGCAGCCGCTCCACCGGGCCCTCCGCGTCCCCGGACTCGATCAGCTTGATCGTGCGGTCGACGGCCACCCAGGCCATCACCTTGGAGTGGACGAAGTGGCGGCGCGGGCCGCGCACCTCCCAGATGCCCTCGTCCGGCTCGTTCCAGTGCTTCTCCAGGTACTCGATCAGCTTGAGCTGGAGACCCATCGCGTAGTCGTTGCGGGTCAGCCCGGTCATGTGGGCGAGGTGCAGTGCCTCGATGACCTCGCCGTACACGTCCAGCTGGAGCTGGCCCGCCGCGCCGTTGCCGACCCGGACCGGGGCGGAGTTCTCGTAGCCGGGCAGCCAGTCCAGCTCGGCCTCGCCCAGCTCGCGCTCGCCCGCGATGCCGTACATGATCTGCAGGTTCTCCGGGTCGCCGGCGACCGCCCGCAGCAGCCACTCCCGCCAGGCGCGGGCCTCCTCGCGGTAGCCGGTGCGCAGCAGGGAGGACAGGGTGATCGCCGCGTCGCGCAGCCAGGTGTAGCGGTAGTCCCAGTTCCGGGAGCCGCCGATGTCCTCGGGCAGCGAGGTGGTCGGGGCCGCGACGATGCCGCCGGTCGGCGCGTACGTCAGGGCCTTGAGGACGATCAGTGAACGGACCACGGCCTCCCGGTAGGGCCCGTGGTACGTGCACTGCTCGACCCACTCGCGCCAGAACGCCTCGGTGGCCTCCAGCGAACCCTCCGGGTCCGGCAGGCCCGGCGGCTCGTGGTGCGAGGGCTGCCAGCTGATCGTGAACGCGATCCGGTCGCCCGGCGCGACCGTGAAGTCGGAGTACGTCGTCAGGTTCTCGCCGTAGGTGTCGGCGGGGGTGTCCAGCCAGACCGAGTCCGGGCCGGCGACGGCGACCGTGCGGCCGTCGACCTTGTGCACCCAGGGCGTCACACGGCCGTAGCTGAACCGCATCCGCAGCTCGGAACGCATCGGTACCCGGCCGCTGACGCCCTCCACGATCCGGATCACCTGGGGGGCGCCGTCACGCGGCGGCATGAAATCGGTCACCTTGACCGTTCCACGCGGGGTGTCCCATTCCGATTCCAGGACGAGGGAGTCCCCCCGGTACCGGCGGCGGGCCGCGGACGGGGGCCGTTCCTCGCCCTCCCACGCCGGACCCAGGCGCCAGAAGCCATGCTCCTCGGTACCCAGCAGTCCTGCGAAAACAGCGTGAGAATCGAATCGGGGAAGGCACAGCCAGTCCACTGTGCCGTCCCGGCAGACCAGGGCGGCGGTCTGCATGTCTCCGATGAGTGCGTAATCCTCGATGCGCCCGGCCACGTGCGTCTCCAGTCGAACGGCCATGTCACCCCGTAGGGCATTACTGCGGGTCAGGAGGTCACCGCGAGGGATTGTGGTGGGGGAAAAGATGTGGGGGAAAACCTGCGAACCCGATACCTCGCCCGCAGCGAGTGTCCGAGCAGGATACGACGCACCCGGGTGATCTGCGCGACCGTCTCGACAACGGGCCCGCCCCGAACGGTGTGGAGTGGACGGCTTGCGATGATCTTGTGAGCTGAATGTGCGGGATATGGCCGGAAGCAGGCCCCCTTTGTCGCTGATACCCTGGTAGCCCGTGGACCGGTGGTCGTCGGCGACAGCAGACGCGGCCCCCGAACCGCAGCGACTGGCCCCGCCGGGACCCCTCCGGACGGCGAGACCGGAACGCCCCTCAAGACCGCGACCACGGGAGCCCCCTTTGGCTATGCAGCCCACATCCACGACGACCAAGCACATCTTCGTCACCGGGGGTGTCGCCTCTTCCCTCGGCAAGGGTCTGACTGCCTCCAGCCTCGGCGCCCTGCTCAAGGCGCGCGGACTCCGGGTCACCATGCAGAAGCTCGACCCGTACCTGAACGTCGACCCGGGCACGATGAACCCCTTCCAGCACGGCGAGGTGTTCGTCACCAACGACGGCGCCGAGACCGACCTGGACATCGGCCACTACGAGCGCTTCCTGGACGTCGACCTCGACGGCTCGGCCAACGTCACCACAGGCCAGGTCTACTCGCAGGTGATCGCCAAGGAGCGGCGCGGCGAGTACCTCGGCGACACCGTGCAGGTCATCCCGCACATCACCAACGAGATCAAGCACCGCATCCGCCGCATGGCCACCGACGACGTCGACGTCGTGATCACCGAGGTCGGCGGCACGGTCGGCGACATCGAGTCGCTGCCGTTCCTGGAGACCGTCCGCCAGGTCCGCCACGAGGTCGGCCGGGACAACGTCTTCGTCGTGCACATCTCGCTGCTCCCCTACATCGGCCCGTCCGGTGAGCTGAAGACCAAGCCCACCCAGCACTCCGTCGCGGCTCTGCGCAACATCGGTATCCAGCCGGACGCCATCGTGCTGCGCGCCGACCGCGACGTGCCGACCGCCATCAAGCGCAAGATCTCGCTGATGTGCGACGTCGACGAGGCCGCCGTGGTGGCCTGCGTGGACGCCAAGTCGATCTACGACATCCCGAAGGTGCTGCACACCGAGGGCCTGGACGCCTACGTAGTGCGCAAGCTCGACCTGCCGTTCCGTGACGTCGACTGGACCACCTGGGACGACCTGCTGGACCGTGTCCACAACCCCGACCACGAGGTCACCGTCGCGCTCGTCGGCAAGTACATCGACCTGCCCGACGCCTACCTCTCGGTCACCGAGGCCATCCGGGCCGGCGGCTTCGCCAACAAGGCCCGGGTCAAGGTCGAGTGGGTCGCCTCCGACGACTGCAAGACCCCGGCCGGCGCCGCCAAGCGGCTCTCCGACGTCGACGCGATCTGCGTGCCCGGCGGCTTCGGCGACCGCGGCGTCGACGGCAAGATCGGTGCCATCCAGTACGCCCGCGAGCACAAGGTGCCGCTGCTCGGCCTCTGCCTCGGCCTCCAGTGCGTCGTGATCGAGGCGGCGCGCAACCTCGCCGAGATCTCCGACGCCAACTCCACCGAGTTCGACCCGGCCACCGCGCACCCCGTCATCTCGACGATGGAGGAGCAGCTGGCCTACGTCGAGGGCGCCGGGGACCTGGGCGGCACCATGCGGCTCGGCCTGTACCCGGCGAAGCTCGCCGAGGGCTCGCTGGTCCGTGAGGCGTACGACGACGAGCCGTACGTGGAGGAGCGCCACCGCCACCGCTACGAGGTCAACAACGCCTACCGCGCCGAACTGGAGAAGAAGGCCGGACTGGTCTTCTCCGGCACCTCCCCGGACAACAAGCTCGTCGAGTACGTCGAGTACCCGCGCGAGGTCCACCCGTACCTGGTCGCCACCCAGGCGCACCCGGAGCTCCGCTCCCGTCCGACCCGCCCGCACCCGCTCTTCGCCGGCCTGGTGAAGGCGGCCGTCGCGCGCAGGGTGGGCGCGAAGGCCGGCGGCGGGCAGGGTGCCGCCTCGGGCAAGTAGTCCGACGGTACGCAGGCATTAACGTTGACCGGGGTACGGGTCCGACCAGGACGCGTGCCCCGGTTTTCGTTTTCTGCGGAAGGACGTAGATGGGTATCCAGGACACGCCCGAGGAATGGCAGGTCACCGCGACCGAGACGCCCTTCACCGGCAACAAGACCAGTGTCCGCACCGACGAGGTCGTGATGCCCGACGGCACGGTCGTGCGCCGTGACTACCAGGTCCACCCCGGCTCGGTCGCCGTGCTGGCCCTCGACGAGGAGGACCGGGTCCTGGTGCTGCGGCAGTACCGCCACCCGGTGCGCCACAAGCTCTGGGAGATCCCGGCCGGACTCCTCGACGTCCCCGGCGAGAACCCGCTGCACGCCGCGCAGCGCGAGCTCTACGAGGAGGCGTACGCCAAGGCCGAGGACTGGCGGGTGCTGACCGACGTCTACACCACGCCGGGCGGCTGCGACGAGGCCGTACGGATCTTCCTCGCCCGCGGTCTCTCCGAGGCGGACGGGGAGCGCTTCGAGGTCTCCGAGGAGGAGGCCGACATGGAGCTGGCCCGGGTGCCGCTCCAGGAGCTGGTACGGGGCGTGCTCGCCGGGGAGCTGCACAACAACTGCCTCGTCGTGGGGGTCCTCTCGCTCGCGGCGGCGCTCGCGGGCGACGGGGTCGACTCGCTGCGCCCGGCCGGGGCGCCGTGGCCGGCCCGCCCGTTCGAGAGCTGACGGCCCGTCGGTCCGGGCGGTCCGGGCACCGCGGGCGGACCGGGTGGTACAGGCGGATCGGACCTTCTGATCGGACAAGACGATGATCCGAACGGGGGACCTCCGCGCCACGCTCCACACCGTTCGTCCACACGTCTGAACTACGCTCGGAACGCCCTGACCGGACCCTCGGCGGGCGACGCGTGCGGCGGAAGTGGAGCGTGGCCCGTGACGGATCAGGCGGTGGACACCGGAAGCCCGGCCGAGACGGCGGGGAGCGAAGGGACGTCCGACGCCACAGTGCCCCAATTCTTCGGCCGCGAACGCGAGTTGAAGCAGCTGTACGCCGACATCGAACACGTCGGACTGGACACCCTGGCCGGCCGTAAACCCGCCCGCGCCCGGGTTCTGCTGATCGCCGGACGCCCCGGTTTCGGACGCACCGCGCTCGCCGAGGAGCTGGCCCGCCGGCTGCTCGCCGACGACGACCGCCGCGACGGCCCGTTCCGGGCCCGGCTCACCGATCCCGGCGGCGCCCGCGTCCCCACCGAGCGCACCGCCCGGGAACTGCTCGACCAGTTGGGCGTGACGGGGCCGCCCGGCGCCGACGGCGACGAATTGTCCGGAATGGTCCGCGAGGCGCTCGCCGGACGCCGCGCCCTGCTGCTCCTCGACGACGCCGCGGACGCCGAACAGGTCGACCCGCTGCTCCCCGACGACTCCGACTGCCTCGTCGTCGCCACCTCCGAGGGCCCGCTGACCGGCATCCCGGACGTCCGCCCCTGCACGCTCGGCGGCCTGGACGCGGCCTCCGCCGTCCGGCTCCTCGCCGGCCTCATCGGCGACGTGAGGATCACCGTCGACCCGCGCACCGCGGAGTCGCTCGCCGAGGAGTGCGGCGGGCTGCCGGCCGCCCTGCTGATGGCGGGCGGCTGGCTCGCGGCCCACCCCATGGCCTCGGTCTCCGACCTCGCCCGACGGCTCCGAGAGCAGCCGGACGACTCCGAGCAGCCCATCGGTGCCCGCCCCCTGGCCCGGGTCCTGCGGCTGGTCCACGACTCGCTGCCGCCCGCCGCCGCCCGCACGCTGCGCCTGCTCGCCCTCGCCCCCGGCGGGACGGCCGACGTCCACAGCGCCTCGGCGCTCTCGGGCTGTTCCGTCCACACCGCCCGGACGACCCTCGACGACCTCGTCGCCCTCGGGCTGCTGCGCAGCGACGGGACGGACCGGCCGCAGTACGAGGTGCCCGGCTGCCTCGAACCGCTGCTGTGGACCCTGCTGGAGGCCAGGGACCGGCCCGCGGAGGTCCAGCTCGCCCGGGCACGGATGCTGGAGCGGACCGTACGGCTGCTGCAGTCCTGCCGGGCGGTCACCGAGCCGGAGGGTTCCCCGGCCCGACGGGGGCTCGCCGCGCTGCCGCGTTCCCTGCGCTTCCCCGGTCCCGACGAGGCCGCCGCCTGGCTGCGGAGCCGTCGGCCCGCCCTGCTGGCATCGGCCCGGCTCGCCGTGGCGGACGGCGGACTCGACACCCTGGCAAGGCGGTTGGTGTCGGCGCTGGTGCGGGCGCTGGCCGTGCACGAGGGCACCGAGGCCGCCGCGCCCGACCTGTACGGACTGCACGGTCTGGTCCTGGCCGTCGCCGAGCGGCGGGATCTGCCGCGGGAGCGGGCCGCGGCGCTGCTCAACCTCGCCGACCTCGACGCGGGAACCGGCCGCACGCGGGAGGCGCTGGCCCGCTACCGGGCCGCGCTGGACGCCGGACGGGCCGCGAAGGATCCGTACGCCACCGGCCGCGCGATGGAATCCGTGGGCGGCGCCTACGCCGAACTGGGGGACTACCAGCGGGCCGCCGACTGGTACGGCCGGGCCCTGGCCCAGCGCCTCACCCGGGACGAGCGGGCCGACGAGGCGAGGCTGTACGGGCGGCTGGGCGCCGTCCACACCTATGCCGGGAGGTACGGCGAGGCCCTGCGGAACTGGCGGGCCGCCGCGGCCGGGTACCGCAGGCTCGGCGACGTACCGGCCCAGGCACGGGCGCTGAGCGAGGCGGCCCGGGTGCAGGAGTACGCGGGCCGGCCGCGCGAGTCGCTGCAGACCTGCCAGGAGGCCGTGCACTGGGCCGGGCGGGCCGGGGACGTACGGCTCCAGGCGGCGCTCCAGCTGCGGCTGGCCGACACGTTCGAGCGGCTCGGCGACCCGGCCGCGGCCCGGCTGCACCGGGGTCTGGCCGACAGTCTGCTGCGAGACGAGGATGCGACCTACGAAATCCGTAGTGCGGTGACTGAAAATTAGTGCTTTGTAAGGCTAGACAGCGTGAAGTCCTTCATTAGACTGGCTGTACCGCGTGTGTTCGCGGTGTCTCCATTTACGCAGTGTCTATCCGGGTATGTGTAGTCATGTCCGGGTAACCCTCTGAGTCAAGGACCGTGATCGACGTGAAGGTCGGCATCCCCCGCGAAGTCAAGAACAACGAGTTCCGCGTGGCCATCACGCCCGCCGGTGTGCACGAGCTCGTCCGCAACGGCCACCAGGTCCTCGTCGAGCAGAACGCGGGCGCCGGCTCCTCCATCACGGACGAGGAGTACGTCGCCGCCGGGGCGCAGATCCTCCCCGCCGCGGACGAGGTCTGGGCCGCCGCGGACCTGGTGCTCAAGGTCAAGGAGCCGATCGCGGAGGAGTACCACCGCCTCCGCAAGGACCAGACGCTCTTCACCTACCTGCACCTCGCCGCCTCCCGCGAGTGCACGGACGCGCTCGTGAAGTCGGGCACGACGGCCATAGCGTACGAGACCGTCGAGACCGCGAACCGCGCCCTGCCGCTGCTCGCCCCCATGTCCGAGGTGGCGGGCCGGCTGGCCCCGCAGGTGGGTGCCTACCACCTGATGCGCTCGGCCGGTGGCCGCGGCGTGCTGCCGGCCGGTGTCCCGGGCACGGCGGCCGGCAAGGCCGTCGTCATCGGCGGCGGTGTCTCCGGCTGGAACGCCACGCAGATCGCCGTCGGGCTGGGCTTCCACGTCACGCTGCTCGACAAGGACATCAACAAGCTGCGCGAGGCCGACAAGATCTTCGGCACCAAGGTGCAGACCGTCGTGTCCAACGCCTTCGAGCTGGAGAAGGCCGTCGTCGAGGCCGACCTCGTCATCGGTGCCGTGCTCATCCCGGGCGCCAAGGCCCCGAAGCTGGTCACCAACGAGCTCGTCGCCAAGATGAAGCCCGGAAGCGTACTTGTCGACATTGCGATCGACCAGGGCGGCTGCTTCGAGGACTCGCACCCGACGACGCACGCCGAGCCGACCTTCAAGGTCCACGAGTCGGTCTTCTACTGCGTCGCGAACATGCCGGGCGCGGTGCCGAACACCTCCACCTACGCCCTCACCAACGCCACGCTGCCGTACATCGTGGAGCTCGCCAACCGGGGCTGGGTCGAGGCCCTGCGCCGGGACGCCGCCCTCGCCAAGGGTCTCAACACCCATGACGGCAAGGTCGTCTACCGCGAGGTCGCCGAGGCGCACGGCCTGGAGCACGTCGAGCTGAGCACGCTCCTCGGCTGACGTTCCGCGCAGTCCGCGGGCTTCGCAGTCCAAGCGGGGCGGGAGGGTGCCTCCCCACCTCCCGTCAACCTCATACGTCGGGCCGGACCTTGCCGAGCAGGGTCCGGCCCGACGCGTGCCCGGACCCGGGCGGCCGTCGTTCAACTCGTCTCGAACGCGGCCCTTCGACCGATTCGTGCCCCCGATAAAGGTGCGTCTCGATGCCCGTGCACTCTTGACAGCGAGGTGTTCGATTGCCGACACGACCGGCCGGGTCCGGTGGATTGTGTTGCTGCGAAGCGGTGACACGCCATAGAGTCGCCAATCGTCGGCATGGTGCCACGCTGACCTATCGATAAGTTTCCTGGTCACTTCCAAGGAGGTAAGACGACTTGTGAATGAGTCGACATTTACTCCCGGGGGTGTTCGTCCAGGGAAGCCCGCACGGGGCCGGGGCCCGCACGGGCCGGAGGCTGTCGGCTCCGTCGCTGTCCGCACCTTCGCCACCAACCAGCACATGACGACAGCCCCCCAGATGATGGACGGCCTACACGTGAACGCCATGGCCGGCAACGAGAGTGGCCGAGAGACCGCCCGCTTCGCCGACTTCGACGAGGTGCCCCAGGGGCACTTCTACGACCCCGATGCCGAGTACGAGCCCGATCCGGAGTACGCGGCCACCCTCGCGCCCGACGCTGCCCGCCAGCGCCGCGAGCGGGTCGGCCCGACCGGTCGGCCCCTGCCCTACTTCCCGATCCCGGGCCCGCTGACCGACCACGGCCCCGCGAAGATCATCGCGATGTGCAACCAGAAGGGCGGCGTCGGCAAGACCACGTCGACCATCAACCTGGGTGCCGCGCTCGCGGAGTACGGACGCCGGGTCCTGCTCGTCGACTTCGACCCGCAGGGCGCCCTGTCGGTCGGACTCGGCGTCAACCCGATGGAGCTCGACCTCACGGTCTACAACCTGCTCATGGAGCGGGGCATGTCGGCCGACGACGTCCTGCTGAAGACCGCGGTCCCGAACATGGACCTGCTGCCCAGCAACATCGACCTGTCGGCCGCCGAGGTGCAGCTGGTCAGCGAGGTCGCCCGGGAGTCCACCCTGCAGCGCGCCCTGAAGCCGCTGATGGCCGACTACGACTACATCGTGATCGACTGCCAGCCCTCGCTCGGCCTGCTCACGGTGAACGCCCTGACGGCCGCTCACAAGGTCATAGTTCCGCTGGAGTGCGAGTTCTTCGCGCTGCGAGGGGTGGCGCTGCTCACCGAGACCATCGAGAAGGTCCAGGAGCGGCTCAACCCCGAGCTGGAGCTCGACGGCATCCTCGCGACCATGTACGACTCCCGCACGGTGCACAGCCGCGAGGTCCTCGCGCGCGTCGTCGAGGCGTTCGACGACCACGTCTACCACACGGTCATCGGGCGCACCGTGCGCTTCCCCGAGACCACGGTCGCCGGTGAGCCCATCACCACGTACGCCTCGAACTCCGTCGGTGCCGCCGCCTATCGCCAGCTCGCCAGGGAGGTGCTCGCCCGGTGTCACGCCGAGTGAGTCTGCCCGGAGCCGACGAGCTGTTCCGTACCACCGGGGGCATGGGCCTCCAGTCCTCGTCCCCGGTGGACCGGCGGCGCAAGGCGAACGGCGAGGCCCGGGTGCCGGGTCCCGCCGGTGAGAACGACCCCGGGGCCGAAGGGTCCGGGACGGGCGCGGCCGAGGCGGCCGACGTCAGGGAGGAGCACACGGCGGCGGACGCCGACGCGGCGCAGCCGCGCGGACGGGGCGCCGAAGGCGAGCGGGGGACGGCGGCCGGGCAGCCGGTGCGCAGGTCCCGGCCGACCGCGTCCCCGGACCGGGAGGCGGCGTCCGTCCCCGCCGTGCAGCAGCAGCGCAGGCGCGGCGGCGGTCGCGGGGCGAACCGACGGCCCAGCGGCCGGGAGCGCCACGACGAGAAGATCACGGTCTACGTCTCGGCCGAGGAACTGATGGACCTGGAGCACGCCCGTCTCGTGCTGCGCGGTGAGCACGGACTCGCTGTCGACCGGGGCCGGATCGTCCGCGAGGCGGTCGCCGTGGTGCTGGCCGACCTGGAGTCGCGGGGCGACGCGAGCATCCTCGTACGGCGGCTGCGCGGGCGCTGACCGGGTCGCCGGTAGCCTGCCCGGAGTGCCGCCGCGGCCGGCCGCCCGCCCGGGGCCGCCGCGGGCCGATCGGCCGGCCCCTCTTCCGTACGGGCCGCCGCCCGCCGCCCGTATCCCGCTTGCCCCAGGACCCTCATGCCGACGACCGACGAGCCCGCCCGCACCCCCCGCCGCCCCCTGGGCCGCGGTCCGGGCGGCCGGGCCGCGCCGGAGCCCGGGCCGGGGGAGAGGGAGGACCGGGGACCCGGGCAGGAACCGGCCGCCGCATCGCCCGCCGTGGCCGACGTGGCTCCGGGGGGCCCTGCGACCCATGACGGTCGGGCCGACGACGGGCGGATCCCCGGCGGTCGCGCCGATGACGGGCAGGCCTATGGTCGGCAGGCCGATGGTGGGCGGTCCGACGAAGGACGGGCCCCCGACGGGCAGGTCGACGACGGCCGGTTCACCGTGCGGCTGGCGAACTTCGAGGGACCGTTCGACCTGCTTCTCCAGCTGATCTCCAAGCACAAGCTGGATGTGACCGAGGTCGCGCTGTCCAAGGTCACCGACGAGTTCATGGCGTACATCCACGCGAGGGGACCGGACTGGGACCTGGACCAGACCACCGAGTTCCTCGTCGTCGCCGCGACCCTCCTGGACCTCAAAGCCGCCCGGCTGCTGCCCGCCGCCGAGGTGGAGGACGAGGCGGACCTGGCGCTGCTCGAAGCCCGGGACCTGCTGTTCGCGCGGCTGCTCCAGTACCGCGCGTACAAGCGCGTCGCGGAGATCTTCGACGGCCGGCTGGTGTCGGAGGGGCGGCGCTTCCCTCGCACCGTGGGGCTGGAGCGGCACCATGCGGAGCTGCTTCCCGAGGTCGTCATCAGCATCGGGGCCGAGGGCTTCGCCCGGCTCGCCGTGAAGGCGATGCGGCCGAGACCCGAGCCGCAGGTGTACGTCGATCACATCCACACACCGCTGGTCAGCGTGCGGGAACAGGCCGAGGTCGTGGTGGCGCGGCTGCGCGGGGCGGGGGAGATCAGTTTCCGGGAGCTCACCGAGGACGCCCCGGACACCCTCACCGTGGTCGCCCGCTTCCTCGCGCTGCTGGAGCTGTACCGGGAGAAGGCCGTCGCGCTCGACCAGGACGTGGCCCTCGGGGAACTCCTGGTGCGCTGGGCCGGGGGAGAGGGGGCCGGCCCCGTCGTCACGGACGAGTTCGACTCCGGGAACGGGACCGAGGCACAGGAAGCCGGGAACGGTGCCGGGGCGCGGGACGCGCGGGAGGACGGCGCCGGGGACAGGGCCGGGGCGCGGGACGTCCAGGAGGATGGGAAGGCATGACACAGCAGGACACCACCGGCTCCGCCGTCGCGGATCTCGCACTGAAGCCCGCTCTGGAGGCCGTCCTCATGGTCGTCGACGAGCCCGCCACCGAGGAACACCTCGCCAAGGTGCTCCAGCGGCCCCGCGCGGCCGTCGCCGACGCGCTGCGCGAGCTGGCCGGCGAGTACACCGCAGGGCGCCGGGGCTTCGAGCTGCGGCTGGTGGCCGGCGGCTGGCGCTTCTACACCCGGCCCGAGTACGCGGCGGCCGTCGAGGGCTTCGTCCTGGACGGCCAGCAGGCCCGGCTCACCCAGGCGGCACTGGAGACCCTGGCCGTGGTCGCGTACCGCCAGCCGGTCAGCCGGTCCAGGGTCTCCGCGGTCCGCGGCGTGAACTGCGACGGGGTCATGCGGACCCTGCTCCAGCGGGGGCTCGTCGACGAGGCGGGCACGGAACCCGAAACAGGTGCGATCCTGTACAGGACGACGAACTACTTTCTGGAGCGGATGGGCCTGCGCGGCCTGGACGAGCTCCCGGAGCTCGCGCCCTTCCTCCCCGAGGCGGACGCGATCGAGGCCGAGACGCGAGAGGGTGTGCCGTCGTTCGATCCGGACGCACCGGACACCCCCGATACCCACGCAGACGACAAGACGGAATTTTGATGCGAAGCAGTGGCAGGAACAGCGGAAGCGGCGGCGGCCGGAGCGGCGGCGACCGGAATCCCCGGGGTGCCGGTGCCGGTCGCGACGGTCGGCAGGAGCAGCGTCCCCGCAGGCCCCGGCCGGAGGAGCGCCGCTACGACGTGGGCGCCCCGGACGGGCAGGGCGGCGACGGTCCCCGCAAGGGGCGCGGCGCGGCGGCGCGCGGCGGTGCCAAGGGCGGCCCGAAGCCCCCGCAGGCCCGCGACGACCGCGGCGGCGGCCGGCGCAGGCAGGGCGCCCCGTCCCGCCCGCGCGAGCTCGACGCCAAGATCGAGCAGCGCAACCGGGACCGGTACGCGGGCAGGTCCGAGGTCAGGACGCCCAAGACCTTCCCGGGCGCCGAGCAGGAGGGCGAGCGGCTGCAGAAGGTCCTCGCCCGGGCCGGGCTGGGTTCGCGCCGCGCCTGCGAGGAGCTGATCGAGCAGGCCCGCGTCGAGGTCAACGGCGAGATCGTCCTGGAGCAGGGCCGGCGCGTCGACGTGCACAAGGACGAGATCAAGGTCGACGGGCTGACCGTCGCCGCCCAGTCGTACCTCTTCTTCGCGCTGAACAAGCCCGCCGGTGTCGTCTCCTCCATGGAGGACCCGGACGGCCGCCAGTGCCTCGGCGACTACGTCACCAACCGCGAGACGCGGCTGTTCCACGTGGGCCGGCTCGACACCGAGACCGAGGGCATCCTCCTGCTCACCAACCACGGTGAGCTGGCCCACCGGCTGACCCACCCCAGGTACGGGGTGAAGAAGACGTACCTGGCCGCCATCCAGGGGCCGCTCCCGCGCGACCTGGGCAAGCGGCTCAAGGACGGCATCCCGCTGGAGGACGGGTACGCCCGCGCCGACCACTTCCGGGTCGTCGAGAACACCGGCAAGAACTACCTGGTCGAGGTCACCCTCCACGAGGGCCGCAAGCACATCGTCCGCCGGATGCTGGCCGAGGCCGGCTTCCCCGTCGAACGGCTCGTCCGGACGTCGTTCGGGCCGATCCCGCTGGGCGACCAGAAGTCCGGCTGGTTGCGCCGCCTCACGAACACCGAGGTCGGCATGCTGATGCGCGAGGTCGGTCTGTAGTCCCGCGGCTCCGTCCGCCGCGCCACGGCCGGTCCGCGTTCCCGCACCGCCGTCCGTGGCGTTGCACCGCGCTCCCGCGCCCCGTCCGGGGCGCTCCGGCTCCGCCCGTTCCGAGGCCCGCGTCCGGTTCCCGTACTCGCACGTCGAGCGGGAACCGGACGCGGGCCTTTCGTCATGCCCGTTCCTCCTTTATAGTCAGAGTGACTATTAAGGAGGCGGGAGTGAGTCTCGCGGATGTCCTCGATCCTCTGCAGCAACCCCTGGTGACGATCCTCGGCACCCCGGTCAGCTGGACCGAGGTACTCGGTTTCGGCAGCGGGGCGCTCTGTGTCTGGCTCGTGGCCCGCCAGCACATCGCCAACTGGCCGATCGGCATCGCCAACAACCTCTTCTTCATCGTGTTGTTCGCCCAGTCCGGTCTGTACGCCGACGCCGGCCTCCAGGTCGTCTTCATCGCCCTCGCCGTGTTCGGCTGGTGGACCTGGACCCACGGGGGTGGACCAGGTGCGCCCGACCTGCCGGTGCGCCGTACCACGCGCACCGAATGGGTCCTGCTGCTCGCGGCGGGGGCGGTGGGGACCTGCGCCCTCACCGTCCTGCTGGACCGTGCCACCGACTCCACCGTGCCCTTCTGGGACGCCCTGACGACCGCGCTGTCCCTGACGGCCACGTACGGGCAGTGCCGCAAACTCGTCGAGTCGTGGTGGCTCTGGATCGCCGCCGACGTGGTGTACATCCCGCTCTACGCGCACAAGGAGCTCTACCTCACCTCCCTGCTGTACATCGGATTCCTGATGCTGTGCCTGGCCGGCCTGCGCAACTGGCGGCGCGATCTCGCCGCCCGGCAGCAGCCGCAGCGGCCCGTGGAGGTGACGGCGTGAAGCGCTTCGGGCACGGGCTCGTCCTCGGCAAGTTCTATCCGCCGCACGCCGGTCACCACCACCTCGTGCGCACCGCGCGGGACCGGTGCGAGCGGCTGACCGTCCTGGTCTGCGCCGCCTCCGTCGAATCCGTGCCGCTCGCCGAACGGGTGGCCTGGATGCGGGAGACGCACCCGGACGTACGGGTCGTGGGCGCCGTCGACGACATCCCCATGGACCTCCACGACCCGGCGATCTGGGACGCGCACATGGCCGTCTTCACCCGGGCCGTGCCCGAACCGGTGGACGCCGTCTTCACCTCGGAGTCGTACGGGGACGAGCTGGCCCGCAGATTCGGTGCCGTGCCCGTCTGCGTCGATCCCGACCGCACGGTCTTCCCGGTCTCCGGCACCGCCGTCCGCAAGGACCCGGTCGGCTGCTGGGACTTCCTCGAACCGCCCGTCCGGGCCGCGCTCGCCCGCCGGGTCGTCGTCCTCGGCGCGGAATCCACCGGCACCACGACGATGGCCCGCGCGCTCACCGACCACTACCGGCGGCGCGGCGGGGTCTGGGCGCGCACCGGGTACGTCGCCGAGTACGGACGGGAGTTCAGCGAACGGAAGCTGGCCGAGCTGCGCTCCCGGTGGCCCGACGCCCAGTGGGAGGACGTCACCTTCGGCACGGAGGACTTCCCGCTGATCGCCCGGGCGCAGAACGACGCGGAGGAGTCGGCCGCGCGCGCCGGGTCGCCGGTGCTGATCTGCGACACCGACTCCTTCGCCACCACCGTCTGGCACGAACGCTACGTCGGTGGACGCAATCCCCTCGTCGAGGAGATCGCCGACCGGGTCCCGCACCACCTGTGGCTGCTCACCGACCACGAGGGCGTCGCGTTCGAGGACGACGGGCTGCGCGACGGCGAGGAACTGCGGCCCTGGATGACCGACCGCTTCCGCGCCGAACTCGCCCGTACCGGAAGACGGTTCGTCGAACTCACCGGGCCCCACCCGGAACGCCTGGCCACCGCCGTCGACGCCGTCGACGCCCTGCTCGCCGCCGGCTGGGACTTCGCCCCGCCCCTCCCGGAGCGCCGATGATGAGCACCGGTGTCCCCGCGGGCTACGACCCGTACGCCTTCGAACCGTTCGCGGTCACCGTCGATCTCGCCGTCTTCACGGTCCACGCCACCCGGCTCGACGTCCTGCTCGTCGAGCGGGGCGAGGACCCGTACAAGGGCTGCTGGGCACTGCCCGGCGGCTTCGTCCGGCCCCACGAGTCCGCCGAGGACGCCGCCCGCCGGGAACTCGCCGAGGAGACCGGGCTGACCCCGGACACGGCCTCGGCCCTCCACCTGGAACAGCTGCGCACCTACAGCGACCCGGACCGGGACCCGAGGATGCGGGTCGTCTCCGTCGCGTACGCCGCACTCGTCCCCGACCTGCCCGAACCGCGCGGCGGCGGCGACGCGGCCAGCGCCCGCTGGTGGGATGCCGGGGCCACCGGTCCACTCGCCTTCGACCACGACCGGATCCTCGCCGACGCCTACGACCGGATCGGCGCCAAGCTCGAATACACCTGCCTGGCCACCGCGTTCTGCCCGCCCGAATTCACCCTGGGGGAACTCCAGCAGGTGTACGAGACGGTCTGGGGCGTCACGCTCGACCGGCCCAACTTCCGGCGCAAGGTCCTCGCCACACCCGGCTTCGTCCAGGCAGTGGAGGGACCGCCGCGCCGCACCGGCGGACGCGGCAAGCCCGCCGCGCTCTACCGGGCGGGCGCCGCCACCGCCCTGCACCCCCCGCTCCTGAGGCCGGAAGGCCACTCCTGACGCCGGGCAGCCGTTCCCGGCACCGCAAGACCGTTCCCGGCACCGCAAGACCGCTGACACACCGCAAGACCGCTGACGACACCGGAAGGAAGAACCACGTGATCGTGACCAGGACCACCACCAAGCAGGCCGCCACCGGAGCACTCACCGGGCTCGCGCTCGGCGACGCGCTGGGCTTCCCGACCGAGTTCAACAACGTGCCGTCGATCCTCGCCAAGTGCGGTCCATGGCGGCAGATGCGGCTGCCGAATCCCGCGTACGTGACCGACGACACCCAGATGACGCTCGCCCTGGCGCGGGGCATACGCACCGCCATGGACCGCGGGCTGCTCACCCCGCTGCGACTGGTCCGCCCGGTGCGCGAGGAGTTCGTCGACTGGTACCACTCGCCCGACAACAACCGGGCCCCGGGCCGTACCTGCATGACCGCCTGCCGGCTGCTCGACAGCGACCGGCTGTGGCAGGAGGCCAGCCGGACCGGGTCCAAGGGCTGCGGCGCCAACATGAGGGTCGTACCGGTCGGGCTCGTCCCCAGGCTGAGCGACGAACAGCGCTCCGGCGCCGCCCAGTTGCAGGCGGCCCTCACCCACGGCCACCCGACCGCCCTCGCCGCGTCCGACCTGACGGCCCGCGCGGTGTACCTGCTGGCGCAGGGGGCGGAGCCGACGGGCCTGATCGGGCAGCTGCGCAGTTACGCCTACGAGAACAGCGGACGCTATCTCACGCGCTGGCTCGGCGACCTGTGGCGGTACGCGGGCGACTCCTCCCCGGAGCAGTACATCCGGCGCGGCTGGGAGGAATGCCTCGATGCCCTGGCCCGTGTCCAGGACGCGGTGCGCGACCCGTCCCCGGAGACCGACCCCTGCGAGACCACCGGCGACGGCTGGGTCGCGGAGGAGGCGCTCGCCACGGCCCTGCACTGCTTCCTGCTCTTTCCCGAGGACCCCGTCACCGCCCTGCGCCGGGCCGCCTGCACCCGTGGCGACTCGGACTCCCTCGGCTGCCTCACCGGTGCGTTCGCCGGTGCCCACCTGGGAGCGGGCGCCTGGCCCAAGGAGTGGTCGGAGCGGATCGAGTACCGCAGCGACCTGTTGGCACTGGGGGCGCTCTGGGACGCTTGATCCATGCGTACGAAGACGGAACACCTCCAGGAGGCCGGGCTGCCGGTCACGGACCTCGACCCGGTCCTCGCCGGGGAACGCGACCCGCTGGTGTTCGTCACGGTCTCCGGGGCGCATCTGTACGGGTTTCCGTCCAGGGACTCGGACGTGGACCTTCGGGGGGTCCATCTCCTGCCCGCGGAGGATCTCCTCGGGCTGCGCCCGCCCGAGGAGACACGCTCGCGGATGTGGGACCGGGACGGGGTCGAGATGGACCTCGTCACCCACGACCTGCGGAAGTTCGTCCGGCTGATGCTGAAACCGAACGGCTACGTGCTCGAACAGCTGCTGTCCCCGCTCGTGGTGCGCACGAGCGGACCGCACGCGGAACTGGCGGACCTGGCCCCCGCCGTGCTCACCCGCCGCCACGCCCACCACTACCGCGGCTTCGCCCGCACCCAGTGGGCGCTCCACGAGAAGACCGGAGAACTGAAGCCCCTGCTCTACACGTTCCGGGCACTGCTCACCGGCATCCATCTGATGCGCAGCGGCGAGGTGACGGCGCATCTGCCGACGCTGCTCGGCGAGGTCGCCGCCCCGGCGTATCTGCCCGAGCTGATCGCCGCGAAGGCCGAGGCCGAGCACGTGGGAGCGCAGGACGTGGACGGCACGGGGGTGTCCCGGGACGTCGAGAGGCTGCACGAGGTGCTCGACCGGGCGCAGGCGGAGTCCGCGCTCCCCGAGGCGGCCGGAGGACTCGACGCCCTGCACGACCTCGTGGTGCGGACGCGGCCGACGCCCCGTCCCCCGGTCACGCCCTCGGCCGCCGGGCGGACCTGACCGGGACTCGTCCGGCCCGGGAGGCGCTCACCCCTGGTCGTTTCGCAGCGCGGACGCCCGGCGGGTGCGCACGAGGAAGTCCTCCACGCGGGAGCGGTCCGGCTGCGGGGGGAGCGGCGAGGTCCGTACGGCCTCGTCGTTCTCCTCCGCCAGCCGGGTCATCCGGCGTTCGACCTCCGGCCAGGGCACCTCGCCGCGCTTGACCGCCAGCAACTCCTCCCGGGCCGGCCCCACCTCGATCACGAGCTCGCCGGTGCGCAGCAGATCACGGCCGGTGGTCAGCAGCCGCAGCAGATGCATGGCGTGCTTCCAGCGCGGCGCCCCGTACTGCCGGACGTCCGCCTCCAGTTTCCTGCGCTGCCCCAGCGCGTACCGGACGAAGGTCCGATGGGCCAGCCGGGACAGGAACGCGCCGCGCAGGGACAGGAGTTCACGGCCCACGTCGTCGATGCGCTCCACCAGCGGCGAGTGCAGGCACTCCAGCACATTGGGGTTGGCGCGCAGGGCCAGTTCGCAGAAGCGTTCCAGCTCCCAGGAGAACTGCTCCTCCGCCGGCCCCTCGACATGCGTCGGCGGCTTGTCGAACCGCCAGAACAGCGGGGTCGGCACGAGGAAGACGCCGCGCCGGTCGGTGTCACTGCCGTCCGTGGCGAGCCCGAAGGCGCGCGAGCCCATCACACACGAGTAGACCGTGTGATCGCGCACCAGAGCCTCGGGATCGGGGGTGATCATGCCCGCGAGGCTACGCGAGCGGGCGCGTCCCGCGCCGGGAGTTCTCCGCTGCCCGGACCGCCGCGCCCCCGTCGGCGGTCCGGGCCCTCGCGGGTCCGCGCCTCTTCTGCGGCCCGGGCCGATGGCGGCTCCGCCGCGTTCAAGTGGCGGAGGCCGGGGTTCTGATCGACATTGTCGATAAATCATCACCTCCGGAAAGGCGGAACCATGGCGGGAAACGACCTCGGCGGCCTGCTGGGCGCCGCCCTGCCGAGGTCCGTCCCGTCATTCGTGGTGGGCCGGCGCGCGGCGTCGGATGCGGTGGATCGCGAGGCGGCGGGGCGCCCGCCCACCGGACCTGTGCGGGCGTTCCGGCAGCGCGGCGAGGCGCCGCAGCCGTCGTCGGGCGCCCGCCGGCGCTCAGCCGGGCAGACCTTAGGCTGGTCGCGCGGAAGGATCATGTACGCGAGAGTCGGGAGCACGACGTGGTGGTTCGAGCGGTCCGCGGAGCCGTCCAGCTGGATCAGGACGAGGCCGGGCACATGGCCGAGCGGGTCGGCGCCCTGCTCACCTCGGTCCTGGAGCGCAACAGCCTCGTCGCGGACGACCTGATCAGCATCTGGTTCACCGCCACCCCCGACCTGCACAGCGACTTTCCGGCGGCCGCGGTGCGCGGGCTCGGTATCGTCGACGTGCCGCTGATCTGCGCCCAGGAGCTGGACGTCGCGGGAGCCATGCCCCGCGTGGTGCGGATCCTGGCGCATGTCGAGACGTACCTTCCCAAGTCCGAGATCACGCACGTGTACCTCGGTGCCACCGCCGCCCTCCGCAAGGACATCGCCCAGTGAGAACCGCCCTCGTCATCGGAACGGGCCTCGTCGGCACCTCCGCAGCCCTCGCCCTGGCCGGACGCGGCATCCAGGTCCACCTCGTCGACCACGACCCCGAGTCGGCCCGCACCGCGGCGGCGCTCGGCGCCGGTACGGACGAGCCGCCCGAGGACCGTGTCGACCTGGCGGTCGTGGCCGTGCCGCCCGCCCACGTGGCCCCGGTACTGGCGAGTGCCATGCGCGACGGCGTCGCCCGCGGCTACCTCGACGTGGCCAGCGTCAAGGGCGGCCCGCGCCGCGAGCTGGAGGCGCTCGGCGTCGACCTCGCCCCGTACATCGGCACGCATCCGATGGCGGGCAAGGAGCGGTCCGGCCCCCTCGCGGCCACCGCCGACCTCTTCGAGGGGCGCCCCTGGGTCCTCACCCCGACCCGGGACACCGACACCGAGGTCCTCAATCTCGCCCTGGAACTGGTCGCGCTGTGCCGCGCCGTCCCGGTCGTCATGGACGCCGACGCCCACGACCGGGCCGTCGCCCTGGTCTCCCACACCCCGCAGCTGATCTCGTCGATGGTCGCCGCCCGCCTGGAGGAGGCCGACGAGACCGCCGTGCGCCTCTGCGGCCAGGGCATCAGGGACGTCACCCGGATCGCCGCGTCCGATCCCCGGATGTGGGTGGAGATCCTCTCCGCCAACCCCGGGCCGGTCGCCGACGTGCTGGCCGGGGTCGCCGCCGATCTCGACGAGACGGTACGGGCGCTGCGCGCCCTGGAGTCCGCCGACGGCGAGCGGCGGCGCGAGGGCACCGAGGGCATCGAGGACGTCCTGCGCCGCGGCAACGCGGGCCGGGTGCGGGTGCCCGGCAAGCACGGGGCGGCCCCCGCCTCGTACGAGATGGTGTCCGTGCTCATCAGCGACCGGCCGGGCGAGCTGGCCCGGATCTTCGTCGACGCCGAACAGGCCGGGGTCAACGTCGAGGACGTGCGCATCGAGCACGCCACCGGGCAGCAGGCGGGCCTGGTCCAGCTGATGGTCGAGCCCAGCGCCGCTCTCGGGCTGAGCGCGGCCCTGCGCGAGCGCGGCTGGGCCATACGGCAGTAGGCCGTACGCCGTCCGTCCGGAGCGGGCCCGTCCCCGGCGGGCGGCGAGCCCGGCGACGGGCGCTCCGGGCGGCGGTCCCGGGCGGTTGTCCACAGGGGTGCGGAGGACCGTCCCGACACTCGGTAACCTTGTGCGGGGCGGGTTCGCGCGCGCCCTGTCCGCCCACCCCGTGTACCAGGAAGGTGTCCACCGCCGTGGAAACCGCAAGCGCCGCCGCCCGGACGGCCCCGGCCGCAGTGATCGTCGCCATCGACGGCCCCTCCGGCACCGGCAAGTCGAGCACGTCCAAGGCCGTCGCCGCCCAGCTCGGTCTGAGCTACCTGGACACCGGCGCCCAGTACCGGGCGATCACCTGGTGGATGCTGAACAACGGCATCGACGTCGCGGACGCCGCGGAGGTGGCGACCGCCGCCGCCAAGCCGGTCATCGTCTCCGGCACGGACCCGGCCGCCCCGACGATCACCGTCGACGGCGCGGACGCCTCGGGCCCGATCCGTACCCAGGAGGTCACCGCCAAGGTCAGCGCCGTCAGCGCGGTCCCCGAGGTGCGCACCCGGATCACCGAGCTGCAGCGCACCATCGCCGCGGCGGCCGAGCTGGGCATAGTGGTCGAGGGCCGCGACATCGGCACCACGGTGCTGCCCGACGCCGACCTGAAGATCTTCCTCACCGCGTCCCCGGAGGCACGTGCCGCCCGCCGCAGCAAGGAGATCAAGGGCTCCGACCTCGCCACCACGAAGGAGGCGCTGATCAAGCGCGACACGGCGGACTCCGGCCGCAAGACCTCGCCGCTGGCGAAGGCGGACGACGCCGTCGAGGTGGACACCACCGAGCTGACCCTCCAGCAGGTCATCGAGTGCGTCGTCACCCTCGTCGAGGAGAAGCGGACCGCGAAGTGACCCGAGCCACCACGGGCTCGCCCTCACCGCGCGGCGCCGCAGTCGGACGCGGGATCGGGATCGGCCTGATGTACGGGCTGTGGAAGCCCCGCGTCCTCGGCGCGTGGCGGGTGCCCACCACCGGACCGGTCATACTCGCGGTGAACCACTCCCACAACATCGACGGTCCGATGCTGATGGGCACCGCGCCCCGGCCCGTCCACTTCCTGATCAAGAAGGAGGCGTTCGTCGGCCCGCTCGACCCGTTCCTGCGCGGAATCGGGCAGCTGAAGGTGGACCGCACAACCGCCGACCGCACCGCCATCACCAACGCCCTCGGGGTGCTGGAGAACGGCGGTGCCCTCGGGATATTCCCCGAGGGCACCAGGGGCGAGGGCGACTTCGCGGCCCTGCGCGCCGGGCTCGCGTACTTCGCGGTGCGCAGCGGGGCACCGATCGTGCCGGTGGCCGTCCTGGGCAGCACCGAGCGCCGCGGTCGGCTGGTACGTGCGCTGCCGCCGCTGCGCAGCCGGGTCGACGTCGTGTTCGGGGACCCCTTCGAGGCGGCGGCGGTGGGCGGCCGCCGGACCCGCGCGGCGCTGGACGCGGCGACGGCGCGGATCCAGGCGAGGCTGACCGCCCACCTGGAGGAGGCCCGGCGTTTCACCGGGCGGTGAAGGGCGTCCCGTGCGCCCGCAGAGGGGCATGGGGCTCCCTTGCGTAAGACTTGAGTAGTGGGCCGCTCGATGGCGGCCCATCGATGATGAGGCAAAGAGGAACGGACTTCATGAACGACCAGATTCACTCCGGGGGCTCGGACCACGAGCACGGAGCGCTTGGCGACGCCGAGTACGCGGAGTTCATGGAGCTCGCCGCGGAGGAGGGCTTCGACGCCGAGGAGATCGAGGGCGCGATCGACGCCGCGGGGCACGGGCCGCTGCCCGTCCTCGCCGTCGTCGGACGCCCCAATGTCGGCAAGTCGACACTGGTGAACCGGATCATCGGCCGCCGCGAGGCGGTCGTCGAGGACCGGCCCGGGGTCACCCGCGACCGCGTCACCTACGAGGCCGAGTGGGCGGGCCGCCGCTTCAAGGTCGTCGACACCGGCGGCTGGGAGCAGGACGTGCTGGGCATCGACGCCTCCGTCGCCGCCCAGGCCGAGTACGCGATCGAGGCGGCCGACGCGGTCGTCTTCGTGGTCGACGCGAAGGTCGGCGCCACCGACACCGACGAGGCCGTCGTCAAGCTGCTGCGCCGGGCCGGCAAGCCCGTCGTGCTGTGCGCCAACAAGGTCGACGGCCAGAGCGGCGAGGCGGACGCCGCCATGCTCTGGTCGCTGGGTCTCGGCGAACCGCACCCGGTCTCCTCGCTGCACGGCCGCGGCACCGGCGACCTGCTCGACGCCGTGCTCGAAGCACTGCCCGAGGCCCCGGCACAGAGCTTCGGCGCCGTGGTCGGCGGCCCCCGCCGGATCGCCCTCATCGGCCGTCCGAACGTCGGCAAGTCCTCGCTGCTCAACAAGGTGGCCAACGAGGACCGCGTCGTCGTCAACGAGCTCGCGGGCACCACGCGCGACCCGGTCGACGAGCTGATCGAGCTCGGCGGCGTCACCTGGAAGTTCATCGACACGGCCGGCATCCGCCGCCGCGTCCACCTCCAGGAGGGCGCGGACTACTACGCGTCGCTGCGCACCGCCGCCGCCGTGGAGAAGGCCGAGGTCGCCGTCGTCCTGATCGACGCGGGCGAGACCATCAGCGTCCAGGACCAGCGCATCATCACCATGGCCGTGGAGGCCGGGCGTGCCCTGGTGATCGCGTACAACAAGTGGGACACCCTCGACGAGGAGCGGCGCTACTACCTGGAGCGCGAGATCGAGACGGAGCTGGCGCAGGTCGCGTGGGCCCCGCGGGTCAACGTCTCCGCGGCCACCGGCCGCCACATGGAGAAGCTGGTCCCCGCGATCGAGACCGCGCTCGCCGGCTGGGAGACCCGTGTCCCCACCGGACGGCTGAACGCGTTCCTCGGCGAACTCGTCGCCTCCCACCCGCACCCGATCCGCGGCGGCAAGCAGCCCCGGATCCTCTTCGGCACCCAGGCGGGCACCAAGCCGCCGCGGTTCGTGCTGTTCGCCTCCGGCTTCCTGGAGCACGGCTACCGGCGCTTCGTCGAGCGTCGGCTGCGTGAGGAGTTCGGCTTCGAGGGCACGCCGATCCACATCTCGGTGCGGGTCCGCGAGAAGCGCGGTCGCAACAAGTAACGGCCCGGGGCCGACAGGGAGCGTCGTCGTGCGGCTTCGGCCGCTAGTGCCGCTCCCGGCAACGTTTGCCCCGTCGCACCGCCCGGCACGCACTCCCCCAAGGCCTTAAGGGCCAGGGGGGGACCCCCTTCGGCGTTGGCCGAAAGCCCTCGTAGCGGGCTACGTGGGCTTTCGGCCGCCTTGCGATCGCACGCACCGGACGCCGCTCCTTCCGGGCAAACCTTGCCGGCCACAGCACTGGGCGGCGGAGGAGCCGACGGGGCACATCGGCGGCCGACGACAACGCGGTGGGCGCAGCCGCAGGACGGCATGAGCCCGCTCCCTGCCGCCCCCGGCCGCGTAACGCCCATACGTGCGTGACGGAGCCCCGGACCGGTTCGTGAACGATGCGGTCCGGGGCTTCGTCATGCGGCTCAGACGCCGCGCGAGCCCGGTGGGAGAGCGGCCTGGGCCCGCCCGGAATGCCGCCCCACCCGCTGCCAGGCGGCGGGACCGCCGGTGGGGGAGGCCGCGCCGCCATGGCGTCCGGTGGACCCGCCGTGCGCGGAGGACACGCTGTGTACGGACAGGCCGGTGGAGAGGCCCGCCGGGTGACCGGAGGAGTGGCCGTTCAGCGGGGCGCGCCCGCCGAGCAGTCCGAGGCCGAAAGCCACGAAGCCGAGATTCTCCTCGCCGCTACGATCGCCCGGCAGCGCCCGGAACGACCGGCGGTACTCCGAGTACAGCGCGTCGTAGATCGGGGTCTGGGACTGACCGCCCGAGGGCTCCCGCGAGGGGCGCATGGCAGGGATCGGGCTCGGGCGCTGACGGGAGGAGTCGTATGAGTGCACGTATGTGCCAACGACCCCGGGGTCCGTCGGATGCGGGCCCGGCCGAGAATTAACTGTTCGCCGCGGCCCCGGGCCTGTCTTCGGGCCGTCGCACGCCGTGCGACGGCCCGAAGACAGGCCCGGGGCCCGATGAGCGCGAATCAGGTCCCGGCCAGCGGCATCGCCGCGGCGACCAGGAGTCCGTTCGCGGCGGCCTTGTCCAGGGCGTCGCGCAGCAGGTCCTCGCGGGGCTGCTGGCCGANCGAGGGGCGCATGGCAGGGATCGGGCTCGGGCGCTGACGGGAGGAGTCGTATGAGTGCACGTATGTGCCAACGACCCCGGGGTCCGTCGGATGCGGGCCCGGCCGAGAATTAACTGTTCGCCGCGGCCCCGGGCCTGTCTTCGGGCCGTCGCACGCCGTGCGACGGCCCGAAGACAGGCCCGGGGCCCGATGAGCGCGAATCAGGTCCCGGCCAGCGGCATCGCCGCGGCGACCAGGAGTCCGTTCGCGGCGGCCTTGTCCAGGGCGTCGCGCAGCAGGTCCTCGCGGGGCTGCTGGCCGATCGCCCCCGCCGGAGCGGCGTAGACGAGCACCGTCCGCGTCTTGTTGGCCGCGGTCCGCCAGCCCTCGGTGACCTGGAGCGGTGCGTGCGCCTGCCACCAGGCGACCTGGGGTCCGCCGTCGGTGCCCGGCTGGAGCACGGCGTGCAGCCGACCCATGGCGAGCAGGATCGACCAGCCGGGCAGGGCCGCGGGCACCTGCTCCATCCGATGGACCGGCTGGAAGCCCTGCTCCAGGAGCAGTTGGAGGAACTCGTCGCCCCGGCTGCCGTCCGTGCCCGGGCGGACGATCGCGCCCGTCGGCTCGACGACGAGCGCCGGGTGGAGATCGTCGTCGATCAGCACGAGTCCGCTGGTGATCCCGAGGACGGCCTGCTCGGCGCCGACGCCCTCCGGAAGCACCCGCCGGCCCTGCGGCTCCGTCTCCCCGCCGGTGATGCTGCGCACCGCGCCCTGCAACTGCTCCTCCGCGACCCTGACGACCTGTGAGGGGATGCAGCTCGCGTGGGCGAAGGCGAGGACGGCGGTCTCCTCGCCGACGAAGAGGACCGTGCTGGTGCGTTCCTGTTCGGAGTCGCCGGGGGTACGGCACGAGGTGCAGTCGTAACTGCCTGGGGTGTTGTCGCCGACGAGCAGTCGGTCGGCTTCGGCGTCGCCGATCTCGGCGCGTACGTCCTCGCTGACGTCGAGCATGCGCGGCACGGGTGGCTCCTCGAACTCGGTGCGTGCGCCGGGCGCTTCCCGGCTCATGAAAAGGACAACGGGCGATCCGAGGCAGGGGTCACGCGAGAAAGGGAACGTAATCGAACCATCTGACGTAGAGAGTGAATCTCAGGTTCCGAGGGGTGGTTGCGCCCTATATACAACGATTGGTGCCGGGTGAGGTGGGCCAATCTGCTGTGCAGCGGTTCACCGATACGTCGATAAATCAGGAAAACAGGTGAACGCAAAGGTGGCTGAAACTGGTCCAGGTGCGGAATGAACCGATGGCCGATCCGACCCGTCCTGGCAAGTGCGGCCCGCCGTTGACCCGCCGAACCAGGAGCCATGGCACTTCATGCACATCTCTTTCCTGCTCCACAACGCCTATGGAGTCGGGGGCACGATCCGTACGACGTTCAACCTCGCCGGGACGCTGGCCGAGCACCATGACGTGGAGATCGTGTCAGTGTTCCGGCACCGGGACGTCCCGGTGCTGGGCGCCCCGGCGG
This sequence comes from Streptomyces sp. CB01580, assembly GCF_001905795.1. GTDB lineage: Bacteria > Actinomycetota > Actinomycetes > Streptomycetales > Streptomycetaceae > Streptomyces. The sequence continues at coordinate 46,248 of NZ_LIXJ01000045.1, forward strand.
GCGTCCGCCTCGGGCACCTCGTCGATCTGCGGAAGAAGAGCCCGACGTACGACGGCGATGCCGCCGACCACGCCCGCCCCGCGTCCGTGTTCCCGCGCGGCGACAGCAGGTACCGGCAGTACAGCAGGCTGACCGACGCCCGGGTGGCGGACCACCTGCGCTCCCTGGACGCGGACGTCGTCGTCGGCACCCGCCCCGGGCTCAACGTGCAGATCAGCAGGCAGACCCGGCGCGGGCCCGTGCGGATCGGGCAGGAGCACCTCACCCTCGACAGCCACGGCTACCGGCTGCGCCGCGAGATCGGGCACCGCTACGCCCTGCTCGACGCGATCACCACCGTCACCGAGGCCGACGCCCGCGCCTACCGGGCCGGGTTCAGGCTGCCCGGCGTGCGCATCGAGGCCATCCCCAACAGCGTGCCCGTGCCGCGGATCGCACCCGCCGACGGCACCGGCAAGTGGGTCGTCGCCGCGGGCCGGCTGCACAGGGTCAAGCGGTACGACCTGCTCGTCCGCGCGTTCGCCGACGTGATCGCCGTCCGCCCGGACTGGCGGCTGCGCATCTACGGATCCGGCGACGCGACCGGGAACGAGCGCCGGGCGCTGCTCGCGCTCGTCGGCGAACTCGGCCTGCACAACCACGTGTTCCTGATGGGCGCGGTCGATCCCCTGGAGGCCGAGTGGCCCAAGGGGTCGATCGCCGCGGTCACATCGGACCGCGAGTCCTTCGGCATGACCATCGTGGAGGCGATGCGCTGCGGCCTGCCGGTCGTCGCCACCGACTGCCCGCACGGCCCGCGCGAGATCATCGGGGACGGCAGCGACGGACGGCTGGTGCCCGTCGGCGACCCGGTGGCGCTGAAGGACGCACTCCTCGGCCTGATCGAGGACGACGAGGCCCGGCGGCGTTTCGGACGCGCCGCGCTGGCCGCATCCGAGCGCTTCGACCCGGCGCGGATCGCCGAACGCCACGAGCGGCTCTTCACCGAACTCGCCTCCCGGGTCCCGCACGACCGCTCGCACGGCGCGCTGCGCACCACACTGCACCGGACCCGGAGCGCCGTACTGGACGGGGCGTACGCCGTGCGCCACAAGGCCGCAGACATCATCCGCAGGAGGAAGTCCGCATGACCGTCCCCGCAGAACGTACGACCCTCGCCGCGGAGCGGCGGGCACCGCGGGCCGACTGCGTCGCGGGTCCGGACGGGTCGATCACCTTCGAGCTCGACGTCCCCGCCCCCGGATCCGACGGCCCCGGTGGCCAGGACCGTCTCGCCGGCCAGGACGGTCCCGGCTCCGCTCACCACGGTCCCGGCTCGGGCCGTGACGATGGGGAGGCCCCCGAGCTGCTCCTCCGGCTGCGTGGCGGCAGGGGCGACGGGGCCGCTCTCCGACTTCCCCTGACACCGGTGGGGGAGGGGCGGTTCCGGGCGGTGCTGCCGAGCACGGTGGAGCCCGCCGAGGGCCGCTGGGACGTTCATGTGCGACGGCCGGGCGCGGGCGACGACGCGGAGACGGCGGTCGAGCCCGGCATCAGGGACCTGCGACTGCTGATGGACCGCGTACCGGAGGGCGGGCGGGTCGCGGTCCGCATCCCCTACCCGACCGTCGACGGCCGGCTCGCCCTGCACTGCTGGATCCGCTCACCGCACGCCGAGGCCGGGCCGGTGACCTTCGAGGGGAACGGGATGACCGTCGAGGGCACCCTGTACGGGGCCGCGCTCGGCGACGGCGCCCATGTGGAGGCGAGGTGGACCGGCGCCCCCGACCAGGTGTGCCGGGTGCCGGCCGGCGGGAGCGACGGGGCGTTCGCCTTCACGCTGCCGTTCGACCGGCTCGTGGACGGGCCGGTGCGCGGCGAGCGGCTGTGGTCGCTCTGGCTGGTCCCCGGGACCGGCGCCGGGGAACGGGCCGGAGCGGTGCGGATCTCCCGCCTCCTCGACGACGTGTGGGACCGCAAGAACGTCTTCGTCTACCCGGGCCGCGACATCGGGGAAGGGGTCCGGGCCACTGCCTGCTACACGGGTGACAACGACCTCTGCGTACGGGTCGGGCCCGGCCCCGGAGCCTGACCGGGAAGGTCGGGGCGGCCACTGCGGACCGGTCGCGGAACCGGGCCTGCCGCGGCCCTCGGCCCTCCGTGACCGGTGGGGCCGGAACGCCGGGGCCTCCCTCCGCAGCCGGTGGAGCCGGATCACCGGGGCGGCCCTCGGCCGCCGCCCGGGCGGCGTACCCGTACCCGTCCGAGCCCTGCCGTCCCGGGATGCCGCCGCCTCTCCGCGCGCCCCCGAAAAGAATTTGTGACCAGACGATAAGGGTGCCATAAGGAAGCGTGAATTCCCGCTGGCACGAGCGTTCACGTCGGATATTGGGCGGAGAAATTCTGGTCTCTCGGAACGAGGTGATTCGCTCGATTTTCCGCGCCCCGCGCATGATTTCCCGAAGTTTTCCGATTACCCTGCGTCGGGGCGTGGGCGGCGTGTTCGGGGCGCGTGACGACGCCGGAACCGATGTCGTGATCCTGTGACACAAGTGTGACCGGCAAGGTATGTGGGGATGCCGCGCGACGGATCCGGTCCCGGCTTTCCCCGCGGCCCCCGGACACCTACGGTGAGGGGTATGACGACTTCGTCGAACCGTCCCGTCCAGCCCCAGGACTCGCCCGGCACGTACGTCGGCCTCGCCGCCGACACGGCCGAACGGCGGGCCCGTGCCCGCGGCTGGACCACCGTCAGATCCGTGCCGCCGGGCACGGTCATCACTATGGAGTTCCGGGCCGGGCGGATCAACTTCGAGGTCGCGGACTCGGTCGTCACCCGCTGCTGGGTGGGCTGAGCCCCTCCCCGCCCGGCTCCCGCACGCCGCCGGCGACCTGATCGCCACCGAGGTCGGCGTCNCGAACCGTCCCGTCCAGCCCCAGGACTCGCCCGGCACGTACGTCGGCCTCGCCGCCGACACGGCCGAACGGCGGGCCCGTGCCCGCGGCTGGACCACCGTCAGATCCGTGCCGCCGGGCACGGTCATCACTATGGAGTTCCGGGCCGGGCGGATCAACTTCGAGGTCGCGGACTCGGTCGTCACCCGCTGCTGGGTGGGCTGAGCCCCTCCCCGGCATGAGTGAGGGCCCCGACCACGTCGGGGCCCTCACTCATGCCGGGGAGGCGGGGTGCGTACCGGCCTCACCGCCCGCGGGGGTCAGCCGCCGGTGACCGGCCGGGCCGACGCCGCTCCGCCGCGCGGCACCCGGTCCGGGTGCGGCGGCCGACGGCTGCCGGTGGGGGTGATCGGGGTCCGCTCCGAGCGCGGCAGATGGACCTGGTGCGACGGCGGACCCGAGTGGGCGTGCGGCCGGGTGCCCGCGACCGCGTTGGTCGCCGGGGGGCCGCCCACGGCGACCGGCTCCGGCACCGGGCCTGCGGCCGGGACGCCGTCGCCGTCCGGCAGCGGGAACGCCTCGGTCCGGGGGCCCGCGACCGGGACGGGCACGGAGGGCACGGGACGGCCGAGACCCCGCAGGCTCTCGCGCTGCGCGAAGATCCAGGTCTCGGTCCGGGCGATCAGCGGCTCGACCCAGGGCAGCGCCAGCAGGATCAGCAGTCCCGCGGCCCAGCCCAGCAGCACATCGCTGAGCCAGTGCGTGCCGAGGTAGACGGTGGTGAGCCCGACGCCGAGCGAGACGATCGCCGAGAGGGCCGACAGGTAGCGCCTGGCCCTCGGCGTGGTGGCCAGATAGGCGAGGATCCCCCAGGTCACCACCGCGTTGGCGGTGTGACCCGAGGGAAATATGTCGCCGCCGGCGAAGAGTTCCGCGGAGCCGATCTGGGTCGCGTAATGCGGCCCGAGCCGCCCCAGGCCGATCTTGACCGCGCCGACCGTCGCGTTGAGCAGCAGCAGTGCCGCACCGAGCGTCAGCAGGGGCCGCAGCGTGTGCTGCCGCCAGGAGCGCCAGCCGAGCCAGCAGGCGACCATGGTGGCGGTGGGACCGCGCTGGCCGAGCACGACGTAGTAGTCGAGGAACGCATGGATTTCCGGCCATTGCTGATACGGCCGGAAGAGCATGACCTTCCAGTCCAGCGCCACCAGCCAGGAGGAGACCAGCACGGCGACGACGATGGCGACATAGAACGCCAACGTCCCGCCGAAGAGAGCGACACGGTGACGGCTCATCCGTGGTGGTTCTATCTTCGGCGGCTCCGGCTCCCGGTCCAGGCGGGCAAAGATGTCGGTACGCACCCAATCGACGTTACAGCGAGTGAGTGCGCGACCAGGACGTTCAGGTCTCTTTGTGATGACGATGTGATGTGGGCTATGTCTCGGCAGGGCCTTAATTTCTGATCCGAAGAAGCTTATCGACGCGCCTTTGCATCATTCATTTCGCACTTATTTCGGAAGGGTGTTTGGCGCGGGCGGAAAATACCAGGAGGCGTCGGTACGAAAACAAACCGCACCACGGGAGGGAGGGCGGACGGTGTCCGTCCGGTCACCGAAAGTTCCCGTGCCGGGCCCGGCGATCGCTCCGCGGACCGGGGCGAGTACCTTCTGTGCCGGGCGCGGAGGTCGTTCGCGCGGGCCGAAGGGGTGAGCGCGACCCGCCGCGTGACGCAGGCCGCACTCCACGGCCCGTCGAGGTATGAGGTGGACCACGTGTGAGTTCTCCGAACTCGCGTACGCTGACGGATCACTCGCCCGTCGATGCCGGGCCCCGAGGGGCGGCACGTCCGCCGCGTACCCGGCCGGCCCGCCGAGCGCGAGGGACCTTTTGGGAGGTACATGCATGTCCGGGACGACCACAGCCCGAGCCCGGTCATGCCCGGTGGGCGGCGGTGCCAATCGATGGGTCGTCCTCGTCGTCCTCTGCCTCAGCCTGCTGCTCGTGGCGCTCGACGCGACCGTGCTGCACGTCGCGGTCCCCTCCCTCACCGAGGACCTGCGGCCCAGCGCCGTCGACCTGCTCTGGATCGTGGACGCCTACCCGCTGGTCTGCGCCTCGCTGCTGATCCTCTTCGGGACGCTCGGCGACCGGGTCGGCCGTCGTCGCGTCCTGCTGCTCGGTTACGCGCTCTTCGGCATCGCCTCCGCGATCGCCGCGCTGGCCGACACCCCCGGCGTGCTCATAGCGGCGCGCGCCCTGCTCGGCGTCGGCGGGGCGATGATCATGCCCGCCACGCTGTCGATCCTCCGCCAGGTCTTCCCCGACCGCCGCGAGCGGGCCGTGGCGATCGGCGTCTGGTCGGCGGTCGCCGCCGTCGGGGCCGCCACCGGGCCCGTGGTCGGCGGCTTCCTCGTCGAGCACTTCTGGTGGGGCTCGGTCTTCCTGATCAACATCCCGCTGATGGCCCTGGTGCTGCCCGTCGGCCGCCTGCTGCTGCCCGAGTCGCGGGGCGGCGGCGACGGCCCGTGGGACGTGTTCGGCGCGCTGATGGCCGCGGCGGGGGTGCTCGGCGTGGTGCTCGGAGTGAAGCGGGCGGGTGCCGGGGAGGGGCTGCTCAGCCCGACCGCGCTGGTCCCGCTGCTCGTCGGGGCGGTGCTGCTCGTCCTGTTCGCGCGCCGCCAGAAGCGGCGAACGCATCCGCTGATCGACATCGGGATGTTCGCCAGGCCCGCCTTCTCCACCGCGGTCGGCTGCACCGTCGTCGCGATGCTGGCCCTGGTCGGGCTGCAGCTGATAGCCGTGCAGTACCTCCAGCTCGTCCTCGGCCTGAGCCCGCTCGAGACCGGTCTGCGGCTGCTGCCGCTCACGTTCGCCGCCATGGCGGCGGGCGCCACCGGCTCGTACACACTGCACCGCGTCGGGCCGCGCCGGATGGTCGGCTGGGGTTTCGTGCTCACCGCCGCCTCGGTGCTGGTCCTGACCGCGATGGGCCGGCACGACCGGCCCGCCCTGCTGGCCGCGGCCTTCGTCGCACTCGGCTTCGGGCTCCAGACCACGCTCTTCGGGGCGTACGAATCCATGCTCAGCGACGCCCCGGCCGACCGGGCGGGCGGCGCGGCGGCCATCGGCGAGACCTCCTACCAGCTCGGCGCGGGCATGGGGATCGCCTTTCTCGGCAGCGTCATGAACGCCGCCTACGCCCCCGGACTCGCGAAACTGTCCGACAAGGGCCTCTCCGCCGCCGACAGGGAGGCCGCCGCGCACTCCCTCGGCGAGGCGTACCAGGTGGCCGACCGGATCGGCGGTCCGCTGGGGGAGTCGCTGCGGACCACGGCCTGCGGCTCCTTCATCACGGGACTGCACGTCACGCTGCTGGTCAGTGCGGCCCTCCTGCTGCTCGGGGCACTCGCCGCGCTGCGGCTGCCGCGCAGGACGGAGGATCCGGCCCTGCCCGCCGTCGAGCCGGAGGACGCGCCCGCCTCCCCCGTCGGACCGGAGGGCCCGGCCACGGCTCACCGTGTGACGAAGGGGGCCGGTGCGGGTGAAGGGGTTCCCGAGGCGCGCCAGGCCCCTTGCGAGGGCTCCGCGCGACGTACGCTCCCGGCGCCGGCCCGCCGCAGGCCCGCGGAGGCGACCGGCTCTGGACGGCCGGGGCGCTGACCCGTAACGTCGCCTCGACGCCATGACCCACACCGCTGGTTCCGGGTCGGCCGGCCCACGGTGCGGGGAGCGGGACCGGTCGGGTGCGCACCCGGCTCCGTGACACCGCCCGCGCCGTCCGGCCCGGCGACTCGTGAGCCGCCCGGAGGCATTCCCCATGTCCACCACCCCGTCCGCGAAGCTCCCGCCCTTCGACCCCGCCGACCCCCTCGGCATCGACGATCTGCTCGGCCCCGAGGACCTGGCCATCCGCGACACCGTCCGGGACTGGGCGGCCGACCGGATCCTGCCGCACATCGCCGAGTGGTACGAGAACGGCGAACTGCCCGGCATCCGTGAACTGGCCCGCGAACTCGGTTCGCTCGGCGCCCTCGGGATGTCCCTGAGCGGCTACGGCTGCGCGGGGGCCACCGCCGTCCAGTACGGGCTGGCCTGTCTCGAACTCGAGGCGGCGGACTCGGGGATCCGCTCGCTGGTCTCCGTACAGGGCTCGCTCGCCATGTACGCCATCCACCGCTACGGCTCCGAGGAGCAGCGGCGGCGGTGGCTGCCCGGCATGGCCGCCGGGGAGATCATCGGCTGCTTCGGCCTCACCGAGCCCGACCACGGCTCCGACCCGGCCGGGATGCGGACGTACGCCCGGCGCGAGAGCGGGGGGGACTGGGTGCTCACCGGCCGCAAGATGTGGATCACCAACGGTTCGGTCGCCGGGGTCGCCGTCGTCTGGGCGCGGACCGACGAGGGCGGGCCGGGTGCCGGGATCCGCGGGTTCGTCGTGCCGACCGACGCCCCGGGCTTCTCCGCGCCGGAGATCAGGCACAAGTGGTCCCTGCGCGCCTCGGTCACCAGCGAACTGGTCCTCGACGAGGTGCGGCTGCCGGCCGATGCCGTGCTTCCCGGGGTCACCGGACTGCGCGGCCCGCTCAGCTGTCTCGGCCACGCCCGCTACGGCATCGTCTGGGGCGCCATGGGCGCGGCGCGCGCCAGTTTCGAGGCGGCGCTCGACTACGCGCGGACGCGGGAGCAGTTCGGCAGGCCCATCGGCGGCTTCCAGCTCACCCAGGCCAAGCTCGCGGACATGGCCGTGGAGCTGCACAAGGGGATCCTGCTCGCCCACCACCTCGGGCGGCGGATGGACGCGGGCACGCTCCGCCCGGAGCAGGTCAGTTTCGGGAAGCTCAACAACGTGCGGGAGGCGATCGGGATCTGCCGCACCGCGCGCACGATCCTCGGCGCCAACGGGATCTCGCTGGAGTACCCCGTGATGCGCCACGCGACGAATCTGGAGTCGGTGCTCACCTACGAGGGGACCGTGGAGATGCACCAGCTGGTGCTGGGCAAGGCGCTCACCGGTCTCGACGCGTTCCGGTAGGACGGTCGGGGGAGCGCCCCGCTCAGCTCTGGTTGAAGAAGCCGTCGGTCGGCCGGCCGACGGCTTCGCCGCTGAGCACCTGGGTGTCGGCCGGGGTCAGCAGGAAGACGCGGGTGGCCACCCGCTCGATCGAACCGCGCAGCCCGAAGGTCAGCCCGGCGGCGAAGTCCACGACGCGCTTGGCGTCGGTGGGGTCCATGGCCGTGAGGTTGACGATCACCGGCACGCCGTCCCGGAACAGCTCCCCGACCGCCCGGGCGTCCCGGAAACTGTCCGGGGTGACGGTGGCGATCCGACGGTCCGTCTCCTCGGCCTTCCCGGCGGTCGCCTGCACCCGGGGGTCGGTCACCCACACCTGACCGGTCCCGGTGTGCGCGACCTCGGCGTACTCGTCGTCGTCGTAGTACCGCTCGTCGTTGTCCTCTACGAGGCCCAGCCAGGCACTCGCCCTGCGCACCGATCCCATGGACGCCTCCTCTCACCGCGGTTCCGTGTTGCTCCGCATCTCTTTCGTATCCCTATGGTCGTCCATGATGCGGATCGTGCGCCAAGTGGATAGTCGGCGCGCAGGGGATTCGTGACGGTACTGGTGCAGAAGATGTGGCGGTTCGTCAGGGTTTGCCCTACATCGATGGTCTGAAAGAAAGAAAATGTGATGCGCCGCTCCGTACGGGTGACATGCAGCACGTACGGGTGAACGGATGGCTCGATTACGATGCTCGTCGCGCGGGTGCACGAACCCGGCGCGACAGTGGACGACATTCGGGGGATCGTCGTGTTCGGAATCGTCAGGCCCTGCGCCCATCGCCTGTCCGAGGGGATGAGGACGGAGTGGATGGCCCATCTCTGCGGGCTCTGCCTCGCGCTTCGCGCGGACCACGGGCAGTTCGCCCGCGTCGTCACCAACTACGACGGCCTGATCGTCTCGGTCCTGACGGAGGCTCAGTCCGAGCGCACCACGGGATGGCGCCGGACCGCGGGGCCCTGCCCGCTGCGCGCCATGCGTACCGCTCCGGTCGCCCGGGGCGAGGGGGCCCGGCTGGCCGCCGCCGTCTCGCTGGTGCTGGCGTCCGCGAAGGTGCGGGACCATGTCGCGGACGGGGACGGCTGGATGAGGCGCCGTCCGGTCGCCGCCGCGGCGCGCCGGGTCGCCGCCGGGTGGGACCGGGCAGGCGCGCGCACCGGCGCGCAACTCGGATTCGACACGATGCTCCTCGTCGATGCGGTCGACCGGCAGAGCGGCATCGAACTGCTCGCCGGGCCCGGAACGCCGCTGCTGACGGTCACCGAGCCGACCGAGACCGCCACCGCCGCGGCCTTCGCCCACACCGCGGTGCTCGCCGGGCGGCCGGGGAACGCGGAGCCGCTGGCCGAGGCGGGCCGCCTCTTCGGGCGCCTGGCGCATCTGCTGGACGCCGTGGAGGACCAGGAAGCTGACGCGGCGTCGGGCGCCTGGAACCCGCTCACCGCGACCGGCACTTCCCGGGACGAGGCCCGGCGGCTGTGCGACGACGCCGTGCGCGGCGTGCGGCTGGCGCTGCGGGACGCCGAGTTCACCGACGGCAGGCTGGCCCATGTGCTGCTGGCCCACGAGCTCCGGCAGTCGGTGGACCGGGCCTTCGGCACCACGACGTGCTCGCACCGGGCGGACGGCGCGGCGCCGTCCGGGAACCTCCGCGGCACGCACACGGACGGGACCGTCCACGGCGTGGCCGAGGACGGGATCGCCGCCGCGCCGGGCACCGGGCCGGCCGGATCATACGGGCCGCCGCCCGGCAACCCGTACGCCCCGAGCCCGGGCAACCCGTACACCCCGGGGCCCGGTGGTCCCGGTGGCCCGCCGCTGCCACCCGAGCCGCCGCGCGACCGGCGCGGGCTGATCGCGGGCTGCCTGGTGTGGGCGGGACTGGCCTGCACCTGCCAGATGTGCTGCGGCACGTTCGAGGACCCGTGGACCCATCAGCGCCGTGAGGGGCTGTGCCGCCAGTGCGACTGCGGCAGCTGCTGCGATGCGTGCGACTGCTGCAGCGGCTGCGGGGACTGCTGCGAGTCCTGCAGTTGCTGCGACTGCGACTGCAGCTGCTGACGGTCACTCGATCTCGGGCGGGGAATCGGCGGTCCGGACACGGTCGCGGCACGGATGTCGGAGTTCGTGGACGCGTGCGCCGCCGACGGGTTCGTCCTCGTACCGCACCTCACCTCACCCCGGGCGGTCTCGACGAATTCGTCGACCGGGTCGTCCCGCTGCTCCAGGAACGCGGCGCGTTCCGCACCGCGTACGCCGGTGCCACACTGCGGTCGCATCTCGGGATCGCCGCACCGCCGTGGAAGGGCTGACCGCATGAGCGCCGAAGCCCCGCCGTCCGGCAACACCCTCCGCCTCGCCGCCGAGGCGGGAGAACGCCACCGCGTCGACCGCTGAACCGATGCCCCGTCGTCCCCTTCCGGAACACCGGCCCCGGCGGCCCCGCACGCCGCCGGGGCCGGTGCGCGACGGAACGCGTCAGGGGTGGTCGACCCTCTTGCGCAGGAAGTTGACCCCTTGAATACTCCCGTGCAGCGCTTGTCAGGAACACGGCATGTTTTCGCCTCCGGCGGACCGTCGTGCGAACGACTGCGCCTCACGGGCCCGACCACCCCACGGGCGGGCCCCCGACTTCCCTCGGGAGGAACGAAAAGTGAGGATCAAGCGCACAACCCCCCACGACATCGTCAGACGCGGCCGGGCCGTCGCCGTCGCCGCAGGCCTCGTCGCCCTCGCGGCCCTGACGGTCCCCAGCGCCCAGGCCGACTCCGCCACCCATTCCGGCGCCGCCCGGCTCGCCGCCGCGAGCGACGCCGTGCTCGAAGCCGACGTGGCGGGCACCGCCTGGAGCGTCGACCCGAAGTCCGGCACCGTGGTGGTCTCCGCGGACAGCACGGTCTCGCAGGCCGAGATCGAGCGGATCAAGCAGTCCGCCGGGGCGAACGCGGACGCCCTGCGCATCGAACGCACCCCCGGGAAGCTCACCAAGCTGCTCTCCGGCGGCGACGCGATCTACGCCCCCGGCTGGCGCTGCTCGCTCGGCTTCAACGTCCGCAGCGGCAGCACCTACTACTTCCTGACCGCCGGTCACTGCACCGACGGCAACCCGCCCTGGTACACCAGCTCCTCGCAGACGACCAGCATCGGCCCGACGGTCGGCTCCAGCTTCCCGACCAACGACTACGGCCTCGTGCGCTACGACAACACCTCCGTCCCGCACGACGGCACCGTCGGCAGTGTCGACATCACCGGCGCGGCCGACGCCACGATGGGCATGTCCGTCACCCGCCGCGGCTCCACCACGGGCACCCACAGCGGCTCCGTCACGGGTCTCAACGCCACGGTGAACTACGGCAACGGGGACATCGTGTACGGCATGATCAAGACCAATGTGTGCGCGGAGCCCGGTGACTCCGGCGGACCGCTCTACTCCGGTTCCAAGGCGATCGGCCTCACCTCCGGCGGCAGCGGCAACTGCTCCTCCGGCGGCACCACGTACTTCCAGCCGGTCACCGAGGCGCTCAGCGCGTACGGGGTCAGCGTCTACTGATCCCGCCGGTCCTGCGCCCCCCTGGCGCTCGTGTTCGTCCCACGGACATGAGCACGGCACCTGCTCGGGCGACACCCTGGAGAGAGACGGAGCCCCTGCCCGAATGCTGGGCGGGGGCTCCCGCTCCCCCCGCGCCTTTTGAGAGGATGTGGGGCAGGTCGGTCATGCAGGAGCGAACGGGGGCGGATGCTGTGCCTTCCGGAGGGTGTCCTCCGGAAACCCCCGGCAGACACCCCAGGGGGTTGCGGATCCGTGAATCGCATCGGAGTGACCGGTCATCGCAGCATTCCGCAGGAGGCACACGCGCATGTGCTGGCGGGCATCCAGACGGTCCTGCGCGGTCTGGAGGGCTCCCTGGAGGCGCTGTCCAGCCTGGCGGTGGGCGCGGACCAGATCTTCGCCGACCTCGCCCTGGCCCGCGGCGCCGAACTGACCGTGGTCGTTCCCAGCGGTGACTACGAGTCCTCCTTCGCCGACGCGGCCGAACTCGCCCGCTACCGGGCCCTCAAGAACCGCGCGGCCCGTGAGGTCCGGCTGGACTTCCCGCACTCCACCGACGAGGCGTACTACGCGGCGGGCGCGTACATCGCCGACCACTGCGACCGGCTGCTCGCCGTGTGGGACGGCAGGCCGGCCCGCGGCCTCGGCGGCACCGGCGACATCGTGACGTACGCCCGCCGTCTGGGCCGCCCGGTCACCGTGATCTGGCGCGAGGGCGTGGAGCGCGGCTGACCGCGGTCCGCGTCCCCCACCCGCGAGTCGTATGACGCACCCTCACATCTGGTGGCGGGCCAGCCAGTCCGTGTGCTGCGGGGAGACGATGCGCTCGGTCTCGAACACGGCACGCGGCCACTGCCGCTCGGCCAGCGTCGTCTCCATCGCCACCTGCATCGACTCCAGGTCCTGCTCCACCAGCGAATGGGCCGAGATCAGCGGGTGGTGGCGGCGGATCTCGGCCCACGCCAGACAGGCCGCCGCGGCGGCCGAGAGGACCCCGGTCAGGGCGAAGGACTGCATGACGGAGAACGTCCGCAACAGGGCGAACAGCAGGGCCAGCGCGGTCAGTACGGCGATCGTGCTCGACCAGAGCAGGGTGGCCCGGCGCGACACCTCCTGACGCCTGCGGTACCACGTGCGCTGCTCGATCAGCCGGTCGCGCACGTACGTCTCCTTGCGCACGGTGAACGCCTTGTTCCGCAACTCCCGCATGGAATCGGTGATCAGACCGCCCGAATCCGCCGTCAGGTCGCGGGGATCGGTCCAGCCCACCTTGCACAGCTCCTGAAGCCCCTCCTCGAGGCGGTTCGCGAACACCGCCTCGGGATGCGGCGTACTGGTGTCGAAGGGGGCGCCGTGCACCGAGTAGCGCCAGCACATCGACTTGATGAACTCTGCGGCCGAGCGGTTGAGCTGCCATTGCGACTTCGCCCTGCGCCGGGTGGCGAGGTAGGTCGTGATCAGCACGCCCGTGTAGGCCAGCACGCCGATGACGTCGACGAGTTGGAAGGTGCCGCCCAGTTCGGCGCGCCAGGGCAGGGCCGCCGGCACCGTGCCCAGGACCAGCAGGATCAGCTGGACGCGGGTGGTGTTCACCGCCTCCCGCTGGTTCGCGACGGCGATCGCGTCCGTGTGGTGGAAGAGCTCCGGCAGGTCAGCGTTCCTGAACACCATGCTCTGGAGCGGTCCGGGAATCGCCGTCATGTTCACTCCCCGTCTGAGGTGATGGAGGCGTTCTGCGGTGGTGGAGGCATGAGGGTAGGTGGCGTCACCGGGCGCGGCAACGGCCCCGGCCGCGCAACGGCTGTTTTCGGTCCCGCCCGGCCGATTCCGGCCCCCGTCGCGCCCCGTTCCCGTCCGCCGCACCCTTCTCGTGCGCCCCGAAGCGTTGTGGGAAGGTCGGTCAACTGGCAATATTTTAAGGCTGGTTACCACTGGTGCACCTCTCGGTTTCCGTTGTCGCGGGGGAGAAGTCGAGGATGAGTCAGACAGGCCGTCAGGGCGCGGATCCGGGGGCCGACGCCCAGCGGCGGATCCGCAGGAGCCCCTTGCTGTTCGCCGTGCCGATGGCCCTCCTCCTCCTGCTGGCCGCCGTGCTCGTCTGGGAGACCGTCCGGGCCAACGTGTCGGCCGGGGCGCGGACCGAGTGGCCGTGGCGTCTGCAACTCCTCGACGGGGAGGCGCTGGGCAGTCTGCTCGCCGTCGCGGCGGGAGCCGTGCTGGCCCGCGCGCAGTACGCCCGCACGGTGCGGCCGTACCTGGGCTGGCGGGCCGCCTGGGTGACCGGCGGGATCACGCGGGACGTGCCCGCGTGGCGGGTCGGGGTCATGAACGGCGGCCAGCACCTCGCCGTCGTCGAATCCTGGGACTGCAGGGTGGTGATGAGGGGCGCGCGGGACCTCCCGGACGCGCCGTGGGGCAGCGTCCCCGCCGCCTGCGACGAACTGGCAGGGGCCGGTCTGGTCGCCGGTGAGGACTTCCGGCTCATCGACTTCGGGGCGGGGTTCCCCCTGGTGGGCGCCGGAGGCCACGAGACGGTGCTGGTGGGGGTGTTCTCGGAGAACTTCGTCGGCCGGGTCGAGTCCGTGTACGTGCGCGCCAGGATCACGGACGTCGTGGGCGACACCCACGAGCGGATCATGGACTGCATGAAGGGCGTACGGGCGACCGAACCCCCACCGGCCGACGGCACGCCCCGCCCGTTGTGACGGGAGCCGTCCGCCGTGCGAAGGCACTCCCCGACGGCCGTCGGCACGACCGGTGTCACGACGGTCGCCGAGCCCGGACGCGCCGGCCCGCGCGCACCTCTTCCACCGGCGCATTTCTCCCGGTCGCGGGCGCCCGCGCGGGTGCTTCCCGTGACGCCTGATGCGTTCTGTATGCCACTCGTGTGACGAGTGGATCTCCGCAGTTGCCAAGCCCGTTGAGGGGAGTAAAGTCGTTTCGCCGGGCACTGTGATGATGCGGAAACCGGCTGCTTTGTTCATGATCCGGAACACTCCCCTCAAGGATGGCCGTGAAGACCTCAGAATCCCCTCGTGCCTTCGCTGTCGCGAAGAAGGGCCGCATGTCGCTCGCCGAGATCGACACCCGCGGCGCAGAAGCCAACCAGAAGCTCGGCCGCGTGTTCTCGGCCCCCGCAGACCGCCACACCCAGGCGTCCACCTTCAGTTCCGCGCTCTGATTCGCGCCGCATGCTGGCTAGACTGAGGGAATGACAGGACCCCTGGTCCCATTCCGCGAATTCGTGCTCAAAGTGCACAGCAGGTGCGATCTTGCCTGCGACCATTGCTACGTCTACGAACATGCAGATCAGAGTTGGCGTACCCGCCCCAGAACAATCTCTGACGAAGTCATCTTCCGGACAGCTCAGCGCCTGGCCGAGCATGCCTCAGCGCATGCGTTGCCCTCCGTGTCAGTGATCCTGCACGGAGGGGAGCCCCTACTGGCGGGCCCCGCCCGATTGCGCCGCGTCTGCGAAGCGCTCACCTCCGCCTTCGAGGGCGTCGCGGAGCTCGACCTCCGCATCCACACCAACGGGACCCAGCTCAGCCCGCGCTATCTCGACCTCTTCGACGAGTTCGGCGTCAGGGTCGGCATCTCCCTCGACGGCGACCGCGCCGCCAACGACCGGCACCGCCGCTACGCCGACGGACGCAGCAGCCACCCCCTGGTCCTCAAGGCCGTCGAACTGCTGCGGCAGGAGCGCTACCGCCACCTCAACCTCGGCCTGCTGTGCACCGTCGACATCCGCAACGACCCGCACGCGGTCCTGGACGCGCTCGTCGAACTCGAACCGCCGCTCATCGACTTCCTGCTGCCGCATGCCACATGGGACCAGCCGCCGCTCCGCCCGGACGGATCGCCCACGGCCTATGCCGACTGGCTCCTCGCGGTCTTCGACCGCTGGGAGGAGCGGGGGCGTCCGGCACCGGTGCGCATGTTCTCCTCGGTGTTCTCCACCCTGAGCGGGGGGCCCAGCCTCACCGAGTCCCTGGGGCTCGCCCCCACAGACCTCGTCGTGGTGGAGACCGACGGCCGGCTGGAACAGGTCGACTCGCTCAAGAGCGCCTACGAGGGCGCGGCCGCCACCGGATTCGACGTCTTCGACCACACCTTCGACGAGGTGGCCGCCCATCCCGGGGTACGGGCCCGCCAGCTCGGGCTGGCCGGCGTCGGCGAGACCTGCCGACGCTGCCCGGTCGTGCGGTCGTGCGGAGGCGGCCTCTACA
This sequence comes from Streptomyces sp. CB01580, assembly GCF_001905795.1. GTDB lineage: Bacteria > Actinomycetota > Actinomycetes > Streptomycetales > Streptomycetaceae > Streptomyces. The sequence continues at coordinate 61,955 of NZ_LIXJ01000045.1, forward strand.
CCCATCGCTACGACCCCGCGGGGCCGGACGGCGCCTTCGACAACCCGTCCGTGTACTGCGCCGACCTGGAGGCCCTGGTGCGCGGCATCGAGGCGCGCACGGCGGAGTCCCTCGTCGCGCCCGCGGTGACCGACCCGGCCGAGCTGGCCGCCGCCCAGCAGGACCTCACCCGCACCCTTCTCGCCCGGTTGAACGCCGACATCGGGCGGGGCGGCGGCGAGGAGTGGGCGACCGCCTGGGAGCTGGCCGCCGCCGTCGAGGAGTCCGAGGAGGGTGCCCGCGGCCTGGACGAGGTGCTGGCCCTGCCGTACACCCGTAGCTGGCTGCTCCATGCGCTGGAACTGGTCCACGAGCACCGCGGGGCCGCACGGGTGGCGCGACGGTTCCCGGCGTACCTCGCGTCGGCCGTCGTACGGGCCGGACTGGATCTGCCCGTACGGGTGACGTTCTCCGACGGCCGTCTCTTCCTGCCCGGCCTCGGCGAGGCGCGGGTCGGGGCCGTGGGGGAGTGCGGCACGGCCCTGGTGCGGGGCACCGGGGACGGCTTCGTCGTGCGGCGCGAGGGGGCCGGTGCGGACGTCGTGCGGCTGGGGGTGGCGACGCCCGCATGGCGGCCGCTGCGCCGGTCGGAGGCGCCCGGCCCGGTGCCCGCCTCCGTTCCGGGCCCGCTCCCCGGCCTGGTGCTCGACGACCTCGACCCGTTCCGCGACTGCTTCCCCAGGCCCGCCGCGCCCGCGCTCGACGACCGCGCCGCCGCCGGTCTGGCGGCCAGGATCGACGAGGCGTGGGCGGTGATCGGATCGAAGGCGCCCGGACGCGTCCGGGAGATGACGGGATTCCTCACCACCCTCACCCCGCTGACCGGGCTGGGTCCGACGGAGTGCTCCGTCGGACGGCACGGACAGGGCGCTCTCGGGATCCCCGTGGACGGCGGCCCCGAGGAGCTGGCGTCCGGACTGCTCCGTGGTTTCCGGCGAGCCGAATTGCGGGCGCTTCGCGATGTCACGGATCTTTACGCGGCAGACGGCTCCTGGGACCATCGAATGCCCTGGCAGGAAGAGCCCGTTCCATTTTCCCGGTTGCTGTCCGACACCTATGAACGGATCGCATTGGGGGCTTTCGGGTCACGATGGCTGGAAGGTGTACCGGAGGCACTTGACACATTGGAGGGAGCCGCGGAACTGACCATCCACGGGAAACGGCTGTTGGATCTGATGCGAAAAGAGATCTGAGGGAATTCGAAGTCGATATTCCGTTTGAGTCGGGACGCCTGAGCAACGCCGGTACACACGGGGCAAATGGGAGAAAGGGTCGCAGACCGAATTCGATCAAGGAAAAGATCGATTGAATCCGGGAACCTATGACCGGAAACCGGCGTTGAATGACCGAACGCCATGGGGGTGGAGCAACGTCCGCTCCGGAATGATGAATTCGCTCGCATTCATCTCTCTCCTCGGATGCGGGTGCTCACACAGGACGGGGGTCGTGTGCACGCAACAACGCAACAGCGAGCGGCGGACCATCGGCCGTACTTCTTCTTGAGCTATGCCCATACACCGGGGTACGGCCGGGGAACCGACCCCGACATGTGGGTCGAGCGGCTCTTCCAGGATCTCTGCGGCCATGTGATGGCCATGACCGATCTGCCCGCCGGCGCGTCCGCCGGGTTCATCGACCGGGAGATAGGCGCCGGCGAGGGCTGGTCGGAGCGACTGGGCGAAGTCCTCGCCACCTGCCGGGTGTTCGTTCCGCTGTTCTCGCCGCGCTATTTCGCGAGCGAGATGTGCGGCAAGGAGTGGTACGCCTTCGCGCAGCGCGCCATTCACCATCGAGCCCGTTCCAACCAGCGCGCCGAGGCGATCGTCCCGGCGCTCTGGGTTCCGGTGCCGCCGAGTCAACTCCCGGGCCCTGCCGAGCGGTTGCAGTTCAACCACCGCGATTTCGGCGACCGCTACGTCAGCGACGGGCTGTACGGGCTCATCAAACTCCGGCTTTTCGCCGAGGAGTACGAGCGCGCGGTGTACGAACTCGCCAAGCGCATAGTGAACGTGGCGGACACCATTCGGCTCGGCACCGGGCGCCCCGTGGACTATCGCATGGCCCCCAGCGCCTTCGGCCCGCCCAACAGCACGGTCGCGCCCCGTCCGATGCAGGTGACCATAGCGGCGCCGACCCGGCACGACCTGCCCGAGGGGCGCAGTGCCGACTACTACGGCGACACCCCGCAGGACTGGAACCCCTACCACCCGTCCGCGGTGCGCCCCCTGGCCTATGTCGCCGAGGACCTGGTCCGTTCCCTCAACTACCAGGCCACCATCTCCTCGTTCGACGAGGAATCCGGGCACCCGGAGGGCAAGCAGGCGCCCAGCCGGCCGGAGATCCTGCTCGTCGACCGCTGGGCCCTCCAGGACGAGGACAGACGTCGGCGGCTCGCCGCCTTCGACGCCGAGAACCGTCCCTGGGTGACGATGGTCGTGCCGTGGAACCGGGAGGACCAGGAGAGCCAGGCGGCCGAGGCCGAACTGACCGAGAAGCTCGAACGGACCATGCCGACGAAGATGCGCCAGGGCCGGGCCTTCTGCCGGGTCGCCGCCAAGGGCGTACCCAGCATGGAGGCGTTCGGGCAGATCCTGCCGCAGGTGGTGGAGGTGGCGGCCCAGCAGTACCTGCGGCACGCGGCGGTCTACCCGCCCGCCGCCGGTGGCGGACAGACCGAACGGACACGCTTGATGGGGCCGATGGCGCAGACGAACTACATCCCCGAGACACACGACCCTGCGACGGATGCGGAGGACACGGATGACGGCCGGTCGTGACGGGCGCATCGTCACCTTCTACTCGTACAAGGGCGGCACCGGGCGCACGATGGCCCTGGCCAACACCGCCTGGATACTCGCCGCCAACGGACAACGGGTACTGGCCGTCGACTGGGACCTGGAGGCACCCGGGCTCCACCGGTTCTTCCACCCGTTTCTCGACCCCTCGACACTCGGCGCCACCACCGGCGTCATCGACCTGATCACCGAGTACGCGTGGGCCGCGACCAGTCGCGCCCAGCGTGCCGACGACTGGCACCGCGACTACGCCCGCATCCAGCCGCACGCGGTGTCCCTCGCACCCGAGTCGCTCGGCTGGGAGTTCCCGCACGGGGGCACCCTCGACTTCGTCTCCGCGGGGCGCCAGAACCGCGAGTACTCCGCGACCGTCTCCACCTTCGACTGGGACAACTTCTACGACCGGCTCGGCGGCGGCCACTTCTTCGACGCCCTGCGCGACGACATGAAGGCCAACTACGACTACGTCCTCATCGACAGCCGGACCGGCCTCAGCGACATCGCCGACATCTGTACCGTCCACCTGCCCGACGTCCTCGTCGACTGCTTCACCCTCAGCGACCAGTCCATCGACGGCGCGGCCTCCGTCGCCCGGCAGATCTCCGAGCGCTACACCGGCCGCCCCATCGCCATCTATCCCGTACCGATGCGCATCGACGAGGGCGAGAAGGAGAAGGCGGACGCCGGACGGGCCCTGGCCCGGCTGAAGTTCGACCGACTGCCGCGCGATCTGTCCGGGGACGAACTCACCGCCTACTGGGGCGCGGTGGAGATCCCCTACCGCCCCTACTACGCGTACGAGGAGACCCTCGCCACCTTCGGCGACGAGGCCGGCCTCACCAACTCGCTGCTCTCCGCCTTCGAACGGCTCACCGCCGTCATCACCGACCGCCGGATCACCTCGATGCCGCCGGTCGCCGAGGAGGTGCGGCTGCGCATCCGGGACGCGTTCACCCGGCGCAGGCCGGCCCTGCCCGCCGATCTCTTCCTCAACTACGTTGCGGAGAACCGGATGTGGGCCGACTGGGTCGAGTCCGTGCTCACCCGGGCCGGGTTCCGGGTCGTGCCGCGCGACGTGTCGGCCGAGCGGGAGACCCCCGAATCCGCGTTCTCCGCGGAGACCGCGACCCGTACCGTCGTGCTGCTGTCCAACGCGTACCTCAAGTCGCAGCGCGCGGTGAGGTTCTGGGAACGGACCGTGGCCGAGGACCCCGGCGGCGGCCGGCGCCAGCTGCTCTCGTTCAGGGTCGGGGACGTACGGCTGACCGCCCAGTACCTCGACCGCAACCCGGTCGACCTCTTCCGGCTGGACGAGGTGCACGCCACCGCCGCCCTGCTGCGTGCCCTGGACCGACCGGTGCAGCTCACCGACGGGGTGGCACCCGGACCGCGCTTCCCCGGCACCGTCCCCAGGATCTGGAACGCGCCGCCGCGCAACCCCGGCTTCACCGGCCGCTCCACGGTCCTGGAGCGGATGCGCGACCAGCTCGGCGGCGGCATGGCCGTCGTCCTGCCCCAGCCGCAGACCCTGTACGGCCTCGGCGGCGTCGGCAAGACCCAGGTGGCCCTGGAGTACGTGCACCGCTTCATGGCCGACTACGACCTGGTCTGGTGGATATCGTCGGAGCAGATCGACGACGTGGTGGCCTCGCTCGCGGAGCTGGCCGTGCAGATCGGCGCCCAGGGCGGCGACGACATGGCGGCCGCCTCCCGGGAGGCGGTGGACCTGCTGCGGCGCGGTGTGCCCACCGAGCGCTGGCTGCTGGTCTTCGACAACGCCGACGACCCCGAGCGGCTCAGGCGGTACTTCCCGCAGGGCGGCTCCGGGCACATCCTGGTCACCTCGCGGAACCAGTCGTGGTCGCAGCACGGCGACGCGCTGCCCGTCGACGTGTTCCTGCGCGAGGAATCCATCGAGCACCTCCAGCGCCGGGCGCCGGGGCTGAGCGCCGAGGACGCCGACCAGGTGGCCACCGCGGTCGGTGACCTGCCGCTCGCCGTCGAGCAGGCGGCGGCGTGGATCGCCGAGACCGCCACCCCGATCGACACGTATCTGGAACAGCTGGCCCAGCAGGCCCCCGAGGTCCTGGCGCTCAACCAGCCGGACGGCTACCCGCAGCCGGTCGCCGCGACCTGGAACATCTCCATCGAACGGCTCAAGGAGCGCTCGCCCGCCGCGGTGCGGCTGCTCCAGCTCTGCGCCTTCTTCGCCCCGGAGCCGATCTCGGGCAATCTCCTCTACAGCAAGGAGATGATCGAGGCGCTGAAGCCCTACGATGCCGCGCTCCAGGAGAAGCTGGTCCTGGGCCGGGTCATCCGGGAGATCGGCCGGTTCGCCCTCGCCAAGGTCGACCAGGTGTCCAACTCCATCCAGGTGCACCGCCTCGTCCAGGCCGTCATCCGGGCACAGCTCAGCGAGGAGGAGCAGCGGGACGCCCGGCACGCCGTCCACCGCATCCTCGCGGGCGCCCGGCCCGATGACGACGAACCCATCGACAACCCCTCGACCTGGCCGCAGTTCGCGACCATCTGGCCGCACCTCGCCCCCTCCGACGCCCGCAACTGCAAGGAGCCCGAGGCCCGCAGGCTGCTGATCGACCGGGTCCGCTACCTCTGGAAGCGCGGTGAGTTCAGGACGGCGGGAGCGCTCTGCGAGGAGCTGCGCGCCATCTGGAAGGAGACCCTGGGCGAGCGGGACATCCAGTACCTCTACCTGTGCTTCCACCTCGCCAACATCTACCGCTCGCGCGGCCGTTACGTGGAGGCGCGGGAGCTGGACGAGATCACCCTGTCGGTGCAGCAGGAGGTCCTGGGCCCGGAGCATCCGCACACGTACATGAGCACCAGCAGCCTGGCGACGGACCTGGGCACGCTCGGCGAGTACACCAGGGCGATCGAGCTGGCGACCGAGGCCACCGAGGGGTTCAACCAGATCTTCTACGAATCGCACCCCAGGACCCTGGCGGCGGCGAACAACCTGGCGTTCACCCTGCGGTCCATCGGGCAGTACGCCCGCGCCCGGGAGATCGACCAGGACGTCTTCGACCGGAGGGTCGAGGTACTGGGGGCGGAGCATCCCTACAGCCTGTCCTCGGCCATGAACCTGGCGCGTGATCTGCGCGACGTCGGGCGGTACGAGGACTCCGTCAACATCCTCAGCCATACGTACGACAGCTACAAGGCCACGCTCGGGCGCGCCTTCCCCGGCACGCTGAGCGCGGCGAAGAGCCTGGCGGTCTCGCTGCGCAGGGCGGGCAGACTGGAGGACGCCCGCCGGCTCACGGTGGCCACCCTCGCCCGCTACCGGGCCAAGTACACGGCCGCCAACCCGGAATGGCTCGCCTGCGACCTCAACCTGGCGGCCGACCTGTACGCGGCCGGCGAGACCACCGAGGCCAGGGAGACCGCGCAGCAGGTCGTCGACGAGTACATGAAGGTGCCGGGGGAGAAGCACCCGTACACCCTGGCCGCCCTGAACAACCTCGCCGTCTACCACCTGGGGGTCGGCGCGGTGGAGGAGTCGGAGCAGGTGCTGACCCGAGTGGTCGCGGCGATGCGGGGGGTGTACGGACAGGAGCACCCCAACACCCTGTTCTGCGTCATGAACCTCGCCAACGCGACGGCCGAACTGGGCGATCTGGAGATCGTGCTGAAGACCGAGCGGAGACTCGCAGAACAGCTCAGGCACGTGCTCGGGGCGCACCACCCGGAGACGCTGGCCATGATGTCGAACATGGCGGTCACGCTCGACGCGATGGGGCGCACGGAGGAGGCGGCGCTCCTGCGGGCGGAGACGGGCGACGAGCTGGCCCGGCAGCTCGGCGAGGACCATCCGATGACCCGGATCGCGCGGGACGAGCGCCGTTTCGAACGCGAGCTGGAACCGATGCAGGTGTGAGCGTCCGGGGGTGTCCGGCGACCGTCGGACACCCCCCGGGGCTCCGCCCTCATTCCGTGATCGGCTCCAGCAGCCAGTTGAGGATCCGGGGCAGGGCGTGCAGGGCGTCGAAGTGCGCGGCGGCCGGTTCCACCACGACGGTCGAGTTCGGGATGCGCTCGGCCAGCCAGCGGGAGTGGCCCACCGGCGTGAACACGTCCTTCTCGCCGTGCCACAGCATCACCGGACCGGGGATGTCGGCGGGATCGAAACCCCACGGCCGACTGAACGCGATCGCGTCGTCGATCCACCCCCACGCCGAAGTGCGCAGCGCCTCACGGTAGTTGCGCAGCAACATGCTGCGGACCCCGGCGTCGTTGACGACCATCCGGTCGGAGTCGGTCAGCTCCCGGCGCAGGTCGTCGATGAGCCGGACCGGGTTCTTCCTGATCACCGCGGACCTGGAGATGAACGACTCCGCGAGCCCGTCGGGATCGGTCGCCGCGGTGGAGTACGCCAGCACGTTGGATGCGGCCATCCCCTCGAACCAGTCGAGCCCGTCGGCGCCCCAGGGGGCCAGCCCGACCAGCGCGGCGGTACGGGTCACCCGCTCGGGCATCATCGCGGCACAGGCCAGCGCGTGCGGAGCGCCCCCGGACCGGCCCACCACGGCGAACCGTTCGAGCCCGAGGTGGTCCGCGATGGCCCGTACGTCCTGCACGGCATCGGCGACGCAGCGGCCCGGCAGCCGGTCGGAGCTCCCGTAGCCCGGCCGGTCGTAGGCGATCAGTTGTGTCTTGCGTTGATACAGCACCATGCCGCGCGGGGCCGGACCGAGCCTGCTGCCGGGCATCCCGTGCAGCAGGAAGACCGGTCTGCCGTGCGGATCACCCAGGCGCTCCACCATCAGATGCCGCCCGTCCTCCGCGTGCACCCGACTTCGCACTCCGTGCCTCCTCCGTTTGGTGCGGGCACGGCGTGCCCGGCTTCCCGCCCCGAATTGATGATGGCTCATCAGAGCCCTTACCGGGACGGCGTGTTGGGAAACGAGGGAGGTCTTGGGGAGCGCGTTCGCCGTATTGCCGGTGCCTCGCCGGGCTACCCGCGGGCGAACGTGACGAATGCCGCCCATTCACCCCGTTCGATCCGGAGCACGGGTCCGGCGTCCGCCGCCTTCGAGTCCCGTACGCACACGGTGTTGTGGTCGACGGCCACCTCTACGCAGTCGCCGCCGCCTGATCCGCTAGTGCTGTGACCGGGAAGGTTTGCCGGGTGGCTCGCGGCGTCCGGTGCGGTGCATCGCAAGGCGGAGCATCGTCCGCGTACTGGACGTACGCGGGTGATGCGACAACACCGCGAGGTGCCGTGCCGGGCGTCGCGAGCCGGTGAACCTTCCCGGTCACAGCACTAGGGCCTGTGCGGAGT
>NZ_LIXJ01000046.1 GCF_001905795.1 Streptomyces sp. CB01580
CCGTGGACAGCTTGAAGGTCTCCGAACGCTGAGGCTGCAGGCCGAACGCCCGTCAGATCCGTGACACCGTCGACTGCGACAGGCCCGTCTCTTTCGCCATCGACCGCGTCGACCAGTGCGTCGCGTTCTTCGGCATGGACTCCAGCGTCCGGGCGACCAGCGCGGCCACCTGTTCGTCCGTCACCGACCTCGGCCCACTCGAACGCGGCATGTCACCCAGCCCGGCGATCCGGTGCTCGACGAACCTTGCCCGCCAACGGTCCACCGCATGCGGAGTAGAGCCGAGCCGGGCTGCGACGTCCTTGTTGGAAGCGCCTTCGGCGCAGGCCAGGACGATCCGACACCGAAGAGCCCACGCCTGCGGCGTGGAACGACGCCGCACCCACCCCTCGAGCGCGGCCCGCTCCTCGTCCGACAACGTCAACTCGGCCTTCGGCCGCCCCGCACGCGCCATGCAGCAAGCCTGCACATCTGAACAGAATTCCCGACTCAGAAGACCAGGTCGGCGAGCGTGCCGTTATGCAAGTCGCACTACGAGCAAGCGCGCCAGGGACTTTCCCTCAGACCAATCAAGTCGAGGCTGCCCGCAGGTCTGTACACCAAGTGCCAGTTCAACGCCCCGCCGTGCGACCGCCCGCACTCCTCCGGCGGTTATTGCGCCACTCATCTACCAGCAGTGGTCGGATGGTAAGCCGCTCACCCCCCACACGGGGAGGAGGGCCTGATGCCCTCACCGGGGTGGTGTGTGATTCCGGATGCGGCATCGCACATCACCCCGGCACCCTGAGCTAGTGCCGCTCCCGGCAACGTTTGCCCCGTCGCACCGTCCGGCACGCACGCTCGCGGCGTTGGCCGAAAGCCCACGTAGCCCGCTACGAGGGCTTTCGGCCGCCTTGCGATCGCACGCACCGGACGCCGCTCCTTCCGGGCAAACCTTGCCGGTCACGGCACTAGACGCCGCTCTCGTACATGACCCAGTTCGTGCGCGCGGCGACAGTGTTGTAAAGGGCCTGGGCCTGATGGTTGTCGTCTGCGGTGACCCATTGCACGAAGGACCGTCCCTCAGCAGCGGCGAGTGCTCTCAGCCGTTGGACGAGCGCCCGTCCGACGCCCCGCCCGCGGGCTGCGGGATCGGTGAACAGGTCATCGAGGAAGATGCCTGTCGTCCCGGTGTACGGGGAGGGGATGGGGCGGTGGTGTGCGAATCCGACGATGGCTCCGTCGACCTCCGCGACGAGGGCCTCGCATTCGTGCCGGGGATCCGTCAACCAGGCCCAGGCGCGGGAGACGACCTCTTCGGACTCCTGTAGCCGGTAGAACTCGCGGTACTGGCGGAACAGCACGCGCCAGCGGGCTTCGTCCGCTGCGGCGAGGGGGCGGATGGTCGGGGCGTTCGATGTCATGTGCTTCTCTTTCTGTCTTCGTGCACGGGCTGGCGGGATACAGCACGGGGACGGAGGCGCGCGAGCGGCGGCAATACGAAAGAGAGTGCGTAACGGAACAGCATGAATTACAGTAACGATACTATCTATTCTCATGAGCAACGATAACAGATCGCATGAGATCGCCGAGCTGATGAGGCAGCGCATCGCGGGGATGCGCGCGGGGGAGAGGCTGCCGGGCGTGCGGGAGCTTGCTGCGGAGTTCCGGGCGAGCGCCGCGACGATCTCGTCCGCGCTGTCCTCGCTGACTGTGCTGGGGCTCGTGCGGGCCGAGCCCGGGCGAGGCACGTTCGTGGCCGGGCGGGAGCGGATGCCCGAGTCCGACTTCTCCTGGCAGTCCCAGGCGCTCGGGCGGGTCAGGGTCGACGCGGACCGGGCCTCGCGGCTGGGGAGCTACGGCACGCCTGAGCATCTGCCGCTCTCCTGGGGGTATCTCTCCCCGGAGCTGCAGCCGGGGGAGGAGCTGCGCCGGATCGGGTCACGGGCGGCGAGGAGTGGTCGGGGGTGGGGGATGACCCCGCCGGCGGGGTCGCCCGAACTGCGACGGATTCTCGCGGCGGAGTACCGTGCCGAGCCGAGCGACGTGCTCGTGGTCTCAGGCGGGCAGCAGGGGCTGGTCTTCGCTCTGCGCACGCTCGCCGAGCCCGGGGCCACGGTCATCACCGAGAGCCCCAGCTATCCGGGCGCGATCCTCGCGGCGCAGAGCGCGGGCCTGCGGCTTTCCGCGGTTCCCGCCGACGGCGACGGCATCCTCGTGGACCGTCTCGCCGACGAGCTCGAACGGACGAAGGCACGTGTGGTCTACCTCCAGCCAAGCTATGCGAACCCGACCGGTGCGGTGCTGAGTGCGCGGCGTCGCGCGCAGGTCCTCGCCCTCGCAGCCGCGCACGGTGCCTTCATCGTCGAGGACGACTGGGCCAGGCACCTCTGGCTCGACCGCTCCGCGCCAGCCCCGCTCTTCGCTGAGGATCCTGACGGGCACGTGGTGTCGATCCTCACGCTCTCCAAGCCCGTCTCGCCCAGCCTCCGGCTCGGCGCGATCCTCGCGCGCGGACCGGCCGGTGCGCGGCTGCGGGCCTCGCGCACCGCCGATGACCTTTGCGTCTCGCCGCTCGTGCAGGAGATCGCGCTCGAGCTTCTCTCCTCCAGCGCCTGGCCCCGGCACCTGAGACGGTTGCGGGCCGCGCTCGTTGGCAGGCGCGACGCGATGGCGGATGCGATCCGGAGCACGCTGCCCGACGTGCGCCTTCCGCGGATCCCGTCCGGGGGACTCCACCTCTGGGCCCGGTTGCCGGAGGGGCTGGACAGTGCCGAGGTCAGCGCCGCCGCCTACGCGGCCGGGGTCCTCGTCGGCGACGGTCGGCACTTCTTCGTCGACGAGCCGCCCGCGCCGCACCTCCGCTTCTCCTACGGTGCCGCCACAGGGCCCCAGATCGCCGAAGGCATCCGCAGGCTCGCTCAACACCTCTGATACGGCACTAGAGATCCACCCGCAGCGGGCTCTGCATCAACGTCATCGAGTGGTGTGGTCAGGTTCCCAGGTCGGCGTCTCGTGCCAGCAGTGCGGCCTGCACTCGGTTATCGCAGTCCAGCTTGGTCAGGATCCGGCTCACGTATGTTTTGACCGTGGCCTCGCTCATATGGATCCGCCGACCGGCGTCCGCGTTGGACAGGCCCTCACTCAGCAGCGCCAGGACCTCCAGCTCGCGGTTGGTCAGCGCCTCCAGTCGACGGCGGGCCTGCTCGGCACGGTGGGCGCTCCGGCCGGAGGCCAACGAGTCCACGACACGGCGGGTGACACCCGGCGACAGGTACGCGTCTCCGGCCGCGGCAGCCCGGACCGCGCGCATGAGTTCCGCGGGCGCCGAGTCCTTGAGCAGAAAACCCACGCTGCCCCCGGTCAGGGCGCGCAGTACGTTCTGCTGTTCCCCGAAGGTTGTCAGGATCAGCACCCGCGTGTCAGGCACGGTCCGGTGCAGCTCGGCCAGGGCCGCCAGTCCGTCCATGACCGGCATCTGGATGTCGAGCAGCACGACGTCCACGCGGCGGGTCTGGGCCAGTTCGACCGCCTCACGGCCGTTCCCCGCCTCGGCGACGACTTCGATGTCGTCGGCGGAGGAGAGAATCATCCTGACGCCTGCCCGGATGAGCGGCTCGTCATCCGTGACGAGAACCCTGATCATGACTCCCCTGCGCGGTCCTTGAGTGTCTGCCTGCGGTCACTCGCCATCATCCCTGATCGAGCGCCCGCCACCCCTCAGTTCCTCACCTCGAAGGACTTCTTCTCGATCAACTTGCCGTCCTTGAAGCAGAACCGGAAGACCGGCTCCCTGTCCGGATTGTTGCTGGACTCCGTGGAAGTCAGGCTGAGGCAGTTCGCGCCCTGGGGCACGGGCGGCGCACCCATTTCCAGGCCGTCGGTCACGAAGGCGTTCTCCTTGGGCAACTGCTTGCGGATCTCTGCCTCGGACTGGCCCACCTTCACCGCCTCGTACTGCTTCGGCTCGATCCTGGCCTTTTCCGCCTTGTCCAGGAGGATGTATCCCCCGATGCCGACGGCGGCGATCACCAGCAGCAGGGGGATCAGTACCGCCATCCCGCAGCCGATGGCTATGCCGCTTCTGTTCTTCCTGCTCATTGCCTTGGCCAGCTCCTTCAGGCCGTTTCCGTTCATGACGGGACCACCCTCGTCCAAGGAGTCCCCCGGGGTCTGCTGCCAAAAGGTGTTCGTTGGATCAACGAACGTCGTCGCCACGCTGCCGGGCTCCGGGGTCGGGACACCACCTTCCGGCGATGTGTACGGCAGCACGCCAGCCAGCCGGAAGCCGCCGTCCGCCGTCGGGCCCGCGTGCGTCATGCCCCCGATGAGCCGGGTCCGCTCACCGAGCCCGGTCAGCCCCTGGCTGCCGCTCACCACGCCCCGGCCGTTGTCCGTCGTCCCGGTTGCGGGTCCGTTGGCGACCTCCACGACCAGCGAGTCCGGCTCATACCGCAGCTCGACGGTGATCGGGGCGCCCGGGGCGTGTTTGTGGGCGTTGGTCAGGCCCTCCTGGACGATGCGGTACGCCGCGTGATCGGCGGTCGGGGGGAGCGGGCGCGGCTTGCCCGAGTGCCGCAGCTCCACGGCCGCGCCCGCGCTCCGGGACGTTTCCACCAGGCCCTCGATGCCCGCCACCCCGCGCGACAGCGCCGTGGTTTCCTCCGTCGCCGCAGCCGCGACGCCCGGGGCGGTGCGGTCCTGGTGGGAGGCCTCCGTGCTCTCCCGCATCACCTGTATCACCTCGCGCAGCTCGTGCATCGCGGCCACCGACGCCTCGCGCAGCACCCTCACTGCCTCCCGCTGCCGTCCGGTCAGCTCGCGGTCTACCTCCAGCGCGCCCGCGTGCACCGAGATGAGCACCAGCTGATGGCCGAGGCTGTCGTGCATGTCCTGTGCAATGCGCTGACGTTCCCGCGCCCGGGCCTGTCCGGCGATCATCGCGCGCTCACGTTGCTGCTGGGCGTCGTACTCCCGGAGCGTGTCGGTCAGCGTATGGTGCTGCGACCGGTAGCGGCCGGCCAGGCCGGGCGCGATGATCGCGACCAGAGGCCACAGGACACCGAAGACCAAGCGGGGCAGTGAGGGATGAGGCAGCGCTTGCACGACTGCCAGGCCGAGGTTGAGGACGTATGCGAGGGCGAAGGTGCCGACGGCCTTGCCGACCCCGTCGATGCGCCGCCCCGCCGACCATGCGGCGACAAGAACCAACGGAGCGAGACCGCCGAACAGGACAGAGCCGACGGCGGCCACCAGCAGCACGGTCGCGGGCAGCGTCCGGCGCAAAAGTGACAGCGCTGCGATCGCCAGCCCGGTGGCAGCGATCCGTGCGGTGCCGCTGTGGTCCAGGGCCGCGAGACCTGCTCCCAGCAGCCCAAACGTTACGCTCAGCAGCGATTCGCCCACGATGCGCCACGGAGACCACATTCCGGGAGCCAAGAGAGCCCTGCCCGGGGCGGCCAGCCGCAGGGTCGCCGAACGCAGCCTCGCCGCCAGTGCCTGGCGAGCCGATGCTTTGAGGGCCGTAGATTCCACACGAGTCACCCGGCTACGTTAAAACCCTCTCAACCCGCTCCTCGTCGGCCATTGGTCGCGACGGCCAACGACGAAAGTCCAACCTGGCGCGGCGGCCCGGCATCCGTCGGCCACCACAAGACACCGGCCGCAACAGGGCGCCGACGGGCTCGCCGGACCCCGCCCGGCCGTGGCCGACGAACGCGGACAGCGGGTGGTGGCCGAAGGTCTTCCGTCAGGTCGCGGCTCGCCGCGCCGCCGTACCGCCCGCACTGCTGCACTCGGCGCTCTCGCCGCTGTGGCCTGCGTCACTGTCATGGCCGGCAGCGCCGAAGCCATCGTCAACGGGTCGGATTCCACCGAGAGCTACCCGTTCATGGCGACCATCCCGGAGTCGGCCCCGGAACAGGGTCTGATCGACGGGAACTGCGGGGCATCGCTGATCGATCAGCAGTGGGTGCTGACGGCGGCTCACTGCCTGAAGGTCGAGGGCCTCAAGCTGGACGGCATCGTGAGGGTCGGCAGCGACCACCGCAAGTCCGGCGGCACCGTCCGGAAGATCGACCGGACCTTCGTCCACCCCGGCTATGCGAACGGCGACAACAAGGCCGCCAACAAGAACGACATCGCGCTGGTACGCCTGGACCGCCCGGTCGCCCAGCAGCCCATCAAGATCGCCGAGCAGGCCGGGCGGCCCGGTACGCCGACCCGCCTCCTGGGCTTCGGCACCACCCTCGACACCGAGTTCGAGTTTCCGGACCGGCTGCAGGAACTGAACACCCGCAGGGGCGCCGAGTCCGAGTGCGCGCCCGGCTACGCGGACCGGACCCGGCTGTGCACGATCACCACCGTGCCCAAGGCCATGGCGTGCTTCGGGGACTCCGGCGGACCGCAGGGCCAAAAGGGCCGGGACGGCCGCTGGGAGCTGATCGGCGTCACCTCGGGGCCCGGCGCCCCGAAGGTGCCGTGCTCGCAGGGCCCCGGCCTCTACACCATCGCGCCCGCCTACGCGGGCTGGATCGACAAGACCATGAAGACCCACAGCGCTCCGTCGACTGCGGCCAAAGGCTCCGACCTCGCCGAGACCGGCACGAACGACAACACCGCGGCGATTGCAGGCGTGGCTGCCGCACTGATCGTCGCCGGTGGCGGCACCGCCCTCGCAGTACGCCGCCGCAGGACCCGCCACACCGCCTGAGCGAAACCGCCGCAACCCCAACGCAGCCCCCTCACCACGGGCCGCCCGCCCCTCGCCACATCCTGCACGGCCTGCGCTCCGAACCCCCCGAGGAGCGCACGGCGCCCCGGGCCGCGCTTTTGTGTGGGGTGCCGGGGCCCCGGCGCCTGGGTTCGGGCCGGGCGGTCAGCGTTCGAGGAGGGCGATACGGATTGCTCGCTCCACGTGGGCCGCGGTGTTGGCGTGTCCTGCGGCGTTGGGGTGGACCAGGGTGATGCGCTTGTTGATGAGTCCGCAGTTCAGCAGCGTGCCGGGGATCTTGGCGGGCCAGTAGTCCGCGGCGTCGCCGCAGATTCCTTCGATCCATTTGGTGCCTGCGGGCTGGCAGGCGTCGTGGCCCACGCTGGAGGAGTAGACGTCGGCGTAGCGGTCGCCGAAGAACGACGAGGTTCGCTGGATCGTGCTGTTCAGTGGCTTGAGGACGTGTTCACGGAGCCAGTCGATGTCGGCGTGGTTGATCGAGCCGAGCTCGGTGAGGAGCAGGCGGTTACAGGAGCTGCTTTGCTCCGGCAGGATGGCCGGGTAGCCGATGGTGATCACCTTGGCGTTGGGTGCGGCCTGGTGCACCTGGGCCAGCATCTCGATGTACTCGTCCTGGACCCGGGCGAGCTTGTCCTGGATGTTTTCCTCACCCTCGGGGGGATTGGTGTAGTAGTCGCGGCAGGACTTGCCGCTCGCGCCCAGTTCGAGGCATTTGAGAAGCATGCCGCCGAAGGGCAGGCTGTTGCCGCCGACGCCGATGGTGACGACGTCGGTCTGGTCGCCCAGCTCGGCCCTCTGGGTCTGCGGGTCCACCGCGGGCCAGCCTTCGGCGGGGGGCTGGACCGGGCTGACCGGGGTCTGCTTGGCCGTGGCGATGTCGGCGATGGTTGCGTTGCCGCAGCTGACGTTGATCAGGTGGACGGGCTTGCCCGGCGGGAACTCGGCGAGTTCCCGCTCGACGACGCCGGGGTAGGCGTCGCTGGTGCGGTCGCAGCCGTCCCTCGACGGATCGCCCAGTGGGGGCTGCGGGTCCCCGACGAAGCCGCCGGCGGTGTACGAGTCGCCCAGCGCGGCCCACTCGTACTGGTCGGCCGCGCCGGCGGAGCCGGAGGGCACGAGCGTGGCCGCGGCCAGCACGAGCCCGACGGCCAGGGCTCGCGTGCGCAGGCGGGAGACAGGGTGTCGCATGGATCCTCCAGGATCGGCGGAAGACGCCCGGGGCCAGAACGTAACTCCCGGGCGGAAGGCACCTTGGCCGAGATCATCCACGCTGTCGGCCCACTTCTTCGATGAATCGGGCCTATCGCCCCTGATCGAGCTAAATGGTCAGATCATCCATGCCGCCGGACGCCACGGACGGGTTCCGCTTCCGGCGGGCGCCGGTAACTGTGCTGGTCGGCCCCGCCGTTTCGCTCTGCAGAAGAAGGCCAGCACCGAGGGGCCGCAGACGACCGGGACTTCGAGAGTGCCCGGGACTTGACCGCACCCGAACTGCAACGTGCGCGAACCCGGGCGTGGCTGACGGGGGGCCTTCGGCCGACTCCAGCGGCAGACACGGAGCAGGCCGTTGCACAACTCGTACAAGGAACCGCTCCGGGGACCCTGCGATCGAGGTGTGCGGCCGCGGAACTGAACGCATACGTGGAGTCGTTCGGCCACCCGGACACCAGCAAGACGGGGGCGGCGAGCCGTCCTCGTGTCATCGGCCCCGATGCCCAGCTTGTCGTCCTGGCGCAGCTGGGCCAGGAACGCAAGGCATTCACCGAGCCGGCCCTCGTCCACGGCGTGACCTTCCTGATGCACCTCGTCCAGGGCCGCCGGCCGGTCGCCGGTCCCGACTACCGGCGCTGACACCACGCGGCGGCTACGAGCGGAGACGGTCCGGGGTTTGTTGCCCGCTGTCGCACTGCTGCCAGCGAACGGGCCCTGGACACACCATGGGCCCCGGGGGTCAGTCATGACGTCCCTGGGGCCCGGCTTCATGGAGTCGTACGGGGCGACGACCTGACCCCGGTGTCACGGACCGCGCGGTCGTCAGCCGTCGTCGCCCGGCGGTTCGCAGCGCAGGCAGTACAAGCACCTGGGCGCCGCGTCGGTGCGGCCCATGCACCGTCGGCAAATGCCGCGTTCCCGGACCGGGCCGCAGCCGGCTGCGCATGCCGGGCATGTCATCACCGGCCGGCCGAAGCCGAAGCTGATCACCCATCCGTCACATTCAGTCGCGTCACTGAACGGGTGGGCCCGGACCGAACACGGTCCGGGCCCACCCGTTCAGCGGCTCCTTGTCATCGGCTTGGGCGTCAGCGGGCCTGGTGCACGCGGGCGTCGTCCCGGTCCGGTGTCTGGCCGGGGGTCCGGTCGGTGTCGGAATCCTGTCGTACGGCAGGTGGGGCGGCCGGGCGGGCGCCCTGGTCGAAGACGGCGCCGATGGCGACCACGACGGCTCCGGCGATGAGGATGAGGGAGACGCCCCAGGTGGCGTGGGTCGCGCTGGCGCCGACGATGGCCAGGGCTGCCAGCGGGGCCAGGCCGCCCGAGAGGGCGGCGCCGATCTCCCGTCCGGTGCCGACTCCGCTGACCCGGACGTCCGGCGGGAACTGGCGGGAGAGGAAGGCGCCTTGCGGGGCGAACATGGCCGGTGCCAGCACGCCTGTCGCGATGATCAGGCACAGCCAGATCATGGTGGAGTTCTGCGTGTCGAGCAGAACGAAGAACGGAAAGGCGAAGAGCGCCGAGGCGATGCCGCCGCCCGCGAGCACCTTGCGGCTGCCGAAGCGGTCGCTGGCCCAGCCGAAGAACGGCACGGTGACGATGGCGGTGGCACTGGCCAGGGCGATGCCGAACGCGCCGACGCTCGGCGAGACGTCCTTGAAGTCCGAGAGGTAGGCCAGTGAGAAGGTCTTGAAGATGTAGCTGAGGGCGTTGTATCCCAACGAGATGGCCAGGACCACGAGGAGGCCGCGCCGCTGCTTGCGCAGCAGGGTGACGAACGGCATCTGTGGGGCGGCGTCCTGCTCCTGCTTCTTCTTGCTGTTGTGGAAGTCGGAGGATTCGGGCACGCGGCTCCGCACCCACAGGCCCACGCCCGCGAGGGCGAAGCTCGCGAGGAACGGGACGCGCCATCCCCAGGTCAGGAGTGTCTTCTCGTCCAGGGAGGTGAGCACCGTGACGGTCAGCGACGACAGCAGCAGTCCAAGGTTGAGCCCCAGGGCCGGCCAGGCGCCCTGACGGCCGCGTCGGTTCTCGTCGGCGTGCTCGTAGGCGACCACTGCCGCGCTGCTGTACTCGGCTCCGGCACCGAGGCCCTGGAAGATGCGCAGGATGACCAGGGCGGCAGGCGCCGCGATGCCGGCGGTGTCGTACGTGGGCAGCATTCCGATCAGCCCTGTGGAGATGCCCATCAGGACGAAGGTGATGATCAGTACGTTCCGTCGGCCGATGCGGTCGGCGAGGTGACCGAACATGATGCCGCCCAGCGGGCGGGCCAGGAATCCGGCCGCGAAGGTGGCGAAGGCGGCCATGGTGCCGGCCGCGTCGTCGGTCTGCGGGAAGAAGATCTTGCCGAAGACCAGCGCGGCCATGGAGGCGTAGAGGTAGAAGTCGTACCACTCCAGCGCGGAGCCCACGATGGTGGCGGTGGCAACGCGGCGGCGGGCGATGGCGGGGGGCGGTCCGGGGTCCTGAGCGTCTGTGTGCGGGGCGTTCGCCATGGGCTGTCCTCGATCACCGTTGAAGGAGAGGGGTAGGGGCGGGGAAGGGGAAGAGGCGGCGCGGTCCTGCGTCGGCGGGCGGGGAGCGGTCAGGCCGCGGTCAGGCCTCGGCGGACTCTTCGCGTACGGTCCGGGCGGAATCCCCGTGGCCGAGCTGTTCGAAGACGTCGGCCGCGATCCGGCTCCCGATGCGGAGGCTCGATGTGGCCGCGGGTGACGGCGCGTTGAGTACGTGGACGGCGCGCGGGGTGCGGCTGATGACGAAGTCGTCGACCAGTTGCCCGTCCGCCGTGACCGCTTGTGCGCGTACGCCGCTTCCGTGCCGCCGCATGTCCCTGCTTTCGATCTCCGGGACCAGGCGGCGGACGTCGCGAACGAACAGCGGCCAGAGGAGCGACCGGCTGATCTCGGTGACCCCGTGTCGCCAGAAACGCCGCGCGAGATGGCGTAGGGCCGGGTCCCGCAGCAGCTCAGCCACCATGCGGGGGTCGACGTCGCGCCAGCGGTAGCCCTGGCGGGCCAGCGCGGGTACGGCGTTGGGTCCTACGTGGACCGAGCCGTCGAGCATGGGGGTGATGTGCACGCCGAGGAAGGGCAGTTCGGGGTCGGGTACGGGGTACACGGGGTTGTTGACCAGCCCGCGGCGGCCGGGCCTGATTTCGGCGTACTCTCCACGGAAGGGCATGATCCGTACCGTCGGACGGCCACCGGCCGCAGCCGCGATCTTGTCGCTGTGCAGGCCCGCGCAGTTCACGAGGGTCCGGGCCCGGAGTTCCTCACCGGGCGTGTGGATCACGGTCCGGTCCGCGGTGGCGGTGAAGGAGAGCGCCGGTGACTGAAGGCGCAGCTCGGCGCCGAGTTCGGTCAGCTCGGCCGCCAGCGCCCGGCACACCTGGGCGAAGTCGGTCATCGCAGTGTCGGCGACCGACAGCGCGGCCACCCCGGAGACATGTGGTTCCCGCTCGGCGAACTCGGCGCGGCTCAGCCGCTGCACCGTGACACCGTTCGCCCGGCCGCGCTCCGCGAGCGCGTCCAGGCTGGGGAGTTGGGCCGTGGATGTGGCCACCACGAGCTTTCCGGTGCGCTTGACGGGCACCTCGTGCTGCTCGCAGTACCGGATCATTTCCTCGCCTCCGGCCCGGGCCAGCCGGGCCTTGAGGGAGCCGGGTGCGTAGTACAGGCCGCTGTGGATGACGTTGCTGTTGTGCCCGGACTGATGGGCGCCCCAGCGTTCCTCCTTCTCCAGGACCGTGACGGACAGGCCGGGCCGGGCTCGCAGCAGCGCCCGGGCTGTGGCGAGCCCGAGCAGTCCTCCTCCGATGACGGCGACGTCGACGGC
The DNA here is from genome assembly GCF_001905795.1 of Streptomyces sp. CB01580. Lineage (GTDB taxonomy): Bacteria > Actinomycetota > Actinomycetes > Streptomycetales > Streptomycetaceae > Streptomyces. The sequence goes on from NZ_LIXJ01000046.1 coordinate 11,762, forward strand.
ACGTGACATCCTGCAGCCTTTCTGATGGCGCAAACGTGAGATACGCAGCGGCTGTATACATTCGCTGCGGGCGGAGTGAATGTATACAGCCGCTGCATGGATGCACAAGAGATAGAGTGCCGAGGTGACCCGAGGAGCCCGCACCCCCAGCACGAGCAACAGCGCCGGCGTCATCGCCGACCGGCTACGCGCCTCCATCCGCGACGGCAAACTGCTCCCGGGCACCCATCTGGTGCAGGAGAAGCTCGCGGCCGAGCTGAAGGTGAGCCGAATCCCCCTGCGCGAGGCCCTGCACGCGCTGGCGGCCGAGGGCCTGATCGAATTGCAGCCGCAGCGCGGCATGGTCGTCGCCGAGCTCAGCCACGGCGAGATCGCCGAACTCTTCGAACTACGCCTCCAGATGGAACCGCATCTGGCCGAGGAAATCGTGCGCGGCTGCCGCGACCGGGACATCGACGAACTCCAGGACCTCGCCGACGAGATGCGCCGCCAGGGCGCCGACGCCGCGAGCCGGGCCTCTCTCAACTACGAGTTCCACCGGCGCGTATACGCCCTCTCCGAACAGCGGCTCACCCTGCGCTTCGTCGACCAGCTGCTGCACCTCGTCGAGCCGTACAGCCGACGCTGGGCGCGCTCGGGCGACGACCTCGAACGCATCGACGACGAACACCAGCAGATGGTCGACGTGTTGCGCGACCGTGACGCCGCCGCGCTGCGCCGCGTGATCACCGCGCACGTCGAAGGCGCCCGCGATCACGTCATGGCCGCCCACCGAGGGAAGTGACCTTCGGGCCGTTGCCCGCGGCCGGACTCGCGGGCGCGGTAGTGACTTCGGCCGCAGTTCGGCAGCGCACCGGGCCGCGGGCCCAGCGCGAAGGGACTTCTTCAGCGCGCCCGCGTAACTGTTGTGGGAGCGGAACCCGTGGTGGGCGGCGCCGAGGAGGAGTTCGCCCTCTGGGACCATGCGCTCCAGCACGTGGATGGCATGAACCACCGGTGTGATCGCGACCCAGGGCACTCGGCGGACTTCACCGGCGGAGATGTGGTTGCCGTCGTCGTCGTTGACGTTCTTGTAGTGGTAGCTGTGGATCAGGTGCCGTCCCTCGGCGCCGTCGGCGGCAGGTTCGGGGTCCGGACAGCAGCCGGAACGCAGGCCCGGCACTACTGGCGGGAGGGGATTATTCCGATCACGGTCCAACTCGCTCCACACGGGGGAACTTCATGCGACGCCTGCAGACGCGTCTCCTTGCAGCAGTGGCTAAGGACGCCAAGGGCGGCGACATCGACACGCAGACGTCGAACGGCGAGGTGACGATCCGGACGGCCACCCCGCAGAACATCAAGGCCCGCACGACCAACGGCAGCCTCACGGTCACGGCCCCGCCCGCCAGCTACCAGATCTCAGCGAGCGACTCCCACGGCGACAAGAAGGTGGCGTTCAAGAACGACCCATCGGGCAAGTACCGCTTGGATCTGTCGACAACGAACGGTGACTTGACTGTGGAGTCGGCAGGCCAGTGATCTTCTTCAGAGTGGCCACTGGTCACAGCCTTTCAACCGTCTCTCTTCCGTCCCCCCTTCCGGCAGCTTCATCTTCGGCTCGGGCGGCGAGGTACTCGGCCCGGTCACGTCTGGCGTAGGCGACCCAGAGGAGCGCGGTGTGGCGGGGCATCCCGGTCACGTCGGCGAGGATCGGGCTGGGGAGATCAGCAGCGAGAGCGGCCAGAGCCCCGTTGCGCGCGGTGGGAACCGGGATGCCGTGCCGGTTGAGTTTCTGGGTCATGCCGTGCGTCGCGATCGGCTTGCCCGGGAACATGCTCGGGAAGAGCCACTGAGGACCTGGTTGGGCTCGTGAGAGTTGCGGCCGCAGTTGGGGCAGTTCGGCAAGTTGCCGAAGGAGCTCGGCGAGTCGTGGCGGGAGCAGGACGGGGTGGCGGCCCAGGACCAGGTGGGCGTGCTTGTCGTCGAACTTGAGTTTCTCAGGCGTCAGATGACAAAGACGCTCAGTGGACGGACCGAACAGTAGGGTGATCGCGCCGCCGGCGCGGACGTCCGTGGGCAGGGCGTCGTCGGTCAGGCAGCGTTGGAGGAGTCGCCAGCGATCGTCGTCGTCGAGCAGGTCCTGGGGCTCCTGGCTCGGGATGGAGGGGACGGTCATTTCGCGGGTGAGCCGGCGGCTCGTGGTCCATTTCAGGAAGTAGCGGATCAGGTAGCGCCGCTGGCTGGTGGCCCCGGCGATCCAGTCGTCAATGTGCTGCACGGCAAGGTCGGCGAGAGCCAGACCGCGTTGGTCCATCCAGGCCAGGAAGTCCAGGGCGACGCTGACGCGACGCCGGAGACCGCGGTCGGCGGAGGCTGGATGACGGCGGTGGGCCGCCCGTTGGCGTGCTCGTCGAAGCAGGAACCAGTGCAGGAACGGGCGGGTGAGGTTGGCGTGCGCGGCCGGCTTGTCCGCGAGTCCGTGCTCCAGCCAGTCAGGAATGCCTTCGAGGTCCTCGTTCCGCTCGTCCAAGATGTCGGTGTGGACGAGGAGTTGACGGATATAGCGTTGGTTCCGGCTGGGGGCGCGTCCGGAGGACGTAGGTGAGGAGCCGGTAGGAGTCGGTCCCGGGAGGCGGTCGTCCACGCTCCCGACCGTGCTCGCGGATCCGCACGGCGCAGTCCGGCGTACGGGCGGTCTGGCGGGACGGTGGTTATGACGCGGCCCGGCCCCCGGCCGTTCCCGCCTTTCACGGCCACAGGGTAGGCAGTTGCTGGAGGACCTGGTCGACGAGATCCTGTGTCGGGTGCCACGGTCCGAACCCTTTCCCCCGGCGCCCCCGGTCCGCTCAGTGATCAGGCGGGCCTTCGAGCCGTACTTGCCCCGATCGACCGGGCCGTAGAGCGACCATCTGGCGCGATAGGTTCTGTTCATGGTTATGCGTGACCTATTGGCTTCCCCCGAGTACGCGGCCTGCAAGGCGGGCTGGGAGTCGCGGGCGGGGGTGAAGTTTGCCCCACGACCAGAACCGTCAGTCGTTGTCGAGTGGCTGGCCGAGGAGTTCGAGTCGAGCGGGATCGGGGTCAACGAGGTCGCCGAGGTGCTGGACGACCAGGGCTTTGCCGCGTTCTTGGATCGAAAGGCCGCGCTTGATGAGAGCGAGGGCGATGTTCAGGAGTATCCCCCCGGCAAAGAACCTGATCCCGGTGATCCTGATGAGGTCACGGAGGTCCATGGGTATGTGCACTCGGCGATCGCGGGGAATGCGATCTGGTACCTGCTGGCGAAGCAGTCCCAGAAGCGGTTGGCCGACCACCTCGTTCAGCAGCGCGTACCGAAGGCGCGAGCCTACGCGCGCGAACTGATGAAACTCATCTGACTCGGTATTGCTCGAAAGGCCCTCCGTGAAGCTCGGCGCGGCGCTTTCCAGGGGGCCTTCAGCTGCCAGGCGGCCCAGGGTCGCGGGAATGCCGACGAGCGGCCCGATGCGGCGTACCCAGGTGCCCTGGGTCGCTGGGGAATGTGGGGACGTTCATTGTTGACCTTCCCCACGTGGAGGTGTCCAGACGCCCGGCACGGCGGCCGTGGGGGCTGTCGGAACCAATTGGTCCCGGCAGCCGGGCGGATGGCGGTCGGGGCAGCGGCGGGGTTCAGTTCTGGCGGGCGATCTCGTCCAGGTGCGTGTCCAGACGGGCCAGGTCCGGCTGGTCCAGCGCGAACTGTTCGGCCGCCCATGCGGTGTTGTCGCGCTGGTACTCCCGGATAACCGCCTCGGGGGTGGTGCTGGTCATCCTGGCAATGAGCGCGACGTCGTCGTCGGTGAGGCCGTGTACGGCAACGCCTCGAACAACGTCTCCGTGCCAAGGGCTACGGCCTGCGCCCGCATCAGACCCAGGCAGCGAACACCACCGGCCACGTCTTCATCCGCGCCTGGACCGGCTCAGGGAAGACCGAAGCCGCACTCCTGTGGGCGCTGCGCAATCTGCAGGACATGACTGCCTCCGGTCGGGGCACACCCCGCGTTTTCTACCCACTGCCGTACCTCGCAGCGATCACCGCGATGATCCGCCGCCTCGAAGAAGGAGAGTTGCAAGCCACAGGTCAAGTCGGTGCCTCGCACTCCCACGCCGCCTCCTACTACCTCAGCCGAGCTCTGGAAGACGAATGCGCCACTGATACCGAAGCCCTCGCCGCCGCACGGAAATCCCTCGCCCGGGAGAACGCCACCCGCCTCTTCCGCGAGCTGATCCGGGTGGGAACCCCCTACCAGCCCCTGCGCGGTGCCCTCGCAGACCCCGCTCACTCCAGCGTCCTCCTCGACACCGCGAACTCCCTGTTCATCCTCGACGAACTCCACGCCTACGACCCCAGGCGCCTTGGCATGATCCTCGCCACGATGAGCTTCTGGGAATGCCTCGGAGGACGATTCGTCATTGTCTCCGCTACCCTGCCCGACGCACTCCAGGAAGCCATCCGCGGCGCTCTCACACGGCCACCACATCGCCCCCTCCACCGCCTGGTTCCGCACCCCGGCCGACATCGCGGCATTCCTCGCTTCCGGCCCCAACCAAAGCAAGATCAAGACGGCGAGTTAAAGATCTGCACGCCCTTGGACCCGCTTGGGCTTCGCCCGCTCCTTCGCCGAGGTCTTCCCCGCCGCGTTCTTGCGGGGCTTCATCTCGCGGACGTCGAGTCGACCGGGGCATCGGCAGCCCCATTGAGCCGACCCGGGTAGCGGCCGGGGGCGCCGGAGCAGCCGTAGGCGCTTGAGGCGTCCGTGTGACGGCGGTGCGCGGCCTTCCCCGGCCGGGGCGGCGGGCGACGAATGGGTGCCGGGGCTCAGTCGGTGTCGATGCCGCGCGCGGCGAAGACCTCCGCCGCGTCCGGTACCGCCAGGACGCCGTCCTCCACGAAGGTGACCTCCCGCAGGTTGGGCAGCAGGGCGAGGTCGTCGAGCGAGCGGACGTCGAACAGGTCGTCCTCGCCGTCCCAGGCGGGGGCGCAGTGCCGGAAGACGTCCGCCCCGGCGTCGAAGCACAGCTCCTCGACGCGGGCGAGCAGCTCGGCCGGGATCTCCAGGGACTCGAAATGGGCCCGGGACTCCGGCAGCACCTCCGCGTGGAGGCCGTGCTCCAGGACGTAGGACGCGGGATCGCCGATCCCCCGCTCGGCCAGCCGCGCGGGCAGGTCATAGACCGGGAGGAGCGGCTCGGGGCCGTACATGAGCTCCTCGATGACGAGCAGCTTGAGGTTGAAGTCGTGGAAGTGGCTCATGAGACATGAGTACCAGGGAGGTACGACACGGGTCCTCCGCCCGGCCCCGGCCGGGCGGAGGCAGGGGAGAAGCGACCAGGCCGAAGCTGATGGCGCCGGTCCAGATCGTCGCTGGCATGCGGGCCTCCCGCGCGGGTGCGGCCTTTCAGCACTTCGATCGTGGTGGTGGCGTGGGGCCGACGCATCTTCGCTGTCCGGCTGAAGTTGCGGAAGATGACCGCGGGACCCGGGTGATGACACCACGCGGAACAAGCCCGCGAGGTCGCGGACGTCAGAGCCATGCCCCGCGTCGACCACACGGCTGAGGGTGCCGACGTCGTACGCGTCGCCTTCGACACGGGACGGTCTTCCTCAACGACCGCGTCATGTGGGACTTCAGCGAACAGGCCTGACACAGCTGCACCAGGTTCTCGCCCTGCCCCATGACGACCTCGGCCTCGCCCGTAGGCCTCCCGGCTCCAAGCTGCTCAGCTCCCGGATCGTCACCGCGGCGAACGACGCGTCGACATCCAGGCGGCCCGCACCACCCGCGTCCTGGCCTTGGGCAGCACGCCCCCGGCGCCCCGCGAGACGGTCACCGCCCCGACGGCCGCAGCTGCGCCCGAGGTGCCGACGCGGAGGCCGAAGATCGGCGGATCCAGGTCGGGCGGGGGCGGGTCGGACGGTCCGGGCATGGACGGGCCTGCCACCGGGCGTCGCGGCGGCGAACGGGGTAAGAGTTCACCGATCCGTTCCGTTCTCTGGGGCGGCCACGACCGACGGCGGCGTGGTGCTGCGGTCCTGAGACGGGGCCGTCGGCATGGTTGGGCAGTGGTGGACCGGTCGAGGGCACAACCCATTCTGTGCTCGTCTCCTCGGTCGGGTCGCCAGACGAAGCGACCAGCTGCTCCCTGGCAGTGAGCCCGATGGCGCCGGTCGCCTCGCCGGGTCTTCCCCCTTTCCCCGAGCGTGGCAAAACATCGTCGGCATCCAAGGGCGGGCTCGCCCATAAGGCAGGCGGGCATCGGGAGCGCAATTAGCGATATATGGAACGGCGGAATGCACGATGCGCAATACGGTCAGCCGTCATAGATTCAGTCGTAAGGACATAGCTTCAACAAGTAAGTCAAGACTTATCTTTAGGGAACTTTGACCGTATGGTGTGGCTCGAATCGAAGGAGCCCCCTGTTGTCGAAAATGAATGATCCCGCTGTGTGTGCGGTTGAATCGGAGCAGGATTATGTGTCCTCCTTGTACGAGTTGCTCGCCGAGCGGCTTTCCGAGGCGCGAGCAAATCGAGCGAGTGTGCTGAAGGCCCCGGCGGACAGCGCCGGTGAGGCATACGAGAGAGAAATCGCCGCCGAGCGTCTGGCCAAGGAAATCGGCCGGCTGGAGGGCGCCGAAAAGGGGCTGGTCTTCGGACGCATCGACTGGACGGATGGCACGGCCCTGCGCATCGGGCGGATCGGACTGCATACAGAGGAGGATGACCTGCCTCTGCTCGTGGACTGGCGCGCGAACGCAGCGCGGCCCTTCTACGAGGCGACACCGGTCCACCCGATGGACCTGCGGCGGCGCCGGCACCTGCGCCTCGAGGAGCGCACGGTCATCTCGGTGAGCGACGAACTGCTGGACGGGACCGCCGCGACCGACGAGGACGTCGTGGGGGACGGCCCGTTGACCGAGGCTCTGTCAGCACGGCGTACGGGCAGGATGCACGCGGCCGTCGCGACGCTGCAGGCCGAGCAGGACGAGGTCGTCCGCTCCGCCCACCGCGGGGTGACCGTGGTACAGGGCGGGCCCGGCACCGGCAAGACGGTGGTCGCCCTGCACCGGGCGGCCTATGTCCTGTACGCGTTCCCGCGCGCCGCGGAGGAGGGGGTCCTGGTGGTGGGCCCGAACGCCCGGTTCCTCGACTACATCTCCCAGGTCCTTCCCTCGCTGGGCGAGAACGACGTCGTTCTGGCGACCTGCCGGGAACTGGCCGGAGTGTCCACGGATACGGTGGGCCCGTTCGATACGGCGCGGCTGAAGGGCAGCTCCGACCTCGCCGACGCCTTGGCCGGCCTGCTGCGCGTCCACCAAGCCCCCGCCGGTGACTTCACCGTGCGGGTGGGACAGGAACTGGTTCACCTCTCCGGCGAGGAAGTCGCCGCGGCACGCGACGCCGCCGTGGCAGCCGTACTGGGGCACAATCCTGCGCGCCAGGTGTTCAAAGAGCTCTTGGTCGACGCCGTCACCGATGCGATGCAACGAGACATGGGCGACCTCCTGGAGCAGATCGATGCCGATGCCGAAAGGATGACGGGCCTGAACATCGACCGGTTCACGGGAGTTGCTCAGCGCCGTGTCGAAGGTGCGGCCGACTCGGGTTCGGTCCACGAGCTGGACCTGGACGCCATCCGAGCCGATCTCCTCGACGACGCCGGCGTCGACCGAGCGGTCGAGGTGTTGTGGCCGGGGCTGGTACCCGGTGACCTCGTGAAGGCGCTCCTGACGGACGCCGACGCTCTCGCCGAGCGCCTGCCCCTCCTGACTGCGCAGGAGCGGTCCCTTCTGCTGCGCGGTCAGGACGACCCGTGGACCGATGCCGATGTGCCGTTGCTGGACGAGGCAGCGAGCCTTGTCGATGGCCCTCCCGAGCGGACGTACGGGCACGTCGTCGTCGACGAGGCGCAGGAACTGACCGCGATGCAGTGGCGGATGATCGTCCGCCGCTGCCCGTCAAGGGCGATGACGCTGGTGGGTGACTTCGCCCAGGCAGGCCCGGTCGCGACAGCACGCGACTGGAAGGAAGCACTGAGCCCCCACGTAGGACCGCGGTTCAAACTGCACAACCTGACCGTCAGCTACCGCACCACGCAGGAGGTTCTGGAGAACGTCCGGGACCTGCTCATGCGGATCGCTCCGGACCAGAAGGTCGCACGGTCACTGCGAAGCGGTGACAGCCCTCGCACCGTGACCACACCTTCTGACGGATTGGTCACCGCCGTCGTTCAGGAACTCCGCGCCCAGAGCACCGCGCACCCGGGCGAGCTTCTGGGAGTGATCTGCGCGGAGACCAGGGTGAGCGAGCTGACGGCCCAGGGCATCGCTCACCACGCACGCATCGTGCCGGCGTCCGAAGCGCGCGGCCTGGAATTCGACGGGGTCGTCGTCATGAACCCCGAGGAAATCATCACGAACCGCCCCGGTGGGGAAAGGGACTTGTACGTAGCCCTGACCCGGGCCACCAAGCGCCTCTGCACGATCACCGTCCAGCCTGCCTGACGGCTCGGCGCCCGCGTCGTCGCCGCGGGCGCACCCGGCGCGGCATGGACACCGTCCCGCGCGCACGGGGCTGCTCGCCGCCTCACCGCTCGTGGCCGCACCCGGCATCACGCGGCCGGGTCCGAGCCTGCGACGTTCAGATGCCCTTCGCGCAGCAGGGTGAAGTCGACGTCGAGCTTCGGGTCGTACACAACACATGAGGGCGTCGCTGCTCGGGCACGCTGGCCGGTCGCCGCGCAGACCGGGCTGCTCAGCACGATGCACCTGACCGCGTGCGCCGTCGTCCACCTCGCCGTCGGCGTCCTGGCCCGCACGGTCCTGAGCACCCGGCCCTCGGCCGCCCAAGTCGTCACCCGCATCAGCGGTGCCATGATGATCGCCATCGGCGCCTTCCTGCTGGTGGAACGCCTGGCCGGCTGAGGAACCCGTCCCGCTCCACCCGACACGGACCCGAAGGAGAGCACGCACGTGGAAGACCGGATGGAACAGGAACAGACGAGCCCCGCGGTGCAGAAGCGCGTCCAGGACAGCTTCGACCTGCAGGGCCTGATGTCCCACCTCGGCGCACGGATCACCCACATCGGCCCCGGTCGCGTACACATCGTGCTTCCGGCCCGCCCCGAGGTGACCCAGCAGCACGGCTACATCCACGCCGGCGCCACCAGCGCCATCGCCGACAGCGCCGGCGGATATGCCGCGCTCACCCTGTTCGACGAGGACTCCGAGGTTCTCACCGTCGAGTACAAGATCAACTTCCTCGCACCCGCCGCCGGCCACCACCTCGAAGCGATCGGCACCGTCCTCAAGCCCGGACGCACCCTGACCGTCTGCCAACTGGAGGTCTACGGCGTCCAGGCCGACGGCGCCAAAGTGCTCGTCGCCAACGGCCGGCAGAGCCTGATCCACGTCGACAGGCCCGCCGAATGAGCCCCCAGCCGCCCACTCCCACCCTGCCATCCTGGCTGACCTGGTGGCAGCGCCCCTTCCCCGACGCCAACACCCTCCTGCTGCCCGGACGGCAACCGGCCCTGGTCGACACCGGCTTCGTCGGCCACGCCGACGAGACCGCCGCCTGGGCCCGCGCGCACGCCGGGAACATCGACCTGATCGTCAACACCCACTGGCACTCCGACCACGTCGGCGGCAACTCCCTCTTCCAGGCCCAGGGCGCCGCCATCGCCGCAGGAACCCCGGAAGCCGAGGCGATCACCCGCCGGGACCCCGGCTGCTGTGCTGCCGAGTACCTGGACCAGCCGGTCGCCCAATACATCGTGGACGTACCGCTCGACGACGGCCAGGTCCTGCGGCTGGGCGATGCCGACTGGGAGGTCGTCCGCACCCCCGGCCACACTCCGGGCCATCTGGCGTTGTGGCAGCCGGAGGAACGGCTGCTCGTGGTCGGTGACGCGCTGTCGGATTACGACGTCGGCTGGGTGAACCTCGCTCTCGACGGCCCGGACGCGGCGACCACCGCGCTCGCCTCTCTCAAACGGATGGCCGACCTCGACCCCCGCGTGATCCTCCCCTCCCACGGTCCGATCCCCGCCGCCCCCGCAGCCGCGTTCGCTGCTGCCCTGCGCCGTGCCCAGCGGCTCGTCGACGACCCGGCCGGAGCGGTCTGGTACGGCGCCCGGCGGATCTTCGCGTTCGCCCTGATGATTCGCGACGGCATCCCGGCCGACGAGGTCGAGTCGTACCTCCACGCCTGTGCCTGGCTGACCGACGCCGCCCGCCTTCTGGACGTGACCGCAGAGGTCCTCGCCGCCGAACTGGTCACGACCATGCTCCGCAGCGGCGCCATAGTCCTGCGCGACGGCCGCATCCACGCCGCCGCCGACCACACCCCTGTGGCGCCCGAGGTGTTGCGCGTGCCCTACCCCCGGGCCTGGTCGGCGACCGAGCCGTGCTGACACCTGCTGGAACGAGGGGCGGGCGAGCGGCTGTAGGCCGCTCGCCCGCCCCATACCCGTCCGCTCGTCAGAAGGTGTGCGCGTGCTACCCAGCCAGCTGCCGTATTCCTCAGCGGCTCTGTACGGGCTGTTGCCCGCCGGCTCCGCCGTCTCGGATGCGGAGGAGTTCGTCTCGGACGATCTCGATGGCCCATCCGGTGTCGTCGCCGAGCGGCTGGTGGAGCAGGTGCAGGCCGAGCCCGTCCACGAGGGCGAGCAACCGCCTGGCGTGACACCGGCTGTCCGGTGTGGAGGCGGGTTCGTTGCGGAGCATGGCCGCGATCCGGGTGAACAGGTCGAGGAGTTGTTCGTGGGCGTGGTCGCGGATGCGGGCGAGGCCGGGGTTCGCGGGGGTTTCGGAGATGAGTGCGATGCTGATCTCGAACTCGCGGCGGGTTTCCGGCGCCAGCGGCATCAGTTCGCGGATCGCGGCGAGGGCGTAGGCGACGCCGTCGGGGCTGAGGGGGGTCGCCGAGACCCGTGCGGTGGCGCGTTCGACCATGAGCTCGGCGGAGAACTTCAGCAGTTCCGACTGGGACGGGAACAGGTGCCGTAGCGACCCGACCGACATCCCGGCCCCGGCCGCCACGGTCCGCACCGAGACCGCGCTGACGCCGTGTTCCAGGATGACCTGCCAGGCCGCCTCGGCCAGCCGTGTCTTCCGTTCTTCGCGAGGGGTGAACGCCATTCTCGAAGCACCTCCTAGTACGATCGTGCTAACCTAAGTTCTAGTACGACTGTACCAATCGTGGGGGGATGATGCGGCGAGGAACGCGGACAGACACAGCACTGGCGACGGTTGTGGCTGCGACGATGGCACTGGCCGGCTGCGATGCCATGCCGTGGGGCGGTAGCGGGGACAAGCAGCAGTCCAAGGCGATGGTGGTCGAGGTCGAGGTGACCAGCGACGCCGGGGCCGCGGGTCGGGTACGAGCGGTGGTCGATGCCCGCAACGATCCGCAGCGGGTCGACCAGTCCGGGGTGAAGATGCCGTACACGCAGACGTTCCAGGTGCCGCTGGATGCCCCATTCCCGCTGACCGGCACCTCGGTCGAAGCCACCGCCGCAAGTGATGCGGCGTGGATCGCATGCCGGATCACCCTGGACGGGAAGGTCGTCGCAGAGGACCGCGCCGAAGGGCCCGGCGCGGTCACGGTGTGCGAGAAGAAGCTCCGCGCGGGTCCGCAGTGATCATCCCGATCGAATCCGCAGGTGCCCTGGTCCTGCTCACGCTCACCGACTTGCTCGGCTTCAGGATGGCGCGGCACGCGAGGCAGCGCGGCGCCTGCGTGTGGAGAGCCCGACCGGGGGGGCCGGGCAAGCCTCGCCACGGCCAGGCCGAGCACACCGTCCGCGTCAAGCGCGCCCTTCGTCCGTCGCCGTCACCGCCACGGTCAAGCCGAAGAAGTACGTGGTCACCTATGCGGGACGTGTCCAGGTCACAGTCAGCGATATCCTTTACTTTTGCGGCCGTTGCTACGGCGACCCCATTCTGGCCACGGTACAGCCTGGCGTACAGCGGGGCCCGGTGGGATCACGAACAGCCGTCGCAAGACCTGCTCGAGCTACGCCTGCCCCGGGTTCGCATGATGGTGCGACATGTTGTCCTCGTCGACCAGCAACAGGTGTGGCGTGGCAGGCACACCTGGAACGTCATCGCCGAGGTGTTCCTTGGCAAGCGCCACGGATGGTGAGCCCCCCGCAACGCCCAGCGTCTTCCCCTCGGTGCTCACACCAGGCCAGGGCGCGTGGGCCGCCGAGTGGGAGGCGGAGAGGCGAGGCTTCTGCCGGGTCGCGCCGGCCCTTTGCACGGTCCGGGAATCGCTTGCCAGCCCTTCCGTCGCGGAAGTCAGCCTTCTTTCATCCTTCTGGTGGTCCGCCGTCAGTAGCGAACAGGCGGGCGGGCGATGGCATCCGGACCTCGGACAGCCGTGGCGGCCCGCTGGAAGAATCCAGCGGGCCGTCAGGGCCTCGAGATCAGCTCAGACGATGCGGATGTAGTCGATGGTGATCCGCGGGAAGGTCATGGACGACCACTTCAGGAGACTGTAGGTGGCCCCGCCGGGCCCCCGGAGCTGGACGGCGTTGTTCCCTGTACTTACGGAGGTCACGTTGGGGATCTGATACATGTCGGTTGTTCCCGAGTTGGCGAAACACAGCGAGCCGCCGTCGTAGTTGATCCGCAGCAGGTCCGTGGGACCACAACCGGTCTCGTTGATCGCTGCGGCATTGCCGGCGGGGACGGCGACAACGAGCATCGCCGCCGCGGCCATAGTGGTGAGCGCCTTGGTGATTCTCTTCATGGTGCGAACTCCTCACATCGGCACCTGACGGTCCGATTCATAGAGATGACGGGCCTTCCCCCGTGACAGTGGAGACGCGTTCGTGTGTCATGCGGCCAGGGTGAGCCTAAGGGCTGTCCCGTAATCCGTGGTGGATCAGCGTGCGGCGTCGGATGTGGTGCATCGCAAGGCGGAGGGGCGCCCACATACTGGACGTATGTGGGCGTTCCGACAACGCGGCGAGGCGCCGCAGCTGTCGTCGCGCGCCCGCCAGGGATTACGGGACAGCCCTTAGCCGCGTGGTGTCGGCGTTCGTATTTGTCGGGGGCAAAGGTGGCCGTTGGCGGAGTGCCGACGGCGGGTGTTGTAGCGGGTAGGCCAGGCGAAGACGGTCCTTCTGCAGGTGGCCGGGTCGCCGTCATCGCCTCGCTGCTCGTCGGCGTCAGCCTCGGCATCCTCGTCGGCGGGTCGATCCTCACCGTGCCCCTCCTGATGATCGGGCAGGACATCGAGGCAGGCTCACCGGCCGGGCGCCGAGATGCACATGCATCAGTGCAAGAACGGAACACACCGGGGGCGACATGACCGCAGGCAGGAGCAGCAGCCCCACCGTGCTCCGCGTGATCGTCGCCAGGACGGCCGTCATGTAGGGGTTGCCGTCGCTGATCCACGACATGGCTGCTCCCGCCGGCTGCACCAGCGGAAATGCTGCCTCCCGCAGCAGCAGGAAGGCGGCGCCGACGGCCAGGGCCAGTAGTAGGCAGATGCCGAACGTTCTCGCCCGGGCCCCGCGGGTCAATGCCCAGGAGCGGCGCACCGCTTCCCTGGGCGCGAGCCCATCGGAGACCAGGAAGGCGTTGGCCGTGCAGAGGCGGGAGGCGACGTAGAAGCCCACGATCACGGTGGCGAGAAGTACGCCCTGGCACACCAGTTCGTACAGAGACACCCGGGTGTCCGTCGGCAGCCGGTCCTGGACGCCCGGTATCAGACGTGTTTCGAGGACGAACCAGAACACAAGGCCCGGCAGGATCGCGGCACCGACGTGCCCTGTGGTCCGCGCCTGTACCCGCAGCGCGGCCCCGAGGTGGGGACGGGTGCGCCGCCAGACTTCGCGGGTGGTCGACCGCCGCGCCCCTGCGAGGTACTGGTCGGCCGCGACGGCGTGTGCGGTGTGCAGCAGGCCCAGCATGAGAACGGCGAGGACTACCAGCAGGATCGTGACGACCGCGCCGACGGTGTGCACGGTGCCGATGTGCCCGGTGTAGCCGCTGGCGGCGTCCTCCTGTGCGATGGCGATCTGCTCTTCCCGCCATGCCGTGGCGTATGGGCCCGCGATCACTGCGAATCCGGCCGCCAGCACCGACAGACCGAGGACCGAGGTCACCGCGGTCGCGGCGAGGCCGATCCCGTAGAGCGAGCGCCCGTGACCGGTGAGGAGGCCGAGCACCGGACCCGTCATCGGTTGCCTGGTTCCCCTGCGTCGGCAGTCGTCTCTTCGTGCCGCATTCCCGGACATGGTGTCCAACTCCTCTGCTCGTCGCCCGGATCCGTCATGGTGGGGAGGGAACCGGCAGTTCAATCGCGCCATGTTCCTCCCCGCCTTCGCCCGCATGAACGCCGACACCGCCTCCCGCACCTCCTGCGACCGGCCACGTCGGCCTGCCCGGCGTGCTCGGTCGGGCTATGCGGCGTTCTGCTGGTCGAGGCCGGGCGGCTCCACTGCCCGCGCCCCGAGTCGGCCGCGGGTGGCGATCAGCAGGATGAGAGCCGCCGTGACGGAGCTGAGCAGGAACGCGTGGGCGGAGTAGTCGCGGGGCAGCGACGGGAACATGTCCGCCCAGGCCAGGGAGAAGAAGTTGTTGATGCTGCAGTGCAGCAGCATGACCAGGGGCATGCTCTCGCCGGAGCGGTTGAACAGCCAGGTCATGACGAAGCTGAAGGCGGTCGTCGTAGCGATGAACTCAAGGACCCGGAGGGAGGTCATGTCCGTGGAGCCGCCCCACTCGGTCAGGAACAGCGGCAGGTGCCAGGCGCCCCACAGCGGACCGACGACGAGGGTGGCGACCAGGGGGCCGTGGCGGCGCTGGAGGAGGGGCATGGCGAACTCGCGCCAGCCGGGCTCCTCGGCGAGGCCGGTGGTGACCATCTGCAGGATCAGACCGGGCAGGTACGCGGCGAGCATTGCGGCGGTCGGCAGCGCGGGGCCGCGGTCGGCCAGTACGACGGCGGCGAGGGTCAGCGCGGCGGGCACCGAGAGGAGCACCAGGGCATACCAGTGCCAGCCGACCCGGAACTTGGTCATCCGGCCCCGCCAGGTCCGCAGCCCTTGGCGACCCTGGGTGACCCAGGTCACCAGGAGGGCCGACGCGATCGGGCCGAGATAGGCGCCGGGCAGGACGCCCAGCAGCTGGGTCGTGCCACCGAACGCGGGAAAGGCGAAGTGCCAGATGTCCAGGCCGTTTTTGGACAGGACGTACGGCATCCAGCCCAGCCAGCTCAGCAGGTAGGACAGCGAGAAGAACCAGATCAGGGGACGGCGACGGATGCTGCCGCGGAGGCCGGAGAGGCGGCCCCGCCCGTCGGCGGGGGCTGGTCGGGTTTCGGCGGGGGCTTGGGGTTGGAGGCTCATCGCGGTGTCCGTTCGGAGGGCGTTGAAGTGACGTGTTCAGCACATCAGCGCGACGTCCGCGGATCACTGCCGTGCGCACCCCAGGTGTTGGTACGACAGGCTGTACTCACCGACCCCGGCGGGCGTCCTCCAGGTAGTGCAGGACGGCGGCCACCCGGCGGTCCATCCGGTGGGTCGGGAAGAAGTCGAGTTTGGCGAAGATGCTGCGGGTGTGCTTGTGGACCGTGCCGTCCGTGACGACGAGCCGTTCGGCGATGGCGCTGTTGCCGAGCCCCTCGGCCATCAGGGCGAGTACGTCCCGCTCGCGGGGGCTGAGGCGTTCGAGGCGGGTGTCCTGGCGGGAGCGGGTGAAGAGCTGGGCGACGGCCTCGGGGTCGATGGCGGTGCCGCCGGCGGCGACCGGTGCAGCGATTCGAGGAACTCCTCCACCCGGCCCACCCGTTCCTTCAGCAGGTAGCCCAGGTAGCCCAGGTAGCCCAGGTAGCCCACACCGGCGGTGAGCAGTTCGGTGGCGAAGGTCTGCTCGACGTAGGCGGACAGGACGAGGATCCCTAGACGGGGGTGGCGCCGCCGGGCCTCGACGGCCGCGCGGATGCCCTCGTCGTGTGGGTGGGCGGCATCCGTACGTCGAGGATGGCGACATCGGGCCTGCGCACGTCGAGGGCGTCCAGGGTCTCGTCGGGGGTGCCGGCCTTGGCCACCACGTCGATGCCCTCCGCGCGTAGCAGCAGGGCGAGGCCCTCGCGCAACAGCGGGTCGTCCTCGGCCATCACGATCCGCAGGTCACGTTCCACAGGGAAGATCCACCTCAAGGGTTGTCGGGCATCCGGGCGGGCTGACCAGGCGGAGCGTACCGTCGTGGGCCGCCACGCGGCGGCGGATGCCGGTGAGTCCGGAGCCGCCCCGTCCGTCGTCCTCGACGCGCAGGGGGAGTGGTAGCTCATGCTGCGTCTCGCCCGGCGCATGGCCGCGCACCGGATCACCGCACTGCTCGCCGTGCCCGCCACGGCGGGCATCGGGGTGGGCGATCGGGTCCAGGTCGTCGCTGGGTGAGGCTCGGCAACGGACACCGTGTCATCCATACCTGCGAGGCGGCCCGTGACCTGCTGATCAACATGTCCGAAGGCCGCGGCACCTGCTTCACCCCCCCTGCCGCTGCCGCCTAGCGCGCCCCTCCAGGGCCCTCCCGCCGGAACCATCCTCGCGGCGACCGCTCTACGACACATTCGATAGGCCTGCGCACCCTCCCAGGCCCGGTACCCCCGGCCTCCTCAGCCAGTTTTCATCCACGTCTTCATCGTGGCCCGACCTGGACGCCAATAACCACATCAACCTCATCACTCTCCGTGATGGTCATGATTCATCGCCCTGATCAAAGTCCCGGAGAACAGGCCCCGGGTCGTTGTAGTCCAGGACGAAGGTGTGCGCGCCGCTGTGGATGAACTGGCAGCAGATGGTGCGCAGGATGGTCGACTTGCCGCCGCCGGATCCTGCGGAGATCAGGACGTGCGGGGAGTCCGCGTCGAGGTCGACGGAGACCATCTTCTTGCCCGCCCCGAGACCGATCAGTGGGGCGGACTCGGGCATCTTCGCGAGGATCTCGCGCACGCCCCGGGTCGGACAGACGCAGCATCCTGGGCGGGGTCTGGCGTTTCCTGACGATGACGTGGGTGTCCTTGCCGACGCGGCCCCAGGTGAAAGAAACGTTCTCCAGGGCGAATTTTTTTGACGACGAGGTCGGCGACCAGGTTCTCGTTGAACCGCAGGTGTCCGGGGGCGTCGATGGGTATCTCGGCGTCGTCGTCGGAGAAGTTGCGCGGGGTGTGGAGGTAGCGGCGCGGGCCGGTGAGCTCCGACATGCCCAGCGGCTTGGCGAGTGCCCGTGCAGGGGGCCGGACCCACTCGCGCATGAACTCGCGGCGCTTGCGCGTCAGCAGCCCGTACGCGACGCCGCCGACGGCCAGGGTGGAGGCCGCGCCGATCGCGCCGGTCTCCAGCGCGGCGAGGGCCTGGTCTCGGTTCTCCCACAGGGACCGAAGGGACCGGACTGTGGCATCAGGCTCCCAGCCGAGAAGGTAGCCGCCCTCGGCGACCGCGGCCCCCAGCGTCGTTCGGGCGGTGAGGCGCTGCCATCCGGCCCGGAACGAGCGGCGCCGGACCCGGCCTTCGATGCCCGGCAGGAAGCGGGTACCCACACGCCAGAATGTCGCATCGGTACGCCGGATACCGTCGAGGTCCCGGTCGGCCACGATGCGGCCAATCCCACGCGCCAGGGAGGCGGCGGACTCCTCCGGCAAGCCGGCAGCAGGCGATCGACGCCCTGCGACAGCAGGTACCGCTGTGCCTCCACTGCCGGCCCGACACCGCTCTCGGCATCCTGGACCAGGAGCTCCGCCAAAGCAGTGTGCTGATCACCAGTAGCAGCGAGTGGGGCCCGGTTCCTGCGGGCGAGCAGCAGCACGTTTCTCGTTCGCGATCCGCTGCTGGTCCTGCCGCTGGGCGTCCGCTCGGGCCTCGGGGGTGACGGCTGGACCGAGGGTGATCGCCTCGGTGCCGGTCACCGGGGCCAGCGAGTACCGGAGGGGCGATTTGCTGGACCGCGTGGGCAGGTGGAGACGGGCTACACCTGCCGGGAGCTCGGCACGCAGCGCTCCGTGCCAGCGGATCCACAGCGCGGGGCGCCCGCGGAGTGCTTCGTCTCGGAGCTTGTCTACAGCGGTGCTCTCGTCCGCGCGGTCGATCTCCGCGGCGATCGGTGAGCCGTCTTTGCGCATCACGCGAAGGCCAAGGCAGGCAGACAGGACGGCGACCAGTAGGCGATGCAGCCGCCGCTCTTCAGGCGGGGCGGGTCGATGTAGCGCATCTGTGCCTCTGTTCTGCATCTCCATCCCGACGCTCCCACCCACTGCGCTCCCGCCCGGGTGATGGACCGGGTCGCCTCCTTGCCGGTCAGGCCGGTGAAGGAGAAGCCGGTCTCGCGCAGGTACGTGCGTAAGGAGATGGCGAGGATCTCGGACTCGCCGGCCTCCGTCGGTTCATGGGCCATCCGGTGATTCTCCGCTCGCCCGCTGACAACGGGCCGGGGAGCGATGGTGATCACCGTCAGGGCGTATGCCCGGACCATCCAGCGGTGACCCGCTGCGCCCGGCACCGCGCTCGCCTTCGGGGCGGATTCCGATGCGCCCCTGATGCGCGGCTGGAGGCGATCGAGTTGGATGCCTTCCGTCGCCAGCACGAAGGCGACACGCTCTGGTGCGGACTCCTGCACGGAGGCTGCAGCAGCCGGCTGACCACGAATCTGAGTGGAGGAAGCTCATGGTCACCCAGAGCGGCGGGTTTGACCCCGCGTTGACCAGGCGCAGCAGAATCGCGATAGGGGCTGGGCCGTGGATTGTCGCGGCTGTGGTGCACCTCGTCGTGTACGCCATCGTGCACGGCCAGCTGCCGAATGAGGTGGTCTCCCATGTGGGTGGAGACGGGCCTGATGGCTTCATGGAGCCGTTGAAGCTGGTCGCCATCACGGTCGGGGTGTTCCTTGGGGAAGCGGTCCTGTTCGGGTATCTCCTGGTCCGTCGTCAGCAGACTGTGGAGCAATACCGGTTGCTTGCTGCGTGCGCGTGGGGAGTGGCCGCAGGCGAGGGCTATCTGCTCATTGCCTCGTTCGCGGCCAATGCCGGGCTGTCCGACCCGCGTGACTTGGACTTCCCGATGTCGGTGCACGTGCCGGTCGCCATCGCCATCTGCCTGGTTGTCGGTGCGATCGGTGCGACACTTGTCTGGAAGGCGGACCGCCGATGAATGCGCCAGCACCACATCGGGTGGTGCCGAGTTGCAGTGCCGGGCCCGTGTGGTGTTCGCCGACCGGGCTGCTTCTTGCCGCAGGGCGGGGGTGTGACCAGTCTGGCATGACGCATGTTCGGGGGGTTTGCTTGATGACCAGAGGGTGGTGGCGGTTCAGCACACGGCTGCTGACGACCGCAACAGCGCCGGCCGCAGCGACAGCGGCGACTCCTGCGGAGGCAGGTACAGGCGGTCCGGGGGATCTGAGAGTGGAGTCGTACGCCCTGCCGGTGGGGGGCAAGCCGTCACTGGAGGACCTGCAGAGCGGATCCGGGATGCAGCGCCCGCGGGATCTGGTGGCGCAGGCGGAGCCTGGGGCGCATCTGCCGCTGGAAACGGTCGGCCCGGCGGCCTCGTACGCTCGGCTGTCGCGTAGACCGTCCGGTATGGCGCCGGCGCAGAGCGCACCTGCGGCGCAGACGGCCCTCCAGTGATCACGGAAAGTCACTGTCGGCTCGGCGGAACCGGCAACTCGCGACAGTTGAATATGCGAACCCACCAGTACCAAGGCCGGTTACCTGGACGCCGACGTCGCCCAACTCCACGCCCACGGCCACGATGCCGGTCGG
Source organism: Streptomyces sp. CB01580 (assembly GCF_001905795.1). Classification (GTDB taxonomy): domain Bacteria; phylum Actinomycetota; class Actinomycetes; order Streptomycetales; family Streptomycetaceae; genus Streptomyces. The sequence continues at coordinate 31,534 of NZ_LIXJ01000046.1, forward strand.
CCCCGGGGTTTGGATACTTTAGGTGATCTTGCTGCGGTCAGAGGGGGAGGCGGTCGGGGGAGGCGAGCGTGAAGTGGTCCATGGCACGTTTTCAGCCGAGGGTGCCGGTGCCGCGGACGCGCCCCTTGGGGATGAGGCCGTCACGGTCGACGCTTCGTCAGCTCGGTCGATCCGGTGCGGCCGGGGGCAGGAACGCGCTGAGCACCGTGCGGATGCCGGGTTCGGGGTCGAACTCCGCATCTGGCATGACGATCTGATTGAACATCAGGCCATCGAGGTAGTCGAAAAGGATCCTGCAGTGTTGCCGCGGTGCGGGCGACCCGAGGTCCGCCAGCCACTTCGAGGTCAGTTCGATCATCGACTCGCGCGCGCGGCTCAGCGGCTCGCGCACCGCGGGGCGGACGATGCCTTCGAGCGTCAGCGCGTAGCGGGCGGTGGTGCGGTGCCGGGCGGGGCCGAGCACGTGCTGGACCGTGCGGGCCAGGGCGTCGGCCAGCCCCTCGGGGTCACCGTCCACCGGGGTGGCCGCGAAGCGCTTCCAGTCGCGGGCATCGAGCGCCTCGAGGTGGGCCACGATGCCCGTCACGAGGAGGTCGCGGCTGCGGAAGTGGTTGGACGTGGTGCCGGCCGGCACCGCGGCAGCCTTGTCGACGGCCTGGTACGTCAGGCCGCGGAGGCCGCCGGTGCCCAGCACCTTCACGGCTGCGTCCAACACCTGATCGCGCCTGCCCGGCATCCGCGCCCGTTTCTCCATCGGCCTGTCGTGTCCTCTACTGTAAACATAGTGCTCCTACTACAAACATAGTAGCGTGGTGGCATGCCCAGAAAAGCGATCATCGTGGGCGGCGGCATCGGAGGCCTCGCCGCCGCCGTGCACCTGCAGGCCAACAACTGGAACGTTGAGGTACACGAACGCGCCCCCGCGCCGCCCGGCACCGGCACCTCGCTCGGCCTGTGGCCCGGCGCGCTGCAGGCGCTTGACACTCTCGGCCTCGGGGACACAGCTCGCCGACTCGCCCGGCCGGCGGCTTACGGTGCCTTCGTACGCGCCGACGGCGGCCTCATCGGGAACGTCGACATGGCCGCTCTGCGCCGCCGCACCGGCGACGCCGTCCATGTGACCGCCCGGCCCGCGCTGCTGCAGACGCTGGCCGCCGCGCTCGCCGACGGGGTTGTGCGCTACGGCTCCGCAGTGACCGATGTCCGCGAGCTCACCGGCTACGACGTGGTCATCGCCGCCGACGGCCTGCGCAGCCGGGCCCGCACGGTGCTCTTCGGCGACGCGCACCGCCCCCGCTACTCCGGCGTCACCGCCTGGCACGGCACCGCCGACCTCGACACCGACGGGATGACCGAGACCTGGGGGCGGCGCGCCCGCTTCGGTGTCATCCCGCGCGCAGGCGGCCGCACGAATTGGTTCGCCTGTGCCCCGGCAGCCGAGCGCGTGCCCGTGCCGGGCGGCGATCTGGCAGCCCTGCAGGCGTGGTTCGGCGACTGGCACCCCGGCGTGCGCCGGGTTCTGGACCACCTGGCGCAGACCGGCGGCACGGGCGTGCAGCGCAACGACCTCTACGACCTCACCACGCCCCTGCCGAGCTACGTCAGCGGCCGCATCGCCCTCATCGGCGATGCCGCCCACGCGATGACTCCCGACCTCGGCAGGGGGGCGTGCGAGGCGCTCGTCGACGGCGTGACCGTCGCCCGTGAGCTCACCGCACGCGCGCGCGTCGAAGACGCCCTCGCCGCCTACGACGCGGCCCGTCGCCGCTCCACCCAGCGGCTCGCGCGCGCCGCCCGGCTGATGAACCGCGCGGTGCACACCCCGCGTCGGATCGCGCCGGTACGGAACGCGGCCATGCGGCTGTTCCTGACCATCGGCAGGCCACCGGCCTGACTCCCGCCAGGCGCATCCTGCACCTCCGCCTCCGCCCCAACCTCCCAGGCCAATACACCTAGTACTGCAATCACATTTACTGGTGGGGCAGTTGTGAGTTCTGCCGGTGAGTGTGGTTGTGTTCTGCCGTGTCTGTGGATCTTGGGGTGGGGCAGGTCGAGGCCTGGCAGGGGATGCTGTCCGGGCTGCATGAACGGTTCGCTGGGCGTTTTGCCAGGTCCGAGCCTCGGGCGCGTGCCCTGACGTATATGGCGGGGTTGATCGCTCCGCTGGAGCGGAAAAACGGGTGGACGCTGGCAGGGCGTGCGGGTGAGGGGCATCCGATCGGGATGCAGCGTCTTTTGGGCGAGGCGGACTGGGACGTGGACGGTGTCCGTGACGACGTGCGGGACTTCGTCGTGGAGACCATCGGTGCCAGGGACGGGATCCTGATCGGTGATGACACCGGCTTCCTGAAGAAGGGCACGGGGTCGGCGGGCGTCCAGCGGCAGTACACCGGGACGGCGGGGGCTTGTAATTAAATAACT
>NZ_LIXJ01000047.1 GCF_001905795.1 Streptomyces sp. CB01580
CCGGCTCGCGACGCCCGGCACGGCACCCCGCCGCGTTGTCGCATCACCCGAGTACGTCCAGTACGAGGGCGATCCTCCGCCTTGCGATGCACCGCACCGGACGCCGCGAGCCTCCCGGTAAACCTTTCCGGCCACAGCACTGGACAGTGGCCGCGGCCCGGTCGAACACGGCCCGATCCGACACCGTCCGAAGCAACCCCACCGTCCCATCGATCACCGCCCGCCCGAACACCGTCCGGCCGGCGATCGTCCGCACACCGAGTCCGTGGGCGGATCCTTCTCCCGCGTACCGCGTCGTGTCCGACGTTCGCGTTCGTGCGCCCGTACGGGTGCCGCTGTGCCTACGCCCCGATGCGGGCGATCAGCACGCACGCGTCGTCCAGGCGCTCGGCGCCGCCGAACTCCGTGACGACCGTGCGCACGCACTCCTGCGCCGTACGGGCCCGCGCGAAACGCGGTGCCAGCGCGAGCAGGGCGTCCGGGCCCGCACCCCGGTCGCTGTGACGGTTCAGTCCGTCGGTGTGGAGGACCAGCACATCGCCGGGCAGCAGCTGAGCCTCGTCCCGCTCGTAGGCGACACCCGATGCCGCGCCGAGGAGGACCCCGTCGGGCGACGGCAGCGGGCGCCCCTCGCCGTTGCGGAACAGCAGCGGTGGGGGGTGTCCGGCCTGCGCCCAGGCGAGGGTGCCGGTGGCCGGATCGAAGCGGCAGCAGACGGCGCTGCCGAGGGCCGGCTGCACGGAGGATTCGAGCAACCGGTTGAGGTGCCCCATCAGAGCCCCGGGCTCGACACCGGCCACGGCCATCCCGCGCAGCGCTCCCAGGAGCATCGCCATGGCGGAGGCGGCCTCGACGCCGTGCCCCGTGAGGTCGCCGACGGTGAGCACCGTCCTGCCGTCGGGCAGTTCCAGGGCGTCGTACCAGTCGCCCCCGATCAGGGAGCTCGACTCCGACGGGAGGTAGTGGGCCGCGACGTCCAGCGCACCGGCTCCCCGCGAAGGAAGCCGCAGCGGGCCGCGCCACGGAGGCAGTACGGCCTCCTGGAGCTCGACCGCCATCCGGCGCTCGGTGCGCGCCATGTGCTGCCTGCGCCGCAGCGCGTCGCGGGTCCGGAGCACCGCCTGCTCGTTGTGCCGCAGCTCGCTCACGTCCCGCAGCACCGCCCACATCGAGGCCGTGCAGCCGTCCGTGTCGAGCACCGGCTCGCCCATCATGTGGAGCGTGCGCGTTCGGCCGTCGGTCCGCAGGATGCGGAACTCCCCGTCTATGGGCCTGCCGTCCACCAGGCAGTCCGTGACCAGGGCGGTCAGGAGGGGCTGGTCCTCGGGGAGCAGCACGGACGGAAGCTCGTCCAGGGAGAGAGGGCCCGCGTCGGGAGACCTGCCGAAGATCTGGAACAGCTCATCGGACCAGGTGACCTCGTCCGTCAGCAGGTCCCACTCGGCGCTGCCCACCCTGCCGATGAGCGAGCCGCTCCCCGGCGGGGCCGCCCCACCGTGCGGAGCGGTCCGGGAGGGAGTCTTCACGGACGGCTGCCCGGGGGGGCGCGGAGGGTGCGGCGCGTCGGGCCCGAGGCCCTCCCTCAGCTGTCCCAGACGGGTGCCGAGGTCGTCGAGATGGTGGACCGCCAGTTCGCAGAGCGCCCGTTGCCAGCGCGTGTGCGGGTCCTCCTCGTCGACGAGGACCGCGTCGCGGCGCACGGCATCCACCTCGCCGCGCAGCTGCCGGGCGCGGTGGATCAGTGCGTCGACGGCGTCACGCTCGTGCGGCTGGGGGGCGGGGCGGTCCGCGGACAGAGGGGACGGCATCTCGTACTCCGATACAGGCGCGGCGCGACCAGGTCCGAAAGGTGGACCGGAGACGACTGTGGCACAGGCCGCAGGGGCCCGTAAGGGATTTGGCAACACTCGATACGTTGTTGCTTCTGGCATATGCCATGGGCTGCGCGTGGCGTCGATTCGTCGAACAGCCTTTCATCTGACGGAAGTTGAAGCTCGGGGGTGGATGCGCGTCGCGCCGTGCGCGCGCAGGTTGTGCGCCCAGCTCGTGTGGTGTGCGCGGGGCGTGCGGGGGCGCGCGGGCGCCTGCCCTCGCGGTCCGGCGCCCGTCGCCGAGGGGGTGATTCCAGGAGCGAGTCAGGATGGTTTACCGTTCACCTATGTGGGATCGCGCAACGCGCCCACCCTTCGACCGCCCCGGCCGGAAACCCCCGATCCGGCCGGGGCTCCCCCCCGCTCCGCGGCCCGGCCGGAGTCCCGGCCACCGCCCACGCGTGGCGTCCGTACCGGCACCGGGGCGGGCTCAGCCGCCGGGCCGTCGCCTCGGGGCCGCCTCGATCAGCAGCGCGCAGGCCGCGGGCACCACCGCCACCAGGGCCGCCGCCTCCGGCCTGAGCCGCACCGCCAGCGCGGTCACGGCGGCGCCCACCACGACCGCCGCCAGCCGGCCGGCCACCCAACGATCCTCCCGCCGCCACGACCGCGACGCCGCGCGTCCGACGAGGGACGTGAGCGTGCCGGTGAAGTAGTTCGTGGGCGTCGTGAGGACGCGCCCCTGGACGCCCATGGCCGCGGCGACGAGAACCAGCGGCCCGACCCGGCCCCCGGCGGACGTGAGCGGACCCGCCCCCCACAGCGCCGCGCCCGCCGTCAGCAGCACCACCTCGACGAGCAGCGTCATCGGCAGGGGCCATCGCAGCCGCGTGGTCAGCCACGCTCCGCACGCGACCCCCGAGCCGTACGAGACCAGAGCGGTGATCACCCCGAGTGCCACGCCGTGCTCCCCGACGCCGACCGCGGAGGCGCCCAACAGCACGAGGTTTCCGGTCATCACCCCGGCGAAGACCTGCCCCAGACAGACGAAGGCGAACGCGTCGGTCGCCCCCGAGGCGGCCGACAGGAGCAGCAGGGCACATTCCGTGCGCGGATCGCGCCCGGTGGGGAACGAGACGGTGGACACGCCTGCATTCTCGGTGCGGCCGTGCCGGAAGGCGACGGAACGCCGCGGGCGCGGCGTGCCGTGCTGTCGCGCGCTTCCGCTCCCCGGCGTGTCCGGCCGTTCGTCGGCGGTCGACGGTCGGCGAATTCGCTGTCCCGATCCTCCGCGGGCGGGGCAGGATCGGAGGATGACATGGACAGCACCTGATGTGGAGCGCGTATCCGGTCTTCTCGTGGCGGGCGAACGGGAGATGCTCACCGGCTATCTGGCGTGGTACCGCGGCACCCTGCTGCACAAGTGCGCGGGGCTCACCGGAGAGCAGCTCGCGCGGGAGACGGTGGAGCCGTCGAACCTCACGCTGCTCGGACTGATCCGCCACATGGCGAAGGTCGAACGGGTCTGGTTCCGGCAGCGGTTCGCCGGTCAGACCCTCGACCCCATGTACGACCCGGGGAAGGGGAAGGACGCGGACTTCGAGGACCTGGACCCGGCCCGCGCTTGCGACGACTACGACCGCCTCGTGGAGGAGTGCCGGCTGGCCGAGGCGATCGTCGCCGACGCCTCCCTGGACGACACCTTCACCCATGCCGGCGAGCTGTACTCGCTGCGCATGGTCCATCTGCACATGATCGGCGAGTACGCGCGTCACATCGGCCACGCCGACCTGCTGCGCGAACGCATCGACGGCGCGACGGGGTGGTGACGCGGCGCCCGTGACGAGCGTCGCGGGGGAGGTCGCGCCGGGCCGTGTCCTCGAACCGGCGGCACGGTGATCGGCCTCTGCCCGGCCTCGTTCCCGAGGGCGCCGGTGCATGTGTCGGCGCCCGCAGGGCGGACGTCCGGGAACCCGCGCCCTGGGCGAGGCCCCCGGAAGCGGGGCGACGGGCGTTCGGGATGTCCGGAAGCGGCCCCCGTGAACTCTCCGTCGGCCGCAACCCTTGACGGCGGCCCGGCGATGGTTATGGTCTGGTCCAAGTGCAAGGCCGCCTGACGGGCGCTCGCGACCGCGCGGCGTGCGTTCCGGTGGGCCCTGCCCCGCCCTTCGCGCCTCTTGGCCCCACACCGGAGAGGCCGGCCTGCCGTCGTCGGGCCCCCACGGCCCGGGCGCGCGCAGCGACGCCTCATGTGAAGGAGAAGCATGCACGCGAAAAGGAAGACAGCAGCAGTCGTCGGAGCCGCGCTGGCGCCGGTTCTGGCCCTCACCCTCCCCGCGGGCTCCGCCGACGCCCACGGATACATCTCGTCGCCGCCGAGCCGTCAGGCCCAGTGTGCCGCCGGGACCGTGAGTTGTGGAGAGATCAAGTATGAGCCGCAGAGCGTGGAAGGCCCCAAGGGGCTGACCAGTTGCAGCGGCGGCAACGGCCGGTTCGCCGAACTCGACAACGACTCCAAGGGGTGGAAGGTGACCCCGGTCGGCCGGACCCAGTCGTTCCAGTGGGTCCTGACCGCCCGGCACGCCACGAGCACCTGGCAGTACTTCGCCGGCGGCCGGAAGATCGCCGAGTTCAACGACAACGGGGCCCAGCCGGGTGCGACGGTCACCCATCAGGTGAGCTTCGGCGGACTGACCGGCAAGCAGAAGGTGCTCGCGGTGTGGAACATCGCCGACACCGCCAACGCCTTCTACGCCTGCATCGACGTCAACGTCGGCTGACCGGGGGCCGGAACGCCGGGGTCCCGGCCGTTTCCCCGGTTGTCGCGCACGCACGGAACGGTTGCCGTGAACACACGGGACCCCGGCCCGATTCCGGCGGGCCGGGGTTGTGTGTGGGGTGAGCGGTCGGGTCAGTAGTCTTCGCCGAAGCCGCCCTCGTCGCCGCCGAAGCCGCCCTCGTCGCCGCCGAAGCCGCCCTCGTCACCGCCGAAGCCGCCCTTTTCGCCACCGTGGTGGCGGTGGTGGTGGATCACGCGGAAGCTGGCGACGACTCCGTTCTTGACGTGGACGCCGCCCTTGACGTGGCCCGGACGGACGCCGTCGCTGGAGCTCCACGGTCCGACAGTGGCGATGGGGGCGCCGTTGTCGCAGGTGACACCGCGGAAGACCTCGACGGTCTTGTGGCTCTCGTTGCGGATGTTGAGGGTCCTGGATCCGAGCCCACTGATCACGGTCACGCAGCCGCCGCGCTCGTCGGCGAAGACGCGCTCGTTGATGAGGATGCGGCCCTTGTGGTGGTGGTGCCGGTGGTGGCGCTTCTTCTCGTGGCCGCCGCCGTGGCCGCCGCCGTAGTTCTTGCCCTCGTTGCCCTTGCCCTCGTTGCCCTTGCCGGCGTCGCCGCCGTTGAGGGCCATGGGGGCGGCCTGCTGGACGATGGGGGCCGCCTGGGCCGGCTCGGAGGTGGCTGCGGAGGCGTAGGTGATACCAGTGGCAGCCAGGGCCGCCGCGGCCGCGACGGCACCGGTAACAACGGTGGAACGGGTAACCATGTGACTTCTCCTGTCTCAGGGAGGCCGGCTGAGCAGTCGGCCCGTGATTGAACGTACTGACGGTCCCCATACCTGTCATATCGGACACGTTGCCGTGCGCGGCCGGAACGTCTATCGGGGTACACGACCTACGCCAAATGCTATTTCCGGATAATCCGACAAACGCTCAACTCCCCTGAAAACAGGAGCCCTTGATATTTCGTTGGTCCGTCCGGGCGACTTCCTGAAACCCGCTCACCCCCGCGACAGCGTGTCTTTCGTTGACACGCCCGGGAAAGGTGTCCGTCGACTTGGCGGTGTCGGTTGCTCGCGCCTCCGACCTGCTGTTTCGGAGTGTTGTGTTGTGTTGTGCCGCCCGGTGGTCCCTCCGCGGTGCTGTGTCGGCGCGGTCGGGGCCGCCCGCGCCCCGGACGGTGCCCCGTCCCGGAACGGTGTCGTTCCGGGCGCCGTTCAGCCGGGGAACTCCGTGCGCTCCCACCACTCGTAGACGGGTAGTTGGCCCTCCGGGGTGTCCTGACGGCGTGTGGTGACCCTGAAGTGTTCGTATCCGCCGCGGAACGGGACCTTGAGGTCGTTCCCCGGGGTGGTGAGGGGGACGATGCGCTCCGGGAGGTCGTCGGGGCCGCCTTCGAGGAATGCTTTGAGTGTGTTGGTCATGCAAGGCAGTTTCTCCGGTGGCCGGTCGGGCTCCTCCGTGACGCGCCGACACCCTGTCCGCCCGGGCGATGTAAACTTCTCAACAAGTTGAGGAGTATGTCTGAGGGGTGTGCGGGTGCTCCAGATCCGGATCGGCGCGGAGCGTGCCGTGGAGGCAGGCGACGGCCCGGCGCGAACCGCTCGCGGGTGGCGTCCCGGCATGAGCGAGGACGAGGCGTGGGAAGCCGGTCGGGGCGTCTGGAAGTTCAACGCCGACCGGGCCCTGTCCCAGAGCGAGGCGCAGATCATCAACGCCGCGGGCACCGTGCTCGCGGTGGCGAGGATCACCGGCATCTCCAAGCGCGGCGATCGCTACGCGCTGGAGGGCGAGCTCCTGCGCGGTGATCCGCGCGTGGGACGCCCCACCCCGAGCCCGCATCTGTCCCGCAATCCCGTCACCTACATCTGAAGGGTCTGTCCGGTGAGTGATTTCGACGCGATCGACTCGCTGCTCGCCGCCGTCGGCCCGGAAGCGGAGCTCCCGGCCGCCGAGGTGCGCCGCGCCCTGCGCGAACGGGCCCGGCTGTCCAGGGCGCAGGTGGCGCGGGCGCTGGGTGTGGGTCCGTCGACCGTCGCCGGGTGGGAGAGCGGCCGGGACCCGTCCGGGGAGACACGCGCCAAGTACGCGTACCTGCTGGACGGACTGAGCGCCAAGCTCGGCACGGAGCCCGGCCCCTCTGCCGCCGGCCCCGCGCCGGCCCCCGGGCCCGCCGTCGGATCCGGGACCGGGGACGAGGACGTGTCCGAGGGCGGCGCGCCCCCGGCCGGGGAACGGCCCGCGGCGCACGGCGCGGCGGATGCCGCCGTTCCCGCGCCGGACCCCGGCCCGGCGCCCGACGAGGTGGAGCCCCTGGACGCCGCCGAGCCGTGCGTGCTGTGCGGGCATCCGGCCACGCAGCGCGTCGCGGGCTTCGCCCAGCACCTGGACGCGGCCGACTGCCGTCCGGCCGCCACGACGGCCGGACCCCCGGACGTCGCCCCCGCCCGGGCAGCCCGACCGCCCGTCCACCGGACGCCGGAACGCTCCACCGCCCCCGGTGCGGGAGCGTCGTCCACGACGGGCCCGTCGAGGCGTTCCGGATCACCGGCCCGACGTGCCTTCCAGCAGCAGGCCGGCCCGGCCGCCCTGATCCACGAGGCGGTCCGGGGCGCGCTCGCCGAGCACCGGGGCGACATCGACGCGGCCGTCGCCGCCCTGTCGAAACGGGCCATCCCGGACGCGATGCGCCTGCTGGACGAGACCCGCAAGGGTGCCCGCTACGACGTGATCGCCCATCCCTGGATCCCCGACATCCTCAAGAAGCAGACGTCCAGGGGGGCCGACCAGATCTGGGAGGCGCGCCCGAAGTGGACCCGGCACGAACTTCCGACCGGCCGCCACGAAGTGACGGCGCTCGACATCAACGGCGCCTATCTCTCCGCCCTCAAGACACATCTGCCGTTGGGGCAGCTGGAGCATTCCACCGGCTTCGCCCACGACCGCCGCCGTGCCGGTGTCCACCTGATCACCCCGCCGGCGTGGGAGCACACGGCGGTGCTGCCCAACCCGATCGGCAACCGTGACGAACCCGGACCGCTATGGGTGACCGAACCGACCCTGCGCCTCCTGCTGCGGCTGTCGGGTCCGAAACATGGGCTGTGCGAACCACCGGAGATCCACGAGTCGTTCACCTCCGGAGCCACCGAGAACCTGCTGGAGAAGTTCCGGGTCGCGCTCAAGGAGGCCAGGGACACGGCGATCGCCGCCGACGACGAGGTGACGCTGGAGTACGTGAAGGCGATGTACTCCAAGTTCGTCTCCACCATGGGGGAGTCGAACTACAACCGGGAGCTGTACCGGCCGGACTGGATGCACATCATCCGCTCGCAGGCGTTCGCCAACCTCTGGATGAAGGCCCTCAAGGCCCATGAGGACGGACTCGCCGTCGTACGGGCGATGGGCACCGACGAACTGCACGTCATCGGCGACTGGCGGCGCGTCTTTCCCGAGGGCCGGCGTGCCAGCGAGGTCAAGGTCAAGGACACCTACACCGTCGGCGACGACGGGGTGGGTCCCGAGGACGCCGACGACTTCGAGGACGGCATCGGATAGGGGAGGGGCGCAGGACGCGGGTGACGGGGTGCTCCCCGTCGACGGCTCACCCCTTGACGACGCCCAGCGGCACCAGGTGGGCCACCGGCCGGGCCAGCCCGGCGCCCTCGGTGGCCTCCACCACCGCGTCCACGTCCTTGTACGCCTCCGGTGTCTCCTCGGCGAGACCGCGCCACGACGAGGGGCGCACGGCGATGCCGCGGGCCTCCAGTTCGTCGCGCAGCCGCTCACCGCGGACCATGCGCAGTGCCTGGTGACGGCTCCAGACCCGGCCGGCTCCGTGGCAGGCGGAGCGGAACGCGTCGTTGCCGGGCAGGCCGACCATCACATACGAGCCGGTGCCCATCGTCCCGGGGACCAGCACCGGCTGGCCCGCCCGCGCGAGGTCCTCGGGCAGTTCCGGGTCGCCGGGCGGCAGCGCCCGTGTCGCCCCCTTGCGGTGGACGCACAGGGAGCGCCGCACACCGTCCACCTCATGGGTCTCGATCTTGGCGGTGTTGTGCGAGATGTCGTAGACCAGGTCCAGCCCCGCCCCGGTGGCCGTGGCGAAGGCGCGACGGGCGGCCTGGGACAGCAACTGCCGGTTGGCCCGGCCGTAGTTGGCGGCCGCCGCCATCGCCCCCAGGTAGGCGCGGCCGCGCGGCGAGTCGACCGGGGTGCAGGCCAGCTGCCGGTCCGGGACCCGGATGCCGTGCCGGTGCAGTTCCTGGTCCATCACCCGGACGTGGTCGGTGCACACCTGGTGCCCCAGGCCCCGCGAGCCGCAGTGGATCATGACGCACACCTGACCCGTCCGCAGCCCGAAGGCCGCCGCCGTGACGGGGTCGTGGACCCGGTCCACCGCCTGGACCTCCAGGAAGTGGTTGCCCGACCCGAGACTGCCCACCTGGTGCAGTCCGCGTTCGACGGCCCGCGAACTCACCTCTCCCGGCGCGGCGCCCTCCAGGACGCCGTGGTCCTCGCAGCGGGCGAGGTCGCGCGGCACTCCGTGACCGTGTTCGACCGCGTATCGCGCCCCGCCGACCAGCAGTTCGTCCATCTCCGCGGTCCCCGACAGCTCCCACAGGCCGCCGCGTCCCATGCCGCGCGGGACGGTGCGGTCGAGAGCGTCCATCAGCCGCCGCATCCGGTCGTGGTCGAGCGCCTCGCGGTCGATCCCCGCGGCCAGCAGCCGGACGCCGCAGGAGATGTCGAACCCGACGCCGCCCGGTGAGACGACCCCGCCGCGGGCGATGTCCGTGGCGGCCACCCCGCCGATCGGGAAGCCGTAGCCCCAGTGCACATCGGGCATGGCGAAGGAGGCGCGCACGATGCCGGGCAGCGTCGCCACGTTCGCCACCTGCTCCAGCGCCTTGTCCCCGGACGCCTGCGGCAGCAGCGCACGGGAGGCGAACACCACCCCGGGCACGCGCATCGGCTCCCGCTGTTCGATCCGGAACCGGTACGGGCTCCGCTCCGCCAGTGCGATCTCCATGGCCCTCACCTCCGGTCGGTGGCCGGCCCGCGTTCAGACGTCGAGGGTCACCCCGCAGGCCCAGCCGTCGGGGTCGTGCCGCAGCCGCAGGTCGTGCAGCGAGACGGCCTTCGGTACGGCGCCGACCTCCCGGGCGGTCCCGGCGTCGGCCATGCGGAAACGGACCAGCGGTCCCGGTCCGCCGCCCGCCGCCCGGGACGCTCCGGTGCCCGTGTCCGTCCCCACGTCCGCGTCCACCTCCACGTCGAGCGGGATCTCCCCGTGGGCGTCCAGCCGGTAGACGACCTCCTCCAGGACCGTCACCAGCAGGTCCTCGCCGGAGCCGGCCGCGACCGGGCAGGTGCGCTCCCCGACCGGCGCCGCGCCCGACGTGTCGGCGAAGCTCTCCACCATCGCGCGCACGGCCTCGGCCACACAGTCCCCGGCCGTGGGGGCCCATGCCTCCACCCGCAGGTCCGCGGTGTGCGGCAGGGTGCGGTGGCCGCGCGCGCCGGGGCGGCGCGGTGCCACGGGTTCCCGACCGTCCACGGCCGGCGCCTCCCCGTCGTCTCCGGGTACGCGGCCCGGGCCCGGCTCAACGGGCGGGGCCGCCGCTTCCTCCAGCGTCGTCCCGCACCCCGCCCCGGGGCAACCCGCGGACGGCGCCGGGCCCGTCCCGTACCCCCTCGGGCAGAGGGATTCGAGTCTGTTTCCGAGGTGCGAAGTCCTCTGGCCAATGGCGGCGAACGGCCGCCGGAACAAGGCGGGTCGGGGGACTGGTAGGAAAGTTTACTGTTCGCTAGCATTCCGGCCGGTGGCCTGGCGCGGTGCCCGCCCCACGGGCATGACGCGCTCAGCGAGAGCTCTGACCCGGCCACCTCGATGCCGCGCCCCGCCCGCACGCGGGCCGGGCGCGCGGTCATGCACCGATGCCCAGCTCTCGTCCCCCAGGCCAGGAGTGCAGGTATGCACCTGAAAGGCTCAGCTCCGCTCCCCACAGCCACCCGGCACCGTACGGTGCCCACGGTCCTCGCCGCCGTACTCCTCCTCGTCGGCGGTCTGTTGCTCGCCTGGCCCGACCGGGCCGACGCCACCGCGGACCCCCTCATCTCCGGCGGCAGGCCCGCCACCGCCTCCTCCACCGAGGACTCCGGTCTCGGCCCACAGAACGCCTTCGACGGCGACCCGGCCACCCGCTGGGCCAGCGTCGAGGGCAAGGACCCGCAGTGGATCCGCGTCGACCTCGGCGCCGCCGCCGACGTCACACGCGTGAAGCTCGACTGGGAGGCCGCGTACGCCAAGGCGTACCGGATCGAGATCTCCGCCGACGGCACCGCATGGACCCGGCTCGCCGAGGAGACGGCGGGCGACGGCGGCACCGACGACCGGCCCGGCCTGTCCGGCAAGGGCCGCTACCTGCGCGTGTACGGCACCGCACGCGGCACCTCGTACGGCTATTCGCTCCACGAGGTCGAGGTGTACGGCACATTCGCCGGGACGCCCCCGCAGACCGGTGCCTTCACCGTGGTCGCCGCCGGTGACATCGCCGCCCAGTGCACCGCCTCCGACAGCGGCTGCGCCCACCCCAGGACCGCCGCGCTGGCCCAGCAGATCAACCCGAAGTTCTACCTGACGATGGGCGACAACCAGTACGACGACGCCCGGATCTCCGACTACCGCGCCTACTACGACAAGACCTGGGGCGCCTTCAAGAACAAGACGCACCCGGTGCCCGGCAACCACGAGACGTACGACCCGGCCGGATCGCTCGCCGGCTACAAGGCGTACTTCGGCGCGATCGCCTACCCCCAGGGCAAGACCTACTACAGCTTCGACGAGGGCAACTGGCACTTCATCGCCCTCGACTCCAACTCCCTCGACAAGAGCGCCCAGATCGACTGGCTCAAGGCCGATCTGGCCGCCAACACCAAGGCGTGCATCGCCGCCTACTGGCACCACCCGCTGTACTCCTCGGGCGGGCACGGCAACGACCCGGTCAGCCGGCCGGTCTGGAAGCTCCTCCACGGGGCCAAGGCCGACCTCGTGCTCAACGGACACGACCACCACTACGAGCGGTTCGCCCCGCAGAACCCCGACGGGAAGGCCACCGCCGACGGAATCACCGAGGTCATCGGCGGCATGGGCGGTGCCGAGCCCTACCCCATCGAGGAGGTCCAGCCCAACAGCCAGAAGCGGATCAGCGGTCAGTACGGCGTCCTGAAACTGGACTTCACCGACACCGGCTACAGCTTCAGCTACGTCGGCACCGACGGCAAGGCCAAGGACACCAGCCCGAAGTACACCTGCCACTGATGTACCTGGCGACCACAGGCCGCCGGGACACGCCGGCACCGCCCCGCACCGCCGGGGCGGGCCGGCGCGTCCCCGGCACCGTCCTGGCACTCGGCACGGTCAGCCTCGTCACCGACGTCTCCTCCGAGATGGTCACCGCGGTGCTGCCGCTCTACCTGGTCCTCGGACTCGGTCTCTCACCCCTCCAATTCGGCTTCCTCGACGGCCTGTTCAACGGCGCGACCTCCGTCGTCCGGCTGCTCGGCGGACACGCGGCCGACCGCGGACACCGGCACAAGAGGGTCGCGGGCATCGGCTACGCCCTCTCCGCCCTCTCCCGGCTCGGACTGCTGCTCGCGGGCGGCGCCACCGCGGGGATCGCCGCCGCCCTCGCCACCGACCGCGTCGGCAAGGGCATCCGCACCGCGCCCCGGGACGCGCTGATCACGCTCAGCAGCAGGCCCGAGACGCTCGGCAGATCCTTCGGCGTGCACCGGGCCATGGACACCACCGGCGCCCTGCTCGGACCGCTCGCCGCGTTCGCCCTCCTCCAGGCGACCACCGGGGCCTACGACGCGGTGTTCGTCGTCAGCTTCTGCGTCGGGCTGCTCGGCGTACTGCTCCTCGTGCTGTACGTACCCGGACAGCCGGTCGTCAGCCTGCCGGAGCCCCGGAGCCCCCGTACCCGCAAGGTGTTCGCGGCGCTCCGCGACCGGGGTTTCCGGCGGATCCTCGCAGCCGCCGGACTGCTCGGCGCCGCCACCATCGGGGATGCCTTCGTCTACCTCCTGCTCCAGCGCCGGCTCGACCTCCCCGTCGGCTGGTTCCCGCTGCTGCCGCTCGGCGCGGCGGCGTGCTACCTGCTGCTCGCGGTCCCGGCCGGGCGGATCGCGGACCGGGTGGGCCGACGGCTGCCGTTCCTGTACGGGCACCTCGCGCTGCTCGGCGTGTACGCCGCGCTCCTTCTCCCGGCCGGCGGCCCCGTCCTGCTCCTCGTCGTGCCCGTGCTCGTGCTGCTCGGGGTCTTCTACGCCGGTACCGACGGCGTGCTGATGGCCCTGGCCTCACCCGTGCTGCCCGCCGACGGCAGGGCGGGCGGGCTGGCCCTGCTGCAGACCGGCCAGGCACTCGCCCGGATGCTCGCCGCCGCGGGCTTCGGCGCCGCCTGGACGGTGTGGGGACCGCGCCCCGCCCTGTGGGCGGCGGCCGTCGCCCTGCTGGTCGCGCTCGTCGGCGGCCGGGCGCTGCTGCCCCATGACCCGTCCGCCGCCGCGGCAGCCGAGCAGCCCGGAGCCCCGACCACCGAGAGGCCGACCGCATGAGCGCCGGATTCCCCGAACCCACGACACCCCTGGGCCCACGGGCCCGGATCGCCGTCTTGGTGGCCGCGGTGCTGCTCCTCGCAGGCGGATCCGTCGGCTACGCCCTGCACGCGCAGCACCGTACCCCGGCCCAACAGGCCGAAGCCGACGCCTCGTTCACTGTCACCGGGCCCGCGCTGTACTTCCGGGACACGGCCACCGGACGTGTCGCCCGCCGCCCGCTCGCCGCCCCGCCCGGCACGCGCACCCCCGGCGGTCCCGCCTGCGACCGGTTCTACGCCTCCGGCGACCACGCGGTCTGCCTGCGCGCCCGTCCCGGCGTACTGCCCAGGACGCACGCCGTCGTGCTCGACCGCCGACTGCGCGAACAGCGCCGGATCACCGTACCGGGCATTCCCACCCGCGCCCGCGTCTCCGCCTCCGGGCGGATGGTGTCCTGGACGGTGTTCGCCACCGGGGACTCGTACGCCACCACCGCCTTCTCCACCCGGACCGCGATCCTCGACCTACGCACCGGCTACCTCGTCAAGTCCATCGAGGGCATCCCCCTGACCCTCGACGGAGCCCGCTACCACGCCCCCGACGTCAACTACTGGGGGGTGACCTTCGCCCGCGACGACAACCGCTTCTACGCGACCGTCTCGACCAAGGGCCGCACCTACCTGGTCGAGGGGGACATGGCGAAGTGGTCGGCGAAGGCGCTGCGGCAGAACGTCGAGTGCCCTTCCCTGTCGCCCGACAACACCCGGCTCGCCTTCAAGAAGAAGGTCTCCGACGACCCGGCCGATCCCTGGCGGCTGTACGTCCTCGACCTGCGGACCATGCGCGAGACACCGCTCGCCGAGACGCGCAACGTAGACGACCAGGCGGCCTGGCTGGACGACGGCACGCTCGCCTACGCCCTCCCCGGCGCCGGGGGCAGGGGGAGCGACATCTGGACCGCCCCCGCGGACGGCACCGGCACACCCCGCATGGCCGTGTCCGGCGGATCGTCACCGGCGGCGGTGAGCCCGCCGGGCGACCACTGACCTGCGGCCGTGCCGTCACGTCCGCCTCCCGGTCGACGACCGGCCGACGGGCTCCGAGGCGGTTCCCCGGCACCGGGCCCCGGGGGCCGGGCCGCCCGGTCGCGGGGCCCGCCGCGCCGTGGTCCCCTGGATGCGATCACCGTTCCCCGCCGCTCCAGGGAGGCCATGGATGCGCACGAGTGACCTGACCCCGGCCGTGCTCAAGGACCTGCGTCGCCCGCGCCCCTTCCCGGCGATCTCGCTGCTCATGCCGACCCACCGGGCCAGGCCCGACAACGAACAGGACCGGATCCGCCTGCGCAATCTCCTCAGCGAGGCGGTGCGACGCCTCAAGGAGGACCCCGAGGTCGACCGCGAGAGCCGGATCCGGCTGGAGCGACAGCTCGGCGAGGACACCGTCCTGCGGCTGTTCGACGCCCAGCGCGCCGAGGACGGCCTGCTGGTGCTGCTCGCACCGGACGAGGACCCGCAGGCGTGGCAGTTCATCTCGCCGCACGACATCCCCGAACGCGTCGAGATCACGACCACGTACCTCACCCGCAACCTGGTGGCGGCCCATCTGTACGCCCGCCCGTACTGGGTGCTGGTCCTCGACCAGGAGGAGAGCAGGCTGTACCTGGCCCACGCCGGGAGCCTGACCGAGGTCACCGCCCACGGCTTCCCGGCGAAGCCGCAGGTTCCGGACCAGGCGGACGCGCTCCCCGGCCCGGCGTACGGCACGGACCGTACGGGCTACCGCGCGGCTCGTGTCGGTCAGTACGTCTCCGACGTCGAGGAGCGCCTCGCCCGGGCCATGACGGACCGGAACCTGCCCCTCGTCCTGGTCGGCAGCCCCGAGCTGACCACCGCCTTCGGAAAGATCTCGCGCCACGCCGGGGCGACGGTGGGCGGGCTGGAACTGACGGGCGCCGAGAAGCACGCCGTACCCCAGCTGGAGAAGCGTCTGGAATCCGTCTTCCGCAGGATCCGCGAGGACCGCGCTCAGCAGGCCCGCGCGGACCTGGACGCGGCGCGCGGCCGCAAGGCGTACGTCGCGGGCCTGGCGGAGGTGTGGAACACGGTCATGGACCACAGGGCCGCTCTCGTCCTCGTGGAGGAGGGCCTGCGCGCCGCGGGGCGGGCCGACGAGAACCACCAGTTGCACGTCGTCGACGTACCGGAGGGCGAACCGGCCCCCGAGGGCGTCGAGACGGACATCGTCGACAGCCTCGTCGAGGCGGCGCTGGATGCCGACACGGAAGTGCGTTTCGTCCCCGACGGCACCCTCCCCGACAGCGTCGGCATCGCGGGCACGCTCCGCTACTGAAGGGCTACCTGTCAGATCCCCGGCGAACCGCCGGGCACCTCCGCCCCGCGGGCCCGCGCACGCCCGGCCCGGGCCAGGTCCTCCAGGGGGAGCACCCCCTCTCCCCGGAACAGGCCGCGGGCCGCGGACAGACGCCGCTCGCGTGCCGGGCCCGGGGCCGTCACCTCGTCCAGGGCCCTCAGCAGCGCCCACGGGTCCGGGGCGTGGTCGGCGAGGCCGTGCGCCGCCATGCTCCGCACGCCCTCCGCGCCGTGCCCGGGAATGGGCCGGTGGCCGACCACCGGCAGCCCGGCGGCCAGCGCCTCCAGCGCCGTCTGGCCCGCCGCGTTGTCGACCAGGGCCCGGGCGACCGCCATCACGCCCCGCACGTCGTCCACCCAGCCCAGGGCGACCGCGTGCTCGACCCGGGCCACGCTGCGGCGCAGGCGCGTGTTGTTCCCGCACAACACGACCGGTCGGTACCCCGCCGAGGCCAGCAGCCCGGCGGTGTCCACCACCCGCGCGCCCGCCCCCCACGCCCCCGTCGAGACCAGCACCGGCGGACGGTCCGGCGGGCCGAGCCGACGCCGCCATTCCTCGGCCGTCGGCGCCGGGGCGTGGAAGCGGGGCGCCACCAGCGGGCCGGAGACGACGGCCGGACGCCGCACCGCCCGCCGCACCCGGTGCGCGAGACCGGGCGTCAGACAGAGGTGGAGGTCGTTGCCCGGATGCAGCCACTGGCGGTGCACGGCGAAATCCGTGATGACCACGGCGCTCGGCACGCGCAGCGCGCCGCGGGCGCGCAGACCGCCGGTGAGCTGGGCGGCGAGATGGAAGACGGGGACCACCACGTCCGCTCGCCGCCGCGCGACGAGCTCCAGCAGCCGTCGCTCCGCGAGCACTGCCAACGGGGCGCTGCCCGGGCGGGGGAGACCGTTCCTCGGGTGACGGAAGAACGTCGCGTACAGCCCCGCGTAGACGAACGGCGCGCGGCGGATGACCGTCCGGTAGAAGGCGCGCAGCCCGGCCCCGGCCCCCGGGGGCAGCAGATCGAGGACGTCGACCGTCGTCGTCCACCCTCCGCCGGCCTCCAGCCGGCGGGTCAGCTCGGCGGCCACGGTGTCGTGCCCGGAGCCCATGCCGGCGCTCAGGACGAGGAACCGCCCGGATGCCGCGCTCATCGGCCGACGGCCCGCGACCACCGGCCGGGGCGGGGCGCCACGGGGATCCGCGGCACGGGCGACCGCCCGAGGCGGGCCGCCGCCGGGGAGCGTCGCACGCGCCGCGGTGCGGGCGCACCCGGTTCACCCGGTCGGCGGGTGTCCCGGCGCGGCTCCGAACGGCCGTCCGTGTGGGCAACGGGCACCTGATCACCCCTGACGTCGGCGGCGCGCGGCTGATCCGGCGCCATGGGCACTGGGCGTGGTGGTCCCATTCTGCGGGTGCGGGCGGTGCCGTGCGGTTCAGTGAGGTGTGGGTCGCGACGGTTTTGTCCGAGCACACCCGGGCTACTCCTAACCAGACCCGGTGGCGCGAGGTCCCCGACCCGAGATCTCCGAGCGATCCCGATCCCCGGGCGGCGGCGACGACGCGCCGCACCGTGCCGACCCAGGGGAGAGACCATGCCATCTGGTCCGGGCACCGCCCACCGCGGCGTGCCGGGCGTCGACGCGTCGGACGGCCGCGCCGTCCGCGACGGCGTGGCCCTGGTGACGGGTGCCTCCTCGGGCATCGGGGCCGCGGTCTCGTACCGGATCGCGGCCGAAGGGGGCTGGCGGCTGCTGCTGGCCGGCCGCGACCGCGAGCGTCTGGAGCACGTCGCGGCGCGGACGTGCTCGACGGCGCTGTGCGCGGACCTGATGGCACCCGGCGGCACGGAGCGGCTCGCCCGCCAGGCCCTCGATCTCGCGGGCCGGGTGGACCTGCTCGTCGCCGCCGCGGGGGTCGGCTGGGCCGGCCCCTTCGACTCCATGCCGGAGGCCGCCGCCGACCGGGTCCTCACCGTCGACCTGGTGTCCGTCGTCCGGCTGGTGCGACTCCTGCTGCCGCACATGCTCGCGGCGGGGCGCGGGCACATCATGCTGATCGGATCGGTGGCCGGATCCACCGGCGTCCGCGGCGAGGTCGTCTACTCGGCGGCGAAGGCGGCGATCGGCACCTTCGCCGACGCCCTGGGCCACGAACTCAGGGGAACCGGCGTACGAATCACCCATCTGGTCCCCGGCGTCGTGGACACCCCGTTCTTCGAACGCCGAGGCATGCCGTACGCCCGTTCGTGGCCCCGTCCCATGTCACCGGAGAGGGTCGCCGACGCCGTCTGGGACGCCTACGTCTCGGGCCGTGCCGAGGTGTACGTCCCCGGCTGGCTGCGTCTGCCCGGATGCGTACGTGCCGTGGCCCCCGGGCTCTACCACCGGCTCGCCGCCCGCTTCGGGTGAATCCGCCGGTACGCGTGGACGTCCTCGCCGTGACACTGGCGCTGCTGGCGGCTCTCGCCAACGGCGCCGCCTCCGTGCTGCAGCGACGGGCCGCCGTGGACCAGGCGGCGTGCGCACTGGCGGACGACGCGCCGGACGCGCACCGGACGGTGCGTCACGCGGTGCGCCGGGCGGTCCGGCTGGTGCGGCGGCCGTTCTGGCTGGCGGGCGCGTCGGCGCTCGGACTGTCCGCCCTGCTCCAGGCGGCGGCGCTGGCGGTCGGCAGCATGGTGGTGGTGCAGCCGCTGATGGCGAGCGAGCTCCTCTTCACGCTCCTGATCGGAACCGTCGTGTTCCGCCAGCGCCCGGGCGGCAGGACCTGGCTGTCCTTCCTGATGCTCGGCGCTGGTCTGACGCTCTTCCTGACCGCCGCCGGGCCGTCGCCGGGCGAGTCGACCGGAGAGGCCGGCACCTGGCTGTTCGTCGGAGCCTGTGCCGCGACGGCGGTGGCCGCGCTGCTCATGGTCGCCCGAGGCGCCCGCGGCACCGCCCGCGTCGCCTCGCTCGGCTGCGCCACGGCCGTCTGCTTCGCCTGCACCGCCGGGCTGGTCAAGGAGACCGCCGGCCGGATCCAGGACGGGACGGCGGCGGTCCTCACGACCGGCTATCCGTACGCGCTGTGCGTCGTCGGCCTGCTGAGCCTGGCGCTGCTGCAGAGCACCCTGCACGCCGGGACGCTGGCCGTCTCGCAGCCGGCGCTCACGCTGGGGGACGCGCTGGTGAGCGTGGTCCTGGGCGCGGTGCTGTTCGGCGAGCGGATCGCACTGGAGGCCCACGTGCTGCAGGCCGTCACCGGCGCGTGTCTGGTGGCCGCCGGGACCGTGGGCCTGTCGCGGTCCCCGGCGGTGGCGGAGCACTGGGACACGACGGCGACGCCACCGTGCGAACACCCCACCGACCGCGACCGATAGCCCGCATCGACGGAGGGACGAGTACCCCATGAACCACCGGCACCTGCGCGTCCCCGCCGCGGCGCGCGCCCCCCTTGCGGTATCGGCACTGGTGCTGACCGCACACCTCGCCCCCGCCGGCACCTGGCTCGCGGGCCCGCGTCGGACCTGCTTCCCCGCCCTGGCCGGTCTCGGCCGCCCCCACCACATCGCCCTGACCTTCGACGACGGACCGGACCCCGGCTCCACTCCGTTCTTCCTCGACGCACTGGAACGGCTCTCCGCGCGTGCCACGTTCTTCGTGCTGGGGGAGAGGCTGTTGCGCCACCCGGGGCTCGGCCGCGACATCGTCCGCCGCGGACACGAACTGGCCGTCCACGGCTGGACGCACAGCCGGCCCTGGCTCCCCGCCGCGGGCCGGGACGCGCGCGAGATCTCCCGCGCCGCGGCGGCGGTGCACCGGGTCTCGGGCGTGCGGCCGCTGTGGTACCGGCCGCCGTACGGCATCCTGACCGGTGGGCGCTGGGCGGCGGCCGCGCGCTGCGGACTGCGCCCGGTGCTGTGGTCCGCCTGGGGCCGGGACTGGGCCGAGGACGCGACGGCCGAGGGAGTCCTGACCACCGTGCGCCGCGATCTGCGGGGCGGCGGCACGGTGCTCCTGCACGACGCCGACCTGTCGGCGTCCGGCCGCTGGCGGCCCGCGCTCGCGGTGCTGCCCGGCCTGATCGGCCAGATCCGTGCCGCGGGCCTGACAGTCGGCCCGCTCGCCGAGCACGGCCTCGCGCCTGCCCGTCCCCGCGACGGCGCCTGACGGGCCGTACGGTCCCCGCCACCGGACCGGGCGGGTCGCGGGGGCTGTCGGAGCCGGGGTGTTCGTACCGGACGTCCACCCGGGTGGGCGGGACGGGGGCGGCACCAGGCACACTGCAGGGGTAGCAGTCTGACCACCAAGAGGGATCACGCATGATCACGCTGAAGAAGGAAGACGGCCCGGCCGACCTGGACGGGGTGACCCATCTGTCCATCGGGGTGTCCTGGGACCCGACCGTCGGGAGCAGTGGCGGGCTGTTGGGCAAGCTCCGGCAGAAGGTGGGCACCGACCTCGACCTGATCGCCGTCGCCATGCAGGGGGCGGAACCGGTGCGGCTGGCCGGGCTGGACTCCCTGGACCCCATGGGCAACGGCTCGTTGCTCCACAGCGGGGACAACCAGACCGGGCGCGGGGACGGCGACGACGAGACCGTGACCGTCGAATTCGCCCGGATCCCGTCCAACATCACGTCCATCGTGTTCATCGCCGCGGCGTACAAGAAGCGCAGCGCCTTCCAGAACGCGCGCAACATCAGCTTCAAGGTGTACGACGCGACGGGCGGCAGCAGCCAGCAGGTCGCCGACATCTGGCCGAGCCTGCTCACCAACGACAACGGCTGCGCCGTGGCCAAGGCGATCCGTGTCGGCACGAGCTGGAAGCTCGAAGTGATCAACGAGACCGGGAAGATCAAGCAGGGGGACGAGCGGGACCTGATGCGTTTCGCCGTCAGCAAGTAGCCCGAGTGCCCCGCCCCGGCCGGGACGTCCCGTTCCGGCCGGGGGCGGGCCGGGGCGTCGGTCGCCCCCGGCACGGCGCCGTCCCGGGGGCTGCCATGAGGAACCCGTGCGGTTCGAACTCCGGCGGGCGGGCGAGGCCGACATCACCCTGTGCGCCGAGGGCGCCCCGGGGCGTTCGGTCCGGGACCTGCTCGATGACGACGCCTCACTGATCCACGTCTTCGACGCCGACGGCTGGGAACTCGCGATGGCCCGGCACCATGCGTACATGGGGGTGGGGACCCTGCCGCCGCGCGTGAGCGGGACGGGGCAGGCCGTGGAGGGCGGCGGTCGGGGGTTCAGGAACAGTGTCCACCCCGTCGCATATCGCCGCACACCGCCGTGACCGTCACCGGCGTCCGCCGCCCGTGCCGCGCCGCGGTCGCCTCACCCGTGCCCGCCGCCCTCGGCCAGCCGGATCCCGGTGACCAGATGGGGCCGGATGTGGACCGCGCACTCCATCATCCGGTCCGACCAGGGCCGGATCAGCCGCTGATAGCGGATCAGGGCGTCGGGATCGGTCACCGGCCGGCAGTAGCCCGTCGCGACGACGCTCCACCCCAGATGGGTCAGCGGATCGATGGCATCGGCCTGATAGGCGACCACGACCCCGCGGTCGCCGTGGTCCCGGGTCTGGGCGAACAGATCCGAGTCCTGATGGGTCCGGATGACGATCCGGCCGCGGTCCAGCACATGGTTCACCGGCCGGATCGCGGGCAGCGCCTGCTGGGTGAAGACGATCCGTCCGAAGGACACCTC
Organism: Streptomyces sp. CB01580; assembly: GCF_001905795.1. Lineage (GTDB taxonomy): Bacteria > Actinomycetota > Actinomycetes > Streptomycetales > Streptomycetaceae > Streptomyces. The sequence goes on from NZ_LIXJ01000047.1 coordinate 21,243, forward strand.
GCCGAGCAGCCGGAGGGCCTGAGCGCTCGTCAGCTCGACGGTCCGGCGCGGCCAGGTGGCCTCGGGGCCGTGGGACACGGTTCCCTCCGGTCGGCCGTGCGCGGCCGGGCCCGTGATCACGGGCAGGGGTGACCGGGGCGGCGGCCGGTGACCTGTATGGCTCATGACTGACGACCTGCGTGGCTCATGGGGCGGCCTCGTCTCCTGATGTGCTCGTCTGCCGTACGAGTACATCGTGTGGCGCTCCGCCCCGCCAGGGCCGAACGGCCCAGGGCCGAACGGCCCTAGCGGGGTCGATCCTCCGCTGGGTTCACTTCGGTGGTTCGCATGCCCGGCCCGGTCCGACGGCGGCAACCGGGGGCCGGGCCGCGGTATGCGGAGTGTTCGGTCGGGTCGGTGGTGCACAGGTGCACAGAAGGGGTACGCGGTGATCGCGGTCGTCGGACACAGGGATCTCGACAGCGGAACGCTGGAACTGGTGGAGGCGGAACTGAGAGCACGGCTGGACTGCCTGGCGGAGGGCGCGGCCGCGCTCGTCCGCGCGGGGGCGGGCCTGCCCCTGGTGTTCGGGCGCGCGGTCCGGGCGGCCGGGCGGAGACTGACGGTGCTGTTGCCGGCCCAGGGGGCGGTACCCGCCGTGCTGCCGGAGCGGGACCGGCGGGCCGCCGGTGAACTGCTGGTCCTGGCCGAGCACGTGCGCCTGCTGGCCTTCGACCCGGCCGACCGCGACGCGTGCGTCGGCGCGGACGAGCGGCTGGTGGCGACCTGCCGCTCCGTGCTCGCCGTGTGGGACGGCTCGCCCTCCGACGGCCGGGACGCCACCGCCCATCTGGTCGCGTTCGCCCGGGCGCGGGGCATCCCCGTGGACATCGTGTGGCCTGACGGCTGCGTACGACGGAGGCCGGCGTGAACACATCGGTGCAGCGGACACGGACGGCGGACCCCGCCGACCGGAACGTCCGCGACCACGGGCCCCGTCCGGCCGACGGCACAGCGGGCGACCACGGCGCACGGGCGGACGACGACCCGCCCGGGACGGACGCGCCCCCGGAACGGGTCGGCGCCCGGCCCGGGTTCGGGTGGCTGCTGGTCGTCACCGCGGCCCTCGGGCTGCTGGGCTCCTTCGTGATCACCATCGACAAGTTCGAACTGCTCGCCGACCCCGGCTTCGTCCCGGCCTGTTCACTGAGCCCCGTCGTCTCCTGCACGGACGTGATGCGCAGTGAACAGGCATCGGTGTTCGGCTTCCCCAATCCGCTTCTCGGACTGATCGGCTTCGGGGTGGTGATGGGCGTCGGCGCGGGTCTCCTCGCGGGTGCCCGCTACCGGCGCTGGTACTGGCTGGGCCTGAACCTCGGCACCTTCCTCGGCGCCGTGTTCTGCATGTGGCTGATGACCCAGGCGCTGTACGACATCGGCGCGCTCTGCCTGTGGTGCATGCTCGTGTGGGTGGCGACCGTCTTCATGTTCTGGCACACCACCGTGCACAACCTGCGCCACGGCGTACTGCCCGCCCCGCGGGCCGTCGTCGCGGCGGTACTGGAGTTCCCGCTGGTGGTGCCCGTGACCTGGTGCCTGGTCATCGTCATGCTGATAGCAACCCGGTTCTGGTCGTACTGGGCGTCATTTCTGTGAACGACGCCTCGAGCGCGCCCGCGACGGCATCGCGTCCCGGTCCGACGACCGGGACGCTGCCGGTGCTGTCGTGATGGACACACGCGGCCGGAATCCCGGCGGCGGCGAGCCGGGCCGAGACCGCCCCCGTCGCGTCCGGCGCGGAGACCTCGGGGGCCAGCGCCAGGAACACCTGCTGCCGGACGAGGTTCCCGGAACTGCGCCCCGGCACGCCGCACAGATTCCGCAGTTCCTGGTCCGTGAGAGGACCGGTGGGAGGGAGCACGGTCAGCCAGGACCGCCCGCGCCGGAACGAGTCCAGATACGCGGCGTCGTACATGCCCTCGTCCGCCCCGCCGTCCAGCAGCAGCCGCACCCGGTACGCCCGGGACCGTTCCGCGTCGACCTGCTGGAGCAGCGCCTTCATCGGGGCCCAGCCGGTGCCCGAGGCGATCAGCAGGACGTCGGCGGACGGCGTGTGGCCGGGCAGCGCCAGCCTGCCGCGCGGCGCGCCGAGGCGTACGGTGTCGCCCTCGCGCGCGTGGTGCACCAGCGCGTCGCTGACGCCGCCGGCGCCACGGGCCCGTACGTGGAACTCCAGTTCGCCGTCCGGGTGCGGCGCGCGGGCCAGGTAGTACGGACGCCACGCCTGCTCCAGCAGCGGCGACTCCAGGGACGCGTACTGCCCGGCCGTGAAGGCGTACGGCTGGTGCGGGCGCACCCGCAGGACCGCGAGGTCCGGGGCACGCAGCTCGTGCGCGGTCACCGTCGCGTTCCAGCTCGACGGTTCGGCGATCGCCTCGTCGGCGCCCTTGACCATCGCGGAGACGGCCAGCCGCAGCATCCGCAGCCAGGCGTCCTCCAGCAGTTCGGTCCACCGGGAACCCGCGCGCATGCGCAGTGCCTCCAGCAGTGCCGTCTCGAACGCCTCGAAGTGCGCAGGACGCACCCCGAGCTTGCGGTGGTCGCGCCCCAGCTGCACGAACCTGCCGATCGTGTCGTCCGTGCGGTGCAGATTGCCGATCAGGTAGCGGAAGATCTCGACGAGATGCGCCTGCTGGAACGCCATCGACTCGGGGAACAGCGACCGCAGGTACGGGTGCCGCTCGAACATGGCCCGGTACAGGTCGTCGATCAGCCCCTCCAACGGGCCGACCAGCGGCAGGCAGTCGAGGATCAGCTGCTGGTCCGCCGTTCCGTCGTACGCCTGCGGGCGCTCGGCGCGCCGCGCTGCGTCGTCCGTACCGGTCGGGGAGAGGATGCGCCGCCTCAGCCGCATCGCGTCGTGCCGCGCGAGCAGTGCGTGGTAGTCCTCGCTCGGGGTGTTCATGGACCGGTGACTCCTTGGGGCGGTGCGACGAGGGTGGGTGCCGAAACCGGGCGGAATGACGTCGGCGGCGCCCGGATGATCTCGGCGGCGTCAGTATGGCACCGCCATCGACTCGCCGACCGGCCCTGGTCACAGGGCCTTTCGGCCCTGTTCAGATGTTGTTCACCATGCTTCGCAACCCCGGCGCGGGGGTCGCCGGAGGAACGCACATACTGGTGGGCGTCCGCCTTTTCCCCGAGCCGATCGAGCATGGTGTGAACGACTTCGCGAAGTCCCCGCTGAACACGGATCCGTCGCGGTCCGCCGACCCCGTGCGCGTCTTCATCCTCGACGACCACGAGGTCGTACGGCGCGGCGTGCGCGATCTGCTGGAGGCCGAGGACGGCATCGAGGTGGTCGGCGAGGCGTCGAGCGCCCGCGAGGCGCTGGCCCGGGTACCCGCGAGCAGGCCCCAGGTGGCCGTGCTCGACGTACGTCTCGGCGACGACCCGCGGGGCGACCAGGCCGGGATCGAGGTGTGCCGGGAACTGCGCGCCCTGATGCCCGGCCTGGCCTGTCTGATGCTGACGTCCTTCGACGACGACGAGGCGCTGTTCGACGCCATCATGGCGGGCGCGGCGGGCTATGTGCTGAAGCAGATCAACGGCGCCGACCTGATCGCCGCCGTCCGCACGGTCGCCTCCGGCACGTCGATGCTCGACCCGCGCACGACCGCGCGCGTGATGGCCCGGCTCAGGGGCCCTGGGCACGGCCCCGCCGAGGAGCCGGAGCTCTCCGAACTGGACCAGCTCACGGCCAGGGAACGCCAGATCCTGGACCTCATCGGCGAGGGTCTCACCAATCGCGAGATCGCCGAGCGCCTCTTCCTGGCCGAGAAGACCGTCAAGAACCGCATCTCCTCGATCCTCGCCAAGCTGGGCGTGGGCCGCCGGATCCAGGCCGCGATGCTCGTCGGCCGGCTCAAGGACCGTCAGGGCGCCGAACAGATCCGGCGCGGCTGAGGACCCTCCCACCGCTGCCACCGGGAGCCGGCCGACGCCGGGCCCGACGCAGACCCCGGGGCCGGGCCCGGCGTGCGCCGCCCGCTTCCGGAGCGTCAGCCGTGGAGCGGGGCACGCCACACGACGCGGGTGCCGCCCTCCGCGGGGCGCTCCACGCCCAGCGTGCCGCCGCACAACTCCGCCCGGGTCCGCATGTTGGCCAGCCCGCCGCGCCTCACCGGCTGTCCGTCGCCCCCGGCCGCCGCCCCCGCGCCGGGAACGGTCGTGTGGACGTCCGGGACACCGATGCCGTCGTCGGTGACGGTCAGGGTCACCGCGTCGTCCGCCGACAGCACGATGTCGATACGGCTCGCGCCCGCGTGACGGGACGCGTTGGACACCGCCTCGGCGGCGACCGCCACCACGTGCTCGGCCAGTTCGTCCGGGACGGTGGTGTCGACCGGTCCGTCGATCCGCACGGACGGCCGGAAGCCGAGCGCGCGCGCCGCCGTGCGGGCCGTCTCCGCCATCCGGTGCCGCAGCCCGCTGTGTCCCGAACCGCCCGCCGTGCGCAGATCGAAGATGGTGGACCGGATGATCCGGATCGTGGTGTCCAGGTCGTCCACCGCCCGGCTGACCCGCTCCGCCGCATCCGGCCGGTCCGCGATGGCCCGGGTGGTGCTCTGCAGCGTCATCCCCGTCGCGAACAGCCGCTGGATCGCCAGATCGTGCAGATCACGGGCGATCCGGTCCCGGTCGTGCATCACGGCGAGCTCCTCGGACTCGGCCCGCCCACGGGCCAGTTCCAGCGCGATCGCCGCCTGGTCGGCGAAGCCGGACACGAGCGCCACCTCGGTGTCGTCGAACGGCGGGCGGCCCACCGGCCGCCCCAGACGCAGCGCGCCCATCGCCCCGCCGCCCAGCCGCAACGGCACCGCCACCACCGGGCCCAGCCCGTCCTCGGCGCCGCCGCCGAACGGATGGGCCCGCGGATCCGTCCGCACATCGGCACAGTACGCGGGCGCCCCGGACCGTGCGGCGAGCCCGGCCAGCGATCCCGAGGCCGGCACGGACAGCCCCGTCACATGTTCGCTGTCCCGCCCGTGGGCGACGGCGACCGTGAGCCGCTCCTCGGCCCCCGACGCCGGGCCGGGCGCAGCGACCGCCGCTCCCGGCCGTGCCCCGGGCAGCAGGACCGCCGCCCGGTCCGCCCCCGCCACCTCCATCGCCCGTTCGGCGATCAGATCCAGCACCTCGTCGGCGTCCGCACCCGACAGCAGGGCACGGGTGATCTCGCCCAGCGCCTCCAGGCGCCGTTCCCGGCGACGGCTCTCGTCGTACATCCTGGCGTTGTCGATGGCGACCCCGGCGGCGATCGACAGCGTGGTCAGCACCGCCTCGTCGTCGTCGTCGAAACCCGCCCCGCCCCGCTTCTCGGTGAGATACAGGTTGCCGAACACCTCGTCGCGCACCCGGACGGGCACCCCGAGGAACGTATGCATCGGCGGGTGGTGCGGCGGAAAGCCGTAGCTGCGCGGATGACTGCCCAGGTCGGTCAGTCGCAACGGCTCCGGATGACGGATCAGTTCGCCGAGGATGCCACGCCCGCACGGCGACTGCCCGATCCGGGCGGCGACCTCCTCCGACAGCCCCACGGGCAGGAACTCCAGCAGCTTCTGCCCGTCCCCGATGATGCCGAGCGCCCCGTACTCCGCGTCGGTCAGCGTCACCGCCGCCTCGACGATGCCCCGCAGCACCTCGGGCAGCTCCAGACCGCGCCCCAGCCCCATCACGGCGTCCAGCAGACCGCGCATCCGGTCCGGCCGGCTCGGCTGCGGCCACGCCGCGTGGCGCGGGCAGGAGGCCCCGGACGGTCCGGCGCCCGGTGCGGCGGGGGAGGGTATCGCGGAAGCGGAGCCGGGCGCGGGAGGTGCTGTCTCTGCCATCGGGTCGCCGTTCTCTGGTGCCGTGTGCCGTACGTCGTCCGCCGTACGCCGGGATCTGGTCACCGGATCACCGCAGGGCTGGAACCGGTCCACGACCTGTCAGCCTACGGCAGCCCGGAGAACGGGGAACCGGCGGTGCATGCCCTCGCGCGGGAGGACGTCGGGGCCGACCGGCCCCGCACGAGGACCGCCGCAGGGCCGACAGGCCCTGCGGAAGGTGCCCGTCGGCCCCTGGGGAGTGCCCTCGCCCGCGAGCAGCATGGTGCGGCGCCGGGAAGGTCCGGTCCGTCCGTCCCCCGTGAGCGGCCGGACCTTCCCGACCGTCCCGGACCCCGCACCCGGGGCCGGGAACGTTCGGAGAACCGCAACAGCTGGAGGAACAAGTCCGGTGGACGCAATGGAAACGCAGGGCAGCGAGGCCGCTCCCGCACAGGGCCCCCGGCCCCCCGGGCCCCGGCCCGCGCCCACGCCGGGCCCCGACCGTCCCGTCACCGGGACCGCCCCCGGCCGCCGCCCCTCGCGTGGCCGCCTCGTCGTCTCGTGGCTCACCACCACCGACCACAAGCAGATCGGCACGCTCTACCTCGTCACCGCCTTCGCCTTCTTCCTGATCGGCGGCGTGATGGCACTGGTGATGCGGGCCGAACTCGCCCGCCCCGGCACGCAGATCATGTCCAACGAGCAGTTCAACCAGGCGTTCACCATGCACGGCTCGGTGATGCTGCTGCTGTTCGCCATGCCGCTCTTCACGGGCTTCGCGAACTGGCTGATGCCGCTCCACATCGGCGCCCCCGACGTGGCCTTCCCACGGCTGAACATGCTCGCGTTCTGGCTGTTCCTCTTCGGGTCGCTGGTCGCCGCGGCGGGCTTCCTCACCCCGCAGGGAGCCGCCGACTTCGGCTGGTTCGCCTACGCCCCGCTGTCCGACGCCACGCACTCCCCGGGCATCGGCGCCGACATGTGGATCATGGGCGTGGCCCTCTCCGGCTTCGGCTCCATCCTCGGCGCGGTGAACTTCATCACCACCATCATCTGCATGCGCGCCCCGGGCATGACCATGTTCCGGATGTCGATCTTCACCTGGAACGTGCTGCTGACCGCCCTTCTGATCCTGCTGGTCTTCCCGGTCCTCGCCGCGGCCCTCCTCGCACTGGAAATGGACCGCAAGTTCGGCTCGCACATCTTCGACGCGGCCAACGGCGGCGCTCTGCTGTGGCAGCACCTGTTCTGGTTCTTCGGGCACCCGGAGGTCTACGTCCTGGCCCTGCCGTTCTTCGGCATCGTCTCCGAGGTCGTCCCGGTCTTCTCCCGCAAGCCCATGTTCGGCTACATCGGCCTGATCAGCGCCACCATCGCCATCGCGGGCCTGTCCGTCACCGTCTGGGCCCACCACATGTACGCCACCGGCGGCGTGCTGCTGCCGTTCTTCTCCTTCATGACCTTCCTGATCGCCGTGCCCACCGGGGTGAAGTTCTTCAACTGGATCGGCACCATGTGGAAGGGGTCGCTCTCCTTCGAGACACCGATGCTGTGGGCCACCGGCTTCCTCGTCACGTTCGTCTTCGGCGGACTGACCGGCGTCATCCTGGCCTCGCCCCCGCTCGACTTCCACACCACCGACTCGTACTTCGTCGTCGCCCACTTCCACTACACCCTCTTCGGCACCGTGGTCTACGCGATGTTCGCCGGATTCCACTTCTGGTGGCCGAAGTTCACCGGCAAGATGCTCGACGAACGCCTGGGGAAGATGACCTTCTGGGTGCTGACGGTCGGCTTCAACCTCACGTTCCTCGTGCAGCACTGGCTCGGCACGCAGGGCATGCCCCGCCGGTACGCCGACTACCTGGCCGCCGACGGGTTCACCGCCCTCAACACCCTTTCCACCATCGGGTCGTTCCTGCTCGGGCTGTCCTTCCTGCCCTTCTTCTACAACATCTGGAAGACCGCCCAGTACGGCGAGAAGGTCACCGTGGACGACCCCTGGGGCTACGGCCGCTCCCTGGAGTGGGCCACGTCCTGCCCGCCGCCCCGGCACAACTTCGCCTCCCTGCCCCGCATCCGCAGCGAGTCCCCGGCCTTCGACCTGCACCACCCGGAGATCGCCGCACTCGATCGCGTCGGATCCCACTGATCCGCCGACGACCGGATTCGTGCCCCGTTCCCCAGAAGGAGAGATGACCGATGTCCCATGGAGTCCTGGCGCTCGGCGTCGCCGTGATCTGCGTATCGGGGCACGTCTGGTACCTGCCCGCGTGCATCGACCTGCGCGCGGCGCAGGACCGCCCGGAATCACGGCGGCCCGCCGCGGCCGCCGTGCTGACCGGGTGGGCGACCGCAGGCCTGACGATGCTCCTGCTGCTCGCACCGTTCACCCCCTGGGCCGCCGTGGTGGTCGGGTCCGCCGGACTCTCCGCCACCCTGACCCTGGTCGTCCGCTCGTGGCTGCTCCGGCGCCAGGAGCAGTGCGAGGAGGCGGCCCGCTGGGCCGCGCTCCTGCCGGTGAGCACCGTCGCCCCCGCCAGGCGCCCCGATTCCGCCCGGCGCGCCGGCCCCGCCCGGCACACCGAGGACGACCGCTGAGACCGTCGCGGACGACCGCTGAGACCGTCGCGGACGATGGCCCGGCCCGCCGTGACGGAGCGGGCCGGGCGCCCGACCCCACGGGGCCGATCGGGGTAGTGTCGGGTGAGGACCATCGGATCGGAGCCTGCATGAGGGTCGAACTGCCGCCGGAGCCGGTGCACTTCGTCAACCGCGAGGACGAGAGGGAGCGTGCTCTCCGTGCCGTCGAGGAATGGCGGGGCCGCTCCCGGCCCCTGGTCCTGTCGCTGACCGGACCGGGCGGACTCGGCAAGACCGAACTGGCCTTCCTCCTCGCCCGGAACCTGCGCGACCGCTTCTCGGACGGCGTGCTCACCGTCGACCTGGACGACTACCGGACCGGCGGCGAGCTGGACCCCGGCGAGGTGCTGGCGCAGCTGCTCGACTCCCTCGACGTGCCGCCCGATCTGCTGGAACGCCAGTTCAGCGCGCGGTGCCGCCAGTACTGGAAGAAGACCGCCGACAGTCGGCTGATCGTCGTCGTCGACAACGCCCGCTACGCCTCGGAGGTCGTTCCCCTGCTGCCGGCGTCGGGCGGCAGCCTGGTCATCGTCGCGAGCCACGGTCCGCTGTACGACCTGGAGGACGGCGCCGCCGTCGACATGGCGCTCCCGGCGTTGACGGACCCCGCGGCGACGGAACTCCTGGAACTGATCGTCAGGGACCAGCGCCTGGCCGCCGATCCGGAGGCGGCCCGCACCATGGTGCGGCTGTGCCACGGTCTGCCCGCGGCCCTGCACGTCGCGGGGCGCTGGGTCCGCGCCCACCGGGTGCGGCCGCTCGACCGTCTGGTCGCCGACCTCCGCTCGGAGCTGGACGAGAAGGGGGTGTCGCCCGGCGTGGAACGCGTCTGGGACACGGCCTACCGCGGCCTGTCCGGCCCGGCGGCCGCGCTCTACCGGCTGCTGCCCGCCCACCCCGGCCCCACCTTCACGACGGAATCCGCCACCGCCCTGCTGGGACGGGGCCCCGGGACCGGACAGGACGCGCTGGAGGAGCTGCACCGGGCCGGCTTATTGGAACTGGCCCCGGAGCGGCGGGGAGAAGCGGGCCGGATGCGCCTGCCCGGCCCACTGCACGCCCACGCCCGGCGCCGCTCCCGCGAAGACGACGTGCGGGGCGAGTCGGCCGAGGCACGGACACGGGTGGTGCGGTGGTACGTACGACAGGCCCAGCTCGCCGACCGGTACGCGGCCGGCCCGCGCCTGGTCGTCGCGGACCTCTTCGATCCCGTGCCCGACGCACCGGACGTGCCGCTGGAGGACCCGGCACGGACCGTCGACCCCGCCGTCCGGTCCGGGCGCTCCGAGCGTGCCGCCCGCTGGCTGCACGCCGAACGCCACGCGCTGTACGCGTGCGTGCGCCTGGCCCACGGACGGGGGCTGGACGCCGAGGCCGTGGCCCTGTGCGAGCCCGTGTGGACGTACGCGCTGGACCACCCCCACCAGTCCGATGTGACCGAGGTCTTCCGGCTCGGTGCCGCTTCGGCCGTCCGCTCCGGCAACGCGGCGTGGGTGGTGCGGATGCGTTGCCAGCTGGCCCGGCCGCTGTGGGAATCGGAAAGACTGGACGAGTCCGGGAGGGAGATCGCGGGGGCGCTGGCGGCCGTCGATCTGCTGGGCCCGTCGGTCCGGGACCGCAAGCTCCACGCCTCGACGATCGAGTTCCGCGGCATGCTCAACTCGGCGCGCGGGGACTGGAGCGCGGCGATCGGCGATTTCGCCCGCTCCCGCGAGGTGCACAGGACGATCCCCAACCCCTACGGGGTCCTGCTGCAGACCTACCGGATGGGGCAGGCGAGCGCGGAACTCGGCGACCTGGAGGAGGCGGAGCGCCTGCTGACCGAGGCGCACGACGCGGCTGTGGCGGACCACCGCGAGCGGATGACCGCGCGCACCGGCTTCGTGCTCGGTGGCGTCCTGCGGCGGCTCGGCCGCACGAACGAGGCCCGTCGGTTCTACGGCGAGGCACTGGTGAGGGCACGCCGACGCGGCTCGGAATTCGAGCAGGTTCGGGTCCTCGACGCGTTCGCGGAACTGGCCCGTGACGAGGGACGGGACACGGAGGCCGAGGAGCACCGCGCCGCCGCGGACGCCATCCGGAACCGCAACGGCCTGGGCCGCTAGTGCCGTGACCGGCAAGGTTTGCCCCGTCGCACCGTCCCGCACGCACGCTCGCGGCGTTGGCCGAGAGCCCACGTAGCCCTTCCCCAAGCTCTCGACTTCGTTCGAGCAGGGGAGACCCCATCCGAGGGCTTTCGACCGCCTTGCGATCGCACGCACCGGACGATGCTCCTTCCGGGCAAACCTTGCCGGTCACGGCACTAGGCAGCCGCACGGAGGCCGTG
>NZ_LIXJ01000048.1 GCF_001905795.1 Streptomyces sp. CB01580
GCCGCCGCCGCAGCCGGGTCATCGCGCTGGTCGGCCTGATCTGGGCGTTCGCCTGGGTCGTGGCGGGCTTCGCGGGCCTCGGGCACGGCAGCCAGACCATGGCGACGGCCGCGATGATCTCCCAGCACCTCGTTGCCGAGAAAGCCCCTCGGTATCCCGGGGGTAATTTTCCGAAAGTGTCGGGGAGCGGCGGAAGGGTTCAGAGGCGGCCCGCTGCCTTGAGGGCCAGATAGGCGTCGGCGAGGGCCGGAGCGAGATCCTCCGGGATGGCATCGACGACCAGGACGCCGTGACGCCGGAGTTCTTCCGCAGTCCGAAGCCGTCTTGCCTGGGCCTGAGCGCCGGCTGCGGCTTCGTAGACTGCGTCCACTGTGCCCCTGGAGCGCAGCATCTTTTTGATGTGCGGGTCGGCCACGGAGGCCAGCAGCACGGTGTGGCGTGGGGTCAGTCGACGCAGGACCGGCAGCAGTCCCTCTTCCACAGGAGCAGCGTCCAGGCCGGTGAGGAGCACGATCAGACTTCCACGAGGAGCGCTGGCGAGGGCGATGGCTCCGAGCCCCTGGGCATCCGTTTCCACGAGCGCCGGTTCGATCGGGGCCAGGGCGTTGACCATGGCCGAGAGAACCTCTCCCGCGGACTTCCCCTGAACGTGGGCCCGGACACGCCGGTCGTACGCCAGCAGATCCACGCGATCGCCCGCGCGAGTGGCGAGCACGGTGAGGAGCAGGGCCGCGTCCAGAGAGGCGTCCAGACGTGGCACGTCCCCGACACGTCCGGCCGAGGTCCGACCCGTGTCCAGGACCAGGAAGATGTGACGGTCGCGCTCGGGGCGCCAAGTGCGCACCGCGACGGCGGACTGCCGTGCCGTGGCGCGCCAGTCGATGGATCGCGTGTCGTCGCCGGGAACGTAGTCACGCAAACTGTCGAACTCCGTGCCCTCTCCACGAGTGAGAACGCTGGTGCGGCCATCGAGCTCGCGCAATCTGGCCAGGCGCGACGGAAGGTGTTTGCGGCTGGTGAAGGGAGGCAGGACGCGAACCGTCCACGGGACGTAATGGTTTCCCTGCCGAGCGGCGAGTCCCAACGGTCCGAACGAACGGACCGTGACCCGCTCGGCTCGGCGGTCACCGCGCCGGGTCGGCCGCAGAAAGGTGGTCAGCCGACGGCGTTCCCCCGCCGGAACCGTCAACGTATGGCGAGAGGCCGTCCGGTCCTCGCCGGTGGGCCAGCTGCTCGGCGGCCAGGCGTCACGAACGTGTGCGCGCAGCCGCCGACGGGAAGGATTGGTCACGGTGAGTTGCACCTCGGCCGTCTCACCAAGTCGAACGCTTGTTTCACCAGATCGGGTGAACCGAAGCGTTCGTACTGGCGCGGCCAGGGCGTAGTCGCACAGAATTGCCAAGGAAAGCGGTGCGTTGACCGCGAGCAGGCCGGTCCAGCTGGGGGCCAGGATGCCTACGGGGAGTGACCCCAGGGCGGCCAGTAGGGCGGTGCGTCCGGTAAGGGCCACGGTCAGCGCCTCATCGGGGTACGGGGACGTGGGCGAGGACCGAGGTGATGACGGAGTCGGGGGTGATTCCCTCCATCTCCGCCTCGGGCCGCAGGTGGATGCGATGACGAAGAGTGGGGAGGGCGAGGGCCTTCACGTCATCCGGAATGACGTAGTCGCGGCCGGTGAGCCAGGCCCAGGCCCGGGCGGTCGACAGCAGGGCGGTGGCACCTCGGGGGGATACACCGAGGGAGAGCGAGGGGGATTCACGCGTGGCACGACAGATATCGACGACATAGCCGGCGATCTCGGGCGAGACCTTGGTTCGGGCGACTGCGGCACGAGCTGCTTCCAGATCGGCGGGCCCGGCGACGGGGCGTATGCCGACTGATGCGAGATCGCGCGGGTTGAAGCCCTCTGAATGACGGGTGAGGACGTTGATCTCCTCGTCCCGGGACGGCAGGGGCACCGTCAGCTTCAGAAGGAACCGGTCCAGCTGGGCCTCGGGGAGCGGGTAGGTGCCCTCGTATTCGACGGGATTCTGCGTGGCCGCCACGAGGAAGGGGTCGGGCAGGGGCCTGGGGACGCCATCGACGGTGACCTGGCGTTCCTCCATCGCTTCCAGGAGGGAGGACTGTGTCTTGGGAGGCGTGCGGTTGATTTCGTCGGCCAGGAGCAGATTGGTGAAGACCGGCCCGGGCTGGAAGGAGAACTCCGCTGTACGGGCGTCGTAGACCAGCGAGCCGGTGACATCGCTCGGCATCAGATCCGGCGTGAACTGGACACGCTTGGTATCGAGTTCGAGCGAGGCGGCGAGAGCCCGGACCAAGAGGGTTTTGGCCACGCCGGGAACGCCTTCGAGGAGGACGTGCCCCCGGCACAGCAGAGCGACGACGAGTCCGGTCACTGCCGGGTCCTGACCGACCACGGCTTTGGCGATCTCGGAGCGCAACGCTTCCAGGGACGCACGGGCAGTATCGCCGTTCGCGAGGGGCTCGGTGGTCCTGGCGGGCACTGGGGGCGGGGCGCTCATGAGGTGCGTACCTCTCTTTCGAGGGTGTCGAGTTGATCTGCCAGTCGTACAAGAGCCGCATCGTCGGACGGAGCGGGTCCGAAGAGCAGGTACCGGAGGCGGCTCTCGTCGCCGTCGAGACGAGTGGAGACAGCGGGGACGAGTGTGGTGGGGGAATGGGCATCCCGGGGAGCGACGCCGAGGAGGGCGGCTACACGCCCCCGTGCGGCGGCACGCAACGAGTCGGCGGCGCGGCCGCGGGCGTTCGTCCTGCGGTAGAGACGGGCCCGGCCCTCGGCGGACTCGGATGCACGGATGGCGACGGGCAGTCGTTCCGTCACCAGGGGTCCCAGTCGGCGGGCCCGCCAGATGGCGGCCAGTACGGCGGCGAGGGCGAGTTGCAGGGTGGCCCACAGCCAGCCACGAGGGATCAGGTCGGTGAAGCCGCGGTCGGCGTGTTCGCCGTCGTGACCGCTGATCGCGCCGGTGTCGGTGAGTGAGGGGAGGTACCAGATCAGATGGGGACGGGAGCCGAGAAGTTGCAGGGCCAGGGATGCGTTGCCTTGGTCGTCGAGGCGGTCGTTGTGGAGAAGATCGGAGGATCCGAGAAGAACGGTCTCTCCGGCGCCTTGCTCGAACAGGAGCAGGGTGGGAAGGCCGTTGCTCGGGAAGCACGCGGTGGTGGCCAGGTCGCCCGCGGCATAGCGGAAGCCTCCCGTTTCGATGGCGCCCGCCCTGCGGGCAGCCGGCAGGGAGCACTCGGGGTCGCGGGTGGTCGTGGGCCCGGCGGACTTCGCGCGGACTCCGGGGACCAGGGTGCCGACGGATGGAGGGCCCGCCGCGAGAAGGACGGTGCGACCACCCGAGTGCGCGGTCCTGGCCCGCAGCTCCTCCTGCTGGTGCGGTGCCAGAAGATCGGGGGAGGTCACGAGCAGTGTGGTGTCGGGGCCGAGGCCGGTCGTGGCCTCGGCCAGGGTGGTGGCGACACGGACGGATACGCCGCGGCCCTTCAGGAGCTCGGCGACGGCCCGGCTGCCGTAGCGGTCGGCGGAGCGCGGGTCGAGGCGGCCGTGCTGATCACCGGAGCGCACGGATGCCAGAGCGATTCCTGCCGCGAGGAGCACGAGGAGGGCGAGCAGCAGGCCGCGGACACGGGACCAGGCCTGGCGCGGGGTGAGGGAGGCGGAGGTGGCGGAGACGGTGGTGGTGCGTGTCATTCGGCTGCCCCCTGGGCCGCCGTCGTCAGGAGGGGCTTCGAGGCTTCGAGATCGATGTCCAGCTCTCGCACGGACGAGTACACCCGCTGGTCCGCGGTGCGGCCGCCGTATGTGACGTCGTCGAAATCGCCGGCGGCGGCGCGAAGGCGCGTGGCGTGCGAGGGCAGCAGGCGTGCGGCTTCGGCGGCGGCCTCGTCGGCGGTGCGTCCGGGGCGCGGGTCGATCAGGGCCCGTTCCTCCAGAGAGCGCACGATGGCGCGTATGCGTTCCTGGACCGCCTCGTTCCAGCGCTGCGCGGCCGCGTGGGTCTCGGCGGCCGCCCGGTGCTCGGCCGCCGTCCGCGGGGCGTCGTCGAAGAGGGTGTCGGTGGTGCGCACGATGCGGCGCGGGGTGCCCAGCCGCCACCAGAGCGCGGCCACCAGACCGATGAGCGCCAGTGCGAGCACGACCAGGCCGAGCGGGCCGCCCGGTGCCGCGCCGGAGGCCATGTTCAGGAGATCGCCGAGCCAGTCCCAGAGCTGGTCGAGACCGCGTCGGAGGAGACCGGGATCGTTCTCGTGGTACATCGGTTTGGACAGCTCGCGCTCCGCGGCCTCACGGGCGGGGACACGCGGAGTGTCCACGGGTATGTCGCCGCTCGCCCGGGCCAGCAGCCGTGCCGTTGCCGAACCCCCCACCCCCGACACGACATCAGCTCCCGGTGTCGTATCCGGGCAGACCCGCTGCCCGGGCGAGTTCGAGGTCCAGCGCCTCGCGGCGGATGCGCTGGTCGATGTAGAGCAGCGCCATCACTCCGGCGGAGAGTGGGTAGGTGATCGTCGCGGTGATCACCTGTCCGATGCCCGAGATGATCAGGTACGGCCAGGTGGAGAACATGGAGCCGTCGAAGAGAAGGGATTCGGTACCGCTGCTGTCCACGACCATCGCGATGATGGTGAAGGGGATGGCGATGATCACGGCGACGATGGCGGTCAGCAGCCAGGTCAGAGCCAGCACGCCGAAGGTCCGCCACCACGCGTTCCTGACCAGCTTCGCGGAGCGACGCATGGAGGACGTGATCGATTGGCGTTCCAGCATCAGAGCCGGGGAAGCGAGCGCGAAGCGGACCATCAGCCAGAGGACGACGGCGAGCGCCGCGGGGAGGCCGATGACGACGAGACCGGCTCCAGCCGTGGAGCCGACCAGAAGACCGGGCAGAAGGCCGAGGGTCATGAGCGCGGCGCTCATCAGCGTCAGCAACATGGTCAGGCCCAGCAACTGCGGAAGCCTGGGCCGGGCCTCGGCCCAGGCGTCGGCGAGCGACACCGGGCGGCCCAGCACCGAGCGACTGATCACCACGGTCAGCACGGATGTGGTGAACAGTGTGGCGATCAACGTGATGAGCATGGACGGCACGTTGGTGATCAGCGTGGACTGAACGGATTCGGTGGCCTGCCGGAGTGCCTCGGGGCCGGTGGCCTTCGGGTCCATCACGATGGGATCGGGCAGCAGGTAGCGCTGCATGAGAATCGTTGCGATCTGGGCGATCACGGACACGGCCAGCGTGAAGCCGAGCACGGTGCGCCAGTGGGTGCGCATCGTGGAGACCGCGCCGTCGAGGATCTCGCCGACGCCGAGCGGACGCAGCGGGATCACTCCGGGCTTGGCCGCGGCAGGCGGCTGCCCCCAGCCAGGCCCCTGGGGGCCGGCACCCCAGCCGTAGCCGGGGGGAGGCACGCCCGGGCCGGTGCCGGGGGCACTCGGCGGGGACCACTGGGCTGCCGGTGGCTGGGCCGGGGACCAGTTGCCTGCCGGGCCGCTGCCGTCGACGGGCTCGGAGGGGCGGGGTACATCCGCCCCCTGGCCCTCGGAGGGGGCAGATCCGGGCGAGGCCCAGCCCGGAGTGTCGTTCATTCTCGCTCCTTAACGGTCCTGTCCGCTCATCGGTACGGCAGGTCGGCAGCCCATCGTGCCACGCGCAGCTTCATCGGGGACCGGGCGCGGTATCTCCTGCTCGCCTTCATCCGGGGCGGCTCACCGGGCAGACTGGGCGGATGGCTGATCACGACGAGCAACCGCCGGTGGGCGACGAGCCTCCCGTCCTTTCCGTACTCCGCTGGGACGAGCTGCCGGAAGGGCCCGTGCTGGTGCTTCTCGACCAGACACGGCTGCCCGCGGAGGAGGCCGAGCTGGTGTGCCCCGACGGGCCCACACTGGTGCGGGCGATCCGGACACTGGCGGTGCGCGGCGCGCCGTTGCTGGGCATCGCCGGAGCCTACGGGGTGGCACTCGCCGCAGTGCGGGGGGACGACGTCGAAGAGGCCGCGGGGCTGCTGGCGGGGGCGCGGCCCACCGCGGTGAACCTCGCGTACGGGGTACGGCGGGCCCTGTCCGCGTACCGGGCGGCAGCGCAGAAGGGGGCGGGCTCCCGGAATGCCGCGCAGGCGGCGCTGGCCGAGGCGAGGGCACTGCACCGGGAGGACGCCGAGGCCAGTGCGCGCATGGCGCGGTACGGGCTCGCTCTCCTGGACGAGCTTCTGCCAGCCGGCGGACACCAGCTGCTGACGCACTGCAATACCGGAGCGCTGGTGTCGGGCGGCGAGGGAACCGCCTTCGCGGTGGCACTCGCGGCACACCGGGAAGGGCGGCTGAGCCGGCTGTGGGTGGACGAGACCCGTCCGCTCCTGCAGGGGGCCCGGCTGACGGCGTACGAGGCGGCCCGCAACGGCATGCCGTACAACCTGCTCACGGACAACGCGGCGGGATCCTTGTTCGCCGCGGGGAAGGTGGACGCGGTGCTCATCGGGGCCGACCGCATCGCGGCGGACGGCTCGGTGGCGAACAAGGTGGGGAGCTATCCGCTGGCGGTGCTGGCGAAGTACCACCACGTACCGTTCATCGTGGTGGCGCCCACCACGACCGTGGATCCGGACACCGCGGACGGAGCGGCGATCACTGTGGAACAGCGATGGGGGAGTGAAGTGACCGAGTTCACATTTCTGCAAGGTGGGGCGGTGGAAGAGGGAGTCGGCGGACGGCTCGTCGCGCCGGCCGGAACCGCCGCGTACAACCCGGCGTTCGACATCACACCGCCGGAGCTGGTCACGGCGATCGTCACGGAGGAGGGCGCGGTTTCCCCGGTCACCGGGGACGGACTCGCAAAGCTGTGTGCCAGGTCATCGCAGGTAACGATTAGCTAATGGGATGATGTCGATTATGAAGGGACGCGTCCTTGTCGTCGACGACGACACCGCACTGGCCGAGATGCTCGGGATTGTGCTGCGTGGTGAGGGGTTCGAGCCGTCGTTCGTAGCGGACGGCGACAAGGCACTCGCCGCGTTTCGTGAGGCCAAGCCGGACCTGGTCCTGCTGGATCTGATGCTGCCCGGCAGGGACGGCATCGAGGTCTGCAGGCTGATCAGGGCCGAGTCGGGTGTGCCGATCGTCATGCTCACGGCCAAGAGCGACACGGTCGACGTGGTGGTGGGTCTGGAGTCCGGGGCCGACGACTACATCGTGAAGCCGTTCAAGCCCAAGGAGTTGGTGGCCCGGATCAGGGCACGCCTGCGGAGGTCCGAGGAACCGGCGCCGGAACAGCTCACCATCGGGGACCTGGTCATCGACGTGGCCGGGCACTCGGTGAAGCGGGAAGGGCAGTCGATAGCGCTCACCCCGCTGGAGTTCGATCTGCTGGTCGCGCTCGCGCGCAAGCCGTGGCAGGTGTTCACCCGTGAGGTGCTGTTGGAGCAGGTGTGGGGGTACCGCCACGCGGCCGACACCCGGCTCGTGAACGTCCATGTCCAGCGACTGCGTTCCAAGGTGGAGAAGGACCCGGAACGGCCCGAGATCGTGGTGACCGTCCGAGGGGTCGGTTACAAGGCCGGACCGAGCTGACATGCCTCTGGGCGGTACTGCTCCGCGGCCCGGGGAGCCGGGGGCCCGTGCGGAGCGGGCTGCCGTTCCGGTGCACAGGTCGTCCCGGATCGGCCGCCTCCTCAAAGGGGGCCGGCTGTTCCACGACCATGCGCCCGGCGGCCCGGTGCCGCGACTGCTGATGCGCTGGGTGCGGCGTCCGCTGCTGCCCGTCGTACGGCTGTGGCGGCGCAATCTCCAGTTGCGGGTCGTCGCGGGCACACTGCTCATGTCGCTCGCCGTCGTGCTGCTCCTCGGCATCGTCGTGATCGGGCAGGTCCGCAACGGCCTGCTCGACGCGAAGGGCAAGGCCGCCCAGACCCAGGCCGCCGGCGGCTTCGCCGCGGCCCAGGAGAAGGCGAACGCCCCGCTCGCTCCCGGCGGGCAGGGCAGCGGGGACATCGCGGACGGTACGACCGCCAACAACTCCTGGCGGACCGAGCTGGTCGACCAGCTCGCCAGCGGGGGGAAGAACGCCTTCAACGTGGTGGCGCTCAGCGCGGACGAGGGCACGCGCGCGCCACGCGGCTCGGGCAGCGTCGAGGCGGCGAGCGTCCCGCAGAACCTGCGGGACGCGGTCAACAAGGGCCCGGGCGCCTTCCAGACGTACTCCGTGATCCGGTACGCGAACGGGCAGGACCCGCAGCCCGGACTCGTCGTCGGTAAACGGCTCTACGACATCGACCACAACCCGTACCAGCTCTACTACCTCTTCCCGCTGACGCAGGAGGAGAAGTCGCTGACTCTGGTCAAGGGCACGCTGGCGACCGCGGGACTGTTCGTCGTCGTGCTGCTCGGGGCCATCTCGTGGTTCGTGGTGCGCCAGGTCGTCACACCCGTACGGATGGCCGCGGGGGTCGCCGAACGGCTCTCCGCCGGCAGGCTCCAGGAACGGATGAAGGTCACCGGCGAGGACGACATCGCCCGGCTCGGGGAGGCCTTCAACAAGATGGCGCAGAACCTGCAGCTGAAGATCCAGCAGTTGGAGGAGCTGTCCCGGATGCAGCGGCGTTTCGTCTCCGACGTCTCCCACGAGCTGCGCACGCCGCTGACGACCGTGCGGATGGCCGCCGACGTCATCCACGAGGCGCGCAGCGACTTCGACCCGGTGACGGCACGTTCCGCGGAACTGCTCGGGGACCAGCTCGACCGGTTCGAGTCGCTGCTCTCCGACCTGCTGGAGATCAGCCGCTTCGACGCGGGCGCCGCGGCGCTGGAGGCCGAGCCGATAGATCTGCGGCAGGTCGTGCACCGGGTGATCGGCGGGGCCGAACCGCTGGCCGAACGCAAGGGCACCCGGATCAGGGTGGTCGGCGACAGCCAGCCGGTGATCGCGGAGGCCGACGCGCGCCGGGTGGAGCGCGTCCTGCGCAACCTGGTCGTCAACGCGGTCGAGCACGGCGAGGGGCGGGACGTCGTGGTGCGCATGGAGGCGGCCGGAGGAGCGGTCGCCGTGGCCGTCCGCGACTACGGGGTGGGACTCAAGCCCGGCGAGGCGACGCGCGTGTTCAACCGCTTCTGGCGGGCCGACCCGGCCCGTGCCCGAACGACCGGCGGCACCGGTCTCGGGCTGTCCATCGCCGTGGAGGATGCCCGGTTGCACGGCGGCTGGCTGCAGGCGTGGGGCGAGCCCGGCGGTGGTTCGCAATTCCGGCTGACCCTGCCGCGCACGGCGGACGAACCGTTGCGCGGCTCTCCGATACCCCTGGAACCGGAGGACTCCCGTCGTAACCGGGAGAACCGGGAGCGGGCCCTGCCCGGCTCCGGGGGAGGACACCGGCTGACAGCGGTGCCGGTCCAGCCCGCGGACAGCGACCGGCCAGCGCTTCCGGTGCCGTCCCGCTCCGCCCAGGTTCCACCGGCGGCGCCGCCCTCGGTGCATCCGGCGGCCCTGCCCGGCAACGGGGCACGAGTGGTCGCACGCCCCACCGAGGGCCGGGCGGACAGTGAACCCGGGGGCGAGATCGACACCGTGATACGGGAACAGGAGCGGGGGGACGCGAATCGTGGGATCTGACCGTCGCGGAAGCGCCCGTGGGCGCGTGCCGCGGATGTCCGCGCTGCTCGGATGCGGTGCCGTGCTGTTGTCCGCGTGCAGTTCGATGCCCGTCAGCGGGGACGTCAGGCCGGTCGGCGGCGGCTCGCAGCCCGGCGACTCCCAGGTGCAGGTGTACGCCGTGGCGCCGCGTGACAACGCCACCCCCAACGAGATCGTCGACGGCTTCCTGGAATCCATGACCAGCGACGACTCGAAGTTCATGACGACGCGCAAGTACCTGACGCGGAAGGCCGCGAGCACCTGGAAACCGAGCGCGTTCACCACCGTGCTCGCCAAGGCGCCCAACCGCAGCGACCGCCCGCTGAACGACAGCGATCCCGGCGTCACCGAACTCGCCTACACCCTGACCGGCGACAAGGTGGCGACGGTCGACGGCCAGAGCGCGTATCAGCCGCTCGCGCCCACGGAGTACAACGAGACCCTGCACCTGGTGCGGGAGAACGGCCCGGGCGGCAAGGAGTGGCGCATCGACATCGTGCCGGACGGGCTGCTGCTCGGGCAGTCGGACTTCCGACGCCTCTACCGTTCGGTCGACAAGTACTACTTCGCCGCGGGACGGACGGTGGGGCAGTCGACACTGGTCGCCGACCCCGTCTACCTGCGCAGCCGCACGGACCCCGTCACGGGCATGGACACCGTGACGCAAGCGGTCCGCAGTCTTCTGGCGGGGCCGACCGACTGGCTGCGTCCGGTGGTCCGTTCCCGCTTTCCCGCAGGTACGACGCTGAAGAAGGACGTCACCTCACTGGCCCCGGACGACCGCAACGTCCTGAGGATCCCGCTCGACAAGAAGGCGGACGGCGCCGGGCAGAGCTCCTGCCGCATGATGGCCTCGCAGGTCCTGTACACGCTGCGGGATCTGACGTCGGCACGGATCGAGCAGGTCCAACTGCTGCGCTCGGACGATTCCCAGCTGTGCGTCCTCGAGGCGGACCAGGCGGAGGAGTTCGCGCCCGACGGTTCGTCGAGCGGGCCGGACAGCCAGTACTACATCGACGCCGAGGGCCATGTGGAGCGCATCCCCGGCAGTACCAAGGGCGATGGTGTGCCGGAGCCGGTGTCAGGGCCGTTCGGCAACGGACTGCGGATGGGCGAGGTCGGCGTGGCCAGGGACGAGCAGTCGGCGGCGGCGGTCTCGCGGGACAGGGCCTTCCTCTACGTGTCCTCCATCGTCTCGGACGGCGAGCTTCCCCCGGCCCTGGTGACCAGCAGGGCCAAGAAGCAGAACGACCGGCTGTCGGCGCCGAGCTGGGACGGCCGGGGCGATCTCTGGGTGGCCGACCGGGACCCTCGCAGACCCCGGCTGCTGCGGATACCGGGAGGCACCGGTGAACCGCAGGAGGTCGCCGTGCCCAGCCTGGCCGGCAACCGGATCGAGGCCCTGCGGCTGTCCACGGACGGTGTGCGCATCGCACTCCTGGTGACCCAGGACGACGGCAGCAGGACCCTGAAGATCGGCCGGATCGAGCGCCACGGCGCGGCGGAGCCGAAGCGGCTCTCAGTGGTGGATCTGCGGCAGGCCGCACCGCAGTTGACGGACGTCACCGCGATGTCGTGGTCGGGCCGCAGCCGCCTCGTGGTGGTCGGCAAGGAGGAGGGCGGCGTCCAGCAGGTGCGATATGTGCAGGCGGACGGTTCGACGCCCGCCTCGGGTGTCCTGCCGGGGCTGAACGAGGTGTCGTCGATCGCGGCGGCGGACGACGAGCATCTGCCGCTGATGGCGGCGACACGCAATGACGGGATAGTGAAGCTGTCCCCGGGCGACAACTGGCAGACCGTGGTCAAGGAGGGCACGTCGCTGGTCTATCCGGGCTGAGCGCACGTCGCTGGTCCGTCCGGGCCGAGCGCACGGCCTGGCCGGGGGAGAGCGGGGGCGTGTCCGGACCGGGGAGACGTGGCTCGCCGGGGCCGCAGCGCGTCGGCGAGGCGGGTTTTCCACAGGGGTGGCCGGGTGCCGCGGGTGAGTGCACAGTGGATGCATGCGGGGATGGTGGCGGGAGATCTCCGGGCTGGTCCTGCCGGTGTCCTGCGGTGGTTGCGGCAGGCCGCGCACGGAGCTGTGCGAGGAGTGCCGGGCGGTGCTGTACGGCGGGGTGCCGCGCCGGGTGAGGCCGGATCCCGAGCCTGCGGGCCTGCCGGTGGTGCACGCGGCCGCGCCGTACGAGAACGGCGTGCGCGGGGTGCTCCTGGCGCACAAGGAGCGCGGGGCACTGGGCCTTGCAGGGGCGCTCGGCAGGGCACTTGCCGGGGCCGTACGGGCCGGGGCGGAGCGGACGGGGCCAGCAGGGCAGACGGGGAGCGCGGAACCGCTGCTGCTGGTGCCCGTGCCGTCCGCGCGGCGCTCCGTGGCGGCGCGGGGGCATGATCCGACGCGACGGATCGCGCTGGCAGCCGCTGCCGAGCTGCGGCGGAGTGGTGTTCCGGCGCGCGTGGTCCCGGTGCTGCGGCAGCGCCGGGTGGTGGCCGACCAGGCGGGGCTGGGCGCTCGGCAGCGGGAGCGGAATCTCGCGGGGGCGCTGACGGTCGCGGCCGGGGGCGGGCGGCTTCTCGCGACGGGAAGGGTGGTGCTCGTGGACGACCTGATGACGACCGGTGCCTCGCTGGCCGAGGCGGCGCGGGCGATCGGGGCGGAATGCGGATACGGACGGTCCGCACACGGCGGTGGGCGCGCGAGGGCCGCGCACGTAAACGGGCGGGCGGCCGTCGTCGCCGTATCCCCATCGGCCTTCGAAATAAACCGGAACTCTCTCCGAAGCCGCATCGTTGCAGGTAGTGAGTGAGTAAAAAGGCCTGAACGGAGGTACGCGTGAGTAGCGGGTGCCGAGAACCGGCCGGGCAGGCTATGTTCAGTGGTGAGGAATGGTGAATGCCGGACCTCAATGAATGCACCGCCAGGTTTCGGGCAGATAACTCACCGACAGTCCGGAAACGGGAATTCGGTGGGGGCGAGTCCCCACCGCTGGGGGAGGAGGTGGACGTCACCCAGTCCGCGGCTCCGGTCATCACCGGGGCCTGGTGCAAAAGGGAGATGCTCCGCCGCTGAGCGGAGCGATCCGGGAACGGAGTTCTGCGTGGACATCGTCGTCAAGGGCCGCAAGACCGAGGTGCCCGAGCGGTTCCGCAAGCACGTGGCCGAGAAGCTGAAGCTGGACAAGATCCAGAAGTTCGACGGCAAGGTGATCAGCCTCGACGTCGAGGTGTCCAAGGAGCCGAATCCCCGTCAGGCCGACCGTTCCGACCGGGTGGAGATCACGCTCCGGTCCCGTGGTCCGGTCATCCGGGCGGAAGCTGCGGCCGGCGACCCGTACGCGGCGCTGGACCTGGCCACAGGCAAGCTGGAGGCGCGGCTGCGCAAGCAGCACGACAAGCGCTACAGCCGCCGGGGCAACGGCCGGATTCCCGCTGCCGAGGTGGCCGAGGCCGTGCCGAACGCCGCGTCGTTCAACGGCGAGGGCGAGCTGGTCCCCGGCGAGACGGCTCCGTCCGTACCGACGACCCGATTCGGTTCCCTGGAGGTCCAGGGCGAAGGACCGCTGGTGATGCGTGAGAAGACGCACGTCGCCGCACCGATGTCGCTCGACCAGGCGCTCTACGAGATGGAGTTGGTCGGGCACGACTTCTATCTGTTCGTCGACTCCGAGACGAAGGAACCCAGCGTCGTCTACCGACGACACGCCTATGACTACGGTGTCATCCACCTGAGGACCGATCCGCTCGCGGCCGACGGGGCGAGCGGCGCGGGCGGTGCGCTCGGCGGCTGACGTCACCCCTCCACGGTGCCCCTGGAGCGTCTGTGCGCCCCCAGGGGCACATGTGTGCGGTCGGCGGGGTCACCGCTCGGACGTCCAGGCATGAAATCATGTCGTCCCAAGCCAACGGCTGTTCGGAGAGCCGCTGTTGGCGGACAGTTGTGAACTTCAGGCCATGGCCTTCAGGGGGAGGAACGATGGCGGACGCCTTCGGGCCCGTGCGCGATGCGCATCACGCCGACGACGCCGGTGCGGACGCGACCAGCGGTTCCCGCAAGGAGCCGATCAGGGTCCTCGTTGTGGACGACCACGCGCTCTTCCGCAGAGGTCTGGAGATCGTCCTCGCCCAGGAGGAGGACATCCAGGTCGTGGGCGAGGCGGGTGACGGCGCGGAGGCGGTCGACAAGGCGGCCGACCTGCTGCCCGACATCGTGCTGATGGACGTGCGGATGCCCCGGCGCGGTGGCATCGAGGCATGTACGTCGATCAAGGAGGTGGCACCCAGCGCGAAGATCATCATGCTGACGATCAGCGACGAGGAGGCCGACCTCTACGACGCGATCAAGGCGGGCGCCACCGGTTACCTCCTCAAGGAGATCTCCACGGACGAGGTGGCCACGGCGATTCGCGCGGTCGCCGACGGCCAGTCCCAGATCAGCCCGTCCATGGCGTCGAAACTGCTCACCGAGTTCAAGTCGATGATCCAGCGGACCGACGAGCGCAGGCTGGTGCCCGCGCCGCGGCTCACCGACCGGGAACTCGAAGTGCTGAAGCTCGTCGCCACCGGCATGAACAATCGCGATATCGCGAAGGAACTGTTCATTTCCGAGAACACAGTGAAGAACCATGTCCGCAACATCCTGGAGAAGCTGCAGCTGCACTCCAGGATGGAGGCCGTGGTCTATGCCATGCGGGAGAAGATCCTGGAGATCAGGTGACCGGTCCGGCGACGCGACGGGCGGGGTGACGGCAGCGGATCCGTCGGCGCCCCGACCCGACGACGCCGAACCCCTCGGCGGGGCGGGGTGGCGCGCTCACGCCAGGGCGCGGGCGACCTCCTGGGCGAGCGGTCCGCGCAGTTCCGGGGCATCGACCCGCTCCAGCCGGACGGCCGAGCAGCCGACCCAGGACGCGGCCTCCGCCAGCGCCTCGGCCATCGGCACCACCGCCTTGCGGCCCTCCAGGGACACCTGACGTGCGACCAGTGTGCTGCCTTCACGCGCGGGGTCCACGCGGCCCAGCAGCCTTCCGCCCGCCAGCAGCGGCATCGCGAAATAGCCGTGTATCCGCTTGGCCCTGGGGACGTACGCCTCCAGGCGGTGCGTGAAGCCGAAAAGTCGCTCGGTGCGCGCCCGCTCCCAGATCAGCGAGTCGAACGGCGACAGCAAGGTCGTGCGGTGCCGTCCGCGCGGCTCCGAGGCCAGCGCCGCAGGGTCGGCCCAGGCGGGCTTCGCCCAGCCCCGTACCGTCACCGGCACCAGGCCGGAGTCCGCCACGACCGCGTCGAACTGCTCACCCTTGAGCCGGTGGTAGTCCGCGATGTCGGCGCGGGTGCCGACTCCCAGGGACTGCCCCGCGAGCGCCACCAGTCGGCGCAGGCACTCCGCGTCGTCCAGGTCGTCGTGCAGAACGGCATCGGGCAGGGCCCGCTCGGCGAGGTCGTACACCCGCTTCCAGCCGCGGCGTTCGGTGCACACCACCTCGCCGTACATCAGGGCGCGCTCGACGGAGACCTTCGACTCCGACCAGTCCCACCACTCGCCGCCGTTCTTCGCGCCGCCCAGCTCCGTGGCCGTCAGCGGGCCCTCGGCGCGCAGCTGCTTGATCACCGTCTCGTACGCGCCGTCGGGCAGGTCGTGGTGCCAGTGGGGGCGGGAGCGGTAGGCGCGGCGGCGGAACGCGAAGTGCGGCCACTCCTCGACCGGGAGGATGCAGGCCGCGTGCGACCAGTACTCGAAGGTGCGGCCGCCCGACCAGTACGCCTGCTCGATCGCGGGCCGGCCGACCGCGCCGAGGCGCGCGTACGGAATCAGCTCGTGCGAACGCGCGAGCACCGAGATCGTGTCGAGCTGCACGGCGCCGAGGTGCCGCAGCACTCCCGGGACCCCGGCCCTGCGGTTCGGGGCGCCCAGGAAGCCCTGGGCGCGCAGGGCTATCCTGCGCGCCTGGTCGGCGGAGAGTTCGACGGCGGGAGGCGGCACGAGCGTCATGTCCCGCACCTTAGAGGCAGGCACTGACAACGGGCCGCCGAGCCGGTGGACCGGGAGCGGATCCTCCGGTTCCGTGGCGGGCGGGTGCGGAACGACGGACGGGTACGGAGCGAAGGGGCGGAGGCGGACCGGTGTGCCGGACGCCTCAGGCGGTCGCGGTCGTGGGCAGATAGGTCCGGTTGCCCGGCAGGCCCAGATCGGACGGGAGCAGCGCGCCGACCCAGGCGTCGCGCCGCACCCCTTTGTTGAGCAGGCCGGACCGCTGCTCGCCCTCCAGTCGGAAGCCGGTCCGCAGCGCCACGGCGCGCGAGGCGACGTTGCCGACCTCGGCCCGCCACTCCAGCCGGTCACCGCCGAGCGAGGCGAAGGTCCAGCGGGCGGCGGACAGCACCGCCTCCGCCGTGTATCCGCGGCCCCGGTGTTCCTTCGCGGTCCAGAACCCCACCTCGTACGTGTCCGGCAGGTTGCGGCGCGTGATGCCGAGGGCGCCCGTCAGGGCCCCGCCCTCGCGCAGCACCACCGCGAAGTTGTACATGGAGTCGTCGCGCCAGCCGCCCGGGCACAGCTCCCGCACGAAGAACTCCGCGTCGCTGCGGCCGTAGGGGGAGGGCACGACCGTCCAGCGCTGGATGTCCGGGTCCTGACAGGCCGCGTGGATCCCGTCGGCGTCGCCGTCGGCGAAGGGGCGCAGCAGAAGACGTTTGGTGGTGAGGGTCATCGGCTCCATGCACGGATTGTGGTGAGACGGTGGCCCGGATGCGAACACTTTTCGGACTTCCCGGCACCTTCGGACCCTCCCGTCCGTTGACAGACAGGGGGACGGCGCAGGCGACGCGGCGGCAGCCCTCCCGGCGTGACGGGGTCCTCGCTTACGATGGCCGTTGCGGTGGGGCCCGCCTGCCGTGCCCGCGCCAGCGTCCACACCCGACCCAGTGCCAGGCCCGACCGGCAAGGAGACCAGCCTCAGTGTCCGTCTTCAACAAGCTCATGCGTGCAGGCGAAGGCAAGATCCTGCGCAAACTGCACCGCATCGCGGACCAGGTCAGCTCCATCGAAGAGGACTTCATCAACCTCTCCGACGCCGAGCTGCGGGCGCTCACCGACGAGTACAAGGAACGGTACGCGGACGGCGAGAGCCTGGACGACCTGCTTCCCGAAGCGTTCGCGACTGTCCGTGAGGCCGCCAAGCGAGTCCTCGGACAGCGCCACTACGATGTCCAGATCATGGGCGGCGCGGCCCTGCACCTCGGCTATGTAGCCGAGATGAAGACCGGCGAGGGCAAGACCCTGGTCGGCACCCTGCCCACGTACCTCAACGCGCTGTCCGGCAAGGGCGTGCACCTGATCACGGTCAACGACTACCTGGCCGAGCGCGACTCCGAGCTGATGGGGCGGGTCCACAAGTTCCTCGGCCTGACCGTCGGCTGCATCATCGCCAACATGACGCCGGCCCAGCGCCGTGAGCAGTACGCCTGCGACATCACCTACGGCACGAACAACGAGTTCGGCTTCGACTACCTCCGCGACAACATGGCCTGGTCCGCCGACGAGCTCGTACAGCGCGGCCACAACTTCGCCGTGGTCGACGAGGTCGACTCGATCCTCGTCGACGAGGCCCGTACGCCGCTGATCATCTCCGGCCCGGCCGACCAGGCCACCAAGTGGTACGGGGACTTCGCCAAGCTGGTCACGCGCCTGACCAAGGGCGAGGCGGGCAACCCGCTCAAGGGCATCGAGGAGACCGGCGACTACGAGGTCGACGAGAAGAAGCGGACCGTCGCCATCCATGAGTCCGGCGTCGCGAAGGTCGAGGACTGGCTCGGCATCGAGAACCTCTACGAGTCGGTGAACACCCCTCTCGTCGGGTACCTCAACAACGCCATCAAGGCCAAGGAACTCTTCAAGAAGGACAAGGACTACGTCGTCATCGACGGCGAGGTCATGATCGTCGACGAGCACACCGGCCGTATCCTCGCCGGCCGCCGCTACAACGAGGGCATGCACCAGGCGATCGAGGCGAAGGAGGGGGTGGACATCAAGGACGAGAACCAGACGCTCGCCACGATCACCCTGCAGAACTTCTTCCGCCTCTACGGCAAGCTCTCCGGCATGACCGGTACGGCGATGACCGAGGCCGCCGAATTCCACCAGATCTACAAGCTGGGCGTCGTCCCGATCCCGACGAACCGGCCGATGCAGCGCGTCGACCAGTCGGACCTCATCTACCGGACCGAGGTCGCGAAGTTCGCGGCGGTCGTCGACGACATCGTCGACAAGCACGAGAAGGGCCAGCCGATCCTCGTCGGTACGACGTCGGTCGAGAAGTCCGAGTACCTCTCGCAGCAGCTGTCCAAGCGCGGCGTCCAGCACGAGGTCCTCAACGCCAAGCAGCACGACCGCGAGGCGCTGATCGTCGCCCAGGCCGGCCGCAAGGGCGCCGTCACGGTCGCCACGAACATGGCCGGACGAGGCACCGACATCAAGCTTGGCGGCAACCCCGACGACCTCGCCGAGGCCGAGCTGCGCCAGCGCGGCCTCGACCCCGGCGAGCACGTCGAGGAGTGGGCGGCGGCGCTGCCCGCCGCGCTGGAGCGGGCCGAGCAGGCCGTCAAGGCGGAGTTCGAAGAGGTCAAGTCGCTCGGTGGGCTCTACGTCCTGGGCACCGAACGGCACGAGTCGCGGCGTATCGACAACCAGCTGCGTGGTCGTTCCGGCCGTCAGGGCGACCCGGGCGAGTCCCGCTTCTACCTGTCGCTCGGCGACGACCTGATGCGGCTGTTCAAGGCGCAGATGGTCGAGCGCGTCATGTCGATGGCCAACGTGCCGGACAACGTGCCGATCGAGAACAAGATGGTGACGCGGGCGATCGCGTCGGCCCAGTCGCAGGTCGAGCAGCAGAACTTCGAGACGCGCAAGAACGTCCTGAAGTACGACGAGGTGCTCAACCGGCAGCGCGAGGTCATCTACGGCGAGCGCCGCCGGGTCCTGGAGGGCGAGGACCTGCAGGACCAGATCCGTCACTTCATGGACGACACGATCGACGACTACATCCGCCAGGAGACCGCCGAGGGCTTCGCCGAGGAGTGGGACCTGGACCGGCTGTGGGGCGCGTTCAAGCAGCTCTACCCGGTGAAGGTCACCGTCGAGGACCTGGAGGACGCGGTCGGCGACCGGGCCGGGATCACCGCCGAGTTCATCGGCGAGTCCATCAAGGACGACATCCACGAGCAGTACGACGCGCGTGAGAAGCAGTTGGGCTCGGACATCATGCGTGAGCTGGAGCGGCGTGTCGTGCTGTCCGTCCTGGACCGCAAGTGGCGTGAGCACCTCTACGAGATGGACTACCTCCAGGAGGGCATCGGCCTGCGCGCCATGGCGCAGAAGGACCCGCTGGTCGAGTACCAGCGCGAGGGCTTCGACATGTTCAACGCCATGATGGAGGGCATCAAGGAGGAGTCCGTCGGCTACCTGTTCAACCTGGAGGTCCAGGTCGAGCAGCACGTCGAGGAGGTTCCGGTGCAGGACGAGGCCGAGCGCACCTCGCTCGCCAAGGAGGACCTCGTGCCCGCGGCGCGTCCGGAGATCCGGGCCAAGGGGCTCGACGCCCCGCAGCGCCCGGACCGCCTGCACTTCTCCGCCCCCACGGTGGACGGCGAGGGCGGGGTCGTCGAGGGTGACTTCTCCAACGGTGGCGGCGCCGCCGCGCCCGCCCCGGACGGGATGACCCGTGCGGAGCGGCGCAAGGCGCAGAAGAGCGGTGGAGGCGGGCGCCGCCGGAAGAAGTGACGCCGGGCCCGTCGACGTACGGGCGATGGCGGCCGTATTTCGGTGTGGCCGGGGCCGGGCACTCCTCGCGGGTGTCCGGCCCCGCCGCGTTCCCGGCCGGTCGCGCGGGGCCCCGGGGCCGTCCCGGAGCCGCTCCGGCGGTGCCACCGGGGCGTGACGTCTGGGCGCGCCCCCGACGGGCCGGAGTGTGTGTCCCCCGGTCCCGGGCGTGGCTTCCAGGTGTTCCCCGAGGGTGCGTCCCGCCGTCCTGGACGCGGCTTCCGGGGCACGGGGAAGCATCGGCGCGGTCTTCATCGGGGCGTGGCCGCAGGCCGGCATTCGTCGCCCATCTCCACCGCCGCGCAGCGCCAGCGGAGGTCCTTTCCCTGCTCCAGGCGGAAGGCGATGGCCCGTACCCGCCCGCCCGCCGCGATGCTCGCGCACGCCTCCACCACACCCGGAACGGGCTGGGCGCCGTGGCACATACGGATCACGGGGCGGGCGCCACGGGCCCTGAGCGGGCTGCGCGGGGCCAGTTCGGCCAGTT
Organism: Streptomyces sp. CB01580; assembly: GCF_001905795.1. Lineage (GTDB taxonomy): Bacteria > Actinomycetota > Actinomycetes > Streptomycetales > Streptomycetaceae > Streptomyces. The sequence continues at coordinate 19,940 of NZ_LIXJ01000048.1, forward strand.
GGTCGTACGCCTCGCCGATGGTGTGCCCGAGCATCCAGTGCACCGGGCGCTGGCCGCTGAGAACGGCGAGGAGGCGCTCGGCGAACCAGTGATGGGGCCGGACACGCCGCGGAGCCCTCGTGCGCTGCGGAGGGACGGTTTCAGGCCTGCACCGGTCGTGGCGTCCGGCGGGCCGGGTCCTGTTCGTGCTCAACGCGCATTGCCCCCGTGCTTCAAGGCCCGGGCTGATACCGGGCGGTAACTTCCGATGGGGACCTTCTACGGTGACGGCGAGACGCCCGCAAGCACCGGTGTGGCGTTGGACACGGTCGGGGTGAATCACCTATCCGGGTGATGAGGGCGGTGGTGCGCGGGGTGTGCGGCGGGCCGGGGGAGGGTGAGGGGCGGTTGCCGGGTGGACGGGGGCGGGCCCGGTGCGCGTAGCCCCAAAGGGGGACGTCGCACGTATCCTGAGGGCGATTCCGACTACGAAAGCGGCCAGCCATGCGCGTGTACGTCCCCCTGACCCTTTCCGGTCTCGCAGCGGCGCACCGGGCGGGGGAGATCGGTCCCGGCCCGCTGACCGCCTACGCCGTGACCCCCGGACTGCGCGAGTGGTACGTGTCCGATGACATCGAGGAGCTGGAGTACGCGGCGCTCAACCGGGCTGCCGCCGCCTCGCTGCGGATGATCGCCGGGGACCCCGACGCCGTACGCCGGAGGGTCGTCGTCGCCGTCGACGTAACGGATGGTGCGGCCGTCGCCGACCCGGACCGCAGCCTCGACGCCGCGTCGCTCGGAGAGGTGCGCATCGCGTCTCCCGTGTCCTTGACCGTGGCGGCGGCGGTGCACGTCGACGCGGACGACGCCGAGAAGGACGTCAGCGCCGCCGCGGCCGCGCTGGGTGCGGCGGACCTCGGTGACGACGACGCGCAGTTCGTCGTGGACGGTGCCGAGGACCACGAACTGCTGTGGTTCGGCGTCCAGGAGATCCCGAACCTGATCGGCTGAGAACGCGGGCCCGGAGCGGTGTCCGGGAACGAAAGAGGCCGGGAGCAGCTTCCGCGAAGAGCGAACGGCGGAGGCCGGGAAACCGGGGTCGGGCGCGGCGCGGGACGCCTCATGCGTCCCATCCGCCCCGGTCACGGCCGCTCCCGCACGGACTGTCGGACCCGCGCGCTACTTTCTACGGCATGGGGACGCACGGAAAGCACCGCACGCATCTGGTCTGGGACTGGAACGGCACTCTGCTCGACGACAACGCGGCGGTCGTCGGGGCGACGAACGCCGCCTTCGGCGAGGTCGGGCTGGCGCCGATCACGCTGGAGCAGTACCGCGAGATGTACTGCGTCCCGATTCCGCGCTTCTACGAGCGGCTGATGGGGCGGCTCCCCACGGACGCCGAGTGGGAGCGGATGGATGTGATCTTCCACGAGTACTACGCCGAACGGCGCGCCGCCTGCGGGCTCACCGAGGGCGCCGCGGACCTGCTCTCGCAGTGGCAGCTGACCGGCGGGAGCCAGTCGCTGCTGAGCATGTACGGCCATGAGCACCTGGTCCCGGTGGTGCGGGGGTACGGCATCGAGCGGCACTTCCTGCGGGTCGACGGGCGCACCGGCCCGTCCGGCGGCAGCAAGGCGCGGCACATGGAACGGCACATCGCCGCGTTGGACGGCATATCCCCCGAGTACATGGTCGTCATCGGCGATGCCGTGGACGACGCCGTGGCCGCGGCGCACGTCGGCGCGAAGGCCGTGCTCTACACCGGGGGGTCGCACAGCAGGGCCAGCCTGGAGGCGGCAGGGGTGCCGGTGGTGGACAGTCTGGCGGAGGCCGCCGACCTGGCCACGAGAATCACCGGGTGAGACCACCGGGGTGACGCGAAGGGCCTGAGGGCGACCGGATGAACCGGGTGACATGACGGGCGGCACGGACGCGGGCGTCCCGGGTCTCCCGTGCGCCCCGAGCCTCCTGTGCGTTCGTACGTGCCGCGCGTCCTGTGCGTCCCGCATGTGCCGCGCGTTCCGCCGGCCTGTTGCCGGGAGCGTCGTCCCGGCCGGTCGCCGGGCCCCGGTGCTCGGCCGACCGCCGCGGCCCCGGTGCTCGGCAGGCCACCACGGTCCGCGTCCGGTCGGCCGCCGGGGCCCTTGGGCTCAGGCCGTCACCGGCGCCTTCGCGCGGAGCACCTTCAGGAATTCGCGCATCCACGCCGAATGGTCCGGCCAGGCACGGGACGAGATCAGCGTGCCGTCCACCACGGCCTCGTGGTCCTCGAAGGTGGCGCCCGCCGCCTGCATGTCCAGTTCCAGCGCGGGGTAGGCGGTGACGCGCCGACCGGCCAGCGCGCCGACCGCCGCCGTCATCAGCGGGCCGTGGCAGATCTGGGCGACGGGCCGGTCCGAGTCGAAGAACGCCTTGAGGATCTTGCGCAGCTCCGGGTCGTTGCGAAGATACTCGGGAGCCCGCCCGCCCGGCACGACCAGCGCCACGTAGTCCGCCGGAGCGACCTCGGAGAAGGCCAGGTCGGCGGGCCAGGTGTACCCGGGCTTCTCCGTGTACGTGTCGAAGCCGGGCTCGAAGTCGTGGACCACGAAGCGGAGCGTCTTGCGGGCGGGGGCGGCGATGTGGACGTCGTAGCCCTCCTCGCGCAGCCGCTGGTACGGATAGAGGACCTCCAGCGACTCGGCGGCGTCGCCGGTGACGATCAGGATCTTCGGTGCCATGGCGGGGCTCCCACGGGTCGTCGGCCTGTTCCGTCTACCAGAGTGCGGCAACACGGGGCGACGCGCTGTCCAGAGTGTCAAACTTCCCGACCATCTTTTGTACACATGCGGCTCATGACGGCTATGGGGGCGGGCGAGATAGCCTGGACCCCGTGATCAGCGCGATATGCCTCGGGGGCAGCGGAGCCCCCGATCTGCGCCCGGAGTGCCTCAGCACCCGGGCCATGCCTGATCCTCTCCACCCGGGCCGACGGTCAAGAATTACCGATACCGCCCCGGACACCCCTCATGGCGGCATACCGTCGACTCAGACCGGAAAACCCGTGTCGTGGCGGTACGTCGCTGTTTACACCTACGTCACGCAACGGCGCGCGACAGGAGCCAGAGGACATGCAGACCAAGCTGGACGAAGCCAAGGCCGAGCTGCTCGCACGGGCCGCCAAGGTAGCTGAGCACAGCCCGGGCGGTGGTGTCGGTGGCCCGGGTGGTGCCCCGCAGGCGGGCGCCGGGGCCGACGGCAACGGGACGGGACAGGAGCGTCCCGGACAGGACACGATCCTCGCGTACCTCCAGCGTTACTACCTGCACACCGCTCCGGAGGACATCAGCGGCCGCGACCCCGTCGACGTGTTCGGCGCCGCCGCCTCCCACTACCGGCTCGCGGAGGTCCGCCCGCAGGGCACGGCGAACGTCCGGGTGCACACCCCGACCGTCGAGGAGAACGGCTGGACGTCCAGCCACTCCGTCGTCGAGGTCGTCACCGACGACATGCCGTTCCTGGTCGACTCCGTCACCAACGAACTGTCCCGCCAGGGCCGCGGCATCCACGTCGTGATCCACCCGCAGGTCGTCGTGCGCCGTGACGTCACCGGCAAGCTCATCGAGGTCCTCTCCGAGGGCAACGGCCTCCAGGCGACCCCGCAGGGCCGGAAGGACGCCAAGCCGGCCAAGGGAGCCAAGGCGGCGAAGGGCACCGGCGCCAAGGGGGCCAAGGGCACCGAGCTGCCGCACGACGCGCTCGTCGAGTCCTGGATCCACGTCGAGATCGACCGCGAGACCGACCGCTCCGACCTCCAGCAGATCGCCGCCGACCTGCTGCGGGTGCTGTCCGACGTTCGGGAGGCCGTCGAGGACTGGGAGAAGATGCGCGACGCCGCGCTCCGCATCGCCGACGACCTGCCCGCCGAGCCGCTGGACGACCTCGCCGACGAGGAGGTCAACGAGGCCAGGGAGCTGCTGCGCTGGCTCGCCGCCGACCACTTCACCTTCCTCGGCTACCGCGAGTACGAGCTCAAGGAGACCGACGCGCTGGCCGCCGTGCCCGGCACCGGCCTCGGCATCCTGCGCTCCGACCCGCACCACAGCGTCGACGAGGCCCACCCCGTCAGCCCGTCCTTCGACCGGCTGCCCGCCGACGTCAGGGCCAAGGCCCGCGAGCGCAGGCTCCTCGTCCTCACCAAGGCCAACAGCCGGGCGACCGTGCACCGCCCCAGCTACCTCGACTACGTCGGCGTGAAGAAGTTCGACGCCGACGGCAATGTCATCGGGGAGCGCCGCTTCCTCGGCCTGTTCTCGTCCGCCGCCTACACCGAGTCCGTGCGCCGGGTGCCCGTCATCCGCCGCAAGGTCGCCGAGGTGCTGGACGGCGCGGGCTTCTCGCCCAACAGCCACGACGGCCGCGACCTGCTCCAGATCCTGGAGACGTACCCGCGCGACGACCTGTTCCAGACGCCCGTCGACCAGCTGCGTTCCGTCGTCACCTCCGTGCTGTACCTCCAGGAGCGCCGCCGGCTGCGGCTCTACCTGCGCCAGGACGAGTACGGGCGCTACTACTCCGCGATCGTCTACCTGCCGCGCGACCGCTACACCACCGGCGTACGCCTGCGCCTGATCGACATCCTCAAGGAGGAGCTGGGCGGCACCAGCGTCGACTTCACCGCCTGGAACACCGAGTCGATCCTCTCCCGGCTGCACTTCGTGGTCCGGGTCGCGCCCGGCACCGAGCTGCCCGACCTCACGGACGCCGAGGCCGACCGCATCGAGGCCCGGCTCGTCGAGGCCGCCCGCTCCTGGGCCGACGGCTTCCAGGAGGCCCTCACCGCCGAGTGCGGCGAGGAGCGCGCCGCCGAGCTGATGCGCCAGTACGGCCGCGCCTTCGCCGAGGGCTACAAGGCCGACCACTCGCCGCGCGCCGCGGTGGCCGACCTCGTCCACCTCGAAGCGCTCAAGAAGGACGAGAAGGACTTCGCCCTCAGCCTGTACGAGCCGGTCGGTGCCGCCCCGGGCGAGCGCCGGTTCAAGATCTACCGGACCGGCGAGCAGGTCTCCCTGTCCGCCGTCCTCCCCGCCCTGCAACGGCTCGGTGTCGAGGTCGTCGACGAGCGCCCGTACGAGCTGCGCTGCGCGGACCGCACCCACGCGTGGATCTACGACTTCGGTCTGCGGATGCCGCAGACCAACGGCACCGGCGCCTACCTCGCCGACGACGCCCGCGACCGGTTCCAGAACGCCTTCGCCGCCGTGTGGACCGGCGCGGCCGAGAACGACGGCTTCAACGCGCTGGTGCTGGGCGCCGGGCTGACCTGGCGCCAGGCGATGGTGCTGCGCGCCTACGCGAAGTACCTGCGGCAGGCCGGTTCGACCTTCAGCCAGGACTACATGGAGAGCACTCTCCGCAACAACGTCCACACCACCCGGCTGCTGGTCTCCCTCTTCGAGGCCCGGATGTCCCCGGAGCGGCAGAGTGCCGGCACCGAGCTGACCGACGGACTTCTGGAGGAGCTGGACGGGGCCCTGGACCAGGTCGCCTCGCTCGACGAGGACCGGATCCTGCGGTCCTTCCTCAGCGTCATCAAGGCCACCCTGCGCACCAACTTCTTCCAGACGGGGGCCGACGGCGAGCCGCACGGTTACGTCTCGATGAAGTTCGACCCGCAGTCCATCCCGGACCTGCCCGCGCCCCGTCCGGCGTTCGAGATCTGGGTCTACTCGCCGCGCGTCGAGGGCGTGCACCTGCGCTTCGGCAAGGTCGCCCGAGGCGGTCTGCGCTGGTCGGACCGGCGGGAGGACTTCCGCACGGAGATCCTCGGCCTGGTCAAGGCGCAGATGGTGAAGAACACCGTCATCGTGCCGGTCGGTGCCAAGGGCGGCTTCGTCGCCAAGCGGCTCCCGGACCCGGCCGTCGACCGTGACGCCTGGATGGCCGAGGGCATCGCCTCGTACCGCACGTTCATCTCGGCGCTGCTCGACATCACCGACAACATGGTGGCCGGCGAGGTCGTGCCGCCCGAGGGCGTCGTCCGGCACGACGAGGACGACACCTACCTGGTCGTCGCCGCCGACAAGGGCACCGCGAAGTTCTCCGACATCGCCAACGAGGTCGCCGTCGGATACGGCTTCTGGCTCGGCGACGCGTTCGCCTCCGGGGGCTCCGCCGGTTACGACCACAAGGGCATGGGCATCACCGCCCGGGGCGCCTGGGAGTCCGTCAAGCGGCACTTCCGCGAGCTCGGCCACGACACCCAGACCCAGGACTTCACGGTCGTCGGTGTCGGTGACATGTCGGGTGACGTGTTCGGCAACGGCATGCTGCTCTCCGAGCACATCCGCCTCGTCGCCGCCTTCGACCACCGGCACATCTTCATCGACCCGGCGCCGGACGCCGCCGCCTCGTACGCCGAGCGGCGCCGCCTCTTCGACCTGCCGCGCAGCTCCTGGGCCGACTACGACAAGAAGCTGCTCTCCGCGGGCGGCGGCGTGCACTCGCGCACCGCCAAGTCCATCCCGGTCAACGCGCACATGCGCGAGGTGCTGGGCATCGAGCCGGGCATCACCAAGATGACGCCCGCCGAGCTGATGCAGACCATCCTCAAGGCCCCCGTGGACCTGGTGTGGAACGGCGGCATCGGCACGTACATCAAGTCCTCCGCCGAATCGAACGCCGATGTCGGCGACAAGGGCAACGACGCGATCCGGGTCGACGGCCGGGACCTGCGGGCCAAGGTCGTCGGCGAGGGCGGCAACCTCGGCGCCACCCAGCTCGGCCGGATCGAGTTCGCCCACGGCGGCGGCAGGATCAACACCGACGCGATCGACAACAGCGCCGGTGTGGACACCTCCGACCACGAGGTGAACATCAAGATCCTGCTCAACGGTCTCGTCCGCGACGGCGACATGACCGTCAAGCAGCGCAACAAGCTGCTCGCGGAGATGACCGACGAGATCGGCCGCCTGGTGCTGCGCAACAACTACGCGCAGAATGTGGCGCTCGCCAACGCCACCGCCCAGTCGGCGTCCCTGCTCCACGCCCACCAGCGCTTCATGCGCCGGCTGGGCCGCGACGGGGACCTGGACCGCGGGCTGGAGTTCCTGCCCAGCGACCGGCAGATCCGCGAGCTGCTGAACGGCGGCAAGGGGCTGACCCAGCCGGAGCTGGCCGTGCTGCTCGCCTACACCAAGATCACGGCGGCCCGGGACCTCATCCGGACCAGCCTGCCGGACGACCCGCACCTCCAGAAGCTGCTGCACGCCTACTTCCCGCACCAGCTGCGCGAGCAGTTCACCGAGGCGGTCGACGGGCACGCGCTGCGCCGCGAGATCATCACCACGGTCCTGGTCAACGACACCGTCAACAGCGGCGGTTCGAGCTTCCTGCACCGGTTCCGGGAAGAGACCGGCGCGTCCATCGAGGAGATCGTGCGGGCGCAGTTCGCGGCCCGTGAGATCTTCGGGCTCGGCCAGGTGTGGGACGCCGTCGAGGCGCTCGACAACGAGGTCGCCGCCGATGTCCAGACCCGGATCCGGCTGCACTCGCGCCGGCTCGTCGAGCGCGGTACGCGCTGGCTGCTCGGCAACCGGCCGCAGCCGCTGGCGATCGCCGAGACGATCGACTTCTTCAGGGCGGGCGTCGAGCAGGTCTGGGCCGAGCTGCCGAAGGTGCTCCAGGGCGCCGACCTCGACTGGTACCAGTCGATCCTGGACGAGCTGACCGAGGCGGGCGTCCCGGGCGAGCTGGCCCAGCGGGTCGCCGGATTCTCCTCCGCCTTCCCGGCGCTGGACGTCGTGGCGATCGCGGAGCGCACCGGCAAGGAGCCGCTCGCCGTCGCCGAGGTGTACTACGACCTCGCCCACCGGCTCGGCATCACCCAGCTGATGGACCGGATCATCGAGCTGCCGCGGGCCGACCGCTGGCAGTCCATGGCCCGTGCCTCCATCCGCGAGGACCTGTACGCGGCGCACGCCGCGCTCACCGCGGACGTGCTGTCCGTGGGCAACGGGGGCTCGACGCCCCCGGAGCGGTTCGAGGCGTGGGAGGAGAAGAACGCGGCGATCCTCACCCGGTCGCGTGCCACCCTGGAGGAGATCCGGGGCTCGGACGCGTTCGACCTCGCGAACCTGTCGGTGGCCATGCGGACCATGCGGACGCTGCTGCGCACGCACGGCTAGTGCCGTGACCGGCAA
>NZ_LIXJ01000049.1 GCF_001905795.1 Streptomyces sp. CB01580
GCACCGCACCGGACGCCGCGAGCCTCCCGGCAAACCTTTCCGGCCACAGCACCAGCCGACCGGGGCCGACGGGCCGAGCGCGGGCCCGGCCGGGGCGCCGAGGGGCGGGTACGGCGCGGACGCCGCCGTCTCGGGGCCGCCCGCGGGCGGCCGACGAGCAGACCCGGCAGGGCCACCGCCGCCCCGGCCGCCGCTCGGCGCGGCGCGGGCAGCCGCGCCCCGGCTCAGGCGAGCGCGGCCAGCGGGTCGTCGAGCACCGGCTGCCAGGCCAGTTCCGCCGCGCCCACCAGACTGTTGTGGTCGAGCGTGCACGGCAGGATCGGCACACTGCCGCTGCGCCCCCACAGACTGCGGTCGGCCACCACCGCGCGCAGCCGCTCGGGGTCCACGTCGAGCAGGGCGCGGTGCAGTCCGCCGAGGATGATGCGGTCCGGGTCGAGGATGTTGACCAGTCCGGCCAGCCCGAGGCCGAGCCGGTCGATCAGCTCCTCGGCGGCGCCCCGTACCGCCGGGTCGTCGTACTCCGTGCGCAGCAGGTCTCCCGCCTGCTTGAGCAGCGACTCCTCCGGGCCCGGTTCGCGGCGCGCCGCGAGCAGGAAGGCCAGCGGATCGGTCTCGACGTCCAGACAGCCGCGGCCCCCGCAGTGGCACGGGCGGCCGTCGGGGTTCACCGTGAGGTGCCCGACCTCCAGCGCGAGCCCCGAACTCCCGGTGTGCAGACGGCCGTCGAGGACCAGCGCGCCGCCCACGCCGCGGTGCCCGGTGGCCACGCAGAGCAGGTGCCGTGCGCCGCATCCGGCGCCGTGCCGGTGTTCGGCGAGCGCGGCGAGGTTCACGTCGTTCCCGGCGAAGGCGGGACCGGGGATGCCCGCCGCCGCCACGTGGGCGGCGAAGATCTCGCGCACCGGAGCCCCCGCGGGCCAGGCGATGTGCAGGGGGTTGAGCGCGGCCCCCTCGGGTTCGGCGACCGCGGACGGCACCGCGATTCCCGCGCCGACGCATCGGCGTCCGCTGTCCCGCAGCAGGCGGGCGCAGTCGTCGACGACCTCTCCGATGACCTGCGCCGGGTCGGCCGTGACGGTCACGCATCCGGGGGCGGTGGCGACGATCCGCCCGCCCAGCCCGACGAGCGCCGCCCGGTACCCGTCCGCGTGCACCTGCGCGGCGACCGCGACCGGACCCGACTCGCGCACGGACAACCGGTGCGAGGGGCGGCCCTGGGAACCGGCGGCGGAGCCAGGCCGGGAGTCGACCTGGATCAGGCCGAGCGCCTCCAGCTCCGAGGCGACCGCACCGGCCGTCGCCCGGGTGACCCCGAGTTCGGAGGTGAGGACGGCGCGGGTGGGCGCGCGCCCGGTGTGGACCAGTTCCAGCGCGGGCCCGAGCGCGCTGCGGCCCCTCTCCAGCTTCGTCCGGGTGGTGGTCACCTTTCCGTTCATGGGGGCGAGTCTCCCATGATCCGGGCGTGCCGCCGACGCTCCGGCGTCCGCACCCACGGCCCGGACGGCCGCGCCCCGTCGAGCGCCTTGCACGCGTTGCCCCGGCGCCCCTATCCTGAGTTTGTGCCGCAACTAAACAAATTGCGGACGGCCCTGCCGGGAGCCCCGGGCGGACACACCGCCACGTCTTCGACGGCCCGCCTCCGTACCGCGCTGACCGTGTTCTTCGCCCTCGACGGTTTCCTCTTCGCCGGCTGGGTCGTCCGTATTCCGGCCATCAAGCACCAGACCGGTGCGTCGGCCTCCGGCCTGGGGCTCGCGCTGCTCGGCGTGTCCGCCGGGGCCGTGGTGACCATGATGCTCACCGGCCGGCTGTGCCGCCGGTTCGGCAGCCACGCGGTGACGGTGGTCTGCGGCGTGCTCCTCTCCGTGAGCATCGCACTGCCCGCGCAGGCGCGTTCGGCGTTCGCGCTCGGCCTGGTGCTGCTGGTCTTCGGGGCCGCGTACGGCGGGATGAACGTGGCGATGAACAGCGCGGCCGTCGATCTGGTGACCGCCCTGCGGCGTCCCGTGATGCCGGGATTCCACGCGGCGTTCAGCCTCGGTGGAATGATCGGCGCCGGGCTCGGCGGGCTGGTGGCGGGCGCCCTCTCCCCCGCCGCGCACCTCTTCGCCCTCACCGGTATCGGGCTCCTGGTCACGGCGACGGCCGGACCCGCGCTGCTGCGCCGACCGAGACCCGGGCCGCCCGCCCCCTCGTCCACGTCCGCCTCCGCGAGGGTGGCCGACGACTCCGGGGCGCAGCCGCGACCGGCCCGCCACGCCCGGCGAACGGTGCTGCTGTTCGGCGTGATCGCGCTGTGCACCGCGTACGGCGAGGGCGCGCTGGCCGACTGGGGCGCCCTCCATCTGGAACAGGACCTGCGTGCCCACCCCGGGACCGCCGCCGCCGGATACTCCTTGTTCGCACTGGCCATGACGGCCGGCCGGCTCGGCGGCACGATGCTGCTCCAGCGCCTCGGCCAGACCCGCACCCTGGTCGCGGGCGGCGCGACGGCAGCGGCCGGGATGCTGCTCGGCTCGCTCGCCCCCACCTCCTGGGCGGCCCTCCTCGGGTTCGCGATCACGGGCCTCGGCCTGGCGAACATCTTCCCCGTGGCGGTGAGCCGGGCCGGAGAGGTCTCCGGCCCCTCGGGGGTGGCCGCCGCGTCGACGCTGGGCTACGGCGGGATGCTGCTCGGGCCGCCCACGATCGGCTTCCTGGCCGACTGGTTCTCCCTCCCGACGGCCCTCACCACGGTGGCGCTGCTGGCCTCGGCAGCCGCCGCCCTCGGATACGCGGCTCGGGGCACCGCCCGCACGTGAGGCATCGCCCCCGGACGGCCACGCGCCGCGGGCCGGATCCGGTGGTTCCCGGGCCGGATCCGGGGACTTCCGGCCCGCCCGGTCGGCTGCGGGCGCGCGTCGGCGCCGATCTGCGCCGCTGGCACAATCGGCATCATGGACATCACGAGGCATATCGAGTCCCTGGCCGACGAAGGACGGTCGCTGGTGGCCGCCGCCCGTGAGGCGGGCACCTCGGCGCCGGTGCCCACCTGCCCGGACTGGCGGATCCGCGATCTGGTCCGGCACACCGGCATGGTGCACCGCTGGGCAACCGGATTCGTCGTCGAGGGCCACTCCTCGTACCACCCGAACGGCGGGGAACCCGATCTCGACGGACCCCCGCTCCTCGACTGGTTCCGCGAGGGCCACGCCCTCCTGGTCGACGCCTTGACGGCGGCCCCGGCCGGGCTGGAGTGCTGGACCTTCATGCCCGCGCCGTCTCCACTGGCCTTCTGGGCCCGGCGCCAGGCGCACGAGACGACGATCCACCGGGTGGACGCGGAGTCGGCACGCGGCGGACGCCTGTCGACGGTGACGGCCGAGCACGCGGTGGACGGCATCGACGAACTGCTGCACGGCTTCCATTCCCGCGGACGGAGCAAGGTGCGCTCGGCGACACCGTGTTCCCTGCGGCTGCGTGCCACGGACACCGACGCCGTCTGGACCGTGCGGCTGTCGTCCGAACCGCCGCGGACCGTGCGCGACGAGGAGACGGCCGAACCGGTCCCGGTGGACTGCGAGTTGAGCGGTACGGCCGAGGAGCTCTACCTGACACTGTGGAACCGGCTGCCGCTCACGACGCTCACCGTGGCGGGCGACCCCGGGCCGGCCCGGATCTGGCGCGAGAACTCCGGGGTCACCTGGTCCTGACGGCGGACCGGCGAGACGGTGCGCCCCGCCCGGCTCAGACGAGCCAGCCGGGGCGCACGAGCCCCGACTCGTAGGCGAGAACGACGAGTTGGGCACGGTCGCGGGCGCCGAGCTTCACCATGGCGCGACTGACGTGGGTCTTCGCGGTGAGCGGGCTGACGACCAGCCGTCGGGCGATCTCCTCGTTGGAGAGCCCCATGCCGACGAGGGCCATCACCTCCCGCTCCCGTTCGGTCAGCCCGCCCGGCCCGGCCGCCGCCACGGGCCCCTTGGAGCGGGCCGCGAACTCGGCGATCAGCCGACGGGTGACCCCTGGTGAGAGCAGGGCGTCCCCGCCCACCACGGCGCGTACCGCCCGCAGCAGCTCGTCCGGCTCGGTGTCCTTGACGAGGAAGCCGGAGGCCCCGGAGCGGATCGCCTCGAAGACGTACTCGTCGAGCTCGAAAGTGGTGAGCATGACCACCTTGACACCGTTCAGTGCGGTGTCCCCGGTGATGGCGCGGGTGGCGGCGAGGCCGTCGAGGAGCGGCATCCGGATGTCCATCAGCACGGTGTCGGGGCGCAGTTCGCGCACCAGGCGCACGGCCTCCTCGCCGTCGGCGGCCTCCCCCACCACGCCGATGTCCGGCTGGGCGTCCAGCAGCGCCCGGAACCCGGCCCGGACCAGCAGCTGGTCGTCGGCGAGCAGAACGCGGATCACGCCGTCTCCCTCTCCCTCTCGTGCTCGTGCTCGTGCTCGTGCTCGTGCTCCGACGGTCCGGCCGAGCCGGTCGCGCGGGTGGAACGGGGCGGCTGCGGCGCGCCGGGCGGCAGCGGGAGCTCGGCCAGCACCCGGAATCCGCCGTCGGCCCGGGGCCCGGCCTCGATCGTGCCACCCAGCGCGGCGGCCCGCTCCCGCATCCCCGCCAGTCCGTTGCCGCCGCCCCCGGCGTCGCCACCGGTGGCGGGCCCGTCGTCGTCGACGCGGAGGCGGACACGGCCGGGACCGTAGCCGATCCTGACCCGTGCGGTACGCGACCCGGAGTGCCGGATCACATTGGTCAGTGCCTCCTGCACGATCCGGAAGGCGGCGAGGCCGGTGGCGGGCGGCACAGCGTCACGCGCCCCGTCGGTCTCGACGGTGACGGCCAGTCCGGCGCTCGCCGCCTGGTCCACGAGTTCGGGCAGCCGGTCCAGACCGGGGGCCGGGGCCCTGGGCGCGTCCCCGGGAGCGCGCAGGGCGTCCAGGACCTGGCGGACCTCCCCCAGCGCCTGCCTGCCGGCGGCCCTGATGGCGGTGAGCGCGGCCCGCGCCTGCTCGGGGTCGGAGTCCAGCAGCGCGAGACCGACGCTCGACTGGACGTTGATGACGGAGATGCTGTGGGCCAGCACGTCGTGGAGCTCGCGGGCCATCCGCAGCCGCTCCTCGTCGGCCCGGCGCCGCTGCGCCGCCTCCTGCTCGGCGCGCCGCTCCGCCCACTGCTCACGGCGTACGCGGACGCACTCGGCGACCGCGACGATCGCCACCACCCAGGCGGCGATGCCCAGTTCCTGCCCCCAGGAGGCGGCGTGGTCGTCGGCCGGCGGCAGCCACCGGTGGAGCGGGTGGGTCACCAGGACGTGGCCCAGCCACACCATGCCGACCGCCGTCCAGGCCGCCCGCCGGTGCCCGGAGACGACGGCGCCGAAGCAGCCCACGGCGACGGCCAGGAAGACCGGCCCGTACGGATATCCGGCCGCCAGGTAGACCGTCGCGGCGGCCGAACTCCCGAACGCGGCGACCACGGGGTGGCGGTGGCGGAGCAGGAGCACGGCGACGGCCGCAAGGAGCAGCAGCCGCGCGACGAGGTCCAGCGGGACCCGTTCGTCCGTCTGGACCCGGGCCGCGACGGTCGAACCGATCAGCACGACGGCGCCCAGCAGGATCGTCGAGGGCCAGGGCAGCCGGGAAGCCGAGTGCCCCGGCGCCTCCACCAGCCATCGCGGCGGTCCGTCGTACCACCGGTGTGTGCGTCGCTCCTCCATGCCGGCCACGCTAGTGCCGTGACCGGCAACGTTTGCCCCGTCGCACCGTCCGGCACGCACGCTCGCGGCGTTGGCCGAGAGCCCACGTAGCCCGCTACGAGGGCTTTCGGCCGCCTTGCGATCGCACGCACCGGACGACGCTCCTTCCGGGCAAACCTTGCCGGTCACGGCACTAGACGGCGTGCGGCGGCCCGGGCGTCCGCCGGAAGTGGCGGTCGCCCGTACTCCCCGGGGAGTACGCCGGAGTGCGCGGAGCGGGACGCGGGCCCGGCNCACCGGTGTGTGCGTCGCTCCTCCATGCCGGCCACGCTAGTGCCGTGACCGGCAACGTTTGCCCCGTCGCACCGTCCGGCACGCACGCTCGCGGCGTTGGCCGAGAGCCCACGTAGCCCGCTACGAGGGCTTTCGGCCGCCTTGCGATCGCACGCACCGGACGACGCTCCTTCCGGGCAAACCTTGCCGGTCACGGCACTAGACGGCGTGCGGCGGCCCGGGCGTCCGCCGGAAGTGGCGGTCGCCCGTACTCCCCGGGGAGTACGCCGGAGTGCGCGGAGCGGGACGCGGGCCCGGCTCGGGGCCGGTCCGTGCCGGTGTCGTTCGGCCCGGGACCGGGGCGAACGCATCGGCGCCGACCGCCGGACATCACCGAGCGGGTCGGCCGTCCTGGGCCCTGTCGTCGAAGTGCCGTCGTTCGGCCGGCGGTCGGATTGCGCGGCGTCCGGTGCTTCCCCGAGTTCCCGGCTTCGCGCAAACAGAGGAGATCCCATTGATCGCAAGGCGGAGGATCGTCCTCGTACGGGGCGTACGTGGACGATCCCGACAACGCGGCGAGGCGCCGTGCCAGGCGTCGCGAGCCGGACGGGACTTTCGCAACACGCCCTAGCGGTCCATCATCGACAGCGCCCGCTGGGCCAGCGGATGCGTCCGGACCAGTTCGGCCAGCGACGTCGTCCCCCGGGTCACCCCGGCGAACGCGTTCCAGGCCGGGCGGAACCCGGTCAGCACCGCGTGCAACACACCCGGGCGCCGTTCGAACAGCTTCAGCATGCGGCGGCCGACACCCATCTCGACGCCGAGCCCCGCCTTGATGGCGAAGGCGTAGTTGAGCGCCTGACGCCGGGCGTCCACCGCGTCGTGCGACTCCGCGATCCGGACCGCCCACTCACCGGCGAGCCGCCCCGACCGCAGCGCGAAGGAGATGCCCTCGCGGGTCCACGGTTCCAGCAGCCCCGCCGCGTCGCCGCACACCAGCACCCGTCCGCGCGACAGCGGCGAGTCGTCGCTGCGGCAGCGTGTCAGATGCCCGGAGGAAATCTTCGGCTCGAATCCGGCGAGCCCCAGCCGGGCGATGAAGTCCTCCAGGTACCGCTTGGTGCCCGCGCCGTCGCCGCGCGCCGAGATGACACCGACGGTGAGGGTGTCGCCCTTGGGGAACACCCAGCCGTAACTGCCGGGCATCGGGCCCCAGTCGATCAGTACCCGGCCCGCCCAGTCCTCCGCGACCGTCGGCGGGACCGGGATCTCCGCCTCCAGGCCGAGGTCCACCTGATCGAGCTTCACCCCGACGTGGGCTCCTATCCGTCCGGCGCTGCCGTCGGCACCGACGACCGCGCGTGCCAGGACGGTCTCGCCACCGGCCAGCACCACAGCGACCGTACGCCGGTCCGGCACCGCGGCGCCGTGCTGCTCGACCCTCGTCACGGTGGCTCCGGTGCGGAGTTCGGCACCCGCCTTCTGGGCCTCCTCGACCAACCCCGCGTCGAACTCGGGGCGGTTGATGAGACCAAAGAGCATCCGCTTGGAACGGCGGGTACGCGCCAGTCTGCCGTTGAGCGAGAACGTCACCGCGTGGACCCGGTCGCGAAGCGGCAGCTCGAATCCGGGCGGCAGCGAGTCCCGCGAGAACCCGATGATCCCGCCGCCGCACGTCTTGTAGCGCGGCAGCTCGGCCCTTTCGAGGAGCAGTACCCGTCGGCCCGCGACCGCAGCGGCGTACGCCGCGGAGGCTCCGGCCGGTCCACCACCGACGACGACCACGTCCCACACGGTCGACTCTTCGCGCTCCTGCACGGCGTCTGCGTTCTCGCTGCTCACGATGTGCTTCTGCTCCCGATCCCACCAATGGCCCATGCTGCTCACGGCATCCTACGGCGCGCCCGCCCGGGCACCCCCTGTGGGAGGATCGACCGTGCGTTCGCCCCGCACGCACACCGCACCACCGGTACGCGTGCGCCCGGATTCGTACCCATAACGTCGCACCCACGAGGAGCGTGCCCATGACCGCCCGTCCGATCGCCGCGACCATCGCCTCGCTGATGCCCCGTGCCAAGGCGGAGCTGACCGAGCTGGTGGCCTTCCAGTCGGTGGCGGATCCCGCGCAGTTCCCGAGGAGCGAGTGCGAGGCCGCCGCCGACTGGGTCGCGGACGCGCTCCGCGCCGAGGGCTTCCAGGACGTCGCCCTGCTCGACACCCCCGACGGAACGCAGTCGGTGTACGGCTTCCTGCCGGGTCCGGCCGGCGCCCCGACCGTGCTGCTCTACGCGCACTACGACGTGCAGCCGCCGCTCGACGAGTCCGCCTGGCTCTCGCCGCCGTTCGAGCTGACCGAGCGGGACGGCCGCTGGTACGGCCGGGGCGCGGCCGACTGCAAGGGCGGCTTCATCATGCACCTCCTCGCGCTGCGCGCCCTGAAGGCGGACGGGGGTGTCCCGGTCTCGGTCAAGGTGATCGCGGAGGGCTCCGAGGAACAGGGCACCGGCGGACTGGAGCGGTACGCGCAGGCGCACCCCGAGCTGCTCGCCGCGGACACGATCGTCATCGGCGACACCGGCAACTTCCGCGTCGGCCTGCCGACGGTCACCGCGACGCTGCGCGGCATGACCATGCTGCGGGTCACCCTCGACACCCTCGAAGGGAATCTGCACTCCGGTCAGTTCGGCGGCGCCGCCCCGGACGCGCTGGCCGCGATGATCCAGCTGCTGGCGTCGCTGCGCGCCGAGGACGGCAGCACCACCGTCGACGGGCTCACCGCGGACACCGAGTGGGACGGGCTCCAGTACCCGGAGGCCGAGTTCCGCTCGGACGCCAAGGTGCTCGACGGCGTCGAGCTGATCGGCACGGGTACGGTCGCCGACCGGATCTGGGCCCGACCCGCTGTGACCGTCATCGGTATCGACTGCCCGCCGGTGGTCGGCGCCACCCCCTCGCTCCAGGCGAGCGCACGGGCCCAGATCAGCCTGCGGGTGCCGCCGGGCCGGGACGCCGCCGAGGCGACGGAGCTGCTGACCGCGCACCTCGTGGCGCATGCCCCGTGGGGAGCCAGGGTGTCGGTGGAGCAGGTCGGCCAGGGCCAGCCGTTCCGCGCGGACACCACCAGCCCCGCGTACACCTCGATGGCGCGGGCGATGGAGGCCGCGTACCCCGGCGAGACCATGCAGACGTCCGGGATGGGCGGCTCGATCCCGCTCTGCAACACCCTCGCCGCGCTCTACCCGGAGGCCGAGATCCTGCTGATCGGCCTGAGCGAGCCGGAGGCTCAGATCCACGCCGTGAACGAGAGCGTGTCGCCCGAGGAGCTGGAGCGCTTGTCGGTCACCGAGGCCCTGTTCCTGCGCAACTACGCCGATTCCAAGCGGGCCTGACGGGACATCGGGAGAAGGCGTCCCCGCGAGTTCCCGGCGCCTGCCGGGCCTGCGGGGAGGGTCGGCGGACCTTTCCCTCGCACCCCGCCGTGCCCGCCTCCGACGGAATCGGCCCGAGCGCACTGCCGCGGCGTCGGCCGCACGGGCCTTCGCGGTGTCGGCCGTACGGGCTTGCCACGGCGTCGACCGTACGCGCCCTCGGGGGCACCGGCCCGGTGGTCCGCTCGTCTCCGACGACGGCGGGCCCGGCGGCCTCCGACCGTCGTCGACGCCGACGCGGGGCCGCCCCGGAAACCTCCGCCTCAGCCGACCGGGATCCCGGCCTCCAGGTTGAGCACGGCCTTCCGTTCCCGGGCACGCAGCGCCCAGCGCAACCTCTCGTAGCGGGTGGGAGGAAGCAGGGTGGCGGCCTCCTCCTCGGTGACGAACCGCCAGCCGCGCAGCTCCGAGTCCGGCAGCAGCAGCCGCTGGACGTCCGCGCCGGGCAGCAGCCCGCCGTCGAAGAGCATCCGTAGACCTCCGAATCCGGGCGGGTGGGGCGCCTCCCAGTCGACGACCAGGAGCTTGGGCACCCGGTCGAGGTGGATCCCTATCTCCTCGGCCACCTCACGGATCCCCGCCTGGGCCGGGGCCTCGCCCTCCTCGACCACTCCGCCGGGGAACTCCCAGCCCGGCTTGTACGTCGGGTCGACGAGCAGGACCCGGTCGTGCTCGTCGAAGAGCAGTACCCCGGCCGCGACGGTCTCCCCGGTCGGGGCGGGGGTCTGCACGATCTCGCAGGCGGTGGCCGCTCCCGTGCGCACCGCCTCGGCTATGCGCTCGGCCGTCTCGTAGGGGGTGAGCGCGCTGGTGTCGATCGTGTGGGCGTCACGGGTGAGCCAGCCGAGCGCCGCCCGGTAGGGGCCGATGTGCTCGTAGGCCCATTGCTGGGACCGTTCGCTGTGCCCGGGGTCGTCAGGGGACTCCACCCGGCCCGCGATCCGTTTACGCAGGATCGTTTCCTCTTGCGAGAGCAGCACATGGCGCACCGGTATGCGCCGGGAGGCGAGCCCGCCGAAGATCTCGTCGCGGTATTCCTGCCGCAACAGCGTCATCGGCACCACCAGCACGCCGGACACCTCGGCCAGCAGAGCCGCGGCGGTGTCCACCACCAACCGCCGCCAGATCGGCAGGTCCTGGAAGTCGGTCACCTCGGCGAGCCTCTTCTGGGGCAGCAGGTACCGCAATCCCGCACCGATCAGCTCGGGGTCGTAGAAGGTGCTGTTCGGGATCAGATCGACCAGCTCGCGCGCGGCGCTCGTCTTCCCCGCGCCGAACGCACCGTTGATCCACACGATCATTCGTACTCCAAGACAGGAAGGCTGCTGAACAGGGACGGAGCAGTTTTGTGCAGGTCATCTGGGAGCGGCATGGGAAAAGGAGGCGTCCACAACCCCGCACCCACTACCTCTTTCTCCCATACGCGCTGAAGGTACTCCCCGACTCTCTCCTCCATCGCAACCGTCACCTCGCTGTACACACCCTCCACCCCCTGAAGCTCATGCCCCATTCGGGCCTCCACCGCCACGCGCGGAATGTCACCCGGCTCATCCAGCTTCGCTTTGTGCCAGTGCCGCAACCGGTAGATGTCCTGCCCGGCCATCTCCGACACCGCCGGCATCGCGGGCCGCGCCCACCGCGCATACCGCGGCCCGGAGTCCCGCTTCTCGGCTCCGTCCCGGATCGGGTACCAGTAGTCCCGATCGAAATCCGTCCCCAGAAGCGGTTTCCCCATGACAGACAGAAACGTCCACGGCTTCTCGTGAGACGCCAGCAGAGCCTCATGCATCTCATGGAGGAAGGGCGGCATCACCAGTGCTCTCCATGAGTCGTACTTCGGAGCTGCCATCAGCGTCGAGCTTGTACTCGCCGCTCCACCACTTCACGCGGATGCTATTCCCGCGCACTTCTATGTAGGGCACCCGTCATCCTACCGATGATTGATGAGTGGTGTGCGGGGTGCTGGCGGGTATCCCTGCCGCCGGCACCTCCCACTGCCTGCCCTATTGCGTTTACCCAATGAGGCGACTGCGACATGGCGAGCGGTCAAGTCCGTGCGCCTTCATGAACCGCCTCGCACGTTCCTGGAGGCCGCGATCTTGGGCAACTCTGGAGGACAGGGCACACACCGCCCCTCCTGCTACTTGGGCTGTCCTGCGGCCCCAATTCCAGGCTGATGACGTTTCTCACCGGTCCCCCTGGCTCCCGTACGGAGACCTCCCCGGGTGGTCCTGGTTGGAGTGGCACGCCGAACGAGCGCGTGTCAGGGCAAATGTGAGGAATCCTCAACCCGGCATATCATGATCCGGTAACGGCCAAACGGTTGCGCGGCCGGACATCTTCACCCACGCCTCACTCCGACACGTGACCCCCCTTCCGTAGGACCTCGACTAGCTCTTCACTGAACGCATCCAAGTCGCCGATCGCGGCGTTCGGCATCGTCCGCCTGGCCGCCTCGAACGTCGCCCTTCGTACGACCTCCGCGCTCGGGCCGGCGCCACTCGACTTGCCCGGCACGGACCGGTCATCATGGTGCGCGTCGACAAGAACGGGTTCACCGCCACCGGCGACGACGGCACAACTTCCCGGAGTCCAGCCGAGCGCCCGATCGATTTTTGCGTACGTCGACTCGCGCACATCCAGCCCCTCCTCGACGCGCCGCCACGTGTCTTTGGAAATACCGACCGCCGCGGCCGCCGCGAGGCGGGAGGGGTATAGCTCCAGTCGATGCACCTTCACGCGTGACGCGAGGCGGCCGAGATCGCGAGTTCCCATGCTGACATCTTCGCAGGACCAGCTAGGGCCAGCTAGGTCACCCGCGAGATAGGCCGAATTCTGAACTACAAAATCCCAGGTCAGGCTAACTAAGGCTACCCGACTGCACCACCCAATCCGATCTAGAGCCAACCAGAGCTAGAATTGCAAGGCTAGCTAAGGCTAGAATGCTGGCATGTGCCAACCGTTGACCTACGAGGTTGACGGGGACGCGATCCGCACGGAACGCATGCAAGCAAGGACGACGTGTGCACAGATGGCAACACAGGCGGGAATAGGCCGTTTCTGCCACCTCGTAAACGGCACCCGTAGACGCATGAGCCCCCGCCATACATCGCCCTCCGCGCAGCCCTCGACACACCGACGACCGCCTCGCGCCACATCCGGACGAGGCCGACCAGCCTGAGAGGACATGACGATGGCCACCAAGGCCTACGAGCTCTACGGGGTGCCCACCGCCCCCGAGGACCCCGAGCAGGAGTACATGACGGTCCAGGAGACCGCCTACGTCTTGATGTGCTCCGTCTCGTGGCTGCGCCGTTTTCTCCGCGAGCACGATGCGCTCTGCGGACGGAACGGCCGCCGCGGCCGGATCATCACCAACCGCGAGCAGCGCGCCGCAATCCACGCCACCCGCTCCGCTGGCGACCCGCGTACGGGGCGGTCGGTACCGCGCCAGCGCCGTCCTCGCCGCACGGCCGTGAAGACGTCTGTCGCCGCCTGAACCACAGCAGTCAGGGCCGCCCCGTCGACGAGGCCCGCGGCGACTCGCTACCGAGGAGCCGACCCCGTGACGCCGCCCATGACCAAGGTAGGGCCGAGCCTCCGCCCCCCTCTGGAGCACCTGATCGCGAGCAGGCGCCGGGCTCGCGAAGTCCGCGTTCCCGGGTCCGGCCGGTGCGGCCTACTCTTCGTTGAACGGGAAAGCCGTTTCGTCGTCGCCGGGGTCCTGGTCATAGATGACGGCGGACACGGCGGCGTCGTAGGCCTTTTCGAGTCCGGCACCGCTCGCGCCGAGGATGTTCTCCCAGTCGCAGCCCATGGGCAGGACCCTACCGCCCTCGCCGAATCATTCTGGCAGGGAATCAAGAGGGAGACGCTGCACGAGAGGCCGTTCTCGACGATGCGTCAGGCGAGGCTGGAGAAGTCAAGGCGCCGGGCTCCTCGGCAGGAGCGTCCTTGACGAGGAAGCCGTTCGCGCCGGCACGCAGGGCCGCGTGGCGTACTCGTCGAGGTCGAAGGTGGGGACGACGAGGATCCGGGGCCCATGGGGCTGCGCGCAGAGCGCCGACCGCCTGTTCCGGACTCAGCCGGTGCCCGTTGGCAGCGGTTCGTCCAGGAGGAAGGCCCGCAGCAGTGCGGTGTAGCGGCCGGGCTGTTCGCCTGAGATGGAGTGTCCGGCTCCCTTGACGGTCACCAACTCAGATCCTGCGAGGGTGTGTTGGTACTCGGCGGTCACGGCGGGCTTGATGAAGTCGCATACCCCTCGCATGATCAGAGAGGGGACGCGCAGGGTGCGCAGACGGGGCCGGGGGTCGGGGAGCTTCTCGAAGTCCCTGACGGTCATCTGGTTGCTGTAGAAGCCCTGAGGGTTGTCGTGCGCCGTGGTGGGCGGAGCGTCCTTGCACGAGGTGCTGTCTTTTCCCTGGAGGGCGACTTCGTGCATCCAGTGGTCGACCTCGCGGTCGCCGACCAGCGCGTGCGCGGCGCCGGGGTTGATCCGGAGGAGCAGGCTCGCCGCGATGATGCGGGGTGCGCTGTTCAGCCGGTCGAGCCGGGCCTTTTGGGCGGGGGAGAGGCGGTTCCAGGGTTCCCCGGCCTTGGAGCCGGGGTATTGACGGCCCCACAGCGCGCCCGGCGAGGTGAAGACCGCTTTGGCGACGTGTTCGCCATGGGTGGCCAGGTACTGGGCGGTGAGTGATCCGCCCCAGGACTGGCCGACCAAGATGATCCGGTCGGCGCCGAGTGTGCGCCGGATCGCTTCCAGGTCGGCGGCCTGGCGGGCGACGGTGTATCCGGTGACGTCCCGCAGCCGGGTGGAGCGGCCGGCGCCGAGCTGGTCGTAGGAGTAGACGTCGAAGCCGTCCGCCGCGAGTTCACGGCCCCCGGTGGGGACGTCCTCGCCGGGGGTGCCAGGACCGCCGTGCAGGAAGATCACCGGGGTCGGTCTGGCCTTGCCTGTGGCGGGGGCGTGGACGTAGGCGATGCGTGAACCGGTCGGCAGATCCCAGAACCGCACGCCGGGCGGGGCGGGGGCGGCCGTCGTGGTGGGCATCGGATGGAGGACGGTGACGGCGGCGAGGACGGCGACGGCCGCGGTCAGGCCGACCGTGAGGAACGCGGACGCCCGCCGGGCCGGGCGGCGGGCGAGGCCGAACAGGGCGAACGCCGCCCGGCCCAGCAGTCCGCCGGCCAGGGCGCCGCCGACGAGACCGACGATGACCAGGACCGGCACGCTCGCGGTGACGAACGCCGCGGCGAGGAAACCGGCCACCGCCACGGCAGGGGTCAGCAAGAGCGCCAGGAACAGCAGGGCGCCGCCGGCGACACGGTGGAGAAGTATGCGTGACATGCCTTCGAGGCTAGGAAACCGATGCGGGCGATCCGTCCAGCTCAGGGACGGTCCTGTCGCGTGCGAGGGCCGCCCTGCGGCGGGGTGTCACCTCCATCTCACGGCGGGGTGCCGACTCACCTCACGGCCCGCTGCCGGGCCGGATCAGCCCCGTCTCGTACGCGGCAATCGTCGCCTGCACCCGGTCGCGTACGCCGAGCTTGCCGAGGAGGACGGAGACGTGGTCCTTCACGGTGGGCGGACTCACCCTCAGCACCGCCGCGATCTCCGCGTTGGACAGCCCCCGCGCGACCTGCCGCAGCACCTCCGTCTCGCGCGGGGTGAGCAGGTCGAGCCGGGCCGCATCGAGCGGACCGGGCCCGTCCGTGAACCGGTCGATCAGCGTGCGGGTCATCGCCGGATCGAGCAGCGCGGCGCCCCCGTGGACCACCCGTACCGCGTCGATCACCCGCTCCGGCTCGGCGTCCTTGAGCAGGAAACCGGCGGCCCCGGCGCGCAGCGCGGCGAACAGGTAATCGTCGAGACCGAAGGTGGTGAGCACCAGAACACGGGTCGCGGGGCTGCGTTCGGTGATCGCGGCGGTCGCCGCGAGCCCGCCGATCCCCGGCATGCGGACATCCATCAGCGCGACGTCCGGTCGCGCCGACAGCGCGAGTTCGACCGCCGTGTCGCCGTCCGCCGCCTGCCCGACGACGCACAGGTCGGGTTCCGCTTCGAGGATCGCCGCGATCCCGGCCCGTACGACGGCCTGGTCGTCCGCGACGGTCACTCTGATCGCCATGGGAACGCCTCCGGGAGCCACACGCGGACCGCACCGCTGTCGGTCGTCGAGAGGGTACCGCCGGCGGCGTCCGCGAGGGCGCGCAGCCGCCGTTCCACCCCGGGAACGGTGGGTGCCGGACCGGAGACCTCCACGCCGTCGGGGAGCGTGCGCACGGTGAGGGTGACGCCCACGGCCATGAGAGCGGAGGCGGTCCGGTACGCGAAGACCTCCACGGCGGCGGGCAGCGGACGGCGTGCTCCGACGTACCGGACGACGGCGTCGTAGCGCGCGGCCAGGGCGGTGATCCCGAAGACGGTGGGCGGAGGGGCGTCGTCGGCGTCGTCCCCTGCGCGCAGCCCGGACAGCAGGTCCCGCAGAGCGGTCAGTCCGGCGCGGGCCTCTTCCCGTACGGCCCGCAGATCCCCCTCGTCCGCTGCGGCGACGACCGCCCGCGCGTGCCGGAGCGCCGTGTCCCGCAGCCCGGCGGCGAACAGCAGACGCTGCGCGGACACCGCCGCGTCGGCGTCCCCGTCGAGCAGGACCCGCCGCCGGGCGTCCGCGGCCGACAGCCGCTCATGCCGCCGGGCGGTCCGGCGCCCCCACGACCAGACGGCGAGGGCGGGGAGGGCCAGCACGCCCGCCAGCACGGCCCAGGCCGCGGTACGGCTGCCGGTAATGCCGCTGCCGCTCGCCAGCGCGAGCCCGCCCACGGCGGCCAGGGCGAGCGGCGCGAACAGGCCCCGGCGCCAGGGCAGACGCAACCCGACGCTGTGGACGAGAGTCAGCTCGACCCACCCGTACACCAGGAAGATGTCGCTCACCGCCGGCTGGGTCCAGCCCGCCCGGTCGCAGGCCCACCACAGCAACAGCGCCGACAGCACCGCCGCGAGCGCGCGGCCGGGCGCCCGTGAACGCCAGGCCAGCGGCACGGCGTGCAGGCCCGACAGCACGACGGTCACCAGCGCGGGCAGCAAACCGCCGAACGGAGCCGGTACGTCGGCCGACAGCAGGCTCGCACCGAGCGACAGCGCGATCGCCAGGGCCACCAGCGCGTAGTCGAGCGCAGCCGTCCCACGCCACCGGGGCCACCGGCGGAGGGGAAGAACCGTCGCCGCAGGCAGCGAGGCCCGCACGCTCCAGCCCTCTCGACGGTCTCGCCCCACGGGTCCCGCGCGGAACGTCCCGCCCGTCGCGGTGACCGTGGCCGCCAGCCCCGCCAGACCGCGCCCGGTCCCGAGCCCCGGCTCGACAGCCGTACCGCCGTCGTCCGTGACGGTGACGACGAACAGGTGATCGCCGCCGGCCCGTACGGGCTCGTCCCGGTCGTCCGTCGGCTCGATCCGGACACGCACGGTCGCGCCCTCGGCGTACCGGGCCGCGTTGGTCAACGCCTCCCGGACGACCCGGTACGTCGCTTCCGTACTGCCCGCCGGTGCCTCGTCGACCGTGCGCCGGTAGTCCACCGCGTGCGCGGCGGCCAGCGCGTCGACCTCGGCGAAGCCGGCCGCGGTCGTGTCCAGCTCGGTGAGGCGCTCCAGTTCGCGGACGGCCTACCGGCCCGCCTCGTCGGCGTGGCGCAGCGCGTCACCGGTCCGTTCCCGGGCGGCGAGCCTGAGCGCGGCACCCGCGGCCACCACGATCCCGGTCAGCCGATGCGCGGCCACGTCGTGCAGCTCCGCCGCCAGCCGGTCCCGTTCCGCCAGCGCCGCGAACAGCGGGACCGCCGCCGTGCCGGCCTCGTAGTCCGCCAGCGCGGACCGGCGGGCCGACCGCTGCCGGCGGGAGCGGCCCGTCGCCCAGACGACCGCCACCACCCCACTGGCCGTCAGCGCGACCCCCGCCACGTAGTGCGGCGGTTCACCGTGTACGGCGGGGACCGCGGCGACGGCCAGCGTGAGCACGACGGCTCCCGTGAGGGAGGAACCGGCGGTCCCGCGTACGGCCAGCAGATAAACCATGATCAGCGCGCAGACCGCCGCGACGAGGGAGATGACCCACACGTGCCCCGCGAAGCCGTTCATTGCCGCACGCCGACGGCGTGCGACCGCTCGACGATCTCCATTTCGGCAGACTACTGACTTCGGCTTGCCAGGGTGATGTTGGGGTGTCGAGGGTCAGGCCGGTGCCGGCTATGAAGCTGTCGAGGGTGTCGGGCCGGTACTGCAGGCGCTTGAGCCGGTTGCGTACGAGGGTCTCGAGTCGGTCGAGGGCGACCACGGCGAGGTTGGCCAGGCTGCGCTTGACGTGCGCCCAGACCCACTCGACGGGGTTGAGGTCGGGCGAGTAGGCCGGGAGCAGGAACACCGTCAGCCAGGCGCGTTCGGCGATCAGCTTGCGCATGGCGTGGGAGACGTGGGTGTTCAGGCGGTCCCAGACCAGCACGCTCGGCGAAGCAGGCCGTCTCATAGTCGCCCAGATGGAAGTTGGTGCGCACCGTTCCGTTCAGGGCGGGGTGCAGCGGACCGGACAGCCGCTCGCGGGCTTCGAAGCGCACCATGCCTTGCGGGTTCTGCGCCAGACGCCTGCCGTCTCAGGAGAGCTGCCGAAAGCCGTCTGACTGGCCGGGCACCCGGGACAGCAGCGCGTGCGCCTCCAGGCAGCACCAGGCGTCGGACAAGCGGCTCAGGAGCACGTCGCAGCCCTGCTCGTCCCGGAACGCCTGGCGCGCTGAGCCGATCGTCGCGACGTACTGCGGACAGTCCTCGCTTTTGGCGAGGTGCTGCAGCAGAGCGAGTGCGGCCTCCCGAGTGGTCAGTTGTCGAAGTTGATCTGCCGGAACCGCCGGTATGTGCGTGTACTGCATGCACTAACTTTAAGTCAGCACCCAGACGCCATGGGTTACTTTCTCGGTGGCTACGATGCACAACACGTCGCCCCCCGGCGGTCCTTGCGCCAGGACATGGCTGGCCGCGCCGGGGGCGAACAGAGCGTCGGGCCCGACTCGACGCCGACGGTGCCGCGCTCCGCCTGGCGGCGGGTGGGGCGGTCGGGCAGGTCGGTGGTGACTTTGCAGAGCACGGAGGCGTACCAGCGGTGCCCGGCCCGGGAGACGGTCACGGACTGGACGACTGCCTGTCCGCGGTCGACGAGGCGTGCCATGCGTTTCGCAGAGTCGTGGAACCGGACCTCGCCGATGGTGGGCATGCGCAGCCGCCGGTATCCGGCGGTGCGGATGGAGGGCTTCTTGACGTCGTGGTGGAGGCGGAACGCGTCGCGGGCCCGGCCCTTCTTCTTGAACCGGGGGTAACCGACGCGGCGCCCGGCGCGGCGGCCGCGCAGCGAGTCCAGCCAGTTCGCCCAGGCGCGGTCGGCGTCGATGAACGCCGACTGGAACGCGTAGGTGTTGACCTCGTGCCACCACGGGCACGGCCTTGCCGGTCCGAAGGCTCCCTTGGGCAGGTCCGGTGTGCGGGAGTCGCCTTGATCCGGTTCAGGTGCTTCTGAACCGCCGGCTTCGTCGGGACCGGCACCCGGACCTGCTTGCG
Source organism: Streptomyces sp. CB01580 (assembly GCF_001905795.1). Classification (GTDB taxonomy): domain Bacteria; phylum Actinomycetota; class Actinomycetes; order Streptomycetales; family Streptomycetaceae; genus Streptomyces. The sequence goes on from NZ_LIXJ01000049.1 coordinate 18,975, forward strand.
GGCCTCGGCCTCGGTGGTGCCGGTGTCGACGAGGGCCTGGACCTGCTGCCGCCACTGCTGGTGCGCGGCCACCTTCATGCCGAGCGCGTGGTTGAACGCCCACCGCGCCGCGCCGGCATGACGAAGCAGCATTTTCTTCCTGGGCGGAGGTCGGGTCCAGCGTGAACCGGAACGCTCGCAGCACCTCGGACCGCACGAAACCCTCCCTCCCTTCCGCTCACCAGTTCCAGGTCGCCGCCGACTGTAGAGGACGACACTGACAACCGCTCTGACCTGCGTGTTCGCCGCCAGCTACGCCTCGCCGACACACGCGCCGGGGCTGGTGGCCGTTCAGCCGCAGACGCTCAACCGGCGCGCCACAGACAGATCCGCCGAACACTCATCACGCGGCGGCGATGGCCATGAGGCATTGAAGCGGCGGCCTGGCACCGGCAGAGCGCCGGAATCGGCGCGAAAGGCCCGCGGTACTACTACGACTGGGCCTGGATCCACGTCGGCGCAAACAGTCATCGTCACTTGCTCACCCGGCGCAACCGGTCCACCGGCGAACTCGCCTTCTACCTGTGCTGGTCACCGTCTGCGCCAAGCGAGCACCTCCAGCGTTACTACCAGCACACCGCCTCCGCGTACCGCCCTGCCTGCACCCTCGAGCCGGATCGAGCGTCCGCCGACACGGCGTTTTTTCTATTCCTTCGCCCACGTCACGCACCCGCGCGCGACGGGAGCTAGTGGGTGTACGCCCCAAGCCGCCCCAAGCCCAGAGAGGAACGCTCACGGTGACAACGACTCGCAAGACGGACGACAGGTACAAGCGTCCACAGTTCGAACTGCGCTGTGGGGGACTGCACATCACCCTCCAGCGCGTCCCCGCGTGGCTCGTCGGACTCATCACCACGGCGAGCGGAGCGGCCGCAACCTGGTGGACAACCCGCTAGCGCAGGGCACCGAACTCGGTCCGACGCCCTGCGCGGCAGTCCGCACATCCGCTTCGTTGCCCCGGTCGAGTCCGGCGACGAGAAAGCCTGGTTTCGCGACGCCGACGGCACCGGCTACGAACTGTCCCTGACCACCGTGGATCACGGTGGTCAATTTCCGAAGACGCCTGCATGGACGTCCGAAGTCGTGTGCGTGATCACGAGCCGGTTGTTCATGTCGAGCTCGAACTTGCCGCTCGTCGGGTCTTGATGTCCCGGTAGCAGTACGCCGCGATGGTCAGGACAACCACCATGAAGAAGGGCAACCTTCCTGAAAACAAATGATCCCAGTATTGGATCGCAAGCATTACGAGGTTCACAGGGATAGCCGCCACGGCCGCGTACCCCGTCCCGCGCATCAGGCTTGTGGAGCGTGGTGTGAGCACTGCCGTCAACACCCAGGTGAGAACCAGGGCAACCGGAATGCCGATGTCGTACGAGCCGACGGCCAGCAAGGTGAGGAGCAACCATAGGCATACCGGGAGGATGAACCGTGTCGCGCGGCCACGACGTGCCGGGGTATGCGTCGATGCAGTGTCTGGCAGTGGGGGGAGGCTGCTTGCTCTGCGGGTGGGGGTTACAGGCGGGAGCGGGGCCGTCGCTGTCATGGAAGGGGGCTGGGTGGCCCCTCCTGCTGGCGGCCCGGGGCCTTTGGCGGGCTCGGGTGTGCGGTCGAGGTGTCGCAGTGCCTGGGAGAGGTCGGCGGCGGTCGGGTACCGCTGGGCGGGGTCCTTGTGCAGCAGCCTCAGCACGAGATCGTCCCATACGGAGGGGACGCCGGTGGAGATCGAGATGAGGGTGGGCGGTGCCTGGGTGAGGTGGGCCGTGAGGTGACCGCGACGGGCCGGCCCAGTGTCTCGTCCTGCGCCTCCCATACTTGCCCCATTCCGCCCTCGCCGAGCTGCCGCCCCAACCGGTAGCGGCTCCCGAGGAGCTGGTCTCGCACCGTCACGCCTCCCCCGTTTCGAACATTCCTGTCCCTCCTGCTGCCGCACCGGCGCGATAGGGATCATGACGCGACCGCTAGGGCGACATGCCCGTCGCCGATGTTCACGCCCACCTCTTTGATTTTCCCGCTGGTGCTGAGAATCGCGTACACGTAGCAGGTCCCCTCGCTCCGGCTTTGCGTGTGTGCTGGATGGCTTCTTCCAGCTCGTCGAGCGTCCTGTCCTTCTCGGCTCCGCTGTACCTGATCCTCGGTGGCATGTGTACATCCTGCCGCGCGGGGCGGAGGGCGACAGGGGGTTTCATGAACTCGGACCAGGTCTCAACTGAGTACCGAGCCGAGCGGGCCGCAGGCCGTGGTTGACGAACTCCGGCATGACGACGGCCCTGACGCCGGGCGGGAGTCGAGGGCCGTCACACGTGCCCGACCGGGGCGGGCGTTGCACGTGTTGGCCTGCCCAACGTGCCGCGCGCAGGGAGGTCACGCTGCCGCAGCGCCGTCGAGGGCCGGCCGACCGCCAGGCCGGCTGTCACCCTCTTCCACCCGTCGGTGACCAACAGCGATACCGTTGTCGAGGCCGCTGTCGAAGCCAGTGCTACGCGGCGTTCGGGGGGAGTGTTGGCGAGGATGGTCGCCATGACCCACGTGATCGAATTCCCCCATGCCAACGACGCCGCGTCTCTTGGTCCTCTGCTGTTGAAGATCTGGCTGCAGACATATCCCAACGAGGCAGTGGGGATCGATGAGACCTGGATCCGTCAGCACCGCGGTGCGTCCGCCACAGCAGAAGGCATAGCCCAGTGGCGGGAGTTCATCGGGGCGGCGAAGCAGCGACCGGACCTGCTGTTTTGCCGTGTCGTCCGCTGCAAGGCGGAGATCGTCGGCTTCCTCTGCGGTCGCCGGGACGAGGTGGTCACCCTCGGGCCGATGTATTTGCTCAACGAAGCCCAGGGCCAAGGTGTTGGAGGCCGCATGATGAGCGAGTTCCTCACCTGGGCGGAAAGCTCCCCTATACGTCTATGGGTCACCGAATACAACGAGCGAGCGGTCCGCTTCTACGAGCGCTACGGGTTCAAGGCCACAGGTGAGCGAGAGATCTGGCGAGGAAAACTGCCAAACGTGCGCATGACTCGCGACTCCACGTCGAGCGACTACCGGGGCTGACCGCTCCCGTTGTCCGCGACCAGGTCCCGGGCACGGTGCAGAAGTGCCTCCCGTACACCGTCCGGGGACAGGACCCGTAGCGGGGTAGCCAGGCTGAGCAGGTATCTGGCGAGCCCGTCCGCATCGGGGCCGCCGATGTCGATGGTGGCGTCGGGGCCGTCCGGGCGGTGGGTGCCGACCGTCGGCGGGACCAGCCGCAGCGCCTGGTCCATGGGCAACGGGAGGCGGACGGTCACATAGAGCGGGTAGGTACCGGTTGCGATGGACCGGGAGACGAGCAGTACCGGGTCGGGCGGGTCGAGGAGTTCCACCGCATGCCCGGTTGGCCGTATGTGAGCCACCCGGTCGGCTCGGAACGTCCGCCACTCGCCCCGCGTCACATCCCGGGCGACGAAGTACCAGCGGCGCCCTGTGTGCACGAGGCGGTACGGGTCGACGTCCCGGGTGGTGGCCTTCCCCTCTCTGTCGCGGTACGACAGGTGGGTGCGCTCGCCCCGGCGGCACGCGGTGGCCAGTTCCAGCAGCATGCCGGGCGCGATCTGCGGCTCGTCGGGCCTGGGGGTGTGCACAAAGGCGGCGTCCATCTCGCCCAGTCGGTCCGCGATCCGCGGTGGAAGGACCTGCCGCAGTTTCAGCAGCGCCGACAGCGCGGCCTGGTCGCCGCCGAGAACGCCGCTGAGCGCGGCCTCGCGCAGCCCGACGGCCACGGCGAGTGCCTCTTCGTCATCGAGGATCAGTGGCGGCACGCGGGCCCCGGGCCCTGAGGCGATAGCCGCCCCAGGGCCCGGGGTCGAACTCGACTCCATAGCCGAGTTCCCGGAGCCTGGCGACGTCCCGCCGCACCGTGCGCTCGGTGACCGCCATCTGGTCGGCTAACTCACCGCAGGTCCACGAGGGTCTCGCGGACAGCAGTGAGACAAGGCGCAGCAGGCGCGCCGAGGTGCTGATCACATCGTGAATTGTCCCGCATGACCAGGACCGAACCTGTCCTGGTCCCGTCATAGCGTCTGCCCCGTGAGCACTGGAAAAACATCCGCACCCGCGATCCGCTACTCGGCCGTCACCTTCGACTGCCCGGACCCCGCCGAACTGGCCCACTTCTATGGCAACGCTCTTGGACTGCCCGTCGCCTACTCCACCGACGACTTCATCCTGCTCGGCCAGGAGGGCTCGGCCGGACTGGGGTTCAACCGCCTGGCCGACTACCGACGTTCCACCTGGCCAGACCCCTCCCAGGAGAAGCAGGCCCACATCGAACTGGGGGTCGATGACTTGGATGCCGCCCAGGCCCGGCTGCTCGCCCTGGGGGCCGTCGAGCCCGCGGTCCAGCCGGAACCCGACCGCTGGCGGGTCCTGCTGGACCCCGCAGGCCACCCGTTCTGCATCACCACCCTGGTCTGAGCCTGATCGGCAGACTGCTGACCATGACAGCGCACGCAGGCAGAGGCGGCGATGTTCGCGTCCGGCACTCGCTCGTTGGCCGCCGCGATCAGCTTCGGCGCGCTCCAGCGCAGCTTCGTGCCGCAGGCCGGGGCGGACGAGCCCGTAGTAGCCGGTCCTGCCCTGGGGGATCGCCGTGAACCCGGCCGGGACCCGGGCCGAGGCTGTCCTCGGCCCGTCCGGCGTCGCGGCCGCGGGCGTGCACACGCATGCGGTAGTTGCCCGGGCCGGCGGAGGCGAGGTCCAGCAGATCCTCTGCCTCGCCGTCCTCCCAGGAGGTGACCAGGGCCGAGCAGGTACTGGAGGTGAAGGATGTCTCCACCACCTCACCCCAGTTCCTCTCGAGCGGTGGTTCGGACTGGTGGGTGGTGACGGTGACCTCGACCGGTCCGACGGTCAGCCCCGTATGGACACCAGCGAGCGCGCGAGGAGCGTATCGGGATACCAGCGGCCCAACTTCCGGGTCAGGTAGGCGACATCCCCGTGCACGTCCGGCCAGTCCCGCGACGTCGGCTGCCACCAGCTCCGGAAGCGCCGACCGGCCCGCCAGGTACCGAAGGTACGCCGCGACCGGCTCATGCCCCGCCGCCACAGCCACCGCCGCACGAACTGGCCGCGCCGACACCGCCGTCGTTGGCCCAGCCGGAGGTAGGGGCGGAGCCCGTACCGGCAACCCGCTCCGGTTCAAGGACGCGAACGCCCGCCTCGGCGACGCAGCGCTCGCACAGCGCCCCGAACTCGGGCCACTGCTCCGGTCCCCTCCGCCCGCCCGCCACACCGAGCCAGACCGCCACCGGCACATGCACGGCCAGGGCGATCATGAACCAGAGCCCGTCCGAGCCCGGCTGGCGGGCGTAGAAACCGATGCCGAGGACGAGGACGGCGAACAGACCGCACACCGCGGCCCACCCTTCCCTTGCGCCGGGCACGTCGCGCGTCCGACGAACAGGGAGGTTGCGCCGTGCTGTCCGCCGCAACTGGGAGCGGAAGGCCGGGAAGCGGGACGATGCTCTCACCTCCTCCAGAGAGCCGCTCCCTCCGGTGTCGTCAACGGCCGTCTGCAGTGACGCCAGCAGGGGGTGCGTTTCCGGTCCTGCTTCCGGGATCGCCCGGCGTCGGCCGCGGAAGGAGCGGGGCCCGGCGGAGAGCAGCAGCATCCCGGCCTGTGTCGCGGCCCGCTCTCCCTCAAGGTGATACATGGCGAGAACGGGCTTCGCGCCACCGGTCTCGAAGAAGCGTCCGATGGCCTGCCGGTCGCGCCGGAGCACGTAACGGAGGCGGACCAGCGAGAACGCCATGAACGTCGTGAAAGCGCCCACCCAGACCGCCGCGAAGGCCCAGAAGGTCGGTAAGTCCGTCAAGTAGCCTGGCATCCGTTGCCCCCGCTGTCCCTCGCCAATCCATGCGGTCCGTCAGGGCTGCCGAGCAAGCGGTGTCCCTGGCCTCCAGAGTGGCAGGAACGACTCCCGCCGCACAGATGCCCGCCAGATCCACCTACGGTCAGCCGCGCACGTGCGGCGCCAGATCCGGCCCCAGGGGCGCAGACCAGTGGACCCTGATGCGCTTGAACCACTCCGGCGCCCCCATGTCCATGACCAGGACACCACGCACCCGCACGCCTTCGTCACAAGTCACGCCGATCTCCGCTCGGTCAGAGCGGGAGCAGCTGCCGCCCGGGCCCGCTCGGCACGGGCCCGGCGCAGCGCGGCGGCCTCGGTCGCCGCAGCCTGGCGGCGGCGCTGGGCGCGGGCCTGCCCGATCAGGGCCGGCGCATCATCTGCGACGACGTCGGGCTCGGGGAACGCCCGGCGCGACAGCTCCCGCATCGCGGCAGTCTGCCGCTCCACCGCCTCCGCGATGCCCGGGTCCGCCAGGGACGGCCGGGCGGCCTGCCGGTGCGCTTCGATCGCGCGGCAGTAGCCCTCCGGCGGTGTCCGGCGCTCCACCGTCACGGCGGGCACGGTCGGTTGCGGGGCCGGGTCGGCGGCCGCCGTGGCGAGGCCGGCCTTCGTGGGCGCGGGCTCCTGTCGCCGCGGATATCTCATCCGCCAACGCAGGGGCACAGCACAGCTCTCCTGAATCGCCCCGTGGGGCTTGCATGAGCCGTGTGCCGCGATGAGTGGCTCGCACGGTTCTGAGGGGGGAGCGGCGGGGTAACCCGCCGCTCCTACCCGGCAATGCCTCTGGCTGAAAGGGGCATAGGCCCCGAAAAAAGAGAGCTGAGCCGGACGTCTCTTGACCTACGATCCGGCCCATGACGATCACGTATGAGTGGCGCGGCGACTTCGACAACGCTGCCGTCAACGCGCTCCACGCGGAGGCGTTCGGTCGCGCCCAGATGCCCATCGATTGGCAGACACAAGTGCACCGTCACAGCCTCGGCTGGGTATGTGCCCGAGAAGACGGCAGGCTCGTAGGGTTTGTCAACGTCGCCTGGGATGGCGGCGTCCATGCCTTCGTTCTCGACACGATGGTCGCTCAGGACATGCGCAAGACCGGTGTCGGGACCGAACTCGTGACCATCGCAGTGCAAGGCGCCCGTGCAGCGGACTGCGAATGGCTCCACGTTGACTTTGACGAGTATCTGCGTCCCTTCTACTTCGACGCGTGCGGCTTCAGACCGACGGACGCAGGGCTCATCGCCCTGCGTTACTCAGGTTGAACTCGTGGTGTCGTAGGGGCTGACGGCAGGCCATCGGCTGCGGTACTACCGGGGCATGCGGTATCCACAAGGGGGCGGGCTGACCGCCGAACGTCAGCAGTTTCGTGAGGAGTTACGACTCCAGGCGGCGGAACGGTTCGCTCGAGGTGAGGCGAGCGCGGTGATCGCCAAGGACCTGCGGGTGAGTGTCCGGTCGGTGCAGCGGTGGCGGCGGACGTGGGACGACGGCGGTCCGCGGGCTCTGCGGTCACAGGGGCCGGTGTCGTTGCCGAGGCTGAACGAGAAGCAGTTCGCGCAGTTGGAGGCGGAGCTGGCCAAGGGGCCGGCTGCGCACGGGTGGGAGGACCAGCGGTGGACGCTGGAGCGGGTCAAGACGGTGATCGGCCGACGCTTCCACTTGACCTACACGATTCAGGGGGTGCGCAAGCTGCTGGTACGCAACGGCTGGTCCTGTCAGGTGCCGGCCCGTCGCGCGATGGAGCGGGACGATGACGCGGTGGCCGGGTGGGTCAAGGAGGTGTGGCCGTAGCGGGCAAGAGTGCAGTCGGTCATGTGTGGCTCCAGGTGGTGCGGTAGCGGTCGGCCCATTCCCGGGTGACGGGCGCGTTCGGGGCGGTGGTGATCAGGTCGCGGTAGAACTAGCCCCGCCAGGCGCCGTCGGCAACCGCCCCGGACACCGGCACCGTTCAGGAGGCGAGTACCCGCTCCCCGGCCGCCTTCACGTCGGTGGCCCTCTCCGGGCAGTCCGCGCCCTCGAGGTGCTGCGCCGACCGCTTCGGCAGCGCGAACAGCAGTAGGAAAACCGCCACCAGTACGGCCGCGACCCAGCCCAGCGCGTGCTGGAAGGCGTGCACAAACGCCGGGCCCACCTGCTGCGGGGTCAGCCGGTCGCCGATCTCGCCGAAGAAGACCACCGACACCAGTCCGAGGCCCAGTGCGCTGCCCATCTGCTGCACCGTGTTGATCAGGCCCGATGCCGAACCGGAGTGCTCTCGCGGCACCTCGGACAGGACCGCTTCCGTCAGCGGGGCCACGATCAGGCCCATGCCCACCCCCATGACCACCAGCGGCAGCGCCATCTGCCAGGGAGCGATGTCCTGGCCGTACCGGTCGGCTTCGGCGATGTAGAGAAGTACGCCCGCCGCCATCACCAGCGCGCCGGCCTGCAGGACCTTGCGGCCGAAGCGCGGGACCAGCTCCTGTGCGGACATCCAGGCCATCGTCGAGGCCGCGAGCGAGAGCGGCACCCCCGTCAGCCCGGCCCGCAGTGCGCTCCACCCCAGCCCGACCTGCATGTACAGCGTCCAGACCAGGAAGAAGATGCCGAGCCCGACTCCGTACACCGTCTGCACCGCGATGCCCGCCGCGAAGCTCTTCACCCGGAACAGGGAGAGCTCGATGAGCGGGGATCCGCCGCGCGCCGCCTTCCGCTTCTCGTACCCCACCAGCGCCGCGAAGACGACCACCGCGCCTGCCATCGACAGATATCCCCACATCGGCCAGCCCAGCTCACGGCCTCGGGTGAGCGGGTAGAGCAGCATCAGCAGGCCGAGGGTGACCAGGGCGACACCGGCGAGGTCCAGTCGCAGCGCCCGCAGGGCCTTCGACTCGGCGATGAAGCGCCGGCCCAGGACGAGCGCCGCGACGCAGACCGGCAGGTTGATGAGGAAGATGGGCCGCCATTCAAGCCCGAACAGGTTCCCCTCGGTGAGCAGTGCGCCGAGCAGCGGCCCCGAGACCGTCGCCAGCCCGATGATCGCGCCGAAGAGCCCGATGACCTTGCCCCGCTCGTGCGCCGGGAAGGTGGCGTGCACGATCGCCAGCACCTGCGGCACCATCAGCGCCGCCATCGCGCCCTGCAGGATTCGCGCGGCGACGAGCATCTCCGGATTGGCGGCGAAGCCGCACAGCGCCGAGGCGAGCGTGAACCCGGCCACACCGAGAAGGAAGACGCGCTTGCGGCCGTGGATGTCACCGAGGCGGCCCCCGGTGATGAGCCCGGCGGCGAAGGCGAGCGCATAACCCGCGGTGATCCACTGGATCTGGCTGAACGACGCGCCCGTGTCCCGCTGGATCGACGGGATCGCGATGTTGACGATCGTGACGTCGACCAGGTCCATGAAGGCCGCGGTCATCACGACGGCGAGCGCGAACCAGCGACGCCGGTCGCCCGCGCCCGCGGTGGTACTGGGAGTGCTCTCGGCGGAGAGCATATTGGGAAGCTACGCGAGCATTAGACCAACTCACATCCTATTTCTGCGGCACCCTGGCACGTAGGACGGCCGACACTCCGGCGCGGGTCCTGCAGCTCCTCTCCATCCTCCAGACCCCGCGCGAGTAGCCCGGCGGCGAACTCGCCGAGCGGCTCGGGGTCTCCCGGTGTACGGACGTGCGCCAGGGAACTGGGGGCGCCGCCAACGCCACGGCTGGCAGCGCGGCGAAGGCCATCATGTGGGAAGCCGCCCTCCACTCGAGGGCATAGCAGGGGCAGTCGTGATGATCACGGCGTCACTGCCGCGTGGGCTGGTGGGAGTTCTCGGCCCGGTTGTTCAGGCCCTTGTGGGAGCGGTGCTCCACGAAGGGCATGACCTCACGGTGGGCTGCGTCATAGAAGCGGAGCTTGTCGGTGACAGCTCCCCGCGGGACCGCACGCGTCTTCTTCATCAGGCGGCGGAAGAAACGCCTGGCCGCAGCCTTGTCCCGTCACGTGGGCCCTGCTACACCGGAAAGAAGGGAGGTAGGGCATGCCTCGTGATCTCGTCAAGGGGCTGACCGTGCTCATCGCGGCACTGGCGGCTCCGCTCGCCATCTGCGCGCTCCTGCTGCCCGTCCGAGGCACCCTGTCCTCCACCAACGTGGCCCTGATCTTGATGTTTGTCGTCGCGGCGGTGGCCACCCTCGGCTACCGCTGGGCCGCGGCCCTCACGGCTCTTTCCGCCGCAGCGTGGTTCGTTTTCTTCTTCACCACCCCGTACGCAAGTTTCACCCGCTTCAGCCAACCGGACGACATCATCACCATCTGGCTGCTGCTCGCCGTCGGCCTCGCGGTCGCTCAGCTGGCTCGCCGCTACACCCGTGAGCACGCCATCGCCACCACGCTGCAGCACAGCCTGCTGCCCCGCACGCTGCCGGACACCAGCGCCGTCCGAACGGCGTTCCGCTATGTGCCCGCTGAGGCGGAGGTCAGCGGGGACTGGTTCGACGTGATCCCTCTCCCAGGATTTCGCACCGCCCTCGTGGTCGGTGATGTGGCCGGTCACGGCCTGCACTCCGCGGTCACCATGGGGCGACTGCGCACCGCGGTCCGTAATTTCTCCACCCTTGACCTCCCGCCCGATGAACTGCTGGCCCGCCTTGATGACCTGGTTGTTCAGATGGATGCGGAGGAGGGCGCCAGTCAGGGTATGACCGTCGGAACCACGTGCCTGTATGCGATCTACGACCCGGTCTCCTGTAGCTGCGCGATGGCAAGTGCCGGGCACTTTCCGCCCGCCGTCGTCCATCCCGACGGCCGCGTCAAGATTCTCGACCTGCCCGGAGGACCCCCGCTCGGCGTAGGCGGCCTACGCTTTCAGGCCATCGACCTGCAGCTGCCGGAGGGCACGCAGCTCGTGCTCTACACCAACGGGCTCATCGTGAACCGTCACCGCGACATCGGGGCCGGCCTGAAGCTGCTGCACGACGCACTCTCCAACGCGGGGATCGACCCGGAAGAGACGTGCGAGACGATCCTGGAGGCGGTGCTGCCCGCCCATCCAGACGATGACGTTGCCCTCCTGATCGCCCGAACCCGCGCGTTTCCGCGTGATCGTATCGCTGAATGGGACATCCCGGCCCTTCCCGCCGCGGTGCCCGCCCTGCGCGCCGAGGTGCTCGCGAAGCTGACCGACTGGGACCTGGAGGAGGCAGCATTCACCACCGCACTCATCCTCAGCGAGCTGGTCACCAACGCCATCCGGCACGCGGCGCCCCCCGTCCACCTGCGCCTTCTGCTCGATACCAGCTTGGCACTGGAGGTCAGCGACAGCAGCAGCACCTCCCCGCACCTGCGCTACGCGACGGCCATGGACGAATGCGGCCGCGGAATCTTCCTCGTCGCCCAGTTCGCCGAGCGGTGGGGAACCCGCTTCACCCCCACCGGGAAGATCGTCTGGGCCGAGCAGCCGGCCCCGTCAGCTCGCGTCGCCCGCGCCCTGGCATCAGCCGTGTGACCGGGCTGGACTGCCCGAAGCCCCTTACCTGCTGCCCGGCACGTCGCCGGCCTCAGAACTCCCCCATGCCGTTGCCACGCCGCCCCGCCGGGGCGACCTCCGCCCCGGTCGGCCTTGGCCTGGCGGTACCAGCCGCGCAGGGACTCGGAGCTGATGCCGAGTTCCCGGGCAACCGCGGTGACCGTCTTGCCCGAGGAGTCGACGAGCGCGATCGCGTCCCGCTTGAACTCCTCGGTATACCGCTTCGTGTACTTGCTTCCCACCGACGACAGCGCCGATCACGGCGGACAGGGCGACGCGGCGCCGGACGCGGCGCAGACGCGTGCGGGAGGTTTCCTCACAGGTGCAGGTAGGCATACTTGACTTGCGGAGTGCCGGGCAGGAGTGATTGGTCCCCGGCCTTCTCGGAAGAACACGACGGTCCCTTTCGGGTTGATGTGACTTTCGATGCGTTCCGGGGCGGCAACCCCGGGACGCAACACGCACCGTGCGCTCATGACGACGCTGCGTGCCGCGCAAAAGACGATACAGCCACCCGAGTGAATGTCCATCCGCTTACCGGAGCTCGCAGGTACTCCCTCCACGGGAATCGATATCACGCGCAAGTGGCCCACCGCAGGGCACTAAAAATGACAGATCAATGACCGTGATCGATCGAGCGCATCCGATATTGACCGGCGCGTGCATCAAAATTCCTCCTTCTTGCAGGAAAACGACTTCTCTCGCTGATCACTTTCGGGAGATTCCCTGGTCAGGGCCTCATTCCGCCATCGAAGCCGAGCCGCCTAGTGTCTCGCGATCTGGTTCGTGTCACCTGAAGCTCTTTGACTCGTTGGACACTGCGTGAACCTCTCTTCGGAACAGGCCGCAGAATTGCGGACGTTGGCGGCGGACCGGCACGTGACGG
>NZ_LIXJ01000005.1 GCF_001905795.1 Streptomyces sp. CB01580
ACCTAACAAAGCCCTACTAGCAGCGTCGCACGGCACAACGGGCCGCGCCCCGCTCACCGTCGAGGACCGGGCCGGCCGCACCGATCCTGACCGCCGGCTCGTGGGCCCGCTGCGCCTCCGCGGCGTACGGGGCTGATCGCTTCACCGGTCAGGTGGCCGGGGCGCGGGCGCGTCCCCCTGGATGTGACCGCAATCGAAACGGCCCCCGGCCCCACGCCTTCCATACCCGCTCGTCTCGTCCGGCGCGCCCTGTACGGGCACGTCCGGCCGCATCGGGCGGCGGTCGCTCTCGGCGCGCTGCTCGCACTGGTCGGCGCGGCGAGCGGGCTGGCCCAGCCACTGGCCGCGAAGGCCCTGGTGGACCGGCTCGGCCAGGACGAGCCGATCGCCCCTGTGCTGCTCGCCCTGACCGCCCTGGTCGTGTTCGGCACGGCGGTCGAGGCGCTTGGCTCGTACGTGCTGGAACGCACCGCCGAGTCGGTGGTGCTCGCCGCCCGGCGCTCGCTGATCGGGCGGCTGCTGCGGCTGCGGCTGAACGAAGTCGAGAAGACCCAGCCGGGCGACCTGATGTCCCGGATCACCTCGGACACCACGCTGCTGAGAGCGGTGACCACCCAGTCCGTGGTGTCGGCGGTGACCGGCGGTCTTTCCTTCGTGGCCACGCTGGTCCTGATGGGCTTCATGGACCCGGTGCTGCTCGGCGTCACGGTCGGGGTGATCGTGCTGATCGGCGGGGCCGTGGCGCTGCTCATGCCGCGGATCGCGGCCGCCACCCGGCGCTCGCAGGAGGCGGTCGGGGAGATCTCCACGGTCCTGGAGCGGGCCTTCGGTGCCTTCCGCACGATCAAGGCGTCCGGCGCGGAGGCGCGGGAGACGGCCGTGGTGGACGCGGCGGCTCAGCGGGCCTGGCGGCACGGCGTGAAGTCCGCGAAGTGGCAGTCGCTCGCGGGCTCCTCGATCGGCCTCGCGGTGCAGGTGTCCTTCCTCGCGGTGCTCGGCATCGGCGGCGCGCGGGTGGCGTCCGGGGCGACGACGGTGTCCTCGCTGATCGCCTTCCTGCTGTTCCTCTTCTACCTGATCGAGCCGGTGTCGAAGCTGGTGGAGGCGGCTACGCAGTTCCAGATGGGGTCGGCGGCGGTGTCGCGGATCCTGGAGGCGGAGGCCCTCGATGTCGAGGAGGCGGGTGGCGCCGCGGCTCCCGGTCACGGGCCCGTGTCCGTCGTCTTCGACGAGGTCTCCTTCCGCTACCGCGAGGACCTGCCGCCCGTGCACCGGGGTGTCTCCTTCGAGGTCCCTGGCCGGGGCATGACGGCCTTCGTCGGCCCGTCGGGTGCGGGTAAGACCACCGTCTTCGGGCTGATCGAGCGCTTCTACGAGACGGGCGGCGGCCGGGTCCTGGTCGACGGCCGGGACGTCCGGGACTGGCCGCTCGCCGAGTTGCGCGCCGCCATCGGCTACGTGGAGCAGGACGCCCCGGTGCTCTCGGGCACCCTGCGTGAGAACCTGACCTTCGCCGCGCCCGACGCGACCGAGGAGGAGTTGCGCGGCGTGCTCGTACGGGCCAGGCTCGACACGCTCGTCGAGCGGCTGCCCGAGGGTCTGGAGACCGTCGTCGGACACCGCGGCTCCAAGCTGTCCGGCGGCGAGCGGCAGCGTGTCGCGATCGCCCGGGCACTGCTCCGCCGCCCCCGGCTGCTGCTCCTGGACGAGGCCACCTCGCAGCTGGACGCGGTCAACGAGCTGGCGCTGCGGGACGTGGTGGCGGAGGTGGCCCGCGAGACGACAGTCCTGGTCGTGGCGCACCGCCTGTCGACGGTGACCATGGCGGACCGGATCGTGGTGATGGACGGGGGCCGGGTACGGGCGGTGGGCACCCACGCGGAACTGGTGGCGGCCGACGCGCTGTACGGCGAGCTGGCGGCGACCCAGTTCTTCCTGCCCGAGAGTCGGACCGAGAATCCGAAGATCACCAACGAGCGATCGCAGATGACCGATCTATGAAATGAAACGGGCAATCACATCGTCCGGTACACGGTCGCTGTGACCGCGTCCCGGACGATTCCTCCGCTCCCGCCTCCTCCACCGCTCGCACAAGCCCCGCCTCCTTCGCGGCGCCCCGGCGGCATGGCCGTCGTCGCCAACTCGACCTCCGGCGGTGCCGGAACCGCCACCGAGGACGATGGGGGCCTGCCTCGAAGGAGCCTGGCGGGTGGCCGCTCGTCGGTACGGGCATGGAGCCGATCCACGCCTGGTTCCCGAGCCGAGGGGCGCGGGAGAACGGGCCACCGCCCCGGCCTCACTTCACCCGCGGAGCTATGGCCTTCGCCAGTGCCACGACATCGGCGAAGCCCCCGTACTTGTTGTCGGAGGTCACGGACAGCACCCGGTCGCCGATCTGCATCACGACAAACTCCTGACCGACGTAGATCTTCCGGTCGACCTTGACGAGCACGCCTCCCTCCCCCGGGCCGTCCACCGCGCTGACCGTCACCGTCACCGGGTTGGCCAGCAGCCCGGAGGAGTTCGGCTCATAGGTGGTTCCGCAGATGCCCTCCAGCACCTTCAGCCTGCTGAGCACCTCCGCCGCCTCACTCGCGGGGTAGGAGTTCACCGCGACCCCGACCTCGTGGGCCGACGAGTCCACGACCCCCACGCCGGCGTACGCGGCCGGGCTGCCGACGGCCGCCCCCGTTCCGTGGCCGGCCAGTTGGTCGCAGTCGGGAAGCACCGTCGGGCTGGGGGCGGGGGATCGCGGCAGCTGCGTCGGGCCGCTGTCCGCCTCCTTGAAGACGGAGGACAGCTTCCAGCCCGTGGGCAGGGTGTGGTTGGTCGGCAGGTAGGTCTTCAGGACCGACCCCGGCACCACGTTCGGGTCCACGGTCGGCGTCGCAGGCGTCAGCGGCGACGGGCCGGCGGCGGTACTGGCCGCTGCCGCCGGCCTCTCGGCCGTCGCCTGCTCTGCCAGCTGCGAGCTGCACCCCGCGCAGATGACAGCAATGCACACGGCCCCGGCAACCGTGGAGAATCGGAACGTACTCATCGACACCTCGCCTTCCTGCTCTGTATGACAGCACACCAGGCTGACATCCCCGACGCCCCGGACCGCATGCGGATCCGCCCCTGGTGCTTCCCGGGCCTGCCGTGTTCCAAGCCGCCTGCACCGCGAGGCCGAGCACTTCCTCGCCTTCGTCGGCATGGCGGGCCGCGCGCACCTCGCCGCGAACGGGAACCCGCCCCGTGCGGGAGCCCATGGCGAACGCGGATCCCAGGTTTCCGTGAGACGTGCGTGCCGCACTCGTACGGCCCGACGGCCATGTCGCCCGGGCAAGCAACGAGCCGGACGACGAAGCGCCGGCCCAGGAAGCACGAAACGTCGTGGCCGCCAAGCGCGTCGGGTGAGACGAAGTCGCTGCGGTGGCCGAGGCGGACCACCGGGGCAGCGGTGCGGGCGGGGCCGGAACGGTGGCCTGCGCGGCCTCGGTGCGGGTCTTCGGCCCTGCGGTTTGCCGGGCGCGGACCTGCTCCCGCTCGTACTCGCGGATCCACGCCCTGTTCGTCACCGCTTGGCGCAGCCGCCTCTCGGTGGTCGTGCGGCGCCGCGCCTCGGAGGCGTACTGCATTCCCCGTCGGTCTCAACGTATAGCGCGCCGGGGGGCTTGCGGCAAGACCCGGGTCGTGGCGCAGAATCATCGGCCGAGGTCACAACCTGCGGAAATGGGAACATGTGCGCCTTTTTCGATGTGCGAGGAACGCGGTGCCGTCGAACCGGTGGTGGGACTGGCAGTGCGGTGGCGGGCCCGCGGCGGAGGTTCGGGGGTGCGCTCCGCCGGACGGGGCGGAGCGATCGACTGACTCGTCGGAGGGAAGGCGACCAGGGATGAGGACGTACCCGGCAAGGGGTTCGACAGAGCTGGAGGTGTCGGTGATTCGATCGGCCAGTGCAGCACACCGGAGCACGGCTGCCTCGGAGGTGTCGCGATGATTGAGCAGTACGTGTTGGATCTTCAAGGGATCGACGAGACGCAGATCGCGGTCGTCGGCGGCAAGGGCGCACATCTGGGCGGGCTGTCGGGGATCGAGGGCATCCGCGTGCCGGGGGGCTTTTGCGTGACGACGGACGCCTTCCGGCGGATCATGGCGGAGGCGCCGTCGATCGACGATCGGCTCGACCAGCTGTCGCGCTTGAACCCGGACGACCGGGAGGGGATCCGCACGCTCAGCGCGCAGATTCGCCGGACCATCGAAGGGATTGCCGTCCCGGGCGATCTCGCGACGGCGATCACCCGCGCGCTCGCCCGGCTCGGCGAGCAAGCCGCCTGCGCCGTCCGATCCAGCGCGACGGCCGAGGACCTGCCGACGGCCTCCTTCGCCGGCCAGCAGGACACGTACCTGAACGTCGTGGGGCCGACGGCGATCCTCCAGCACGTCGGCCGGTGCTGGGCCTCGCTGTTCACCGAGCGGGCCGTGACCTACCGCCGGCGGAACGGCATCGACCACCGTACGGTCCACATGGCCGTGGTCGTGCAGCAGATGGTCTTCCCGCATGCGGCCGGCGTCCTGTTCACGGCCGACCCCGTCACGGGCAACCGGAAGGTCGCCACTGTGGACGCCGGCTTCGGCCTCGGCGAGGCCCTGGTCTCCGGCCTGGTGAACCCGGACGTCTTCAAGGTGCGACACGGCGAAGTCGTCTCCAGAACGATCGCCGCCGAACAGCGTGCCGTTCGCGCCCTGCCGGCCGGCGGTACGCAGGAAGCGGCGTTCGACTCGCAGCCGCAGGAGCAGCCGGCGCTGACGGATGCGCAGGTCGTGCAGCTCGTGCAGCTCGGGCGGCGGATCGAGGCGCACTTCGGCCGCCCGCAGGACATCGAATGGTGCCTGGCCGATGACGGCTTCCAGATCGTTCAGAGCCGACCGATCACAACGCTGTTCCCCGTCCCCGAGACCGGCGACCAGGAGAATCACGTCTACGTCTCCGTCGGCCATGGGCAGATGATGACCGACCCCATGAAGCCCCTGGGGCTCTCCATGTGGCAGCTGACGGCCATGGCACCGATGCACGAGGCCGGCGGGAGGCTGTTCGTCGACGTCACCCGGCGCCTGGCCTCGCCCGCGAGCCGCGCCGGCCTCCTGGACCTCGTAGGGAGAGGCGATCCGCTGACCAGGGACGCTCTGGAGACCGTCCTCGACCGCGACGATTTCGTCCCGCTGCTCCCGGACACGGGTCCCGGCGGGCCGCCGGCCGGCGGCGCGTCCGCCCCGATCGAGACCGATCCGGCCATCGTCACCGAGCTGATCGAGCGCAGCCGGGCATCCATCGATGCCCTGGAGCGCGACATCCGGACGAAGACCGGACCGGCGCTGTTCGACTTCCTGTTGGAGGCCTTCGAGGAGCACAAACGAGTCCTCGGTGATCCGCTGAACCTTCGGGCGATCATGGCGGGGATGGAGGCCACGTGGTGGCTCAACGACAAGCTGCAGGAGTGGCTGGGCGAGAAGAACGCGGCTGACACGCTCACGCTGTCCGCCCCCGACAACGTCACCTCGGAGATGGGACTCGCGCTGCTCGACGTCGCGGACGTGATCCGGCCGTGGCCGGAGGTGGTGGCGTTCCTGCAGGGCGTCGAGGACGAGGGCTTCCTGGACGAGCTGGTGAAGCTCGCGGGCGGGACCGAAGCGCGCGATGCCATAGAGGCCTACCTCGACCGGTACGGCATGCGCTGCGTCGGCGAGATCGACATCACGAGGCCGCGTTGGCGCGAGCGCCCCACCACGCTCGTGCCCGTGATCCTCGACAACGTCAGGAACTTCGAACCGGGCACCGCCGAACGGCGCTTCGAGCAAGGGCGGAAGAAGGCACTGAAGAAGGAACAGGACGTGCTGTCACGCCTGCGCGACCTGCCGGACGGGGACCAGAAGGCCGACGAGACCAAGCGGATGATCGACCGGGTCCGTACCTTCATCGGGTACCGGGAGTACCCGAAGTACGGCATCGTCAGCCGCTACTTCGTCTACAAGCAGGCCCTGCTGGCGGAGGCCGAGCGCCTCGTGCAGGCCGATGTGCTTCGTGAGAAGGAGGACATCTTCTACCTCACGTTCCAGGAGTGCCACGACGTCGTGCGCTCGAACCAGGTGGATGAACAGCTCATCCAGCAGCGCAAGGACGTGTTCCGGTCGTACCACGCGCTCACACCACCCCGGGTGCTCACATCGGATGGCGAGGCCGTCACCGGGGCGTACCGGCGCGACGACGTGCCGACCGGTGCCCTGGTCGGCCTACCGGTCTCCGCCGGGACCGTCGAGGGAAGGGCCCGCGTCATCCTCGACATGGCGGAGGCCGATGTCGAGGCGGGCGACATCCTGGTCACGACCTGCACGGACCCCGGCTGGTCGCCCCTGTTCGTCGGAATCACGGGCCTGGTGACGGAGGTGGGCGGCCTGATGACCCATGGCGCAGTGATCGCCCGGGAGTACGGCTTGCCGGCCGTCGTGGGCGTGGAGCAGGCCACCCGGCTGATCCGGGACGGGCAGCGGATCCGCGTGCACGGAACCGACGGGTACGTCGAGATCCTGCCTTGACCGACCACACCGGGCAGGCCCATCCGTATCACGGACTGAGCGGGACCATGCTTGTGGGGGTGGGCCGCGAGGTGGCTCACCCCGCTCCTCCCGCTGGTCGGAACTGCGCCACGTACCGCTCAAGGCCGTCAGGAACGCTGTCTCCGCCGGCAGTCGGCGTGGCCCGTGCCGCGCAACAGCATGCCGAGTGAGAGCATCCCGGACAGGCTGAGCAGCAGCGTGGACCAGAACCAGAAACGCATCCATGTGTCGGGGACAGGCAGCAGGAGCACCAGCACGGCTGGGTACAGAACCAGCAACCACCCCAACCGGCGCTCCGCTCCGGACTGTTGGCCCAGTCGCCTGGTCACGCACTCGCCCGACCCGGTGGCCCCACGGGTGACCAGCATCAGCCCATCAACGATGGTCGGCCGACACGTATGCACGAGCGCGCCGATCATTGTGAGGAGCAGGGCCAGTCCCAGTAACTGAGCCCATGCGGGCACTCGGGGATGGCCTGCTGTGGTGACCATCAGCATGGGCACCGCGAACATCACGGTGCCCAGCGCCTCGAAGGCGAGAAGCCGGTTGGCCGGGGTGCGGCTCAGCGCCGTGGACACCGGCGACTTCCTGGACAGAGAACTTCGGTGGCCGCAGGTACAACCGATCGCTCGGGGGCGGCGAGGATTCGTCATGATCCTGGCTGCGCTGCGTCGGCGCCCACCCGGTCGGACTCGCCGGAGACGTGCCGGTTCAGGGTGTCGCGTGACGCCGTCAGCACATACTCTTCCGGGTCGATGGTTCGGGTGCGACGGCGGAACCGCCAGGTCGGCGCGGGCCAGATGGTGGTGACACGGCCCGTACGGTCCTGGTACCAGCCGGAGCAGCCGCCCGCGGCCCAGACGGTGGGGGCCATCCTGTTCCGCAGTTCGACGTTGTACGCCTGTTGCGTCTCCGCGTGCACCTCCACGGCGCCCAGGCTGCGGCTGCGCATCAGCCGCAGGGCGCTGATGAGGTAGTTGATCTGTGACTCGATCATGTAAATGAGGCTCGTGTGTCCCACGCCCGTGTTGGGGCCCGCCATCAGGAACAGGTTGGGGAATCCCGCGACGGTCGTGCCGAGGTGCGCCTGCGGGCTGCCCTGCCAGATCTCGTCCAGGGAACGCCCGTCAACGCCTATGACGCGCCGCGCGTAGGAGGCGTCGGTGACACGGAATCCGGTTCCGAAGAGCAGTACGTCCACCGGATGCGCGGTGTCGGCGGGTGCGGCGCCACCGGATGCGGCTTGCGCGCCGCCACCCGGCGTGGTGAGGACCACGTCCGGCCCGATGCTCGCGATCGGGTCGGTGACGACGTGGACGTTGGGTTGGACCAGTGCCGGGTAGTAGTCGTCGGACAGCAGGACCCGCTTGCAACCCAACGCGTAGTCCGGGGTGAGCTTGGACCGCAGCTCAGGATCCTTGACCTGGCGGTGCAGATGGGCCAGTGCCTCCCGACGCCCCAGAGCGGCCATGGTGCGGTTGCCGAGCAGAGCCGGCAATGTCGCCTCCCGAACCAGGTACTCCCAGCCTCGCGCCAGTCGCTGCACCGGCGGAGCCAGCCGGAACAGGCGACGCTGCCATGCCGGGACCGGCCGATCCCGGCGCGGGGCGACCCATGACGGAGTGCGCTGAAAGACCGTCACCTGCTGGGCCGTGCGCTGCAGGTGAGGGATGAACTGGACGGCGCTCGCGCCTGTCCCGATCACACCCACCCGCTTTCCGGAAAGGTCCAGGTCGTGCCTCCACCCGGCGGAGTGGAACGCCGCTCCGGTGAAGTCTTCCAGGCCTGGCAGCGAGGGGATGGCCGGCTCCGAAAGGGGCCCTTGGGCCATCACCAGCAGCCCGGCGCTGAGCGGTCCCGTGCTGGTGTCCAGGTCCCAGCGCAGCCGCTCAGGGTCCCAGGTGGCGCGCTGCAACTCGCAGCCGAGCCGAAGGCGGGGCGTCAGACCGTACCGGGCGACGCAGCGCTTCAGGTACCGCTCGATCTCCTCCTGAGGAGCGAAGCGCCTGCTCCAGGTGGGGTTGGGTGCGAACGAGAACGAGTAGAGACGCGAGGGCACGTCGCAGGCGCACCCCGGATAGGCGTTGTCCCGCCACGTGCCGCCGACCTCATCGGCCCGCTCCAGTATCAGCAGGTCGCGGTGGCCCTCCCGCAGCAGCCGGATGGCTGTGCCGACTCCCGCGAATCCCGCACCGACGATGACGACGGATGCGTGACGTCCGGGTGCGGCGCTGCCCGGCCCGGTACGCCGCTGCCGCGCCATGACTGGCCCGCGGGGGACCGGATCCGTGTCGTGCGAGTCGGCCATGATGACCCTCCTCCAGCATTTACTCATCGTGAATACGATCGTATGGTCTACGATCGTATTACACGCGACGAACGGAGTGCGCGATGAGGATTCTGGCTCTTGGTGGCCCCGGTGCGATGGGAGCCGTAGCGGTACGCGTGGCAGCCGGACTCCCCGGTGTCACCGAGATCGTGGTGGCCGACCGGCACCTGGAGGCAGCCCGGGCGCTGGTGCGCCGGATCGACGAGGAAGGCACGGGTGGCGCGGCGATGCGTGCGCTCAGGGTCGACGTGACCGACAGCATCGCCCTGCACGCCGCTCTGGAGGGCACGGACGTCGTCCTCAACACCGTCGGCCCGTACTACCGTTTCGGTCTCACCGTGCTGCGGGCCGCGATCGCGACCGGTACCCACTACCTGGACATCTGCGACGACTGGGAGCCGACGGTGCAGATGCTCGGTCTGAACGAGGAGGCCCGGCGCGCCGGCGTCCGCGCCGTGGTGGGAATGGGAGCCAGTCCCGGCGTCAGTAATCTGCTGGCCACACGCGCCGTCCGGCGGCTGGACCATGTCCAGGACCTGTACACCGCATGGCCCGTCGACGTCTCCGGCAGTGGCGGGGACGACGAGCAGCTGAGCGACCCCGACGGGCGCCCCAGCGCGGCCGCCGTGCACTGGATGGAGCAGATCAGCGGGAAAGTGGCGGTGGTCAGCGACGGCCGGCTCGTCCACCGGCGGCCACTCCGGCCGGTCACCCTCTCCGTGTCCGCCGGACGCTCCGGCACGGCCTACACCGTCGGCCACCCCGAGCCGGTCACCCTGTACCGCAGCTTCAGACTGGCCGGCGAGGCGGCCAACCTCATGGTCGTCACCCCGGGCACGGTGGCGTACCTCGACGTCCTGCGCCGCGACATCGACGCCGGGAAACTCACCAACGAGACCGCGGCGGCCGACCTGGCCAAGCCCGCGATGTCCCGCGCGCTGCGGGCCACCGCAGGTGCCATGACCCGTAAGGGGCCCGGGTCGCTGCCCCCGTTCTTCGCCACCGCCACGGGCACCCGCGACGGCCGCCGGGTCACCGTGCTGGCCCGGCTCGCAGATACACCCGGCGCCTCGGCACTGCTCAACGACATGGCGGAGGCGACCGGTCTGCCCCTGGCGCTGGGGCTCGCGCAACTACTGGACGGCACCGGCGGCCGACTCGGCGTCCACCCACCGGAGACGGCCATCGACGCCGAACGCTTCTTCCTCGACCTGGCACGCCACGTGCCCGACCTTCCCGGTGACGACGGCCCTCGCGACGGCGTGGTCGTCGACGTGACCACGAACGAGTGAAGCGAAACAGGAGATACTCCGTGCCATCACGAGAAGCAGCCACGCCCCCCACCGCGTTCCTCGACGTGGCGGGACGCACCGTCCGCTACACCGCGGCGGGCAGCGGGCCCCCGGTACTCCTGCTGCACGGCCTGGACCGCAGCCTGGCGGACTGGGCGCCGCTCCAGGCTGCTCTGCCCGACCACCGGCTCATCGCGATCGACGTCCCCGGGTTCGGCCGGTCGCAGCCTCTGCCGGACTGCCGGCTCGCCTCCCTGACCGGGCACGTCGAGCGGGTGCTCGACCGGCTCGAAGTCCTCTCCACCGTGCACGTGGTGGGCAACTCCCTCGGCGGCGCCATCGCGATGCAGCTCACCGCCCATGCGCCTGAGCGTGTGGCGTCGCTGGCGCTGCTCAACAGCGCGGGATTCGGCCGCGAGGTCACCTGGGCACTGCGCATCCTCGACCTGCCACTGATCTGGCGGCTGCTCCTGCGCCCCGGTGAGGGGAACGCGCGGCTGACGGAGCGTTCCCTCTTCCATGACCCGGACTTCGCGACCCCCGAGCGGATCGCCGCGGCGGTCGCCCTCGCCCGCCGCGAAGGCGCTGCCCGGACGCTGCGGCAGGTGGCCCGCGACCTCGGCTCCTGGCGCGGCGTACGTTCCGACTGGCGCGCAAGACTACTCGCGGAGATTTCGGCGCTCGATACCCCGACACTCATCGTCTGGGGCACCCACGACCGCATCCTCCCCGCCCGCCACCTCATCAACGCCGCGTCCGCCCTGCCCCGGGCACGCACCCACCTCTTCCCGCGAACCGGTCACCTGCCGCAGATCGAGCGCACGGAAGAGACAGCCGTTCTGCTCAGCTCGTTCTGGAACGGCCTGTGAGGTGCGTTCGTGCGGGTGCGAGGGCCTGGCGGCGGAAGTGACGGGCAGACCCCGTCCCCGGTCACCTTTGCAGGCGTCCTGGGTCTCCCCCGCGCTCTCGCCGTAGACGTGCAGGTGTGCATCGCGCTCGGGAGTGCGCAGTATCCGATGACCAACGGTACTCTACTTGACAAACGATCGAATCCATTCCGATCGCTCATCGACTGAACATCCGGACGCAGTGCCTTGGTCAACCTCTCAACGACGCTCGAAAGGCTCCCACCCCATGACCGGAACGGATTCACCCCGCACACCGGAACCGGCCGTCCAGGTCCCCACCCGGACGCTCGTCGAGGCGCTGATCCGCACCGATCACACCGTCGACACCGGTGAGCTCTACGCCATCGCCCCGCTGCTCGGCATGACCGACCAACAGGTGCGGCTGTGCGTCAAGCGGCTGGTCACCGAGGGGCGCTTCACCCAGGAAGGCAGGGGACGCAAAGCAGTACTGCGGGCCACCGGCGCCACCGAGCAGACTCTTGTGCCCGACGTCGAATTCGTCGCACACGCCTTCCGGCAGGACGCGGGCCTCGCACCCTGGGACGGCATCTGGCACCTGGTCGCCTTCGCGGTCCCCGAGACGGCCCGCACCGCACGCGATGCCCTGCGGGCCGCACTCACCCGGCTCGGCGGCGCCGCCGTGCAGGGCGGGTTGTACATCAGCGCCAACGCCTGGGAGCCGTACGTCGAAGACCAAGCCCGTCACCTCGGCGTCCTCGACCACCTCACGCTGCTGACCACGGACAACCTGCGCCAGGGCGACGAACACGCCCCCGCGGCGCTCGCCCGCGTCCTGTGGCCGTTGGACGAGATCGCCGACCGCTACCAACGACTCGCCGCTGTCGCCCGACCGCGGCTGCGCCGGCTCCAGGAAGACGACGGCCTCCCCGGTCCCGAGCGGCTGACCATCGCGGTCGAACTGGCCGCCGAGTTCACCCGTGCCATGGAGCCCGACCCCCTCCTGCCCCCGGAGCTGCTGCCCCAGCCCTGGCCCGGCACCCAGGCCCGTGAACTCGTCGCGCAATGCTGGACACTCCTGGAGGAGCACACGAAGGGGAGCGAGCGAGCCAGCCTCTTCCAGCTCTACCGCGACGTGCTCCGCCCAGCAGCCGCCGACAGCTGAGACCCGCGACGCCCGGACGCCCCACACGGAGTCGCCGCATCCGCGGTATCGCGATCAAGCCCAATCGGCCGGCAGTCGAGCACACCACCGCGTACTGCCAGGACCTCCACCGACAACACTCTCAAGGGGTTGCGCCGCCGGCGCGGGATCTCCTCAGGCGGAGGCGAACCGACGCGGGCAGGGACCGAAGGGACTCGATTCTCGTACTTCTCGCATGAGCGGTCCCTCAGCTGCCGTGGGGCCAGGGAGAAGGGCGCTTCTCGTTGTGCTCGCCGATACCGACGATCAGGGTGCTGCCGTCGACGGCGCCGGCAGCGCGGCAGGCCGACCCCGGGTCGCTGAAGCCCAGCTGCATGAGACCGGCGGCTGCGCAGGCCATCTGTCCAGGCCCTTGTCCAGCCGGGCCGTCAGGCCGTCGAGCCGGGTGGCCCGCAGAGCCTCGGCGATGTTCTCGTGGGTGGCGTCCGGCGCCGCGTGGAGCAGGTTGTCACGGAGGGTGCCGGCCAGTGCGGGGGCGTCCTGCTCGACGTAGGCGATCCGGCGGCGTACCTCGGCGCGTGGAAGGGACGCGATGTCCTGCCCCCCGATACGGATGCACCCTGCGGTGGGTTCGTAGAACCGCTGCAGCAGTGAGAACAGCGTGGTCTTCCCGGCGCCCGACAGGCCGACCAGTGCGGTCTGGGTACCACCGGGGACGGTGAAGCTCACACCGTGCAGCACCGGGGGCCGGTCGGCGTAGGCGAAATCCACGCCGTCCACCTCGACCGCCGGGGGCGGGCCTGACGCGGTGCAGGCGGCGAGCGCCGAGTCGATGTCGTCCTCCACGGGCATGACCGTGACGTGTTCTATGCGACCGATGGCGCCCAGGCCCTGCTGGAGTATCCCTGCCCCGCCGACCAATGAGGCAATAGGGCTCGCCAGGAAGAACACGTACAGCAGGAAGGCGATGAGTTCGGAGGCGTTCATGGTGCCGTTGGCGACCAGCATCCCGCCGAACCCGAGCACCACCAGGAACGCCGTCTGGATCGACGCGCCGCCGAGCATGGTGATGATCGCGCTGTAGCGCGCGCCGGTGAGGCCCGCGCGATAGGCGTCCTCCACGGCGTCCTGCGCCGCCTGCGTCTCACGCCCCTCGGCGCCGTTGGCCTTGACCGTACGGGTTGCCCCGAGCGAGCGGTCCAGGAGGGAACCGACGACACCGACCGCGTCCTGCTCGCGTGCCACAGCCTGCCGGATCCGGGGCAGCACCAGGGTCATCACGACCCCGACGAGCGCGAGGACCAGTGTCGTCGCGGCCAGCAACCCGAGGTGCAGGGTGGCCATCATCACCAGGGCCGCGACGAATGTCAGCAACCCGTTGACCGACATGATCAGGCCCTCGGTGGCGGCGCTCTTGAGCAGAGTGCTGTCCGAAGTGACGCGTGCGATGAGGTCGCCGGGCGGGCGCCGGTCGATCTCGGGAACTCGGAGCCGGATCAGCCGGTGCACCAGGTCGCGGCGGACCTGACGGACCACGCGCTCGGAGGTGCGCTGCTGAAGCCACGCGTTCGCTCCGGTCAGCAGCGCGCCCGCGACGAGCAGGGCTGCCAGCACGGTGATCGGCTCCGCGACGCTCCCGCCGGTGGCGAGCCGGTCCAGGATGTTCTGGGCGAACTTCGGCTGGACGAGGCCCGAAACGCTGGCCAGCAGGCTCAGGACGAGGGACAGCGTCAGGATGCGCCAGTGGGGCCGGGCGTAGCCGAGGAGCGAGCCGAAGGTGCCCGGGGGCCTGTCGTCGGATGGGGTGCCGGTCGTCATCGGGCGCCCGCTCTCTTCTGCTTCCGTCCGCTCCCGTGGCCTGCGGACGGCGACGTGGCACGCGGCAGGAGGCCTTCGAGACGGTCGGCCGCGGCCACGCTGCCGCCCGCCGCCCGGAACGAGCGGCCGATCGCGCGCGCCGCGTCGCGATGTCCGGCGGTCTCGTCCAGGACGGTGCCGACGGCGTCGGCGATCCGCCGCGCGTCGGCACGGCCGAAGCGCAGGCGGACGCCCGCGCCCGCGGCGGTGACCTGGCCCGCGACAATGGGCTGGTCGTCCCTGATGGGGGCGACCACCAGGGGGACGCCGTTCCACAACGCCTCGCAGACGGTGTTGTGCCCGGCGTGGCAGACGACGGCGTCCACGTGGGCGAGCAACGGCAGTTGCGGCACGTGCGGGCGCAGCAGGATGTTCTCACCTGCTGCGGCAACGCTGTGAGCGGGATCGACGACGACGGCGCGTACTCCGGGCAGGCCGGACAGCGCCTGCACCGCGGCGTTCAGGAACGGCCCGCTCGCTTCCGCGTTGGCGGTGCCCAGGCTGACGAGGACGGTGCGCTCGGTCCCTTCCAGCCATTCCCAGGGGAAGTCGGTCGGCGCCGGGCGGTCGGTGACGGACGGGCCCACCAGCCATACGTGTTCGGGGAGTGCGACCGCGCCGAGCAGGGCTCTGGTGGTGTAGGCGAGGACGCCGTACGGGGACATTCTCGGGTCGGCAGCGCCCTTGCCGTCCGCGATCCGGCCACGCAGCGCCTCGACGAGGCCGTCCAGCCAGGCCGCCACCTTGGGCATGCCCGCGAGCGGGTCGACCAGTTCGGCCGATGTGGTGGCGGAGGTGACCCAGGTCAGGCCGAGCGACTCGGCGACGATGCCGCCCGCGATGGTCTGCTGGTCGGCGATCACGACGTCCGGGCGGAACTCCTCGATGGCCGTGCGTATCCGGGGGGCCATGTGGTCGGCCAGCGGGATCAGGAAGCGCTCCCACAGGAACTGGAAGGCCGCGGGGCCCTTCAGGTGACCCGTCCGGCCCACGATCTCCCCGGCGTTGTCCGGTTTCGGGTCGGGCGGCACACAGGGGAACACGCGTGCGTCGGGTCCGGCCAGGCGGCGCACCAGGTCGGCAGGTCCGGCCCAGGCGACTTCGTGGCCGCGCGCGGCGAGCACGGCTGCGGTGCCGACCGCCGGGTTGACGTGGCCGACGAGGGGCGGGACGACGAACAGGAACCGGCTCATGCTAGCCCGCCTTCAGGGGTGTGTGGATGTCGTCCGCGAGCCAGCCCGATATCAGGTCGGCCGTCTCCTTCGTACGCTCCACGAGCACCGAGTGCCCCTGATCGGGCAGGACTACGGTGCGGCAGTGCGCGAGGGTGGCGGCCAAACGGCGGGCCTGGCCCGAGAGTTCGGAGTCGGCGCCGTACAGGGCGAAGACGGGGCAGCGGATGTCGGCGAGCCCGTCGTCCAGGAGACGGCTGCGCGGGAGGTCCTCCCTCAGCGTGGTGCTCTCCAGGATCCGTCCGGCGAACTGGAAGGGGCGCGGGTTGCGCTGGGGGTCCGCGGCGAGCCAGGTGCGCACGTCTTCGACCAACAGGCCGCCTTCTTTGCCGGTGAGGCCCGCGGCCATCTTCTCGGCCCACGCCTTCATCGGCGGCTCGGACTCGATCGCGATGACGGACCGGACGCGGTCGGGCCGGGCAGCGGCGAGCCCGTAGGCGATGACACCGCCGAAGGAGTTGCCCACGACGTGCGCCGGGCGGTCCTCCCCGAGTGCGTCGAAGAGTTCGTCCAGGTCCGAGACGAAGTCCTCCAGGCGGTAGCCCGCAGCAGGCCGACTGGTCCGTCCGTGCCCGCGCAGGTCGTACATGAGGACGTCCATGCCGCTCTCGGCGAAGGCGGGGCCGAGCGAGAAGTAGTAGCTCGCCAGGCTGTCGATGAGCAGACCGTGGACCAGCACCACGAGGGGCGGCGGGCTCTCGGCCGGGGCACCGACCGCGGACATGCGCTGTATGTGGACGTCGAGTTCGCCGACGCGGATCTTCGCCATGCTCAGACCGCCTCGGCCGCGGCCGGGAGGGAGACCACGATGTGGAGCACCAGGTCGCCCACGGTCAGAGCGATGATCTCTTCAAGTCCGCGGTCCGCGATGAATGCGGCGAGGTTGACCGTGTCACCGTAGTGTTCGCGCAGCGCCGCAGAGAGCGTGACGAGGTCGATGCTCTCCATTTCGAGGTCGTCGTGGAACCGGGTGTCCATGGTGATCGCGGCGTCCGTGAGTTCGTACTCGCCGAGCACCTCCCGCAGCATGCCGGTCACTTCCTCCAGCACGATCGGTTCGAGCGGAGTGGGCGGTACGGCGCGGTGGTCTTCAGCAGTCATCGTCGCTCTCCTCATCGTGGGCGGTCGTCCAACCGACGACGTAGTTCCTGGGTGGCAGTCCGGGTGGGCTGCCGACCGTCCGGTGATGGACGTGGTAGGTGTCGCCGCCGGTGAGGACAGTCAGTGCCGTACCGGTGGCGGTCTTGATCTCGAAGCGCTTCGGGGCTCCGGCCAGGCCCGTGCCGAGCGTCTTGCCGACGGCCTCCTTGGCGGTCCAGAAGCGGGTGAACCACAGGGCCTCGGGTTCGCCGGTGTCGCGGGCCAGTGAAGCGATGAGGTCCCGCTCCTGGGCGCCGAGCGCCACCTCAAGGGTTCCGTCCGGACGGTCGATCACCTCTTCGATGTCGATTCCGCAGGGGCCGTTTCCGGCGATCGCGACCGCGGCCTCCGCCCGGTGCGCGAGGGAGACGTGGAGGTCGGGGAGAGTACGGCCGTAGGCGCCGGTGACGTACGGTCGGCCGGACGGGTCGTTGACGACCCGTAGCTCGGAGGGGAAGATCCCGCCGTTCCCGGCATTCCACAACCGTCGGCGCACCGCGTCCTTGACCGCGATCCGGCCGAGCAGCCACTGGCGGCGGCCGCGGGGTGTGTGCGCTTCGTAGGCGGTCCGTTCCTCGCCCGCCAGCATGTTCCGCATGATCAGCTCGCGGGTGGCCAGGTCGGGCCAGCGTTCGTGGAGCAGGACCCAGCCGCCGGGTTGCGGCTCGGAGAGGGTGTGGTGTTCCGGTTCGCGGTCCACCCTGCGGATGTGCGGGTCGCTGTCGAAGCGGCGGTCGCGCCAGCCTGCGAGTTCGGCCCAGACCCGGCCCTGTCGCACCAGTTGCATGTCGGCTTCGAGCGTGGTGTCGGTGACGGAGGCGATACGGATCAGGCAGTCGAGCCGTTCGCCCGGCTCGGGGGGCGCACCGTGGAAGCGGATCTCGCGCATGCCGACGGGGAAGACGGTGGTGCGGGTGGGGAGTTGGGCCGTGATCCAGTAACCGAGCAGTTGGCCGACGTTGTCCAGCAGGGCTCCCGGAGCGGGTGGGGTGGTGATGACTCCCCTGACATGGGCGTCGCCGATCGCGGTCAGTTCGGTGACGCCCTGGAAGCGTGGGCCATGGAACATCCAACGACGGGCGTACAGCTCACGGGCTGTCAGCTCGCAGGGGCGTTCCTTCTCCTTCGGGAAGGTCCAGGCGGTCGCCGGTCGGGGACCGTATTCCCGGGCGAGTTCGACGGTGGCTCGGGCGTAGGGGCCGAGGGTGGCCGTCACCCGGGCGGCGCCGGAGGGGTGCGGGGGCTCGGGGGTGATGTGGACGGGAACGTCCACCGCGGGGATGGCGTTGATCCACTGGTTGAGCCGGACGTCGTGGACAGCGACCGCGCGCAGACCGGAAGCCGCCTGCTCGGCGAATTCCATCATGTGCCCGATGATGGTGGTGCCGGGTACGACGGGCCAGCGGTCTGCGGGAGCGGCCTGCGGCGGTTGCTTGAAGAAGCAGTGGTCGAGCAGGTACGGCATGGTGTCGACCGAGACCCGCAGCGAGGTCCGCAGTTCGCGCGGGGTGGACGGTGGTGGGCCGGCAAAGGGCCCGTTCGGCCGGGGAGCGTGCGCGGAAGCCCGAGACGCGGTGGATCGCGGCCCGCCGTGCCGGCGCACGGTGAGGACGTCCGCCGCGAGCGCTGCGGTGTCGTCGAGGATCGCGGAGAACTCAGCGGCCAGCGGGTCCTTGATGGCGAGGGCGTCGAGGGCGGACGGCAGCGTGCCTTCGGCCACCCTGCGTGGCCGCGCCAGCGCGGCGCCGATCTCCGTGCGCGTGGGCTCGTCGAGGGAGATCAGCGCGCCGCCGAGGTCGAGCCGGACCGAGCGGTGCGCGACCTCGCGCGCGGGAGTGGGGCGGAGCGCGGCCGTGTTCGGCCCGGCCCCGTCGGCCCACAACGCCGTGGCCACGCGACGCAGTTGGGGAAGGCCGGAACGGTGCGGGGAGTGGGCGGCGACCACGAGGTGGTCGGAGCCTCGCAGCGTGTCCGCGATCAGTGAGCCGACCTGGCCGGCCCCGAGCTGGACGAAGGCGCGGAAGCCGGCCGCGTGCATGGCCTCGATCATCTGGCGGAAGCGGACCGGTTCCAGGAGGTGCTGTACGAACAGCTCCCGTATTTCTCGTGGTCGCGCGGGGTACTCCCCCGCCGTGGTGGCGGACCAGACGGGCAGCCGTGCGGCGTGCAGCGTGTAGGTGTCCGCCGCCTTCCGTATCGGGTCCAGATAGGGCCGGAGCATGGGGGTGTGGAAGCCCGACCGGAACGGCAGGACCTGCGAGATCGCGCCCTTTTGGCGGAACAGGTCGACGAATTCGTCGACCGCGGCCGACGGGCCGCAGATCATGGACTGGTGAGGGGCGTTGTCGTGCGAGAGCACGACCTGTGTCTGGCCGTCGAGGGCTTCCATGACGCGATCCACGGGCGCACCGATCACCGCGAAGGCCAGTCCCGGCACACGCAGGGCGTCCGGATCGAATGTGGTCAGGAAGGCATCGACCTCCTCCTGAGCGTGGATCCCGGCGGCGGCCATGGCGGTCCACTCGCCGAGGCTGTGTCCGGCGAGCGCGTCGGGCACGATGTCCATCCGCTCCAATGCGGCGTGCAGGAGGCGGCCGAGTTGGAATACACCGGTGCCCTGACGGCCGATGTCGCCGACCGTGATGTCGGTACCGGAAAGCGACCACGGGAGGCCGAAGTGGCGTGCCACGTCGTCGCAGTTGGTGTCGAAGTCGGCTTCGAGGCCGGGAAAGACGAAGGCGAGACGGCCGCCGGCGTCACCCAGCAGCGGCTCGGGAACGAACCACATGTCGTTCTTGCCTCGCCATGGTCGGCCCCGGTCGACCGCCTTGCGGGCCAGCGCCAGCCGTTTGGCCGTCGGGTCCACCACGCCGAGCCGGACCGGGCTGGCGGGCTCGGACCCGGTCTCGTCCGAGGCGGTGGCGAGGAGGGTTGCGTCATCGCGGTCGAGCAGGCGGGCCAGTTCGGCGGGTGCTGCGGCTGACAGCCGCAGCACCCGTTCGGGCTCGCGCACCACCGCCACGGGTCCGCCGGTGACGGGCGGAGCGGCGACGGAGGCGGGCTGTTCCAGGACGACATGGGCGTTGATGCCGCCGAAGCCGAAGGCGTTGACGGCGGCACGGCGTACGGGGCCGTAGGTGTCGGTCGCCCACGGCAGCGCGGTGTCCACGGTGGTGAAGCGGGTGCGGGCGAGTGCCGGGTGCGGGTCGTCGCAGTGCAGGGTCGGCGGGAGGACGCCATGGTGCACGGCGAGTGCGGCCTTGATGAGCCCGGCGATCCCCGCGGCCGGCATGGTGTGACCGATCATGGACTTCACCGAACCGATCACGCCGCGGGACGCGTCGCCCGGCGGGCCGAAGACCGCGGCGACCGTCTCCAGCTCGGCGGTGTCGCCCGCCGGGGTGGCGGTGCCGTGGGCTTCGAGCAGCCCGACGGAACCGGGCTCGGCAGGGTCCCGGCCGGCGCTGCGCCATGCCTCGCGGATCGCCTCGGCCTGGCCCGCGGAGTCCGGGCTGAGCAGACTGCCGGTGCGGCCGTCGCCCGCGACGCCGGTGCCGGTGATCACGGCGTAGATCCGGTCGCCGTCGCGGTCGGCGTCGGCGAGCCGTTTGAGCACCACGACGCCGGTGCCCTCGCCGATGAGCACCCCGTCGGCGTCCCGGTGGAACGGCCGGATGCGCTCGCTCCGGGACAGGGCACCGAGTTGTGAGAACACGCTCCACAGCGTGATGTCGTGGCAGTGGTGGACTCCCCCGGCCAGGACGACGTCGCACCGGCCGCTCTCCAGCTCGCGGGTCGCGTGGTCGACCGCGATGAGCGAGGAGGCGCACGCGGCGTCCACCGTATAGGCCGGGCCCCGCAGGTCCAGCCGGTTGGCCAGCCGGGAGGCGGCCAGGTTGGGCACGAGTCCGATGGCCGACTCCGGTGCCTCGGGACCCAGTTGGTCGGTGAAGGCGCGGCGCACCTCCTCCAGGCGCTGTTCTCCGAGGTCCGGCAGGAGTTCGCGCAGCGTACGCACGAGCTGTCCGGCGGTGCGCACCCGCTGGTCGAGGCGGACCAGGCCGGGGGTGAGGTATCCGCCGCGGCCCAGGATGACTCCGGTGCGGCGCCGGTCGGCGAAGAGCCGGTCGGCGCCGCCCGCGTCGCGGACCGCCTGGGACGCCACCCGCAGTGCGATCAGTTGGTCGGGTTCGGTGGCCTGCACGGAGGCGGGCATGATCCCGAACGAGGTGACGTCGACGTGGGCGAGGTCGTCGATGAAACCTCCTCGGCGGCAGTAGACGCGGTCAGCACGGCGTTCAGCGTCCGGGGCGTAGTACACGGCGTCCCAGCGGGCCGCGGGGACGTCGGTGATCGCGTCGACGCCGTGGACGAGGTTGTGCCAGTACGTGTCGAGGTCGGGCGCTCCTGGGAAGAGCGCGGCCATACCGACGACGGCGATCGGGCAGGCCCTGGCCATCGCGGCGGTCACCACCCCGAGGCGGTGTAGACGACGGCGGCGCTCTCCTGCGGGCCCCACGCCAGTTCGCGCAGCAGGCTCATGGCGCCCTCGTCGGGATCGATGAGGCGGATGCCGCGTGCTGCGTAGGTGCGCATCAGTTCCGGCGTGACCATGCCGTTGTTGGTGCCGGTGGGCGCCCACGGGCCCCAGTGGACGGTCAGCCCGCGGCGGTCGCTCCGGTCGCCCCAGGCGCGGCCGATGGCTTCGAGGGCGTCGTTGGCCGCGGCATAGTCGGTCTGGCCGCGGTTGCCCAGGGTGGCCGCGATGCTGCCGAACAGCACCGCGAGGCGGGGGCCGTGCGAGAGTCCGTCGACGGCGTCGAGCAGAGTCCTGGCGCCGTCGGTCTTGGTGCCGAAGACCCGGTGGAAGGACTCCGGGGACTTCTCGGCGAACAGCTTGTCCTCGATCACACCGGCCGCGTAGACGACCGCGTCGAGTCTGCCGTGTTCGGCGTGCACGTCCTTCACCGCGCGATGCACGGCCTCGGTGTCAAGCACATCCACGCAGTGGTAGCGCACCCGGCTGCCCAGCCGGGTGAGTCGGTGGACGGTGTCGCGGACCTCCTGCTCGGCCTGGATCCTTCCGATCTCCCGTTCGACCTGAGCCGGGGATCTCATGCCGCCCGCGATCAGCTCGGCTCGGAGCTCGGCTTCAGTGGCAGCCGTCGAGGCGGTTTCGTCCAGGACGGGCAGCGGCGTGCGGCCGAAGAGTTCCAGGCGGCAGCGGGCAGCGGTGGCAAGCGCGGTGGCGAACCTGGCAGTGATGCCACGCGCCCCGCCGACGAGGAGTACCACCGACTCGTTGTCGAGTCCGAGAGCCGCAGCCTCGGCGGCGCCGTCGTCGGAGGGGCCGGCTCCGGCGCTGCCCAGGACGCCGCGGTCGGTCTCGGTCATCCGCAGTCCACGCCGGGTGTTCCCGGTGCGCAGAACGACCGGCTCGCGGTCGGTGGAGGTCAGCTCCGCGACGATCGCGTCGGCCGCGACGGACGGGTCTGCTCCGGCAGGCTGTTCGATGACGCGGGCGATGGTCTGCGGGTACTCCCTGGACAGGGAGCGGAACAGTCCGCGCAGGCCCTCGGAGGCGCCGGCGACCAGCAGCCAACGTGGCCCGGCGGGCAGGGCGGACCGGTAGAGGGGGACGGCACCGGGCAGCACCGGCTCGTGGGCCGGACCGCCGTCCGGGGAGGCGAGGTGGATCAGGCCGTCGAAACGGTCGCCCTCAGGGAATTCGGTGGCGGTCACCGTCCGGGCACCGCAGGAGTCGAGCCGCTCGGCGACGGCCGCCGCGAGCGGGCCTTCGCCGATGACCAGGAATGTCCGTCCGACGAGTTCGGTGGGCTCCAGGAGGGCGGGCGCGAGGTCGTATTCCGACATCACCAGCCGTTTGGGGGCCGTGACGACTGCTTCGGCGTCGGCGGGTGGTGCGGCCGGTTCCGTCGCGGCGGGCCCGGAGGCGGGGGGCTCGGGCGGTGGAGTGTCGTCCTGCCGCGCGGCGACGATCAGTTCGGCGATGCCCGCCGCAGTGCGCGCCCTGGTCAGCGCCTCCGTGGCGGCGTCGTCGGTGGCGGGCAGCCGGAGCCGTCGAGCGAGCTGGCCGACGATCTCGGCACGCTTGATGGAGTCGACACTCAGGTCGGCCTCCAGATCCAGATCGGGTTCGATCATGTCGGCCGGATAGCCGGTTCGTTCGCCTATCACGTCCAGGACGGCCGCGAGGACCGCATCCGTGGTCAGCTCGGTCGGCGCCGGGTCCGGCGCGGGCTGCGGCTCGGTGGGCTCCGGGACCGCCTCGTCGGCGGGTGCCGCAGTCGCGGGGAGAATCGCCTCGTTCAGCTCACGAGGTGCGTACTCCACGGGCTCCGGTCCGGTCCGGACACCGGGGTCGGCGCCGAGGTAGCTCAGCAGGACATCGCGCTGAGCGGCGATCATGTCCCGGCTGGTGCGCAGGAATTCACTGATGAGGGCATCGCCGCCGATTCCCGACGCGCCATGGGCGGGTTCGGTGCGGAGCGCGTTTCCATGCTCTGCGTCTCTGCCGGAACGAGTGGTCACAAGTGCCTCCGGGATGCGCTGGGCGGGATGCAGGGCTGCGGCGGGGATGGCGCCGTCGGAGGTGCGGAGGAGATGGCCGTCGATGGTCCAGCCCGCGCGCCTGCGGCGGGGGGCCTGGACCGCATCGACGGCGTCGCGGCCCTCGAACAGCCAACCGGTGCGTACGTCGGCCCCGGCGACGGCGAGTTCGGCGAGCGCGGCAAGGAATCCGGTCAGGCCCGTGCCGCGCCGGGCCTCCAGGGTGACGGTGCGGTGCGGGCGATCGCCGAGGATTTCGGTGACCTGCCTGGTCAGCACCGCTCCGGGCCCCGCTTCGACGAAGATTCGGGCACCCGCCTCGTACATGCCCTCGATCTGCTCGACGAAGCGGACCGGCGATCCGATCTGGGCGGCCAGTTCGGCGCGTATCGCCTCGGGGGTGGTGGGATAGACCGCGGCGGTGCGGTTGGACCACACCGGGATGGACGGTGTCTCCAGCGGTACCGAGGCCAGCATCGCCGCGAAGGTGCCGCCGGCGGTGGCGACCAGGGTGCTGTGGAAGGCGCAGGCCACGGCGATCCGCTTCGCCTTCAGCCCCTGCGCGCGCAGCCGCTGCACAGCTGTCTCCACGTCGTCGGTGGGGCCCGATATCACCGTCTGACGGGGTGAGTTGTGGTTGGCGACGACGACGGAATCGGCCACACCCGCCTTCTCCAGGGCGGCGGCGGCCTCCGGTGCCGAGGCGGTGACCGCGGCCATGGTGCCGGGGTCGTCGCCGCAGGCGGCGAGGACGGATTCGGCACGCGCCCTGCTGCACGACAGCAGTTCCTCGGGGCCGAGGACGCCGGCCGCGGCGAGGGCGGCGAGTTCGCCGTAGCTGTGTCCGGCCGCCATCGCCGGGCGCACACCGACACGGCCGAGCAGATGGCGGGCGGCGAGTCCCGTGATGCCGAGGGCCGGCTGGGCGACACGGGTGTCGGTGACACGCTCGGCCAGGGCCTGGCGTCCGGCCTCGTCGAAGCAGGCGGGTGGGAAGAGGGCCGCTGCGACGGACTCGTCGAGGCGAAGGAAGCGCTGGAGTTCGGGGAAGGAGACGAACAGGTCGGCGAGCATGCCAGGTCGCTGGCTGCCCTGCCCGGGGAAGAGGAAGGCGATCTCGCCCGGTTCGGTGCCGTCCGCGAGATGGATGCCGTCGTCGGGAGCGTGTTCGCCGTCGGCGGCCCGCCGAAGCGCTGCCGTCAGCTCCGGTACGGAGGAGGCCAGTACGGCGATGTGGGTGGACAGGCCGCGCGCGGCCGCGAGGTCGGCGCGCCGGGAGGCGGCCAGGGCGAGGTCCCGCAGGCGCGGCGACTGGTGCGCGGTGTGGTCGGACTCGGCGAGAGCCAGTAGTTCGCGGGCGGCCTTGACGGCGGCTTCTCGGTCGGCGCCGCGGAAGGTGAACAGTTCGGCGGGCCACTCGTCACGGGCGTGGGTGGGTGGGGCGCCGTCGCCGTGGGCGCGCAGAACGACGTGGAAATTGGTTCCGCCGAAGCCGAAGGCGCTGACACCAGCGACACGTTCGGTGGGCGGCGCGGGCCAGGGCCTGGCCCGGGTGTGGAAGGCGAAGGGGCTGGTGCGTTCGTCCCAGGCCGGGTTCGGCTGTCGCAGGTGCAGTGTCGGGGGCTTGACACCGTGGTGCAGGGCGAGCGTGGTCTTGACCAGTCCGGCGAGGCCCGCCGCACACTTGGTGTGGCCGATCTGGGACTTCACCGAGCCGAGGGCACAGCCGCCAGGGTCTGCTCCGGCCTCGGTGAAGACCGCGGTCAGGGCGCTCAGCTCGGTGCGGTCGCCGACGACGGTGCCGGTGCCGTGAGCCTCGACCACGCCGACCTCGGCCGGTGAGATCCCGGCGTTCCGGTAGGCCCGCGTGAGTGCCCTGCGCTGACCGTCCGCGCGCGGCGCGGTGAGGCCGAGGGCCCGGCCGTCGCTGGAGCTGCCGACTCCCTTGACGACGGCGTAGATCCGGTCGCCGTCCCGTTCGGCGTCGGCAAGTCGTTTGAGGACCACGCAGGCCACGCCCTCGCCGAGTGCGATGCCGTCGCCGGAGCGGTCGAAGGGCGCGGAACGGCCGGAGGGGGACAGCGCGTGCGCGGAGGCGAAGAGCAGGTAGTCGTTGATGCCGTTGTGCAGGTCGGCGCCGCCGCACAGCACCATGTCGCTGGTGCCGACCGTCAGTTCCTTGCAGGCCACGTCGACCGCGGCGAGGGAGGAGGCACAGGCGGCGTCCACCGTGTAGTTGGCCCCTCCGAGGTCGAGGCGGTTGGCGATCCGCCCGGCGATGACGTTGGCGAGGACACCGGGGAAGGAGTCCTCGGTCAGGCGCGGCAACTGGGCATCCAGCCCGGGTGGAAGCTGTCCGACGTAGGCGGGCAGGACCGTTCGGAGCGTCATGGTGTTCGACAGGTCGCTTCCCGCCTCGGCCCCGAACACCACGGAGGCACGGTCGCGCCGAAAGGGGCGGTCGGCGTAACCGGCGTCGGCGAGCGCGCGTCGCGCCACGTCGAGGGCCAGCAATTGGACCGGTTCGATGCTCGGTAAGGAGGCGGGCGGGATGCCGTAGTCCAGGGGTTCGAAGGGGATCTCGGGCAGGAAACCGCCCCAGCGCGAGGGGGTGTGTTCTCCCGCCCCGTCCTCGGCGTAGTAGAGGGAGGGGTCCCAGCGCGAGGTGGGCACCTCGGTGATGGCATCGGTGCCGGACAGCACGTTCCCCCAGAAGGACTCCAGGTCGGGCGCCTCGGGGAACACGCAGGCCATCCCTACGATGGCGATGTCCAGTGGTTCGGGTGCGGCGGCCGGCTCGTCCGGCCCGGTATCGAGTGCAGCCCTGCGTCGGTCGAGAAAGGTCTGCGCGCCGGTGGTCACCGCGGTGTGCAGCGCGGCGACGGTGGTGACCTCCGACCGGAGGACGGCGACCTGCCCGGCCATGAACATGCCCTCGGAGCGCTGCCGCTCCTCGTCGACCTCGCGCAGTTCGTCACCGACACGTTCGATGCCCTTGCTCGCCAACCTCAGTCGGCCGACATTGAGTTGTTCCAGCCGCTCCCATGCCTCGCGACCGGACACGTCACCGGCCCGCAGCTGTTCCTTGCGGGCCGCGAACTCGTCCGTGAAGGGGCTGCGGACACAGCGAGTCGCATGACCGGGTGCGGTTTCCAGCAGTTCGGTGCGCTCGGCGTCGACCATCTGCTGCTGGAAGAGCGGCTGTACCGCGCCCGCCGCCACGGCCTCCTCCGTGAAGAGGTAGGCGGTACCCATGAGGACTCCGATCGCGGCACCCCGCGCGGCCAAGGGGGCGGTCATGGCGGCGATCATGGCTGCGGACCGCTCGTCGTGCACGCCACCGGCGAACAGCAGTTGGAGTTCGGCGGCGGCGTCCTTCCCGGCAGCTGCGAGGAAGTCGTCCACCACGTCGAGCTGCGCCTGCCACAGCGGAAAGCCGGCCCGGGGCCCGACGTGGCCACCGCACTCGGAGCCTTCGAAGACGAACTTGCGTGCACCGGATTCGAGGAACTGGCCCAGCAGGCCGGGCGAAGGCACGTGCAGAAAGGTCGAGATGCCGACTTCTTCAAGAGCCACGGCCTGCGCGGGACGTCCACCGGCGATGATGGCGTGCGAGGGACGGACCTCCCGGATGACCTCCAGTTGCGCTTCCTTGACGGCCGCGTCGGCGAAGCCCAGGACCCCGACACCCCAAGGCTCCTCGCCCAGGGTGCTGCGGGTCTCCTCCAGCAGCGCGCGCGTCCGCTGCCCGTCGGACACGGCGAGCGCGATGAACGGCAAGGCGCCCTCGGCGGCCACGGAGGCGGCGAACGCGGCTTGGTCGCTCACCCGTGTCATCGGCCCCTGGACAACCGGGAGCCCCGTACCGAGAGCACGGCTGCCCGTGCTGCCCGGCCCGAGTACGGGCACGTCCTCGGCAAGCGTGTCGCTCACCGCCCCGCGTATGCCGCGTATCGCCGCGCCCAGCGTGCCCCAGCACCGTTGGAAACGGACCGCCAGGAACGCGTCCTGGCCGATCTCCAGGGGGGCTGCGATGCCGTCCGGGTCGGGGGTACGTCGTCGCAGCACGCGCAGACCGTCCTCGACCACGGTCTCCGAGCCGTCGAGTCCGACGAGCGCTCCGGTGATCTCCGCGGGGAGTTCCGCCTCTGCGAGCAGCGCGGTCTGGGTGTCGAGGACCACACCGCAGGCGCCACCGGCGACCGCTGCCGCCGCAGTGTGCGCGCCGATTCCACCGCAGGCCCACACCGGCAGCCGGTGGGACGCGTCCGCGAGCAGTTGCTGCAGCAGCACGAACGTGCTCAGCTCGCCCACCCGGCCGCCGGCTTCATGGCCGCGGGCGATCAGTCCGTGTGCCCCGGCCGCCACGGCGGCGCGCGCCTGAGCGCCGGAGGTCACTTCGGCCAGCACACGTCGCCCGGGGAAGTCGGCAGCGTTCACCGTCGCCCCGGCGACGAGGACCACGGTGTGGACACAGGCGGGAAGGTCCGAGGCGGGGATGCCGCTCCCGTCTCCGAGTCGTACGCCGAACCCGCAGCGCGCCCACTCGGTGGCCAGGCCCAACTGCTCGCGAGCGGACCGGGCATCGCCCGTCAGGTCGAGTACTCCCAGTCCGCCGGCGCGCGCGGCGGCCGCGGTGAACCGTGCCGACGCGACACCGAACGGATGCACTGCGAGGACGACGTCCGCCGTCGTGGACATGCCACCATCAGTGCCGGCACCAGGCGTGCACATGAAGAACTCCAGGGGACGAGGAGGCGCGCGAGATCGAATGTCCAGGAACGACGCCAGCCACTCTCTTTGCGAGACGCATAAATACGCGCAGGTCTGACTCGGCCTCGAAAGAAGAGCGAACTGCCGACGAATCAAGCGCCTCGGGGGGTGGGGGGTAAGGCGTTCGAGAGCGGGCAGACGCGATCGTACTACGGAGTACGACAATCCACTCCGCCTCTTCGGTTACAGCTTGACATCGACGGATCGAATTATCAGGACCCACCGAGCAAACAACACCCATTGACACGAGTCGACCCGATCCCGAAACGAATTAAGCAACAAAATTTCCGAAATCGCCTGAACATACCCTTACGAATACACATGCTTGGTCCGCGTGAATACGAACTCATCGCATATGACAGCAGCACCCCGCAAACGCGGGCTCGACGCCTGACATCCGACGCGTCACGGACGCCCGCGACACAGGAATCCACCAGCCCTGCCGAACACACCCATATCGATGAAGGCGGAGGCTGCGCGACTATTTCATTCGCAGATCACCGGACCCGGCCCAACGGAAGCCAGGGGTAGGAAATCCGCCACCCCCGACTGATCGAATACCCCTCGGCAACCTTTCATATTGACGCGTACACGCCAACCGAGATACGGTCCCTCCGCCGAATTGGCGCACCCCCCACGAAAATGGCTTCCACTTCGGCTGCTTTGAGGCGGGAGCCAGAAGGAGACATTTCAATGTCCAGCCTGCCCAAAAAGTCGAGATCAAGGTTACCCAAGTCATTCACGCGCGCGGCGATCTCCCTGACAGCGGGGGTTCTGCTCGCGGGGAACGTGAGCGCGGGGGTCGCTTCCGCAGATGCCGCCGACACCCCCCGTCACCACGCGAACGCCGAACTCCTCGACTCCCGCTGCGCCGTTCCGGCAGACCGTGACCCGGACATCACCCGGACCGTGTACCGGACGGCGGTCGAGCGCGGCGTCACCGACAAGGTGCTGCTCGCCGCGTTCGAGACGGGCTGGGTGGAGTCCCACATGAACAACCTGGACTGTGGCGACCGCGACTCGCTCGGCGTCTTCCAGCAGCGCCCGAGTCAGGGCTGGGGCACCCCGGAAGAGTGCATGGACCCGGTGCACGCCACCAACGCGTTCCTGGATCAGGCCGTTCCGAACGACGCCGACAACCCCGGCTTCACAGCAGGCGAACTGGCACAGAGCGTGCAGCGATCGGCGTTCCCGGACCGGTACGACGAGAGCGAGGCCAAGGCCCTCGCCCTGATCGCAGAAGTTCAGGGCTGACGCTCCTCAAGTGCTCCAACCGATCGGAGTCCTGCGTCGGCCGGGGCCCACCCCCGTTTTCCCGCACTGCACCGGCGCTCCGCCTGCTCCGGCAGGTCCTCCAGCAACCTCTCACACACTCCAGGAGTGAAACATGCGCTCGTCAAGAGCTCGCAGGTGCCTCGCGTCGTTGTCCCTCGCGCTGGCTGCCGTTTGCCTCGCGGTCCCAAGTGCGTATGCCGCCGACGTCGAGCCGGTGGCCGCCGGCAAGTATGTGGCGCTCGGCGACTCGTACGCCGTCGCGCCCGGCACACGCGAATACGACAACCCTGACGACCCGTGTCGTCGTGGCCCGTCGACGTACCCTCGGCTGTGGGCCCAACAACACCCCTCGTACTCTTTCGTCGAGGCGTCGTGCTCCGGCGCGACCACCGCAGATCTGACAAGCCAGCAGGTTCCGCAGCTCACCGCGGACACCACACTGGTGACGGTGCACGTGGGCGGCAACGACGTCGGCTTCGTCGAGGTGCTGAAGAACTGCATCCTCACCATCGACGACAAGGACTGCATTGCCGGAGTGGAGGCCGCGAAGGCCGCCGCGACCAGCAGTCTGCCAGGCGCGCTGGCGAGCACGTACGCGGCGATTCGGGCAAAGGCACCGAACGCCAAGGTCGTGGTCGTGGGCTATCCCCGGCTCTACACGATCGGCGGCAGCTGCGGCATTCTCGGGCTGAGTGACCGCGAGCGGACGGCACTCAATTCGGGATCCGACACCCTCGACTCGGTGCTGGCGTCCGAAGCCGGAAAGGCCGGGTTCACCTTCCTCGACCCGCGTACCGCGTTCGACCCGCACACGATCTGCTCCAAGGGCCAGGCCTGGGTGACAAGCCTGGAGTGGAACAAGATCGACGAGTCCTACCACCCCAACAAGGCCGGGCACGGCGAAGGGTACCTGCCCTTGCTGAACGCGATCACCGGCTGATCGCGGCCGACTGTCCGGCAGTCCCGGGCACCCCGCGGTATTCGTGAGTCCGACGGCGCGATCGTCGGCGTCGGATCTCCGGCTGTCGTGCCACCGTGGCCCTCCGCCCGCAAAATCGCACCGCGCCCGGACGGCACCGACGCACCCATCTGCGGACCGACCCGCCCGGTCGCTGCCACGGTTCGCGAGAACCGTGGCAGCGACCGGGTACAACGCCTTCGTCACGTCGCCACGACATCCAGCAGCGCCGCCACGAAGAGATCCGCGACGGGGTCGGGCTCAGGCGAATGGCAGCGGATGCGCGTCGGAGACCAGGGCGACATCGGCGCTGATCCGCTCCGCCGCGGCGCGCAGGGCGGGCAGGACGGTCCTGAGGGCCTCGTCGGCGGAGGTGCGGCCGGCGTGGAGCGAGACGTTGGCCGCGGCGATCACCTGCCCATCGCGTCCCAGGAGCGGGACGGCGATCGAGCGCAGGCCCTCCTCCAGTTCCTGGTCCACCAGCGCGAAGCCGTCGTGTGCTGCCTGTTCCAGGACGGCGGCGAGGCGGTCCGCACTGGTGACGGTGTGGTCGGTGAACGACTCGAGGCGTGCGTTGCGCAGCCATCGGGCGCGGTGCTCGTTCGGGAGTCCGGCGAGCAGCACCCGGCCGAGAGAGGTCGCGTGCGCGGGGAAGCGCGTACCGACCGTGATCGCTACGCTCATGATCCGCCCGGCCGCGACGCGGGCGATGTAGCGCACGTCGTCGCCGTCCAGCACGGCGACCGAGGCGGACTCGTGCAACTCACGGACCAGTGCGGTCAGGTGAGGCTGCGCCAACTCCGCGAGCGAGAGTGCGGACAGGGGCGAGTAGCCGAGGTCGAGCACCCGGGGCAGCGGGGCGAACCGGTGGCCGTCCGCGTCGATGGCGACGTAACCGAGGTGCTCCAGTGTCAGCAGTGAGCGCCGGGCCGTGGCGCGGGGCAGGGCGGTGGCCTCGGCCACGGCGGAGAGCGTCATTCCGGCCGGGCGGTCGAGAGCGGCCAGCACGGACAGGCCTCGGGCCAGTGACTGCAGGTACTCCGGGCCCAACTCCCTCTTGGCGTCCAGGGAATGGTCCCGGTCCGGGGTCCGGGCCGGTGGCCCGACGTCGACTTCGGCGAGCGCGCGGCTCATCTGCTCGGCCGTGTTCCGCATCCGGTCCAGGGCGAAGTCGCGCAGCCCCTCCGCCGAGTGGCGGCTGGTGTGGCTGACGACGCTCAACGCACAGACCACACGCCCCTCCTGGTCGTACACGGGGACGGCGACGGCGACCAGGCCGGGTTCGATCCGCTGGTCGTCGAGCACCCAGCCGTTCTCGCGCGCCTCGGCCGCGCGGGCGCGCAGCTCCGCCTCGGTCGTCCGGGCCCGGCGCGGCCGGGGAGGCGGCACGGCCGGGAAGCCCGCGTCGTGCGGGTCGGCCCGGGTTCGGGCCTGCCACTGCGCGTACTGCTGAACATCCCAGT
Source organism: Streptomyces sp. CB01580 (assembly GCF_001905795.1). Taxonomy (GTDB): domain Bacteria; phylum Actinomycetota; class Actinomycetes; order Streptomycetales; family Streptomycetaceae; genus Streptomyces. The sequence continues at coordinate 31,497 of NZ_LIXJ01000005.1, forward strand.
CGGCGGCGAAGAGTTCGCCGGGGGCGCAACGCTCGGCGGGCAGCGCGTCGCCGACGCGGAAGGAGACGGAGAGCGTGCGTCGGCGGTTGCTCTGCACGACGAAGCGCACCGCGTCGCCGTCGGGGACGGCCAGTGAAACGGACTCGTCCAGCTCATCGGCGAGCGCTTCGGCCGGCGGCCCGAGCGCCTCGGGGATGCCGCTGCTGTGCAGATAGGCGAGGCCGAGCTCCATCAGCCGGGGTGCGAGCACCAGTTCCCGGTCGTCCTCGCGCAGGTATCCGAGCCGGACCAGGGTGGTCGCGATCCGGTCGACGGGGGACCGGGTCAGGCCGGTCAGGGCGACCAGTTCGCTGGGTCGCAACCGTGCCCGGGGGGCCTGGGCGAGCGCGCGCAGGACGGCGAGCCCGCGTTCGAGCGGCCCGACGGACGAGTCGGCGGTGGTCGGCGGCATGGTCCCTCCTCGACTCCGAACCGTACCTCCGTTCGGCGTCCTTCGGACGCACTGATCGAGGACGGGGCCTTGACAGGCGCAATAACTGCGTCGACACTCACTGCACCGTAGAAGATGAAGAATAGTTCATCAGGCGAACACGCCGTGTGCGGACAGACCGCGGCAAGGCCGACGAGGACAAGGGCGAAGACATGGACAAGGTGGTGCAATCGGCCGACGAGGCCGTGGCCGACATCGGTCACGGCTCCTCGCTGGCCGTAGGCGGCTTCGGGCTGAGCGGCGTCCCGGACGTGCTCATCCGCGCCCTGCACCAGCAGGGCACCGGGGGCCTGAGCGTGGTCTCCAACAACTGCGGCGTGGACGGCGGCGGGCTGGGCATCCTGCTCGCGGCCGGCCGGATAGTCCGCGTCACCGGCTCGTACGTGGGTGACAACAAGGAGTTCTCCCGCCGCTACCTCTCCGGTGAGCTGGAGCTGGAGCTCACTCCGCAGGGCACACTGGCCGAGCGGCTGCGGGCGGGGGGCGCGGGCATCCCCGCCTTCTTCACCCCCGCCGGCGTCGGCACCCTGGTCGCCGAGGGCGGACTGCCGTGGCGCTACCACGCGGACGGCAGCGTCGCGGTGGCCTCGCCCGCCAAGGAGGTACGCGAGTACGACGGCCGCGCCCACGTCCTGGAGCGCGGCATCACGACCGACTTCGCGCTGGTGCGCGCCGCGAGGGGCGACCGCCACGGCAACCTCGTCTTCGGCAAGGCCTCGCGCAACTTCAATCCGCTCGCCGCGATGGCGGGCCGGATCACGATCGCCGAGGTGGAGGAACTGGTCGAGCCCGGCGCGATCGACCCGGACGAGGTGCATCTGCCCGGCGTATTCGTGCAGCGGGTGGTGGAGCTGACGCCGCGGCAGGCCGCGGCCAAGGGGATCGAGAAGAAGACCGTGAGCGAGACGGGAGCGACGGCCCGATGAGCTGGACCCGAGACGAGATGGCCGCCCGAGCCGCCCGTGAACTGCCCGACGGCGCCTACGTCAACCTCGGCATCGGCCTGCCGACGCTGATCCCGAACCACCTGCCCGAGGGCGTCGACGTGGTGCTGCAGTCCGAGAACGGCATCCTCGGCGTCGGCCCCTACCCGACCGAGGACCGGGTCGACCCCGACCTGATCAACGCGGGCAAGGAGACCGTCAGCGTCGTCCCCGGCGCGTCCTTCTTCGACTCCGCCCTCTCCTTCGGCATGATCCGCGGCGGTCACATCGACGTCGCGGTGCTGGGCGCGATGCAGGTCTCCGCCCGTGGGGACCTGGCGAACTGGGCCGTCCCCGGCAAGATGATCAAGGGCATGGGCGGCGCGATGGACCTGGTCCACGGCGCCCGCAAGGTCGTCGTCGTGATGGAGCACACCGCCAAGGACGGCAGCGCGAAGATCGTCGTCGACTGCACCCTGCCGCTGACCGGCCGCCGCTGCGTCGACCGCGTCATCACCGACCTCGGCGTCCTCGACGTCACCGAGGACGGGCTTCGCCTGGTCGAGCTCGCCCCGGGCGTCACGGCCGACAGGCTGCGGGAGCGCACCGCCGCCGAGGTACTGCACCCGAAGGAGCCGTGAGCATGTCCGAGCAGATCAGTGACGTCTACGTGGTCGACGCCGTGCGCACCCCGTTCGGCAGGTACGCCGGGGCCCTGTCGGGCGTCCGCCCGGACGACCTGGCCGCCCGCGTGATCGCGGCACTGCTGGCACGCACCCCGCAGCTGGACCCCACCCGGATCGGCGACGTCGTGCTCGGCAACGCCAACGGTGCGGGCGAGGAGAACCGCAACGTCGCCCGGATGGCCGTGCTGCTGGCCGGACTGCCCGTCGGTGTGCCCGGCGTGACCGTCAACCGGCTCTGCGGCTCCGGCCTGGAGGCGGTGATCCAGGCGGTGCGCGCCATCCGCGTCGGCGACGCGGACATCGTCGTCGCCGGCGGCGTGGAGTCCATGAGCCGAGCCCCCTGGGTGCTGCCCAAGCCCGAGCGCGGCTTCCCCGCCGGACACCAGGAACTCCACTCGACCACGCTCGGCTGGCGGATGGTCAACCGCCTCATGCCGGCCGAGTGGACCGTACCGCTCGGCGAGAGTGCCGAGCTGATCGCCGCCAAGCACGCGATCAGCCGCGAGGAGCAGGACCTCTTCGCACTCGCCAGCCATGAGAAGGCGTCGCGCGCCTGGCGGGACGGCCTGCTCGACGCCGAGATCGTCCCGGTCGACGGGGTGGACCTGCCGCGCGACGAGTGCATCCGCGACGGTGGCACGCCCGAGTCGATGGCGCGCCTGAAGCCCGCCTTCCTCCCCGACGGCACGGTGACCGCCGGCAACGCCTCCCCGCTCAACGACGGCGCCGCAGCACTGCTCCTGGTCGGCGAGCACGCGCTGGCCGAACTCGGCCGCGAACCGCTGGCACGGATCCGCGCGGGCGCGGTCAGCGCGATCGAGCCCCAGTGGTTCGGCCTCGGACCGGTCGAGGCCGGCCGACGCGTCCTGGAGCGGGCCGGGCTCGGCTTCGACGACCTGCTCACCGTGGAGCTGAACGAGGCGTTCGCCGCCCAGGCCCTGGGCTGCCTCGCGGAACTGCCCGAGCTGGACCCGGCCAAGGTCAACCCGCGCGGCGGTGCGATCGCCGTCGGCCACCCCCTCGGAGCCTCCGGCGCCCGCCTCGTCGGCTCCGTCGCCCACCAGCTCGCCGCCCACGGCGCGGGCACCGGGCTCGCCACGCTGTGCATCGGCGTCGGGCAGGGACTCGCCCTCGTACTCGAGCGCTGAACCGTAGAAAGGACAAGGAGATGAGCGAACTCATCGAGCAGGGCGTGATCGACGCCGAGATGGCGGCGATCCGACCGGACGGCGATGTCCACCCGTCCCGTTCCTACGCCCCCTACCGCAGCACGCTGCTGCGCCACCCCACCCAGCCGCTGGTCGTGGTCGAGGACCCGGAGGCGGTCGAGCTGACCGGCCCGGTCTTCGGACACACCGACGTGACCGCGCTGGACAGCGATCTGACCCGCCTGCACTCCGGCGAGCCGCTGGGCGAGCGCATCACCGTCACCGGCCGGGTGCTCGACCGCGACGGGCGCCCCGTGCGCGGCCAACTCGTCGAGATCTGGCAGGCCAACGCCTCCGGTCGCTACGCCCACCAACGCGACCAGCACGCGGCGCCGCTCGACCCCAACTTCACCGGCGCAGGACGCTGCCTGACGGACGACCAGGGCGGCTACACGTTCACCACCATCAAGCCGGGCGCGTACCCGTGGCGCAACCACCTCAACGCCTGGCGTCCGGCGCACATCCACTTCTCGCTCTTCGGCACCGCGTTCACGCAGCGCCTGATCACCCAGATGTACTTCCCGGGCGACCCGCTCTTCGCCCACGACCCGATCTACCAGTCCATCACCGACCCGGCGGCCCGCGAGCGGCTGATCGCCGCATACGTCCACGATCTGTCCCAACACGAATGGTCGCTGGGCTACCGCTTCGACATCGTCCTCGACGGCCCCGGGGCCACCTGGACCGAGCAGCAGGAGGATGAGGCCAGGTGAGCCGCCAGGTGACCGCGAAGGACATCACGCCCGCGCAGACCGTGGGCCCCTTCTTCGGGTACGCACTGCCCTTCGCGGGCGGCGGGGACATCGCACCGGTCGGCGACCCCCGTACCGTGACCCTGCACGGACACGTGCTGGACGGCGAGGGGCGGCCCGTCCCCGACGCGCTGCTGGAGTTCTGGCAGGCGAGCCCGGAGGGTTCACGGGCCGGTGCGCCGGGCTCGATGCGCCGCGACCCCGTCACCGGTGCGGCCCTCGGCCGTCATGGGGTGGACTTCACCGGCTTCGGCCGCGTCGCCGTAGACGCCGACGGCCACTACACGCTGCGCACGCTGCCGCCGCCCGCCGACGCTCCCTACCTCGGCATCGTGGTCTTCGCCCGTGGCCTGCTGCACCATCTGCACACCCGCGCCTACCTGCCGGGCCACGAGGACGACTCGCTGCTCCGCGGTCTCCCGGCCGACCGGCGCGCGACGCTGCTGGCCGTGCGGGAACGCGACAGTGTCCACCGCTTCGACATCCGCCTGCAAGGAGACCCGGGAAAGGAGACGGTCTTCCTTGAGTTCCGCTGACATGCCCGCCGACGTCGGCCTGTTGGCGCCCGGCCGGGCGGGTTCGCCAGTCGAGGCCGCGACCGGCGACCACGGCTTCCTCCAGGCCATGCTCGACGCCGAGGCGGCATTGACGCGGGCGCAGGCCGAACTCGGCCTCGCGCCCGCCGGGGCGGCCGACGCCGTCACCGCGGCCGCGCGCGCCGAGCGCTTCGACGCCCGCTCGCTCGCGCTACGGGCCAGGGGCGGGGGCAATCCGGTGATCCCGCTGGTCGCGGACCTCACCGCGGCCGTCCCGAGCGCCGCCGACCACATCCACAGAGGCGCGACCAGCCAGGACATCCTCGACTCCGCACTGATGCTGGTGGCCGCCCGCGCCCGGCGGCTGATCCTGGCCGACCTGGACCGTGCCGCCGCGACGCTGGCCAAACTCGCCGCCGCGCACCGCGACACGCCGATGCCCGGCCGCACGCTCACCCAGCACGCCGTACCGACCACCTTCGGACTGAAGGCGGCCGGCTGGCGACACCTGGTCCTGGATGCCAGGGACCGGCTCGCCGGCGTCCTGCTGCCCGCCCAACTGGGCGGCGCCGCAGGCACGCTGGCCGCCTTCGGGGAACAGGCGCTGCCGCTCTCCGCCCGGTACGCGCGGCAGCTGGGGCTCGCCGAGCCGTTGCTGCCGTGGCACGTGCTGCGCATGCCCGTCGCGGACCTGGGCGCGGCGCTGGCCCTGGTCGGCGGCGCGCTCGGCAAGATCGCCGCCGATGTGCTGGTGCTCTCCCGCACGGAGATCGCCGAGGTGACGGAAGGCACCGGCGGCGGCTCGTCGGCCATGCCGCACAAGTCCAACCCGGTCCGGGCCACGCTCATCGCCGCCACCGCGCGCCGCCTGCCGCAGCTCGCGGCGGTGCTCCTCGGCTCCATGGCCGCCGAGGACGAGCGCCCGGCCGGTGCCTGGCACGCCGAGTGGGAAACCCTGCGCGAAGCCCTGCGCCTGGTCGGCGGAGCGGCCCATGACGCCGCCTGGATGGCCTCCGAGCTGCAGGTGGCCGACTACCGGATGCGCGCCCACCTCGAACTGACGGAAGGGCTGATCGTCTCCGAGCGCCTCGTCGCCGCCTTCGAACCGCTGGTCGGCCGGACCGAGGCACGCAGCCTGCTCACCCGTGCTTCCCGGGCCGCCGCAACCGCGGGCCTGGGCCTGGACGAAGCACTGGAGGAGGATCCGGCGCTCGCCGGCCTGCTCGCCCCGAAGCAGCTGCGGGATCTGCTCGACCCGACCGGCTACCTCGGCGCCGCCGCGCCGCTCACCGACCGAGCCCTGCGCCGCGGCCCCATCCACCATCACGACTACTCCGAGGACCTGCCATGACGTCACCGAAGACGTCGACCACACTGCTCCACCACCGCGTCGACGGGCGCGACGACGCTCCCCCGCTGCTTCTCGGCCCGTCCCTGGGCACCTCCCTGAGGCTGTGGGACGCACTCGTCCCGGCACTGTCGCGGCGATACCGGGTAATCCGCTGGGACCTCCCGGGCCACGGCGGTACGCCCGCTGCCGTGCTGCCGGACCTCGAGCCCGGGCACACCGCCGTCGCCGACCTCGGCGCGCTGGTGCTCGCCCTCGCCGACGCGCTCGGCGTCGACCGGTTCGCCTACGCGGGGGTCTCGCTCGGCGGTGCGATCGGCACCTGGCTGGCCGTCCACCACCCCGAGCGGGTGGCATCGCTGACGGTCGTCTGCTCCGCGGCCCACTTCGGCGAGCCGACGGCCTGGCAGGCGCGGGCCGCGCTGGTCCGCACGGAGGGGCTGGGCCGGCTTGCCGCCGACGCGCCCACCCGCTGGTTCACCCCGGCCTTCGCCGGGACACCGACCGCCGCCGCCCTGGTCGAGGACCAGAGAGCCTGCGACCGGGACGGCTACGCCGCCTGCTGCGACGCCCTGGCCGGATTCGACCTGCGCGCCGAACTGAGGGGAATCAGCACACCCGCACTTGTCGTGGGCGGACGCGAGGATCTCGCCACCCCGCCGGTCAACGCCCGAGAACTCGCCGACGGCATTCCTGGTGCGACCCTGGTGGAGATCCCCGGGGCCGCGCACCTCGCCCCCGCCGAGCAGCCGCAGCGCGTGCTCGCCGCGCTGCTCGCCCACCTCGACCCGGCCCCGGACACGGCCGGAGTGACACGCGAGGAGACGCACGCCGCCGGTATGGGGGTGCGCCGCGCCGTCCTCGGCGACGCACACGTGGACCGCGCAGTGGCCGGCACCACGGCGTTCACCGAGCCTTTCCAGGATCTGATCACCCGCTACGCCTGGGGCGAGATCTGGACCCGCCCGGGGCTGGACCGGCGCACCCGCAGCTGCATCACCCTCACCGCCCTGATCGCCCTCGGCCACCACGAGGAACTGGCGATGCACGTCCGCGCGGCCCGTACCAACGGCCTGTCCGCGGCGGAGATCGGAGAGGTGCTGCTGCAGGCCGCGATCTACTGCGGCGTCCCGGCGGCCAACTCGGCCTTCGCCGTCGCCAACGGTGTACTCGAAGAACTCGAAGGAGAGCTCCGCCCATGAGCCGAACCACCCCCGCCCGCAGGGCTGTCGGCACCGCCGCCGGCCCCGCGGGCCCGCCGACCGGCCGGACCCGAGCGGCCTTGGCCACAGCGACTTCCGTTGGGCAGAAGTCAGCCGTGGCCGGGGCGGACAGGAGCACCGAACAATGAGCCGTATGTCATCCTCGCGCATCCACTCCCGCACCCGGGTCGGCATCGTCGGTGCCGGTCCCGCCGGACTCATGCTCTCCCACCTGCTCGCGCGGGCCGGAATCGACTCCGTCGCGATCGACCTGCGCAGCCGCGAGGAGATCGAGCGGACCCACCGAGCCGGGATCCTCGAACAGGACTCCGTGGACCTGCTGGTCGGCACCGGTGTCTCGGACCGGGTGCACCGTGACGGCTACCAGCACGACGGCATCGACCTGGCCTTCGGCGGCGGCAGCCACCGGATCGACTTCCGCGGCCTGGTCGGCGCCTCGACGTACCTCTATCCCCAGCAGGACGTCTTCGCCGACCTCGCCGACGCCCGCGAACGCGACGGCGGCGACGTGCGCTTCGGCGTCACCGACGTCTCGGTCGACGACCTCCTCTCGGCGCCGGTCATGCGGTTCACCGACGCGGGCGGGGCCGCTCACGAGGTCCGAGCCGAGTTCCTGGTGGGTGCCGACGGCTCGCGGAGCCTGTGCCGCCGGATGGTGCCGGAGGCCGAACGACGCCAGTACTTCCGCGAGTACCCCTTCGCCTGGTTCGGCATCCTCACCGAGGCACCGCCGAGCGCGCCGGAGCTCATCTACAACCACTCACCCCGCGGCTTCGCGCTGATCAGCCAGCGCACCGAGACGCTGCAGCGCATGTACTTCCAGTGCGATTCCGCCGAGGACGCGGACGCCTGGTCCGACGACCGGATCTGGACCGAGCTGCAGGCGCGCCTGGACGCCAACGGCCACGTGCTCAAGGAGGGGCCGATCACCTCGCGGACCGTGCTTCCGTTCCGCAGCTTCGTCCAGGAACCGATGCACTACGGCCGCCTCGTCCTCGCCGGCGACGCCGCGCACACGGTCCCGCCGACCGGCGCCAAGGGGCTCAATCTCGCACTCGCTGATGTCCGGGTGCTGGCCGAAGAGCTGGAGCGGGCGCTGACCACCGACGACCCGGCCCCGCTGACGAGCTACAGCGAGCGGGCGCTGCACCGGGTGTGGAAGGCCCAGCACTTCTCCTACTGGATGACGACAATGCTGCACACACTGCCGGACGCGACCCCCTTCGACGTGCGGCGCCAGGAGGGCGAGCTGGCCTCGGTGACCGGATCGGCCGCGGGGTCGACGTACCTCGCCGAGGCCTACACCGGCTGGCCCGGAGGGCGTTGAACATGGCTCTGCCCCGCCTGCACCCGATCACCAACCAGCTCGGCAAGGACGTCACGGGCCATCTGCCCGATGCCGCCGGCGTCCCCGGCACGGCCGGCTGGCGGGCGGAGGACGACGCCGTGTGGCGGCTGGCCGTCGATCACCTGCACGTACGCGGCAACGACGGTCACACCGCCTACTCCTACGGCCTCGCCCGCGCCCTGTGCGACCTGCACCCCGAGGCGGACCGCGACGTCGTGCTGCCCGCGATCATCCTCCATGACACCGGCTGGTCGCGGGTGCCGGAGGAGGAGGTGCTGGAGGCGATCCGGCCCGGGGGCGGGCGCCCCGATCTGGTCCTGCGGCACGAGAAGGAGGGTGCCGCCATCGCCGCGGACATCCTCGCCCGTCTCGGCCACGACCCGGTCCGGACCACGGAGATCGTCGAGATCGTCGACGGTCACGACTCACGCCCCGCCGCCCTGTCGCTCAACGACTCGCTGGTCAAGGACGCCGACAAGCTGTGGCGGCTCACACCACACGGCGTCGACACGATCATGGACTGGTTCGGGCTCACCCGGGAACAGGCGCTGGTGCTGATCGGCAGCCGGGTCCACGACCACCTGTTCACCGACACGGCCCGCGCCATGGCCCGCGCCCTGGCCGCCGTCGCGGGGATCGACAGCGCTCCCCAGCGGGTCGCGCTGGGCTGACGGTGCGGGGCCGACGGCCGCGCGCACGACCGCGCTGGGCCGAGGGCCGCGGACCGACCGCGCGAGGTGGGCTCGCGGAGGCATATGCCGTCGCACGCGACAATGTCATCACCGTGGCGTCATCGCTGCGACCGAGAAGGAGGGTGCCATGCGCGGTGACGGCCGTACCGTGACCACCAAGGTGTTCGCGCTGCTCGGCGCCTTCGAGAGCGGCCAGCACGCACTGTCGCTCAGCGAGCTGGCCCAGTACGCCGATGTGCCGCTGCCCACCGCCCATCGGCTCGTCGGGGAACTCGTCGAGTGGGGCGCCCTCGAACGGGACGACCGCGGCCGCTACATCGTCGGCCTGCGCCTGTGGGGGGTCGCCCAGAACGCCGGCCGTCACCTGCGCGACACCGCCCGTCCCCACCTGCAGGATCTGTTCTCGCTCACCCACGAGACCGCGCACCTCGCCATCCGCGACGGGGACGAGGCGCTCTACATCGACCGGATCTACGGATCGACCCGGGTTCCGCGGGCCTCGCGCGTCGGCGGCCGGCTGCCGCTGCACGCCACGGCGGTCGGCAAGGTGCTGCTGGCGTACGAGGAGGAGTGGGTGCGCGAGGCGTATCTCGCGCACCGCCTGGAGGCCCCGACCCGGCACACGCACGTCAACCCGGGTCGGCTCATGGCCGAGCTGCGCAAGGTGCGCGACGAGGGCTACGCCACCACCCAGGAAGAGGTCCGCGAGGGCTCCTGCTCGATCGCGGTACCGGTCCGCCTGGAGCCGCACCCTGCCGCGATCGGCCTGGTGATGCTGTCGAACCAGGGCGCCGTCATGACCCGCCACCTGCCGACCCTGCGGGGCGTCGCGCAGCGCATCGAGGCCGCCGCGGCGCGACCGCAGCCTGCCCCCGTCCTGCGGCCTCGCCGCGCCACCCGGCATCCCCGCTGATCCGGGGCGCAGCTGCTTCCGTCCAACGGAAGCTGCGTCTGGACGGCCTCTGTGGCCGAAGACACCATGAAGCGGTCGTCACACGACCCGACACACATCTCAGGAGGCGTAATGGCGTCGACTCACAGCCCGGCCGGGACTGCACCGGCGTGTCCGGTCCACCACGGCTACGAACCATTCGAACAAGACGACCCGTTCCCGTCGTACGCGGCCCTGCGGGCGCAGCAACCGGTGATGTTCGACGAGCGGGTCGGCTACTGGGTCGTGAGCCGTTACGACGACATCAAGGCCGTCTTCGAGGACTGGGAGACCTTCTCCTCCGAGAACGCCCAGGCCCCGGTGCGCGAACGGGGACCGCAGGCCCGGCAGATCATGGAGGACGGCGGCTTCACCGCCTACTCCGGCCTCTCCGCCCGGGTCCCCCCGGAGCACACCCGGATCCGCAAGGTGGCCGCGAAGGCGTTCACGCCGCGCCGGTTCAAGGTCCTCGAACCCCGGATCCGCGCCAACGTGGTGCGACTGCTCGAGACGATGCTGGCCCGGCCGGAGCGCCGCGGCGACCTGCTCCGGGACCTCGCCTACGACGTCCCCACGATCACCATCCTCACCCTGATCGGCGCGGACGTCGGCATGATCGACACCTTCAAGCGCTGGTCGGACTCGCGCGCGGCGATGACCTGGGGCGACCTCACCGACGAGGAACAGGTGCCGCACGCCCGCAACCTGGTCGAGTACTGGGCCGAGTGCCGGCGCCTGGTCGCCGAGGCGCACGAAACCGCACCGGACAGCCTGGTCGGCGACATGGTCCGGATGCAGGCCGAGGGCGACCCGATCAGCGATCACGAGATCGCCTCGGTCTGCTATTCGCTGCTCTTCGCCGGCCATGAGACGACTACCACCCTGATCTCCAACGCGCTGCGTGTGCTGCTCTCCCACCCCGAGCAGTGGCGGGCCGTGGTCGACGACCCGGCGCGTATCCCGGCCGCCGTCGACGAGGTGCTGCGCTACAGCCCGTCCATCGTCGGCTGGCGCCGAAGGGCGCTGCGCGACACCGAGATCGGCGGCGTGGCAATCCCGAAGGGCGCCGAAATCCTGCTGCTCATGGGCTCCGCCAACCGCGACGCGTCCCGGTTCAAGGACGGCGAGTCCTTCGACATCGGCCGTCCCAACGCCCGCGAGCACCTGTCGTTCGGCTACGGGATCCACTACTGCCTGGGCAACATGCTCGCCAAGCTGCAGGCGAAGATCGCGCTGGAGGAGGTCGCGCGCCTCGCACCGGCTCTGCGCCTCGCCGACAGCGCGGAGATCCGCTTCGGCCGCAACCTCTCCTTCCGCGCTCCTGCCGCGGTTCCCGTCATCTGGGAGGACTGACCCGTGAGTGACTTCATCGTCTTTTTCGACAGCAGGCACGAGCCCTCGCTCGAACTGCTCGGCGGCAAGTGCGCCTCACTGGTCTCGATGACCTCGGCGGGGATGCCGGTGCCGCCCGGCTTCGCGGTGACCACCACCGCCTTCGACCGCTTCATCGACGGCAGCGGGCTGCGCGACGAGATCCGCGCCCGCCTCGCCGAAATCGACCCCGACGACGTCGAGTGCGTCGACCGGATCTCGGCGCGGATCCGGGACGCGATCGAGTCGCGCGAAGTGCCCGAGGACATGCACGGCGTCCTGGGCGAGGCCTACGAGCAGCTGATGTCACGGTTCGACGCCGGGGTGCCGGTCGCGGTCCGCTCGTCCGCCACCGCCGAGGACCTGCCCGACGCCAGCTTCGCCGGCCAGCAGGACACGTACCTGTGGCTCACCGGCTACGAGGAGGTCAGCGAGCACGTCCGACGTTGCTGGGCCTCGCTCTACACCAGCCGCGCCATCACCTACCGTCTACGCAAGGGCATTCCCGAGGACGACCTGTCGATGGCGGTCGCGGTGCAGAAGATGGTGAACGCCCGCACCGCCGGTGTCGCGATGACCCTGGACCCCTCGAACGGCGACCGCTCCAAGATCGTCGTGGACGCCTCCTGGGGAGTTGGCGAGATGGTCGTCTCGGGACTGGTAACCCCTGACAACATCCTGCTCGACAAGATCATGCTCACCGTGGTCCGCGAGCACATCGGCGACAAGCACGCCGAGCTGGTGCCGGACCCGCGGCCCGGCCGACTGGTCGAGCGGGAGGTCGAGCCGGAGCGCCGCGCGGTCCGCTGCCTGTCCGACGCCGAGCTGCGCGCGGTCGCGGTCATGGCCAAGCGGGCCGAGAAGCACTACGGCACCCCGCAGGACATCGAGTGGGCCATCGACGCCGATCTGCCCGACGGGGAGAACCTGCTGCTGCTGCAGTCCCGTCCGGAGACGGTCTACTCCAGTCGCCCGACCACCGCGCCCTCGGCCGCCCCAACGTCGATCCCGGCGATCTCGCTCCCCGCGGCCGCGACCGTTGCGACACCGACCGCCACGGCGCCGGCCCTCGCACCGACGCCCGCCGCGGCAGCGACGCCGACGACGTCGCTGCCCACCGACCCGACCTCCACGATCACGCACACACCCGGCTTCTCCATGGCCGGGATCACCTCCTCCCTCATCGGCCGCTGAGCCGCTCCCGCAAAGGATCCGAGCGTGACCATCGAACAGACCATGAAGTCCTTCCCGAAGCCATCCGAGATAGAGGTGCCCGAGGGAGCCGAGGGCTGGGAGCAGCTCTACCCCTACAACCTCGTCTTCGACAACGCGCCGGGCGGTGACGACAAGTTCTGGTTCTGCGACAGCCAGCACTGGCCCACCGTGTTCAAGCCGTTCGAGACCATCGGTGGCGAGTTCGCGGTCAAGTGCCTCGGGCAGTACAACACCAGGCACCTGCTCATCCCGCCGGCCAACGGCATCGAGTTCAAGATCCACCTGGGTTACCTCTACATGAGCCCCGTGGCCGTGCCGCCGGAGGAGATCCCGGCCCGGGTACCGGAATTCGAACGCCGCGCCGGCCACTACTTCCAGAACTGGGACAGCCTGCTGGAGGCCTGGCACGCCAAGGTCCGCGCCACCATCGACGAGATGGAGGAGCTGCGCTTCGAGGCGCTGCCCGCGATGGTGCCGTTCGACGACATCGTCTCCGGCAAGGCGATGGACGGCTCCCAGACACTGATGGAGAACTACGACCGCCTGATCGCGCTGCTCTACCGCAACTGGCAGTACCACTTCGAGTTCCTGAACCTCGGATACCTCGCCTACCTCGACTTCTTCGGCTTCTGCAAGGAAGCCTTCCCGGGCATCCCCGACCAGGCCATCGCCAAGATGGTGCAGGGCGTCGACATGGAACTGTTCCGGCCCGACGACGAGCTCAAGCAGCTCGCGGTCATGGCCGTCCAGTCGGGGCTTCAGCCGGCCTTCGAGAACCCCGACGACGTCGAGGGCACCCTGCGGGCGGTCCGCGAGGCGGGCGGCGAGGAGTGGGCCGAGGCCTACCGGGCGGCCCAGGACCCGTGGTTCAACTTCACCGTCGGCAACGGCTTCTACGGCCACGACAAGTACTGGCTGGAGCACCAGGAGATACCACTCGGCTACATCAAGGACTACATCCGCCGCATCGACGAGGGCCAGGAGATCATGCGCCCGGTCGAGCAGCTGGCCGCCGAGAAGGAACGGATCGTCGAGGAGTACCGCGACGCGCTCCAGGGCGAGCTGCGCGAGCAGTTCGACGCCAAGCGCGAGCTCGCGGCCACCGCCTACCCGTACGTGGAGAACCACAACTTCTACATCGAACACTGGACGATGGGCGTGTTCTGGCGCAAGGTGCGCGAGCTGGCCCGGGTCTTCGTCGGGGCCGGTTTCTGGGCCGACCCCGCCGACATGCTCTACCTCAACCGCAACGAGGTCCGCGACGCGATCTTCGACCTGGTCACCGGCTGGGCGGTCGGTGCCGAGTCGACCGGCCCGCACTACTGGCCGGCCGAGATCGAGCGGCGTCGCCGGATCATCGACGCGCTGTCCACCCGGCGCCCGCAGCCCGCGCTCAACACGCCGCCGGCGCAGATCACCGAGCCGTTCACGATGATGCTCTATGGCATCACCACCGAGCAGGTCCAGCAGTGGCTGGACGGCGACAAGGGCGCTGAAGACGGGGCGATCACCGGCATGGCCGCGTCCCCGGGCGTGGTCGAGGGCATCGCCCGCGTGATCACCTCCGCCGACGAGCTGGGCGAGGTCCAGGAGGGCGAGATCCTCGTCGCCACGATCACCGCGCCGTCCTGGGGACCGATCTTCGGCAGGATCAGGGCGACCGTCACCGACATCGGCGGCATGATGAGCCACGCGGCGATCGTCTGCCGCGAATACGGCCTGCCCGCCGTGACGGGCACCGGTTCGGCGTCCGCCACGATCCGCACCGGACAGCGCCTGCGCGTCGACGGCAACGCCGGACGCGTCGAGATCCTGGAGAGCTGATCACCATGACGCTCCCCACACACCAGCCGCCCGCCCGCACCGTCCTGGTGACCGGTGCGGCGGGCGGTCTGGGCCGCGCCTTCGCCCTCGGCTTCGCCGGCCGCGGCTACCGGGTCGCGGCCTGCGACCTCGACCCGGACGGGGCCGAGGAGACCGCGCGCCTGGTCGAGGCCCAAGGCGCCGACGCCTGGCACGGCCGGGTCGATGTCACCGACCCGGCGAGCACCGTGGCGGCCGCCGCCCGGGTCGCGGAGTTCGGCGGCGGCGCAATCGACGTCCTGGTCAACAACGCCGCCGTCTACGGCACCGTCACCCGGTCCCCGCTGGAGCGGATCGACCCGGCGGAGTGGGACCTGGTGATGGCGGTCAACCTCAAGGGCCCCTGGCTGATGACCCGGGCGGTGAGCCCGCACCTGCCCGACGGCGGACGGGTCGTCAACCTCTCCTCGGCCACGGTCTACAGCGGTTCGGAGAACTGGGCACACTACGTCGCCTCCAAGGGCGGCGTGATCGCCCTGACCCGGGTGATGGCCAAGGAGCTCGGGCGGCGCTCGATCACCGTCAACGCGATCGCGCCGGGCTTCACCCTCACCGAGGCCAGCCGCGGTCTGATCGCGGACGCCGAGTCCTACGGCGTCGACCGCGGCGCGCTGCGGCGGGCCAGCCGGCCCGAGGACGTCGTCGGCGCCGCGCTCTACCTCGCCGGTCCCGACAGCGCCTTCGTCACCGGGCAGACCCTGGTCGTCGACGGCGGCCGCCAGTTCATCTGACCCCGACCACCAGGAGAAAAAGCCATGCCGAAGGTCACCTACACCGACCCCACCGGGGACTGCCGCACCATGGACGCCAACGTCGGCGACTCGGTCATGGAGACCGCCGTCCGCAACGGCGTTCCCGGCATCGTCGCGGAGTGCGGCGGCTCACTGTCGTGCGCGACCTGCCACGTCTACGTCGAAGAGGCCGATCTCGCCTCGCTGCCACCGATGGGTGAGATGGAGGACGAGATGCTCTGGGGCACCGCGGAGGACCGGCGCCCGAACTCCCGCCTGTCCTGCCAGCTCAAGGTGGCCGACGGCATGGACCTGCGGGTGACCACCCCCGCCACCCAGGTGTGAGGGGTCATGACCGACGGACTGCTCATCATCGGCTCCTCGCAGGCCGGCGTCTCCCTGGCGACGTCACTGCGCGCGCTCGGCCACGAGGAACCGATCAAGCTGCTCGGTGACGAGAACCATCGCCCCTACCAGCGACCCCCCCTGTCCAAGGAGTGGCTGCAGGGCGAGATCACCAATGAGTCGCTCATGTTCCGCACCCAGGAATACTGGGCCGAGCACCGCATCGACGTGGTGAAGAACGAGCGGATCATCCGGATCGACAAGCGCGACAACGGCTCGGGCACGGCCCACTCCATGTCCGGAGCCCGGTTCGCCTTCGACCGCCTCGCCCTCGCCGTCGGCGCGCGGCCGCGCAGGCTGCTGCTCGACGGCGTGGACCTGCCCGGCGTGCTCTACCTGCGCAACGCCGACGACGCCCTGGAACTGAAAGCCCGGGTGCCGGACGTGCGCGACGTGGTCGTGATCGGCGGCGGCTTCATCGGCATCGAGGCCGCCGCGTCGCTGAACAAGATGGGACGCACCGTCACCTTGCTGGAGGCGGCACCGCGGCTGGTCGCGCGCGCCGTCGGCGAGGAGACCTCGGCGTATCTGCTCGGCCACCATCGCGCCGCCGGTATCGACATCGTGCTGGGCGCCACCGTCCGCCGGATCGTTCCGCGCGGCGACCGGGTCGGCGGTGTGGAGCTCGCGGACGGCCGCGTCGTGCCCGCCGACCTGGTGCTGGTCGGCGTCGGTGTGATCCCCAACACCGAACTTGCCGAGTCGATCGGCCTGGTCTGCGACAACGGGGTGCGCGTCGACGCCTCCGCGCGCGCCTCTGACGGCGTCACCGTGGCGGTCGGCGACTGCGCGAACCTGCCCAATCCGGTGCCCGGCGCACCCGAGGGCGACCGCGTCCGGTTCGAGAGCGTCAACAACGCAGTCGAACAGGCCAAGGTGGCGGCGTACGCGGTCACCGGCCGCCAGGAGGAATACGCCGGCATTCCGTGGTTCTGGTCCAACCAGGGTGAGCTCAAGCTCCAGATCGCCGGGCTGTCCACCGGCCACGACCGCACCCTGGTCCGCGCCGACGCCGAGCGCGGCAGGCACAGCGTGCTGTACTACCGCGGCGACCGCGTCGTCGCCGCGGACTGCGTCAACCACCCGATGGACTTCATGGCGGTCCGCAACGCCCTCACCAAGGGCCTGTCCATCCCGTTCGGGGCCGCCACCGATCCGTCCGTGCCACTCAAATCCGTGACCGTCCAGCCGACCGCTCCGGTCGATGCCGACTGAGGAGAGGCTCCCCCATGCCCACCAACTTGCCCGCCGCGCACCCGATCCCCGGGTCGGGGCCGGTCGACATCTCACCGATCTCGCTGACTCCGGCTCCCGGCGAGGACCTCGACCCCATCTGGAAGGCAGTCGTTCCGGAGACCCGCACCCGTGGCAACGACATCCATCTGCCGATCTCCCTCGCCTACGCCGAGCGGCTGTGCGATGCCTTCCCCGAGGCCGACCGGCTGCTGGTGCGGGTGGCCATACAACTCCACGACACCGGCTGGGGCAGGGTCGACGAGGACCGCATCCTCTCCGAGGGTTTCTCGGGCGAATGGCGCAAGGCGGAGATCCGCTTCGAGCACGAGCGGCAGGGCTGCGCCATCGCCCGCGAGGTGCTGCCCCCGCTGGGCTACGACGAGGAGTTCGTGCGCCAGGTCTGCGACATCATCGACGGCCACGACACCCGGCAGGAGGCCTACTCGCTGGAGGACGCCCTGGTCCGCGACGCCGACCGGCTGTGGAGGTTCGACCACGCCGGAATCGCGCTGGCGTCCGGCTGGTTCCGCATGGACCCCGCCGTCTACAGCGACCGGCTGGAGGCGGAGATCATCCCCGAGCTGCTCACCGCCCCGGCCATCGCCATGGCCACGGCCGAACTGGAGCGCTCCCGCGCCCTGTTGAAGACGGAGGTGATCAGGTGAACGTCACCGGCACCCCGCCGTCCCCGGCCCGGCCCGTGCCGCGGTGGACCCATACCGACGACTACTACGTCGACGGCGCCTGGGTCCGCTCGACCGCCGCAGCCCGCCTGCCGCAGATCGACCCGGCCACGGGCCGCGAGTGGGGCACCGTCCCCGACTGTTCCGCCGAGGACGTCGACGCCGCCCTCGCCGCTGCCGACCGGGCCTTCCGCACGGGGCCGTGGGCCCGCACCACGCCGTCGGAGCGGGCAGCACTGCTGTGCCGGATCGCCGACGAGGTCGAGGCCCGTGCCGCCGGGACGGCCGTGACGAACACACTCGAGAACGGCTCGCCGATCGGCGAGACCCGGGGCGCCGCGGCGAACGCCGCCGGCATCCTGCGGCACGTCGCCGGGCTGGCGTCCTGGCTGGAGGACGAGGATGTCAGGCCGTTCCCGGCGGGAGGCGCCGAGTCCGTCGTGCGCAAGGATCCCGTGGGCCCGTGCGTGCTGATCGCACCGTGGAACTTCCCGATCAACCTGATGGTGGTCAAGCTGGCGCCCGCCCTGCTCGCCGGTTGCACGGTGGTCATGAAGCCCGCGCCCGGCACGTCGCTCTCGATCCGGTTCGTCGTCGAGGCCTGCGCCGCGGCCGGAGTCCCGGCCGGGGTGGTCAACCTCGTCACCGGCGGCGGCGAGGTCGGCGACCGACTGGTCCGCCACCCGCTGACCGCCAAGGTCGCCTTCACCGGATCGACCCCGGTCGGGCGCCGGATCGCGGCCGCCTGCGGGGAACTGCTCCGCCCGGTCACCCTCGAACTCGGCGGCAAGTCCTCGGCGATCGTCCTGGAGGACGCCGACCTGGAGCGGGTGGCCCCGGCACTGATCCGCACCTGCCTGCGCAACACCGGGCAGACCTGCTACATCTCCACCCGCATCCTGGCCCCCTCGTCCCGCTACGACGAGGTGGTCGACATGGTCACGCGCGTGGTCGCGAGCGCACCGCAGGGCGACCCGTTCGACGAGGACACCGTGTTCGGGCCGATGGCGTCGCAGGCGCAGTACGACGTCGTGCGCGACCATCTCGACTCCGCGCACGCGGAGGGGGCCCGCGCCACCACCGGCGGGCACCCCGCGGACACGGACCAGGGGTGGTTCATCGAGCCGACGGTGTTCGCCGATGTCACACCCGACATGCGGGTCGCCCGTGAGGAGGTCTTCGGGCCCGTGGTGAGCATCCTGCGCTACGACGACCTCGACGAGGCCGTCGCCCTCGCCAACGACACGCGCTTCGGACTCGGTGGTGTCGTCTTCTCCGCCGATCCCGCGGCCGCACAGGCAGTCGCGGAGCGCATGGACACCGGATCCGTCGGTGTGAACTTCTTCGCCTCCAACCACAACGCGCCCTTCGGCGGACGACACGACTCCGGGCTGGGGGTGGAGTACGGCATCGAAGGGCTGGCGCAGTACGTCACCTTCAAGTCGATCCACCGTCGTCTCGGCTGAAGCCGCCCTCGGTTCCGGTGACGCAGCTTCTGGACGGTCGAGGCGACGGCTCGCCGGAACTCGCACAAGACGGCGGCCTGCCCGGCCGACCGCCTCGGCGAGGCCCTCACGGGCCCGCCACCGGTGAGGACGACCACGTGGCCGGGTGGGCCCTTGTGCTGGGGCCCACCCGGCCGAACCGCGTGGTTACCGAACGTCGTAGGCGCGGGTGACGGTCTGGGTGACCGCGTTGCCGTTGGCGTCGGTGAAGGTGGCCTTCGTCATGACCTGCTTGCCGGAGGCGCCGGTGTGGTCGAGGACGGCTGTCCACTTGCCGTCCTGCTGCTCGGTCGGCGCCTGGGTCCAGGTGGCGCCGCCGTCGTAGGAGTACGACAGCGTGGCCGCCTTGATCTTGCCCGGGGTGTATCCGGCGTGGCCCTCGACCGACAGACCGACCTTGATGCCGCTCTGCGCGGGCAGGGTGTTCATGCCGTCCACCGGCAGGTCGTACGCCGGGTGGAGGATCGGCAGGCCGCGGGAGTAGACGTCCGGCTCCCGGTGCGAGCGGAAGCTCCAGGTGGTGTCGGCAGCGGTGGAACGCAGCCAGTTGCGGTCCCCGGTGTAGATCTTCTCCAGGTGCTGGGTGAGCTCGTACGCGGAGTCCTCGTCCGGCACCTCGAACACGCCGTACGGGTAGGCGAGCCGGCCGATCTCTTCGCCGTTGCGCTTCAGCGACATCTTGCCGATGTCACCGAACGACCCACCGTAGGTCCAGTGGTCGCCGGAGCCGTCGACCCAGAGGGCGTTCTGGATGCCGAACAGGTTGCCCTGCCGCTCGGCGGCCAGCATCAGGTTGCCGTCGGCATCGCGCGCCGCGCCCGGCCGCAGGGGGCCGCCGTACCACTCCTCGGTGCTCCGCTGTCCGGCCTTGTAGGTACGGTCCTGGTCGCCCATGAACGCGGCGAACGGGAAGCTGGTCATCGCCCCGTGGTACCAGGCGTCGTCGCCGGTCGTGTAGTAGGCGGTGCGGGTACCGGGCACGTGGACCGTCTGGTAGAGGCTCACGGGGATCAGAGTGTCGCTGCTCCCGGAGGGACGGATGAACAGCGCGTCGATGTAGTCGGCCTCCTTGCCCAGGGCATGCCACGTCTCGGTGACCTGGGCCAGCCGGGAATCATTCGGTTGGTAGGCCTGGTCGGAGTGCAGTGGCCCCTCGGTCGGGAACGACAGGTTGTAGACATAGGACGAGCCGTCCTCGGAACCGGTCGCGCGCCAGGTGGGCCGGAACTCGAAGGTGCCCTTCCGAGCGCGCCTGTCGACGTCTGCGTAGAACTTCTGCACGGCGCCGCCGGCCGTGAGTGTTCCGCTGAGCTGCCAGGTGTCGTCCCACGTGCGGGCGTAGGTGAACGTGGTGCCCTGCAGCTTCGAGGGGCGGTCGGTGTGCAGGCTCAGCCGGTGGGCCTTGCGGGCGTCGAGGACGACGGTGGTGTCCTTGGTGATCCGCATCTGCGGGTGGGCGAGGTAGCTGACCGATTCGGGCGCGCTGTTCGCGTCGGGCGTCGTCACGAAGCTGCTGATGGCGTAGTCGCCCGGGCGCACACGGTAGGTCTGATCAGCCGCGCCGTTGTTGGTGCGGCGCTCGCCCTCGTCGGAGTCGAGGCTGGCGACGTCCAGGGAGGAGGGACCGGTCGCGGCCTTGCCGTTGCGGTCGATGACCTTGACCCGGAGGGTGACCGTCTCCGGCTGGACGTAGAGCGTGACGGGCACGGAGACGTGCACATCGCCGCCGGTGGCCAGGATCCGGCCGGTCACCGCACCGTACTGTCCGTCCTTCAGACGGGCGGTGGGGTCGATCCGCAGCGGCACCTGGACGGTGGCCCCCGCGGGGACCGTCACCTTGTTCTCCTCCAGCTTGACGACGCCGGAGGTGACGTCGCTGCCGTCGTTGCCGTGCACCCCGCTGACCCTCAGGTTCAGGGTGAGGTCGCTGCTGCTGGTGTTGGTGAAGGGCACCTTCACAGTGGTGCGGTCCGACGGGTCCTGCGGCCAGTTGTAGCTGCCGGCCTGGACAGCCGGCGCGGAGAGCGCCTTCTGGTTCACCGCGCCGAACACGTCAAGCACCCCACCGCCGGTCTCGTCCGCACCTGCCACCTTGCCGCCGGTGCGGGCGGAGGAGACCAGGGCAGCCTTGATCTGCTGCGCGGTCCAGTCCGGGTGCGCCTGGCGGACGACGGCCGCGGCGCCCGCGACATGCGGGGTGGCCATGGAGGTGCCGGACATCGTCCGGTAGGCGTAGACGCCGCGGCCGCCCGCGCCGGCCGCCGAGATGTCGACGCCAGGGGCGGCGATCTCGGGCTTGAGGGTGTGGGTGACGGCCACCGGGCCGCGGCTGGAGAACCGCGCCGTGGTGTCATCGCGGTCGACGGCGCCGACGGTGAGCACGTCGGGCACGCAGCCGGGCGAGGAGACGGTCTCGGTGCCCGGGCCGGAGTTGCCGGCGGCGACGACGAACAGGGTGTGGCTGTTCTGCGCGAGCTGCTTGGTGGCCTGGGCCATCGGGTCGGTGCAGTCGCCGATCCTGGGGTTGCCCAGGCTCATGGAGACCACGTCGGCCTGCTGGTCGACGGCCCACTGCATACCCGCGATGATCCAGGAGTCCTGGCCGTAGCCCGCGTCGTTGAGGACCTTGCCGACGAGCAGGGAGGTGCCGGGGGCGACGCCCTTCTTGCGGCCGTCACTGGCCGCTCCGGAGCCGCCGACCGTGGAGGCGGTGTGGGTGCCGTGGCCCACCCGGTCGTCGGTGGTCTTGGAGTCGGTGAAGTTCTTGGACGCGGCGACCTGGCTCGCCAGGTCCGGGTGCTCGGCGTCCGCGCCTGTGTCCAGCACGGCGACCTTGGTGCCCTTGCCGTCGTAGCCGGCCGCCCAGGCCTCCGGCGCGTGCACCTGCGCGGTGGACCGGTCCAGCGCAGCCTCGACTCTGCCGTCCAGCCACAGCTTCTTCAGCGTGGAGGCAGAACGCGAGCGGGTGTTGGTGATGTCCTGCCAGAACGTGGCAGCAGTGTCCTTGTCGGCCTTCAGTGCGACACCGCCCACAGCCGGGAGGCTCAGGCCTCGCTCGGCCCCGCGAGGGGCCGGCGGCGCGCCGACGACGACGTTCACGCCGTTCCGGTAGGTGGCGATGAGGGGCAGCGTGTCGGTACGCGTGTCGTCGTATCCCTGACGGATGAGCCCGGTGACATTGAACAGTTGCTTGTCGACCTTGCCCTCGGAGATCGCCTGCAAGGCGTCCTCCGGGTAGACGTAGAGGTCCTGACCCATCTGAAAGGTCTGCACGATCGGCTGTTCGCCGTCCTCGCGGGGCAGCACGGCCGCCGAGCTGCGTCCCGACGTGTCCGTGGTCACCAGAACCTTGTCGCCGGTGACGAGCGTGACGGTCGCCTGCTTTCCGCCCGCTGCCGTGGCCCCACTGCCGACGATGGGGCGTTTCCCCGAGCTGCCGTCAGGTGGCGTGTCCGCTGCGCCTGAAGGCGCGACTCCGGTGACTGCCAGGACAGCGGCGGTCGCCGCGCCCAGGGCTATACGCGTTATGGAGCGCATGAGTCTCCCTACTTGATTCCGTGAACATGCCATGCTGCGGCTGCATCCTGGCAGACATGCGGATCACTCAGGGATGCCGTGCTGTGACGGATTTCCCACGTGACGGGTCTCCGCCACTCGGCCACCTCGGTCGGTTCCTCGGCTCGGTGGCGCCTCGGAGCCGACGGACGAGGTGTGCGCCGCCGGGCCGACGATGGCTCGGAGGATCTCGTCGAAGGAGCACGCGGCGCACTTCCCACACCTTGGCCAGTACCGTTCCCCGGCCGCCGTGGAAGCTCCCCGACATGCCAACTTTCATGGATGCGGGGCGAGTTCAGACCACCGGCGACGTACCCGGCGGCTCAGGAACCGGCTGCGCGCCGAACCGCACGTCGGCCATGGCCGTCAGGGGGCAAGGGTGCGGGCAGTGGACTCCGGACCACGGGGTCGTCTGCGGTAAAGGGAAGAAATATTGGGGAGTTGACGGATCGTTCGCGCAGGGTTCCCCGCCGACGGACGGGGAACCGCCGACGGACGGGGAACACCTCGGCCTTCGGGCCGAGGAAAAGGTCAGAGCCAGCCCGCACGTGCGGCGTGCCACCCGAGCTGCAGGCGCGACTCCACTCCGGCGAGATCCATCAGACGGCGCATCCGTCGCTCCACCGTCCGTATGGAGAGCCCGAGCTGGGAGGCCGCGCGCCGGTCGGAAATCCCCGCCAGCAGCAGGGCGAGAACCTCCCGTTCCTCCTCGGTCGGCTGCTGATCGGCTGCCGGCTCCTCGCGCAAACCCGTGGTCGTGGTGTAGATCGGCCGGGCTTGGGCCCATTCCTTCTCGAAGAGATGGACCAGGGCCGTCAGCAGACCGCTGCGGTGCACCACGATGGCGCTCGGCTCGCCGTCGGAGTCCGCCATGTCCACCAGCGGCACCATGGCACGCTCCCGGTCCGATACGAGCATCTTCAGCGGCAGCGAGTCGACCAGCCGAAGCTCAACGCCTGTGGTGATGGCCGCCCGCACGTCCCGCACCACGTCGTGACCGTCCAGATAGTCCTTGTCGGCCACCACCCGGAAGTCGACCCCGCGGTCCAGCGCGGAACTCTCCGAGACGTCGGCTTCCTCGCGCGGCACCGCGATGGGCGCGCCCACCAGGAAGGCGAGCAGTTCCCGCTGGGCGCCGCACTGCAGTTGATGGAATCGATGGGCGACCTGTTCCACACCGACGACCACTTCCATGACACCGCCCGCTGTCTGGGCGTTGGTGGTGCGGTACTGCTCGGTCAGCATCGAGAACGCGCTCTCGGCCTGGTACAGCGCGTTGCGCTGCGCGACAAGGAGCGGGGCCAGGGCCACCGAGGGCGGTGTGAGCCGGTAGCGGGCGGGCCGGAGATCGACCTCGCAACCGTCGGAGTCGGCCGCTGCGGACTCGGTGGCGACCGCCGCCAGGCCGCGCGCCGTCAGATCGAGCAGGATGCGTGCGGTCTCGGCCTCGTCGAAACCGCTCTGCCGGGCGAGTTCCTGCGCAGAGGCCGCCGGGCAGGCCAGCAGCGTCGTGTAGATGACCTCTTCGGCAGGTCCCAGTCCCAGTGCCTGTAGCATCCGGTCCTCCTCGGGCAGCCCCATCGTGTCCGGTCCTGACGCACCTCTCCTGGCCGAAAGGGTACTTCTCGGCCGCATCCTATCCCGCTGTCTGCATGTCGCCGTAGGCTGTCCACCCGGCCCACCCGGCCCACCCGGCCAGGACGCCCGGCGTTCCAGTCGCCGGAACACAGCGGCGAACTCCGCGTCGGGCCGCGCATCGACCTGACCGCGCCGTTCCTGCTGTCCTGGGCCGTGGTGCCGTACACGCCGGCGGCCGGGCGGGGCTCGACCTCGTGCACCGTGCCGGTGTCAGGCTTCCCGAGAGGCTCTGGGCCGGAGGGCCTCGGCCATGGACTCCTCACGCCATCGCTTCAGCAGCTCGTGGAAGGCGAAGGCACCGTGAGGGTAGGCGGTCGGGCCGTTCGGCCTGCCGCGGCCTTCGCCGTTGTAGTAGCCGGGGGTGCACTCGGCGTGGAACCACTCGTGATCGGGTGCGTCCTCGGCCAGGGTTGCGCGCCAGGCGTCCTCGGCCTCGTGCGACGGCTCGATGAGGGCGTCCTGGGCTTCGGCAGCTGCGATGAGAGCAGCTGCGTGCACGGCTTGCTCGTCCAGGATGTGCGTGAAGTTGACGCTGCTGGCGTTCTGCAGGGATCCCATCTGAATCAGGTTGGGGAAGCCGCTGCTGGTGAAGCCGTGCAAGGTGTGGGGTCCGTGCTGCGCCCACGCATCCCGCAGCTGGACACCGTCCCGGCCATGGGCGGGGAGCTTGCCCGAGTGGATGCCCGAGACTCCGACGGAGAAGCCGGTGGCGAAGATCAGGCAGTCGAGTTCGTATGTGGTGTCGCCGACCACGACGCCGTTCTCGGTGACGCGCTCGATGCCGTGTGTGTCCGCGGTGTCGATCAGGGTGACGTTGTCCCGGTTGAACGCGGGGTAGTAGAGGTCGGAGAAGGTGGGACGCTTGCACGCGTACCGGTACCACGGCTTGAGTTTCTCCGCAGTGTCCTGGTCGGCGACGATCTGCTCGACCCGGGCGCGCAGCTCGTTCATCTTCGCAGCGTCGGCGGCCTCGTAGGCGCTCTCGAAGGACTCTCGGTCGCCGCAGCGACGGAAACTCGGCAGAAGCTTCTCCAGAAGACCTGCCGACGAGGTCCAGCCGTCCGCGACGAGATCCCGTTCGGCCTCCTCGCCCGACACGATGCGCAGAAAGTTGTCGCGGCGTTCACGTGCCCAGCCTTCGTGGTCGGCACTCACGTCCGCGGCAGTGGTGGGGCGGTTGTCCCGCACGTCGACGCTGGAGGGCGTGCGCTGGAAGACGTACACGTGTCCCGCGTCCTCGGCCAGCATCGGTATGACCTGGACACCGGTTGCGCCGGTGCCGACGACGCCCACTCGCTTGTCCGAAAGACGGGTCAGCCCGCCGTCCGGACCGCCGCCGGTGTAGGCATAGTCCCACCGCGACGTATGGAGCGTATGACCCCTGAAGTCCTCGATGCCGGGAATCCTGGGAAGCTTCGGCTCGGAAAGGGTTCCGGTGGAGGTCACGACATACGTGGCCCGGAAGGCATCGCCCCGATCAGTGGTGACGATCCACTTCTCGGACGCTTCGTCCCACCGCAGCGAGGTGGCCGCGGTGGAGAACAGGGCGTCCGGGTAGAGGTCGAAGTGCTGGGCGACACGCATCGCGTGGCGGCGGATCTCCTCGCCAGGGGCGTACTTCCACTCCGGTACATACCCCGTCTCGTCGAGCAGCGGCAGGTATACGTGCGACTCGATGTCGCAGTGGATCCCCGGATACCGATTCCAGTACCAGGTACCCCCGAAGTCGCCGCCCTTCTCGATGATCCGGACGCGTTCCACACCCTGTTGCCGTATACGCGCCCCTGCGAGGAGGCCACCGAATCCGCCACCGACAACGGCGACATCGACGGCGTCATGCACCGGTTCGCGCTCGGCCGCCTCTCCCACGTACGGATCGACGCCGTAGTGGCCGAACTCGGCGTCGGTGCCGCGGTACTGACGGGCTCCGTCGGGGCGTACGCGCCGTTCACGCTCGATGCGGTAGCGCTGCCTCAGCTCAGTGGGGGTCGGTTCTTGCGGGGGTGCCATGCGGGGCCTCAATCGTGTCGTTCTGCGGGCTGCGGCCGGGCCGCATGCGCAGCCAACTGCCGTGACAGTCATGGTCGTTCGTGCGGTCGTGAGTTACGGTAGCAATAACCGGACAGTGTTGTCCGGTTGGGTTGTGGATGTGCGGGCGACCATGCACGGCATGGCCGCGGCCGGCTGCGCTCCGCGCCCCGCCCGACAGCGACCTCCGCACACAACGGACAGAAAGAGTGGCCTCCATGCGACGCCTGAACCGTGCCCTCGCCCTGCTCGCCGCAATGGGCACGCTGGCCCTCACCGGGTGCGGCACGGAAACGGGAGGCCCGCGCGCAGCCTCGACGACCGCAGACCGAACCATCCATGCACACAAAGTCATGAAACTGACGACACCGCACGAACAGACAGGCATGACCCTCCTGGAGGGCCCCACCTTCGACCAGGACGGAAGTCTGCTCGTCGTCGATGTCACCGCCCCCGAGGGTGCGCCGAAGCTGCTGCGCGTCAACGTCGACAAGAAAACGTGGCGACCGCTCTTGAGGGCTGGTCAAGGGGCATACACATCAGCGCAGTTCAGTCCGCACGACGGGCGAATCTATTTGACGGACTACGCTCACGGAAAGATCGTGAGCCTGGCTCCCGACGGAAGCGATCCACGGATCTTCTTTTCCGGGAAGGTCGACGGAGTACATATGAAGCCGGACGACATCGCATTCGACAAGGAGGGTGATCTGTACATCAGCGACTCACTCGGTATGTCCGAGGGCAAGGCGCGCGGGCGTATCGTACGAATCGACCGTGACGGCAAGAAGACCGCCGTAGTGGCCGACGGACTGGCCTCGCCGAACGGAATCTCGTTCGACGTGGACCATCGCGGGCTGTGGATCAGCGAACTCACGCAGAACCGCATCTCCTACCTGAGCCTTGACGACCACGGATCGGTGGCTTCCCGGCACACTGCTGTCCGCGTCGACGGCGGGATCGCCCAGACGGACTCCATCGCCGTGGATGCCGACGGCAACATCTACCAGGCGCTGCACGGACGACCTGCGATGGTTGTCTACGACCAGTACGGTGAGCACTTGGCGACGGTCGAGATTCCAGGCCGCGTCAAAGGCCTCACGTCGGCGACGAACGTGGCGATCAAGCCCGGCACGACCACGGCGTACATGACCGTCAGCGGACCCGCCGGAGGGTATCTGTACACCTTCGACGCGTTGGCGAAGGGGATCCGGCAGTCCAACGGCGGCTGACGGTCCCGCGCCTCACTCGGCGAACGGTCGCACCGGCCCCACCTCGATGTCGAGCAGCCGCCAGGCAGCGAGCGCCCTGCGCTCCCGCTCTTCACGAGAAGGGCCGGTGGCCGCACCGGAGACCATGGCGACAGCCAGCATGAGGTCGTTCGCGGCACCCAGCCGATGGCCCTTCGGCAGGAGATCCCGCAAGACGCGCTCAACGCGTTCGGACAGCACGCGAAGGCTGGAGCGGCCACCTTCCTCATCCGGGTGGTGCAGGAGGCTGATGAAGGCCGCCGACTCCGTTATGTGCCATGTCAGCACGCCCAGGGCTGCGGCGAAAGTAGCGTCCTCGACGGCGGCTGCTTGCTCGACCTGCCGAACGTTCTCCCCCAGAACTGCGGACGCCACAGCAGCCCGGTCGGGAAAGTGCCGGTACAGGACGCCTTGCCCTACTCCGGCCCGGCGGGCAATCGCGGACAGGGGGGCGTCCAGGCCGAACTCCGCATAGATCTCCCGGGCAGCGGCGGCCAAGGCGGCCCGGTTGCAAGCGGCAGCCTTCGGCCCCTGATTCGCTCGCCGCCGCTCGTCCGACATGGGTTGCTGCGTCACTCCGAAAGGATACCGGGCCGGAGAAGCGGGACAGCGGCCTCATGAAGCCCGGGGATGTAGTGCTGTCGCGCGGACCGTCCGGCATGGCGCCGGCGCATCGTCCGGGCCGGTTCCGGCACAGCCGCCGAAGGCCCCATCGGGCCGGCGCCGACACCGATCACGTCGACGCCGGCCCGGACCGACACACGCGCCGTCGCCCGCCCGATGCCACCCCGGCCCCGGTCACCACGGCGAGCGGCTCCGCCGGGTCGAACGCGTTCCCGCTTCCCTCTCCATCCGCGGCGCACCGTGATCGTGCGGTCGGTCTCGGCCGGGAAGCAGGCGGCGCCGGTGGCGGAGCCGTCGCGCGGTCATGCCCGCGGTGTGGAGGGGGGAATCAGCCCCACGCACCGAGGGTGAACTCGGCGATCAGCACCGAGAGCAGGAACGAAGCGGTGATCGCGACGAGCCCGACCGGGACGATCTTCCAGCCGATGCGGCGCAGCAACGGCAGATCCTTGCCCAGCGACAGTCCCGCGAGGGTCAGCATGATCGTGGCGATGGACAGGAAGTCCACCGAGCCGACCAGGCTGTTGAGGCTGCCGGAGGCGAAGAACCACGGGCTGGACACGTACGCGCCCACCGTGGTGATCCACACGATGGCGGAGATCTTCCGGCTGACCTTGGCGAGGAACAGACCGAGCAGCACCAGGCCCAGCAGCACGGCGTAGCCGCCGATGATGTTCCAGCTGATCGCGCCGGCCGCGACCGAGGCGGTGCCGAGGCCTAGCACCGTCAGGACGCCGAGCGACAGCCAGAGCGGGATCCTGATCTCGCCCGAGGCGGCGGCGACTTCCTCCCGGAAGGCGCGGTTCGCGGCGGCGGCGTCGTCCGTCGGGGCGTCGGCGGCGTCGGGCGTCGTCGTCTCCGGCGTGCGGGTGTCCTGACGGCGGGTGAGGACGCGGTAGAACCGGTCCGCCAGCGGCAGTGCCACGTAGATACCCACGTAGACGCCGAGGATGGTGGTGATGAGGTTCGACACCGCCGCCATGCCGAGGATGGCCTCCTCGTGCCCCGGGTACGCGGCCACGATGCTGGCCGAGGACGCGGCCATCATCGATCCCGAGCCGACGCCGGCGCCCATGGCGAGGGCCAGTGGGTCGAAGATGTTCCAGTTCGCCACCAGCGAGGTCAGGAGCGTGATGAACACCGCTCCGAACATCGTGCCGAACACATACATGGCCAGGACGCCACGGTACTGGTCGGAGTCCGGCCCGTACTTCTCCGAGACCATCGCGAAGGACGGCTCGCGGTCCAGCGAGAAGGTGGCTCCGACCGTGGCCTTGCCCAGGCGCAGTGCGACGGCGAGCGGCAGGGCGAGGGCCACCGTGCCCAGCAGATGGCCGATCTCCTGGAGCAGCAGCGCGGGCCCGGCCTTGACGAGCGTCGGCAGGCTGGGGCCGATGTTGAAGGCGAGCCGGGCGACCAGGAGCATCACCGCCACGCCGACGAGCGCGGACGCCACTTTCTGGAGACGGATGCCGAGGGGCCGCACCTTCTGGAGCGACACCACCAGGCCCAGGATCAGGCCCCACACCATGGGGAAGACGATGACGGAGCCGACGCCCAGGTCGATCTCGAGCTGCCCGAGGGCCTGCACGACCAGGGCGATGACCAGGGCGAGGGCGGCGATCGGCAGGGTCTGACGCGACCCGGCGACGCGGTCCTTGGCCGCGGCGGTGAGGTTGCTCATCTCGCCACCGCCTCCTGACGGACGTCACGGCGGTAGGCCGCGGCGATGAATCGGGGCCGGTGCTCGGCATGGCCCGCCGCGTCGACGACGGTCCAGGCGAGCGCACGGGCCGCCTCGAACATCATGTCGTACGCCAGGGGTGTGTCGGCGACGGCCGCGAAGGCGTGGGAGTGGATGGGCGCGTCGGCTCCCGGAATGCTCAGCCATGGATGCAGGCTGGGGATGACCTGGCTGACGTTGCCCATGTCGGTCGAACCGCCGGCGAGCCGGCCGCCGGAGGTGACGTCCCGCCCGAAGGCAGCCATGGCCGACGTCCAGAAGCCCGCCAGCGCGTCGTCCTGCACGAGCGGCTCGTAGAGCGGCTCGGTGGCCTCGACGGTCAGCTCGGCGCCGGTCGCCAGGGCCGCGCCCTCGAAACACCGCCGGACACGCTCCAGCAGCGCCTCGTACTCGGGCAGGGTGAACGCCCGGCACTCGAAGTCGATGACGGCCCGCTCGGGGATGATGTTGGTGGCGACGCCGCCTTCGGAGACGAACAGCGCCACCCGCTGGTCGCCCGGCAGCTGCTGGCGCAGCAGGCCGACGGCCACCTGGGAGAGCGTGGCGGCGTCGGCGGCGTTCACTCCCTGGTGGGGTGCGGCCGCGGCGTGCGCCGCACGTCCCCGGAACACGGCTCGGTACCGGCCGACCGCCTGCGCGGTGCTCCCTGCGGGGTTGTAGCCGACCCCGTCCTGTACCGGGTGGACCATCAGGGCCAGGCCCACCCCGTCGAACGCGCCGGCCTCCAGCAGCAGCGCCTTGCCGCCGCCGTGCTCCTCGGCCGGGGTGCCTATCGCCTTCAGCGTGATGCCGAGTTCGTCGACGTAAGGGGCCAGGGCCAGCGCGGCGGCAACCGAGGCGCCGGCGATGAGGTTGTGGCCGCAGGCGTGGCCGACCTCGGGCAGCGCGTCGTACTCGACGCAGAGCGCGACCGTCAGTTCGCCGCTGCCCGCGGTGGCGGTGAACGCGGTCGGCAGGCCGCCCGTGCCGCGCTCGACCGTGAACCCGCCCTCGGTGAGCAGCTCGGTGATCGCCGCGGCGGACTCGGTCTCCTGGAAGGCGATTTCGGGACGCGCGTGCAGGGCGCGTGCCAGCTCGAGCACGCGGTCCTGCCAGTCCGACACGCCCGTGGAGGTGTCGGACTTGAGCCGGCTGTCGGAGCCGGCGGGATTCTTCGTGGCCACGGGTGCCTCCTAGTAGCTCAGTGAGGGGAACGGGGCGCCGGCGGCCCGGGTGGGCGTCCAGACGGCCTTGGTCTGCGTGTATTCGTCCAGCACTCCGGGACCGGAGGAGCGGCCGTGTCCGGAGTCCCCGAAGCCGCCGAAGGGCACCGCGACGTGGATGGTCTTGTAGGCGTTGATCCAGAAGGTGCCGGATTTCACGGCGCGCGCGACGTGGTGGGCGCGGGCGACGTCCTGGGTCCAGACCGCCCCGGCCAGGCCGAAGTTCGTGGCGTTGGCGCGGGCGATGGCCTCCGCCTCGGTGTCGAAGGCGTCGGCGCCGACCACCGGTCCGAATACCTCGGTGGTCTCCAGCGGGTTGGCGGGCGTGACCCCGTCCAGCAGGGTGGGCAGCACCCAGTGTCCGCTCGCCAGCGCCGAGTCGGTGAGCCGGTCGGGCAGCTGTGTGCCGGTCACCCGGCGGGCGCCGCCCGCGAGCCCGGCCTCGATCAGCGAGGTGACCGTGCCGAACTGGGGCCGGGTGATGATGGGGCCGACCTCGGTGGTGGGGTCGAGGGGGTCCCCCAGTCGCAGCCGGGACGCTCGCTCGGCCACGCGTGCGATGAACTCCGCGTGCACGGAACGCTCCACGAGCAGCCTGGAGCCGGCCACGCACGACTGGCCCGCTCCGGAGAAGACGGCCGACACGGCGCCGTCGGCCGCGCGGTCCAGGTCGGCATCGGCGAAGACGATGTTGGCGCTCTTGCCGCCGAGTTCGAGGACGGTCGGGATGCCGGCGCCCGCGGCGGCGACCGCCACCCGACGGCCGGTGGCGACCGAGCCGATGAAGGACACCTTGCCGACCCGGGAGTCGGAGGTGAGGGCGGCGCCGACGGTGGCGCCGAGGCCGGTGGCGACGTTGAACACGCCCTCCGGCAGCCCCGCCCGGTGGGCCAGCTGGGCCAGCCGCAGTGTGGAGGCCGGGGTGAATTCGCTGGGCTTGACGACGACGGCGTTGCCGGCCGCGAGCGGTGCGGCCGAGTTCCAGCCGCCCGTGAACAGGGGCGCGTTCCACGGGGTGACGGCCACCACGACGCCCCAGGGGACCCGCTCGGTGTAGGTGTGCCAGTTGCCCGGGACGGGGATCGTGTGGCCCAGCAGCTTGTCCGCCCAGCCCGCGTAGTAGCCGAACATCTCGGCGACCTTGGCGGCCTCGGCGCGGGTGTCGCGGACGGGCTTGCCCGTGGTGGCGGATTCGAGGAGGGCGAGTTCCTCGGTGTGCTCGCCGATGGTCCGGGAGACTTCACGCAGGATCGCGGCCCGTTCGAACGGGTCGGTCGCGGCCCAGACCTCGGCCCCGCGGACGGCGGAGGCCAGCACGGAGTCGGCCCCTTCGGCCCCGGCGTCGGCGTAGTCGGCGAAGCCCTCTCCGGTCGCGGCGGCGGTGAGGTGCACGGTCTCGCCGCGGCCGGTGACGACCCGACCGTCGACGAACGAGCCCAGGCCCTGCGGGAAAGCGGCGTCGAGAGCGGCGCGGGCAGTGACGGCGCCGGACGTGCTCAGGTTCGTCGGGAAGGTGGTGGTGCTCATGCTGCGGTGGCTCCTTCGGAGGTGAGGGAGGGGGCTACTGTGCGGGCGATCTCGGTGAAGTCGGCGCCGGGGCCGAGCGCGGCCAGGGCCTCCTGCCAGACGCGGCTGGCGGCGGCCAGCAGCTGCGGGGTCTCACCGCGCTGCCCGGCGGTCTCCACGGCGAGTGCGGCGTCCCGGGCCATGAGCCCCAGGGCGAAACCGGAGTCGAAGGTGCCGGTGAGCACCCAGTCCGGGTACATGGCCGCGGACGCCTTGCTGGCGCCGGACGCGCCGCTGATGCCCGCCGCGGCGGCGGAGGGATCGACGCCGTACGCCTTCGCCACGGCGAGGGCCTCGCCGACCGCGACCAGGTTGACCGCCGCAAGGGCGTTGTTGAGGAGCTTGACCACGTTTCCGGAGCCGGGGGCGCCGAGGTGGCGGTACTGGCCGCCGGTGAGTGCGTCCAGGACGGGCCGGGCCGCGTCGAGCGCGTCGGGGCCGGCACCGACGAACGCGGCGAGCCGACCATCGGCCGCGCCGTCACGGCCGCCCGAGACGGGTGCGTCCACGAAGGCCGCGCCCTTGTCCGCCGCCAGGGCCGCGCACTCGGCGGACGTGCCCGGCTCCGACGTCGTGGTGTCGACGATGGCGAGCGTGCCCGGCCGCGCCAGCAGAGCGCGCACGGTCGCCTCGACCACGCGGGCCGAGGGCAGCGACAGGACCACATAGGGCGTGCCGGCCAACTGGTCGAGGTCCTCGACGACCTCCACACCCGCCTTCGCGGCGGCGGACCGGGCAGCGGGCGCCGGATCGAATCCGCGCACCTGCCACCCCGCCCGCAGCAGGGCGGTAGCCATGGCACCGCCCATCGAGCCGAGGCCGACGACGGCGATGTGCTTGCTCATCAGTGCTCCTGTCATGAGGGGACGTGTGTACGGACACGGGCGAGGCCGGGGGGACGGGCCTCGCCGGCCCGGGGGGAAGGACGGTGTTCAGATGGGCCGCGGCGAACCTTGGGAAAGGGCGGCCGGGGCGGGCCCGTCGGCGCGGTCGGCGCTCATACACGGGCAGTGAAGGGGGTGTGTCGAAAGGCGCGCAGGCCACCGGCACTCCGAAGGCGGCGCCGGTCGGGCGGCGAGGGAGCGTGTGCGGTACGGCGACGACAGCCGGTGGGGCGCGCCGCCCGATAGGGGCCGTGCTGCGGGGCGTCGCCGACCGCGCGGACCGGATCGGACGGTCCACGCGATGCGACGGGGGGAGAGCGGTTCAGTCGAGGTAGACGTCCAGGTCCTTCCAGAGTTGCTGGGTGCGGCGGATTGCGGCACGGCTGCGCTCGGGTCGAGCCGTCTGCATGCCGGCGAGGAGTCCGTAGACCACCGAGGTGGCGGCCGTGACGGACTGGAAGAAGGAGATGCCCTCCGACGGCACGATGAGCAGATGGTGGGCGATGGAGGTGGCGAGCCGACCGCGCCGCATGTCGGTGATCGCCACTACCGTGGCGCCCGCCGCACGGGCCGCGTCGGCTGCGACGATGATCTGTTTCGTCGACCGCCACATGTTGACGACCACGAGCACGTCACCCGGACCGAGGCAGTTGACGGCGGTCGCCAGATGGACGCCGGCCCGGTGCTCCAGCGTGATGGGGTAGCCCATGGTGGAACCGAGGTGCGCCATGACACTGGCCGGACCGGCGAAGGAGCCGACCCCGACCACCAGGATCGACCGGGCCGAGGCCAGCGTGGCGATGGCCGCCTCCGCGTCGGTGGCGGAGTTGCTCTCCAGGGTCTGGCGCAGGTTCTCGATGTCGTGCGTGAGCGCGTCGTGCAGCGGGCTGCGGTGCTCGCCGTGTTCGGTCAGGGTCTCCTCGGTGGAGATGTGCACCAAGTAGCGGGCCCGCAATTCGCGTTGCAGATCCGGCCAGCCGCGGTAGCCCAGCGTCTGGGCTGCGCGCACCACCGTCGAACTGTTCACGTCCGCCCGCTCGGCGATCTCCGCGATCTCCGCGTACGAGGCCAGCTGCGGATTGCGGACGATGACGTCGACGACCCGGGCCTGAGCCTTGGACAGCGGCACATCGGGCAGGGCGTCGCCCAGCCACTGGCTGTCGCGGTCGGCGAGGTCGTGGTTCTGCAATGCGGACACAGGTCTTGCTCCCGGTACGAAACGCAGCGCGCTGCAAGCTTGATTGCAGAACCGTACATCGCAATTTCATTTGCAGGAAGCCCCCTGCGCTCCGGCCAGGTGAATCCGCGCATCGAGGTGCCGGTGCGGGGCGCCCGCCGGGTCGTGTGTTCAAAGTGCCTTCGCACGGCAGGCAGCACTTCGAAGACACGGCCCGGGGCAGGCGGGGGAAGACGGTGCAGGCCCGGCAGCCCGCAGGCGCGGCAACATGAGACCGGCCGGGGCGGCAACGGCCGATGCGGGATGTCGCTCCGATGCCTCGCCGAAGTCACCCGGTTGGATGCCGTTGCCGGGCCCGTTCGGTCCACCGCGTGAACGCTGAGGTGCCGTAGGCCCCCGTCGAGAGCGAGGTCGACATGACAACACCCGCGATACACGGCTCACCGCTCCGAAGCAGAACACTGCGCGTGGCGACGGCAGGGTGCGCGGTCACCGCCCTGTGCGCGCTCAGCACAGCCCCGGTAGCAGCGAACGGTGATGCGAACGCCGCCAAGCCGACCGTCGTCCTGGTCCACGGCGCCTTCGCGGACAGCTCCAGCTGGAACGGGGTGATCGAGCGGCTGCAGCGTCGCGGTTACACCGTGATGGCCCCAGCCAACCCGCTGCGCGGCCTGTACAGCGATTCCGCGTACACGGCCTCCGTCCTCAAGACGATCAAAGGCCCGATCGTGCTGGCCGGCCACTCCTACGGCGGTGCCGTCATCAGTACTGCCGCGGCGGGAAACCCCCAGGTCAAATCCCTGATCTACATCAACGCGCTGATGCCCGACGTCGGTGAGAGCGGTATGTCGCTGTCGGCCCGCTTCCCCAGCGCCCTGGGCACCGCCACGAACTCCGTGCCGTATCGGACGGCCGACACCGCCGGCACCGACCTGTACCTCAAGCGGGACAAGGTCCACCCGGTCTTCGCCAACTGCCTGCCGGAGAGCCGGGCGAACCTGTTGGGTGTCACCCAGCGTCCGGCGGCCACGACCGCGTTCTCGGAGACGGCCAAGGTCGCGGCCTGGAAGGAGATTCCGTCCTGGGCCCTGGTGGGACGGCAGGACATGACCATCAACCCGCAGCAGGAGCGCTTCGAGGCCGAACGGGCCCACTCCCACACGCAGGAGATC
Organism: Streptomyces sp. CB01580; assembly: GCF_001905795.1. GTDB lineage: Bacteria > Actinomycetota > Actinomycetes > Streptomycetales > Streptomycetaceae > Streptomyces. Next base: position 67,480 of record NZ_LIXJ01000005.1, read on the forward strand.
GACTCCTGCCACGTGTCTCTCATCGCCCGCCCCGACGCCGTGGCCGGCCTGATCCTCCAGGGTGCCACCGCGGCCGCAGGCGGCTCCTGACATCGAACCGGTCTTCCTGCCCACTTACGGCTCGTGGCTGAACTGGATGGAGTACGAATTCGCCGCCCTGCGCCACCTCGCCCTCAATGGAACCGACCACCGCAGCCACAACGCGCAGAACGCCGCCATCGCCGCCATCGCCGCCTGCATCCGCCGACGCGATGCCAGGCCCCCACCGAAGGCTCCTTTTGCCACCGACTCCCCGATCCTCCGGGAATGGACCGCACACCCCTCAGCGGCGTGAACCCTCCCCAAGGGCTGCCCCGCGATTGATCGCAGGGTGCTGTGCCCTGAGAACCGCGGGCTGGTGCTGTGGCCGGAATGGTTTGCTGGGAAGCTCGCGGCGTCCGGTGCGGTGCATCGCAAGGCGGAGGATCGCCCTCGTACGGGACGTACTCGGGTGATGCGACAACGCGGCGAGGTACCGTGCCGGGCGTCGCGAGCCGGTGAACCCTTCCGGTCGCAGCACTAGGCTCTTGGCGAATCATCGCTACCGAACGGGGGACGCGGAATGAGCGGGACGGTAACGGCAGTCAGCAGCAACGGCGAGTACTCGTTCACCAAGCCCAACCGGAGCAGCATCCTGTTGCTCGCCGGGCTCGGCGTAGAGGGAGACGTACACGCTGGCGTCACGGTCAAGCACCGCTCGCGTGTCGCGCAGGACCCCACCCAGCCGAACCTGCGCCAGGTCCACCTCATTCACGAGGAGCTCTTCACCGAAGTCGGCGAAGAGGGATTCAACGTGGCGCCCGGCGAACTCGGCGAAAACATCACTACCAGCGGCATCGACCTGCTCGGCCTGCCCGTCGGGACACTGCTGCGCATCGGCGACGAGGCGATCGTGGAGGTCACCGGCCTGCGTAACCCCTGCCTGCAGATCGACAACTTCCAGGACGGACTGCTGAAGAAGGTTGTCGGCCGTGACAAGGCCGGGAACATCGTGCGTAAGGCCGGAATCATGAGCGTCGTCCAGGTGGGCGGCGTAGTGCGTCCCGGCGACACGATCACAGCGGAGCTCCCGGAAGAGCCTCATCGGCCCCTCGACCGGGTCTGACCTCCTTCGCGAGCAGGTCGTGACGTGTCGATGGCCGCGCGGGTTCTTGTGGTGTGAACATCGAGCAGGCCCGCGCGACCATGGCTCATCATGCCTTCTGCGGTATCTCGCGCCAACATCTCGGCGAGTTGGTCGGAGGGCTCGCGCAGCACTGGGAAGCACGCTGCGAGTCCGGACGCGACGAGCGGCGTGGTGGTGCCCGGAAACGCGAGGCTGGAGCTGGCCCGAAGCACGAACTGGTCTTCATCGACCGGGTGTTGGCGACACTGGTCCATCTGCGGACCGGGCTGACGCATGCAGCGCTGGGCGTGATCTATGAGGTGGGCTCCTCCACCATCGGCCGGGCGATCAGCGAGGTCCGACCGATGCTGGCCACGCGCGGGTTCGCCGTGCCGAACCGGCCTGGCATCCGGCCGCGCACGCTGGAGGACGTATTCGCCTATGCCGACGCTGAGGGCGTGACCTTGCGCATCGATGGCATGGAGACCCAAGTTCGCCGCCCGAAGGTGGGCCGCCCCGGGAGGAGGGCGTTCATCTCCGGCGAGCGCAAGCAGAACACCATCAAAACGACCACGATCAGCGACGACCAGGGCCGGACCCTGTGGTCCGGTGCCGAGCGGCCCGGCCGGTTGCACGACCAGACAGCCGTGCGGACCGAGGGCATCGCGGAGCAGTTCCGCCAGTATCCGCAGGTCAAGGCCGAGGTCGACGAGGGCTACCGGGACCTGGCCAACGAGTTCCCCGGCCAGATCTCGTCCCCGCCCAGGAGGCCGAAGGACATCGACAGCGCGCGTGACGTTGCTCAGGTCAGTTGCTGTCGCGCGGAGCCGGTCCAGCCGTTCGGTGAATGGGGAATCGGCCGGTCTTGCTCAAATCGAACATCACGCAGACGACGACCTCGTCGAACAGGAGGGCGGCGCGGCGGAGAACGTCCTGGTGCCCTTGAGTGACCGGGTCGAAGGATCCTGGGAAGAGGGCTCGCGTGATCGGAAAGAATAACAAGCGGCCGGGCCCCGGTAGTGAAGTGCCAGGGCAGCCAAACCACCAAGATCAAGCGTGACGGGGAGAACGTCTGGCGAGACGGGACAACCGCAACGTCACACGTGGATTACGGCCACGTGGTACACGCTCTTGGTTCGGAGAAACTTGCGTCAGATGCTCGCTCTTTTGACCTGCCCCGGCCCAACGGGCACGGCTTGCCGATATCCGCGACAACTTGATCGCCCGAATCGTCGAAGCCGGGACGGAAGGCTGGCTCTGCGAGGTCGAAGTTCTCCAGGTCGGCCCGGCCGGCGCCGAGGAGAAGCTCCGCCGGCTCGATCGGGGCCACGGGCAGCAGACGGCCGTGGACCTTGGTATCCCCACCACGCGTGGTGGTCGAGGAACCCACGAAGGTGGGCTGTCGCACGGCCCTCAACCAAGATCGAGAACAAGTTCAAAGCTTGTTCTTTATGGTCCGAGTCGGTTTCGTTCAGTAATGCTTCCTGGTCTCCTCACGGTCTTGCCCACGTCGTAGTGGGTGGTGGGTTGCCGGTTCTTCGAGCCAAGCGGCCTTCCAGGGCCTGGAGCTGAAGGTTTGGGCGCACGTGCCGGGCAGAGCAAGTGCGGGCGGAGGTTCCTGAACCCCCGGCGGACTCGGGCCGGGGTGAGGCGGCCGGGCTCGGCCGGCTTCTCCCACGGCCGTCTCAGGTCGGTGGCCGCCTGGCGGAGGAGGCGGAGTTGGGTGTGGGCAGCGATGACGATCCAGGTCCAGCGTTCACCAGCCTCGGGGGTGCGGAGTTTCGGCCGGGTCCAGCCGAGGGTCTGCTTCATCAGCCGGAAGGTGTGCTCCAGGTCGAAGCGTCTCAAGAATGCCTGCCAGCGCACGTCGATGTCCTCGCTGTTCAGGGCGGTGGCCGACGACCACAGCCAGACCGGCAGGGGATCTCCACCGCCGGGAAGGCGGTCGACCTGGAGGCGGATCAGCGTGCCCTCGATGACGGGGAGTTCACCGGTGTGGTCGATCCAGGCGGAGCGGGTGGTCAGCCTCGGGTGGATGCGGTCCCAAGCCATCGCGCGGGCGGTGCCGTACCGGTCGGTGACCTGGACGGTGGCCGCGTCCGGCTCGCCCCAGGTCTCCGGCTTGGCGAAGCGGAACTCCTTGCCGTGCTTCGGCGGGCGCCCGCCCTGCGGCGGGGAGATCCAGGGCACCGGGACCGGCTTGCGCATCACCCGGTCCGTGCGCATCCGTCCGAGGACCTCGACCGGCAGGCCGTCGAGGAGGTGGGCCATGCGCGGGGCGTCGTAGCCGGCGTCGAAGACGACCAGGATGTCGTGGTCGCCGACGTGCCAGCGGCCCATCTCGATCAAGTCGGTGACCACCCGGCGGACCTGGACGGCGGTGATCTCGGCTACGTCGTCGGCGGGTCCGAGACGCACGGCGTCCAGGAGTTGGCACCAGGACGTCCGGCCCGATTCGAGAGCGGCGACGAACGAGTACGGCCAGCCGGGTATGAACTGGTCCGAGGCCCGTCCGCTGCGGCCGTAGACGTGGCAGAACAAACGCTCCGCGCTGGTCGGGGCGTCGGGACGGAGCCAGTTGCTGACGTCGACCGCTAGGACCAGGCGCCCGTCGGCGGCCTGCGGCATAGGCAGGCCCGCCAGCACCTGCCGCAGCCGGGGCACATCCACACTCCCGCGGTTCAGGGCGTCGTACAGAGCACCGTGCCCGCGCCGGTGCTCAGCCACCAGCGTCAGGTCCACCGGCGTCCTCACCGGCCCGTCCGCACACAGCAACGCGTCGGCGAGCTCGAACAGCTCGTCCCCCCGCGCGGTCAGGCAGTCGAATAAGTCCTCCCGGAAGCGTGACGCTTTCGCGAACGCCTCCCCGGGACTGGCATCAGGCAGCAGACTCACCTACACAGCCTTCGTCTTGATCGGTGCACCTTGGTCGGAGCACATGATCAGACGAAGGCCGCCTCAGCGTCCGGCGAATACCCAGGTCAGTGACCCAGTTCGAGGATCATTTCGACGAACAGGCCCACATCCCAGGCCGACACGCTGTCTTGTCTTCGCTGAGGTCTGGGAACGACGCCGTCGAGTGTGAGTGATCAGTCTCCCTGAGACCAGGCGGCCCTCGGCAGCGACAGGTAGACACCGAAATCGACGAGCCCGGTTGCGGCGCGGATGTCCGCGTGCAGCGCATCCACGCGCTCTTGGCGGTTGGCTTCCCTGCTGGTGGACCACTTCGACTTGATCTCGATCACCACCGTCAGGCCGCTACGGTCCAGCGGGCTCAGCGGCCGGAAGCGGATCTCGACATCCCCGGGTTGCAGCTCGCCGTCGTACGGCTCCTCGGGGCACTCCACAGCCAGGGACACCAGGTGTGGCAGCACCGAGCCGAGTTCACGTAGCTGGGACTCAGGGACCGTGGGCGCATAGGTCACTTCGACAAGCGGCATCCTCGACACCCTAGACGGAGACCAGGCCAAACTGGCAGCCAGAGAAGACCCTGATCACTCTACAAAAGCCGAAAGGTTAAAGGACAAGCAAAGAGAGTGCGTCAAACGCCCTTCAGAACACGATCAAGTGCCGCCCGGCCCGCAGGTCCCCAGTTCGGCTTGCCGCCGGGAAGGCCCCGATCTCCGTTCTGCCCCATGAGCATCAGGAAGAGGCTCTTCATAGCGGCCAGCCCGCGGGCGCGCCGGATCGCCGCCTCGTCTGCATGCGCGTACATGTCGAAGAACCGTGATGCCGTGCCCGCGGGTAGCAGCACCCATGCGGCGGCGAGGTCCCACGCCGGATCGCCGGCGAACATGCAACCGAAGTCGACGATGCCCGAGAGCGTTCCGTCCGAGACGACGACGTTCGCGGGATGGAGGTCGCCGTGCACCCACACCAGCGGGCCCTCCCACGCGTGGGCCGCAACGGCATCGTCCCAGACGGCCCGGACGTCGGCAGCGATGTCGTCGGGGGCAACGGCCTGGAAGAAGTTCTCGAAGTCGTCCGTGCAGTTCCTGGGATGGGCACCGCGGTCCGTAGCGATCGGCGCCTCGGCCGGCGCCTCCACATGGAGCGCTTGGAGGAAGCCTGCCAGCGTGTCGGCCGCGTGGGCGCCGCGGCTGATCGAGCCGTGGTCCAGCGGCTCGCCGGGAACCCACGTCATCACGGTCCAGTGCTTGGGGAAGCGCTCGGACGGTTCGCCGAGCCGCACCGGGGTCGGCACCGGGAGCGGCAGGCGCGGGGCCAGCACGGGTAGCCACCGCCGCTCGTTGAGCTGGAGCTCCGGGGTGGGATCCATACGCTGCATGCGCACGGCCAACTCGTCCCCGAGGCGCCACATTTGGTTGCCCCAGCCGCCCGCCACCTCGCGGATGGCCAGCCCTGCAAGGTCTGGATGTTGCTCCTGCAGCAGGTCGCGGACCAGGTCTGCGGTGATCTCGATCTCGGTATCGGTCATGCTAAGTCACAGTACCGAGGCGACAGGCGAAGCGGCTCTCGCTCTCCGGATCATCTCGCCGTGATTCCTCTGGCATCACCGGTTCGGCTTCAGAGAACTGCAGCTCAGAGGCTTTGGGACGGACCGGCCCCAAAGTTCGGAGAAGCCTGCATCCGATGCCCGGTTCTCCAGATCGACCACCGTCAACCGCTTGAGCCAGGGATCGTCCTGGGCGGCGAAGCCGAGCACCTGGCCGCCGCCGTGGAACCAGAGCATCACCGGCAGCGGTCCCTGCGCGGTTGCGGGCCGCAGCAGGCGGACCGGCACTTCGGGGCCGACCGCCCGGCCGACGCGGTGCTCCTCCGTGGTGACCGACGGGTCGTCGGGCTCGCTTTCGGCGATCGACTCGGCCTGGGCGCGATACGCCGCGCGCGTCGCGGGGATGTCGGTGAGGTCGGACCCGCCGTTGAACGTCATGGGGACGCCATCGAGCGCCCAGACGGCCGCGCGTACGCAGGGACAGGACGGAGTTGCGGCAGGCGGCGGCGATCCCCACGGCATCGACCGACACGTGGGCGCCGCCCCGGGTGAGGGTCTTCACCGCCTCCGTGGGCTCGTCCGTCGACTGCCCTGTCGGTCACGACTGCCCTGTCGGTCATGTCCAGCAGGCCCGCGGCACGCAGCTCGGCCGGCGGTACCTCGTGCAGCTGCGGCCAGACACCGGCCTCGGTCCGGTCCCGCAGCCGACGCCAGGCCGTCACACCGCTGCACCGACCTGTTCGGCCGGAACTTCCCGCCGGCTCACGCTCTTGCACCGCACGTAAACGATGCCCCGCAACGCGGCCCGGTCATCCGCCGACAACCATCCGGGATACCGAGGCCGCCGAGGCGGACGAGCAGGCAACAACAGGGCCACACGTTCCCACAGGTCGTCAGGCACGAGATCAGCAGACGCCCAACAGATCCTGCCGACACAACACCCAACTTCCGAGACCCACAACAAACTTCATTCTGAAACGATCAGTGAGTGCCCATATCGTGGGCAACGCGTGTGGCGCCACATGTGATGGGACTCGGTTCGTGGGGTCGTGAGCCTTGCCCGGAGAACTCCTGTACCCGGCCGCAGTAGGGTCTGCACCACCCTGTTCCAGGGGGCTTGTCGGAGTGCCTGACTCCAGCACCGCATGATCGGCTGTCCGCACGGGATTCATGTGGCGGAAGGAGGACGAGTGAGAGTCCGGATCGGGTACTCGGCATGGATCGTGGGCGTGGTGCAGTTCTTCGTCATCCACGGGATTGCCGAGTCTGCTTGGGCGAGACCATATAGCTGGGCTCGGAACAACATCAGCGACTTGGGCAACGCTCACTGCGCTCTGCAGTCAGACCCTGAACCGCGGTATATCTGTTCCCCCGAGCACGGTCTGATGAATGTTTCGTTCGTCGTCCTGGGAGTGCTGCTCGTTGTTGGCGCCGCGCTGACCGGTGGTGTCCTTTGGCGCAGGAGCCGGGCGGCTGTTGTGGCCCGGCTTCTGGTCGCCAGTGCTGGCATGGGATTTGTGTTGGCTGGGCTGGCTCCTGCGGACGTCAACGAGAACCAGCATGTCCTGGGTGCCCTCTTCATCATGGCAGCGGGCAATATCGGTCTCGTCGTGGCGGGGTTCGGCCTGGGAGAACAAGTTCCAGCCCCCCTGCGGTCGGGCACCAGCCTGCTGGGAGTCACAGCGATCACGGCCTTCGGGCTGTTTCTCTCCCACCACTACCTCGGTCTCGGGATGGGAGGTATGGAACGGGTCGCCGCTTTTCCTCTCCTGTTCTGGGCGCTGGCTGTCAGCGTTCGTGGCCTCACCCGTTGGGCAGGTCATATGCGGGAGGCGGTGCCGGCAGAGCGTCTCAGCCGCGCTGGTTGAGAGCCATGGTCAAGTACCGGTGGGCCAATACTGCAATCACAGTTATGGGATGTGGCCTCGTCGTTTGTAGTGGCTGTAGCGGGTGCGGGTTCGGCTGAGTCGTCTCCACCATGACCAGTGCAGGTGGTGGGTAGGGGCGAGGTGTTGTGGGTGGAGGAGAAGTCCGAAGTTCGGTGTCGGACGACCTGTGGGAGCGGATCGAGTCCCTGCTGCCGACCAGGTTCGCGCGGGGCTGGGGCCGGGGTCACCAGCGGCGGCCACCTGCTCGGGCGGGACTCCGATGCCGTGGCCCAGTCCCTTCAGTCCCTGCGGGAGAACCTCGACGCCCCTCCCTGGAGACGGGCGGGATCGGCGCGGGCTTCACCTTGACGTGGGCGGCCTGGCGCACGGGGGCCGCCCAGGAGGGCCACGGCCCTCGTGGCGGATCCGGCGGGCGCGGTGACGGCCGCCCCTCGGCAGTGCGTGGTCCGCTGCGTCGCGGGCCTGGTGCTCGCGTGCGTCGGCTCCACCAGCCACTTCGCGCGGCCGTGGCCCAAGTCGGGGAGCTGAGGCTCCCGCGTCCAACTGAAGCGGTTGTCGGGGCCTCCGCACTTTCGGAGGGCTTACAGGCATCCCGATCGCCGGGGCGCCCACCCGGCCCGACGGCCCTGCCCCGGGCCGTGGCCCACAGTCCGCGGCGGGGATGGAGACACAACGGTGAACCCAACCCGACGTAACGTCGTGGGTACGGCCGTGGCTGCTCATTGCTGACCGTTTCAAAATGCGGGCGAGCGTTGGAGCATTGGTGCTTCGGCAGTTGCGTGGCCGTCGGGCGCGTCTGCGGTCAGGGTGCTGCGTCGGTGGTGTCGAGCAGTACGCACTGATCGAAGTTCATGCAGCCGCACTCCAAACAGTCCGCGACTGCCTGCCGCAGGGCCTGGGTCTGGGCGATGTGCAGGTCGAGCTCGGGCAGCTTGCGCGTGGCCATGTCCCGCCACTGACGGGTGGCGGATGGTATGGCGTCGTCGGCCAGCAGCTGCGTGATCTCGGCAAGGGTGAACCCGGCCCGCTGCGCCATCCTGTCCTTCGCCATCACGGACACCGCCCTTCCTTCCTTGACCGGCTTCGCTTTCGCCGGACTCGTCTATGGCCCCTACTCCGCACTCTCCCTCACCCTGATCCAGCACCATGCACGCGCCGAATCGCTCACCACGGTCCTGGCTGCGCGCAGCGCCGTACTCCTGACGGCTTCCCCCCTCGGAGCGGGGCTCGGCGGTTTTCTCCTCGACCGGGCCAGTGCCCCCGCCGTCCTCATCGGCTGCGGTGCACTGATGATCGTCATCGTCCCCACCGGCACCGTGGTGCTGAAGCTCGCTGCAGGTCACCGACGAAACCGTCGGCCCTCACACGCCCCGACCGGGTGAGAAGGACCCACCGCTCGAGATCGGGCTGGCGCCAGGACGCGATCGATCCCGGGTGGTGCGCGGCCCGGGACACGAAGTGGCATTTTGCCCACGCGGACCCGCCGGTCCGCGCCCGGTGGCGTTCCTGCGCGGGCAGCAGGTGGCGGCCGTCGCGACGACCGACGACCGGTGCACCGCTGTGGCGCGGCTGCGCGCGACCGGGAGTCGGGCGGGGTCGTGCAGCCGATGGACAGCGCGACTCAGGTGTCGCCCCCGCGCGACGGGCCGCTCAGCCGTCGGCTCCGGAAAGGCTCTCCGAGACCGCTTCGGCGAACGACGCGATCGCTTCGTTGTCCCGGCTCGGCACCCATACCACCGAGGTCAGCCACGCAAGTGGCGCCCCCTCCAGTGGACGCCACACCAGACCGTCGATGAGCGGGGTGACCGGGGCCTCGTTGAGATGGACGCCACGACCCGCGAGTACCAGCCCGTGCACGAAGTGGGGGTTGCGCGCGTGTCTGATCGATCCGGGCAGGAATCCCTCGTCCCGGCAGATGGTGAGCATGTGGTCGTAGAGGCGCGGCGCCATCGCACGCGGGAAGATCACCAGTGGCGTCCCGTCGAGGTCCCTCAGCCGGACCCCACCGCCGCCCGCTGCCGCGGCATGGTCCGACCGCAGCACGACGCCCAGTTCCCGCCGCACCACAGGACCCGACTCCAGGCCCACCGTGTCCGACGGGTGCCGGACCACCCCCGCGTCCAGTTCGCCCTCGCGCAGCCGGGCCAACTGCTCGTCCGTGGTGAGCTCATGGAGATCGAGTAGCACATCGGCCACCCGGTCGGCAAAGCCGACGGTGAGATTCCGCAGCACCGTCGGGCCGGTGTCCGGCGGTACGCCGACCCGCAGCACGCCTGCCTCGCCGGGCCGGATCCTGCGCATCGCCTCGCGCGCGGTGTCCACCCCGGCGAGTACCGGCCGCACATGCTCGAGGAGCAGTGCCCCGGCCTCGGTCAGCTGGACGCGGTGCCGCGTCCGGTCGAAGAGCCGTACCCCGAGTTCGCGCTCCAGGTCGCGGATGCGCTGCGACAGAGGCGGCTGGGCCATGTGCAGGCGTTCCGCCGCACGGCCGAAATGCAGTTCCTCGGCAAGGACGGCGAAGTAGCGCAGGTGGCGGAGCTCCATGAGCGGACCATATCGCTCCGATATCACGGCCAGTCCCGATTGGTGTTGGCCAGTTCACATCCCCGCCTGTTTGCATGACTGCTCACGGGACGCCCGCTCACGGACATCCGCCCGTAACTCCGCTTCCCTTCGGCTCCATCACCTCCTTTCCCCCTGCCCATCCCGAGAAAGGCATGCCCTCATGACCGAGAAGAGCACCGTCGTCGTCACCCGGCACCCGGTGACGGCCACGACCGCCGATGTCTACGTCGCCGAGGTCACCCTCAACCGCCCCGACAAGCTCAACGCCTGGACCGGCGAAATGCGGAGCCAACTGGTCACGGCACTCGACGCGCTGGGGGCGGACGAGCGGTGCCGCGCGGTCGTTCTCACCGGCGCCGGCCGCGCGTTCTGCGCCGGTCAGGACCTCGCCGAGACCGCGGCGATCGATCCCGACGACCACGCGGCCGCCGAGGCATGGATCGACGACTTCGGCCGGCTCTTCCGCGTCGTACGCAGCCTGGACAAGCCGGTCGTCGCCGCCGTCAACGGCGTCGCAGCGGGCTCGGGCTTCCAGTTCGCTCTGCTCGCCGACTTCCGCATCGGCCACGCCGCGGTCCGGATGGGGCAGCCGGAAGTGCTGTCCGGCATCCCCAGCATCACCGGCATCTGGGCGATGCGGGGCATCCTCGGCCGGGCGAAGACCGCCGAGTTCGCGCTCGGTGGCCGCCTCGTCGACGGCACCGAGGCCGAGCGGCTCGGTCTCCTCACACGTCTCGTCGCACAGGAGCAGGTCAAGGCGGAAGCGCTGGCCGAGGCAACCCGCCTGGCCGAACTCCCTCCCGGCGCGGTCGCGCTCACGAAGGGGCGGCTGCGCGAACTGGACGACGCGGACCTCGACGACGCGATCGAGACGGCCAAGAAGGTGCACACCGCCGCGTATGCCACGGGTGAGCCCCAGCGCGAGATGGCCCGCTTCCTGGCCGGCCGCCGCCGCTGAGTCCGCCGCATCCCCCCTCGTCCTCAGGAGAGGAACCCTCAATGACCACCAGCCTCACGCCGCACACCGGCGCGGCCTTCGACGGCGAGAGTGCCTACCGCCATCTCATCGAAGAGCACCGGTGGACCGTCCCCGACCGCTACAACATGGCCGCTGATGTCGCCGACCGCCATCCTGGCGACCGGCTCGCGCTCGTCTTCGAGGACCACACCGGTCACCGCGAAGAGGTCGTCTGGCAGCAGATCCAGGACCGCTCCCGGCAGATCGCCGCCCATCTGCACACACTCGGGGTGCGCAAGGGCGACCGGGTGGCAGTGCTGCTCCCCCAGCGCCCCGACACCCCGGCGACTTATCTCGGCGTACTGCGCACCGGCGCCGTCCTGGTGACGATGTCGTTGCTGTGGGCCGACGACCCCATTCGCTACCGGCTGGCCGATTCCGGCGCCACCGTTCTGGTCACGGAGGCCTCCGCAGGCGACCGCGCCGCCGGTTTCAGCGGCACGGTCGTGGACATCGACGACCCGGCCATCAGCGCGCTGTCCCCGGTGTACACCACGGCCGACACCGCCCCGGACGACCCGGCGCTGATCTTCTACACCTCGGGCACCACAGGTGCCGCCAAGGGCATTGTGCATGCCCACCGCACCCTGCTGGGGCACAACGAATTCCGCTACTGCCACGATCTGCGACCGGGCGACGTGTTCTACGGAGCCGGTGACTGGGCCTGGTCCATGGCCAAATTGATGGGCCCCCTCCGTGCGGGCGCCGTGCACCTCGTGTACCGGCCGGCCGGCGGCTTCGACCCCGCTGGGCTGCTGGCGGCCATGTCCCGTAACAAGGTGACAACGGCCCTGGTCAACCCAACATTCCTCCGTAAAATGATGCAGGACGTCCCGGATGCGGGCAGTCGTCATCCCCAGTCGCTGCGGGTGGTGTGCTCTTCGAACGAGCCGCTCACCCCAGACCTCATCGAGTGGTTCCGTGCTCAGTTCGGCGTCACCCTGCTGGACTACTACGGGTCCACGGAGTCGTATCCGCTGCTCGGCAATTTCCCCGGTGTACCGGTCAAGCCCGGTTCGATGGGCCGCCCTCTTCCCGGCTGGGACGTGGCGCTGCTGGACTCCGACGACCACGAGGTGCCGGTCGGGCAGCCCGGCGAGATCTGCTTGCGCGCCGGATCCAACCCGCAGTTCCCGCTGGGCTACTGGAACCGCCCCGAGGCATCGGCCGAGTCGTTCGGGGGCACGTGGTACCGCACGAAGGACCAGGCCGTCATGGACGAGGACGGGTACTTCTGGTTCCTCGGCCGGACCGACGACGTCATCAAGACGTCCGGCTACCGTGTGGGACCGTACGAAGTGGAGGCCGTGCTGCGCGGTCACCCCGCGGTCGCCGACGCCGGAGTGGTCGGCGTCCCCGACCCGGTTCGCGGACAGGCCGTCAAGGCATGGATCGAACTCAACCCCGGCTACGAACCGGACGAGGCCCTGGCACAGGCCATCACCCGCTTCGCCCGCGCCGCCCACTCCCGTTTCGCCTATCCGCGCCTGATCGAGTTCGTCGAAGAGCTGCCTCGATCAGCCACCGGAAAGATCCAGCGAGCTGCTCTTCGCGCCCGAGACCTGAGCCCTGCCGGGCCCGACGTCGCGGCACCATCCCGGAAGGACGGACGGACATGACGACCGACACCAGTGCTGCGGTGTCCGCACCCCAGTCGGCGAGACCCGTGGAGCCCGAAACCGCCGTCACCCCGGGCGTACGCCGCAAGGTGGCCACGGCGACGGCCATCGGCAACTTCGTGGAGTGGTTCGACTCGGGGGCGTACGCCATCATGTCCGCGACCATCGCCGGGCTCTTCTTCCCCCAGTACGACAAGACCGCGGCGCTCCTCGCCACCTGGGCCGTCTTCGCCGGCGGCTTCATCGCCCGCCCTCTCGGCGCCGCGTTCTTCGGCCGCTACGGCGACCGCATCGGGCGCAACCGCATGCTCGCGCTGAGCGTGCTGTGCATGAGCGGTTCGACCCTGCTCATCGGTCTGCTGCCCAGCTACGCGACGCTCGGCATCGCAGCCCCGGTCCTGCTCTTCCTGCTGAGGGCCATGCAGGGCTTCTCCACGGGTGGCGAGTACACCGGGGCCTCGGCGTTCATCATGGAGTACGCCCCCGAGGGGCGCAGGGCCCGCTATGCCAGCGTGGTGCCGCTCACCGTCGGACTGGCCTCCGTCGCCGGTGCGTCGACCGGCCTGCTGATCACCTCCTTGCTCGACGAAGCGGCGCTGAACAGCTGGGGCTGGCGCGTTCCGTTCCTGCTCGCCGGGCCGCTCGGCCTCATCGGCCTGTATCTGCGCAGCCGTATCCAGGACACTCCGGTCTTCCGGGCGCTGGAGAAGGACGACGTGGTGCAGAAGGCACCGCTGCGCGAGGCATGGCGGGTCTGCCGACGCCAGGTGATGACGCTCTTCGGCTACAGCATCACCAACGCCGTCGGGTATTACCTCATGAGCAGCTACATGATCGCCTACATGTCCGAAGAGGTCGGGTACACCAAGTCGCAGGCCATGCTGACCAGCATGGTGGCGATGCTCGTGTACAGCCTGGCATGCCCGCTGATGGCCGCCGCCAGTGACCGGTTCGGCCGCAAGCCGATGCTGCTCATCGCGTGCGGCGGCTTCACCGTGGCCACCTTGCCCGCATTCTGGCTGATCGGTGAGGGGCTGACGGGCGCGATCGTCGGCACGGCGCTGCTGGCCGCACTGGTCGCGGTGATCGGTACCTCCAATGTGCCCGCGATGGTCGAGATGTTCCCCGGCCAGCTCCGGGCGAGTGGTTCGGCCATCGGCTACACAGCCGCGTACGTCCTCTTCGGCGGCACCGCACCCTTCGTCGCAACCGGTCTGGTGTCCCTCGGCGGCACTCCCCTGGCGCCCGGCTTCTACCTGATGGGGCTGGGGCTGGTATCCGCGCTGGTGGTGCTCTTCTCCTTCCGGGAGACGCGGCACCTGCCGCTGACACGCACCACCGTGCTCGAAAAGTAGCACCGTACCGACGAACGGTGGCGGCCGTCCCAGGAGCTCCGGACGACCGCCACTGCTCCCCCATCACCGCTTCGTGGCTCTGTCGTGGACGGCCTGCGGCCTTCGGAGCCGGCACGGCTTCCCCTCCTGCTGCTGGTGATCCGGGGGGCGTCACCGGGTCCGAGGCATCGACGGGCCTGCGGGCGTCCCTCCGCCCTTGCGACGCACCGCATCCGACGCCGCGCGCCGATCCACCAGGGATTGCGGGACAGCCCTCAGCCACAGCTCCGCGAGCTGTTCGCAAAACTCCGGGCCAAGCGAGGAATCGTCCCGGCGGTCGTCGGCCGGCCGACCCGGGTCGAGGCACCGCAGCGGGCGGTCGCAAGGAACACGGGCCGCCCGGCCGCCCATACGTCCGGCCTGACGACGCAACGAATCGCCGGCCTCTGCCCGGGCGAGGTCAGGACCGATGCGAGGAAACGCCACTCTGCGGTCCACGACGATCGTCTCGGGAATCACGACCGGCCGGACGGCCGCGCCGTTGAGGCGCTCGTCAGTGCCATCGGTCGAGAACAGCCGACGGTCGTGGGCGTTCTCAAAGGCCGTGTTCAAGAACAGCGTGCGGCCCGCAACGCCGTTCGCGCCCACCGCCAAGGGCGCGGTGCGGTGAGGCCGGGCACCTGAAACGCGCCAACAGCCTCTCGGGACGCGGCTCGACGGTCGACGCCCTCGCGACCGATGCGGAAGTCCTACCGGCCGTCATAAGGCACTTGGCCCCCCGTCGGCACAGGGGATGTGCTCTCCGGTCCGTCTCTCGTGACGCGCCTGGCTCCGGCGTCGATACGCCCGGGGGTACCTGGGCTATGGTGTCGAGACCGAGGGACGGGGGAACGGCGATGCATCGCAAGCGGCACGGTGCCATGGGCGCCGCCCTCGCGCTGCTGACCCTGCTGGCCGCACTGTTCTGCGCCACGACCGCCTCTCCGCCCGCGTTCCGGGCGACACCCTCCTCGGCGGCTGCCGACCTGCACATGGCGCCACGTCACGAGGCGCTGGACGACGCCGGCCACGACGCACCTGTCTCCGCAGGAAAGGCGTCGTGCCTGAAGAAGGTTCAGCCGAAGCAGGAACACCTGCGGTTCCATGCGCTGCTCGAACGTGCTCTGCCGACGCAGGCCGATGACATGACACCTCCGGTGCGGGGCCCCGGGCGCACGGGGGTCCAGTACTTCGGGCCGAGACCGTCTCCTCCCGATCTCACCGAACTCTCCGTACGGCGGGTATAGACCCGCGCGTTGTCTCCGCGCGTCCCTGTCACCCCGTTCAACCGGAAGAGTCGTTCGTTGTCTGTCTCCCGCTCCCCCCGTGCGGCGTGGGCCGCCCTGCGCTGCTGGCCCCGACGCCGATATGCCGCTCTGGCGGCGGCCACGCCAGTGGCGGTCCTGTTCCTGGGCGTGCCCACCGCCCTCATCCCGACCCCGCTGTTCTCCCGCTCGGTGCCGCCGGTG
The DNA here is from genome assembly GCF_001905795.1 of Streptomyces sp. CB01580. Taxonomy (GTDB): domain Bacteria; phylum Actinomycetota; class Actinomycetes; order Streptomycetales; family Streptomycetaceae; genus Streptomyces. The sequence continues at coordinate 83,013 of NZ_LIXJ01000005.1, forward strand.
TGGTGGAACTACCCGGTGCTCGTCCTCGCCGGCGTGCTGTCGGCCGTGGTGTTCGCCACCTATGTACGAACCCGGCCCGTCTCGCGCCGTGACGACGCAACCGGGCGTTCGCTCGGGTCGGCCGGCGCGGTGCTGTCCTTCCTCGCCGTCGGCTGCCCTGTCTGCAACAAGGTGGTCCTGCTCCTGTTGGGGGCCTCGGGCGCGCTGAGTTACTGGGCACCCCTGCAGCCCGCGATCGCGGTGCTCTCCCTCGTCCTGCTGGTCGAAGCCGCCCTGCGACGCCTGGCCGCCGAGGCGGCCTGTCCCGTGCGGCCCGCTGCCTGACCACCGCTTTCCCTACGTCGCACATCTCGCTTCGAAGGTACTGCGCGGAGACTGCCTGGCGGCCTTCCGGGGCCGCCCGCGCACCGCGCACGCCGCCCCACCACGCGCGACCGACACCAGCCGGACACGGAGAAGCCGATCCGCGTGTGCCCGAGGCCGAGCAGATGCTCCACCGCGGCGCGCGCCCTCCACGTCGTCCCCCGCCACGGCGTCGAGGTCCCTGCCCTTGGGCCGGTGGTCGAGGAGCACGACACGGGTGCCGTGGTCGACGAGTATGCCGATGTTGTCGCGGGTGCCCCGTGACGAGGTGAGCATCACGCCCTGGAGCCGCTGCTGCGCGAACTGTTCGAGGATCCTGCGCTCACGTGCCGGGTCGGCGTCCGAACTGCTGAGGACCATGGTGAGCCCGGCCTCGACGAGCCGGTCCTCGGCACCGCGCGCCATCTCGGTGAAGAAGGGGTTCGCGATGTCGAGGACGAGGACACCCGCCGTCCGGGAGGCGCCCTCGCGCAGTTGGCGGGCCGATGCGTTGGGGACGAAGCCGAGCCGCCGGATGGCGTCCTCCACGCGGGACCGCGTCCGTTCGGCGACGATGTGCGGCCGGTTGAGGACGTTCGACACCGTCACGACGGACACGCCCGCATGGCGCGCGACATCGCCGATGCGCACCGATTCGGCAGAAACCGTCACGACCCCCCTCCTGACCAAACGCTTGCGATCAGTGTAGGAGAAGTGTTTGAATCGATTCATAACCCCTCGCAAGGGAGATGACATGGTCGATTTCGCCGACGTCACCCCGCGCCTGTCCCAGCTCGCGATCGAGCTTCCCTCCTGGGCCTTCGGAAACTCCGGCACCCGCTTCAAGGTCTTCGGCACCCCCGGCACGCCACGCACCGTCCAGGAGAAGATCGCCGACGCCGCGACCGTCCACCGGTTCACCGGACTCGCCCCCACGGTGGCACTGCACATCCCGTGGGACACGGTCGACGACTTCGGCGCGCTCCGCGCCCACGCCGAGGAGCAGGGCGTCGCGCTCGGCACGATCAACAGCAACACCTTCCAGGACGACGACTTCAAGCTCGGCAGTCTCACCCACTCCGACCCGAAGGTGCGCCGCAAGGCGGTCGACCATCACCTCGCCTGTATCGAGGTGATGAACGAGACCGGCTCCCGCGACCTCAAGATCTGGCTCGCCGACGGCACCAACTATCCCGGCCAGGGGGACATCCGGGCACGCCAGGAATGGCTGGCCGAAGGGCTGGCGGACATCTGTGCCCAACTCTCCGGCGACCAGCGGCTGGTGCTGGAGTACAAGTTCTTCGAGCCGGCGTTCTATCACACCGACGTGCCGGACTGGGGCACGTCGTACGCACACTGCGTCGCCCTCGGCGAGCGGGCGGTGGTCTGCCTCGACACCGGGCATCACGCGCCGGGGACGAACATCGAGTTCATCGTCGCCCAGCTCCTGAGGCTCGGGAAGCTCGGCTCGTTCGACTTCAACAGCCGCTTCTACGCCGACGACGACCTGATCGTCGGCGCAGCCGATCCCTTCCAGCTGTTCCGGATCCTCGTCGAGGTCGTCCGGGGCGGCGGCTACGGGCCCGGCTCGGACGTCGCGCTCATGCTCGACCAGTGTCACAACATCGAGCAGCGGATTCCGGGACAGATCCGGTCCGTGCTCAACGTGCAGGAGATGACCGCTCGTGCGCTGCTCCTCGACACCGAGGCACTCGACGCGGCGCGCACCGCAGGCGACGTCCTGCTCGCCCACGAAATCTTCACCGACGCGTTCTACACCGACGTACGACGTGACCTCGCCGACTGGCGCGAGTCCCGCGGCCTCCCGGCCGACCCGATGCGGGCCTACCTCGCCTCCGGCTACCAGAAGCAGATCGAGGCGGACCGGGTCGGCGGTCGCCAGGCAGGATGGAACTGACGTGAACAACACCGTCGTCGAGGCACTGATCAGCCGCTCGAACCGGCTCGGCAGCGACCCGAGGAACACCAACTACGCCGGCGGCAACACCTCCGCCAAGGGCACCGAGAACGATCCCGTCACCGGCGAGCCGGTCGAGCTGCTGTGGGTGAAGGGGTCCGGCGGCGACCTCGGCACACTGACCGGATCCGGGCTGGCGGTGCTGCGCCTGGACCGGATGCGCGCACTCGTCGGCGTCTACCCCGGCGTCGAGCGCGAGGACGAGATGGTCGCCGCGTTCGACTACTGCCTGCACGGCAAGGGGGGCGCGGCCCCGTCGATCGACACCGCCCTGCACGGCCTCGTCGACGCGGCGCACATCGACCACCTCCACCCCGACTCCGGCATCGCGATCGCCACCGCCGCCGACGGCGAGGAGCTCACCGAGAAGATCTTCGGCGACCGGGTCGTCTGGGTGCCCTGGCGTCGCCCCGGATTCCAACTCGGTCTCGACATCGCCCGCGTCCGGCGGGACAACCCGCAGGCGATCGGCGTGGTGCTCGGTGGCCACGGCATCACCGCCTGGGGCGACAGTTCGGAGGAGTCCGAGCGCAACTCGCTGTGGATCATCAACACCGCGGCCGCGTACATCGCCGAGCACAGCAGGCCCGAGCCCTTCGGACCGGCACTGGACGGGTACGGTGCCCTGCCGGACGACGAGCGCCGGGCGAAGGCCGCCGCGCTCGCCCCGACCATCCGGGGAATCGCCTCGCAGGACCGGCCGGTGATCGGCCACTTCACCGACTCCGACATGGTCCTCGACTTCCTGGCCCACGCGGAGCACCCGCGACTGGCGAAGCTGGGCACCAGCTGTCCCGACCACTTCCTGCGTACCAAGGTCGAGCCACTGGTCCTCGACCTCCCGGCGACCGCCTCGGTGGAGGAGTCGATCACACGGCTCAGGGAACTGCACGTCGCCTACCGCGCGGACTACCGGTCCTACTACGAGCGGCACGCCACCGAGGACTCGCCCGCGATCCGCGGCGCGGACCCGCTGATCGTGCTCGTACCGGGCGTCGGCATGTTCAGCTTCGGCAAGGACAAGCAGACCGCCCGGGTGGCCGGCGAGTTCTATGTGAACGCGATCGACGTCATGCGCGGCGCCGAGGGACTCTCGACGTACTCCCCCATCGACGAGGCCGAGAAGTTCCGCATCGAGTACTGGGCGCTGGAGGAGGCGAAGCTCCGGCGCATGCCGGAGCCCAAGCCGCTCGCCACCAGGATCGCACTGGTCACCGGCGCCGCCTCCGGCATCGGCAGGGCGACCGCGAAGCGACTCGCCGCCGAGGGCGCCTGCGTGGTGATCGCCGACCTCGACCTGGCGAAGGCCGAGGCCGCCGCGGCGGAGATCGGCGGTCCGGACGTCGCCGTCGGGGTGGCCGCGGACGTCTCCGACGAGGCGGCCGTGCGGGCGATGACCGACGCGGCGGTACTCGCCTTCGGCGGCCTCGATCTGGTCGTGAACAACGCGGGTCTGTCGCTGTCGAAGTCGCTGCTGGAGACCACCGAGCGGGACTGGGACCTTCAGCACGACGTGATGGCCAAGGGCTCGTTCCTGGTCTCGAAGGCGGCCACGAAGGTGCTGATCGACCAGGGGATGGGCGGAGACATCGTCTACATCTCCTCGAAGAACTCGGTGTTCGCCGGGCCCGACAACATCGCCTACTCCGCGGCCAAGGCCGACCAGGCCCACCAGGTCCGGCTGCTGGCGGCCGAGCTCGGGCAGCATGGCATCCGGGTCAACGGCGTCAATCCCGACGGTGTGGTCCAGGGCTCCGGCATCTTCGCCGGCGGCTGGGGTGCCAAGCGGGCAGCGGTGTACGGCGTGGAGGAGCAGGACCTGGGCAAGTTCTACGCCCAGCGCACGCTGCTCAAGCGGGAGGTCCTGCCGGAGCACGTCGCCAACGCGGTCTTCGTGCTCTGCGGTCCGGACATGACCCACACCACCGGTCTGCACGTGCCCGTCGACGCGGGCGTGGCAGCGGGCTTCCTCCGATGACCTCGGTGCGGGTCGCGGCGGTCGACCTCGGCGCGACCTCCGGACGGGTGATCGCCGCCGAGGCGGGCCCCGGCCTGCTCCGCCTCGATGAGGTGCACCGGTTCCCCAACGACCCGGTGCGCACCCCCGACGGGCTGCACTGGAATCTGCTGGAGCTGTACCGCCAGGCGCTGGCCGGCCTCCAGCGGGCGCACCGGTCCGGCGGCGGGCTGGCCGGTGTCGCCATCGACTCCTGGGCGGTGGACTACGGCCTGTTCCGGGACGGCCGGCTGCTCGGCGTACCGTTCCACTACCGCGACGAGGTGCGTGGGGCGGCGGGTGTCGAGCGGGTGCACGCAGCGCTGCCGCGCGCCGAGTTGTTCGCGCGCAACGGCCTGCAGTTCCTGCCGTTCAACACGGTGTACCAGCTGGCCGCCGACCCGTGGGCCGAGCTCGCCGACCGCATGCTGCTGGTACCGGACCTGCTCGGCCGGTGGCTGACCGGAGCGGAGGCGACCGAGCGGACCAACGCGTCCACCACCGGGCTGCTCGATGTCCGCACCGGGGAATGGGACCGCGAGCTGGCCGACCGGCTCGGGCTGCCGCGGCGGGTGCTCGGCGAACTCGTCGACCCGGGCACGAGGATCGGCGCGCTGCGGGGTGACCTCGCCCGCGCCCTCGACCTGCCCGAGCTGCTGGTCACGACGGTGGGATCCCATGACACGGCCTCGGCCGTGGTGGGTGTGCCGATGACCGGGCCCGGCGCGGCGTACGTCTCCTGCGGCACCTGGGGCCTGGTCGGCGCGGAGCTCGCCGAGCCGGTGCTCACCGAGGCGGCGCGCGCGGCGAACTTCACCAACGAGGGCGGTGTGGACGGCCGGATCCGCTTCCTCACCAATGTCATGGGTCTGTGGCTGCTGAGCGAGAGCATGCGCTGGTGGGCGCGGGACGGCGGATCGGTGTCGCTCACCGATCTGCTGGCCGCGGCCGCCCGGCTCCCCGGGGATGTCGAGGTGTTCGACGTCCAGGACTCGCGGTTCCTCGCCCCCGGCGACCTGCCGGGGCGCATCGCGCAGTGGTACGACGAGCACGGGCTGCCGGCGCCCACGGACCGGCCGTCCCTGGTCCGTGCTGTCCTGGAGAGTCTCGCGCAGGCGTTCACCGACGCCGTCGAACGCACCCAGGAGCTGTCCGGTGAGCGGATCGACCGGATCCACGTCGTCGGTGGTGGCTCGCTCAACGTGCTGCTGTGCCAACGTCTGGCCGACCGGTCGGGCCGCAAGGTGCTGGCCGGTCCCGTCGAGGCCACCGCGCTCGGCAACGTGCTGGTGCAGGCGCGGACGGCCGGTGCTCTCACCGGCACGCTCGAAAACCTCCGTGACCTGGTGGCCCGGACCCACGCCCCGATCGTCCTCACTCCGTGCCCGCGGCGGGCCGGCTGATCCGGGGGCGCCTCCGCGCCGACGGCCTCCGGCCCGACGCGCGGTGTTCCCGAGCCTCGCCCGGTGTGCTCCGGTCCGGTTCGCGGGCGCGGGCGAGTGGGGCAGCGGCCGGCATGCTGCGGTCCAGGGAGGAGCACGACCCGGCCGTGCCGGCGGACACGCTACGTTTTCGGGGGTGCGAGAAGGCCCGGATCCGAAAGGGGAGCGCAGCCCCGCCCGGTCCTGTCAGCGGACGTGGCTGCGCATCCCTGTCTATGGGCCGGGCACGGTTGACGCGACCGGTGTCGGGCGATTCGGTGGCCGGGCTCCCTCGTACGGGTGTCTCTCCAGCGGCCCTCGCCTGGTGGGCGGGGCTTTCAACTCGCCGTACTGCTCTGCACTTCAGGCGTTCGGGTGACTACTCAGCAGGGACAGGCGCGGGGCCACGGTCCCATACGTGGCGGGCCGCGTGACACACCGCGGGTCCGGGGGCGCAACGATGACTCCCTCGGTGCCCAGAGCCAGGGCTTCGGTGGCCTCGCGAACGTGGTCGAACCATCCGCCAGGGCTGCCGAAGGAGCGCGTACTCGAAGCCGCCTGCCGCGACAGCGCTCCTCGGACCACGACGGGACCGGCTCAACCTCCGCAGCCGAGCCGGATGTCGATGTCGGATATGACCCAGCCGCCCGCCTGCTTCTTCCAGGTGAGGGAAGCCGCGTTCGTGTCAAAACCGCCGTCGTCGTTCTCGTGGCACTTTTCCAGGCCCGCCCACATGTTGTTGCCGTAGGTCACTTCAAGACGAGAACGGCCTCAGCGGGCCGGCTTGGGATCCGGCGCCTCGTCCGGAGCGGAAACCGGGCCCGGGTCCTCGGTGTCGGTGTCGAACGGCGGTGCCTCCTCGGTCCACTTCATCGACGTGATCGTCGTGTAGTCCCGCACCTCGCCCTTGCTCGCACCGTCACCGCCCCGGGTGGCCACCTTCTCGGTGCCGAGTGGCAATCCCGTGGACTTGTCGAAGATCAGGCGGAGTTCGGCGGGTTCGTGAGGGCTGGGGAGGGCGACGGCGTAACCGGTGCGGCCGGTGTGGTCCTTGACGTCGCCGAGGGAACGCACGCCGGGTTCGGCGGCGAGGAGGCGGTAGGCGGCGGCGCGCAGGGCCGGGGTGGACGGGAAGGTCGTGGCGAGTCGGACGGCCGTGTCGACGACGATCCGGTCGAGGATTTCCTCAGGGGCGTTGTAGTCCTTGTCGACCAGGGCGAACAGGCGCTTGCGGAGGGCCTTTTCATCGGTGGGCAGCGTGGCCAGGAGGCGGAGGGGGAGGTCGCCCATCGTGACGACGTCCGCGCTTCCGCCGGGGGCGTCGTGCTGGATCTCGCCCCTGCCGGCGTAGGTGACGGTCTCACCCATCAGGTTCCACGACGTGGGGGAACCGTCCGCCTTCCATGCCGCCTCGTCGGCCTTCGTGGCCGGACGGGCCCCCAGGTCCAGGAGCTGCGACCACTGCTTGTTCTTGGCGGCGGCCGTCCAGTACCGCTGCTCGGTGCGAACGTCGACGGTGTAGTTCTTGCCGGGGATCTTCTGGAGGGAACCGAGGTGCTCCTCCACGTACCAGTACGTGCCGGAACCGGCCGGTTGCTGCTCAACGTGGGAGGCGGCAGCGAGAAGGACCTGGCTGCCGGAGCCCGATGTCGCGGAGGGCGCGGGTCCTGGCAGCTCCGGCGCGGTGTGAGTGATCACCACGGCCGCCACAGCCGTCGCCGTGGCCAGGGCGAGACCCGAGACGAGAGGGCGGCCCACCCTCCGCTGCCGGGCGGTGGCGCGAGCCGTGCGCGTCGCCCACGGACGGCTCATGACCGTTGCGAGCTCCTCTCCCCGAACCGGCGACGGCGTGGGGCGGTCGGGGTCGAGGTGGGCGGGGCGGGCGGCTGTCAGGCGGTGCAGGATGTCGTTCTTCACCGGGCTTCCTTTCCTACGGCGATCCGGACTCGGGTGGACACGCGCCGCACGTCTGCGGCCTCCTCCGTGAGCGGGTGGGCGGAAGCCGCCTGGGTGAGACGTTTGCGCGCCCGGTGCAGACGGACCCGCAGGGTGATGGGCGAGCAGCCGACCACCGCGGCCGCCTGTGCCGGGGTCAGGCCCTGCCACCCGGAGAGGATCAGTAGTTCCCGATCGTCCTCCGACAGCGTGGCCAGCGCCTTGAGCAGCGCGCTTCGCTCGGACACCTCCTCGGCGATGTCCGCCTCGACGGATTCCGCCCAGGAGCGCAGTTCGGCGGCGAACGACGCGCGCCTGGCCTCCGCCCGGATACTGTCCCGCAGGATGTTGCGGGCGACTCCGAGCAGCCACGGCAGCGGCGGCTCGGGGACGTCGTCCAGCTTGCGCCAGGCCACGGTGAACGTCTCGTTCACCACTTCGTCGGCGACCTGTCGTCCCGCACGGCTGACCACGTAGGCCCACACGCGTTGCCGGCAGCCGTCATAGATGGCGGTGAAACGATCCGCGTCGTAGTCGGGCACTGCCGCACCTCCTGTCCCTCCTGGTGTGTTCTGTCGTTGGGTAGTGGGCCGAACGGGGCGATCGTTACAGCGGCATGTCGGAGAACACGCCCGTGGGACGAGGCGTACGTCACATCAGGGTCCGCAACGGTGCCGCGCAGGGCGCGGCGGCCGGAAGTGGGGTGCCGCGAGTGGTGCAGGCGACGTGGAGGACAGGCGAGGTCCACTCGGTGACGAGGTGGGGTTCGAAGGTGCTGCGGTGGCCGACGCCGTCGCGGATGCTGCGCTACCCGCGTGTCGCGTGCATCTCCTGGAACAACTCGAACTCGCCGTCGGGGGCGGCACTGAACCCCTGCCAGCGGAACGAGGTCGCCGTGACGTCGGTGAACGTCCACCGCGAGCGACTGCCCTCGGAGTCGGTACCCTCCTGGATCATCCCACCAGCGCCGTCAGGCCGGCCGATCTGGGAAAAGTACGACGGAAGCTTCGGTGAGATCCACGTGATCTGCCACAACCCGGTCGTGATGTCGTACATGCGGATGGTGGTGCCGGGATACCGACCGTGGAACTCCGGGCAGAAGAGCACGTCCTGCACCACCCGGCCGCCCAAGGCCCAGCCGAAGCGCCACTCACCCGCTGCGGTACGCCACTGCCCGTCGGGATACCGGTATCGGTTGCTGATGTTCCAGGTTCCGACCAGCCTGCCGTAGAGCATCATCGCCTCGGCATGGTCCGGATCCGGGCCGTCGGCCGAGAGCAGTTCCAGCATCGAGTCACGGGACGACACAGTCATCAGGCTCTCAAACCTCCTGCTGATGGAACGCGATCGACCGGCAGAGGATAGCGCTCCCCGCTGACACAGCGAGCGTTGCCCGATGCGGCACTGAGCCGTGTCGTCGTGTTGCGGGAGGCCGGACGGCGCGAGCGGCGGACTGCGTGGACGCGGGCGGTGAGGACATCGGTCGTCCACACACCGTCGAGGCCCCGGTGGTCGCTCGCCGCCGAAGTGGTGCGGGCGCGGCGGGAGCAGGGCTGTCGAAACTGATTTCCCTCATGCCTCGTCTTGAACAGCAAGGTCAAACGGATGGAACGCCATGGTGGAGCAGCAGGCAGCAATGGCCCGGTGGACGCGATGCCGATCCGGGCCGCGGGCCGCGGGTGGGAGTACGAAGCGGGATCCGGGGTGCCGGTCGGTCTGGAGGCGGGGGCGGGTGCCCTCCGTGTTCGCGGTGCTGACGGCCGGGCTCATGGTCTTCCACCGGGCGGTGCCCAACTCCGTGGGCCACCTGGGCAGTCTGCTGGAAGCATTCCTTCCGTGGCTCGGCCCGGTGGTCGTGGTGCTGCTCGTCCTGGCCCTGCTGCGCCGTTCAGCGACCACGCTGGTGGCGCTGCTGCTGCCGACGGTTGCCTGGGCGCACCTCTTCGGCGGGCTGCTGCTGCCCGCGGCGGCTCCCGGCCCGCACGACCTGGTCGTGGTGCAGCACAACGTCAGCGACGAGAACACCGACCCGGCGGGCACGGCACGCGCCCTGGCCGGCGCCGGGCCCGACCTCATCGGGTTGGAGGAGCTGGTGCCCCCGGCACTGGCGGTCTACGCGCGGACCCTCGCCCCGAACTACCCGTACCACGCGGTCCGGGGCACCGTCGGAATCTGGTCGAAGCATCCGCTGACCGGTACCCGGCAGGTGGACATCAAACCCCGGGCGATCACAGAGACGTGGAGTCGCGGGCTGCGGACCGTGGTCCACACCCCGCACGGCGATATCGCGGCATACGTCGCACACCTGCCCTCGGTCCGGGTCCGCGCGAGCGGCCTTGCATCCTCCCGGCGGGACGAGAGCGCCGGTCTGCTGGGCAGGGCCATCGCCGCCGAGAAGCTGAAGACGGTCCTTCTGCTCGGCGATCTCAACGGCACCGTCGAAGACCGTGGGCTGGCCCCGCTGACCTCACGGATGAACACAGCGGAGCGAGGTTTCGCCTTCAGCTTCCCCGCCGCCTTCCCCATGGCGCGTATCGACCAGGTCATGGCCCGCTCGGCGGCGGTCCGTCAGATCCGCACCTTGTCGCCCACGGGCAGCGACCACCTGCCGGTCATCGCTCGGGTCACAGCGGGGTCAACTTGACCCGGCCCTGAAGGACCGGGCTTGGAGGTAGTGCCCGGCTGGCTGCTGGGGTGGACTCCTCCGTCCAGACACCCCTATGGGGTGGCAGGGACGCGTGACTCACGCCCCGCATTCCACACGCTCTCGCCACGGGTGGCGATGTTGTGGGAAGCATTCCGGTCGGCGTGGGCAACGACCCCGCACCTCCGGCAGATGAAAAGCCCCTGGTCGACACGGTTTCGCCTGTCGACGTGGCCGCACTCGGCACACGTCTGCGACGTGTACGCGGGATCAACGAAGACCAGGGGCACCCCGGCCCGCATGGCCTTGTAGACGATGAAGTCTCCGAGCTGGGCGAATGCCCAGGAGTGGAAGGCGACCCGTTGGGGCTTGCGGAGCCGTACCCGGTTGCGGATGCCCTTGAGCTCTTCGAGGGACAGGCCGCGTCCGGTGCGTTCAGCCTCGGTCACGATCGTCTTGGAGATGATGTGGTTCTGGTTGGCGGCGTGCCGCGCCTCTTTGCGGGCACGGGCCTTCAGCCGCCGCTTGGCGCTCTTGGTGCGCTTCTTCTGGAGCTTGGCACGCAGGGCAAGCTGTCGCTTGCGGTACCGGTTGAGCCCCCGCCCGGCGGCAAGGTAGCCGGTGGAGGCGGTGGCGACGTTCTCGATCCCGAGGTCCACGCCGATGAAGCCATCCGGCTCGTACTGCTCGGCCTCGGGCACGTCACAGGTGGCGACGAGGTAGAACACGCCGTCGCGCTCGATCAGGTCGGATTCGCCCTGCCGGTGCGCCTGGAGCATCTTGAGCTCGTCCGGGGAGCACACGAACGGCACGTTCTTGACCCGGCCGTCCACGGTCCAGATGGACACGGTCCGCCGGTCGTACTGCCAGCTCAAACACCGGTCGTCATACGGCTGTGCGGCCTGAGGCCGGAACGTGATCGGCTTGGACTCGGCCTTGCGGCGACGCTCAGAGCCTTCCTTGCCGAGATTCCCGGCACGGATGTTGGCCTTGAGCGTGGTATACGAGTCGCGCACCTTCTTGATGACGTGTTGCGCGGCCTGCGCTCCCAGCCCACGGGCTTTGAGTTCGGCGTAGGTGTGCTTGCGCAGCTCGTACTCACGCGGCACGCCGTGCTCGAACGCCACCTCCGACACCCAGTTCGCGGCGTCATTGACCGTGCGCAGGGTGCGCTCAAGCACGGATACCCGCACGGCATCCGGCATGAGTTTGACCTGCGTCACGATCTTCACAAGCGTGATCGTAGCGTTGATCTATGTCACCACGCTGGGAGCCAAAACCCGGTATCCGCAGGGGCCGTAACGTCGCCTACACCCTCCACGCACACTTGGTCTTCACCCCCAAGTAACCCAGAATCCGTGTCGCCGCGTACGTGATCCGGCATCGTGCGGTCCCCGAACTACTGGTGTTCGACCACGTAGGCATACCGGAAGCAGGCGCCCAGGTCCCCGCGGGAGGGGTCAGGACAGGCGAAGGTCTGGAAGACGCGGCTCTTCGGGAGGTCGCCGAGGAAACCGGCCTGCTGACAGCGACGGTGGTGAGGCGGATTGCGGTGGAGGACAAGCCTCACCCCGACACGGGTCAGCCGCGGCGAACCAGCTTCTTCCACCTCCAGGCACCCGCGGACACACCCGAGGCTTGGGACCACCACGTCAACGGCGATGGTGACGACGCCGGACTCACATTCGGCTGCCGGTTTCTCCCTCTCCCTCTCAAGCAGTCCCTGGCCGACGATCAGGACGCCTGGCTGGACCGCATCGACCCTCGCTGGATCACGGTCACCCGGAACCACCAGTAGCGCGCGCCGAACACAACCGGCCCAACAGGTGGGCCCGTCGGTTCCGGGACCGCTCAAGCCGCTGTCGATCGAGGAGCGCCGCCCTGGAAGGACCAACAGGCCGACCGGGCGCGCCGGGCGGCCGGGCGGCCGGGCGGGGGGAAGTTCGTCCCGGCTTCGTCTCCGAATCCTGTCGGCTGCGGTTTGCCCGCCGCCTGGCCACCTCCCCCGCCCATCGCGTACGAGGGCAGGTGCGGTCGAACCGGTCGGAAGCGCGTGGAGCGGGCCGTCGGCAGCGGACGCGTGACCGGATCCATGAGCATGTCAGGTTCCAGACATGCCGGTTTCAGACAGTGAACGACCGTTCTTGAGACGGTGGTTGGCCTTACAGACTGGGCGTCGCCCTTGGATGCCCTACCGGGCACCCTCGAAAGGAGACCTCGTGAAGAAGACCCTGTCTGTGGCAGCGAGCCTGGCGATCGCCGCGACCTGTGGTTTTGGTATGGCGCTTCCCGCGCACGCCGCTGACGCGACCGGCCTCACGACTGCGGCGAGCCAATCGCTGCAGTCCTCCATCGACACCTCCTCCATGGACCCGCAGCATCAGGCCATCGTCGACCGGATCCTGGCCAAGCTGCCCGCCGACTGGGAGGCCCGCCTCGACGCGGCCAAGGCCAAGTACGGCCTGAAGGGCGAGGAGTGGCAGCAGATCCGCGACAGCGCGATCAACCCCGGCGACTACCAGTGCCAGACGACCGATCTGTCGAAGTACGCCAACTCCCTCCTCGATGGCGCCCAGGACCCGTGGACCGTCTTCATCCTTTCGCTCTTCGGTGGCTTCGACATGCCCACCTACGACGCGCTGATCTACGGCAAGGAGTCGTCGTCGAACACGTTCGGCGTCAAGGGTGAGTACACCCAGCAGCTCAACTCCGAGATGAAGAACCTCAAGCGCTTCTGGGACATCGACTCGGCACGCATCGAGCTGATCCCCATGCACGGCGCGGACGTCTTCGCCAGCCCGGACCGGCTCGCCCGGACGCTCTCCGTGCTGTACGGAGGCACTCCCGAGGGGAACCTCGACCTGGCCGACATGCTCATCGAGCTGGTCGACTCGGAGCCGGTCCTCCAGGGCGGCGCCAACCCGATCTTCTCCTTCAACGCCTTCGCCTACAGCGAGAAGGACGACCCGGAGCCGCTCGGCATCTCGGACCGGATCATCATGGGTGACGGCATCCTGCAGGGCATGGACGCGGTGAACCTGGGCGATGTCGCGCCGCGCGGCATCCTGGGCCATGAGTTCGGTCACCACGTCCAGTACCAGAAGAACCTCTTCGAGAGCGACCTGACCGGTCCGGAGGCCACCCGCCGCACCGAGCTCATGGCGGACGCGTTCGGGACGTACTTCCTGACCCACGCCCGCGGAGAGTCGCTGAACGCCGCCCGCGTCCTCAAGTCCGAGAAGTCGTTCTACCAGGTCGGCGACTGCAGCTTCACCAGCTCCGGTCACCACGGCACGCCCGACCAGCGGTTCAACTCGGCAACCTGGGCGGCGGGCGTGGCCAACGAGGCGCCGAACCAGGGCCACATCCTGCCCGCCCTCGCGTTCGACAAGCTCTTCGAGGCCAAGCTGCCCGACCTGGTCAAGCCGGACAGCAAGTAAGGATCACCACCGCACCGCAGGGCGATGAGCGCCTGAGCGGCTGAGGACCCGCGCGGGGCGGGCCGGATCACGCACCGGCCCGCCCCGCGCGCCCACGTGCCCGTGCCACGGGTCGGTAGCAGCCCGGGGTCACAGCCAGCCGCGACGGCTGGCCTGGACGCCGAGCTGGAACCGGGTCTTGGCACCGAGCATCTCCTGGAGTCGGGCGATGCGCCGGGCGACGGTGCGCTCGCTCACCCCGAGCTCACGCGCGATCGACTCGTCGGTCAGCCCGGTGCTGAGGTAGCTCAGGAGCCGCCGCCCCTCGGGCGTCGCCTCGCTCTTGACGGCCTCACCGACCGGTGGGAGCGGAACGGCGATCTGCCAGTACGACTCGAAGACGCCGATCAGCCCGTCCAGGAGCCCCGACGGCTGCACGACGACACTGTGGTGTCCCGTACGGTTCGGGGCGGCGACGGACACCACGGCGAAACGGTCGTCGCAGACCAGCACGTTCAGCGCGACATCGGGGAAGACCCTGGCCTGTTCTCCCCGGGCCACGCACTCGTGCGCCACTTCCAGCGCCTTGGGGTCCTGCAGGATGTTGGCGCTGTACACCACCCGGTAGGCGATCCCGCGGTCCAGCGCGTCCAGCGTGCCGGGGCCGACCTCCGGCATCCGGTCGCCCCCGCCCACCGGCCCTATCGACAGCGCACGCACCCGGGACACGGCCCCGTTGTGCACCCGCGACTGGATCTCCCCGCGCCGCTCGGAGGTGTCGACGACCTCGACGTAGGTCGCTCCGGCGGTGTGGTCGAGCCAGTACTGCGACAGGGCCGTGGCGCTCTCGTAGGCGATCCGGGCCTGGTGCGCGCGCCGCTCGGCGACCGCCTCCAGCACCGCGCGGGGCGGCTGGGCGATCAGCCTCCCGTCCGTACGGGACACCAGGCCGATGTCGCTGAGTTCGGCGACGGCGTCCTTGAGGCCGTCGAGCGGTGACCCGACCAGTGTCGGCCGGTCGGTGAGCTCGGTCAGGGTCTGCGGACCCCGTTCCACGAGCGCGAGGTAGGCGGCCTCCGCTGTCGCGGAGAGACCGAGATCCTGCAACGGGCGCAGCGTGTGCATGTCCCCCCAACCCGGCGGCGCCGCACGCCACCACCCACCGAACCCACATATCCGGTGGCTGTCATTCCGCCAAAGATCGTCACCCTAGCACCGGCGTGATCACGCGGACCGGTTGACGACATCGGCCGGTGTCCTGGAGCCGCCCGCGCCGCTCGCGTTCCCTGCTTCCTGCTTCTTCCGTGTCTCGGCTTCGGTGTCCGTGGCCGTCTCCGGATGGGCTCCCGGGGCGGCGGCCCGTGCGCGCCGGCCCGTTCCTGGGCGCTCGGCCGCAGGTGTGCGAAGACGTCCTCGATCCCCAAGTCATCCGCTCGCCGGCTTCGGCGTGATGACGGCGCGCACCGCGTCCTGACCGACGCGCGTGCCGAGCGCCTCGTGGGCGGACACGAACCCGCGGGAACGGAGGGACCGACCGCCGTCAGTGTTCACTGCTGAGGACGAGCCCCCGACCGACGCCGATACGGAGGGCGGCGACACCGGTGCCGCCGCCCCGGCGAGCGAGTCGGTGGGCGACGGTGCCGACGAGGTGGGCACCGGAGGCCCCCGGCGGATGCCCCAGGGCGATTGCCCGCCCTGGAGGTTGAGCACCGCGTGATCGAGATCCGTCATTCGGTCGGATAACCCCGGGCCTGGGCGGCGAACGCCTCGTGGGGATGCTGACGGGCAGTCGGCCCTGATGCCGGTGGCGTCGGCGCCCTGGATGATCGGCGACGCCTGGTGGACCGTCCCCTGCTCTTGGCGGACGGGCGGGCGAGGGCGGTCTGGGGGCCGTCATGCGAGGGCTTCCTTCCTGAACCGGGCGACCCACTCGGAGGTGGCCTTCAACCCGCCGAATGTGTAGAAGTGGATCTTCACTTCGCCATGGCGGGCCGGGTCGTAGCCCTCGGCGACGGCGCGCAGGAACCTGTCCGGCCCCGCGGTGCCCATGAGGTTGGTGATCGACAGGCCGTACTTCTTGGCGATGGAGGCGCTGGTGACCACGCCGAACCGGGCGGCGTAGGACATCAGCCGCCGCACTCCCGCCGGACCGGGAACGCCGATGCGGACCGGCAGCGTGATGCCGTGGCCGCGGACCTCTTCGATCCAAGCGAGGACCGGGGCGACGTCGAAGCCGAACTGGGTGATCACGCTGCCGGAGAGGCCCTGGGCGGCGAGGGCTGCGCTCTTGCCCCGCAGGGCGGTCCACAGCGCGTCGTCGGCGATGGCCGGGTGGCCCTCCGGGTAGCCGCTGATGCCCACGTGCCGGACCGCGTACTGGGTCAGCAGGCCGGTATTGATGAGGGAGAGGGAGTCCTCGTACGGCCCTTCGGGATGGGCGGGGTCGCCGCCGACGGTGAAGACGTCGGTGCCGGTGGCGTCGGAACGCAGTCCGGCGAGGAACTGCTCGAAGTCGGCCTGCGAGCCGAGGCGTCGGGCGGAGATGTGCGGGACGGGCATGAAGCCGAGGCGCTTCACGGTTCGGGCGGCCTCCAGTCTCATCCGCAGGTTCTCGTTGCCCAGGAAAGTGACGTTGATCCGGGTGCCCTGTGGGATGAGGCCGGCGGCCTCTTCCAGGTCGGGTATGTCCTTGCCGGTCATCTCCAGGGAGAAGTCCTCCAGCAGTGACGTACTGACCGCCGGTGATGCTGCGCTGAGGGGGTTCATCGTGCTCCTAGTGAAGGCGGGGTGCGGTCGGCTCCGGCCGTCCGGGGGCCGGCCTGGGGCGGCGCCCGGACGGCTGCGGCAGGGGACCGGACGGACAGCTCCCGGCTGCTCGTGCCCGACGCCTCCGATCTGGACCTGCCCCCGGTGGCCACGGTCCACCTCCCGCGCCGCGTCCCTGCCATGATCCACGGCTCCTGGATCCCGGACACCGTCCAGTAGCGGTTCCCTCGCCCGCGGCGGCGTCAGTGGTTGGCGCACTGGTCCCTCGCAAGCCGCGGTGGGGGCGGCAGGGGCGAGGGTGGTCACCGCCGCCATGCCGTCCGCGGCAAGCCCGGGCAGGCCGTCAGGGATCACTCCAGTCCCACCAGGTCAAGGCCCAGTGCGGCGCCGCTTGTTGCGGTGCCCGAGGGACGCCGACCTTCTAATGGTTTGCCGCCGGCCGGCCCGGTCGGATAAGAAGCTCGCATGCTAAGGGGCAGCAAGGTCGGGCTCAGGGCCCGGCACGAGGACGACATCCCGATCCTGCGGGCCGAACTCTACGACGACGTGGTCAACTCCTCACGGTCCGAAGGCCAGCCGTGGCGGCCGATCACGCCTGGCTCGAAGGACCCGCGGCTCGTGGTGGACGACAAGGAGCAGGGGCACGTCCCGTTCTCCGTGGTGGAGCTGGACGGCGGCACGCTGGTCGGTACCGCGACGCTCTGGGGCATCGACAACCACAACCGGTCCGCGCACATCGGGCTGGGGCTGCTGCCGTCCTCCCGCGGCAAGGGCTACGGCACCGACGTGGTCGCGGTGCTCTGCCACTACGGCTTCGTGGTGCGCGGCCTGCAGCGGCTGCAGATCGAGACGCTGTCGGACAACGCCGCGATGCTGCGCTCCGCCGAGCGCAACGGCTTCGTCCGCGAGGGCGTGCTGCGCTCCTCGGCCTGGGTGATGGGCGAGTTCCTGGACGAGGTGCTGCTCGGGCTCCTCGTCCAGGACTGGAAGCAGGACTCGAAGGGCTAAGGGCTGTCCCGTAATCCCCGGCGGGCGCACGGCGACAGCTACGGCGCCTCGCCGCGTTGTCGGAACCCCCGAATACATCCAGTATGCGGGCGCCCCTCCGCCTTGCGACGCACCGCATCCGACGCCGCGCGCCGATCCACTGGGGATTGCGGGACAGCCCTACGGATCACCGGCAAACTCCGAGCTATCGGTGCTGTGATGGCTTCGCCCTGAGCATTGTGCGACCAGGAACCACATCGAGGTGTGGCATGAACACATGCTGCCGCCGGGGTCGGAACGGATCAGGTTCCGGACGGCGCCAGGGCGTTATCGAAAGTGCCTGGTGAGGATGACGGAGAGCCCATGCGTGATCCAGAATGATTGGATGGTCACGCTTGAGACTCCCCGTCTGATCCTGCGTCGCTGGCGCGAGGAAGACGTTGCGCCCATGGCTGCCGTCAATGCCGACCCCGAGGTCATGCGGTGGATCCGTGACGGCAGCGTCCGTGACGAACAGCAGACTCGCGACGGGGTCCGGGCATGGGAGAGCGAGTGGGAGTCACAGGGCTTCGGCCTGTTCGCCGTGGAGATCCGGTCCACTGGCGAGCTGGCCGGGTTCACCGGCCTTTCGGTGCCCCACTTCTTGCCGGAGGTACTGCCGGCGGTTGAGATCGGCTGGCGGCTGGGACGTTCCCACTGGGGGCAGGGCTTGGCCACGGAGGCCGCTGCGGCCGCTGTACGGTTCGGGTTCGAAGAGCGAGGGCTGGAGCGGATCGTCAGCATCGCTCAAGTGGGCAACGACGCCTCCGAACGGATCATGACCAAACTGGGGATGCATCCGGTCCGTGAGACCGTCAATCCCACCTGCGGTCGGCGAGTACGGGTGTTCGAGTTGTCGTCGGAGCAGTACGTCACAACCACTCGTTGACGGCGGCAACGAGGACGGTAGCCTCGTAGTGGACCGCGAGTTGTCGTGCCTGGTGGCCATGGCTCGATGTCTCTTGAAGCGATTGATGCCGCACTCGACCGCGTGCCGGGCCTTGTAGTCCTCTGGGGCGAACTTCGGTGGCCGGCCACCGCTGGACCCGCGCTTCTTGTGGTTACGGACCTGGTCGGCCTTGTCCGGAATGATGCAGCGGATACCGTGACCCCGCAGGTAGGCGCGGTTCCTGCGGAACGCGTACGCCTTGTCCGCCCGCACCCGTCGCGGGCGCACGCGGGGCCTGCCGCTGACCAACCCGCAGGCCGGCCTCGGCGAGGAGGCGGCGGCCAAGGTCGAGCCGGTGGTCGTCACCGTCTCCGAGGCCAGGGTCTCCGAGGTGCTGTCCGGTGACGTGAAGCCTGGCGACACCGTCGATGTGAGCCGGCTCGGCGGCACGCTGGGCGACGTCACCCACAAGGAGAAGCACACCACCAAGGAGAAGCACACCACCCTGGGGAACAACGGCACGCAGTACGTGCTGATGCTCGCCAAGCACGACGCCGCCGCGCCGTACGACCTGCTCAGCCCCGAGCAGGCGCTGTGCCGGTCAGCCGGAGCGCCTTCAGGACCCCCGGGCTCAGCGTCACCGCGTTGTCCCCGGTTGGGACGGCCCTGTCGCCGCTGACGCCGTAGGATCCCTGGGCCGAGTTCACCAGCGTGAACCGGCCGTCGTCCTGCCGCTCCAGCAAGAACACGTACTCCTCCCCCGCCTCGAGCGCGGCCGTCTCGGGCCCGCCCGAATCGGGCGGGGTGTACGAGACGGTGACCCGCCCGCCCGGCGCGGTGCCCTTGGCCGTCGCCAGCACCTCGGCGGGCGCCTCCGTGGATGTGATGTCGTCCACGGTCCGCTCCGCTCCCTTGCCCAGCTTCGCCCGGACGATGAGGTCGGCCGCGCCCTCCAGCTCGGCCGTCGAGGGGTAGTGGGGCTCGTCGGCGACGAGTCCGCCGCTCGGCTCGTCGGGACCGGAGGCCGCGAGCACGGCGACGGCCGCCACCATCGCGGCCGCGCCGCAGGCGACGGCCCCGATCAGCACCCCACGCCGACGCGGGCGCCAGGTGGGCGGGACGGGACGGGCCTCGTCCACCAGGAGCCCCAACTCCCTTCTGGCACGCGGCGACAGACCCTCCTCCGACGCGTCGGTCGGCAGCGGATCGGCGTGCCGGACCAGCGAGGCGACGCCCTGGGCGGACATCGCGGATTTCTTGACCTGCTTGGACTGCGAACGCTTCATACCGACTCCCGGGACGAGATGTAGAGCTCACGGAACGCCTTGCGCGCCCGGTGCAGACGGACCCAGACGGCGGGAGCACCGCAGCCGAGCATGCGGCCCGCCTCCGCCGCGGAGAGGCCGTCCCAGTAGCTGAGCAGCAGCACCTCGCGGTGGTGGTCCGCCAGCCGGTCGAGGGTGTCCAGGACCGCCGAGTCCTCCGCGGACGCGGGGGCGCGACCGATCTCCTCACCGATCCGCCGGTGCAGCTCGGTCAGCCGGGCGGTGGCCCGGTAGTGGTTGCCGAGCACGTTCCTGGCGGTGACGAACAGCCACCCGGGCGTCGCCTTACCGTCCTTGAGCACGTGCTCCCACGCGATCCGGAACACCTCGGCGGCGATCTCCTCGGCCGCGCTCCGGTCCCCCGTTCTGCGGTGCGCGAAGGCGTGCACCCGGGGGTACTCCCGCGCGTACAACGCGGTGAACCCCGCACTGCGGCCCGAGTCCGTCACGGTCTGGTTGCTCTCCACACCCCGTACATGTCATGCGTGGGGCGAATCCTTACAAAGCCGGGGAGGTTTTCCGCGCTTCTTTTCCCCGGCCCCGTCCGCGCGCGTCCTTCGCGGTCCTTGCCCGGGAGCAGGTCACGCGGCGACGCGCCGGACCCGGTCACCGCACAGCTTGTGCATGTCGTCTACGTCGGAGGTCAGCACGATCACCGGGCGCCGCTGCCGAAGGGCCGCCTCAGCAACAGCCGCGTCGAGCGCGTACTCGTGGCCGCGCGGCCCGGCCGCCATCAGCAGCACCGAGGCCGCCCTGGCCTCCTCCTCGCCCACCGGCACCACGCGGAGACCGGACAACACCCAGCCCGATCGGGCCTTGTTCGTCCGCGCGGGCACGGCCTCGATGAGGGTGGGTGCGCTCATCACCACGTCCATGCCTCAGGACCGCGCCTCGGCAACCAGGGCCGCCACCGTCTCGTCGTCGCCGAGCGGCCTGGAGAGGCCCTCGCTGTCGAGGACGAGAGGGGCGAGAACTGCGCGCCGAGCCGATCGGTCAGTCCCTGCCGCCGGGCGTGCAGTCGCGACAGCGCCGTCCGCTGGTCGACCACCAGGTACGGGTAGGTGGCCTCGCCCCATTGGCTCAGCAACTCCGCGTGCTCATCAGTACCGGCGTCCTCGGTGTCGGCGATCCTCGCCTCCATGATGTCTCCGGTGCTGAACATCGCCCACCACAGCAGCGGCGGCCAGTTCTTGGCCTCCAGTTCCATCGCCCCGTCGAAGAAATCGGCCCATTCACCCGCCGACCGGTTCGGCGTACGCGGCTCCCGGGCGCTGTCCAGATAGAGGCGCAAACTCATTTCGGTTCCCCACCTTCACTTGCGGATGCGCCGACCACTTGCGGATGCGCCGGCCATGGGCCACCGGTGGCCGCTGCAGAACCATCGCCCACCATCACGGCTTCCTCCCCTGTCGCCGACGAAGTCTCCCGCTGCTTAGGTGCCGGTGACCGTCGCGCGGGAGGTGATCGCCGCCGCGGAGGACACGTCGCTCGACCACCACATGCGGCTCGGCGCGGCTGCCCGGGCGCTGCCGCACGCCCCGGGGCCCGCCGAGGACGACGAGGCGACCGGGATCGCGCGACGCTCGGTGGACGCGTTGTTGGAGCAGTTGGGCTGGCGCGGCATGGACGACGAGCTTTTCCCCGCCCTCGGCACGCTCGTCGCCTCCGTCGCCGCGCTCGTCCGCCTCGGCTACCCCTGCGACACCGCGCGCCTGCCGCCGTACGGCCGCATCGCCGCCGAACTCGCCGTCGCCGACCTGGACGTGGTGGAGGAACAGCCTACGGCGGCCGGGCAGATCGAGGCGGCCGTCGCGCTGACCGTGCTGTACGAACCTGTGTTGCTCAGCCTCCGCAGGCTGGCGCACGTCCAGGAATCGGCCCGGCGGTTCGGGGGCTGCTGACCCAACGAGCCGGCCGCATGCCTATGGCCGGGCCTGAGCGACGACTGCCGAGCCTCATGCCTGGGGAGAGCGGTGCCTCGGGCCTGTGCGGCCTTCCCCGGTCGCAGCGTCCACAGC
The DNA here is from genome assembly GCF_001905795.1 of Streptomyces sp. CB01580. Classification (GTDB taxonomy): domain Bacteria; phylum Actinomycetota; class Actinomycetes; order Streptomycetales; family Streptomycetaceae; genus Streptomyces. The sequence continues at coordinate 104,772 of NZ_LIXJ01000005.1, forward strand.
ACCGGGCCTGTGTCCGTCAGCCATGCATGCGTCGGCCGACGCTGCACAACATGGGCGCGCAGCGAGTGCTTCGGGACCATTCCAGGCCCGAGCACCGACGGCTGCGCGGCCGGGGACGCGCGGCCCCGGGCGGAGTGCGCCGAGCCGAGCGCCTGCTCGCGCACGGCCGGGTCGTCGTGATCGCTGCGAAGGCGCAAAGGCAGGTACGGCGAGGGGCCCGGTCCGGTCGGCGCCACCGTCGGGCACGCGCTTGGACCACAGGGGCACGAGGCACAACTGGACGTCGGTCAGGGGCTGCCGTCAGGTGCGAGGGCGGCGAGGTGCCGCAGTTGTCGTCGGACGCACGTCAGGGATGACGGGCCAGCCCATAGGGTGACCTCCATGGAGATACCCGGTCTCGGGACCGTCGAGGACGATGACGATTCCTATGTGAGCGACCCGGTCACCGTGCCGGTACTGGGCGACGCGGAGTGCCAGTTCATCGTGGTCGGTTACGACGACGATGACGCACAGGAGGACTTCCACGCCGCGATCGACGCGTTCCTCGCTCTCGACGCCTCGGCGTTGCGCGCGGCAGAGCCATCCGTCTTCGCCTACTACCAGGACGTCCGGTCAAGGCTGGCCGAGGTCGGCATCGATCGCGTCGTGGCCATCGCCGGGCCCGACGACGTATGGGACCACGTCGAGTTCGGCTGGGAGGTGACGGTCGAACGGGACTGGTCCGGCGATCGGCAGGTGTGCCTCTCGACCGGGTCGTCCTGCGCCTGGGAGCGGGAACACGGTCTCCAGATCGTCTTCCGCGGCGGCCGCACGGTGACGAAGGTCGGCCCGTTCGACGGGCACCTGAGCAACGCGTCCGCCTACGGCCGTGACGAGCTCGCGACGTCGTCTACCACCGCCGCCGAACCGTGACGGACGAGCCGCTGGGCCCGCCGGCGCGCTGATGCGGCCCCTGTCCCGGCGCGCCTCCTGCCTCCGGTCCGCCGCCCATGGCGGTGGGCTCGGGACGGCGGACCGGGCCCGGAGGGGCAGGCGGCGAAGCCGATGTTGGTGACGTACTCGTACGGGCCCCGCTGGGATCAGTACTCGTACTGGCCCCGCCGGGATCCGAGGTCCGCAAGGGCGTCGGCGGTCCACGCGCTGTCGAGACCCTGGTGGCCGCCCGAGGCCCAGGAGCCGACTATGCGGTCCCAGCGGCGGACGTTCATCGTGCGGTGCTCGACCACCCGCCGGAGCGGGCACGGGACCTGGGACCGGTTCATCAGGGGGTATGTCCCCCTGATGCCGCCGCCCGCGTCGAGACGGCGCAGCAGGGGGCCGGCGACGTTCTGGCGGTAGGCGGCCGTCGGATGCGTTCCAGGTTCGTTTCCGACGGACGGCGCTGTTCGCCACGTCGCCGAAGGCAGTCCGTCCCCTACAACTCGAGATCCAACCACGGCTGTTGTGTCATTCCCAGGGTGGAGGGGAGGTGCAGCCCGGCGGGGGATCCGCATACGTGACCGGTTCCTGAATGATCTTTCCTGTCCGAACATACGACCGGAAGGATCGATATCGTGCGCAGACGACATCTCGCGCCCCTGTTGGCCATGAGTGTCACGGCCACGCTGGCTCCCGTGCTCGCCACCTCGACGGCCACCGCCGCCACGGCCGCCACTCCGTCGACCGCCTCCTCGTCCGCGGCCACAGGCGCGCTGGACCGGTATGTGAAGCAGAAGCCGCAGTGGAAGCGGTGCGAAGCCGACGCTCCGGCGGAGTTCGAGTGCGCCACGATCAAGGTCCCGCTGGACTACCGGGTTCCCGGGGGCAAGCGGATCGACTTAGCGATATCCCGGATCCGGAGCACCGCACCCGACAAGCGGCACGGTGTCCTGTTCTCCAACCCCGGCGGCCCGGGGGGACAGGGGCTCTACATGCCGCTGGAGATGCAGGAGATGCTCCCCGAGTCCGCACGGCAGAAGTACGACCTCATCGGCTTCGACCCGCGCGGTGTGGGACGGAGCAGCCCGGTCTCCTGCGATCTGGAGCCGGAGGAGGAGAACTGGCTGCGGCCGTACAAGGAGGAGATGTTCGACAAGGACGTCGCCTGGGCACGCGAGGTCGCGGACAAGTGCAGGGAGAAGGCGGGCGACACGCTCCCGCACATCACCACGCGCAACACCGCGCGCGACATGGATCTGCTCCGGGCGGTCCTCGGTGAGAAGAAGATCTCGTACGTGGGCTACTCGTACGGCACCTACCTGGGCGCCGTCTACACCCAGCTCTTCCCGGGCCGGGCCGACCGGTTCGTGCTGGACAGCGCGGTCGATCCGGCGCGCGCCTGGCGAGGGATGATCCAGTGGTGGGCGGAAGGCGCCGAGCCCGCGTTCGACCGGTGGACCGAGTGGGCCGCCGCGCGTTCGGAGAAGTACGGCCTCGGTGACACCCCGAAGGAGGTCGACCGGACCTTCTGGGACCTGGTCGCGCAGGCCGACGAGGAGCCCATCGAGGTGGACGGGCAGCCGACCACCGGTGATGACATCCGAAGCGGTATACGCGGGGCGGTCTTCAGCCCGGAGTACGCCACCGAGGCAGTCGTGGAGCTGAAGAAGGCCGCGGCCGGCGAGCCCGCCTCCGCGAAGAAGCTCGCGGCGTTCACCGGATCCGGGCAGGCCGGAACTGCGGGCACCGCCGATGCCGCCGAGGCGCCGGACGACAACATGACGGCGAGCTTCTGGGCCGTGGTGTGCGGCGACAACTCGGCCGCGTGGTCCCGCGATCCTGAGAGCTACCGGCAGGACGCCATCGAGGACAAGGGCCGCTACCCGCTCTTCGGTGACTTCGCGTCGAACATCAAGCCCTGTGCGTTCTGGGACAAGTCCGTGGAACCCGCGACCAGGGTGAACAACAAGGTCGGCTCCCTGGTCGTCCAGAACGAGTGGGACTCGCAGACCCCGCTGCCCAGCGGTCAGGCCCTGCACGCCACCCTGAAGGGCTCGAAAATGGTCACCGTCCTCGGCGGCGAGGGCCATGGCGTCTATCCGAACGGCAACGCGTGCACGGACGGTACGGTCACCGGCTACCTGCTCAACGGCAAGCTCCCGGCGAAGGACGTGACCTGCGAGGCGACCGCCGACTCGAACGCGGAGGGTCGGAAGAACCAGAAGCGGGACGTGCTCCCCGGGTCTCCGCTCCCGGAACGTGCCCCGGACCGTTTCTGAGCCCGGTCGCATGGCCCATTGCCACATGACCCATTGAAGACGGGGCGGGACCTCCCGGCGGGGTCCCGCCCCCATCGTGCGCCGTCGGCGCGGCCGGGCGCCGACGACGGTGCGGACGCGGCAGCCGCCCGAGTCGAGCGGTCCCGGGTCGTCCGACAGCCGGGGCACAGATGTCTGCTCCCGTCGAGGAGTCGCCCCGTGGCGGGCGTGGAACTCGCGGAAAGAGCCTCACGGACGGACTCGCCCCGGCCACCGCCCTCCGAGACCACCGTCCCATGGGCTCCGGGAGGCGAGCCGTCAGCTACTCGTCGTCCGACCGCACGGCCCCGGCCTGCCGGAGCCGCCGGGAAATGGCCCCCCGTATCTCGTTCCCCAGCCGTTCCCGCTCCGCCGCCTCCTCCGCTTCCCGGTCCCGCGCGATCAACGGCCCCAGCTCCCGCCGCACCCGCGCGATCACGTCATCCACCCGCTTCCCGCTCTCCTCCCCCGGCTCCTGCACCCACGCGTCGAATACGTGCAGGGCGTTCCCGAGCAGTTCCCGGTCCCCGGCGGTGATCCCCCGAAGGCTGTGCGACACATCGACATCCCCTCCCGCCGCACCGGCCGTGCCCGACCACTCACCGATGGCGGCAAGCGCCTCCTCCCGTACCCGCCGGGCATCACTCCCCTGGGCCGCGGATGCGACCATCAGCGCCCGCAACGACTTCAGAAAGCGATCCGCCGTCTCCGCACCATCCGTGTCGGAACTCATCTCAGACACTCACTCCTTCGGGCGGCTCTTCGGTGTCCAGTCGGGTCTTGACCTCGTCGACGATGGTCCAGCACTCCAACTCGTACGGCCAGAGCCGGGGCAGATGGGCGCGTGCCTCGTCCGGATCCATGAAGACGAAGGCCACGTTGTCGACCGGTCGGTCAGGACCGAGCGCCTGATCACGTCGCACCGCGCAGGCGTCGCGCATCTCGACCGGCGACACGGTCCGCCCGAGGACGACGACTTCCAGCACCCGGCGTTCCGCGTCGTAGAAGCCGCGGATGTCCTTGTCGTAGACGTACGGCTCCTGCAGGTATCCCCCCTCATCCGTGATGCCCATACGCAGGTGTGCCGGTTTCGCCTGCTGGAGTGCGGCCGACGCGTCGAGGTCCAGATCGTGGAACTGCACGAGGGTGGTGTCGTTCGGTCCGCGGTGCAGCCGCCAGCAGTCCTGGTCGAGCCAGCGGCGGGAGACCAGGGAGCGATGCCCGGGGCCCTGGAAGGCACAGGCCCAGCCGTGCCGGAGGTGATGTCCGCCGAATCCGGGTGCCCGGTAGAACAGCGGGCCACGGGTGCGCCATTGCGCATGGAGTGTCTTGAACGACGCGACGCGGAAGGGCAGCTCGCTCAGCAGCCCGACCACCTCGGCCGGGCCGCCCTCGAAGTCGAAGGCGGCGTCGACGTATCCGCCGGCGCGCACGACGAGGCGGTGCTCGGCGTCCTCGTCGAAGTACGCAGCGACGGTGTCCCCCGTGCCCGCGAAGCGCGCGATCCAGTCCGGCGAGGGGCGTGCGCTGCGGGAGTCGACGTCGACCTCACGCGGTGCCTGTGCGTCTCCCCACAGCCGGTGCTCCCACAGGGCGTGAGCCGCCGCGGTCGCGTCCGGGGTCTCCAGCGCCACCGTGATCCGTCCCAGCATCTACTGTCCGCCTCCCGTTGCCTCGGCCGTCCTGCCGTCCAACCATGCCTTGAAGTCACGCCCCGCCGCAGTACTGAAGTCCAAGGAACTCCAGTCCTCCGGGGTGAGCACCCTGGGATCCCCGCGGGCGTTGAACACGTGGAGTTCGAGGTCCGCTTCCGAGTTGGCCTTGAGGAACTTGAAGAGCCAGGGCGCGTTGCTGTGCACTCCCTGCGGATCCAGGAAGGCCACGCGTACGAGATTGATCGGCCGCCTTTCTCCACCCACCGATATGTCTTTCCCGGGTATCTTGATCAGGTCATTGAGCTGGCCTTCTATTTCCTTGTCGTACTTGGAGATGTTCTTGATCTCCACGATGGTGTCGTCCTCGACGAGGTCGAGCCGTCGAGGTTTTTCCAGGGTGACACCGTCGACGGCGTCCTTGGGGATCACGACCTGGGAGTTTGCGTCGGGCGCGTGATTCTTCTCGTACCAGGCCTCACCCAGGGGTCCGCGGTCGGATCCGTGCAGCTCCTTGCTGATACGCAGAAGATCGGCGTGACTTCCGACCTTTTCGGCCAGCTGTTTCGCGAAGTCTATTTTCGCGACATGCCGCACGTCGTCGTAGAGGCGACCCGCCGGATCCGGCATCTTCGCGATGAAATCGGCCTCCGAGCCGATGACTCCATTGTCCTTGAGGACCTTGATGAACTTGCCCAACGGCTTGCTCTCGTCATTGCCGCCCAGCTTGTCGAACGCCTCCTCCCGCGTGATGGACGGGTCGGCATCGAACCGCGGCTTGGGGTTGGCGGCGGTCTCCGGCTTCTGGTCGACGATGCTGCCGAGCGGATTCTCGTCGGTGGGCGGGATGAACCAGTGCTTCTTTGTCGAGGAATCGTTCTGGACGAGCTCCAGCGGTCTGCCCTTGGGCTGGCGCCAGACATGACCGTCCGGCAGGTCCGCTTCGGTGTAGCCGAGGTTCTTGGCTGCCTTCAGCCCCTCGCTGTCCGCGGCGACATAGCCTCGCCCGGGGTCCAGATTCCATTCCTTGAGGGTGTTGGCGTGGGTGTTGACCTGCTGGACGAGGAAGCTCAGTTCGGCTTCGAGTTCGGAGCGGGCGGCGGGGTCGGCATCGGCGTAGGTGCGGGCGCGGTCGGCGATGACGGCAGGGAGCTTGCGGAGTTCGAGGCGGGCTTCCCAGGCCATCGAGCCGACGGGTGGGGAGCCGTGGATGCCGGCCCATTCGGTCACCTGGCGCAGGAGTTGGCGCACGCGGCCGGAGAGGCCGCCGTAGCGCATCATCGTGCGGGCGGTGGGGGCGTGGAGGCGGATGTCGGTGGGGGTGGCGGAGGGGCCGACGGCCATGCGGACGTTGGTGATCAGGCCGTTGTCGTCGATGTCGTAGTGGACGCGGACGGTGCGGCCGGGGAGTTCGGGGTCGATCCTGACGTCGACCCGATCGCCCAACGGGCCGAGCACGCTGCGGAGTTCTGCTTCGACGTCGGCCTGGTCGCGAGGGCGTACGGGGCCGTCCGCGCTGCCCTTGCCACCGGTGGGGTCGAGGCTGGAGCCGTCCCAGGAGGTGGCACCGTCGGGGCCGCGGCCCGGCTGCGGGCTGCCGCCGGCGTCACCGTCGGGCCTGTGACCGGGACCGTCGACATCGGGCTTGACTCCGGGGGTGCCGCCGGGTGCCGGGCCCGAGCCGTCGGGCCTGGGCCCGGTTGGGGCGCCGGGCACGTCGATGTCGGGCGCCTTGGGGACGTTGACGTCGGGGGCGCCGGCCGCGTCGGGGGTTTTGACATCCGTGGGGAGCCCGGGGACTTCGATGCCGAGCTTTCCCAGGCCGGCCGTCACGCTCGTGGAGACCCGTTCGGTCATGGCGTGCACGCGCGGATGGGCCATCACGCCGGTGACCGCCACCGATGTGGCCACGCCGATCAGCGCGTCCCGCAAGGTGTAGCTCTGGCCGGTGATGGCGGCGTCCGCGGCGCCGAGGCCGACCTCGACCCCCGCCTCGACCGTCATCTCGATACCGACGCGGACGCCCGTACTCAGCGCGGTCTTCGCGACGGCCGCCGACACTCCGCCGCCGATCGCCCCGCCGATCGCCCCGAAGAGGGCCGCCTTGCCGACCCCCTCCAGCGGCGGCAGGCCGTAACAGACGTTGCTCACCACTTGGCCCACGGCCCCCGCCACCGCCCCCACGACGGCTCCGCCGACGACCGTTCCGATCACCCCCGCGGCGGCGGCACTCGCCCCCATCGCCCCGGCCAGCGCCCCGATCGGACCAATGATCAAGGGGCCGAGCACCAGCGTCAGCGCGATGACGACGACGATGACCAGGACGACGACGAGGACGGACACCCAGCGCGGCTTGACCTTGGCGGCTGCCTTGTCCGCCTCCTCGGTGATCTTCGGGTGGATCTCGTCCTTCCCCGTCCCCGTGGCCGCCTTTTCCAGGCCTTCCGCAACGGCCTCGACCTGCCCGTCCGCCCCCTCCTTGAACTTGCCGGAGAGTTCGGTGTACGCCTTGTCGAGCCCCTGCAGTACCTGCTTGTTGGCGTCCTCGTGACCGCTCCGCATGGTCTTGGCGGTCTCGGCGAAGTACTGCTGGACCTCCCGCAGCCCACTCGCTGTCCGTGTGGCGGTGGTGGTCAGCGTCTGTCCGGTGGACGTCGCGGTCTGCTGCGCGGACCGCGACGCGGCGGAGGAGGTCTGCGAAATCCCCGACGCCGTACGCTCACCCAGCGCCGCCAGCGACCGCCCGGCCTGCGCGGCCCGCGCCCGCAGCCCTTCGGCCGTCCCCTCCAACCGCTCGTCGAACCGGTCGCCGGTGTCCCGTAACACCTCCTCGAGCTGGTCGGGATCGGGTGCCTCGTCCGTGCCGAGGATCCGTACGAACTCCCGCAGGCTCCGGTCCAGCCCTGCCCGCGCCGCGGCCAGGCTCCGGCCGATCGCGGCGTTGGCACCGGCGGCCTGGCGTTCGGCGGCCTGCCGCTGCTGCGCCGCCTGCGCACGAATCGCCGCCAGTTGCGACGTCTCCAACCGCGCCAGACCCGCCTCGGCGGAACTCACCGCCCGGCCGATCCCCTGGAGCGCAGCCGCCTTGGCGTCGTCGGCACTCCCGGCCGACTGTCGGTGCGCATCGGCCAGGCCCTGCTGACTCTGCTTCAGCACCGAGTCCAGACTCCCCCGGACGTCGTCGGAGATCTTGCGGACCGTGTTCTCGGCGTCCGGCCGGCCTTTTCGTATGTCGCCGATGGGCTCGTCCGCGGCCTTGGGCAGTTGCTCCTTGTACCCGTCGCCGACCGCCTTGGCGGCATCCGCCCTTGCCTTGCAGCGGTTGTCGGTCAGCGGACCGTCCCAGAAATTGTCGTCGCGGTGGATCATCTTCGCGCGGTACTGCTCGGCCCGTTTCCTGGCCTCGCCGACCGCCAGGTCCCCCGCGTGCGTAGCGGCGTCCCGGATCCGTTGTTCCGTACGGGCGTAGAGGTCTCCGAGCGCCGACAGCTGGTCGTTCTGCTTGCCGGTGACGGCCTGGTCCGCCGTACGGGCTCCGCCGTCCATCGCGGTCCGCGCGCCCGAGGCCGCCGTTCCCATCGCCGCGACCGCCGCCGCGTGACGGGCCTCCACCTGGCCACGGGCTGCCCGCGCCTGCGCCTGCACGCTCGCCCTGGCACTGCGCACGGCCGCCCGCACCGCCTCCGCACCGGAGGTCTCGGCAGACCTGATCTCCGCCAGCGCCGTCGCCTTGGCGCCATTGACCTGCCCGGTCAGCTGGGGGCCGAGCGCCGCCAGTCGGCCCGATTTCGCCCGGCGACCGCTGACGAACGCGGCAACCATCTCCTTCCCGGCTCTTCGGTCCCGCGCCAGCCCCTGCTTGTAGTCCTGTACCTCCGCCTCGTGCTCCTGCGGTGACTGCCCCCACAGCGGTGGCAGCAGCGGCTCCACGTCCAGCTCCACGAAGCCGACCCCGTCGCCGCCTCCGCCCTCCCGGCCTCCCCCGTCCGGCCTGCCGGGGTCCTGCCCCGACTGCCCTTCCCGTGGCTGTCCTTGGGATCTGCCGTGCTTCGGTACGCCTTCCGGGTCCGGCCCCGACGCCCCGCGCTGCCCCCGGCCCCCGTCCGTGGCCTTCGTGCCCGCCGTGCGATGTTCCTTCGGCAGCGACGAGCCCGGCCGCTTTCCCTTACGGGCCGACTCCAGTTCGCCCTTGCGCGCGTCCGCGGTGGCCGAGGCGGCCGCGGCACCACCGTCCGGGAGCCGTGCGGGCAGGACGGGCTCCTCGGCCGGCCGCGGCCGGTCCGGCCGCGCCGCCTTCTCGTCGGTCGGCGGCCTCATGACGGCACGAGGGGCGGCGGGGCGCGCTTCGGGGGCGTGGGCCGCCCCCTCCTCCGCGCCGAAATCGCCCATCCCCGGGGAAGTGCCGGGCGAGGTCCCGGGAACGGCTTCCTGCCGGTCCGGCGCAGACCCGCCGTACGCAGGCCCTTGAGCAGGGGGGCCGCCCGGCGCCCGATTCCCCGGGCCCCCGAAACCCTGCGGGCCCGCCGGTCCCTGGCGTACCGGTGGCCGCGACGGGCGCTGCGCAGCCAGCAGCCGTGACACGGCAGCGTTGCCCGCCCCGCGCTGCAACCGCTGAACGGATCGAGCGTCGAGCGTACGGCCGCCACGTCCCGCGGGCTGCGGAGTCCGCCGCTCCCCGCCCCGCTCCACCTGTTGCTCCGGGGTCCTGGCCTCGTCGTTCTCGGGCGCGCTGTCACGAGCGTGCACGGCGGTGGCCCTTCACCGGTGGTTCGAACGTCGCGTCCGAGCCTCCATCGGGCAGCGCGCCCACGAGAGAGCCGTCGAGGCAGCATCACGGGCAGTCCCGGCTGCCCTTGCCGCCCTTCCGGGTGCCGTCGTCACCGTCCGCGCCACGTGTGCGAACCGCAGACCGCGTGTCACCGTCCGGACCGCCGCCGGGCTGCTGGGCGGCGTCCACCACATTCCGTTCCGACGCGTCCAGGACCTCGCCCTGGCCGGACATTCCGACGACGAGATCGCCGGGACCATCACCGCGGAGGCGGCGCCGGGAACGGGTGGTCCGGGTCCTCGGAGGGCGGTTCCGTCGCGCCTGCGGCACGGATCCCCGCTGCCGGGTGCAGATGGCTGACCGTATCGGCCGCCACGGTCGTCACCGGAACCCGGCGGCCCGGTGACGACGCCGCCGAGCGGCGGTTCCCGCCGTGGGCGTCATGCGTCCATTCCGTCGTGAGCAACGGCTGCGGGGGCGGGGGCGGTTGCGTGCGGCATCACGGTGGCACGGGGGGACTCCGGCCCGGCCACGCTCGGGCGTTCCGCCCAGAAGGCGGCGGAGAACAGGCGCCGTACGAGCATGGTGACCACTCCGACGACCGCGATGCCGATACCGATGACGAGCGGCGGGCCCAGCGAGAACCAGGTGTTCCCGCTGTACGAGTTCTCGGGGTCGGACATGTCGATGACCGATTCCACGAGCAGCCAGGTCAGCATGGCGGCCCCGATCAGCGGGCCGACGCCGAGCAGGACGAAATCGCGAAGGCTCTCGAACAGGCGGCGGCGGTAGTAGACCGCGCAGGCCACGCCGGTGAGCGCGTAGTAGAACGCGATGAGCAACGACAGCGCGGTCAGCGAGTCGAGCAGCGCGTTGGCGCTGATCAGGCTGACACCGAGGTACCAGACGATGGCCACGCCGGCGACCCACCAGGTGCTCACGTGGGGGGTCTGGAAACGGTGGTGCACACGGCCGAAGTGGCCGGGCAGGGCGTGCCGTCGGGCCGATGACCGCGGCGAGGGAGTACGCGGGGGAGGTGGAGTTCAGCCCGATGACGAGTGCATCGACGAAGCCGATCGCGTCGGCCTTCAGTTCCCCGGGCGGACGGGCGTCCGCAGCGTCGTCTTTCATGTGCTCCCTTGCTTCGGGGTGTCGGCGTGGTGCGTGGTGTGCGGTGCCCCCGGCCGGGCGCGGGCGCGCGACGGCCGGGGGCAGGGGTGCCGGCCCGGCCCCCGGGACGGGACGGGTCGGCCGTGAGGTGCAAAATCACTGATCGCGCAGGCCCCAGGGGGAGCCGTGCTCGTTCAGCAGGTCCAGGAAGGGGCGGGGGTCGAAGGCCTCGGCGCCGAGGACGCCGGATCCGGTCCAGGTCCCGGCCGCCATCAGCTCCAGGGCGACGACCGGGTTGATGGCGGTCTGCCAGACCACGGCCTGCGAGCCGTACTCGCGCATCGACCACTGGTTGTCGACGACGTGGTACAGGTACACCTCGCGCGGCTTTCCGTCCTTCATGCCCTTCACCCACGTACCGGCGCACGTCTTGCCGTGCATGCGGTCCCCGAGCGTGGCCGGGTCGGGCAGGCAGGCGGCGACGACGTCACGCGGGGAGACCTGGGTGCCGTCGCCGACGGTCACCTTCTCCGTGCGGTCCAGACCGAGCTTGTGCAGGGTCTTGAGCGTCTCGATGAACTCGTCACCGAGTCCGTACTTGAAGGTGACCCGCTCGGCGTCCACCCAACGCGGGATCAGCAGCACTTCTTCGTGCTCGACGTTGACGCACTCGACGGGGCCGATGCCCTCGGGGAAGTCGAAGACCTCCGGCTCGCTGAAGGGCGCCGTGGTGAACCAGCCCCGGTCCTTCTCCCAGATCACCGGCGGGTTCAGGCATTCCTCGATGGTTGTCCAGATGGAGAAGGACGGCGCGAAGTCATGACCGTCGACCGTCAGGTTGGCGCCGTCGCGGACGCCGATCTCCTCGATCTCGTCGAAGAGTTCCTCGGCGGCGTAGCGGGCGAAGACGTCGGAAAGACCCGGCTCCACCCCGACGCCGACCAGCGCCAGCCGTCCGGCCTTCTCCCATTCGGCGGCGCGCTCGAACTGCGCGTCGCCGAGCTTGACCCCGCACTGCTCGTACGGCCGCTCGGGGTGCGGGTACGACAGCGACATCGCCATGTCGAGGTAGTGCGTCCCGGCCGCCGAAGCGGCTTCGAACAGCGGCATCACGAACCGCGGGTCGGTGGCGTTGAGCAGGACGTCGCACCGCCCCTGGGTGAGCAGGGCCGTGACGGCCTCCTGGTCGGAGGCGTCGATCTGCGCCGCGCTGAATCGGGTGCCGGTGTCATCCAGCGCAGCCACCGCCGCTTCGGCCCGGGACAGGTCGTAGTCGGCGACGATGATGTGGTCGAAGAAGGAGCGGCGAGCCGCGATCCGGGTGATCGCCGTTCCTACGCCGCCCGCGCCCACAAGCAGTACTCGCATGGCAGAGATGCCTTTCATCTACAGAGGCCGGAGCCTTGGTGCGCCCATGAAAGGTCCCCCGCCCCAAACACGTCAATGGCGTTGGCATAAGCTGCGAAAGAGGTGCTGGAGGAGCGGTCATGCCCAAGGAAGTAGTGCCGGAGACGGAACGAAGGCGCAGAAAGCCCACCAAAGGTGGCGTAGTCCTGTCGGAGCGGCTCATTGTCGAGACCGCGATGCGGCTGCTGCAGCAGCACGGCAGGGAAGGCCTGAGCGTGCGACGGCTCGGCGTGGCACTCGGTGCCGACCCGAGCAGCCTCTACCGCTACTTCCGCAGCGCCGACGACCTCACGCTCGCCATCGCCGACGCGTTGATCGGCCGTGCCATGCGGGGCTGGAAGGCCACCGGCGACTGGCGCACCGACCTGCGCGACCTGGGTCTGCGCATCCACTCCGCCTACCTCGCCCACCCGCAGGCGGCCGTGCTCACCGCCAGCCGGGTCAGTGGCCGGGCGAACGAGATCGACGCCGACGAGTCGATCCTCGGGGTGCTGCGCTCCGCGGGCCTGCCCGACCCCGAGGCGGTGCGCATCTACCACGCGTTCATCGACCAGACGCTCGCCTTCGCCGCGCTGGACGCGGCCGGCCTCGCCCTCCCGCACTCCGCACGCGCCGCCGACGAAGCGGTCTGGCAGGCGACCTACGCCCGGCTCCCCGCAACGACCCATCCGAACATCGCGACCACGGCCCCCCTGCTGATCGCCCGCATGAACGACAGCGCCTACCCGACCGCGCTGGAGATGCTGCTGGACAACGCCGCCGCCACGCTCGTCCGTGCGAGGAGGGCCGATCCGGGGGCATGACGCCGCGTCCGGAGTCGGGGCACTCGTCCGTGACGCACGCGCCACGCCGACGAGCCGCTGCTTCACCCGACCGACCGGCTGCCGCCGCCCCTGCGGATTCCGGGCCGGCGTGCTGTCTCCGACTCCGAGCGGACCCCGTCCCACCTCACGGACCGCGTGGGTCGCGAGCCGGTCCCCCACTCCGCGGCCGCTCCCGAGCCTCGCGGCGGTGTCGGGCATCGCGGCGCCCCGTCCCGTCCCGCGTGCGGGACGCGGTGCGCATTCCGGGCTGCCGCGGCGCCGGGGCGTGGCGTTGCGAGAGGGCGAACAGGTCGGCGAACGGATCGGCCGGGGGGGCACACCTCCGCAGGGCGCCGGAATGGTCTCACGCTCCTGAAGGCGGAGCGAGTCCGCGATGGTGGCCGGCGGGTGCGGGGCACCATCGCGAACTCGTGGCGCGACAGGCTACATGGTGATGTGGACGGGGCCTCCGGTGAGGGAGATCCCGTCGAGGACCGAGGACGGGATACGGAAGACCCGACCGGGGGCCGCAGGCCAGGCAAGGGTGCGGCGGGTGACGACACGGCCGTCCTGACGGACCGTCACCTTGGGGAAGCGGACGAACTCGTCCGTCCAGAGCAGGAGCCGGTCGCGGGCCGGAGCCGGATCGCCGGGGCGGAGGATCTGCGGTGCGATCCAGCGGAACGGGGCGTCGGCGATCAGGCGGACCCCCTCGGTCGGCTCGCGCCTTCCGTCCAGGTGGTCGATGACCTGCTGGGCGACGTGCTTGCCGTCGAGGGCGGCCACGTCTGCGGTGTCGACGGGGTGGAGCATGTTGCCGACCGCGAAGACTCCGGGCCGGCTGGTGCGCAGCGCGGTGTCCGTGAGGGGGCCGAGGGTGCTCTCGTCGAGGGTGATGCCCGCGGAACGTACGAGTTCGTGGTCGGGGATCCAGTCGCCGGTGAAGACGACGGTGTCGCATTCGACGGTTCGGCGCCTGCCCGTGTCGAGGTGCTCGATCTCGACAGCCTCGCAACGGCCCTTGCCCAGGATCCGGGTGACCCGGCAGCGGGTGGCGACCGGAACGCGGAGAACGGTGCGGCCTGCGGCGTTGAAGGCGCCGTAGGACTCCGCCTTCGGGTACTTGCTGATCATGAGCGCGGGGGTGCAGCCGGCTTCACGGAGGGTCATGGCCGCGGACCAGCTGACCAGTTCGCCACCGACGATGACGGCCCGCTCGCCGACGGGCTGGTGGTGGAGGTGGACGAGGTTTTGGAGTTGACCGGTGGTGTAGACCCCGTGGGGGCGGTCTCCGGGGATGCGGCGTGCGGTGCGGGGCCGTTCGCGGGCTCCGGTCGCCAGGACGATGGCTCGGGCACGGATCTGGTAGCGGCCCTCGGGGCTGGTGACGTCGACGGTGCGCTGGTCGGACCAGCCGGTGACCATGGTGCTGGTGCGGATCTCCGCTCCGGACCGTGCGGCCCGGTCGGTCAGGTGACGGGCGTAGGCGGGGCCGGTCATCACACGGCGCAGGTCTCGCAGGCCGTATCCGGTGTGGTCGCTGTGCCGGGGAATGCCGCCGGCCTGCTTCTCCCGGTCGACGACCAGGACCCGCCCGGCACCACGGTCGACGAGTTCGGCGGCGGCGGTGAGCCCTGCGGGACCGCCTCCGATGATGAGGACATCGGGCTCGATGAGGGGCAGCTGGTGGGTCATCGGTTGTCCTTGTGCTGGCTGCAGCAGCCGTCGTTGGTCTGGTGCCGGGTACGCAGGGCGGCGACGGCCGCGCCGCAGAAGAAGCCCTGGCAGCGGCCGTTCATGGCCCGGGTGCGTCGGCGCAGCCCTTCCAGACTGCGCGCGGGCACCGGGGCGTGGCAGGCGTCTCGGATCTCGCCCTCGGTGACCCGTTCGCAGAAGCAGACGATGGTGCCGTAGGCGGCGTCCTCGGCGATGAGGTCGGCGTCCTGGTAGGGGCGTGTGGTGGCTTCGCCGATGTTCGGCATCCGGGGCGGGGCAGGCAGGTCGCTGCGGCTGCGGAGCCCGAGTCCGGCTTCCGCCAGGAGCCCGCTGACGTGCTCGGCGATGGCGATGCCTGCCGTCAGGCCGGTGGAGCGGATGCCACCCACAAGGAGGTATCGCTGTTCGGGGGTGGCTTCGATGAGGTAGTCGTCGCGGTCGATCGCGGCACGCAGTCCGGCGTAGCTGGCGGTGACCTCCTCGTCGAGCAGGCTCGGCATGAGCCGCGCGCCCTTGCCGAGGAGGAAGTCGTAGCCGTCCTCGGACGTGGCGGTGTCGGTGCGGTCGGTGAGGTCCTCGGCGGTGGGGCCGAGCATGACGTTGCCGTAGATCGTCGGGGAAATGAGCACGCCCTTGCCGCGGGAGGAGGGCACCGGCAGGACGATCTTGCCGGCCTTGGGCCGTGCCAGCTTGTCGAACACGAACAGTTCGCCGCGGCGGGGGGTGACGGTGAAGCGGTCGTGGCCGAAGAACCGGTCGATCGTGTCGGCGCCGAGGCCCGCCGCGTTGACGACCCAGCGGGCTCGCACATCGCCCTGGGCGGTGTGCAGCGTCGTCGCGTCGTCGCCCACGTCGATGCCGGTCACGGCGTGTTCGAGCAGGATCGTGGTCCCGCGTTGCCTGGCGTCCGTGGCCAGGGCGAGGTTGGTGGTCCAGGTGCAGATGATGGACTCGTCGGGAACGCTCAGGCCGCCGAGCACACCCTCGCCGAGATCGGGCAGGACCCGGTACACCTCGTCCGCGTCGACGATGCGGCAGTGCTCGTATCCGTTGGCCTCGGCCTTCTCCTTCAGGGCGGGCAGGGCGTCGAGCTCTTCCTGGTTCCAGGCCACCAGCACGGCGCCGGTGTGCTCGACGGGGATTCCGGTGGCCTTGGCGTAATCGCTCAGCAGGTGGTAGCCGCGAGCCACGAGCCGGGACTCCAGCGTGCCCGGTTTGGCGTCGAAGCCCGTGTGCAGGATGGCGGTGTTGGCCTTGCTGGTTCCGTCTCCGACGTCGTCGCGGGCTTCGAGCAGCGCCACGGAGACGTCGTGGCCCGACAGCTCGCGTGCGATGGCCGAGCCGACGATGCCTCCTCCGATCACCACGATGTCGAAGACTTCGGGGTGAGAACGGTGGGGGGTGGGGGTCATGAGTGGTCTCCCTTGGTGGCGCAGGCCGCGGCGGCCTGCGCCCATGTGGTGCGGAACTCCTGGGCCCGGTCCTCGGACCAGCGGGGTTCGTAGACGGCCGCCGGCTGCCAGTCGCCGACGGCCTCTTCGAGGCTGATGGCGGGGTCGAGCGCACAGCGGGCGAGCGCGGCGGCGCCGAGGGGGGTGGCGTGCGCGTTGGGGTAGATGTCGACGGGGAGCTGGGCGATGTCGGCCTGGGCCTGCATGAGGGCGGCGGAGTTGGTCAGTCCGCCGTCGGCGCGCAGCCGGTCCAGGGGCCGGTCGAGGTCGCGGCCGACGAGGGCCGTGAGCTCGGTGACCTGGGCGGCTATGCCCTGGAGCACGGCCAGGACGAGGTGCTCGCGGCGGGTGGCCAGCGTCAGACCGGTGAGGGAGGCCGTGGCCTCGGAAGCCCACCACGGAGCGGCGAGTCCGGCGAACGCCGGGACGCACAGGACGCCCTCGCTGTCCTCCGCGACCAGCGCGTCGAGCTCGGTGGCGGACTGAAGAAGACCGAGGTCCTGCAGCCAGCGCACGGCCGAGGCCACGGTGTAGACCTGACCGTCCAGGCAGTACCGGGTCTGCCCCGCGGCCTGCCAGGCCACCGACGTCGTCAGGCCCGCGCTGGAGCGCACGGGGACCGGTCCCGTGTTCGCCAGCAGGAACGCGCCCGTGCCGTAGGTGCACTTGGCCGTTCCCTGCTCCAGGCACGCCTCGGCGACCAGGGCGGCCTGCTGGTCCACGATCAGGCCGGCCACCGGCGTCTCCGGCCCGAAGGCGCGCGTGGTGCCGACCACCTCGTCACTGCCGACGATGCGCGGCAGCCGCTCGTCGCCGAGGGAGAACAGATCGGCGAGATGCCCGTCCCACGCCGCGCCGTCCAGGTCGAAGATCAGGGAACGGCTGGCGGTGGAGGCGTCGGTGACGAACTCGCCCGTCAGGTGGTGCACGAGCCAGGTGTCGGTGGTGGTCACCACCCCGTCACGGGTGAGATTGCGGCGCAGCCACGCCATCTTGGGCGCGGAGAAGTAGGGGTCGAGAACGAGACCGGTACGCCGCGCGATGTCCTCACGGTGCTCGGCCAGCTCGGCACAGATGCTCTCCGCACGACTGTCCTGCCAGACGATCGCCGGGGACAGCGGCGTTCCCGTGGCCTCGTCCCAGGCCAGGACGGTCTCTCCCTGGTTGGCCAGGGCCACGCCGTCGATGGGCCGGCCGGCCATGCGCATGGCCCGGCGGCCGGCGGTGAGGACGGAGTCGAGCAGTTCGTACGGATTCTGTTCGACGCCTCCCCCGGGCAGGTAGGCGGGGCGGATGGTCTCCTCGGCTATGGCGACCGTTCCGTCCTCGGCGTCGACGACGATGGCTTTGGTGCCCGAGGTGCCCTGGTCGATGGCGAGGATCGTGGTCATCGCGGGGCCCCTTCCGTGCCGGCTGCGGAGGGCGCGGTGGCGCTGTCCAGGGCGCGGTCGACGTCAGCCATGTCCGGCATCGTCAGGGCGGCGCGTCCGCGCCGGGCGATGAGCGCCACCAGGTAGACGGCGCCGATCCCGCACAGCACCAGGACGTAGGCCCAGGGGCCGCGGAAGGAGGCGTCCCGGAAGATGAGCAGCTCGTACACCAGCCAGATCGCGGCCAGAATCAGGACCGGGACCTCCCACCGTCCCAGGGAGAAGCCGCGCGACGGCGGCAGGGAGGAGCGCTTGACCGCGTACATCGCGACCGTGCCGGCGTAGATGACGGCGGGCAGCAGGGTGGCGGCGGAGAACAGCTGGAACAGGGCGTCGGTGGAACGGGAGAAGACCGCGAGGACGATCTGCGCAATGAGCATCATGAACACGGTGGCGTTCAGCGGCGTCGCCGTCCGGGGGTGGATGCGCTTGAGCAGACGCCATCCGGGGAAGCGCTCGTCCCTGGACATCGCGTAGACCAGGCGGGTTCCGCTGAGGGTGATCACCAGTCCGCAGGAGAAGATCGAGACCACGACGAGGACCAGGAGGGCCTTGCCCACCACGGACCCGAGCACGGCGGTGATCACGGTGGCCACCGGGGTGGCCGACTCGGCGGCGCCGTCGACCTGGCCGACGGCGGCGGTCACGGCGACCAGGAAGAGGAAGCCGAGGACACCCAGGGACAGGACGGCCTGGACCATCGCCTTGGGGATGACGCGGGCGGGGTTCTTGGTCTCCTCCGCCAGGTTCGCCGCGGACTCGAATCCGACGATGGTGAACGCGCCGAGCAGGAATGCCAGGGCGAAGGGGCCGGCGTCGGTTCCGCCGCCCAGAGCGTAGTAGCCGCTCTCCGGAATCGTCCCGGTGTCGAACAGGGTGGCGAAGTCGAGCTTGCCGGTGAAGTAGCCCACCGCGAACAGCAGCACCGTCAGTGTGATCATGCCGATGAGCTGTGCCGTCACCGCCGCGCTGTTGACCTTGTGCGTGATGCGCGTGGACGCGGCGACCAGCAGGGCCTGCAGCAGCACCACGCCCGCCGTGATGACCCAGGCGTTCTGTGTCGTGCCGATGTACTGGAACAGCTCGGGGAGGATCGTGGAGGCGATCGTGTAGTCCACGGCGACCACGACGACCCCGAGGAAGGCGAACGAGATCCAGCCCATGATCCAGCCCCACACGGGCCCGACGATCCGCGACACCCACTGGTAGGAGTAGCCGCTGATCGGGATACGCGCCGCCAGCGCTCCGAAGACGAGGGCGATGCAGAGCTGGCCGATCACGGAGATGGGCCAGGCCCAGATGCCGCGCGGGCCCGAGGTGGCGAGCACCGAGCCGTAGGCCGTGAAGATCCCTGTCGCGATCGACACGAACCCGAACGCCACGGAGAACGAGGCGTACCAGCCCAGCTCCCGCGCCATCACCTGGTTCGGCTCGCCCTGCTGCACCTCAGCCGTTCTTGGCGCCTGAGCACCTGCTTCTGATTTGGCCATGACCTCGTTCCCTGCTTCAGAGTGCCCCGCCGTCGCCGCGGAAGCCAGTGGGTGGTGGAGAACCGGATGCGGTCGGTATCGAGGCGCGCGCCCCACAGGGATGCGCTGGAGCCTGTCCGTGGCGGGACAGCTGCAAGGGCGCGCGGTCCGCGCCACCTCGATGCCTTTCAACAGTCCCTCGTGACCGTTTGTGTGGACTATTGACTGCTGAGAGTGTGGACCCTTGCCCGTTTGCCGTCAAGGGTTCACGCTCGCGACCTGGGGAGCCACCGCTGATCGCTTAGCAGAAACCGACCTTGAGCTGCAGAGAAAACCGAATTTTGCGGCCGTCGGCGATGCGTTCCGGACATCACATGAGCCCTAGAATGCAGTCAGGGTTCCACAGAAACAGTCAATCAGAGAGGGTCGGACGTGCTAGCAGCCGAGCGTCACCGCAGGATCGTCGCCGAGATCGCCCGGCTCAGATTCATCACGACCGACGACCTGACCAGCCTGCTGAGCGTCTCCCACGAGACGATCCGCAGGGACCTCGCCCTCCTTGAGCGCCGCGGCGAGCTGGCACGCGTCCACGGAGGCGCCACCGCCGTCCAGTCCCCCGTCGGGGAGGAGGCATCCTTCAATGAACGCAGGGGCGCCTTCCTCGCCGAGAAGCAGGCCATCGGCCGAGCCGCAGCGGCCCTGATCGAACCCAACCAGACGGTCGTCATCGATGTCGGCACCACGGCTCTGGAGGTGGCCCGCGCCCTGCCCGCCGACCACGTCGGCGTCATCGCCACTCCCTCCCTGCTCGTGGCCGCCGAAGTCAGCTCCCGCCCGCGCGTCGAGGTTCTGGTCAGCGGCGGGCGGCTGCGCGGAGGCGACCTGGCCTGCTCCAACGCCCAGACCGTCGAGTTCTTCGACAACCTGCGCGCGGACGCGGTCTTCCTGGGCTCCGGAGGCATCGCCTCCTACGGCCTGACCGACTTCCACCTCGACGAAGTCGCGACGAAGCGCGCCATGCTCGCCAACGCGTCCCACCGCTACGTACTCGCCGATTCCAGCAAGTTCGGACGCACGGCCGCCCACCGCGTCTGCGAACTCGACGGCTTCGACACCCTCATCACCGACAGTCCCTGCCCGGACGACCTGAGCGACGCCCTCGACGCGGCGGGCGACAACATCGTCGTGGCCTGAGGAACCGTGGCCCGAAGGACCGTGTCCCGAAGAACCGTCGCGGCCCGAGGGCAGGGCAGCCGACCCCGTTTCCTTCAGCATCGGCAGATCCCTCGACGTCGGCAGATCTCCCGGCATCGGAAGATCCCTTGCCTCTGGCGCGGCGGGGGGCGCACGCACGCGAGGAGCAGCGCGAGGAATCCCGCCGTTCCGCCGCGGCCGTGCAGACGATCCACCGACGCCTCCCACCTGGACCTCCTCTTGACTCCCTCCTGCCACCGCGTTCACAATCGCAGACAGAAACAGTCAACTTTCCACATGTTCGGGCATCGGAGCGGCGACGCGTCATGACAAGATCGAGACGCCGCAACCGGCCTTCTATTACCGGACGAACCACTGCAGCCGCCCCGCGCGGGAGTGAGGGACGGCTCCAGCTCTCCACCGGAACCGAGGGACCCCCTGTCCCGGCGCGGGAACATCTCTCGGGGTCCCCCCGCGAGCCTGTGCTCGGGTGCTCCCGGGCCGCCCGCGTCGGGAACCAGGTCTTCGCCGCCGACATGACGGCCGGGGCCGCCGACGGGGCCGCCGAATATGCCGAGGCAGCAGCGCGGGCGCGCGAGATCCTCGGCCGCATCGACGCCGGCTTAGACCCGATGAGCGCCGTCCACGGCGTTGGCTTCCGCGACGTCCTCCCTGATACGGCGGTCGTCGAGGTGGGCGTGCTCGCTGCCGCAGACCCTCTCGTCGAGACGAAAGCCGACACCCTCCCACAGTGAACCCGACCGAGAACATCACCTCGATCTTCGACCTCGACGGCGTCCTGACCAGCGACGACACATTGTCGTCACTGGTCAGATCCCGTCTGGCAGCTCGTCCTCTCCGGTTCGCCGCTGCGCTCCCACCGTTCCTGCTCGCCTCGGCCGCACCACCGGACGGCACGCTGAGGCCCGCGATGAACCGGGCGATCGTAGCCTTGGCGCTGCGCGGAATGACCCGCGGCCAGTACGAGGAGCTGGCCGCCGCGACGGGCCGGACCATGGCGGCCCGGACAGCGGTCGGGCAGGCCGTGACCAGGTGCCTGCGCGCCCTCGACGAGGGTCCGACAGTCGTGGCGACAGCCTCGGAGGAGAACCTCGCGCGTGCGTTTCTGGACGGTGTCGGCTTGCACGGCATCCCCTTGGCCGCTTCCCGGCTCGACTTCACCCCACGAGGGCCTCGACTCGTCGCGCACAACGTGGGCGAAGCAAAGGTCGATGCCGTCCGAGCGCTGGGGTTCGCCCCCGAGGAAGCGGTCCTGTACACCGACTCGGCCAGCGACCTCCCGCTCGCCCGTGTCGCCCGCCGGACCGTCACCGTCAACGCCGCCCGTCGCTCGATCGCGAAGCTCACCGGCGCCTCCGCGGACATCCGTCACGAGCGCTGGCGCTGAGACGGCACGAGCTGCCCCAGGCGGTCCCCTTCCACGACGGACGAGCACCCAGGCGTGGAGCAGCCGGTCACCGGACTCCGCGACGGCCAGGGCCGCGGTCCAAAACGCTCAGGCCATCCGGTGGGGCGGTACGCAAGGGGCCGTGCCGCCCCACCGGCACGTTCGGTCAGAAATGCGGAGTCGGACCGCTACGGTCGGTCGTCTTCATGGCCGCAGGCCCGGTGCCGTCCGCCGTGCACCGCCGCGCTCGCCGACGGGCGCGGAGCGGTGGTGGCCCGGTCGAGTCGCGCGGCCGCGGCCCGTCCCGCCGACGAGTGCGCGTCGTGGACGACCCGGCCGCCCACCAGGGTCAGCTCCACACGGGTGTCGCTGATGTCGGCCACAGGGCATTTCGTCACATCGCGGTCGAGAACGATCAGGTCCGCCGCCAGCCCGGGGCGGACGGTTCCCGTGAGCCGGTCCATGCGCAGCTGCCATGCCGTGCCGTGCGTGTGCATCCGCAGCGTCGACGTACGGCTCAGCCCCTCCAGCTCCCGGTGGAGCGGCCCCTCGCCCTCCGCGCCCGTGCGGTCGATCGCCGTACGGATCTGGTTCCACGTCTGGAGCGGGTCCACCGGCCAGTCCGAACCGCCCGAGAGCCGGGCCCCGTGCCGCTCCAGGGAGCGGGCGGGGTACATCCATCGGTGCCGCTCGGGCCCGATGTACGGCAGCAGCGCCTCCATCGTCCACGTGTCCTGTGCGGCCCACTGGAGCTGCATGCAGGCCACGACGTCCAGCGCGGCGAACCGCCTCAGATCCGCCGGGTCCACCAACTGGAGGTGAGCGATGGTGTTCCGGGCACCACGCAGCCCGGTCGTGCGCCGGGCGTACGCGTACCCGTCGAGCGCCGTACGCACCGCGCGATCGCCGAGCCCATGAGCGTGCATCTGCCAGCCGGCCCGGTTGAAGACCTCGGTCAGCCGCCCGTATTCCTGTCCGGTGGCGTACAGCTCACCGCGGTTGTCGGTCGGGTGTCCGGAACCGTCCAGATAGGGTTCCAAAAGCGCCGCCGTCTGCGCCGGGTACTCGATCACCCCGTCGAGGAACACCTTGATCGTCCCGAACCGCAGCCCGGGTACGTCACGGAAGGAGTGCCGCAGCCCGCGCGCATGGGCAAGGGCGGCTTTCGGATCCTTCACCAGGTCTGCGTCGATCCTGATCGCGGGGACGATCCGCTGCGGCAACGACCCCGCGTCCGCCAGGGCCTGATAGAGCGCCAGCTCGCTCTGCCCGACCAGCGCGTCCATCATGGTCGTCACGCCGCAAGCCGCTGCCTGGGCGAGGACCCGGGCGCAGGCGGCGACCAGTTCGGCCTTGCCGGGCTCCGGAATGTGACGGGTCACCAGCGGCTGGGCGTCGTCCTTGAGCACTCCGCTGGGCTGCCCGTCCGGCCCCTTCACGATCTTTCCGCCCACAGGAT
This sequence comes from Streptomyces sp. CB01580, assembly GCF_001905795.1. GTDB lineage: Bacteria > Actinomycetota > Actinomycetes > Streptomycetales > Streptomycetaceae > Streptomyces. The sequence continues at coordinate 127,854 of NZ_LIXJ01000005.1, forward strand.
CGGGGGTCGCCGCCGTGATTCCGGCGATCTCCAGGGCACGGGCGTTGACCCAGATGTTGTGGCCGTCGCCCCCGATGAGCGCGACCGGGCGGCGCGTGGGAAGGGCGTCGAGCAGCGAGTGGTGAGGGAGGGTGCCGTGCGGCAGCAGACCGATCGGGTTCCAGTCCGAGACCACCAGCCAGCCCTCGGGTTCCTGGCCCGGCGTGTCCTGGAGAAATCCGGTGAGGATCGCCACGAGTTCCTCGGCGGTCGTCTCGGCACCCTCCAGGGAGGGGCGCAGTGAGCGGTCGCCCGCGGAGAGGGGATGCACATGGCCGTCGTGGATGCCGCTCATCACGGTCGCCCCGCGCGCGTCGACGATCTCGGTGCCACGTCCGGCGAGGCGGCGCAGGTCGCGGCCCCGGCCGGTGGCGAGAATCCGGCCGTCGTGCCCGACGGCCACGGCCTCGACGGGGCGGGCACCGGGAAGTCCGGTGAACACCTGTGCGTTGTGGACGATCAGGGCGGCGGCGCTCCGCTGGGCGGCGGCCGCGGGGCCGGCCGCCGCACCCACCAGTCCGGCCGCACCCGCGGCAAGCACGGTCCGCCGGGCGAGAGAAGAAGTCATGGCCACTCCAAGGGTTGGGCTGCATTCGCTGTGGCCGGACCCTCTTTGATTAACGCCGTAACCAGAACCCGTTCGGAACGACTGAATCCGTAGGATGACGCCATGTCAGGGCCCACTCTCGCAGATGTGGCACGCGCCGCAGAGGTCTCCACCGCCACCGTCTCGCACGCTCTCAACGGAACAGGCCGGCTCGCCGACTCCACGCGCCGCCGGGTCCGCGAGGTGGCCATCGCGCTCGGCTACGGCGCACAGCGAGCCCCGCGGGCCGAGAAAACCCTGGGCGTGGCCGTCACCACCTATGCCGGATCGGCCTGGAACTTCCTCGATGTCCCGTACTTCGCCCAACTCCTCACTGTTGCCACGGCCACCGCGCACGCCCACGGCTACGCCCTGACCATCCTCCCCGCCACCTGCGGGGCCGAGACGCCCTGGCACACCCTCACCGTGGACGGCATGCTGCTCCTCGACAGCCCCACGGACGACCCGGTACTGCGTGCGCTGCGCGCCCGGGGCATCCCGCTCGTCTTCGACGGCCGACCCGTCGATCCGAGGCCCGGGGACATCTGGGTCGACAACGACCACATCGCCACCACCCGCGAGGTCCTCGGCCACCTGACCGCCTCGGGCGCCCGACGGATCGCCCTGCACGCCGGATACGGCGACGAGCACTACACCCGGACCGTGACCCGCTCCTACCAGCAGTGGTGCCACGAAAACGCCCGGACTCCGCTGGTCCTCACCTTCGACCCGTACGACACCTCGGGCCACGGCTTCGACGCCGTCTTCGCCGCCCGCGCCTGCGACGCGGTCTACACGGTCTACGATCCCGGCGGTCGCCAGGTCCTGGCCGCAGCGGCTCGCCACGGCCTGCGGATCCCCGACGACCTCCTCCTCGTCTGCGCCAGCGAGGACCGGGCCTACGCCGAGAGCGATCCACCGGTGAGCACCGTGACTCTGCACCCCGCGACGATCGCCGAGACCGCGGTGACGGCCCTGGTCTCCCGCCTGTCTTCCACCGCCCCGCCGCCGCCCCTCGGCGCCCTGACCGTCCCGGCGGTCCTCCACCCCCGCCGCTCCTCACTCCGCCGGGCCCGGTCCGGCTGCACTCGGCCGGGAGGTTGACACGCGTTCCTGCCGGTTGTTGATCACGAGGTCGCGACCGCCCCTCAGCGACCGGTCGGCCCAGGGATCTGTTCGGGGGGTGCTGCGCGCCCCGGGTCCGATGCGGCGTCGCTCAGGCTGAGGTGGCGGGGAACGCTGAGGTGGCGGGGAACGCAGGCCCCATCCGACATCGCCGCGGATGCCGTGGCCGAGGTCGTCGAGGTGATGGCGCAGGCTGGGAGTCCCCTGCTCGTCCGCGAAGGCGTCAGCCGCACCGGCGGCGGACAGCCGGTGCCGTACGCACGCACAGTGAGTCATGTGTTTCCGATCAGGCGACCAGCGGTGCCGCCATCCAGACGGCAACTCCGATCAAGGTGGAGGCGAACAGGTAATCGATGCATCTCTTCGACCGCTCACTGCGGAACAGTGCGGTGAGCGCTCGGCCGCCAAGTGCCCAGACGATGAAGGCAACGAGGTTGTTCACGGTGAAGACGGCCGTGATCACCAGCACCGCGGTGACGCCCTCGTCGGCGGACGGCGTGAGGAACTGCGCGCACATCATCGCGATGATGTAGTACGCCTTGGGGTTCAGCAGCAGGACGATCGCACCGGCCCAGAACCCGATCCGCTGCTTCCCGACGGGTGCGGCATCCGCCGCCTCCCCTCCCTTCGACCGGGCGGCACGAATGAACGCCACCGCCAACCACAGCACGTAGAGGCTCCCGACCGCGCTGAGCACCTTCGCGAGCACGGGATGCTCCAGGACGGTGACCCCCATCCCGATCCCGATCACCGTGGTCACAGCGAACGTCGCGACGTGGTACCCGGCGAGCGCCGGAACGGCGGCGCGCAGCCCGTGCGATGCGCCGATCGCCGCGAAGAACGCGTTTCCGGGGCCCGGACTGTACGCGAGCGGGAACAGGAAGACGACGAGCGCGACGAGCATGTCAGCGCTCACCGCCGATATCAGGTCGGTTGAAAGGTTCACACACCGAGCTTTCAGAACCGCCGCCGCTCGCGCTGGCGGAAGTCAGACATCGCACCACAACAACACCGGGCCGCTCCATGCCCCGCTCAAGGTCGAGCTCCGCGTCCATCGACACCGGGACCGTGGCGGCCCTCGGCTCTATTCCCTGGCGTAGATCCGGTCCGCCGCGCTGCCGGGACTCCCGGGGCGATGTCGGCGACGAGAAGGGGAGCGCTCAAAAGGCGCGACGCACCCGCTCGCCCGGTCGGATGCCGTGCTCGCGCAGCGGGACGATCAACGGTCCGCAACCCCTTGCATGTTCTATGCCATACACCCTGACTTACTGTCCAGTAGCCCCTCCAGGGGCGTCTCGTACCGGAGTTGGGGGAGGCGGTTCTCGGTATGGCCCATCGTGCTGTCGGAAGCCGGGCGGCCGTGCGCCGCGCACCCGCAGGGCCGGTGGTCCCATGAGCCCGCGCAAGAGCGACAACCGTGAGCGGATGGTCCTCAGTGCTGCGGAGTTGCTGCGGGAGTACGGCGCAGGCGCGACGAGTATCGACCGGGTGCTGGCACACAGCGGCGCCCCTCGGGGCTCGGTCTACCACCACTTCCCCGGCGGGCGGGCGCAGTTGATCGACGAGGCGGTGTCGCTCGCCGGTGCCTTCGTCTCCGGCCTGATCGACGCGGCCACGCAGGCCGATGACCCCGTGGAGGCGGTCGACGCGTTCTTCGGGCTGTGGCGCGAGCGGCTGGTGGAGAGCGATTTCCGGGCCGGATGCCCGATCGTGGCAGTGGCCGTGGAGACCAACGACGAAGCCCCGCACCTGGCCCGCTCCGCAGCTGCGGTGTTCGCCCGCTGGCAGGAGGCGCTGGCGGCCCTGTTCGTCCGGCACGGCCTGCCCGAGCAGCGAGGAAAGCGGCTCGCCGCCTTCGTCATCGCCGCGGTCGAGGGCGCAGTGATCATGTGCCGCGCCGAACAGAGCACCGCCGCACTGGAGGCGGCCGCCGCCGAGATCCACGACCTCTTGATCCACGCACTGCGAAACCGGCCCGAGCCCGTCCCCGGGCCGTGATCAGTCCACCACCTCGTCCGACCCCACCGTGAGGGAGCCGACGCGAACAAGGCCGACGACACCCTCGGCACCATCAAGGCCCGCATGTACGCGCCCGCGCTCGCCGCCCTGCGCGACACAACGGCCCCGCTCGGCTGACGGGCCGCCGTACACGGCGATCCGGCCCGCCCCGGCGCCCTCCACCGCGCGCCGGGCGGCCACCGCCCCGTTCAGGGCGCAGAGCCGACCAGGAGACGACGCGATGCCGGCCGACCTGCCCACCTGGCGGCGATCGGACGCGAGCGTCGTCCGCGAGTTCGCCTTCCGCGCCGGACACATGCAGCACGGTCGCGGCGTCGGTTCCGCCTGCCCGCACTTCTTCGCCCCCGTGCAATGACGGGAAAGGAGCCCTGGTTACAGGACCGACACAATTCCGCGCGCCGCCCGATGTACGGCCACAACCGCCCGGATGCGCTCCCCGCCGAAGGTGAGGGGGTGTGCGCGGCCTGTCGCGCACATGTCCTGGAGAGGTGGTTGCTGGTGAGTGCGCAAGAGACGGGTGCACAAGAGATACGCGGCGCCGGGCCCGATGGGGCGCGCCGGAACCGGCCCCGGGTCGGCGGGGTGTGCGTGGCGGCCGCGGTGCTGATCGCCGTCGGGGCCGGCGGCTGTTTCGCCGGGAGCCGCGCCGACGAGGGCGGCCCGGTGTCCGCGTCCTCGTCGGCCATGGGCCTGCTCGGTCTTTCGCTGCCGTGGCCCGGGGAGGGCCAGACGAGCATCCTGGTGGAGGGTCTGGGCAGCCTGGGGAGCAAGGGCGGGCGGCGGCCGGTTCCGATCGCGAGTCTGACCAAGGTGATGACCGCGTACGTCGTCCTCAAGGAGCACCCGCTCGGGGACGGGGAGCCGGGGCCGTTGATCACGGTCGACGAGCGGGCTGCGCAGGAGGCCTTCTCCCTCAGCGAGTCCACCGTGCCCCTGCGCGAAGGACAATCGCTGACGCAACGCCAGCTCCTGGAGCTGTTGTTGCTCCCTTCCGGCAACAACGTGGCGAGGCTGCTGGCCCGTTGGGACGCGGGCAGTCAGGAGGCGTTCGTCGCCAAGATGAACGACGCCGCCCGGGACCTCGGGATGACGCGGACCACGTACACCGGGGCGAGCGGGATCGAACCCACCACCGTCAGCACGGCCGAGGACCAGCTCGTGCTGGCCCGGCAGGCCATGGGGATCCCGGTGCTGCGGACCGTGGTCGCGCTGCGCAGGACGACCGTTCCGGGAGTGTCGGGCACGGTCGTCAACACCAATCGGCTGCTGGACAGACCCGGTGTGATCGGGCTCAAGACCGGGTCCAGCTCGCCCGCCGGGGGCGCTTTGATGTGGGCCGCCGAGGCGGGATCCGGTACGAAGCGACGCCTGGTGCTCGGTGTCGTCCTCGGACAGCGGGTCGACACCACGCCCGAGGCGGGCCTGCGGGCCGCCCTCGACCGGAGCGGTGCGCTGATCGAGGCCGTGCGCGATGCCCTGCCCGCGGTGCTCGACAGCCGGGGGCAGGTGCGGGCATGACCACGATCCTCACGCGTACGACCACCGGGACCGGGCACGAACGCCGGAACGGGAAAGGTGGCGGGACCGCGGCGCGGCGCGGACGCCGGACCGCGGCGGCGGCCGTGGTGACGGGAATCGTCATGTTCGCCGCCGCCCGGCTTCCGTCCGGGCCCGGCAACCTCGTGAACCTGCTGCAGACCTTCCTGCCCTGGCTCGGCCTGAGCGTGCCCCTCCTGCTCGTCCTGGCCGCCGTCCGGCGCGCACCGGCCGCCGCCGTCGCCGCCCTGGTTCCCGCTGTCACGTGGTGCTTTCTGTTCGGCGGACTGCTCACCGACAAACGTGCCGACGGCGGGGACATGACCATGGTCAGCCAGAACGTCCACGATGCGAACCCCGACCCGCGCGGGACCGCCCGCGCCCTCGCCGCGTCCGGCGCCGAGCTGCTGGCGCTGCAGGAACTGACGTCCCGGACCGCCCCCTCGTACGAGAAGGCGCTGGCCGACACGTACCCGTACCACGCGGTGCGCGGCACGGTCGGGCTGTGGAGCACCTACCCGCTGCGGGACCCGGAGCCCGTCGCGATCATGCCGTGGACCCGCGCGCTGCGGGCCACCGTCGCCACTCCGAAGGGACCGCTCGCCGTGTACGTCGCCCATCTCGCTTCCGTGCGCGTGAGCCTCGCGGGAGGCTTCGCCACGGAACGCCGCAACGAGGCGGCCGCGAAGCTCGCCGAGGCGGTACGGGCCGAACCGCTGCCCCGTGTCGTCGTGGCCGGTGACTTCAACGGCACACCTGACGACACATCGCTGCGTCCCCTGACCGGAGAGCTGCGTTCCGCGCAGCGGACAGCGGGACAGGGGTTCGGCCTCACCTGGCCGGCCGCCTTCCCGGTGGCCCGGATCGACCAGATCCTCGTGAGGGGCGCCACCCCGACGGCGTCCTCGACCCTGCCGCGCACCGGCAGCGACCACCTCCCGGTCGCCGCCTCCCTGCGCCTGTGAACGCCCTGACGACGGCGGCTACGATCGCTCTGCGACAGCGGTCCGGCAGACGGCCGGACCACCAGGAAGGCAATCCCGCAGTGAGTGTGCACATCCTCCTCGTCGAGGACGACGAGGCCATCCGCAGATCCGTCGGGCTGGCCCTGGAACGGTACGGCTACCGGACCTCGGCCGCCGCCGACGGGCTGACCGGCCTGGAGATGTTCCGCGAGGGAACGCACGACCTGCTCCTGCTGGACGTCATGCTCCCGCACCTCGACGGGATCAGCCTGTGCCACCGGGTCCGCGAGACCAGCCAGACCCCCGTCCTGATGATGTCCGCCCGGAGCGACGCACTCGACGTGATCGGCGGTCTCGAGGCCGGCGCCGACGACTACGTCGTCAAGCCCGGGACGGCTTTGGCCGGCAGCGGAACGCTTCGCCCCAAGACGGCTCACCTGCCGACGGCGCGGCCGTTCACCCTCGTTCGTCGATGGCGGCGACGAGGGCGACGGCTTCGCGGCGAACGGCGCTCCGGTCACGCGTCACCGCCTCGCCAGTTCCGCCAGCCAGGGATGTCCGGGATGCACGCGCGTCAGCCACCCGCCGAGAACGTCGCGCCGCGCCCGATTCAGCAGCGGCAGGACGCCGTCGAAGTCCTCATGGTCCTTGGGCCGTGCCTCCTTCGCTTTGAACAGCAGCACCAGCTCCGGTACCAGGTAGGGGATGCCGTCCGCGGACCGCTCGATGATCGCGTCGTACGGCAGCCGCAGGCTCTCGTCCCGCCGGCAGATCCATGTCCCGCCCTCGTGCGGCTCGCGGAAGACATCGAACAGGAACTGACCACTCGCCGGATCCCGCAGCCAGGTCTGGTGCGTGGCCGCGAGCGCCTCGGCCCCTGCTCCCGCCCAGACCCGTCCCGAGCCCACCGCGTCGAACACGTGCTCGGGAAAGCGGTCCCGAACCTCCGCGAACCCCGCCTCGGGCACCGCGATCTCCAGATCACCGTGGGGCCGGGACTGCTCCCCGCGGAACAGATCCAGCGCCCACCCCGCCACGACGCACCAAGGCGTAGCCACCCCGCCCAACCGCTCAGCGACCTGCTCCGGCCGCCAGGCATCCGCCCACCGAGCATCCAGTTCGTCCACATCAGGAGCAACGCCGCCGGGCGGTACGGAATCGGTCATGGGACCAACATACTGAGCACGGGTGCGCGGCCGGTCCCCCGGCGTTCGGGGCGTTGTCCGAGGGGGCGGTTACGATCCCGGCCATGCGTCTTGAAGAACAGCTGGACAGACTGGCGGAACTGGGGCTGCCGCTCGCGGCCGACCTGACCGTGGACGAGTTGCTGTACTCGTGGCCGCGGGAGGAGTACGAGCGCAAGCCGTTCGACCTGGTGCTGTTCGCGCTGGGCTGCGAGGTCGAGGCCGAACCGTGGGGGCGGTGGTTCTGCGACCGGGCGTGGCACTTCGACACCGAGTGCGTGCGCGGCCGGGGCTCGTACGTGGCGATCGCCCGACAACTGTGCCGGATAGCCGGCCGGCCGGACGCCCTCTCCGACCTGCGGGACCATGTCGACCTCGGCGCGGAGGAGGCGTGGATCGAGTACACGGCCGACGACCGGCGGGTCAACTGGCCCATCGAGGTCAGGGACGACTGGGCCGACCTGATGGTGGTCGGCTACCTCATGGACGAACTGGAACACGGGGGCCGGCGCTTCCATGTCCGGCCCAACGGCCAGGCCATGACGCTCTTCTACCTCGACGACGACGCGGCCGGACGGCTGAACGCGCTGGCCGGCGGACGGGCGGTCGCCCCGTTCCCGGGGTAGCGGCCCCGCCTGCGAGGCCGGGCCGACAGCCGTGGGCGGGCCGGGACGCGGAGGTGGCCGTGCTCGGAGTGATGAGCGGACACCGGCCGCGAGTCCCGCCCGGCCCCGGTCCGCGTCGGGCGGCCGGGGCGGGCACGCCGCGGGTCAGAACTTCCAGGCGGGGTCGTTCGCTATCTTCAGCATCGCGGCGGTGTCCGGCTGCGGCTGTGACGGCGTGCCGCTCGCCCCCTTCGTGCCCGTCCGGCCGGCCCACTGCTGAAGGGTCACCGTCCGGCCGTCCTTGCGGAGCACCCGGACGTACCAGGACTCCCGTCCGTCCCCGGCCCACCGCAGCGTCACGGCCTCCGCCCGTGCGCCATCGGCGAGTTCGACCACCTGGCAGTCGCTCGCCGGGGCGGCGTCGCGCGGAGCCGGTGCGCCGGACCGCGGTGCGACCTTCGGCATCGTGATGCTCGCGCAGAGCGGCACCTTCGGGCTCTTGGCGGTGTATTCGGCTCCGCCGACGAACTCTACGCGGCCGGTGCCGCCGTCCCACCGCACGCGGTAGGTCCGGCCGGGGAAGTCCCCCTCCCGGACGGTTGCCTTCCCCGGCGGGAGCAGCCCGACCAGGGTGTCGGCGAGCCGCTCGCTGCTCCACCGGGTCGTGTGCTCGGTCCCCGAGTCGAAGGCGTCCGGCCGCAGGCTCCGTGGCGCCGCGCTGTCGGCCGCGGCGGGTACCAGCGGGCCGACGAGCGGGTCGGCGGCCGACGGGGTCGGGCCCGGGTCCGCGGCGGGCGTGACCAGTGCCAGGGCGGCCACGGCCGCCCCTGCGGTCAGACCGGCTCCGGCCAGCGCTCCGCGGCGGCGGGCACGACCGCGCCGTCCGGCCGCGACCACCTCGTCCACGCTGGTTCGCAGGGGCGGCTCGTCATGGAGTCCGGCCTCCAGAAGGTTCTTGACGTCGTGGTTGTTCATCGCAGTGCGGCCTTCCTTCGGGTGGAATCGGCTGGAGGAACGAACGCCCCGAACGTGTCGGCGTCCGCGTCGTCCCCCAGGAGGGAGCGCAGGCGGTCCAGCGCCCGCGCGGTGTGGCTCTTGACCGTGCCGACGGAGCAGCCCATGGCCGCGGCGGTCGCGGCGATGTCCAGATCGGCCCAGTAGCGCAGCACCACCACCGCCCGCTGCCGCGGCGGCAGGACGGCCAGTGCGGCGCGTACCTGAAGTCCCAGCGCCGGGTCCGTGCCGGGCTCGGCGCGGTCGGGCAGTACGCAGGAGGGCTGTTCGCGGCGCCAGCGCCGCCGCATGTGGTCGACGCAGGCCCGGGTCAGTACGCGATGGGCGTACGCCTCCAGGTTCCGTATCTGGCGCCGCCGCCCCCACACCGAGTACAGCTTCGCCAGTGCTGTCTGCGTGATGTCCTCGGCGTGGTGCCAGTCACCGCACATCAGGTAGGCGGTGCGGCGCAGGTGCACCAGCTGCTCCTGGGCGAAGCCGCGGAATTCCTCCAGGTCACCGGTACGCAATGCGTGCCCTCCGTTCGTCTCTGTCCCCTTCGACGGAGCGGACCGGGCCCGGGGATGTCACGGGCCGTGAGATCTCTCCGGATTATTTTTCTCTGACGCTCCGTGACATCCCCGCGCGCCGTCCGCTCCGTCGTTCCTCTCGAGACATGGGAGAAGGCGGCGCCCGCGTCCGGAGCGTCCACCCGTGTGATGCGGGCGGACGCTCCCGCGGGGCCGCGCGATCGAGAGGACAGGTATGCGAGGCATACGTACAGCAGGCCCGCCGGCCGCCGTCGTGCTGGGCGCACTGCTGATCGGTACGGCGGCCGTGCCGCCCGCCGGGGCGGCCCCGCCGCGCACGGCCGCGGCGTCCGGCGCGGAGTCCGGGGCGGGCTCCGTGGTGAGGACGACGCTCATCACGGGCGACGAGGTCACCGCCCGGGTCGGCGCCGACGGCACGGTGTCCGTGGTCGCCGTACGGCCGGGCCCCGGGCGTGAGGACATCGCGTTCACCCAGCAGGGCGCAGGGGGTTCGGTGTCGCTGGTGCCGCAGGACGCGGTGGCGCCGCTGCGCGCCGGATTCCTGGACCCGCGGCTGTTCGACATCACGGGACTTGTGGCCCAGGGGTACGACGACGCCCACAGCCCGCAGTTGCCGCTGATCGTCACGTACGACGAGGCGGTCGCCGGGAAGGCGGCTCCGCGGCCACCGGCCGGGGCAGCGGCCGTACGCGCCCTGGCGAGCGTGCACGGCACCGCGCTGCGGGCCGACAAGAAGCGGGTGTCTCAGCTCTGGGAACGGTGGGGACCCGCCGCGTCGAAGCGCCGGTCGGCGGCAGCCCTCGCCCCGGGCGTGGCCAAGGTGTGGCTCGACGGCAAGGTCGGCGCCACCCTGGATCGCAGCACGGCCCAGGTCGGTGCGCCGCAGGCGTGGAAGTCCGGCTGGACCGGAAAGGGCGTGAAGGTCGCGGTGCTGGACACCGGCATCGACTCGACGCACCCCGACTTCTCCGGCTCGATCGCCGAATCGGCGGACTTCACGCGGGGCGACAGTGCCGTCGGCGGCGCCGTCGGCGACGGTGACGGTCACGGCACGCACGTGGCCTCCACGGTCGCCGGGGACGGCACCGCGTCCGACGGCCGCTACCCGGGCATGGCCCCCGACGCCGAACTGCTGGTCGGCAAGGTGCTGGACGACAACGGCGGCGGGCAGGAGTCGTGGGTCCTCCAGGGCATGGAGTGGGCCGCGGCGCGGGCGCCCATCGTCAACATCAGCCTGTCCGGCGCCGCCACCGACGGGACCGACCCGCTCTCGCAGGCCGTCGACAAGCTCTCCGCCGACCACGGCACGCTGTTCGTCGCGGCGGCCGGCAACCGCGGACGCCCCGGTACGGTCGGCACGCCCGGTACGGCCGACGCCGCGCTGACCGTGGGCGCCGTCGAACGCGACGACGCGCTCGCCGACCTGTCGAGCCAGGGACCGCGCCTGGGCGATCACGCGGTCAAGCCCGATCTGACGGCGCCGGGCATCGGCATCGTGGCGGCCCGCGCGGCAGGCACCGACGGCGACAACCCGGTCGACGACCACTACACCGCCCTGTCGGGCACCTCGATGGCCGCGCCGCACGTCTCCGGCGCCGCCGCGCTGCTCGCCCAGGCCCACCCGGACTGGAAGGGACCGCAGCTCAAGGCCGCACTGACCTCCTCGGCGAAGCCGACCGCCGGGCAGGGCGCGTACGAGCAGGGCGCCGGACGCCTGGACGTGGCACGGGCCACCGCCCAGAGCGTGTTCGCGACGGCCGAGGACACCGGCGTGCACTTCACCGACCCCGAGGCCACCGAACCGGTCACCCGAACCGTCACGTACCACAACACCGGCGCGGCGGAGGTCTCCCTCACGGTGGCCGCCAGCACCACCGGCCGGGCCGACGAGCCGGGGCCGAAGGGTCTGTTCACCGCGTCGCCGGCCGTTCTGACCGTGCCCGCCGGGGGCACCGCCCGGACCACGGTCACCATCGACCCGGGCGCCGCGGCGGCCGGAACCTCCTTCAGCGGACGGCTGACCGCGACCGCCGGGAGCGGCACCGTCGTGACCGGACTGGCCTTCGCGGTCACCAAGGAGGCCGTCCACCGCCAGGTCACGGTGAAGGCGGTCGACCGCGACGGCGCACCCCTCGGGCCGGGCTCACGCGAACAGGGCTTCTCCTCCGTACAGTTGACGAACCTCGCCGACGGCCGGACGTTCGGCCTCGCCTTCGACGGCGGCACGGCCACCGCCCGCGTGCCGGAGGGCCGCTACAACCTCGGCGGCACCCTGGTCACCCCGGGAGCCGGGGAGGCCGCACCGACGTCGACCTTGTTCCTCCGGCCCGAGCTGGACGTACGCGGCGACGCCGCGTTCACGGTGGACGCCCGGCAGGGCAAGCCGATCAGCGTCGCCGTCCCGGACCCCGGCGCACAGCCCTACTCGCTGTCGGCCGGATACTGCTACCGCCTGCCCGGGGACAGCATGTGCGCGGACCAGAGCGCCCTGCTCGGCAGGCCCGGACGGCTCTACGTCATACCGGGCGAACGGGTTTCCGGCGGCACGCTCGGCTTCTACGTCCGCAGCATCCAGCACGGCGCGCGGGCCCCGAAGGGACGTCTGCCCGACCGTTACGACCTGCTGCTGCTCACCACGGGTTCGCTCCCCGACCCGGCGTTCCGCCTCGCCCGCGAGGATCTGGCCGCCGTCAGGAACGACTACTACGCGCAGGGTCCCGGTACCGCCGGCAGCACGTCCAGCTGGCCCACCGAGTCCGGTCTGGGCGGGATGAGCATCGTCGAACCGGACTTCGCGCTGCCCGCGGCACGCACCGAGTACATGACCGTGCGCGGCCAGCGGCGCGAGACGTACTTCAGCCAGCAGGTCGGCGAGGGCGGCGAGTACCTGCCACTGCCCGTCACGCAGATCGGCACCGTCTCGTGCACGGCCGGCAGCACCTGCGTCGACCGGTGGAACGCCGCCGTCATCGGCCCGGGCCTGGCTCCCGTCAAGAACGGCGGGCCGTCGATCGGCCGCGCCAGTGACGGCACCATCGGCGCGGAACCGCAGTTGTTCAGCGACGCGGCCCCCGGGCACTACGGCGGCCCGATGCCCGACTGGCTGGAGGACACCGTGGACATCACGCTGACGAAGGACGGGCAGAGGCTCGGCTCCAGCGACTCCCCCAGGGCCACCTTCGCCGTCCCCCGGGACGCGGCCACCTACCGGCTGACCGCCCACGCCACCCGCAAGGAGCCATGGGCGTCACTGTCGACGACGGTGAAGACGGTGTGGACCTTCCGCTCCTCGGCGGTCGCACCCGGCCCCGGCGGTGCGGTGCGCACCGAGGCACTGCCGCTGGACGTCGTACGTTTCATCGCCCCCGTCGACGCCGACAACCGGACCGCCCGTGCCAAGCACACACTGACCGCGCGGGTGGAACGGCAGGCAGGCGCCGCGGCGCCCAGGACCGAGCGCCTCACCGTGCAGGTCTCCTTCGACGACGGCGTGACGTGGCAGGACGCCCCGGTCACCTCTGGCGGCGCCACCGGTCACCGCGTCACCATCACCCCGGGCTCCGGCTCCTTCGTCTCCCTGAGGGCCACGGCGCGCGACGCCGACGGCGGCACCGTGGAACAGACCGTTCTGCGCGCCTACCGTCTGGCCCCCTGACAGCGGCGGAACGCCCCGGACCACGTTCCGTCCGCTCCCCGAGCCACGTGGTAGGCACCCCGCGCGGGACGGCCGTGCGTGACACGTCCGAGGCCAAGTGAGGCGGACGCTCGGGAGCCCGCACCGGACCAGGCCGGCGCGGGCTCCCGCGGACGCGTTGGGGCCTGATACGGGGCCGGGTCAGGAACCGGCCTTCGTCCCGTCCCGCTCGTCGGCCTTCTTCGTACCGACGGGCCGGCCGAAGAGGAGGAGCAGGTTCCGGGCCAGCGAACCGACCGCTCTCACGACAGAGCCGACGAATGCGAGCAGTGGGTCCATCGTGGTGCTCCGCTCCCATCGGTCATCGGTCACGCTGTCGTGCCGTTCCGGTCGGGCTACGGGATCGATGGCGTGGCAGGCGCGGGGCGGGGTTGGGCGGTACTGCTCCCGGCTCTGCGGCACCGCGCCCCGGTGGATGGGCGCGGCGCCGAAAAGCCGGACGGGGTGGTCCCGTATCCGGGGACGTGTGGATCCGCGTACCGGCCGGGAGGGGTCTTCGATGCCGGCGTCGACATCGTGATCGGATCCGCCCCACCCGGCCGGTCTGCCGGTCCGCTACCAGGGCCACGGCGAGCAGAGGAAGGTGTTGACCCCTCCGGCCTTGTCGCCGACGCAGGTTCGGAACCTCAGGTTCTTCACCGGGTGGTTCGAGCTGTAGTAGGGGGAGATGACCTGGCTCCCGTTGGGGCTGCAGTCGATGGCGGGAGAGCGGGTGTCCTCCTTCCAGGTGCCGTTGATCTGGACGTCGTAGTCGATGACCGTGACGGCGCACTCCCCCTGGCTGCCTGCCAGCAGCTTGGCTCCGGCGTGCACCTCGACCGTGGTCCCGCTCCAGTCGACGCGGCCCCATCCCTCGACCCGATTGTCCCTGTCGTGCATGTAGCCGGTCGCCTGGTGGTACGGCAGGCCCGTGCGGTCGGGGATCTGGTGCCACTGGTCGGAGGCGTGCGCGGGGATCACTGTGGTGGCCAGTGCCGCGACGCCACCCGCCAGGACCACGGAGAGTTGCTGCAAGCGCTTCACTGAATTCCCCCTGCTTCGTCGGACGGCACGAGTGGTCTCGGCCGGACGGTCCGTGCGCCCGCCGTTCACGGGCGCCTTGCATCAAGACAACTACCGTTCAAAGCAAGCCTGTTAATGATTCGAACCCCTTCGAATGAGGCAGGCGCGCCTACGATCCGAAGCTGTGATCTCTGTGCTTCTCGATGCGGGAAGTCTGAGCAAGGTCCGGCTCTCGCCGTCTCCCGCGTACGAAGTGGTGATGTGGCTGCGGCTCACGGCAGCCGGGCGCCGTCATCCGCTCCTCGGTGATCCGGGGGCTGCGGCACGGTGGGCGCTGCGCAACCCTGACGTCGCCCTGATCGCGCAGTGCCAGCCCGACGGGACGGGCGGGCTCACCTACATGCCGGACCTGCTCACGCCGAAGCCGCCCTTCGGGCCTGCGGGGCATACGTTCGCCGAGCAGTTGGCCATGATGGACGCGACGTCTCAGGAGGTCGCCGTCCACCAGGTCGCCACGGTGCGTTTCGGCAACGGCCGGATGCCCGCGCCCCTGCGGTCGGCGCTCGAGGCGGGAGAGTTCGGCCGACGGGTCGCCAACGGCATGCGGCAGTTCTGGAAGGACGTCGTCGCCGACGAGTGGACCGGGATGCGCTCCGTCCTGGAGGCGGACATCGCCGCGCGTTCCCGCGAGATGGCCGGACACGGAATCGGGCATCTCCTCGACACGCTGCATCCGCACGCCGGTTGGTCGGGCTGTCGGCTCGACGTACGCAAGGGAGCCTACGAGGAGACGATCCAGCTGACCGACAAGGAGTTGGTGCTGACACCGACCGCGCACGGCTCGGACGTCGGCGTGCAGCTGGAAGCCACCGGCGACTTCGTCCTGCTCTACCCCGCGGCCGGCCTGGGCTCCGTGCTCGACCGCCCCCGCACCCCTGCGATGGGGCGGCTGCTCGGACAGAGCCGGGCCGCCCTCCTGAGCGACCTGGACGCCGCACGCACCACCGGCGAACTGGCGACACGGAACAACCTGGCCCCCGCCACGGTCTCGTACCACCTGGGAGTGCTGCACCGCTCCGGCCTGGTGCTGCGTGAACGCGACCGGCATGTCGTCCGCTACCGGCGCAGCGCGGAGGGCGACACACTGCTCGGACGGCAGCGGCCCGCGGGCTAGTGCCGTGACCGGCAAGGTTTGCCCGGAAGGAGCGGCGTCCGGTGCGTGCGATCGCAAGGCGGCCGAAAGCCCTCGGATGGGGTCTCCCCTGCTCGAACGAAGTCGAGAGCTTGGGGAAGGGCTACGTGGGCTTTCGGCCAACGCCGAAGGGGGTCCCCCCTGGCCCTTAAGGCCTTGGGGGAGTGCGTGCCGGGCGGTGCGACGGGGCAAACGTTGCCGGGAGCGGCACTAGTGCGACCGGAAAGGTTCACCGGCTCGCGACGCCCGGCACGGCACCTCGCCGCGTTGTCGCGTAGAACATCTTCCGCTGCATCTTCTCCCGCAGGGCGACGTCGAGGCGCCACAGGGCGGCGATCTGGTTCTCCGCGAGAGCCTTGGTGCGGTCGGGCGGTGCCGGCCGCCGCTCGATGCCGATCGTCGGGTCGCCTTCGATCCAGCCTTGGCGCTGCCACCAGCCGATCGCCTTGCGTGCGATGGATAGTTCGCGGTTGACGGTGTCGGCGTCCATCTCGTCAGCCCGCGCCGCCGCCAGCTCGGCCAGCAACTCCGGCAGCGCCGGGTCGTCGATCGCGGCGACGGGGAAGACAGGCGGCTTCGCGCCCCGGCGGCCGGAATCGTCCGCCGCAGGTCGCGAAGATCACCGTAGGGGCTCTGCCGCAGTAAATCCGGTATTTACCGCGGCAGTTGCGAACGCTTCTCCGCGATCGAGCATCCGCCCGAATGCGGTTCTGCTGTGCGGACTTGAGGGGAGGGGGATGTCAGTGCCCGACGCCGACCAGGCCCGGCGCCAGCATGCTTACCTGGGTCATGCCCCCAGATCCTCCGTGACGGGCAGGCACTCGGCGAGCAGGTCGACGACGTCGTGCCAGGCTCGCTGCGCATGCCGTGGGTGGTATCCGACGCCGGGGCGCACGATGTGGTCGACCGGCGGGTGGTGGAAGGCGTGCAAGGCGCCGCCGTAGACCACGAGGCGCCAGTCGACGCCCGCGGCCTGCATCTCGGCCGTGAATGCGTCCCGTTGGGCGGGCGGCATGATCGGGTCTTCCGACCCGACCCCGGCCCATACCGGGCAGCGAATGCGTGCCGCCTCGTCCGGTCGGCCGGTGGTCAGTGCGTTGACGGTCCCGATCGCGCGCAGGTTGACGCCGTCGCGCCCGAGTTCCAGCGCGATCGCGCCGCCGGTGCCGTAGCCGATGGCGGCGATCCGGTCGGGGTCGGTCCGAGGTTCGGCGCGGAGCACGTCGAGCGCCGCGTGGCCGATGCCTCGCATCCGGTCGGGGTCGGCGAGCAGCGGCATGCAACGGGCCAGCATCTCCTCGGGGTCGCCCAAATAGCGCCCGCCGTGGATGTCGAAGGCAAGCGCCACGTACCCCAGTTCGGCGAGGGCGTCGGCCCGGCGGCGCTCGACGTCGCTGAGCCCCGTCCCCTCGGGTCCGATCAGGACTGCGGGTCGGCGCTCGGCACCGGCCGGGAGCGCGAGGTGCCCGATCATCGTCAAACCGTCGGCCGGGTACTCGACCGTACGCGTCGTAATCGTCGTCATGAGACTGGACTGTAGTGATCGTCGAGCCTGGTCCGGCCGGTGTTCTGCCGCTGGCAGAACAGCGCCGGTGTCCCTCTGAAATACGGCGAGGGCTCACAAGAACCGTCACAAACCCCGTTCCCACGGCAGCGCTGTCGGACCACCTGCCCAGGCCACGGTGTTGGAGGCTGACCCTCGCGGCAGGATTCTGGCGTATACCGGCCCGCTCCCGTGAAGCGCGTCACCAGCTGGTTCGCCTCACGGTTCAGGCGGCCTGGCCGCAGGGGCGGTTGCCGTACCGGTGCGGTGTGCGGCGACGGTGGCCAGGGCGGCCAAGCCGATGCAGCCGCCGAGTTGGCGGGAGCTGTTCATGAGTCCGGAGGCCGTGCCGGCCCCGCGCCGCTTCGTCTACGGGTGGGGGATCTGCGGGGTCGTGGCTGAGCGGGCCGCGCGGTCGAGGTCGGCGAGCAGGCGTTCGGCGTCGGTCATCAGTGATCCGTACACGTGCCAGGCGCCCGGCTCGGTCAGCGCGCCCTGCTCGATCTCGCCGGTCATCATGGTGTGCCACGCGGCGGCGTCGTCGATGGCCCGGCGCAGTCGCTCGCGGGCGCCGTCCTCGGCCGAGCCGTCGGCCACCCCGGGCGTGGCGAAGCACTTCACCGCATCGCCCGCCGTCTCCAGGGTCGCCGCGTACCGGTCGAGGAACATCTGCGCCGGACGGTGGCCGGTGCGCCGGTCGTCGGCGGTGTCGGCGAGGGTACGGGCGATGCCTCGGACCTGGAAGGTGATCCGGTGCAGGGCGCGCAGCGCCTCGCCGTAACCCGAGGGCTCGCGTCGTCCGCGTACGACGACGCACCGCGTGTTCCAGCGCAGGCTCTCCTGGCTCTCGCGGACGTCCTCGTGCGCCCGCACCGCCAGGTCCTCCAGGCGTCTTCCCTGTTCCAGCCAGGCGTGCGCATGGTCGGCGTGCCGGCGTTCCCGCAGCCCGCGACCCATGTCGACGAGCAGTTCCGCCATGGCGACGGCGAGACCGCGCACCGCGGAGTCGGACGCGCTCAGGTGCACGGGAGGCAGGATGAGGGCGTTCACTGCGATCCCCGCCACCGCGCCGGTCAGCGTCGCCAGGGTCAGCGCGACCACGTGGTCCACGGGAACGGCCGTCGCCGCGGCCAGGGCGAGCACCGCCGTCGAGGCGACCTGCAGACGGCTGTCCGCCCCCCGTCGGCCGGCGACGACCAACGCGATCGCCGGGATGGCGGCCGCGCTCCCCGCGTCCGGGCCGAGCAGCCACACGACGGCCACGGCAACCGACAGACCGGCCGCCCGCGCTGCCACGCTGCGCAGCGCCTGCGTCACCGACCGGTAGACGGTGGGGGCGCTGACCATGGCGAGCGCGGTGGCCACGGCGAGGTACCGCTGCTCCCCCGGCAGCCACCACGAGGCGGCCTGCCAGGCCAGGAGGGCCGCGATCAGGGCCTTGACGGTTCGCACCGCCGCGGGGCGTACCGACCGGAAGGCCCGCGGCGACCACCGGGCCCGGCCCGCGTTCCGCCACCGCACGGCGACGGCCTGACCTCGCGCGAGGACGTGTGCTGTCATGCTCCCGGCTCCTGCCTCATCCACAACGGCGATACGCCCCTCATGGGGCCGACAGCCGTCGACGCACCCCCGCCACGGAGCGCTCGGCGACCCCGCGGCCCACAGCGGCGCCGGCCTCGCCGCGGCGGGCGGCCGGAACCGGCGCGAGGGCCGTGACACCCGTCGGCAGCCACCCGCCCCGCGTCGCGGAAGGCTCGGTGCCTGCCTGATGCCCGGAGGTCTGTTCCAGTTCCATGGCCTTCTCCTTGATCGGCCTGTAACGACCTCGCCCACGATTGTCAGCGGCGTCGTAAGTCCTGCGACAGCGGCCCGGCGATACCCGGCCGCAATGGGACATGGAAGACACTACCGGCAAATATGTTGAAAATTGAACTTCCCGCTTGTGGGTTATGTCATGCCTGCCGGGCCGAAAGGATCGGCGACACTCGCCGCCGAATCGACGACCGACGGAGCACCGCACGGTCGACATGACCGGCGCATCAGGCACCGGACATCAGGCATCGGGCACCGGGATGCCCAGCCGGACCCCGGCCCGACCGAAGCCGCGAGCACGCAGCGACGGCCCGATCCGCCGCCCGCCAGGAGGCGGCTCCCCGCAGGCACGGGATCGACGTTTGACAGAGCAGGCTAATGGCATTAGCTTTCTGGTTATACACATTAGCTCCTGTGGGGGACGGCATGACCGAATTCCTGAAGACCGGCGACGGACAGCTCGCGTACGACGTGACGGGCGAGGGCCCGCTGATCGTGCTCGCCCATGGCATGGGTGACAACAGGGCGGCCTACCGCGAGGTGGCCGCGCGTCTCGCCAGCGCCGGACTCCGCGTCGCCAGCACCGACCTGCGCGGACACGGCGAGTCCAGCACCGGCTGGACCTCCTACACCCGCACCGATGTGGCGGCCGACCTCCTCGCTCTCGTCCGGCACCTGGGCGGCCCCGCCGTCATCGTGGGCCACTCGTTCGCCGGTGGCGCCGCCACCATCGCGGCGGCGCGGGAGCCCGAACTGGTCAGCGCCGTCGTCGAGATCAGCCCGTTCACCCGCGCGCAGAAGATGGACCTGGGTGCTCTGGTGTCCCACGCCCGCTACCGCAAGGGCATGGCGCTGCTCATGGGTACCGGGCTCCTGCGCAGTGTCGGGTTGTGGAAGCGCTACCTCGACCATGCCTACCCGGGCCTCCGGCCCACCGGCTTCGCCGACCATGTCGCCGCGCTCGACGCCGACCTGCGCAGGCCTGGCCGGATGGCGGTAGTCAGCAGGATGGGGATGTCCGCACCCACGGACGCGGGTGCGGTGCTCGCCGACATCCAGTGCCCCGCTCTGGTCATCGGTGGCACGCTCGACCCCGACTGGGCCGACCCCCGGGCCGAGGGCGAGGGCGTCGTGGCGGGGATGCCCGCGGGACTCGGCCGCCTCGAAATGATCGAGGGCGCGGGCCACTACGCCCACGTCCAGTTCCCCGCCGAAGTCGCCGCGGCCGTCCTGGCCTTCCTCAAGGTCGGCGCCCGTGGCTAGGGCCGCGCTCTCCGCGGACGCGGTGGTCGATGTCGCGCTACGGATCATCGACGAGGGCTCTCCCACGGCCCTGACCCTGTCGGCGGTCGCCGGCCGGGCGGGTGTGGCCACCCCCTCTCTCTACAAGCACGTACGCAACCTCGCCGAGCTGCGTGACCTCCTGTCGGCACGCATCATCAACGAGATCGCCGACCAGGTCGGCGAAGCCGTGCTCGGACGCTCCGCCGACGAGGCGATCCGCGCACTCATGTCGGCCTGGCGCGACTACGCGTCGGCACACCCGCACCGGTACGCGGCACTCGTCCAGAGCCCCGAGCCACGGACCGCCGAGGCCGGCACACGACTGGTCAAGATCGTGCTGGCCACCCTGCGGGCCTATGGCATGGAGGACTCCGCGGCGATCCACGCGACCCGATGCCTGCGCGCCGTCGTCCACGGCTTCGCGACCCTGGAGAGCGAAGGCGCCTTCGGGCTCCCCGAGAAGCTGGACGAGAGCTACGACCTGCTGATCCACATGGTCATCACGGGCCTGCGCTCGCCTCGTTGACCTTCTCGCACGTGATTTCCCGGGTAGAACTCTGTTCGGTGGGGAGGACACCTCAGCGGAACGCGCGACGCGGGCCGCCCGGTACGAGGTCCGGCAGGAGGGGCCATGGCTCGTGGGACGGGTGGGAGACGGTGAGCAGGCGGCGGTGGCCGCGCCGGTTCGGTGCGGGGGCGCGCGTCGCCGGGAAGGTCGCGGTCGGGGTGGCCGTGACCATGCTGGCGATGTTGTTCACCGTCCTCGGGTACGGGTTCGTCCGTGGAGGACTCGACGGGCTGGACCACGCCTCCGCGGTCGCCGCGCGTGGGCGGTCGGTCGACGGAGTCGTCCTGGCCACGGACGAAGTGGCTGAGCCCCAGGGGGGCCGCGCCAAGAGGATCGAGGTTCGTTTCACCACGGCCGACGGGACGTCCTATCGGTTCTGGGAAGGCGGCGACGCGGACGTCGGTGACACGGTCCGCGTCCACTACGAGCCGGGACGTCCCGAGACGGCGAGCACCCACTCCGTGACGAGCGACAGGGTGGGGTACGGCATGCTGGCCCTGGTGGGGCTCGCGCTCGTGATCCTCATGCCGCTGCTGGTGCTCATGCTCGGCCGGGAAGGGCTTCGCGCCATGAGGCGGGCGGTGCCCACGGCCGCCCGTCCCAGGGGTGCACGAGCGCCTCGCTCGCGGTGAAGCCGATGAGCACCTGGCCGGCCGAGGGCTGTCCCGTGATCCGTTGCGGATCGGCGCGCGGCGTCGGATGTGGTGCACAGCAGGACGGAGATGCGCCCGCATACCGGATGCATGCGGGGGTTCCGACAACGCGGCGAGGTGCCGCAGCTGTCGTCGGGCGCCCGTCAGGGATTACGGACAGCCCGTGGCGCGGTGTCCTCCGCGTGGAACGCCGATATGCCGATGTGGTTGTCGTCGGCGATCGACGCGAGGGCGATGCCGGTCGGCCTCGCGTGTTCGGATATCGCCACCGGGGCGTGGTGGGCGATCACGTGCCGATGCCGCGTTCCCCGTCGATGCTCAGGTGCGCGGCCGTGGTCCAGGTGTGGCGCCCGGTGGTCGTGCCCTCGGCGGCTCCTGTCCGCCCGGGGCCCGGGCGGGTGACCGCGAGCGGTGCCGTCGGACCGTCCACGAAGGCAGCCGTACGAAGGCCGGCCGTCGGCCCGCCCCCGCGAGAGCGCGTATCGGTGGGATGACCGATGTGCGGGGGGCGGGCGCGCGGTCATAGTCCTCGGGAGACCGTTCGCGGGCAGCCGTGGTGCGCCCGTTCTTCGAAAGGACCTTCTGTGGGCACGTATGCGGATCTGGTGTTTCTCGGCGGGCGGGTGATCACGGTCGATGCGGAGTTCTCCGTCGCCTCGGCCCTGGCGGTGACCGGTGGGATCATCACCGCCGTCGGTGGGCGGGACGACGTCGCGCCGCTCGTCGGACCCGGCACCCGCGTCGTCGACCTCCGGGGGGCGACGCTGCTTCCCGGCATCAACGATTCCCATCTGCACGCGTGCGCCTTCGGCATGGCGACACCCCCGCTCTCGCTCGACCTCGGCCATCCCGCCGTGTCCTCCCTCGCGGACGTGGCCGGAGCGGTGCGGGAGGCCGTCGGGCGGGTTCCGGGCGGACAGTGGATCACGGGGCACGGCTGGGACACCGGTTACCTCGACGAGTGCGTCGCCGATCCGTCGCGGCTGCCCTCGCGGCACGACCTCGACGCCGTGAGCCCGGACCACCCGGTCGTCCTGTACTCCTTCTCCGGGCACGCCACCTGGGTCAACTCCAAGGCGCTGGAACTCATCGGGATCGACCGGCACACCGTCGCACCGCCCGGCGGGGCCGTCGTCGTGGACGAGTCCGGGGAGCCGACCGGGCTGCTCCACGAGGGGGCACAGGCCCTCGTCCAGAACGCGCTGCCGCCGCTCAGCCGACAGGAGCGGACCGACGCGATCAGGTCGGCCCTCGGCACACTGGCCCGGCTCGGCGTGACCAGCTTCACCGAGCCCGGGCTCGGCCCCGGCGGCGACGGCATCATGCGGGGCGCGCTCGGCACGGAGACCCTCGACGTCTACCGCCGACTGCTGGCCGACGGCGAACTGACGGCCCGCGTCGGCGTCCTGCTCCTGCCCACCGGAATGGCGAGCACCGCCGAGGAGTTCGCCCGCGCGCTCACCGCTCTCGGCGAGTCGGGCGACGCCGATCCGCGTCGCCTCGCGACCCACGGGATCAAGGTCTTCGCCGACGGCATCGTCCCCAACAAGACGGCCTGGATGCACGAACCGTACGTCGGCGGTGGCTGCGGCTCCCTGTGCGTCGGCGGCGAGACCGACGGCGAACGGATCGCCGAGATCGGCACCATGATCCGGCACGCCCACGCCGCCGGACACCAGTTGGGCGTCCACGTCACCGGTGACCGGGCGATAGACACCGTCGCGGACGCCTTCGCCGCGGCCATGGCCGAGCACCCGCGGCCCGACGCCCGCCACTACGTCATCCACGGCGACTTCCTCACCGCGCACAGCATGAAGGTACTGGCCGCGCACGGCTTCGGCGTCAACATGAACCCCACCATCAAATGGACCGTCGCCGACATGGAGGAGGAGTTCGTCGGCACGGAACGGGCCGCGTACGCATGGCCCTACCGCGATGCCATCGACGCCGGGGTGCGGGTCGCGAGCGGGTCCGACGCCCCCGTCACGTACCCGGACTGGCGCCAGGGCGTCGCCACCATGGTGCTGCGCGAGTCGAAGGCCGGGGGCCGGGTCAGCGGCCCCGAGCAGCGCATCGCCCTGGCCGAGGCGATCCGTACGTACACCGTCGACGCGGCCTGGCAGGACTTCGCCGACGACTGGAAGGGCTCCCTGGAGCCGGGCAAGGTCGCAGACCTCTGCGTGCTCGACGGGGACCTGCTCAGCGCCGACCCCCACGACATCCCGGAGATGCCCGTCGTCCTCACCGTCGTGGACGGGCAGGTCGTGCACGACACCCTTCGCGATTGACGTATTCCGGGCGCTTGATCATCCTTGGAGGATGGCAGCGGAGCGGAGCACGGCGGACATCCTGGACGCGGCGGTGCAGGTCCGTGAGGCCGCCAGGAGCGGCGCGACCGGCGTCGGCACGGTCCTGGCGGCGCTGTCGGAGGTGATGGAGTACGACCACGCCTCCCTCGCCCGGTGGGATCCGCTGCGGCGGCGCCACACCACCCTGGCCGGGAACTACCCGGCCGACGCCACGGCCTACATCGAGACCCGCCTCCACCACGACCCGGTGTTCCACGTGCTCCGCAGCCCGGCCCGGGGCGGTCTCTGGCTCAGGGACGTGCCCCGGCAACTCCTGGCGACGTCCCCGGGCTTCCAAGAGGTGCTGTGTCCCCTCGGCATCGAGGACGGCGTGGCCCAGTGCCTGTTCGCCGCCGACGGCCGGTACGTCGGCATGCTGAACGTCAGCACCCGCCGGCGGCGGCACACGCCCGATCCGGCCCGCGCCGTGATCACCCTGCTCACCGAGGCGCTCACCACCGCCGTCGACCCCCGCGCGGGTCTGCCGCCCGAGGAGGTCGCCGCGTTCGCCCCCGAGACGGACACGCGACACCCGGACACGCGACACCCGGACACGCGACTCCCGGACACGCGGCGGCCCGGCGGACTCTCGCCGCGGGAGCTCCAGGTGCTGGCCGAACTGACCGCCGGCCGCACCAACCGGGAGATCGCCGAGCGGCTGTACGTCACGCCGCGGACCGTGGGGACCCACATCGAGCACATCCTCGCCAAGCTCGGCCTCCCCAACCGCGCGGCCGCCGCCGCCCGAGCCGCCGCCTGGGGAATCGGGCCCTCCCGCTGACGCGGGTGCGCGCGCCGTCGACGACGACGAGCCGCAACCCCCTCCGAGAACCGGGTACGTCGGCCGGTCTGCCGCAGCGCGCCTCGGTACGGTGCCGAACCGGGGCAATCCGATCGCCGTCCTCGCGGCCCGCTGGGGTTTCCCGACACCCGCCGCGAGTTCAGCAGCTCCTTCCGGGCGGCGTACCGGCTCAGTCCCCGCGCCTTCCGGCAACCGACCCGTACTGGCGCGGCGCTTCCCCGGCCGAGGCGGCCGAGCGGCTCGACGTGCCCACGAGCCTGATCACCGGGTGGCACGACGCGCTGGTCGACCAGACCTTCGGGCAGTACGAACGGCTGCGTCGGGCCGGATGCGAGACCGCCCTGCTCGTCGGCCCCTGGACCCACACCTCCGCCCTGCAGCAGGGCTGGCCCGAGGTGTTGGCCGAGAGCCTCGCATGGCTGCGCGCACACCTGTACGCCGACCCCTCCGGTCTGCGTCCCACCGCGGTGCGCGTGCACCTCGGCGGCGACGACACCTGGCGGAACCTCGACGCCTGGCCGCCGGCCGCGACCGCCACCTCGTGGCATCCCGGCCCCGACGGGCAGCTCACCCCGCAGGCCCCCACGGACTCCGCGCCGTTGACGACGTTCCACTACGACCCGGCCGAGCCCACCCCGTCCCTCGGCGGCCCACTGCTCTCCCGCACCGCCGGTCCGCGCGACCCCCGCGCCCTGGAAGCCCGGGACGACGTCCTGACCTTCACCACTCCCCCGTTGACCGAGCCCGTGGACGTCCTCGGACCGGTCTCCGCACTGCTGAGCGTCTCCACGGACACCGGGCACGCCGACGTCTTCACCCGCTCGTGCGACGTGGACCCACAAGGCCGCTCCGTCAACGTCTGCGACGGGCTCGGCCGGCTCCGGACGACCGAGGACCCACCTTCGACGACCGAAGAGGCGCCCACGACAGCCGAAGAAGCGTCTTCGACGACCGGGCAGGCGCCCTCACGCACCATCGTGTCGATGAGCTCCACGGCCCATCGCTTCCGCGTCGGCCACCGCATACGCTGGCAGATCAGCGGAGGCGCCCATCCGCGCTACGCCCGCGGCACCGGCGAGTCGTCGGTGGACGCCACCGTCTTCGAACCGGTGCGCATCACGCTCCACGCGGGCTCGGCCCTGCTGCTTCCGCGCGATAACGGACCCGCGTGATTCCGGTGCTCGCGATCCGGGGCTCTCGATTCCGGTGCTCTCGATTCCGGTGTTCTCGGGGCGAGGGCGTCCCGGTGCTGTTGAAGAACCTGTTCCGCCTGCGGCGGCCACGCGCGCCGCAGGCGGTGGCGCGGTGACGAACGAGCCCCGGTAACCCGCGGCCGGTCCGACGGCCGGTCAGAGGTTGGGGTCCACCAGGATCTTGACGGCCGTCTCGTTGTGGTGGATCAGGGTCTCGAAACCATCGGCGACGAGGTCGTCCAGGCCGATCGTCTTGGTGATGAACGGCGCCAGGTCGACGCGCCCTTCCTGCACCAGCTTGATGGTCTGCGGGTGGGAGTTGACGTAGGCGATCGTGCCGCGCAGGTCGACCTCCTTGAGGACGAGCTTCTGCATGTCGATCGTCGCCGGCTTGCCCCAGATCGAGATGACGGTGATGACACCGCCCGGCCTGACCGCGTCGAACAGGGTGTCGAGGACGACGTTGACGGACGTGGCCTCGAACGCGACGTCCGCACCCTTGCCGCCGGTGAGGCGCCGGACCTCCTCGGCGACGTCGGTGGTGGCGGGGTCGATGACGTGATCGGCGACCTTGGCGTCCAGCGCCTTCTGCCGACGCAGCGAGCTGAGCTCGCTGACCGCGACCTCGACGCCCATCGCCTTGAGCACCGCGCAGGTGAGCAGCCCGATGGGCCCGGCGCCGCCGACGAGGGCGAAGTCGCCCGCCTTCGCGCCGGAGCGCTCGAACGCGTGGTACGCCACCGACAGCGGCTCGATGAGGGCAGCCTGGTCCAGCGGGACGTCACCGACCGGGTGGACCCACCGGCGCTCGACGACGATCTTCTCCGCGAGCCCGCCGCCGCGGCCGCCCAGCCCGATGAAGTTCATGTCGGGCGAGATGTGATAGGTCGGGTTGTTCTCGCTGGTGTCGACCTCGGGGCGCAGGATGTAGGGCTCGACGACGACGCGGTCGCCCGGCTTCAGGCCCTCGACACCTTCGCCCACCGCGTACACGACGCCGGACATCTCGTGGCCGAGCGTCACGGGCGCGGACTCGCCCGAGACCGGGTGCGGGTGGCCGGCCGGCGGGACGAAGATCGGTCCGTCGAGGTACTCGTGCAGGTCGGTACCGCAGATCCCGCAGTACGCGACGTCGATGCCCACGGTGCCGGGCCGGACAGTGGGCTCCGGGACGTCCTCGATACGGATGTCACCACGGTCGTAGTAGCGTGCAGCCTTCACTTTGAACTGGCTCCTTCGTTCGTTTTCCGCTCACACCTCGTGACAAGTCGTGCCGTGGAGTGAGGTGTGCGAGCCTCGCGCGGCGCATTCACGTCAACAATTAAACAATACGGTGCAATACGGTCAGCTGCCTGGTCGGCCTCCCGGGCCAAGAGGTGCGGCCGGGGCCCGTCGCATGGGCGAGCCCCGTGACGCTCCGTGCGGAGCGGATGGTGATCGATGACCGGCGGTCCGGTGAGGTTGTCAGTCCTCGTTCGTACGATCACGGCATGTCGGATGCCTTCACCGTCCTGTGGACCCATGACACGTGCCGTGCCCTGCGCAGGGAGGGCCGGGTGGGCGAACGGCCGCCGGTCGCCTTCAGCGGGATCCACACGTCCCTTCCCGCCTGGTCGGGTGCCCGCTCCGGGGACGAGGTGTACGCGCTGCACGTCAACCGGCGCGAGGTGTTCGTGGTGAGTCGGATGCGGGTGATCGACCTGGAGCGGCGCGCATGCTGCGGATCCGCTCCCGCGACATGGCAGGACCCGGCGTTTCCCGGACACGCCGACTGGTCCGTGCTCGGCGCCAACGGTTGCGGCGCCGCCGCGGTGCACGTGGACGCGACGCCCGTGCGCTTCGACCTGCCGATACCCGGTGAGCTTCTGGAACGACTCACCTGGCGCAATCGCCGAGGTCGAACCCGCGGTCTGAAGTACGTCGTGGACGGCCGACTGGAGCGCGCGATCAGTCTCCAGGGGTTCTACCGTCTGACGTCCGATTCGGCCGACGAACTGGCGAAGGTCGTCGACTCCCCGGGCCGAGAAGGTCGTTGTTCAAGCAGCGACAGCCGCTGACGGGCCCCGCACGTCCTACGCCCCTCGGCGAGCGGGAGGCCGCCCCCGCCAACAGGGTCCCGGGGGCGAGGACTTCGTCCTCATGGCGGCCCGACGGCCACGTGCGGTCGAGCGCGCGGCGTGCACCATGTCCACGGCTGCTGCCCGACCGGCGATGCCCCCTGCGGGCGTCGGCCGCCGCAGAAGAAGCACCGCCCGCACACGGACCGCACCGAAGCCGATCCGGGCCGCACGCCCGACTCGAGTGAGCGGCCTGCCCCGATGTTCTGCGCTGTCACACGCTCATGCCGTAGCCCAGCTCCTCGGCGGCGACGCACCAGAAGGAGTTCTCGTCGGCAACGGCCTCGGCATCAAGTGCCCCGAATCGTTCCACCAATGCTTCGGTGAGCGCGTCGGCGGCCTCCTCGGCCAGGTCGACAGCCTCGGCTTCGTCGGGACCGTCGCCGGGCCCCTCGTACACGGCAGCCTCGGCCGCGGCCTCCTCGTACGCGCGGTTGAAGGCGACGAACGCCTCGACACCGGAGTTCACCAGATACGGAACGCCGTCCTCCGGCAAGCCCCACAGCGAACCGTCGTCACGCCGGACCCCGAGCGCGCTCAGCCCTGGATCGACCGCGACCAGGGCATACCGCGCACCGTCGACCGTGCGCTCCGTAAAAGGGGAGTCCTGCCATGCTCCGGGGTACGGGCAGCGCGCACATCCGGCCAGGAGCGAGGCGAGTTCGGCATCGTTCATGCCGAGAGCCTAAAGGCTGTCCACGACGGATCAGTGCGATCCATGACGGATCGGTGCGCGGCGTCGGATGTGGTGCATCGCAAGGCGGAGTGGTGTCCGTGTACGAGACCGACCCCCGGACGGCGAAGCCCGGACCGCACGGTCATCCCCGGCCCCGACGACCACCACCCCGCCGGCGGGATACGGCCGACATGCCCGGGACCGTACGTTCAGCGGAAGACACCGGCGTTCTCCGAGGCCCACTGCCAAAACGTCCTGGCCGGGGCACCGGTGATCCGGGAAGAGGTGTCGCGCACCTTGAGCAGCCGCTCGACAGCCAGGTTCTCGTCGGCGGGGCCGGGATGCGGATGGGTCTGAACGGTGATGGACGACACCAGCACCACATGTTCCACACCGGCCCGGCGGGCGGCGTCGAGGATCTCGGCGTCCGAGCCCATGCGCGACATGAGGAACAGCGAACGCACCCCTTCCCGCGTGGACTTCAGCGAGGCCGTCCGAGCCACGTCCCCCTCGACGGCTTCGACCCCTTGGGGTAACGCGGCCCGCGCGGTGTCACGGGTGAGCCCCCTCAACGGTCCGGCACCGACCGCTCGAAGCTGTCGCAAGAGGGCGCTGCCCATGTTTCCGGTGGCCCCGGTCACGAGGATCACGAGATCGTCCCTGTCGTCAGGCGGTGGTCGACGGAACACGGACCCTAAGACCTCGACCGAGCTTCAGATCAAGGGCTACGGCAGACGCCGTGAGCCATGCACCATCGCCGGACAGGCGGACAGGCGGACAGGCAGGCAGGCGGGCGGACCGAGCAGCTCATACGTTCCGAGGAGGGCACGTCGCAGGCCTTCCTGGTCTGCCTCTCGCGAACGTCGCCGGAGCAAGCAGGCCCGGCGGATGTTCGTCACGCCTCAGTGCTGGACCAGGCCGCCGACCGGGACGGGCGCGACGTGGCCGGTCGCCGGAAGGGTCCGGGCCAGAGCGAGTCCGATGTCCACGAGCGATGACCGGCGCAGGCAAGGGACATCGGGGATCGCGGTCCAGACCGACTCGGCGATTTCGCCGTTCGGTTCAGGCCGGAGTCGGCCGCCGGTGATACGGACCCGGTAGAAGACGCCGACGTTCTGGTGCTCGACTCCCGCACGGGCGACGGCCGCGGGAACCACTCGCGAGTCCACGCCCAGCAGGCGATCGACCACCGCGGCGCAGCCGGTCTCCTCGGCGACCTCCCGGATCACCGCATCGAACGGATCCTCCCCATGCTCGACCCCGCCGCCCGGAAGAGTCCAGTTGCTCTCGCCCTCCGGTGGTACATGACGGGCGAGCAGCACCCTCCCGTCCTCAATGCACACGGCGTACGCCGCCAGCCGGAAACTCATCCCGTCCCCTCCCGCCGGCCCCTGTACGACACCCGGCATCCGACATCACTATGCGCGCGGAGTGGAGCCGGATCAACTTCTCCTGCCTGTACGCCACTTCTGCTACGCGCGGTGGAGCCGGCACGGAAGTCGATCCATGCGGCTCGCCGGACGGCGCTCCGGTGGCGACGGCCCGTTCCGACGTGTCCGACGGGTGGCCCTCGGTCGTCGGGGCAGGCGGAGCCCGGCGAGGCCCCGGGCCGTCGGCAGCCCTCTCGTCCCGACGGCGCACGTTCAAACGGCACGGCATCGACCGAGTCGGGCGTGCTCCGGAGGCCGGGGCACGACCGGCTCCTCAGGAAACTTCAGCGGGCCCGGGCAGGAAGATCCGGTCCAGGTGGTGGGCGAGCACTCCGGCGGCCGACTCCGCACTGCGCTGGCCGACGAGCACTCCGGTGCCGAGCCCGGCGGACATGGCGAGCAGCCCTACGGCCGTCGCACGGGGGTCCACGCCGGGCCGCAGGCGCCCTTGTTCCGCCGCCTGCCCGAGCAGACCGGCCACGGTGTCCTCGGCGGTGTCGGGGTCCTTGATGAACGGCTGGGCGGCGAGGGCTTCGTCGGTCACGGCCAGGACCGCGTACGACGTGTACAGGTGGTGGAAGACGCGGCTCTCCTCGTCGACGGGCAGGGCCGCCGCCAGCAGCGCCTCGATGACCGCGCGCGCTCCCGGATCGGTCCCGGCGGCCCGTACCCGGGCGGCCACCCGTTCCCCGAAGCGCTCGGTGAGATACCGGAGTCCGAAGAGGAGCAGTTTCTCCTTGGACTCGAAGTAGTACTGCACCAGCCGGAGGGACACGCCCGCCTCCGCCGCCACGTCGCGCATCCCCACCGCGTGGAGGCCGAGCCGTCCGGCGGCCCGGACGAGTGCCGCCGCGATCTCGGTCCTTCGCTCCTCGTGGTCCACACGCTTGGGCATCGTTCGGCTCTCCGCTCCTCGGCCGGCAGTGCGCAGGCGACCTCCTGCCCTTTTGATGATACGACCGTACCACCATCGTGGTACGGTCGTATCACAAAGATCGACTACCCGGAGGTGGCCATGTCCTCGTCCGCAGCAGCCCGTCCCCAGGCCGATGTCGGCCGCTTCGTCAGCGACGCCTCGCGCGAGCGCTACTTCGCCGCCTGCGACGCGGTCTACGCGCTGGGCGCACCCGCGTCCTGGGAGGGGGACGTGGAGACGTCCTTCGCGACCACGCACGTCTACCGCTACGAACCCGCCGACCCGGCCGCCCGTGACCGCACCCCTGTCGTCCTCGTGCACGGCGCGGGCAGTTGTTCCGCCATGTGGTACCCGAACACCGCCGACCTCGGCGGGGAGCGGCCCGTCTACGCGCTCGACACCCCGGGCGACCCCGGCCGCAGCGTCCAGCGCGCCCCCATCCACCAGCCCGAGCGCGCCGCGCAGTGGCTCGACGAGGCCCTCGCCGGGCTCGGGCTCGACCGGGTCCACCTCGTCGGCAGCTCGTACGGCGGCTGGCTCGCCCTGAACCAGGCGCACTTGAGGTCCGAGCGCCTGGCCTCGGTCACGCTGCTCGACCCGGGCGGCCTGGAGAAGGTGGGGTTGCGCTTCTTCATCTGGATCTTCGCGAGCCTTTTCGCCACCTTCGCCCCCAAGGCGTTGCGACCCCGCCTGGCCTCGTGGCTGGAGCAGCCGGTGCTCGTCGTACCGGAACTGCGCGCCATGATCAGGACCGGGGTCCGCGCCTACCGGATACGCCGCCCTGCTCCCCTCCCCTTGTCCGACGCCGAACTGGCCGGCGTCAGCACGCCGTTGTATCTCCTCATGGGCAGGCGAAGCCTGCTCGTGCACCCGCAGCGGCAGGCGGAGCGCGTGCCGCGACTGCTTCCGGGCGCGCGGGCCGAGATCCTGGCCGACACCGGGCACGGACCTCAGATCGACCACGCCGAGCGAACCAACCGCCTCGTGCTGGACTTCATGGACGCCGTGGAGCGCGGCGTGCCGGAGAGCACCGGACGAAGCCTCTAGGTGTATTGCCCTGTGAGGTTGCGAAAGCAGCGTCGTCCGCCCGAAGGGCGGGGACTTCGAAACACGCCCCAGTGCCGTGACCGGCAAGATGTGCACGGAAGAAGCGTCGTCGGGTCCGGACGCCCGCAAGGATGCAGGCTTCCGGACCCGCGCTCTACTGCCAGGTCGCGGTGTCGGGGTCGATGCCGTGGGCACGCGCGCAGGCGTCGACGATTCGACGGAACCACGTGGCGAGGCCGGCGCGGATGCCGTCGTAGTGGGCGGCAAATGCCGGATCGGTCTCATACATGCGGCCGAGACAGACCTGCATCTGCCTGGTGAGGGGAAAGTACGAAGCAAAGACTTCGCGGTGCCGCTCGACGAGTTGATTCGCCTCCGGGCTACCAGGTGTGACGCCGACGTCCATCGCATCCCCGAGGGCGCGCTCGAGGTCGGCCATGGCGTCGGCGATGGTCTGCCATTCCTCCGGACCTCGAGAGGCGGAGCGCTCGGCGTACTGCCGCCATTGCGTCGTGTCTCCGTAGCGCTGACGGGCTTGGTCGGGCCAGTCCGGGTTCCACTGGGGGCCGAAGATCGCGGCCTGCTGCTCGACGGTCAGCAGCAGGCCGCGCTCGTGGGCGTCGATCATCCGATCCAGTCCGGCGCCGAGCTGCTGGAGGCGGTCGATCCGTTCAGCAACCTGGGTGCGCTGCGCGCGCAATGCGCCGGGCACGTCTGCGGTCGAGTCGTCCAGGACGGCCCGGATCCTGTCCAGGCCGAGACCGAGCTCGCGGTAGACGACGATGCGGTGCAGCCGTTCCAGATCACCGGCGGTGTAGAGCCGGTATCCGGCAGCCGTGCGCAGCGACGGCCGCGCCAGACCGATGTCGTCCCAGTGGTGCAGCGCGCGGACTGTCACGTCCAGTCGCGTCGAGACCTGACCGACAGTCAGGCCATCGGCGGCAGTGGCATCAGGCATGCTCCCCATTGTCGCCGCGGCCGTCGCCCGGTGGGGTGATCCCGATGGCTTCAAGGTTCCGCGCCTCCTGACTGGCCGGATCAAAGGGCTTCGCCGCGGTGAAAACGATCCGTGCGTTCTCGGGGGTGATCACCTCCACGTCGCGGGTGTTCCAGGGAGTGTCCCGCGGACCGTCGACCGAGTTCGGGCGCAACGCACGACAGGCCTCGACAAGGGAATCGACCTGGCTGAGCACGCCGGCGAAACTGAAGCTCATCGCTGGTGCCCGCTCCGGAACGCTCGCCGCCGTGACGAGGAGTACGTCCTGGAACGCCCACCGGCGCAGATGCACCAGCGTGCCGGGGATGCTGAACAGCTCGAAGAACCCGAGCCCACGAGTCCAGAAGTCCACCGACGCCGCCAAATCGCTCGTGGGGATCGTCACGAACGCGGGCATTCCATAGATGCCGCGGAACGGCTCCGGCGGAACCGCATCCGGGCCGGGATCGGGCACGGGACTCATCTCGAACGCGTTGTAGTAGTCGCTCATGCACCCCACCTTTCAGCCTCACGCAACGTGAGGGTCAAGCCGGGCCCGTGATCCCCGCCCCGCTCCGACGATGCGACACATCCCGTCGCCTCCATGGAGGTCAATCCGACGGGTCATCATCCTCACCCTGACGCATGGGTTTACGCGCGCCCGGCCACGCGACCGTGTCGGTCCTGGGACATGTTCCGCGAGGGCCGAGGGGCAGGAGCCGTATCGATCACGGTTCCGGCGTCCGACGAGGGGCACCCGCGGGGCCATCGATCAAGGCAAGGAGTGTTCAGGATGCGCAGGAACCGGAAGTTCGCCATCACTGTCGCCGCCACCGTACTGACAGGTGCCGCCGGTCTCGCGGCTTGTGCGAGGGCAGCGTTCAGTCGCCGTTCGTCCTGATCGGAGTTCCGTGTTCGTTGCGCTCGTACGTGCGCTGGGCGTTCTTCTCGATCTTCCGGGCGGCCTCGGAGTC
Organism: Streptomyces sp. CB01580; assembly: GCF_001905795.1. GTDB lineage: Bacteria > Actinomycetota > Actinomycetes > Streptomycetales > Streptomycetaceae > Streptomyces. The sequence continues at coordinate 161,684 of NZ_LIXJ01000005.1, forward strand.
GAGGTCCAGTCCGTTCATTTCCGCCAGGGCAGTCAGGTAGAGGAAGACGTCGGCCAGTTCTTCCCCCAGGTCCGGGAGACCTTTGCGCCAGGCGGTGAAGGCTTCGCCGACCTCGGCCGTGAGGAGCCCGAACTCCAGGGAGATGTCGGTGGTGTTGAAGCCCTTGACGAGCTTGTCTCCCAGGCGGGCTTCTGGGCGGATGAGATGTCCACGACTCCTCCGGAGCGGTGCAGCGGGTGCTGTCGCAGCCTAAGCCTCGATCCACCGACGTGATGCCTGGGAGATAGGTGTCGGGACGTAAGAGATACCTCGTGACCTGTGATGATGGGCTTGTCGAAGCCTTCTTCACGCACGATCGGCGAGGCATCTCGTGGGTGAAGCCATCCCATGCTGCTTCAGCGGTTTCTGTCTGGTTCGACGGAGCGAATCTGACTGCGGACGCGGTCTGTTGCCGGTGGTCCGGCTGGCGGGTTGGGCTGACCACCGTGGTGCACCAGACCGGTATCGTGAGGAAATGACCTCACCTGACCGTAGCTCAGCCGAACGTGAGGCAGCGGAGGCAATCACCTATCGCGTGGCGGAGAGCGAGAGAGACAAGTCCGCCGTCATCACGGGCGAGTTCAGCTCGGATACCGTCTTCGAAGTGGTCGGTTCCGAGGGCGGGTTCACCATTCGACCCGTCCGGCTGGACCCGCCGATTCACAAGGTCTTCCCCGACGACGGGCCCGAGGCCGCCGATGAGACATCGGAGGGCAAGCGGCGGTTTGTCGCGCTGCATGGCGAACTCGTATGCGGCTATGTCGATACGGAGTATGAGCCCTGGAACCGGCGGCTGATCATTGCCGATATCGAGGTGGCTGGGCCGTACCAGGGCCGGGGAATCGGGCGGACACTCATGAGTTACGCCATCGGTTGGGCCCGGGAATGCAGTGCCGGGCACGTGTGGCTGGAAGTGACGAACATCAACGCTCCGGCCATCCGCGCCTATCAGCGGATGGGGTTCACCTTCTGCGGTCTGGACACTTCTCTCTACCGCGGTACCGAGTCCGAGAGGGAGACGGCACTGTACATGAGCCTCTTCCTCGACTGATCCGCTGGCCGGTAGCCGGTCCAGCGCTTGGACATGGAGACGCGGATGTCCTCTGAGCTGGGACGATGGGACTTCCTACGGTTCCACGTCCGCAGAGCAAGAGGACACTCGCGAGATGCGATCTTCCCATGCCGCTTCAGCGGTGTCCGCCGTGTTCGATGACTCGAATCTGATCGCGCATGCCGGGCTGGTCCCGGTGATGTGGCTGGCCGAGCGGTGTGGGCTGTCGGACCTGGTGGCCGAGAAGGTGAAGCTGACCGGGACGACGAACGGTGCGGGGGCTGCGGCGGACGCCAAGGTCAGCAGCATCGTGGTCGGCATGGCAGCGGGCGCGGACAGCATCGACGACTTGGACGTGCTGCGGCACGGGGCGATACCGATGCTGTTCGGCGGCATCCGCGCCCCGTCCACCCTGGGCACCTTCCTTCGCGCGTTCACCCACGGTCACGCCCTTCAACTCCATGCCGTGCACCGCGGGTTCCTGGCCGCGCTTGCCGCGCACACTCCACTGCTGCCTGGCTCTGGAGAGAAGGCGTTCATTGATGTCGACTCCACCCACAAGCGGGTCTACGGCCGGGCCAAGCAAGGCGCCGAGTACGGCCGGTTCAAGGGCATCCGCACCCTGCACCCCCTGCTCGCCACGATCTGCACCCCGCACTCCCGGCCGGTAATCGCCACAGCACGTATGCGCCGCGGCAAGGCAGCCGATTCCCGCGGGGCCCCGAAGTTCGTCAGTGAGGCGCTGGCCACCGCCGCCGAGGCGGGCTGCACCGGCACCCGGGTCCTGCGAGCGGACTCGCAGTTCTACAACGCCGCGGTGATCTCCGCCTGCCGCCGGGCCGGAGCCCACTTCTCGATCACCTGCGGGATGAACCCCTCTATCAAACGGGCCGTCCTCAGCATTCCCGACCAGGCCTGGCAGCCGATCACGTACCCGACCGCGGTGCCCGATCCCGCCACCGGTGCACTGACCTCGCCCTTCCATACCAAGGCCACCACCGCCACCCTCCGCAGCCACCTGGTCCAGGTCCCGGCCCGGATCGCCCGCTCCGCCCGCCGCATCACCCTGCGCCTACCGCACAACTGGCCCTGGCAGCACGCCTGGACACACGTGTTCTCCACCGCCCACGGACCGGCCGACTGATACGAAAAGTCCCTGCCCACCCCGCCCGCAAGGGCCCGACCGGAACCGAACCGTGGAAGAGCTGGGCAGACAGTGAGGATGTCAGTGGCTTCTCCGAGGGGTCTGACTCATGGGCAGACGGACGTCGTCGGGCTGTCTTGCGCTGGATCCGTCGATCCACTCGGAGAAGCCACTGACACGCGACCGGACGGGCATTCGTGACTTTATAGGAGCTTGGTTCAAAAGCCCCATCACTGTCTTGTCCGCCAGCCCGGCCGGCGCGTGCCGCCCCCGGAACGGACTCTCGCAAGGACGGACACGACCAGCATGACGCACAACACCCCTCAGATCACCGGCGGAGTCGACACGCACGGCCAGACCCACCACGCCGCGGTGATCGACTCGGTCGGACGGCACCTGGCCGACCAGGAGTTCCCCGCCACCATCCGCGGCTACCGCGACCTGCTCGACTGGATACGCTCCCACGGCACGCTCGTCGCGGTGGGGGTGGAGGGCACCGGCGCCTACGGGGCCGAGCTCGCCCGCGTGCTGACCGCCGCAGGGATCACCGTCATCGACGTGGACCGCCCAGACCGCAAGACCCGTCGGATGAAGGGCAAGTCCGATCCGATCGACGCCTATGCCGCTGCGACGGCCGTGCTGTCGGGCCGGGCCACCGGCGTCCCCAAGAGCCGGGACGGTGGGGTCGAGGCGGTGCGGGTGCTGCGGATCGCGCGCCGCAGCGCGGTCAAGGCCCGCACCCAGGCCATGAACCAGATCCGCGGGCTGCTCGTCTCGGCGCCCGCGATGCTGCGCGAACAGGTCGCCGGCCTGGACCGCGCCGCGCTGATACGCACCCTGGCCCGGCTGCGGCCTGGCCATGACCTGTCCCGCCCGCTGGCGGCTACCCGGGCGGCACTGCGGCGGCTCGCCCGCCGTCACCAGGCCATGGACGCCGAGATCACCGAGCTGGACGCGGAGATCGGCCCGCTGGTCGAGCAGGCAGCCCCCGCGCTGCTAGAGCTGTTCGGCATCGGACCCGAGACTGCGGGCCAGCTGCTGGTGTCAGCCGGGGACAACCCCGAACGCATGCGATCCGAGGGCGCATTCGCGCACCTCGCCGGGGTCGCACCGATCCCGGCCTCCTCAGGACGCGCCCACCGCCACCGCCTCAACCGCGGCGGCGACCGGGCCGCCAACAACGCGCTGCACACCATCGTGCTCACCCGCATGCGCTTCGACGACCGCACCCGCGCCTACGTCGAACGCCGCACCAAGGAAGGCCTGTCCAAGAAAGACATCATGCGCTGCCTCAAGCGATTCGTCGCCCGCGAGGTCTACCGCGCCCTGACCACCACACCCACGGAACGAACCACTCAAACCGACCTCGTTCCAGCGGCTTGACAACCATAGGAGCATCCAGCGGACACAACCTGCCCTCACCCGGCCGCCCGACCCGAAACCGATCAAAAAACCACTCTCAAACCACCTCGGTGGATCCTGGCTAAGGGCTGTCCCGTAATCCGTGGTGGACCGGTGCGCGGCGTCAGATGTGGCGCATCGCAAGGCGGAGGGGCGTCCGCATACTGGATGTATGCGGACGTTCCGACAACGCGGCGAGGTGCCGCAACTGTCGTCGCGCACCGGTCCACCACGGATTACGGGACAGCCCTTAGGCGGGGAGTGGTCTCGGTGGAAGGGGATGTGACGGACCGTGAAGAGCAGGCCGACCGCCAGACAATTCGAAGCCTTCCGCTCTCCCGACGGACGCGGTGTACCTCGACCTGACCGGCGGGGCTGTGGCGTAGGCCGACTCTTGTCACATCGGTCACAGGAGCGATAGGAAGCCGGGTGTGACTGAACAAGGAAAGTTCACCCGTGCCCTCATTGGGCTGTCTGCTCTCGTCGTCGCCGTCTGCGCTGTCATCGTGACCGTGAAGGTGGTATCAGCCTCGCCGCAGCCGCATCTGCTGGATCAAGAAGCAGTTGAGCGGCAGGCGTCGGCAGAAGCACGAAGCGGGAAGACGACCAGGGACGGGGTGGCCTGCCCCGCTGCGATAGAGGCCAAGAAGGGCAACAAGTTCGAGTGCAAAGTTAAGGAGCTGAAGGAGTTCGGCAACTACCTGACCGTCCTAGGCGAGGTCACCGACGATCAGGGCGACTTGAGCATGACCCTGCGGGATTAAAGGACGCGGGGCAAACGAGTGCTGGGGCCAGGGCCGCCGCGCTGTCGCCGAAGGCGTCCCTAGCACTCATTGAGTCGTGATGGAATCCCCTGACCTCACCGCAGCTGCGTGGCGCAAGAGCAGCTACAGCGACGGTAACGGCGGCGCCTGTGTCGAGGTCGCCGACGGTTACACCGGCATGCTCAGAGCCCTCTACGCGGGCGGCTGACTAAGCCTCGATCCGCCGAGCAATAGCCGGTCCAAGGCTTGGGCATGAATATGCGGATGCCCTCTGGGCTGGGACGATGGGACTTCCTACGGTTCCACATCCACAGAGCAAGAGAACACCCGCGAGATGCAATCTTCCCATGCCGTTTCGGCGGTGTCCGCCGCGTTCGATGACGCCAACCTGGTTGCGTATGCCGGGCTGGTCCCGATGATGCGGCTGGCCGAGCGGTGCGGGCTTGCCCAGCTGACCGTGGAAAAGGTGAGGCTGAGCGGGGTGGGGAACGGTGCGGGTGCGGCAGCGGACGCCAAGGTCACCAGCATCGTCGCCGGGATGGCCCTGGGCGCGGACAGCATCGACGACCTGGACGTCCTGCGCCACGGCGCGATGCCGACCCTGTTCGGCGGGATCCGCGCCCCGTCCACGCTCGGCACGTTCCTGCGCGCGTTCACCCATGGTCATGCGCTCCAGCTCCACGCTGTGCACCGACGGTTCCTCGGCGAACTGGCCGTACACGCCCCGCTGCTGCCCGGTGCGGGGCAAATGGCGTTCATCGACGTCGACTCCACCCACAAACGGGTCTACGGCCGCACCAAACAGGGCGCCGAGTACGGCCGGTTCAAGGGCATCCGCACCCTGCACCCCCTGCTCGCCACGATCTGCACCCCGCACTCCCGGCCGGTAATCGCCACCGTGCGGTTGCGCCGCGGCAAAGCGGCCGACTCCCGTGGCGCCCCGAAACTGGTCAGCGAGGCCCTGGCCACCGCCCGCGAGGCCGGCTGCACCGGCACCCGCATCCTGCGAGCGGACTCCCAGTTCTACAGCGCCGGTGTGATTGCCGCCTGCCGCCGGGCCGGCGCCCACTTCTCCCTCACCACCGGCCTGAACCCCTCCATCAAACGGGCCATCCACAGCATCCCCGACACCGCGTGGCAGCAGATCACCTACCCGACCGCGGTGCCGGACCCCGAGACCGGCGAACTCGTCTCGGACGCCGAAGTCGCCGAGATCCCCGCATACACGGCGTTCGCCAGCCGGAAGAAAACGGAGCGGGTCACGGCCCGGCTGATCGTGCGCCGGGTCCGTGACCTGGCCAAACCCGCGGTCGTCGGAGAGCAGGGCGAGTTGTTCCCGGTCTGGCGCCACCACCCGTTCTTCACCGACAACCCCGCCGAAACCCTCCAAGCCGAGCGGGAACACCGTCACCACGCCGTCGTCGAGCAGGTCATCGCGGACAGCAAAGCCTCCGCCCTGGCCCACCTGCCGTCGAGGAAGTTCAACGCCAACGCCGCCTGGCTCACCTTGTGGGCGATGGCCTACAACCTGCTGCGGGCCGCCGGGGCACTGACCTCCGCCTTCCACTCCAAGGCCACCACCGCCACCCTCCGCGCCCACCTGATCCAGGTCCCGGCCCGGATCGCCCACTCCGCACGGCGTATCACACTGCACCTACCGCACAACTGACCCTGGCGAGACGCGTGGACACGGCTGTTCGACACCGTTCACCGCCCACCCGAACCGGCCTGACCGCCTCTGCCCGACCCGCCCCGCCAGGGCCCAACCGGAACCGAACCTGTGGAAAAGCTGGGCAGACCAGCGGATACCGCTTGTCCACACCCGGCCGACAGTCCAGAACCCGCCCCGCAAGCCCTCGACGACCACTTCAAAAACACGTCGGCGGATTGAGGCTAAGGGCTGTCCCGTAATCCGTGGTGGATCAGCGTGCGGCGTCGGATGTGGTGCATCGCAAGGCGGAGGGGCGCCCACATACTGGACGTATGTGGGCGTTCCGACAACGCGGCGAGGCGCCGCAGCTGTCGTCGCGCGCCCGCCAGGGAATACGGGACAGCCCTTAGGAGCGTGGGTCGGTAAACAACTCCTGGAATGCCGCGCCTCGTGGTGAAGTGCGGTTGCCGATCCCTGCTCTTGAAAAGGCGTGGCTGCCGGGCAGTCGTGATGCGAAAATCAGTCCGCAACTTGATCCACATCCGCGTCCCGGAGGTCCGCATGGACATCGCCTCGCTGCTGCCGTTGACCACGGCCCGGTTGTCGCTGCGTCTGTTCACTCCCGGCGACGCCGACGACCTGTACGCCTACCAGAGCCTGCCGAGCGTGGCGCGCTACTTGTACCGGCCGGCGCACACGCGTGAGCGCAGCGAGCAGGTTGCCGCCGAGCGCGCGGCGCAGACGGTCTGGCGCGCCGACGGGGACAAGCTGGCGCTCGCCGTCTGCCGACGCGATGAGCCCGGCGTCCTTGGCGAGGTGAGCCTCGCCCTGGCCGATGCCCGCGCCGCCCAGGCCGAGATCGGCTGGACTCTCGACCCAGGTCACCAGGGGCACGGCTACGCGACCGAGGCGGCCGCGGCGCTGGCCGGGTTTGCCTTCGACACGCTGGGCGTGCACCGGCTCTACGCACGGCTGGATGTGGAGAACACCGGGTCTGTGCGGGTCTGTGAGCGCCTCGGGATGCGCCGGGAGGCACACCTGGTCGAGAACGACCTCGACGGGGATCGCTGGGGCAGCGAGTACATCTACGCGGCGCTGTCCGCGGATCTTGGCAGTCGATCAGGCGATTGAGCCCGACGCCGCCTCCTGTTCGTGATCTTCCATCTGGGAGAATCCTGGTATGTCTGGTGGGGATGGCCTGTTCGAGGTGGATCCGGTGGCGGTGGTGAAGCCGGAGATCGCGCCGAGTACTTCGACTGTCCCCAGCGCCCTGAGGGCGGGCAAGGGTACGCGGTCGACCCAGGCCATCATCGGGCGGAGTTGATCGCGGCTGCGGATCACCTTCAGCGTTCCTGCGTAGCAGTAGAAGAGCGTGAGCAGTCCGGCGACGATCCAGTAGGCGATGTTCGTCGTTCCCGTTCATGGGCCACCGGTTCGCCGGGCCCCGTCGATGGCGTCGGTTGGCAGGGAAGCCACTGGAGAAGGCCCGGTCCGTCGTCCGAGGGGGCCGGACGGGAGAGGCGGCAGCGCCACGGCCCCGCCGGTCGCAAGAAAGGGTGGCTGGGCCGTCCGTCCCATCGGCTTCAGGCGAGGTCGGTGGCGGGTTCGGTTGCGTAGCGGCTCATCGCATCGATGTTGGCCTGTCGCGTCAGCGGCCGGCCGCCGGTGAGCACCTCCTGGAGGTCTCGGAAGTACTGCACGTACAGGTCGGGGGTGAATGTGCTGAGCATGACGGCGGGCTGGTCGGTCAGGTTGGCGAAGGTGTGCGGGGTGCCTGGCGGAACCATCACGAGCGTGCCCGTGGTGGCGTCGTGATCCTCGTCCCCAACGGTGAACCGCACGGTGCCGGAGAGGACGTAGAAGCCCTCGTCGTGTTGGGCGTGGCGGTGCTGCGGCGGTCCCTGGGTGCGCGGGGCGAGGATGGACTCGGCGATCGCGAGGCGGTGCCCGGTGTGGCTGCCGTCCTCCAGGACGCGCATGCGCGTGGTGCCCAGAACGATCGTCTCGCCGTCGCCGGGACCCACCACCGATACGGCGGGGTCGGCCTGCGGCTCGCTGGTCTTCGCTTCTTCGGTCATGCTCACCAGTGCACCGCCGGGGCCCTGCCGGTGTCCAAGACCCATCCCGCAGCGGCGATACCTCGTGGATATCGTTGCAGCGTGGAGCTACGGACTTTGCGCTACTTCGTGGCGGTCGCCGAGGAACTCCACTTCGGCCGGGCCGCCACCCGACTGCACATGAGTCAGCCGCCGCTGAGCCGGGCGATCAAGCAGTTGGAGGCCGACGTCGGGGCCCTGCTCTTCGCCCGCTCGCCCGTGGGCGTCACGCTCACTCCGGTGGGCAGGGTGCTGCTCGACGAGGCGCGGGCCCTGCTCGACCATGCCGACCGCGTCCGTGCACGCGTGAGTGCGGCGGCCGGCGTCGCGACCCTCACCGTCGGCATCCTGGGCGACGGCACCGACCCGGGCGTATCCAGGCTGGCCGCCGCCTACCGACGACGCCACCCCGGCATCGACATCCGCATCCGCGACACCGATCTGACCGACCCGACGTGCGGGCTGCGCGCCGGACTGGTCGACGTCGCCCTCACCCGGGCGCCGTTCGACGAGACGACCCTGACGATGCGTGCGCTGCGAACCGATCCGGTCGGCGTGGTCCTGCGCGCCGACGATCCGCCGGCCCGCTGCGACCGGCTGCGGCTGGCTGAGCTGAGCGACCGCCGCTGGTTCCAGTTCCCGCAGGGCACCGACCCCATCTGGCAGTCGTACTGGAACGGCGGCAGGCCGCGCGAGGGCCCCGTGGTGCGCGCAGTCCAGGAATGCCTGCAGGCCGTGCTGTGGAACGGCACGGTCGGCCTGGCCCCGCTCGGAAACGAACTGCCCGCGGAGCTGGCCGTGGTACCGCTGACCGACATGGCGCCGAGCCGAGTGGTGGCGGTGTGGAACGAAGGTGACACCAACCCCTTGATCCGATCCTTCATCGAGATCGCGACAGCCGCGTACCGCAACTGAGCGCTGCAACTGGTGCTGCCGCATCCCGTGAACAATTCGAACGCTGCGACCCTCGGCACTGCCCCCCGAAGTAGCGGACATCCGCTGCCCTTCTCGCGTACAGAACCAGGCCGTCGGCTCCGCGCGAGCGGAGGTGTCCCGGTGTCGGTGCAGGATCGCACTCCACGTGGTGGGTCATCGGAAAGACGTCACGGGGATCGACATTCAGAGAACCTGCAGGTCAGACGCGGTGTGGCCGCTCCCGAGGAGCGGCCTGCACATACCCGGAGCGTCAAACGAGCGTCACGGCCGAGACGGCTCGGCCCTGCTCGACGCGTGTCGATGGCAGTCCCGCACACTGCCAGAAGCAAGGGCGTGGGATTGTGCGGAATCACCGGCCGGTGCTCGCCCCGGGCGCCGGCCACCGTCGAAGCGTGCCCGCACTGCGGGGTCGTCGAGCAGTCGGCACGGGTGACCGTCGGTGCGTACAGATGTGGCCTCGGGACACAGTGGCTCGCCGCAGGTACGGGACATGGGGCTGCGTCCGGCCGGGAGCGGTTCGGGGACACGCTCGACGCACTGCCCGCCCCGCCGGACCCGGGGCTCCGATTGACGGCACGGCCGGGGCGGTGTGACGATGCGCCGATGTCGGACCTGCACGCCCGGATGGCCGCCCGGGTCGGTGACCTCACGGCCGTCGTGGTCGCGCGCTGCGCGGCGGAGGCGCCGTTCTACGGGGCGCTGCCCCGCGCCACCCTCCAGGGCGAGGTGGCGCGGTCCATCGTGGCGGTGCACGCGCTGTTGCTCAGGGCACTGCGCGACGGCGGCGGCGAAGGTCCGATGGGGCCGGGCGATCTGACCCGGCTCATCGAGTGGTCGGCGCGCCGGGCCGAGGAGCGCGTCCCCCTGGAGGCGGTGATCGCCGCGTACCTGATCGGCGCCGAGGTGTGGTGGCAGACGCTGACCGAGGTCGCGGAGCCCGGTGAGCTGGCCGGAGCGGGCGGCAAACTGCTCGCCTGCCTGCACGCCGCGCTGCCCGCGGTCGTCCTCGCCCACCAGAACGCCCAGGAGGACCTCCACAGCGAGGACAAGCGCGTACGGCGGGCTCTGCTCGGCGCCCTGCTGGCAGGACGGCCGTACGAGGAACTGGCGGGCGTGGCGCGGGTGGCCGTGGTGGGTGAGCACGAGGTGGTCGCCTTCGCGTTCGAGTCCGACCCGCCGAGCAGATTGGTGCAGTCCTCGCTCGACGCCTTCACCGGGATCCCTGTGCTGATGGACCACGTCGCTCGGATCGCCTTGTTGCCGGGCAGGTCCGACGTGCCGGGCCTGGTGGCCCGGCTGGAGAAGGACGTGGGGCAGCCCGTGCGCGCCGCCGCCGCCCGCTCCTCCGTACCGGCGGCCATCCCCTCGGCGGCGCAGGAGGCCGGCCGCGTGCTGGATCTCGTCCGGCGCCTGGGACGCCCGCCCGGGTGCTACCGCCTCGACGACGTGCTGCTGGAGCACCAGCTCGCGCGCCCTGGGGACGGCCTGGTGCGGCTGGCGGCCAAACTCGACCCCTTGGAGGAGCATCCGTACCTGCTCGAGACGCTGCGCGTGTTCGTGGAGCGGGGGCTCAACCGCCGCCAGACGGCGTTGGAGCTGTGCGTCCACCGCAACACCCTGGACTACCGGTTGCAGCGAGTGAGCGCGCTGACGGGCCTCGACCTCGCGGTTCCCGCGCAGGCGCGGCTGATCCAGGCGGCGCTCGTCGCCAGGGACCTGGCCGGGCCCGCGGATCACCGCGGGGCCACCGGATGGCAGGGATCCGCAGGAGCAGCGGAAAGCGGATGAACCACGGCCGGCGTCGGCGAGCGCTCGGCCTGTTGTCTGTCAGAGCCAGGCGCCGAGTTCCTCGTGCCGGGGTGCGAGGACCGGGCCGGCGTCGGGGTGGTCGAAGACCATGACGGGCCGGTCCGCGTTCCAGCCGGACCAGCCCGGCTGTCCGGTAGTGGCGAAGGCGACCCAGGCCCGGTGCATGGCGTCGGCCAGTGGCTGGGGCGCGCCGGGCCCGGTCAGGTCCTCGGCGGCGCGCAGGTTGTCGAAGACGAAGCCGAGTTCCAGCGCATGGCACGCGCCGAGTCCCATCACGGGCGAGCGCCAGCAGAATTCGTAGACGAAGGTGCGGGCGGGCCGGGAGTCGGCGAGGCGGTTGAGCGGCCCCCGCAGCAGCAGGTCGGTGGCCATCTCTCCCAGGATCTCTCCGGGTTTGGCGTGCGGCCGGGTGGCTCGGTACAGGCGTGCCACGCGTTGCGGGACACGGATCTTCAGCAGTGCCAGCCGCAGGGTGAGCCGGCTGATCCGGTCCACGGTTCCGCCGGGTACGAACCACAGCCGGTACTCCTCCCGGTTGCAGCCCAGCAGAAGGTCGGCCTCAGGAAGGGGCGGGGCGGCGGGCACCACGTCGTCGTCGACCACGATGTGGAAGCCGGGACCGCCGCCGATGGGGTCGGACCGGTCGACGACGGCGGCCTGCGCGTCCAGCAGCAGGTCTCGGTCCACCGCCGCGAACGCCTCGGCGGTGGCCGGGATCCGCAGTCTCCTCGCCATCGACCGTACGGTCTTCGCGCCCTCGCGGCGCGACACCGTGTGCGGCGGGCCGCTCTGCAGGATCGCCCGGTGGAACAGCCCGGCCGCGCCGGGGCTGGTCATGAGGGCCGCGACGCTGATCGCGCCGGCGGACTCCCCGCACACGGTGACGTTCGCCGGATCTCCGCCGAAGGCGGAGATGTTGTCGCGGACCCAGGTCAGGGCTGCGATCTGGTCGAGGAGGCCCCGGTTGACGGGGGCGTCGGGGAAGACCCCGAACCCCTCGACGCCGAGCCGGTAGTTGACGGAGACGAGGACCACCCCGTCGCGCGCGAAGGCGCCCCCGTCGTAGAGCGGCAGGTTCGCCGAGCCGTTGCGCAGGGAGCCCCCGTGGATCCAGACCATGACGGGCAGCCGGCCCTCGCCGACGGATGGGGTCCAGACGTTGAGGTTGAGACAGTCGTCCCCGGCGATGCTCGGATCGGGTATCAGCCGGTCGAGGGGCGGGCGGTAGGGGCGTTTGGGGGCGGTCGGCCCGTACTCCAGAGCGTCTCGTACCCCTTCCCAGGACTCGACCGGGGCGGGAGCGCGGAAGCGGTGGGCGCCGAAGGGCGGGGCGGCGTAGGGGATGCCGAGGAAGGTGGCGATCCCGTTGCGGAAACGGCCTCGGACCTTGCCCTGCCCGGTGGTCGCGATGAGGTCCATGGCGGTCCTTCCATGTGCGAACGGGGGCCGGCCGCCCCTGGTCGCGGGAGCATCAGGGGCGGGCGGCGTGGATCGGGGACGGCCGCCGGTCACGGCGGAAGGGATCTCCGGGAGCGGGTCACCGGTTTGCGAGGCCGTTGCGGCGGACGTCGGACCAGGTGCCGCTGTCGGTGCAGATCCCGCAGTCGGCCCCGAAGAACTGTGCCCTCGCCGTCTGGTCCCCCATCAGGTGTGCCTTGAACCAGGCGGTGGTGGGCGCGGCGAACGGGCCGGGGTCGCCCACGACCGTGAGGTGATCGGCGCCGCGCAGTTCCCCGTAGATGGCCGGTATGTGGTCGGCGTCGTTGTAGAAGGCCTTGACCATGAAGGGGAAGACGATGCTGTCCTTCTGCCCGGCCAGGAGGAGCGCGGGTACGTGTACGTTGTCGATGTTGGCCAGCGGCCCGGGCTGGATGGGCAGGATGGTGTCGATGCGCGGGTCCGAGCCGACGACGATGGCGGCGGCGCCGCCCTGCGAGTGACCGGACGCGCCGATGTGCTCCAGGTCGACACGGTCGTGGAAGGGGCTGCCGTGGTCGGCGTTGCGACGGGTGAGCATGTCGATCCCGGCGCGCATGGAGATGCCGAGGTTGGACTGCGGGGTGTTGGCGGCGGCGACGATGAAGCCCTGACTGGCCCAGTGGAGCAACAGGTCGCGGTAGACGACCGGGAAGGCGAAGGTGCCGTCTCCCCACACGATCACGGGGTGGCGGCGGTCGCTGGTCGCGATGTCACGCGGGTAGTACAGGGTGGTCACCGCCCCGACCTCCACCGCGGTGGCGTAGGGGCCGGGAGCGCCGTAGTCGGCCGTGGCCGCCTCGGCACTGGCACCGGCGGGGGAACCGGTGGACGCCGCTGCCGCTCCCGCGCCGGCAGAAGCCGTCGCCAGGAGCAGGAGCGAGGTCAGGGGGACGAGCAGTTTTCTCCAGAGCACAGCGGACTCCCGATGTCGTCACGGTGAACTGGATGTTTCATCCGGCTCACGCCTTGTCTGATCGCACATCCTGAAGCACGGTTCGAGACCCGTCTCTGCGCAATCGCGGCAAGCAGCGACGTCGGAGTTTGTGCAACATGCCGAGAGGCCTGAGCGCGGTGAGGGTGCCATGCTCGGTTCCGCCGCTACGACAGAGAGCCCGCCGCCCGGCCCCTAGTGCTGCGACCGGGAAGGTTCACCGGCTCGCGACGCCCGGCACGGCACCTCGCCGCGTTGTCGCATCACCCGAGTACGTCCAGTACGAGGGCGATCCTCCGCCTTGCGACGCACCGCACCGGACGCCGCGAGCTTCCCGGCAAACCTTTCCGGCCACAGCACTAAACGAGAACGCCGGGAACGGAGAAGGCCCCGCGCACCGTCCGCCCCGCATGACCTGCACGGTCAATCAGGTGACGCCCCATCAGAGCGAGCGCCGCACGAGCGCCACGAGCGTCATCCGGCCGCAGCCCACACGCCGCGTGTCCGAACGGTACGCGGAGCAGCGCGAGTTCGTCCTCACCCGCACGGGAACCGGGTGGCGCGACGCGAGCCGCCGTCGACGTATCCGGCTCTGGGCCCCTGGTCCCTGGAGCACCACCGGTATCTCTGGCATGCTCTCGCCAACTCAACGCGCGTAGAGCCGACGAGAACTCAAGGAGGACAGGACATGTGCGAGCAATGCGGTCCGGCCGACGGCGCGTCCGGCGAGCGGGGGAACCAGCGGTTCACGGCGCTGTCACGCAGAAAGCTGCTGCTCGGTACCGGGGCCGGACTCGGGGTGATGGTGGCGGGCCTGCCGGGCCTGACCCCCTCGGCCTCGGCGGCGACGCTCAAGGACGGCAAGTGGTGCAACCCCGCCCGCGGCCGCTTCCCCGCGGGCGGGAACTACGGTGCGCCGCGCGGCGGTTACCCGCACGCCGGCCAGGACGTCACCAACTCGACGGGGACGGCCGTCTACGCCGCCGCGGCCGGAACCGTGGTACGGCGCGGCACCGGCGTCCTCACCGGGCGCACCGGCAAGGGCCTGGTCATCGCGCACGGCGGCGATCGGTACACCTACTACGGGCATCTCAGCGCGTTCCGGGTGGCCCTCGGCGCCAAGGTCGCCGTCGGTCAGCGCATCGCCGACATGGGTGCCACGGGCAACGTGACCGGCCCTCACCTGCATTTCGAGACCCACACGGGAGGGCTCGGGTCCACGACCAACCCCGTCACGTTCCTCTCCGCCCGCGGTGTGCGTCTGGGCGGCGGCTGGCCCGCCATCGACCCCGGAGCCGCAGGCGCGACCGTCCGGGCCGTCCAGCATCTGATGACCCAGCGCGGCACGGCGCTGAGCGCCGACGGCGCCTACGGAACGGTGTCGGTCGAGGCCGTCAAGAAGTTCCAGTCCTCCAAGGGCCTGGTGGCGGACGGTCAGGTCGGTCCCAAGACCTGGCCGTTCCTGGTCCATTCGCTCCGGCGGGGCAGCTCGGGATCGCATGTGCGCGCCCTTCAGACGGTGCTGAACAAGCACGGTGCGGGGCTCGCCGTCGACGGTGGCTTCGGGACGGCGACCGACTCCGCCGTACGCGCGTACCAGAGCCTCAACCGCCTGAGCGCGGACGGCCTGGCAGGGCCCAAGACCTGGGAGGCCCTCGTCGGGTGACCTCCCGGCCCGCGCACGCCGGCGGATCCCGCCCCTGGGCCCGTGGGCCCACGGGCCCAGGGGCGGGGGAATCGGGGTGGCTGCGCCGCCGCGGACCGGCGCACGACGGTCACCGCGCCTCCGCGCCCGGCGGCGGGCGGATGTACGGGGCACCCAACCGTGGTGTACGGGGCACCGCCCCACCGGGGTGCCCCGTACACCACGCCCACTGGGAGCCGTGCACGGCGCACCGTCCCACCCCGTACCCCGCTCACCCCTCACTCCTTGCGCCGCTGCCTCACGTCGCGTGCAGGGCCACGGTCGGGTGGAGGCGGGAGGCGCGGATCGCCGGATAGAGGCCCGCGACCACGCCGATCAGGAGGGTGGCGGCCAGGCCACCCGCCAGGGACCAGGGCGGGACCACCGCGGTCCACTCCTGGACCCGCGCGAAGCCGTACGTCACCGCCGCTCCCAGCAGCGCGCCCGTCACGCCGCCCAGCGCCGACAACAGCAGCGACTCCGCCAGGAACTGGAGCCGGATCGCGCTGCGGGTCGCGCCCAGCGAACGGCGCAGCCCGATCTCCTGGCGGCGCTCCAGGACGGAGATGACCATGGTGTTCGCCACGCCCACACCGCCCACCAGGAGGGCCACCGCGCCCAGGCCGAGCATCAGGGTCGTCAGTCCTTCGTCGGTGGCGGCCTTGGCGGCCAGCGCGTCCGAGGGCCGCGAGACCTTGACGCCCGCCTCGTCCCCGGGGCTGATGGTGCGGGCCAGGACTGCCCGCACGTCCTCCACCGAGGCGTCCGTGGAGCGCTCGAAAATGGTGGTGGGGTGGCCGTCGAAGCCGAAGTGGCGCTCGGCGGCGGGGAATCCGACCATCGCCACCCGGTCCAGGGTGGGCACGAGTTCGAGCGGCTTGAGGATGCCGACGACCACGACGCGGGTGTCGTTCATCATGATCGTCTCGCCGGTGCGGGTGATGCCGAGGCGTTCCGCCGCCACCGCCCCGAGAACCGTCGTCGGGAGGCGCTCACCGGCCGGGTCCAGCCAGGCTCCCTTGTCCACCTCCCCGCCGAGCGTGGACAGCAGGTCGAGGCGGGCCGCCTGCGCGGTGACGCCGGCGGTGCGTTCCTCGGGGACGACATCGCTGCGGCGGATCCGGGCGTCGACGTCGGCGGTGGCCGTGGCATGCAGCACCGGGCCGACGCGCTCGACCATCGCCACCGCGTTCTTGGGCAGCTTGACCGCCCGCCCCATGGCGTCCTCGCCCGCCTCGGCCGTGAGGAGGTTGGTACCGAGGCGGTCGAGCCGGGCCATCAGGTCCGCACGGCTCGACTCGGACAGACCGACGACGGCGACCATCGTCGCGATACCGATGGCGATGCCGAGCGCCGAGAGCACCACACGCGCACGGCGCGCGCGAAGGCCGAACGCGCCGACGCGCGCGATGTCGCTGAGGGGGAGGCGGGACGGTCTGAGGTCGTTCTTCACCGACCGGCCTCTTCTTCCGTACGGGAGGCGGGTCCTGGGCCGGAGCGTGCGGTGGGCTCCGCGCCGGAGCGCGTGGCCGGTCCCGCGCCGGAGTGCACGGCGGGTCCTGCGTCGGCGCGCGCGCCGCGCCGCGTGCCGGAACGCGAGTCCGCCACGATCTCGCCGTCCCTGAACCGGACCCGTCGCGGCAGCGCGTCCGCGATCTCGTTGTCGTGGGTGATCACGCAGATGGTGGTGCCGGACGCGTTCAGCTCGTGCAGCAGCTCCATGACGATCTCGCCGGACGCGGTGTCCAGCGCCCCGGTCGGCTCGTCCGCCAGCAGCAGCCGAGGGCTTCCCACCAGGGCGCGGGCGATGGCCACGCGCTGTTTCTCGCCGCCCGACAGCTCGTTCGGCGTGTGTGCACGGCGGTGGTCCAGCCGCACCTTGGCCAGCGCCTCCCGGGCACGCGCACGCCGTTGGCTCAGCGGTACGCCCGCGTACAACAGCCCATCGGCCACGTTGTCCACCGCGTCGCGCCCCGCCGCCAGGTGGAAGTGCTGGAACACGAAGCCGATGTGGCGGGCGCGCAGCGCGGAGAGCCGGGAGTCGGAGAGCTCGGACACGTCGTATCCGGCGACCCGGACGGTGCCCGTGGTGGGCTTGTCGAGAGTGCCCATGATGTTGAGCATCGTGGACTTGCCGGAGCCGGACGGGCCGACCACGGCGACCATTTCACCTTCTTCGACGGTGAGGTTCACTCCACGCAGCGCGTGGACGCCACCGGGGTACGACTTGCCGGCATCGCGCAGTTCGATCACCGGGTCCCATGTCATGACTTCGCCACTCCGACCTTCAGTCCCTCGCGCACGTCCGGTCCGCTGACCTCGATCAGTCCGTCGGCGGTCATGCCCGTCTCCACCCGCACCATCGTCGAAGTGGTGCCCCGGACGACCTGGAGGCCGTAGCCGCCGTTCTCGCCCCTCAGCGCGACGACCGCCTCGACGGGGACCGCGAGGACCCCCTTGCGCGCCTCGCTGACGAACTTCACGCTCGCCGACACCGCGGTGTCCTCGCCGGACGCGGCTTTCACCCCGCCGTCCAGGACGACCTCGACGGTGATGCCCTCCTGCGCACCGGCACCGCCCCCGGCCGCGGAGTCCTCCGGGCGTACCGTCCCTGCGACGTCGCCGGACACGGTCTTCCCGCTCGGCAGGGTGACCTCGACCCTGGTCCCGCGTGCGGTGAGCGCGCCGTCGGTCTGGTCGAGTTGCGCCCGTACGACGGGCTTGGTGGAGGCGATCGTCAGGACCGGTGTGTCAGGGCCCACCTGGTCGGCGAGCGCCGCGTCGGCGGAGACCACTTTGACCGGGCCGGGCTGGAAGACGACGTCGCCCTGGCCGACCCTGCCGGTGGTGTCACGGTTCAGGGACTTCTGCCACCGTTTGACGGCGGCCTCGGTGTCCGTGTCGTACCGCGTGTCGACGTACAGGTTCGCCCCGTACCCCAAGTCGCGCAGGGCGCGCTCCAGTTGGAGTACATCGGTGCCGCGGTCGCCGACCTTCATCTCGCGGAACATCGGGACCGGCCCGTAGAGAAGGGTGACGGGCTTGTCGTTCAGTTCGTACAGGGCCTGTCCCATGGTCAGTGTCTTCCCTTCGGAAGCGGCCACCGTGACGGTGCCCTCGACGGCGGACTTGACCGCGCGGCGCTGGGCGAAGTCGAGCTTGCCGTCGACCGTCTTGGACTGCACGAGGTCGGTGCGTACGACGGTCGCGGTGGCGGGCGGCAGGTCGCCGCTCCTGCCGGAGGCGCCCGCGTCGCCCCCGTCGAAGGGGAGCAGGAAGCCCCCGGCGACAGCGGCGACGACCACGGCGCCGAGTGTGATCGAGAGGGTGCGGCGCTTCACTGCATGCCGTCCAGACCGTCGAGCAGCTTCGACCTGCATGCCTCGCGGGCCTTCTTGTACGCCGGCGAGTTCGGGTCGAGGGACGGCGACGCCGGGTTGGGGTCGCCGCCCGGCTGGGCGTGGCCGCCGCTCATGGTCGGATTGGTGAACCTGGAGACGCCGTTGTCCCGCATGCACTTGGCGTGCGCGAGCATCGACTCGTAGTCCTTCTGCTGGTCCCGCTGGGGCTCGGCCGCCATGGCGGCCCGGAACTCGTCGACGCAGGCGCCCCCCTTGCCGCCCTTGATTCCTGCGTTGGCACGGGGCTGGGCGCCGACCTCGTTGATCTTGTCCCAGTCGAGGTGCCCGCTGAGCTTGGGGTCGGGGAAGTCCTTGTAACCGCCCTTGGCGCGCATGCACCGGACGTACTTCATCTGGGCGTCGTAGAACTCGCTCTTGCCCGCGGCCGGGCCGCCCTGGCTCTTCCCGTCCTTCGCGGTGCTCTCGGCCGGCGATTCCGGTACGTCGGCGATCGTGTCGTCCTTCTTCGTCCCGCCGACACTGTCGTCCCCGCCGCCGCAGGCGACGGAGAGCGCGAGCACGGGCACGGCCACAAAGGCGGCCAGGCGCAGCCGGGCGGTGGTGACTCGGGGGTTCGTCCTGATGAGGAAGTTCATGCGTCCCACGCTCGCCGCCACGGATGATGAGCCGTCCATGGCCACATGATGGGAACGTAACAATGCCCCCGACCTGCGGGTCCGCCCCCGTTCCGGACTAGGCGCAAGGGGCTCGGGCGTGCTCATAATCGGCCCCATGCCGCATGTGCTGCTCATCGAGGACGACATGTCCGTACGGGACGGAATGGAGCTCGTGCTGCGCCGGCACGGGTACGGCGTGGACACCGCCGCCACCGGCGAACAGGCGCTCGCCCTGCTCGCCGGGAAGCAGGGCACGCGGGTGGAACTGGCCGTCGTGGACCTGATGCTGCCCGGGATGGACGGCTTCGAGGTGTGCCGCCGCATCCGGGCCCGCTCGGCGACCCTGCCGGTCATCATGCTGACCGCGCGCGGCGACGACCAGGACATCGTGACCGGGCTGGAGGCCGGCGCCGACGACTACGTCGTCAAGCCCGTCACCGCGCCCGTGCTGCAGGCCCGGATCCGGGCCGCGCTGCGCCGTGCGGAACCGTCGGCACGGCCGGGGCCGGACGCCGATCTCGCCGGTCTGACGATCGACCGCGCCGGACTGACCGTCACCAGGAACGGCACCCCCGTCCCGCTCCCGCCCACCGAACTGCGGCTGCTGCTGGAGCTGTCGGCCTCCCCGGGCCGGGTCCTCAGCCGCGAGCAGCTGCTCGAATCCGTCTGGGACCACAGCTTCCTGGGCGACTCCCGGCTGGTGGACGCGGCGGTCGGCAGACTGCGGGCCAAGATCGAGGAGGTACCGGCCAAGCCCCGGTACATACAGACGGTGCGGGGCTTCGGCTACCGCTTCGGGCCCCTGTGAACCGTACGGTCGGGGGGCACGAGGACCAGCGCCGTGACACCTCGGCTCGACGCACGTGGCGGCTCGTCGGTGGGCTGCGCACCCGGCTCGTCGTCACGTTCGTCCTCGTCGCCCTCGTCAGCGCGCTGACCGCGACGACCCTCGCCTACCGGGACGCCCGCACCGCGGTCCTCCGGCGCACCCAGGACACTGCCGTGGACGACCTCCGGGAGCGGGCCACCGCGGTCGCCGCCGACTTCGACCTGCCGCCCGATCAGGAGTCGCTGTCCCGGTTCGCGGCGAAGGTCTCCGACGGTCTCGGCGCCCGCATCGTGGTCGCCCGCTACCAGGACCTCGTCGCGGTCTCCGACATGCTCGCCGACACGAAGGAACGGATCACGGTCGAACTGCGCGCCGCCGTCACGACCGGGAGCGGTGCCCGGTTCCAGCGGGTGACGTGGCGCGGCGAGCCCTACCTGGTCGTGGGCATGCCCGTGACGTACACCGACGGGGACCGCGGAACCTCGGGTCTGGACGTCTACGCGATCACGGATCTGCGGGCCGAACGCGACGACACCGCCGCCCTGCTGGACTCCGTACGGGCGGGCACCGTGCCGGTGGTGCTGCTGGCCGCGGTCCTGGCCCTGCTGGCCGCGGGGACGGTCCTTCGCCCGGTACGGAAGCTGGGCCGGGCCACCCGGGAGCTCGCGGGCGGAGACCTCGGCAGCCGGGTGGCCGTCAGCGGGCACGACGAACTCGCCGACCTGGCACGGACGTTCAACGAGACCGCCGACGCGCTCCAGACCTCCGACGCGGAACTGCGCGAGCAGGAGGCGAAGGCACGCCGCTTCGTGGCGGACGTGTCGCACGAACTGCGCACGCCCCTCGCGGCGATGACGATGGTGGCGACCGTCCTGGAGGAGGACGCCGACCAACTGCCGCCGGACGCCGCGCGGGCGGCCCGCACCGTGGGCGCGGAGACGGCACGGCTGTCCCGGCTGGTCGAGGACCTGATGGAGATCTCCCGCTTCGACGCCGGGGCGGTACGGCTGAACGCGTCCGAGACGGATCTGGCCGACACCGTGCGGGCGTCGCTGGCACTGCGCGGCTGGACGGACCGGGTGGAGACGCGCCTTCCCGAAGGGCTGCGGGCGGTGGTCGACCGGCGCCGCATCGACGTGATCGTCGCGAACCTGGTGGGCAACGCGCTGCGGCACGGGGCCCCGCCGGTCACCGTGACCCTCGGGACGGCCCGCGCGGCGGACGGGGACGGGGAGGAGTGGGTGACGCTGGAGGTCGCCGACCACGGCCCCGGGCTGCCGCCGGAGGCCCGGGAACGGGTCTTCGACCGGTTCTACAAGGCGGACGCGGCCCGTACGCGCGGCGCGGCCGCCGACGGACTGGGCAGCGGCCTCGGTACGGCGATCGCGCTGGAGAACGCACGGCTGCACGGCGGCACGATCGACGTGGCCGCCGTTGCCGATGTGGCCGGGGTCGCCCATGTGGCCAGGGCGGCCGACGTGCCCGATACCACCGATGCGGCCTACGCCGCCGGCATCGCTCGCACGGCTGATGCGGCCGACGGACCGCGGCGCGGCGCGGTGTTCACACTGCGGCTGCCCCTGCGACGCACGGAAGGGGAGGCGGGATGAGGGGCCGGTTCACGGGTCTGGCCGTCGCGCTGGGAATCGTCCTCACCGGCTGCGGCGTCCAGCCGACCGGGGTGGTGGGCGCGGGCGAGCCCGCGTCCGGGCTGACGCACGGGGCACGGCTGTACTTCGCGACCGCCGGCGGACTGCGCGCGGTGCCCGTGGGCGACAGGGAGATCAAGAACCTCGCCACGGTGGTGAAACTGCTTCTTCTGGGGCCGCCGCCCGGTGGCCGGGCCGACGGTCTCACCTCGTTCGTCGAGCTGCCCGGCTTCACGGCGACCGGAAAGGGGGCCCAGGTGACGCTGCACCTCTACGGGGTCTACGCGGGGACGGGACGCGACCAGGGCACGGGGCAACTGGTGTGCACGCTGGCGCGCGCCCAGTCCGTGCTCGCTCCGGAGGTCAGGACCGATGACGTGGAGGTCACCCTGCTGCCGTCCGAGGGCGCCGCGCTGGGCCCGTACCGGTGCGCGGAGTTCCTCAACAGGTGAGGGTGCGCGGCCGTCGGTGAACCGCGACGCGAGAAGCAGTCCGCGGACGGCCGGGTCGGCATCGCCCTCGCTCATCCATGCCAAGATACGAGGGTGGATATGACCGACGTCACGCGTGCGATCGCGGCTGCGACTTCGGTCGCCGCATCGCTCGACCTGCCAGCCAACGATGCAATCGTTCTCCACAACTCGAACAAGCTGGCACTGCGGCTGACGCCATGCGACGCCTTTGCCCGGGTCGCCCCTGTGGGACAAGAGGTTGCACAGTTCGAAGTCGATCTCGCTCAGCGGCTCACCGAGGCCGGATGCCCGGTGTGTCCCTTGGAGCCTCGGACGGACCCGCGTGTGTACACGCGCGATGGCTTCGCAGTGACGCTGTGGACCTACTGCGAGCCCGTGACACCTCACACCTCACCAGTCGACTACGCCAAGGCGCTGGAGCAGCTGCACGCCGGCATGCGCAAGGTCGATGTGCCGAGCCCGAGGTTCACGGACCGGATCACGGAGGCGGAAGAAGTTGTCGCCGACCCGGATCGCTCGCCGGAACTCACCGACGCGGACCGCGTGTTCCTCGGCGGCAGGCTGGCAAGCCTGCGACGAGCGATCGACGACCGCGGCGCCGTGGAGCAGCTGCTCCACGGCGAACCGCATCCAGGCAATGTGCTCAGCACGAAGAACGGCCCGTTGTTCATCGACCTCGAGACGTGCTGCCGTGGACCCGTCGAGTTCGATCTCGCCCATGTTCCCGAGGCGGTCTGTGCGCACTACCCAAGCGTTGACCAAGGGCTGCTGGACGAGTGTCGGCAGCTCGTCATCGCGATGGTCGCCGCGTGGCGTTGGGAGCTTGGCGACCAGTTTCCGAATGGGAGGCGATTCGGAGAGGAATTCCTGCGCTTGCTGCGCGAGGGTCCTCCTTGGCCGACACTCGACACAGTGACCAGGCGACTGGATGATCTGTAGAAATCGCCGAAGGTCACGTGAAAGCGGCAAGGAACCAAGCGACGAGACTGTCGCCGTTGCAACCCCATGCGCGCCGGCCTCGCTGCCGCGCCGGACCATGGCGCCGGCGCCAACAAACGTGGCAATTCATCACAGATGTCAAGAATCTTGGCCAGGTGGTGCCACGGGGGTGGAGTTCTCGCCGTTCCTGCTCCTGCGCAGACCTGCGACGGCGGAGGCTGCTCGCCCGTTGAAGGGACGCAGGCCCGCCGGGTAATGGTCGGGGAACTGTCCGAATGCCCCCGGTCCGGGGCCCATGGGCCGCCGGACCGCGGTGTGAGTCGCCGTGCGTGGACGTGCCGGGAACCGGTCAGACCTGTTCGAAGTGGAACGCCTTGATGAAGCAGTCGCGGGGCTGGGCGACGGCGAAGAGGATGCACTCCACGAGTGACTGCGCGGTGAGGGTGTCCTTGGCCTCGCGTGGTGTGGTCTCCCACTGCTCGGAGAGCGGGTCAGGGTTGTCGAAGTCGGGCGGGTAGAGGGAAATCACTCGGACCCCCTGGGGCCTCAGGCGCTTGGAGAGGATCTCGGTGAACCCTGCCTGGGCGCTCTTGGCCGCGTAGAAGGCGTCGTGCGCGTCCGAGCGGTGATGACCGGCCGTTCCGCAGCCGGAGACCATGGTCACCACGTCCGGCTTGTCCGAGTTGAGCAGGAGGGGGAGGAAGTTCTTCACGGTCAGGACGGTGCCGGTGGCGCCGGATGCGATGGTGTCGACGACGTCGGCGTCGGATGCGGATTGGAGGTCTGGTCCTTCGAGGTAGCGGGAGCCGTTGTTGATCAGCACATCGATGCGGTCGGTGTGACGGGCGACGCCGGCAGCGAAGTCGCGGATCGAGGCCGGGTCAGTCAGGTCGCAGGCGAAGGCGTGGACCCGCTGGGGCCCTCGGCCGCGAATCTCGTCGCGGACACGTTCAGCGGCGGCCAGAGTGCGCGCGGAAAGGAAGACCTCGGCGCCGAGGTCCGCGAGACGGATGGCCAAAGTGCGTCCGAAATCGCGGCCGGCGGCGGTAATGACCACACGGTGATCGTCGAATCTCATGTCGGTGCTCCTGGTGCATGGATCGGAGGTTGTGGTGGAGTGCGGCGGCTGACCTCGGCGGCGTAGGCGGCCCAGTCTCCAGCTGCGGCTCGCTGCCATGTGACGGCGACGGTGATGTCGATGCCGAGGGTACGGGCGAGGACTGCTGCGGGTAGCTCGGTGGCGAGCTGGAACAGCGCGGTCGAGCGGGCTTCCGCTAGTGCTGTGACCGGGAAGGTTCACCGGCTCGCGACGCCCGGCACGGCACCTCGCGGTGTTGTCGCATCACCCGCGTACGTCCAGTACGCGGACGATGCTCCGCCTTGCGATGCACCGCACCGGACGCCGCGAGCCACCCGGCAAACCTTCCCGGTCACAGCACTAGCCGGATGGCGCGGTGCGGCGCCAGGTGTCCTCCCCGGTCGGCAGGCGAGGGTTGTTCTCCAGGGCCCAGACCACTCTCTGGCGATAGTGGGGACGGTGGGGCGCCGACCGGCGGAGGGCCTCGGGTGCTTCTTCGCGCTGCCGGTTTGCCGGCCGCGCCCTGCGAGGTGCGCGCGGCTCACGGCCCTCCCGCGCTCGCGCAGGGCTCTCCCCGCCTCGAAAAATACCCCCAGGGGTATCGTGCTATCGTCTAGATATACCCCGGGGGGTAAGTGCAATCACTGGAAGGGAGTGCCCATGTTCTTCGTCGACACGATCGAGGTGGCAGGGCTCGGCAACCGCAGCTACCTGGCGGGCGGCGAGCGGACGGCCGTGGTGGTCGACCCGCCCCGTGACATCGACCAGGTGATCGCGGCGGCAGCGCGGCGCGGGGTGCGGATATCCCACGTCGTCGAGACGCACCTCCACAACGACTACGTCACCGGCGGTCTGGAGCTGGCCCGGCTCACCGGCGCGGCCTACCTCGTCCCCGCCGCGGCCCACGTCTCCTACGACCGCGTGCCTGTGCACGACGGCGACCGCAGCGAGATCGACGCCGAGGCCGGCCTGGCGCTGCGCGCGCTGGCGACGCCCGGCCACACCCCGCACCACACCTCGTACGTGCTCGAAGAGAACGGCAAGGCCGTCATGGTGTTCACCGGCGGTTCGCTGCTGATCGGCACCGTGGGCAGGCCCGACCTGGTCGAGCCGCGACTGACGGAGCACCTCGCCCGGGCGCAGCACGCCTCCGCGCACCGCCTGGCGGACGAGCTGCCGGACGACGCGGCGGTGCTGCCGACCCACGGCTTCGGCAGCTTCTGTTCGTCACGGCAGGCGGCGGGCGAGTCCACCACGATCGGCAAGGAGAAGGCGTCGAACGAGGCGCTCACCCGTGACGTGGAGACCTTCGTCGCCGATCTGCTGGCCGGCCTGGACGACATACCCGCGTACTACGCCCACATGGGCCCGGCCAACGCCGCGGGCCCCGCCCCGGTCGACCTGACCCCGCCCGCCCTGGCGGACGCCGACGAGATCGCCGCCCGGCTCGCCGCCGGCGAGTGGGTGGTGGACCTGCGCAACCGGGTCGCGTTCGCCGAAGGCCATGTCGCCGGTTCGTTCAACTTCGAGGCCGAGGGGCAGCTCGCCACCTACCTGGCCTGGCTGATCCCGTGGGGCAAGCCGGTGACCCTGCTCGCCGAGTCCGCGGAGCAGCTCGCCACCGCCCAGCGCGAACTGGTGCGGGTCGGCATCGACCGCCCGGCCGCCGCGGCCACCGGAGAACCGTCGCGCTGGGTGCGGCAGGGCGAGGCCCCGGCCTCCTTCCGGCGGGCCACGTTCGCCGATCTCGCGGAGCACCCCGGGGACGGCATCGTCGTACTGGACGTCCGCCGGGAGTCCGAACGGGCGGCGGGCCATGTGGCGGGCTCGGTCCACATTCCCGTCCACCTCCTGCACCGCCGCCTCCACGAGATCCCCGCGGGACAGGTGTGGGTCCACTGCGCCGGAGGCATGCGCGCCGCCATCGCCGCCTCCCTGCTCGACGCCGCGGGCCGGGACGTCGTCGCCGTCGACGACCCCTTCGACGCGGCCGAGCAGGCCGGGCTCACGATCCGCACGCGCTGACGACGGCCGTCGCGGATCAACGCGCCCAGACGATCGACGCACCCCAGAGAACGAACAGGAGCGAGAACCACGATGAGCCTCTTCGGACGCGACCGGAGCGGCCCGGAACGGGTGACCGTGCAGGAGGCCGCCGCACGCACCGGGCACGCGCGAGCGGCCGGAAGCACCGCGGCCTCCGCAGACGGCGGAACCTGCGTACTGCTCGACGTACGCGAACCCCACGAGTGGCAGGCCGGCCACGCCCCCGGCGCCGTGCACCTGCCCCTCGCGATGCTGACCGCCGATGCCGAACTGCCCGCAGCGGCGCGGGCGCGACCGGTCGTCGTGATCTGCCGGTCGGGCGTTCGCTCCCGGCAGGCCGCCGAACTGCTCCGGGCCCGCGGCGTCGAGGCCGTCGACGTCATCGGCGGCATTCAGGAGTGGGCCGACGCGGGCCTCCCGGTCGTGACCGGCCTCCCGGTCGCGCCGGAGCTCCCGGTCGAGGACGGGCCCCCGGGCGGGGACTCGCAGGGCGTGGGCGTGCACTCGCCGGGCGGGGACTCGCGGGGCGGGCACTCGCCCGGCGGGAACGGGACCTCCCTGTGAGCGCGGTGATACTCGCCCTGGTCTCCGGGGCCGTCATCGGCCTGGCGCTCGGAGCGCTCGGGGGCGGCGGCAGCGTCCTGGCCGTCCCCGCCCTGATCTACCTGCTCGGCTTCACCCCCGTCGCGGCGACCACGGCGAGCCTGGTCATCGTCGCCGTCACCTCCGCCACCGCCCTGCCCGCCCACGCCCGCGACGGAAACGTCCGCTGGCGCACCGGGCTGCTCTTCGCGGCGGCCGGGATCGGCCCGGCCATGCTGGGCGGCGTACTCGCCGGACGCCTGCCGGAGGCCGTGCTGACCGCGGCGTTCGCCGTGATCGCGGCCGCCGCCGCGGTACGCATGCTCAGACCGCGCCCGTCCCCGGAAGGCGCCACCGGCGCACGGCCGGGCCGGGCGGCGGCCGCCGGCGCCGGACTCGGCGCGGTCACCGGTGTGCTCGGCGTGGGCGGCGGCTTCCTCGCCGTCCCCGCGCTGGTGAACGTCCTCGGCATGCGGATGCGGGCGGCCGTGGGCACCAGCCTGCTCGTCATCACCGTCAACTCCCTGGCCGCCCTGGCGATGCGCGCCGGTACGGCCGACGGCCTGGACTGGGCCGTCATAGCACCGTTCACCGGCGCGGCGATCCTGGGCGCCTGGGACGGCAGACGCCTGTCGGCGAAGCTGTCCGGGCACGCCCTTCAACGGGTGTTCGCCCTGGTCCTGCTGGCGGTGGCCGGCTTCATGCTGGTGGACGCGGTGGTGTGACGACCGCCTGCCCGGGAGTCCTGCCGTCCGAGCGGGATTCCCGCCGACGATGACGGAATCGACTGCCTCCGTTCCCGCAAAACACTGAAAAGAATACCCCCAGGGGTACCGTGCGTCCCGATCCGGGGCGGCGGCGACCATCAAGGAACACATCTGCCATGAACACCCCCATCGCTCTCGACGCCGACCAGGCCCACGCCCGGCTGCACGAGCTCACCGTCATCGACGTCCGCACCCCCGGCGAGTACGCCTCCGGCCACCTGCCCGGCTCGCTCAACATCCCCCTGGACCAGATCCGGCGCGCGCTGCCCGAGATCCGGCGCGCGACGGAGCGCGGCGACGTCCTCGTGGTGTGCGCTTCCGGCGCCCGTTCGGAGGGCGCCTGCGAGCTCCTGGCCGAGCAGGGCATCCCGGCGGCCACCCTCTCCGGCGGCACCGGCGCGTGGGCCGCCGCGGGGCACGACCTGCAACGGCCCGTCGCCTGTGACACCCGCGCCAAGTGGAGCATGGAGCGCCAAGTGCGCTTCACGGCGGGGACGGTGGTGCTCCTGGGCCTGCTCCTCGGCCTGCTGGTGCACCCGGCCTTCCAGCTTCTCTCGGCGGGCATCGCGGGCGGCCTCGTCTTCTCCGCACTCACCAACACCTGCGGCATGGCCGTCCTGTTGGCCAAGTTGCCGCACAACCGTCCCCGCGCGGCCGATCTCGCCGCGACACTCACCGCACTGCGCCACCGCTGACCGACGGCACGGGGCGGCCGGCGCTCGACGACACGAGCCGCGGGCCCGCCCCGCCCGCACCTCGGATAAGGGCTGTCCCGTCGGCCGGCCGCATCACAACGCACCGGGCACGCAACGGCCGCGTCATCAACCGGACACGTCCCGGGGATTCGACCCGGACGGCAGCGACGGGGCCCTCGACAGCCGTCCCCCAGCGTGCCGGACATGCCATTCAGGGGCTTCCTTGCCCATACTTTCCTCGACAAATCAAGGGATTCGATGGCGCCTTGAGATAATCATTTCCGGGCGCCGGAAATTCCGAGGTCCACACCATTACCCCTGTTGTCAAGTGTGAGTATCCGTACATGCCCAGTGCGCTCAGCAGGGGGGCCGCCGTTCCCGTCATCTCAACGGGTGCGGGCTTCGGCGGCGGCCTTCAGCTCGCGCAGCCACGCTTCGAGCCCCTGGCGCAGGATCTCGGTCGCGGCGGGGACGTTCGCATCGACCTGGGGACCGGTGTGGGTCTCCTCGGTGCTCACGCGGACGCCGCCTCCGACCTCGGTGAAGTTCCATACGTGGATGCCGTCGATGCGCAGTCCCTCACCGACCGCGGGGCCGGTCCAGCGGATGCAGGAGCCGCGCCTGAGCTGCTCGACCGTCGAGGTGATCTCCAACTCGGTCGCCGGAGTGGCGGGGTTGGGCGGCACCGGGGTCGTCCACCGGAACGCCGAGCCCTTCCGGAACGGGCCGTGGTCGAGGCGCCCCACGGTCTCGATGGAGTCCTGCCAGGACGGCCAGCGCTCCACGTCCGTCTGCAGCTTCCAGATGGTGCGCAACGGCGCGTGGATCAGGGTCTCGGTCCGGTGGCGGACCCGCGCGTCGGGGTCGACGCCCTGCCCTCGGCAGGTGAGGGAATCGCCGGAGCGTTGGGAGGTCGCCCCGGCCGGTGCGGCCGTGGTGCCGAGAAGGCCGATGGCCAGTGGGACGGCGAGCAGGGCGGCGCGGACGCCGGTGCTGCGGACGGTGGACATGGTGCTCCCCCTGTCGGTTGTCAGGCGGGCGTCGCCTGCCGTGCGACGGCACTTCGACAACAGCCCTTGGATGCCTACGCGTTCGTCAGAAGTTATAACCAAGCGCGAAACGAAAGGTCAAGAGATTTCGTGAAGCCCTCTAACGAAAACTTGAAGCCGTAGCCATCGGAGCCATTCCCGGGCGCCTCGGCGAACGGGCCGGCTCACGGCCGGTCGGGGAACGGCTCAGCGGCGCCTTGCCAGGGCGCGGCCGAGCGGCGTCAGCGCGTGCAGCACCATGCAGCCCCGCCGCGTACTGGTGATGAGCCCCGCCCGGCGCAGCACGGAGGCGTGCTTGCTCGCGGTGCCGATGGACACGCCTGTGCGGAGGGCGAGTTCGCCCGTCGAGCAGGGCGGGTTCAGCGCCCGGAGGGCCCTGGCGCGCGTCCGCCCCAGCAGTTCGGCCAGGCCCTCGGGATCCGCGGGCGACGGAGGGGGGTGGCCGACCGGGTGCACCAGCACGGGGGAAAGGTCCGGGTCGATGAGTGTCACCGGGGCCTTCGCGCAGAAGTACGAAGGGATCAGGGTGATGCCCCGGCCACGCAGATGCAGGTCACGGTCGAGCGGGTAGTCGGCGGTCAGCGTCGGGGGCGTCCAGCGGATGCACGGCGGCAGTCTGCGCAACAGCCGTTCGACACCGCCCTCCAGGACGTCGTGGCCGTGCTGTGCGCGGACGAGGTGGAACGTCTCGCCGATCAGCGGCAGTTGTGGTGCGATCAGTTCGTGGAAGTACGTGGCGAGGGCCTCCTGGAGGTCCTGCCGGGCGGAGCGGTCGCCGTCGGCGAGGCGGCGGACCCACGGGGGCGGGGTGCGCGGGCCGAACTGCGCGGCGAGTTCGCGGCGGAGCCGGGCGGCCGCGGTGGCTCGGATGCGGTCGAGCGACGCGCCGAGGTCCTCCGCGCCCGGCGGGGTGAGGAAGTCGGGGAAGTCCCCTCGGCGCGGGACGAGGGTGGTGACGCAGCGGATGGGGGCGCGGAGGTCCCGTCGGTCGAGCCGGGAGCGCACGTGGCGCAGCCACGGTCCGTACTCCGACGGCGGGCACGGGGACTGCAGGACGTGAAGGCTGTTGACCAACTCCCACATGTGGTCCGGGCGGGCGACCACCGTGGTCCGTGCCAGGTCGTCCGCCGTGAAGTGGATGCGCAGTGCCATGCGGTCCCCCGTGTGCAGAGCTGAACCTTTTCCGTGTGCCGCAAACTGTTGGTGTCCCGGCGAGTGGCACTTCCATCATGGGAAGAGCTCATAAACGAGCGGTCAACGACGAAGGGCCGCGGTCCGGACCGGGACCGCGGCTTCGACAAGGGGGAAGCTCTCATGCGCAGGGTTCGAAGCACGATCGGCAGGACGATCGCGGCGGCGGCCGTCCTCGCCACAGGCTCGGTGCTCTCGCTCGGTGGCGGCGCCACCGCGGCAGAGGCGGCCGGCACGATCCACGGATGTCCGTCCGGCGCCGTCTGCCTCTATCCGAACGGCAGTTGGGCCAACGACAAACCCACCTACAAGTTCTACAGCTACGGCGTCCACAAGATCTACAACCAGATCGGCACCAAGCGGATCTTCAACAACCAGACCGGGGGCGCGACCGCCCGCAACTGCTACGACGCCAGCGGCACGAACTGCGGCGGACACCAGCGAGCCGGCACGTACGCCGACTACGACTACACCCCGTACAACTCCGTCCGACTCGTCAAGTGACGGCAGCGCCGGTTCCGGGCGCGGGCGTGCGGTCGGCGCGCCCGGAACCGGCGTGCGGGGCGGGTCAGCGGTAGGCGGCCTGACCGGTGAGGGCCTGACCGATGACCAGGGTGTGAATCTCGCTGGTGCCCTCGTAGGTGAGCACCGACTCCAGGTTGTTGGCGTGGCGCAGCGGCGAGTACTCCAGGGAGATGCCGTTGGCGCCGAGGACGGTCCGGCATTCGCGGGCGATGGCGATGGCCTCGCGCACGTTGTTGAGCTTGCCGACGCTGATCTGTTCGGGGCGGATGCGGTCCTGGTCCTTCAGGCGGCCCAGGTGCAGGGCGAGGAGGGCGGCGTTGCCCAGGGAGACGCTCATGTCGGCGAGCTTCTTCTGGGTGAGCTGGAAGCCGCTGATGGGCCGGTCGAACTGGACGCGCGCGTCGGCGTAGTCGAGGGCCGTACGGAGGCTGTCGCGGGCGGCGCCGACGGCACCGAAGAGGATGCCGAAGCGGGCCTCGTTGAGGCAGGACAGCGGTCCGCGCAGGCCCTGGGCGAGGGGGAGGCGGGCGGAGTCGGGCAGCCGGACGCTGTCGAAGTACAGCTCGGAGGTGATGGAGGCGCGCAGGGACATCTTCTGCTTGATGTCCTGGGTGGTGAAGCCGGGGGTGCCGCGCGGGACGAGGAAGCCTCGGACGCCGTCCTCGGTCTGCGCCCAGACGGTGGCGACGTCGGCGATGTCGCCGTTGGTGATCCACATCTTGGAGCCGTCGAGGATCCAGTCGCCGCCGTCCCGGACGGCCTTGGTCCGCATGGCGGCGGGGTTGCTGCCGAAGTCGGGTTCGGTCAGCCCGAAGCAGCCGATCGCCTCACCGGCGGCGAGCCGGGGCAGCCATTCCCGCTTCTGGTCCTCCGAACCCCACTTCCAGATGGAGTACATGGACAGCGAGCCCTGCACGGAGACGAAGCTGCGGAAGCCGGAGTCGGCGGCTTCGAGCTCCAGGCAGGCCAGGCCGTAGCTGACGGCGTTGGTGCCCGCGCAGCCGTAGCCGTCGAGGTGCATGCCCAGCACGCCGAGCTTGCCGAGTTCGGGGGCGAGTTCGCGGGCGAAGTGCGCGTTCTCGAACCATTCGGCGATGTGCGGGCGGACCCGGTCGGCGAGGAACCTGGCGACGGTGGACTGGATCTCGCGTTCCTCCTCGCTGAGGGCGGAGGAGAAGTCGAGCAGGTCGAGGGGGTCCTTCATCGGCTTGGTGGCGCTCATCGTGTGCTCCTTGGGTGGGTGGGGTCGGGGGTGTCCAGCCAGTCGGTGATCTCGCCGGTGTGCTCGCCCAGCCGGGGCGGGCGGCGGTCGTGGCGGGGCGGGGTGCGGGACAGGGAGATCGGGTTGGCGACGAGGTCCATGGGGGCGCCGTCGTCGCCGGTGACCGTGGCCCGGGGCGAGAGCCCGAGGCGTTCGGCGAGGTCGAACGCCTGGGCGAGGTCGTTGACGGGGCCGCAGGGCACGCCCAGGGGCGTGAGGTGTTCGAACCATTCGGCCGCGGTGCGGGTGGCGAGCAACTCGCCGATTTCCCGGGTCAGTTCATCGAGGTGGGCGACCCGGTCGGGGTTGGTGGCGAAGCGGGGGTCGTCGGCGAGGTGCGGGGCGCCGAGGCCCTGGCTCAGGGCGGTGAACTGGCGGTCGTTGCCGACGGCGACGACGAGCGGCCCGTCCTTGGTCGGGTAGACCTCGTAGGGCGCGATGGACGGGTGCCGGTTGCCCAGGATTCCGGGCACCTGCCCCGCGAGGGTGTATCCGGCGGACTGGTTGACCAGGCTCGACAGCAGGGTGGAGAGCAGGTCGACCTCGACGTGCTGCCCCTGGCCGGTCGCGTCGCGGTGGCGCAGCGCTGCGAGCACGCCGGTCGTGGCGTGCAGCCCGGTGAGCACGTCGACGAGTGCGACGCCGGTCTTCACCGGCTGCCCGGGGGCGGGGCCGGTGACGCTCATCAGTCCGCCGACGGCCTGGATCAGCAGGTCGTACCCGGGCAGGGCGGCGCCGGGCCCGGCGCCGAAGCCGGTGATCGAGCAGTAGACGATGCCGGGGTTGGATGCCCGGACCCGGTCGTAGCCGAGTCCGTGCTTCTCCATCGTTCCGGGCCGGAAGTTCTCGAACAGCACATCGGCACGGCGCGCCAGTTCGGCGGCGCGGCGCCGGTCGGTCGCGTCGCGCAGGTCGAGCGCGACCGAGCGTTTGTTGCGGTTGACGGACAGGAAGTAGGTGGCCTGGCCGTGGGCGTGGGGCGGGCCCCACGCCCGGGTGTCGTCGCCGGCGGCGGGGTGCTCGACCTTGACGACGTCGGCTCCGAGGTCGGCGAGGAGCATGGTGGCGTAGGGGGCGGCGAGGACGCGGCCGAAGTCGGCCACGAGGACGCCGCTCAGCGGCAGCGCGCAGGAGGTGGTCACGGTGTCGGCCCTCCGGAGCTTCGCAGGTACACGGTCGTGGTGCGGGTGAAGAACTCGCGTGCCGCGCGGCCCTGTTCCTTGGGTCCGTACGCGCTCTGCTTCGCGCCGCCGAACGGGACGTGCGGATCGGCGCCGGCCGTCTCGGAGTTGATGTGCAGGATGCCGACGTCGATCCGCTGCACGGCGGCGGTCACGGCGCGCAGGTCGTCGGTGAAGACGGCGGCCGACAGGCCGAAGTCGCTGTCGTCGGCCAGGGCGAACGCTTCGGCGGTGTCGCGGGCGCGGCGCACGGCGAGGACCGGGCCGAACAGCTCCTCGCGCCACAGCGGGTCGTCCCCGGCCAGTTCGACGACGGTGGGCGGGAGGAACGCGCCGGTCGTGCGGTCGTCGTCGTACGGGCGGCCGCCGGTGAGGACGTCGACACCGGGGCGGGCGGCGGCCTCGCTCACGGCCCGCTGGATCCCGTCCCTGGCCCGCAGGGAGATCACCGGGCCCATCTCGGTGTCCGGGTCGAGGGGGTCGCCGACCCGCAGGGCGGCGGCCCGCTCGGTGAGCCGGGCGAGGAAGGCGTCGGCGACGGGCTCCGCGACGACGAGCCGGGAGGTGGCGGTGCACTTCTGGCCCGCGGAACGGAAGGCCCCGGCGAGCACCTCGGTCGCGGCCAGGTCGAGGTCGGCGTCGGCGAGGACGACCGCCGCGTTCTTGCCGCCCATCTCGGTCTGCACGGGCCGGGCCAGGCGACCGCAGGCGGCGATCAGGTCCCGGCCGACCGATGTCGATCCGGTGAACGTCACCGCGTCCACCCCGGGGTGCTCGACGAGTCGGCCCCCCAGGTCTCCGTCGCCGACGAGCAGCGACAGCACGCCCTCCGGCAGCCCGGCCTCGACCAGGGCCTCGGCCAGTCGCACCGCGAGCAGCGGAACGGTGCTCGCGGGCTTCCACACGACGGTGTTGCCGTAGCCGAGAGCGGGGGCGATCTTCCAGGCCGGGATCGCGATGGGGAAGTTGAACGGGGTGACGGCCGCGACCACGCCGACCGGGCGGTGGATCACCTGGATCTGCTCGCCGGGCCGGGGCGAGGCGAACACCTCGCCCACGGGACGCGAGGCCTCGCCCGCGTAGTAGCGGAGGATCTCGGCGGCGCGGCGCACCTCGCCGATCCCCTCGGCCCGGGTCTTGCCCTCCTCCCAGGACAGTTCCTCGCCCCACTGCTCGGCGTGCGCGTCGATGACGTCGGCGGCCCGGTCGAGGATCCGGCCGCGTACGTGGTGAGGGGTGGCCGCCCAGCGGGGGAAGGCGTCGCGGGCGGCGGCGACGGCCTCGTCGAGGTCGTGCTCGCGGGCGAGCCGCCCGGTCGCCACCGTCTCGTGCGGGCGTGCCGGGCTGGTGTCGACGAGTTCGTCGCCGTCGCCGGGCCGCCACCGCCCCGCGACCAGGTGACGCAGGGTCCGGGCCGGTCTCGGGACTCCGCCCGCCGCCACGCTGCTGCCTGCACTGTGCCGCATCGGCCTTCCTCTCGTGACTCCGTACGCGTCCATGACTCCCGTGCGCACCCGTGGGCCGGCACGCCTCCGCTCCCGGCCCCCGGGCTCGTGTCCGTGGGGCCGTGCGCGCCGTCCGTCGGGGCTCCGGGCGGTGAGGACGATTCTGGGGACCAGGTGGGTGCCACCGCACTGGACAGGATGTCCCGTACCGGAGGGCTCCGGCACGCCGCTTCGTCCATGGCCGCGGTCGCCGGAGCGGTGTTTGGCTCGGTGCCCCCATCCCCGCAGTTCCTCGGAGGACCTTCCATGCCCCGTGCTTCCCGACCGGT
Organism: Streptomyces sp. CB01580; assembly: GCF_001905795.1. Classification (GTDB taxonomy): domain Bacteria; phylum Actinomycetota; class Actinomycetes; order Streptomycetales; family Streptomycetaceae; genus Streptomyces. The sequence goes on from NZ_LIXJ01000005.1 coordinate 196,726, forward strand.
CGGCGGTCCCGGTCTCACGCAGGTACGACGGATCACCGGCGAGATCCCCGGCCCGCGCTCGCGCGAGCTGCTGGCCCGTCAGCGCACTCTGGTCCCGGCCGGGGTCGGCTCGACGCTGCCCGTCTTCGTGGAGGCCGCCGGAGGCGGAGTGATCGTCGACGCGGACGGCAACTCCTTCATCGACTTCGGCAGCGGCATCGCCGTCACGACAGTGGGCAACTCCGCCCCGTCCGTGGCGGAGCGCGCCGCCGCCCAGCTGCGCCGCTTCACCCACACCTGTTTCCTCGTCAACCCGTACGAGTCGTACCTCGACGTGTGCGCGAAGCTCAACGAGTACGCGCCCGTGCCCGGTGAGAAGCGCACCCTTCTGGTGAACTCCGGTGCCGAGGCCGTGGAGAACGCCGTCAAGATCGCGCGGGCGGCCACCGGGCGTCCCGGCGTCGTCGTCTTCGACCATGCCTTCCACGGGCGCACGCTGCTCACCATGAGCCTCACCGCCAAGAACAAGCCCTACAAGCAGGGTTTCGGTCCCTTCGCGCCCGAGGTCCACCGCGCCCCGATGGCGTACCCGTACCGCTGGCCCTCCGGCCCGGCCGACTGCGCCGAGGAGGCCGCGGACGCCCTGGAGGACCTGCTGGACCGGCAGGTGGGGGCGGACAACGCGGCCGCGGTCCTCGTCGAGCCGATCCAGGGCGAGGGCGGGTTCATCGTGCCGGCGCCCGGGTTCCTCCCCCGGGTCGCCGAGATCTGCCGGGCCCGCGGCATCCTGCTGATCGCCGACGAGGTCCAGACCGGCATCGCCCGCACCGGGCGCATGTTCGCCTGCGAGCACGAGGGCGTCCGGCCCGATCTGATCACCACCGCGAAGGGCCTCGCGGGCGGTCTGCCGCTGGGCGCGGTGACCGGCCGGGCGGAACTGATGGACGCGGTGCCGGCCGGCGGTCTGGGCGGCACCTTCAGCGGCAACCCGGTGGCCTGCGAGGCCGCGCTGGGGGTCTTCGCCGAGATCGAGGCCCATGACCTGCTGGAACGGGCGCTCGCGATCGGTGACACCATGCTCGGGCGGCTCGACGCGCTGCGTGACGCGCATCCGGTGATCGGGGATGTGCGCGGCCGGGGCGCGATGGCCGCGATCGAGCTGGTGGAACCGTTCGGCGACCGGCTCCCGGCACCCGATCTCGCCGCCCGGATCGCCCGGCGCTGCCACGCGGAGGGGCTGATGGTGCTGACCGCGGGCAGCTACGGCAACGTGCTGCGGTTCCTGCCGCCGCTGTCCATCCCCGACGACCTGCTGGTGGAAGGGCTGTCCCTGCTCGGCGAGGCCGTCGCCGCGGAGGCCGCGTCCGTCGTGTGACCGGCTTCCTGCCGCGGCCTCTCCGCCGGGCGGGCCGGTGCCGCCCGGCGCCGTCGTCGGCCGGGGAGGCCGGGGTCCTGCCGAGGGTTGTCCCGCCCTCCGTGACGGATCGGCGTGCGGCGTCGGATGTGGTGCGTCGCAGGACGGAGGGGCGCCCGCATACCGGATGCATGCGGGCGTCCCGGCACCACGGCGAGGTGCCGCAGCCGCTGTCGGGCGCCCGCCGGGGACGACGGACGGCCCTCAGACCGACAGCGCCAGCAGGAGCTCGGCCCGGACGTGGGCCGCGTCGAGGTCGACGCCGAGGATGCTCCGGATCCGTTCCAGGCGGCCACGCAGGGTGTGCCGGTGCACGCCCAGGACCGCGGCTGCCCCCTCCCACTGCCCGTTGTGTTCGAGGAACGCCCGCAGCGAGGCGACCAGTTCGGTGCCGCGCCGGGCATCGTGGGCGGCGAGCGGGCCGAGCCGGGCCTCGGCGAGCGCCTGGAGCGCCGCTCTCGTCCCGGGGTCGGCGATGAGCGTCCGTCCGGCCAGCGACTCGAAGGCGACGAGATCGGGGCGGCCGCGCGCCCACGCCGCCGACGCCGCGTTCATGGCCTCGCGCAACGCCGCCGGGCCGTCCCCCGGATCGTGTACGTCGCTCAGTCCGGCGCAGGCGCGCGAGCGCGGCCGGGAGGGCGCACCGTCCGCGAGGGCGCGCGCCGTCTCGGTATGGGCGCCGGGCAGCAGCACCACCGCACACCCCTCGTGCACGGCGCCGAACAGGGGCAGGCCGCGCCGGGCCAGCTCCTCCCCCGCCCACTTCAGGTCGCGCCGCGGGTCCCCGCCCCGCAGCGCCAGGACGCGGACACCGTCCCGGAGCGGGAAGCCCGACTCGGTGAGGTGGTCGGCGCAGGCCGTCGCGGAAACCGTGCCGTCCAGCAGCATCCGCAGGAACATGCCGTTCACGCGGCTCTGTTCGTCCCGCAGCCGCAGGGGTTTCTCCGCCTCCAGGGCGATCAGCGACGCGGCGTGTCCGAGGAGCAGGTGGTCGACCGTCGTGAGGGGCCGCCGCGCGGTCAGGACCAGGCGCCCGTGCACCCGGGGCCCCACGCGCACCTGCTGCACCGCCACCACCCCGTCCGGGCCGGTGCTCACCGCCGCCGCTGCCTGGTCCGCCGGGCACGCTCCGGCGAGGCCCCAGGGTTCCGGTGCGCTCGCACCGGGCGGGTGGGAGGCCCGTGCGGTGCCGTCGTGGTCCAGGAAGAGGACGGACGTCGTGGTGGAGACGGCCAGCTCCCGCACGACGGCCTGGGCGCCGCCGTGCAGTGCGGCCCTGGTCATCCGGGGCTGGATCCGGGATGCCTGTACCACGCCCTCGTACTGCTGCTCGGCGAGCCGCTCCATGACCGCCTTGGTGACCGCCGCGAAGGGTGTGGGCAGGGGGACTTCGAGCAGGGGCAGCCCGGTCTCGTCCGCGGCCTCGACGAGGACGTCGGGCACCCGCGCGTGCGACAGGCCGACGCCGAACCCGACGGCCGCCACCCCGGCCTTCGCCAGCTGCCGGGTGTAGTGCCCGCGGGCCTCGGCCGAGTCCGGGAGCCGCAGTCCGGTGGTGAGCACGAGTTCGCCGCCGCCGAGCCACGGCACGGGGTCGGCGAGTTCGATGCTGTGCGCCCACTCGACCTCGCGGTCCAGGTTGTCGTGTCCGGCCAGCACCTTCAGGCGCAGTTCCTGGCGTCGCAGCAGCCAGGCGAGGGGTACGCCCACGCTGTTCGTCTCCGTTCGGTCGGTCGTCCGGTGGTGCGAGGCCGCGAGGCCCGCGTCGAACTGCCTCCGGCCGAACGAGGGCGATACGACGACGGCCCGGGCCGGTCTCCGCGAGTAGAGGTAGCACATCGCGCAGACCGGCCGTCACCGGCCCGCCCGACCGGGCCGCAGCCCGTCGGCGCTCCGTGGAGAGCGCCGACGGGGTGTTCCGGGCGGGGAGGCGCCCGGGGTGCGGGGGCGGATCAGGCCCAGTGGGCGAGCGCGCGGTCCCGCAGGGTGCGGCGGAACTGGTCGGTCGTCTCCCGGAGCAGTTCGCCGGTGCCCCAGTCGACGATGACGCCGTAGCGGCGGATCATGTCGAGCATGTCTACTTCACCGGCGCGGTAGCGCTCGGCGAGTTCCTCGGGGTCCTGGGCGAGCCAGCCGGCGCGGGCGGCGGCGATCTCGGTGCGCAGGGCGGCGGTGGCCTCCTGGTCGAGTTCGTACTCGTCGAGCTCCGGGCGTACCGGCCGGATCACCACGCCGTAGTCCTTGGCCGCGCGTTCGAGCGAGACGTAGCCGTCGATGACGTCCTCGACGACGAGGCGGGGGTCGCGTTCGAGCGGATCGCCGTATCCTCCGCCGCCGGCCGAGGGGCGGGTGAAGGTGTCGCCGGACTCGACGGTGACGTTGGAGAAGACGCTGCCGAGGAAGCGTTCCTCCTCGGTGCCCTTGTTGAGCCAGACGCCGTGCGGGACGGACGGCAGACCGCCCTCGATGCCCCAGGTGATGGACCGGGCACGGTCGCAGCAGTACGACATGACGGTCTTCTCGGCGTCGGTGAGCAGGCCGCCCTTGTCCACGCCGCAGCCGCCGCGGTACTTCCCCGGGCCGCCGGAGTCGGTGGTGATGCCGTGCGTGGTGGTCAGCACGGGGGACAGGCGTTCCTGGCCCTCCAGCGGCTGCACCGCGAGGCCCGCTCCGAACACCGGGGACGTGGCGTTGGAGCCGTCCTTCGTGCGGCGGCCGCCCCAGCCGCCGGCCATCCAGTCGTACCACATGAAGTACGGCCGGTCCTCGGTCCGGCCGTCGCGCCCGCCGACGAGGAGGTATTCGAGGTTGAACGAGCAGGCCATGGCCCGCTCGGGCAGGATCCGCGACCAGATCTCGATGATCGCGTTCATCAGCTTCTCGTAGGCTCCCGAACAGAATCCGGTGACCGCGATCGGCCACCCGGCGTTCACGACCGTCCCCTCGGGGCCCAGGTCGCCGAGCACCACGCGGTAGAAGCCGGAGTTCAGCGGCACGTCGGGGAAGAAGGTCTTGGTGCCCGCGTAGAGCGCCGAATACGTGGCGCCGTAGCCGCTGTTGAGGAAGGTCGCGACGGCGGGGGCGCTGCCGGAGAGGTCGTAGGTGACCGTGCCGCCCTCGATCGTCATCCTCACCCGGATCGGTACGAGGGCCTCGTCGGCGCCGGGGTCGGCGTCGAGGTGGTCGACGGCCTCCCAGGTCCCGTCGGGCAGTTCGCTCACCTTGCCGCGCACCAGGTCCTCGACGTAGTCCTGGACCTCGGCCATCGCCGCGACGACGGTGCCTCGGCCATAGCGGTCGACGAGGCGCAGGAGCTCACGCTCGCACACTGCGGTCGCCTCGGACTGCGCGTGCAGGTCGCCGAGGCCGACGAACGGGGAGCGGGTGTTCTGCACGATCAGCTGGGCGACGTCGTGGCGGAAGTCGCCGCGGTCCCAGATCTTGAGCGGCGGGATGCGCAGGCCCTCCCCGAAGTGCTCCGTCGCGGTGACGTCGAACGAGCCGGGGACGGTGCCGCCGACGTCGGCCCAGTGGCCCTTGTTCTGGGCGAAGCCGATGATCTCGTCGCCGGCGAAGACGGGGCGGATGAAGCTGATGTCGTTGAAGTGGGTGCCGCCGCGGTAGGGGTCGTTGATGGCGAAGACGTCGCCGGGGTGGATGTCGTCGCCGAAGTACTCGATGACCGCCTTGCACTGGAAGTGCAGGGTGCCGACGTGCACGGCGATGTCCTGGCTGCCCTGCATGACGGTGTTGCCCTGTGCGTCGCACAGCGCGGAGGAGAAGTCCCGGCAGTAGATGACGAAGGAGTAGCAGGTCCGCAGGATCTGCTCGCTCATCAGGTCGACCGAGGTGGTGAAGGCGTTCTTCAGGACCTCGAAGGTGACCGGGTCGAGCGTCCGCGCGCGCGGGAGGTGCTCGGTGGTGCTCACGTCAGGCCTCCTGGAGGTGGATGCGGATGTTGAGCCAGGCGTCGATCTCGGCCTCGGCGCGGGGCGGGACGACAACGGTGGAGTCCAGTTGCTCGACGATCACGGGGCCCTGGAGGCGGGTACCGGCCGGGAGGTCGTCGCGGCGGTGGATGCCGGTCTCGGCCCAGCCGGTGCCGGGGAACCAGACCTGCCGGGTGGACGCCGGTTCGGGGGCCGGGCCCTCGACGGGGTCGTGGGGGGCGAACGCGGGCTTCGGCGTGACCCCGGTCGCCCGCAGGCCGAGCTGGTAGATCTCGACCGGGGTGTCGTCCCGGCGGAACGCGAACTCGCGCTCGTGCTCCTCGTGGAAGCGCTCCACCGCCTCGGTGAGGGCGCCGGGCCCCGTGCCGCAGGGCACGACGAGCGAGCGCCACTGGCCCTGGTAGCGCATCGAGGCGTTGCGCTCCAGCACCGCGTGCTCGGGCGCGACGCCTTCGTGGGCGAGGCGCTGCGACGCCTCCCGTTCCAGTTCCTGGAAGGCGCGTTCGAACTCCTCGGTGTCGGCCTGGTGCGCCAGGCAGGAGAACATCGCGGACAGGTCGTGCCGGATGTCGACGAGCAGGCAGCCGAGCGCGGAGGTGACGCCCGGATTCGGCGGGACGATCACGGTCGGGATGCTGAGCTCGCGGGCGACCTCGGCACCGTGCAGGGCGCCCGCGCCGCCGAACGCGACGAGTGCGAAGTCGCGGGGGTCCAGGCCCCGCCGGATCGAGACCAGCCGGACCGCGTCGGCCATGTTGGCGTTGGCGACCTCGACGATCGCCCCGGCCGCCTCGGCGAGCGGGAGCCCCAGCGGTTCGGCGATCTTCGCGACAGCCTTCTCCGCCAGTTCGGGCCGCAGCGACTTGGCACCTCCCGCGAGGCTGGTGCCGAGCCTGCCCAGGACGAGGTTGGCGTCGGTGTTGGTGGCCTCCTCGCCACCCGTGGCGTAGCAGGCGGGGCCCGGGGTCGCGCCGGCCGACTGCGGGCCGTTGCGCAGCGAGTCCGCCTCGTCGATCCAGGCCAGGGAGCCGCCGCCGGCACCGATGGTGAGCACCTCGATGCTGGGGAAGATGATCGGGTAGCCGTACTCGACGGACCACTCCTTGGTGGTGCGCAACTCCCCCTCGTGCACCAGGCAGATGTCGGTGCTGGTGCCGCCCATGTCCAGCCCGATCGCGTTCGCGTACCCGCACTGCGCGGCGACGTGCCGGGCGGCGATGGCACCGGCCGCGATGCCCGAGGCCGCCAGGCGTACGGGGAACCGGCCCACCATCCGCGGGGTCATCGAGCCACCGCCCGAGTGCAGCAGGAGCAGGTCGCCCTCGTAGCCGCCCCGGCGCAGGTGGTCGGCCAGCCGGTCGACGTAGCCGGTGACCAGCGGGGCGAGCACGGCGTTCGCGACGGTGGTGTTGAACCGCTTGTACTCGAAGATCTCCGGGAGGACCGCCGCCGAGGTGGACACGCTCGCCCCGGGCAGCTCCTCGGCGAGGATCTGCGCCATCCGCAGTTCGTGGGCACTGTTGGCGTAGGAGTTGACGAAGCACACCGCGACCGTGGTCACGCCGCGGCGGGCCAGCAACCGGGCCAGCCCGCGGGCCTCCTCCTCGTCGAGCGGGGTGACGACGCGGCCCTCGGCGTCGGTCCGCTCGGCCACCTCGAAGCGGTCGCGGCGCCGGATGTAGGGGCGCGCGATGTCGGAGTAGGCGTCCCAGAGGTCGTCCTTGGTGCCGTCCCGGATCTCCAGCACGTCCCGGAAGCCCCGCGTCGTCACCATCGCGGCCGCCGGGAAGCGGCGGGTGATGAGCGCGTTGGTCGCGACGGTCGTCCCGTGCGAGAAGAGGCCGACGTCCGCGAGGTCGATCCCGGCCCGCTCGACCCCGGCGACGACCGCGCGCATCGGGTCCGCCGGTGTGGACGGCACCTTGGTCACGCGGGTCGCGTGCGCCTGCTCGTCGAAGACGCATACATCGGTGAACGTGCCGCCGACATCGACGGCCACACGAAGTTTTGGCTTTGGCACAAGTGCTCCTGAGGTGGTGGGCGCCGCGATTGCGGAGTGGAGAACAGGATGGGGAACCATCGGCGCCCGGTCGATGTGCTCTCCTCCAAACCGACGGGCCGGGGGTTGTGCCGCAGTACAAAATTTGGTTCGCTGCGTGCGTGTCACGGGCCCGGAACATCACGGTGCGAGGACTGCTCGCGGAGCGTCATCTCGGTCTGAAGCTCGTCGGCGAGGGCGATCTCGACCGCCGTGTCCGGGGCGCGCACTCGGTCGAGATCGAGGGCGCCGGGAAGTGGCTGCGCCAGGACTGGCTCATGCTCACCACGGGCCTGAGGTTCGTGGGTCTGCCGGATGCCGAACGGCAGCAGCGGACGCTGGTCGAGGAGCTCGTCCAACGCCGGGCCGCGGCGCTCCTCTTCGGCGTCGGCGTCCATTTCCAGGACGTGCCGCCCGCCCTGCGCCGGGCCGCCGAAGCCGCCGGACTGAACCTGCTCGCGGTGGACCCGTCGGTGCCGTTCCTGCAGGTGGAGCAGTACGTCTACGAGGCCGAGCTGTCCTTGGACGCACATCTGCTGCGCCAGCGCCTGCGCATCCAGGAGGACCTGCTGGAGGCGCTGTCGGCGGACCAGCCGATCAAGGCCCTGGTGCACCGGATCGGTGCGCTCACGCATGGGTCGGCCATCCTGTACGAGGAGTCCGGGCGGGTGGTCGAGTCCACCGGCCAGGGCCCCACGATGCTCATCTGGAGCGCGGTGCGCGCCGGCAGCAGCCATGGCGGCCGGCACGGCTTCACCGTGGGGCGCTGGCACGTCGCGGCGCGTCCGGTGGCCCTGCGCGGTGTCGGGTACTGGATCGCCATCGCCTCGCGCCGCGAGCAGGTCGTCGACGAACTCGGCCAGCCCATCCTGGACGCGACCCAGAAGCTCCTGGGAGCGATGCGGGGACTGCGCGCCCTGACGACGGCCCAGTCTGTGACCGAGGCCGCCGAGATCCTGCGTACGATCCGCGCGGGCATGACCCCGGACACGGCCGCCCGGATCCGGGACCGGCTGCGCCCCTTCCGTTTCGAGCGGGACCGGACGATGCGCGCGTTCGTGGCCGTCCCGAAGGCCGGTACGGCGCCCCCGCGCGGCGACGGCCCGGCACCCGTGCTCCCCGACCCCCGGGACGTCCTTCTGGAGACGGCCCAGACCTGCGGTCTGCCGCTCGTCCTGGAAGCCGACGAGGCGGGCGGATTCAGCGGGCTCGCCGGTGACCGTGTCGTCCTCGACCACTGGCTGCGGGAAGCGGCCCGCACCCACCACGTCGGACTGAGCGAGCCGTTCGAGGACCTCCACCTCGCCCGTGCCCGGACCAGGGACGCCGAGCGCGCTCTCAGGGTGGCGCTGCGCCGTCGGCACGCCCGTGCCGGGGAGGGCCTCGCCGGGCGGACCGACCAGCCGGGATCGGTCCTGCGGTTCGAGGACGTCGACCTGGCCACCTGGCTGCTGGCGAGCCGCGACGACGCCGCGGTGGCCGCCAAGGCGCACCAGCAGCTCGACCGGCTGCTCGCCCACGACGACCTCGTCGACACCGTCGTCGCGTACCTCGGCTGCGGGCTCGACGTACGGGCCGCGGCAGAGCGGCTCTACCTGCACCCCAACACGGTGCGCTACCGGCTGCGCAAGTCCGAGGAACTGCTCGGTTCCCCGATGAACTCGCCCGCCGTCATCACCAACCTCTTCCTCGCCCTGCACGACAGGGTCGACGCCGCGTGGGAGACGGGCTGAGGGGGCTGCGGCGCGGTCCGGCGCGTCGGGTGCCCCGGGATCCCCTCGCCCCGGGCCCGCGCGTCGGGGCAAAGGCCGGGGCGGGGGGGATCCCGGGGCCAGTGGGTCAGGCCAGGAGGCGGGCCATCCAAGCCTCGACCTCGTCCGCCTGCCGGGGCAGGGCGGCGGAGAGGTTCTCGTTGCCGTCCTCGGTGACGAGGATGTCGTCCTCGATGCGGACGCCGATGCCCCGGTACTCCTCGGGGACGGTCAGGTCGTCGGCCTGGAAGTACAGGCCGGGCTCGACGGTGAGCACGATGCCGGGCTCCAGCGTGCCGTTGACGTACAGCTCGGTGCGGGCGGCGGCGCAGTCGTGGACGTCGATGCCGAGCATGTGGCCGGTGCCGTGCATCGTCCAGCGGCGCTGGAGGCCGAGTTCGAGGACCTTGTCCACGGACAGGTCGCCGAGCAGGCCCCAGGCGACCAGGTGCTCGGCGAGTACGCGCTGGGCGGCGTCGTGGAAGTCGCGGTAGGCGGCACCGGGACCGACGGCGGAGATGCCCGCCGTCTGGGCCTCGTACACCGCGTCGTAGATCTTCCGCTGGAGCGGCGTGAACCTGCCGCCGACCGGGAGGGTGCGGGTGATGTCGGCGGTGTAGAGGTTGCGCGTCTCCACCCCGGCGTCGAGCAGCAGCAGGTCGCCGGAGCGGACCCGGCCGTCGTTGCGAACCCAGTGGATGGTGGTGGCGTGCGAACCGGACGCGCAGATCGAGGCGTAGCCGACGTCGTTGCCCTCGACGCGGGCGCGCAGGAAGAACGTTCCCTCGATGTAGCGCTCGCTCGTGGCCTCCGCCTTGTCGAGGACCTTCACGACGTCCTCGAAGCCGCGGGCGGTGGCCTCGCACGCGAAGCGCAGGTCGGCGATCTCGAAGTCGTCCTTGACCCGGCGCATCTCGGAGAGGAGGACCCGGAGCTCCTCGTCCCGCTCGGCCGTCACCTTGTCGGTCAGGGCGGACTCGACGCCGGTGTCGTGGCCACGCAGTACGCGGACGGGGCCGGTGGCCTCCTCCAGGTGGTCCGCCAGCGTGCGGACGTCCGCGCAGGGCAGGCCCAGGAGTTGCTCGTTCTCGGTGAGGCTGTTGCGCCGGCCGTCCCACAGTTCCCCTCGGTCGGACAGCCAGAACTCACCGCTCTCCCGGTCCGAGCGGGGCAGCAGATAGGCGGTCGCCTCGTGTCCGCCGCCCGTGCGGGGTTCCAGGACCAGCACGCCGTTCTCGGTCTGGTCGCCGGTCAGGTAGGCGTAGTCGGACGAAGGCCGGAAGCGGTAGTACGTGTCGTTGGCGCGGACCTTCAGGTTGCCTGCGGGGATCACCAGGCGCTCGCCGGGGAAACGGGCGGAGAGGGCGGCGCGGCGGCGGGCGGTGTGCGCGGCCTGCGGGACGGGCTCCAGGTCGTGCCGTTCGGTGTCGGCCCAGCCCCGGGTCATGTTCGCGGCGAGTTCGTCGCTCACCTGCGGCTCCAGACCGTTCTTCCGTAGCTTCACGGCCTCGGTGGCCGGGTCGTCCTCGGCGCCTTCCGGGCTCGGCGGTTCCTCCTGGTTCCCGGACATCCGCTCGGCCACGACTGCCTCCTGAATCGATTCGGTCACGAATTCCTGCCCCTCCGACTGCCTTCCCCGTCACGTACGCGGTCGGCGTTCATACGCGGTCGGCAGCCATCGTATGGGGAAGATCAATATCCGTCTCGTGCCACGCCCCGTCCGCAACCCATCGGAAGAATTTCGGGAGAATTCGGAACGGGGAAATCGCTCTGCACCCGGATCCCTCAAATCGCTTGCGGATCAAGGGCGTTGACACCGGGTAGGGCCCATCCTAGTATCGGCTGGTCGCTACGGCGGGCCAGGGGGGCGCGGGGTCGAAGCAGCCATGTGCGGGATCTGTCAATTTCCTTGATGTGCCGGGACTGAATTTTCCGTCCTCCGGACCGGGGTCGTCACGTCTTCCCAGAACGTCCTCTTTCTGATCGGGATCTTCGCGGTTTCCCGGAACGGCCTCTTTCACGCCGACAGGAGCATTGTGTCCGCAGGTGTTTCAACATCGCCTTCCGGCTTGGGTTCCTATTTCCGATTACTGCGGTCGCCCGACGCCGCGACGCTGGCGGTGTGGGGCGTGGTCGGGCGGCTGCCGATCGCCATGCGGTCCATCGGCTGTCTCATGTTCGTCTCGGCGGTGACCGGTTCGCTGGCCGAGGCGGGGGCGGTGGCGGCGGCCATGCTGCTGGCCCAGGGCGTGGTCAGCCCGGTGCTCGGGCGGACCGCCGACCGGGTCGGTCAGCGGCGGGTGCTGCTCACCGCGGCGGCGGCGCACATGGCGGGGATAGCGGCGCTGACCGTCTCCATCGTGTGCGGGGCGCCGCTGGTGCTGATGATCCTCGCGGCGGTGGCCACGGGCTGCACCTCGGTGTCGTTCACCTCGTTCATGCGCGCGCGGTGGGCGGTGATGGTCGACCAGAATCTGCTGCGCACGGCGTACGCGCTGGAGTCCATGCTGGACGACACGATCTTCCTGCTCGGACCGCTGCTGGTCACGGTACTGGCCTCCGCGGTGCACCCCGCGGCCGGGCTGATCGCCTGTGCGCTGCTGACCCTGACCGGTTCCGTCGCCGTGGCGCTGCACGGCCGGTCCGAGCCGAGGCCGGAGCCGGCCGCCCCCGGCCGACGGCCCGAGCGCGCCATCACGGTGCCCGGCGTGTGGGTTCTGATGCTGTGTTACGCCGGCATGGGGTTCCAGTTCGGCGCGATCGACGTCACGATGATCGCGTTCGCGCGGGAGCAGTCGGCGCCCGGTCTCGGCGGGGTGTTCCTGGCCCTGATCTCGGTGGGCAGCCTGATCGCGGGCGCGGTGTACGGCGCGGTGAACTGGCGGCTGTCGCAGGCCCGTCTGCTGTCGGTGACCTGCTGTGTGCTGACGCTGGGCGTGGTTCCGCTGGCGTTCGCCCCTTCCTCCCTCGTGATGTGCTTCCTCGCCGTCCTCGCGGGCGTCGCGATCTCCCCCGGGCTGATCGCGGGCAGCACGCTGCTGGAGTCGGTGTGCCCCAGGGGGGCGCTTTCGGAGGGGTTCTCCTGGCTCACCAGTGCCGGTGCCCTCAGCATCGCCCTGGGTACGGCGGCGGGCGGGCGGCTGACCGAGGCGTTCGGGTTCGCCGCCGGGGTGTGGGCGGGGGTCGGCGGCGGGGCCGTCGCCCTGGTGCTGAGTCTCGTGGGGCAGCCGGTGCTGCGTGCCGGAAGGCCGGCCGAGGGATCCGCCTCGGAACCGGTGGTGCAGGAACAATGAGCAGAGAGGGAAGATCGTGGAACCACAGGATCCTGTCCCGACGCGGTCCGGACCCGAGGGCCTGCCCGTGCCCCGGCTCTCGTTCGACGAGTTCATGGCCTTCGGTCGGGACGCACTCATCCGGGCCGACGTCCCCGTCGTGATCACCCTGCCGGAAAGCGTCCAGGGCCTCGGCAGGAACGGGGTCGCCGAGCGCCTCGGACATCTTGCGGTGACCCTGTTCACCGAGCCCAGCGACAAGCAGAACCCCGAGCGCTGGACCACCCGGGAGATCCGGCTCTCCGAGTTCTTCGCCGACGACCGCTACCAGAACGACGCGAGCACCTGGAACCGGGTCGTGGCGAACATCCGCAACCGGCCCTCGGACGTCGACGCGATCCTCGGCTTCGACGCCGCGAAGCTGTTCGCGTACCAGCGCTCGCTCAACGCGGCCAACCTGTGGATCAGCCATCGCGGGGTGTTCACCCAGAGCCACTTCGACGAGCTGGAGAACTTCAACGTGGCCCTGGAGGGCCGCAAGCGGTTCGTTCTGGCGCCCCCGGGTTTCCGGGAGTACTACCCGCGCTCGCTCAAGCACGGTTTCGGCGACAAGTCGCAGGTCTTCGACTTCGACGACGTGGACCGGGCGCGCTACCCGAAGCTCGCCGCCAAGCTCGCCCAGCGCCGCGAACTCGTCCTGGAACCGGGGCAGATGCTCTATCTTCCGCTCGGCTGGTGGCACCAGGCCGAATCGCTGGACGAGATGAACATCAACGTGAACTTCTGGCTGCGCGACCCGAAGATCCTGCGCCGGCCGTACGTGCTCGGCGTGGCGCTCTACACGGCCGTCTTCCGCAAGCTCAAAGGCGTCTACAACTACGAACCTGCCCAGGCGGCGTCATGACCGAGCGCATCACGATCAGCCCCACCCACCACTACCGCAACAACGACAAGCTGATCGGCATCGGCAACGCGTTCTGGGACATGTCGGAGCGCAACGGGCTGGCCGGTATCGTGGCCGACCTCGACGGCGGTGTCCTGCGCACCGCGCCCGGGCACGAATTCATCGGCGAAGGCCACGAGTTCGTCAACTTCAGCTGCTGCTCCTACCTCGACCTGGACTCCCATCCCCGGGTGGTCGAGGGCGGCATCGAGGCGCTGCGCCGCTACGGCGTCCTGGACCACTGCATCGCCCGCAGCCGGGTGCAGATACCCGCGATGCTGGAGCTGGAGGACTCGCTGGGCGAACTCTTCGGCGCCCATGTCGTGTGCTCGATCGCCGCCAGCACCGCCACCTTCGGACTGCTGCCGCTGATCGCCTCCGGCCATCTGGGCGACGGCACCCGGCCGCTGATGGTCTTCGACAAGAACGCCCATGTGTCGATGGCGAACGTCAAGCCGGTCTGCGCCGACGAGACCGAGGTCGTCACCTCGCCCCACCACGACCTCGACTTCATCGAGGACAAGTGCAGGAAGTACGCCCGGGTCGCCTACGTCTGCGACGGCAGCGACAGTCTCGGCGGCTACGCCCCGGTCAAGGAACTGGCCGAACTCCAGGACAAGTACGGCCTGTTGGTCTACTACGACGACTCGCACTCGCTGTCGGCGTACGGGGAACGGGGCGTGGGCCACGTCCGTACGCACAGCCCGGTGCTGGACGAGCGCACCATCACCGTGGTGACCCTGAACAAGGCGTTCGGCACCAGCGGCGCGGCCATCGTGCTCGACGGGTACGACAAGGAGACGCTGCGGGTCATCGAGCGCTTCGGCGGCGCCCTGAACTACTCGCAGCTGCTGAACACGGCCGCGGTCGGGGCCGGTCTCGCCTCCGCCGAGATCCACCGCACCGCCGAACTGACCACGCTGCAGAACCGGCTCCACGCCAACATCGATCTCTTCGACTCGCTGATCCACACAGACCAGTCCGGCGGCACCTATCCGATCCGCCTCGTGCCGATGAGCGACGAGACGGTGATCGAGGCCGGACGACAAGTCTTCGAGGCCGGTTTCTACGTCTCGCCGGTGTTCTTCCCGATCGTCGCCCGCGGTACGGCGGGGCTGCGCGTGATGATGCGCGCCGGACAGACCGAGGAGCAGATCCGCGCGCTGTGCGCGGCCCTCATCGCGGTGGGCGCCCGGCCGGCAGCCCCCGTGCCCGGGGAGGACGGCAGATGACGGACACCGCGAGAGCGATCCCGCGCAGCATCCTCTACACGCCCGCGCTGTCCCTGGACCGGGTCGTGAAGGCCTGGTCGTACGACGCGGACGTGCACGTGATCGACCTGGAGGACGCCGTCCCCGCGCCGGAGAAGACGGCGGCGCGGCGGGTGTGCCGGGCGGCCCTGGAGAAGGCGCCGCACCCCGCGAACGTCGGGGTGCGGATCAACCGACTGGGCACGCTGGAGGCGGTGCACGACCTCGTGCTGCTCGCCGAGTCCCCCGTCCGGCCCGGGATCGTCGTGATGACCATGGTGAACTCCGCGGTCGAGGTGCGGCTGCTGCGGGACACCCTCGCCTCGGCCGGGGCGCGCCCGGAGATCTATGTGACGGTGGAGACCCCGGCCGCCGTCGCCGCCGTCGACGCGATCGCGCGGGCCGCCGACGGGCTGGTCCTCGGCTCGGCCGACCTGGCCGCGACCCTGGGCGTCGAGATCACCTGGGCCGGGATGCTCGCGGCCCGACAGGCGATGGCCCTGGCCTGTGCCCGGTACGGCACCGCCTGTGTCGACACCGCCAACTTCCGCCTCGCCGAGCCGGACGTGCTGGCCGCCGAGATCGACCGGGTGCGCGAGCTGGGCTTCCACGGCAAGGTGACCGTGCACCCCGGCGAACTGGACACGATCAACCGGGCGTTGCGTCCCGACCCGGACGAGCTGCGCCGGGCCCGGCGGGTCTCCGAGGCGGTCCGGGCCGCGAACGGCGGCATCGCGGTGCTGGACGGTTCCATGGTCGGGCCTCCGTTCGCCCGCCTGGCCCGTACGACGGCAGCGCTCGGGGACGCCTGGCGGACGCGGTTCGCGGACCGTGCCACGGACGCGGGGGCCGGCCGATGACCGCCACCGCCGCAGACACCGCAGCCCCCGGAACCACAGCCGGAACCCCCGTCACCGGGGCACGGCCGGACGGTGTCCCGCCCCTCTCCGTCGCCGTCATCGGCACCGGCGCCATCGGCCAGGACCTGGTCTCCAAGATCTGCGGCTCGGCCGTGCTGGAGTGCGCCCTGGTGGCCGGGCGCGACCCGGAATCGGCGGGCCTGCTCCGCGCCGCCCGGCTCGGCTGCCCGACCACCGCCGGTGGCATCGACGCGATCCTCGCCGCGCCGCGCCCGTTCGACGTGGTGTTCGACGCCACCAGCGCACGGGCGCACGCCGAGCACTGGCGGTTGCTGCGACCGCTCGGCACGCTGCTGATCGACCTGACGCCGAGCAGGACCGGGCGGATGGTGGTACCCACCGTGACGGGCGTCCAGTCGCCGCCCGAGGGCAACGTCAGCCTGATCAGCTGCGGCGGGCAGGCGTCGGTACCGCTCGCGCACGCCCTCGCCGAACGGTTCGACGTGACGTACATCGAGGTCGTCTCGACCGTCGCGAGCTCCATCGCCGGACGGGCCACCCGGCTCAACCTCGACGAGTACGTCGCGACGACCTCGCAGGCAGTGACCGCGTTCACCGGTGTGCGCGACACCAAGGCGATCCTCAACATCAGCCCGGCCGTGCCACCCGCGACGTTCCGCACCACCGTCCACGCGGTGGCACCCGGGGCCGGCACCGGGGAAGTACGGGCCGTGGTCGACGAGGCGGCAGAACAAGTACGGGGATTCGCACCGGGCTACCGGGTGCTCGGCTGCGACGTGCACGACGGTGTGGTCGCCGTGTCCCTGGAGATCACCGCCGACAGCTCCGTGCTGCCCCCGTACGCGGGAAATCTGGACATCATCGACGCGGCGGCGGTCCTGGTCGCCGAACAGCACGCGGTCCGGCTCGCGTCGGCCGCCCGGCAGGAGGTGGACCGGTGAACCCCGTGGTGATCCATGACCCCACACTGCGCGACGGCCAGCACGCCGTGCGCCACCGGCTCGGCGTGGCTGCGCTGCGCGGCTACGCCGAGGCGGCGGACGCGGCCGGGGTGCCGGTGGTGGAGGTGGGGCACGGCAACGGTCTGGGGGCCTCCTCCCTCCAGGTCGGCCGGGCCGCCGTCGGCGACGACCTGATGCTGTCCACCGTGCGGGAGGCGCTGCGCAGGAGCCGGATGGCGGTGTTCCTGCTGCCCGGCTGGGGTACCTCCGAGGACCTGCGCAGGGCCCTGCGACACGGTGCCGACGTGCTGCGGGTGGGGGTGCACTGCACGGAGACCTCGCTCGCCGAACGCCATCTGGGCTTCCTGGCCGAGCAGGACGCCGAGGCCCACTGCGTCCTGATGATGAGTCATATGGCTTCGCCCGCCGAACTCGCCGAGCACGCGGCACGCGCGGTCGGCTACGGGGCGCGGGCGGTGGGCATCATGGACTCCGCGGGCCACTTCCTGCCCGACGACGTCACCGAGCGGATCGGCGCGATCCGTGCAGCGGTCGACGTCCCGGTGATCTTCCACGGGCACGACAACCTCGGCATGGCGGTGGCGAACTCGGTCGCGGCGGCCCGGGCGGGCGCCGGGATCATCGACGGCTGTGCGCGCGGCTTCGGCGCGGGTGCGGGCAACACGCGGCTGGAGGTGCTGGTGCCGGTCCTGGAGCGCACCGGCTTCACCACCGGCATCGATCTGTACGCGCTGCTGGACGCCGCCGGGTACGCGGAACGGGAACTCATGCCCGCTCCCCCGGTCACCGACGCGCTGAGCATCGTCAGCGGACTGGCCGGGGTGTTCTCCGGGTTCAAGCACCAGGTGCTGGAACAGTCGCGGCGAGCCGGTGTCGACCCTCGCGACGTGTTCTTCGAACTCGGCAGACGGCAGGCCATCGCCGGGCAGGAGGACATGATCGTGGACGTGGTGGCCGAGCTGGGCGCCCGGGGGTCGGCCACGTGAGCGGGCCGGTGTTCCTCGGGGCCGCCGACATGGCGGGGACCGAGGTACTGCTGCGGGTCGTCGACACGCTGGCCGATGCCTTCGGCGACCTGTCCGCGGGCCGTACGTCGTCCCCGCCGCGCACGGTCGTACCGCACGGCGACGGACGGGAGCTGCTGGCCGCGACGTCGGTCTGGGAACGCCACGGCGTGGGCAGCGTCAAGATCACCACACTGACCCCGGACAACCCGGACCGCGGACTGCCACTGATCCACGGCGTCGTCGCGCTGACCGACCTGGACACCGGCCGGATCACCGCACTGCTGGACGGCGCCGAGCTCACCGCCGTCCGCACCGGTGCGGTCGCCGCCCTGGCCACCCGCCTCTGCGCCCCCGAGGACGCCGCCGACCTGGCGGTGCTCGGCGCCGGGGTGCAGGCGCGCGCGATGGTGCGGGCGATGTGCGCGGTGCGCCCGGTGCGTACGGTCCGGGTGTTCTCCCGAACCCGTGAACGGACCGAGAGGTTCGCCCGATGGGCCCGCGAAGCCTCGGAGGAGAGGCTGCGGGTCACCGTGTGCGACACGGCGGAGAAGGCCGTCACAGACGCCGCCCTGATCTGTACGACGACCTCCACCGCGGGCCGGACACCGCTGGTGGAGGCCGGGTGGGTGACCCCCGGAGCCCATCTCAACGTGATCGGCGGCACGCACGAGGACGCCCTGGAGGTGGACCCGGCGCTGCTCGCCGACGCGCTGGTCGTCGTCGAGGAACGGGCCGCCGCCCGCGCGGAGGCGGGCGAGGTGCGCGCCGCCCTGGCCGCCGGGCTGACCGCCCCCGGGGCTTTGCGCGAACTGGGCGAGCTCGTCGGCGCGGCGGCGGTGGCGGACGCCCGGACGTCGGTGTTCCGGAGCGTGGGCCTGGCCATCGAGGACACGGCCGCCGCGGCGGCGCTGCTCGCGGCGGCCGGGCGGTGACGTCAGCCGGCCTCGCGGCAGCGCACCATGAAGGAGCGCTCGAAGACGATGACGGTCTCACCGGTGGACTTGGTACCGGTCGTCTCGACCGTGACGATGCCCTGTCCGGGCCGGGACCGGGACAGCCGCTTGTCCAGGATCCTGCTGGTCGCGTACAGGGTGTCGCCCACGTACACGGGGTCCTTGAGCCGGACCCGGTCCCAGCCGAGGTTGGCCACGGCCCGCGCGGACAGCGCCTGCACGGTCATGCCGCCGATCAGGCACAGGGTGATCCCGCTGTTGACCAGCACCCGCCCGTACTCGGCGCCCTCCCCGTAGGCCCGGTCGAAGTGCAGCGGGTGCTGGTTCATCGTCAGCAGCGTCAGCCAGGTGTTGTCGGTCTCGGTGATGGTCCGTCCCGGCCAGTGCCGGATGACCATCCCGGGCTCGAAGTCCTCGTAGTCCCCGCCGTGTTCCTCGACGTACTCGTTGTCCCCGACGTGGCGCAGTGTCATGCGTTGGTCTCCCGTGTGCGGTCCGTCTGCCGGGCGGGCGCGGGCACCGCCGGGACGGCGGCACCGCGAAGACGGCACCTCGCCGCGTTGTCGCATCACCCGAGTACGTCCAGTACGAGGGCGGTCCTCCGCCTTGCGATGCACCGCACCGGACGCCGCGAGCTTCCCGGCAAACCTTGCCGGGAGCGGCACTGGTTGTCCAGGAGAAAAGGAGAAAGACGGATGAGCATGCTCCAGGAGGCGGGCCCTTCGGCGTCGGCCGGTCACCCGTGGTTCGGCGAGATGCGGCTGCGACCCGCGGCCGGTGCCCGGACCGTCCGGGAGCTGCTGCGCGGCGAGATGCGGGACATCGGGCTCCCCTATCAACCGCTCCTGCCCGCCGCCCCGTTCGCGCTGCCCCGCGCCTCGTACGCCGAGCTGTTCCGGGTCACCTCGGCCCTGCTGGACCTGGTGCGCCGTGCCGCGCTGGAGAGCGCGCCCACCACGCGGGGGCGGCTGGCGGCGTACCGCATGCCGGACAGCGAGCATCAGCTGTTCGTGGCCGACCCGTTCACCGAGGAGCGGTACGCGGACTGCGTGGCCCGCCCGGACGTCGTGATCGGTCCGGACGGGCCGCAATTCCTCGAACTCAACGTCAGCGGGGCGCTCGGCGGCCCGGTGGAGGTGCACGGCCATCTCGACGTCTGGCGCGCGCTCCACACCGACGCCGACGGCCGCCTTCCGTTCGCCTCCCACGACCCGTACACCGTGCGCACCGAGATGTTCCGGACGCTGTGCGCGGAGCTGGGGGTGGCGCCGCGCGTGGCCGTTCTGGGCAGCGCCCGCGACCAGGGCGGCTCCACACGGTACTTCGACCTCCAGGTCGCCCATTTCAACAGCCACGGGCTCATGGCGCGGTTCTTCGAGCCCGAGGACCTGCACGAGGCGTGGGACTGTCCACCGCATCTGCGTCATCCGGTGGGGCTGCGGGACTTCACGATCCCGGACTGGGCGGAACTCGGCATCGACACCGCCCCCGTGCAGGAGGCGCTGGACCACGGCTGTCTGCTGGTGGGCACCCAGACCTCCACCTTCCTGTCCAGCAAGCTGACCCTGGGGATGCTGTCGGAGGGCCGGCCGTGGATGAGCGCGGCCGAGTGCGCCCTGGTGGACACCTATCTGCCGTGGACCAGGATCCTCTCGGACCGGCGGACGACGAGGGGCGGGCGCGAGGTGGACCTGGTGCGGTACGCGGTGGACCACCGCGAGTCGCTGGTGCTGAAGGCGGGCATCGGCATGAGCGGGAAGCAGGTCGTCATCGGCCGGGACACGGACCAGGGCGTGTGGGAGGCGGCGGTGGCCGAGGCCGCCGAGGCGAGCACCAGCGTGGTGCAGGACTTCGTGGAGCCGCGGACGTGCGGGCTGGCGGTGGTCTCCGACGGTGTGGACGAGCCGTACGACATGGAGGTCGTCCCCGTCCTCGGCCCGCTCCTGTTCGCCGGTCGCCCGGCGGGTGTCTTCACGCGCTTCACCGGCGACCTCACGACGGGCATCGTCAGCGTCCTGGGCGCCAACAGCTCCGTCAACTGCGCGGTCGCGGTCTGAGGGGGCGTCAACGCCGACGGGCGAAACCCCCGGAAGGGTTGAACGTACCCCTCCTGCGGGTGACGCGCCCCGGTCCCCGCTGGTGCGGTACCGGCCTGCTGCGGTCGTCTGCCACCGTGGACAATCCGCAGCACTCCGCGTACCGCATCCCGACGAAACTGCCCTTCCTGCTCGGCGAACTGCGCTCCAGACTCCCGAGCACGGACGACCGCATCCGTACCATCCCCGGGCGCGGAGACCCCACCGAGTACGACGCGATCGCCGACTCCCTGTACAAACTGTTCGTCACCGCCCGGAACCTCGCCCCGTCACGGAACACGACGAACTGCTCGACCCACCCGAACGGGCCGGTGGATCCGGCACCGCCCGAGGAGTGGGGGCCGTGCCTGTTGTGCAACACCAACCGCCGCGCGGGCGACCCCAGGGCCCGGAGCGGAACGGCGACCGCGGTGAACCGGTACGAGATCCCACCACCGCCCTACACCCACGAGGCCCTGCTCGCTCGAATGCGGCAGATCAACGAGGTCGTCTTCGAACTGCACTACCGCTCCTCGGCACAGGACCTCGCGCTCACCGCCGATCTGGTGCACGGGGCGTTCATCATCGCCCGCGAACTGTCCCGTCCTCGTACGGTCTCCCGCTGTCCCCGGCACCCCGGGGCCCCGCTCGACCCCGCGGCGCACGGCGGACCCCGTTGCCTGTTCTGCGTCACCGACGAGGCCCGGCGGACGCGTACGGCACCGCCCCCGCAGATCCGCGACCGGCCACGCCGCCTGCCCCGCGGGAACGGGCGCCGGACCGTGCCCGGGCCGACGACGGAAGGCGACGGCGCCTGAGAGACGGGGACGCGAGCAGGCCGGGTGCCCCGCGACGGGGGCACGGGCACGGGACCACGCGCGACGGGTCACTGCTGGACGACGGGTCACTGCTGGGCACGGCGTTCCAGGTAGATGGACGTGAACACGGCGACCTTGGCGCGCAGGGCCCAGGGATCGAAGGGCTTGCTGATGTAGTCGACGGCACCGGCCGCGTATCCGCGGGCGGAGTGCTCCGGGTCCACGCCCATCGCGGTGAGGAAGATGATGGGGACGTCCCGGTTCCGGGGACGGCGCTTGATGTGGGCGCACGTCTCGTAGCCGTCCATCTCCGGCATCTGCACGTCCATGATGATGACCGCGAAGTCGTCGTGATCGAGCAGCGCCTTGAGCGCCTCCCTGCCGGAGGCGACGGTGACGAGCTCCTGGTCGAGCGTCGCGAGGACGGCGGTCATCGCCAGGAGGTTGCCCGGCTCGTCGTCGACGACGAGGATCTTCGGCATGTCCTGGGGCGCGTTGGCGACGGGCAGCGAGGCGGTGGACTTCTCGACGGCGTCCAGCTGGCGTTCGAGCAGATCGCACCGGTCCTCGGCCGCGACGCACAGCTCCCGGGCCTCGTGGAGTTCCGCCCCCAACCGCCGTACCTCCAACTGGAGTTCGTCGCGCTCCCGCAGCAGGCCGGAGACATCGGGGTGGGCCGCCGCGAGTTCGTCCGCCCGCTTCCGCTCGGCGACCCGGTCGGCCTCCAGCTGACCGAGCCGCACCTCCAGGTCGGCGATGCGGTGCGTACGGTCCAGCAGGGCGTCGCCCAGGACGTCGCCGCGGACGCTCGAACGCCGGGAGACCCGGTCGGCGTCGGCCAGTTGCTGCTCCAGGATCTCCACCGCGTGCTTGGGCGAGGACGAGGCGTCGACGGCCGACCCGTACAGCCCTCGTACGAACTCGATGGTCTCGGTGCGCTGCTGATGTCCGGCAACGAAGGGTCGCCCATGAACCCGTGTCGGCTCCCTGCCCGGGTGCTGTTCCGCCCACCGAGCCCTTGACAGGAAGGCGGTCGCTTGCTGACCTGTTCGGCGGCGAGGTCTTCCTCACCGACGGGAAGTCCGCCCAAGTACGGCGCGACGGTGTCGACACGCGACTGGCGCCCACGGCCGCCACCCGGCTCGTTGACGTCAATCTGGACCCGCCGTTCCCCAACGCGCCCGGGTTCCGGGCCGTGGACCTGCTGGCCGAGCCCGGTTTCGTGGAGCGGTTCCGGCCCCGGGTCGTGTCCACGACGCTGGCGCTGGCCTGGGTCGCCGCCGGGAAGCGCGCCGCCTACGTGACCGACGGCGGGGACCTCTCCGAGAGCGTCCACTTCGCCGCCGGCATCGCCCTGTGCCGGGCCGCCGGATGTGTGGTCACCGGGATCGACGGCGCCCCGGTCGGCCGGGCGGGGCGCGGACTCGTCGTGGCCGCCGACGGCGAGACCCACCGACTGCTGATGTCGTCGATCCACGACGGAGGCCGGCACCGCGCCTGACGACGGCCGGTTCCCGCGACGTTCGACTGCGCGAGTCGGTCGCGGGAACCGGCCGCGGGAGTCGGGCACGTCGCAGGCCGGGCGGAGGCCGGATCGAGCCGCGCCGACGGCGCGGTGACCGGGCCGCCAGGCCGCCACGTCGCGGGCCGCCGGCCGCGTGACGACGCTCGGGAGACCCACCGACCCGTGACGGCGCTCAGAAGCCCGGCGGACGGCGGAACCCGCCGATCACCTCCGCGAGGCACTGCACGAACCGGACCGCGGTGCGGTCGTGCAGGTAGGGCGCGATCACCTGGATGCCGACCGGCAGCCCTTCCCGGGTCGCCCCGACGGGCGCCACCGCCGCGGGCAGATGGTTGACCGACGACGGCGCCATCCATGTGAGCATCTCGCGGTACGGCCGGTCGGTGCCGTCGACCCGCAGCGTCCGGACCGACCAGCCGGGATCGGGTTGCTGGTCGTGGGGGAAGGCGGCCGTAGGGCTCACCGGGCACAGGAGCACGTCGACGTCGCGGAAGAACTCCGCCCAGCGGCGGCGGGAGTGCTGCCGGCGTTCGTCGAGCGCGTGCCAGTCGCGGAAGCGGAGCGTCAGGTCCGACGCGAACCCGCCCGTGGTCCCCTCCGTCGCGGCGAGTTCCACGAGCCGGGCATACGACTCGTCCGGCTCGACCAGCCCGCTCTGCGCCATCAGCAAGGGCTGGTAGAGGTCCATCGTCTCGTCGAGGCCGACCGGCCCCTTGTCGTCGACCACGGTGGCGCCCGCGGCCCGTACCGCCTCCAGCGCCGCCTGCATGATCGCGACCAGCTCGCTGTCGACGGGGCAGAACGGGTCGTCGAGCCATGCCGCAACCCGGAACTCCCGCAGCGTGCTCGCCCTGGCGGCGGGCAGCTCCAGCCGCCAGGCCGGGGCGCGGTCGTGGTCCGCTCCCGCGAGCACGTCGAGACCGAGGTCGAGGTCGTCGGCGTGCCTGCCGAGCGGGCCGAGTACCGCCATGTCGAAATCCGCCAGCGTCCCGGGAGCGTGTCCCGAGACGCTCCCGTACCTCGGCACGATCCCGAACGATGGGCGCAGCCCGTAGACGCCGCAGAAGTGGGCGGGCACCCGGATCGAACCCGCCGTGTCGCCGCCGAGCTCCAGGCCGGTCAGCCCTGCGGCGACCGCCGCGGCGGACCCGCCGGACGAACCGCCGGGGCCGCGGGTCGGGTCCCACGGGTTGTTCGTGGTCCCGTAGACCTCGTTGTAGGTCTGCCAGTCCCGGGCGTCGGGCGGCATGTTGGACTTGCCGAAGACGATCGCGCCCGCGTCCTTGAGCCGCGCGACCGACTCGGCGTCGTGCGTCGAGACGTGGTGTCCCCAGCGGGTCGAACCCCCGGTGGTCCGCATGCCCGCGACCTCGAGACTGTCCTTGATCGTCACGGGGACGCCGTGCAGGGGGCCGAGCGGCTCGCCGCGGGAGACCGCGCGGTCGGCCGCCTGCGCCGCGGCCCTGGCCCCCTCCTCGTCCCGGGCGACGATGGCGTTCACCTTCGGATCGAGCCGCTCCCCCCGGGCGAGGTAGTGGTCGAGCAGCTCGACGCTCGACACCTCCTTCGCCGCGACGGCGGCAGCGAGCTGCCCTGCGGAGCGAAATGCTGGATCGGTCATGCAATCTCCAGGAAAGGCCAGACCCGCGGCGATCACATCGCTGTGGCCGACGCAAAATCCCAGTTCAGGGCGGGTCTAAGCCGACCCTAGCGGACGTGGGGGACCATGTCGGGGTGTGGCTTTTCTCACTTTCAGCGGCAGCTTTGTCCGGCACTCCGGGCAGCGGCTGGAGGTCGACGGGCGCGGGAATGTTCACGAGAAACGGGAGGCACCCTCACCCGGCCCTAGGATGCTCGGTGCGCTTGCGGCAGCAGAAGGGGCCCGAACGTCTGCCGGGCAATGTGCTCCGCCTCCGGCTGATCGACCACACGGCCAGGGACATCCGGGTTCCGGCGTTCTCGGCATCGACTCGCGCCCGACGGCTCGTGCCCGGCGCGGACCGGTGCGGGAGAGGTTGCCCCGTCCGTACGAGCGGCCGGCCACCGTTGTTCATCCGCGGTCTCGTTCGCCGGGTGGCGGTGTGGACGCGTCGTGCCAGTGGGCGGTGGCGTCGATGTTGGCGGTCGCACTGGCGGCGGCACGTTCGGGATCGGCGGCGCCGAGCGCCTCCAGGAGGTCCTCGTGGCCGCGGGCATCCGCGCCGTCGAAGCCGTCGTCCGACCAGTGGGAGGTCATGGCCCGGCGCAGGGCCGGTCCGAGTGCGGCGTAGAGGTCGCTGAGCAGGGAGTTGCCGGTGGTGTCGGCGACGGCCTGGTGGAAGGCGTGGTCGGCGTCCAGCCACGCGTCGCGGTCGCGGTTCTCCCAGGCGTCGGCGCGACGGGCGAGCAGGGCGGCGAGGTCGTCGAGGGCGGTGGGGGTCATACGGGAGGCGGCCAGCCGGGCGGCCTGTGTGTCCAGCGCCTGGCGGACCTCCAGGACCTCGGTCAGTTCCGTGTCGAGGCGCTGGATGGCGCCGGAGAGTTCGCTGGTGGCGCGGACGTACGTCCCGTCGCCCTGCCGGACCTGGAGAAGGCCCGCGTGGGCGAGGGCACGGACGCCCTCGCGAAGGGTGCCGCGGGCGACGCCGAGCTGCTCGATGAGCACGGGCTCGGGCGGGATGCGGGAGCCGACCGGCCAGCGGCCGGAGGTGATCTCGGCCCGCAGGCTTGCGATGACATCGGTCACCAACGCGGTTCGTCGAGCTGAGGCCAGGGCCATGGGAACAGGGCCTTCCGTGTTGTCAGGGGCGCCGTACGGGCTCCCGGCCAGCCTACCGGAAAAGGTTGGACGTCAAAGGTCAGACGTTTTATGTTTGGCAGATGCCTTCGACTCATCCCTCTCCCCATCACGTCCACGCCCGCCCCTCCCCGGTCCGTGCCGCCTGGCTGACCGGCGTCGGCATCGTGCTGATCGCCTTCAATCTCCGTCTCGCGATCAGCAGTGCCTCGGCACTCCTCGAACAACTGCGGGCCCAGGACGGGTTCGGCCCGGTGGTCGCCTCGCTGGTGCCGACGCTGCCGACGCTGTGCTTCGCGGCGGTGGGCGCGACCAGCGCCATGCTGGCCCGGCGCGTGGGCACCGAGCGGGCAGTCCTGCTCGCGCTGACAGCGCTGTGCGCGGGACTCGCCGTGCGCGCCGTGCCCGGTGCGGCGGCCCTGCTGACCGGCACCCTGCTCGGTGCGGCAGGGCTCGCGCTGTGCAACGTCCTGCTGCCCGCGGTGGTGCGGGACCGCTTTCCCGACCGGGTGGCGCGGCTGACCGGGGTGTACACCGTCGCGATGGCGCTCGGCTCGTCCGTGGCCGCCGCGGCGGCGGTGCCGGTCGCCGACCTCGTCGGCTCGCCGTCACTGGGGCTGGCGGCGTGGACCCTGCCCGCACTGCTCGCCCTGGCCGTCTGGGCCGCCCGCCCGCGTTCCCCGGAGCCTGCGGCGGAGGCCCGGACCCCCACCGAGCGGGTCTCGGCGTGGAGCATGGGCCGCACCCGCCAGGGGATGCTGATCACCGCGTACTTCGCACTCCAGTCCCTGAGCAGCTACGCGATGATCGGCTGGCTGCCGAGCATGCTGTCGGACCAGGGCCTCGGCTCCGCCCGGGCCGGCACCATGCTGGGTCTGACCCTCGCGGTCGGCATCCCCGCGACGTTCGCGCTGATGCCCCTCACTCGCGGCGCCGGCCGGCTCCGGGCGGCGTTCGTCCTCGTCGGTGCCTCGCTGGTGGCCGGCTGCCTGGGGCTGGCTCTCGCCCCGCTCGCCGCCCCCGCGCTCTGGGCGGTCCTGGCCGGGGTGGGGCTGAGCGCCTTCCCGTTGGTCCTGGCCGTCATCACGACCGGTGGGCGCAGCGCGCAGGAGACGGCGGCGCTGTCGACGTTCGCGCAGAGCACCGGCTATCTCGTGGCCTCGGCCGGGCCGTTGGGCATCGGCCTGCTGCGCTCGGCCACCGGCCGGTGGGACGTCCCCCTCGCCGTACTGATCGCGCTCGCGGTCGTCCAGTGCCTCGTCGGACTGGCGCTGACGGCCCGTACGACCGGCCGCGACAGCACAGTTCAAGGCGTACGGGACGACGTGCACGACATGCGGGACGGCAAGAACGGCCCGGACGACCAGAACGGCCATGGCAACCAGGAGGGCCACGACGACCGGGACGACCGGGTCGGTTCCGATCGCGGGTGAGGGTCCGCCGGGCGGACGGGCGGGACGGGCAGGGCACGGGACGGACGAGGCGGACGGGGCGGGACCGTGCGTGGCGCCACGGGTTCGCCGTGTGCGGCACTCGCCCGCCCCGCGCGTCGGCGCCGTCGGCGCGGGCGTGGTGTCAGCGGCGGGAAGCGGGCCGGGCCCGTGCCGCCCGGCCCACGGGAGGGTCTATCCCGGGTAGGGGTCGTAGCAGTCGAGGGCCGGGTTGTAGAGAACGTTCCAGGTCTTGGGGCCGATGATGCCGTCCTTGGTCAGGCCGTGGCATCCCTGGATCCACTTGATCTTGGTGAGCGTCTGGCTGCCGAAGGTGCCGTCGATGGACAGCTTCGGCACGCCGCCCCAGACGTTCGACAGGCACTGGGCCTGCTTCACTCCCACCCCCGTGTTGCCGTACTGCAGGGTCGGGCGGTAGGTCGACGAAGCGTAGGAGCAGCCCCCGGGCACGGCACCGGCCGATGGCGCACCGACGCCCAGGACTCCGAACGCGAGCGCCGCGGCGCTCAGAACGGAAGCGATCCGGCGTTTCATGACGTTTCCTCCCCACTCGAAGGGTCGTCACCACAAGTGACAGCCGGTGACTTTAAGGATGCGGAGGCTCCTTGTCGAGAGCGGGCGGCGGGCTTCGGCCGGCGCCCCGGGCGACAAACCTGCCCGGACGACAAAAGGGGCGGAGCGTAGCGGCTGCCGTTCCCACCCGATGTCGCTGTCGGATTCCGTCACCCATACGTGTGCATATCCCCTGCGGCGGCCGTGAAAGTCTTCTGCGAGCCCCAAAATATCCAGTGTCCACGAACTCTTCGTGCACGCCGCTACAGGAGGTTGGAAATTGCATCGCTTCGGGGTCGCAACCGTACTCGCCGCCGCGGGTGCGCTTTCCGTATTCGTACCGGCGGCTCATGCCGCTCCCGCGAGCGGTGGTGACGTCGCGGTTTTCCGCACCGAGATCTCTCCGGTGACCGTGTACGAGAATCCCCGGGGCTGTCACAAACTCCCGGTCGATTCCCATGTACTGGTGAACCGGAGCGATCGTCCGGTGACCGTGTACGGCGACCCGCTCTGTCTGACGCCCGGGCTGGTCGTGCAACCGGGGCACGGCGCCCATGTGGTGCCCGGCAGCGGCAGCTTCTCCGGCTGATGGGGGACTCGCCACAGGCCGCATCCGCGGCCTCCTCGGCGCGGCTGCCACGGCAGACGCCGTTACCGGGACCGGGGGGCCGGCCCGCCGAGCTGGTGGTCGTCGGGCTCGGACACGTCGGGCTGCCGCTCGCCCGCGCCGCCTGCACCGCCGGGATCCGGGCCGTCGGACTCGACGTCTCCGGCCGAGTCGTGTCCGGTCTCGGCTCCGGTCGTTCACATGTCGGCGGTGTCGCGGACGACGAAATCACGGGGATGCTGGAGCGCGGCTTTCGCGCCACGGCCGATCCCGGCGTCCTGAGCGGCGCGCGCACGGTGGTCATCTGCGTGCCCACGGGACTCACCTCGGACGGCGGGCCGGACCTCTCGGCGATCGAGGAGGCCACCGCGGAAGTGGGCCGCGCCCTCGCTCCCGGAACCCTCGTGGTCCTGGAGTCCACCAGCCATCCGGGCACCACGGAAGGCATCGTCAAACCCCTGCTGGAAAGGGGGAGCGGACTTGTCGCGGGTCAGGATTTCCATCTCGCCTACTCCCCCCAGCGCATTGACCCCGGAAATCTTGAATGGGGAGTAGAGAACACGCCGAAAATCGTCGGCGGATACACTCCTGAATGCGCGAGACGGGCGGTTGCTTTCTATTCCGGCTTCATTCGCAACCTTGTCCTCGCAAAAGGGGTGCGCGAGGCCGAGATGGCCAAGCTTTTGGAAAATACCTACCGTTATGTAAATATCGCCCTGATCGATGAGGTGGCGCTCTACTGCCGCCGTGCCGGGATCGATGTCTGGGACGTATTGCACTGCGCCGGGACAAAACCCTTCGGTTTCGGCCGCTTCACCCCCGGGCCGGGCGTGGGCGGCCACTGCATCCCTGTCGATCCGCGCTATCTCGCCGTCGAGGCCGAGCGGCAGGGCTTCTCCTTCCGGTTGCTCGCCGCCGCCCGGGAAGTGCTCGACGCCATGCCCGGGCATGTCGCCGGGCGCGTGCTCGAACTGCTCGACACCCACGGCGTCAAGGCCGAGGGAGCCAGAGTGCTGCTCCTCGGCGTCACCTACAAACCGGACGTGGCCGACACCCGCGAGACACCTGCCCGGGCCATCGCGGCCCGGCTGCTGGAGACCGGGGTCCAGGTCGGCTACCACGACCCGTACGTGGAGCACTTCCACGTGGGCGACGAGCCACTGCCCCGGTCCACCGACCTGGAAGAGGCGCTCGGCACCGCCGACCTCGTCGTCCTCCTGCAGCCCCACTCCTGCTACGACCCCCAGGCGTTGAGCCGCTGCGGCCGCCCCGTCCTCGACACCCGGGGAGCGCTCGCCGGACGGCTCGTCACCCCGCTCTGAACCCGGCCCGCATACGCGCGTTCCCGATTTCGTGCCCCGCCCCGTACCGGGCGGTGGCCCCCTGCTCGCACGCCGGTCCGGCGTGCGCGGCCGGGTCCCGTTCCCCGGTGTGCCGATGGCCGGGACCCGGTTCTTCACCGCGATGCCGCGGACAACGCGATACCGCAGCCAACGCGGTACCGCGGATAACGAGAAACATGAGAAGGAGTACAGACATGACCAATGCCCTGGCCAAGGACCGGCTGCGCAAGCGTTTCGCCCGCTGGGACGTGGACGGCAACGGCCTGCTGGAGCTGGAGGACTTCCGGCAGGAGGCCGCCCGCATCGTCTCCGGATTCGGCGCGACGCCGGACTCCCCCGGGGTGCGGGCGCTGCACGACGCCTTCGAGGCCCTCTACACCCACCTCGCCGAGCAGTCCGGGAGCAGCGTCCAGGAGGGCATCTCCGAGCAGGGCTTCCTGCAGGCCACCGAGCAGCTGCTGTTCACCGAGGGTGAGGCGGCGTTCAACCGCGCCCTCTCGCCGGTGGTGAAGGCCCTCGTCACCCTCTCCGACAGCGATGGCGACGGATCGCTCGACGCCACCGAGTTCGAGGCGTGGCTCACCGGGATCGGTCTGCCGCGCACCGAGGCCGCCGAGACCTTCAGCAAGATCGACGCGAACGGTGACGGAAAGCTGAGCGAGGACGAGCTGCTGCGCGTGGTGCGTGAGTACCACTACGGGCGTCTCGACGTCGAGCTGCTGGGCTGAGTCCGGTCCACCACAGGCCGGGGCCGGTGGCCGGACTCCTCGTCCGGTCACCGGCCCCGGTGCGTTTCCCCGGCCCCGGCTGCTCCCGGTGGTTCTCCCGGTCGCCGCGGGTCTCCTGGGCCTTCCCCTCTCAGTCCTTCGAGCCCTCCCCCGCTGCCTGCTGCCCGTCGAAGACGACCGGGGCCTCCGGGCGCAGGTCGAGCGAAGCCCCGGTCAGCAGAACGGGGTTGTGGACCAGGATGTTGTAGTGGTTCGGGAAGTGGCAGCCGTCGAAGCCGAGCACCGGCCCCACCTCGATGCCGCCGATCCGCAGCACGTCCCCACGGTCCACCACCCCGCCGCACTCCATCTCGGCGAAGCCGAGGAAGCCGACGCGGTCGATCCTGGCCCCCGCGACCGGGGCCCACTGGTCCGTCACCACCAGCTCGTGCACCTCGCCGGCGCGCACGCAGCGGCCGGCCCACTCCAGCAGGCTCATTCCCCGGTCCGTACGGCTGTGCAGCAGTACCTTGACCAGGGTGGCGCGCACGGCCCTCTTGGGGCCGTCCTCGACGGTGTTCCTCATGTCCGGGCCTCCCTGGCCTCGCGGGCCTCCCTGGCCTCGTTGTTGTCCGGGCGCCGGGACGGTTCCGGCACGAGCGGTGTGTCCGGGCGGGCCGCCTCGCGCGCGTACGCCGCGCCGACGAGGTCGAGACAGGCGAGGCCGCCCCCGGCGCCGTCACCGGTTCCGCCTCCCGTGCCGTCGGCGGTGCCGGTCCTGTTCGTGGTGGTGCGGAGTCCGGCGAACTCCACGAGGATCCGTTCGTACTCGTGCCACAGCGAGCCCTTGAAGCCCGGATGACCGGCGAGCAGGTCGGCGTGGAGCGCGCGCCCGTCCGCGAGAGTCACCGTGACGTCCTTGGCCTCCCCCGGGTACGACCAGTCCAGCAGCACCTCCGCCTCCGCACCGTCGTCCGCCCGCAGCCGCAGGTGGGCCGTGCGGTCCACCCCGGCGGCGTCCCGGCCGACGAAGGAGTGCGTCAGTGCGACGTCGCCGAGCAGTTGGCGTACGAGGTCGAAGGTGTTGGGCCCGTTGTCGGCGACGCAGCCGCCACCGCATCGTTCGGGCTCCAGGTACCAGGACTCGCCTCCGGTGTGTTCCTCGATGCGTTCCAGGTAGCGCACCCGGACCGTGCGCACGGGCGAGCCCGCGGCCGTGACGGCGGATCGCAGGACCCGGAAGGCATCGTTGTGACGGCGATGGAAGGCGGTCAGCAGCGGGGTCTCGAACTCGACGGCGAGACCGGCGAGTTCGCGCCCCTGCGCGGCAGTGAGGGCGAGCGGTTTCTCGACGCAGACCGGTACGCCCGCGGTGAGTGCCGCCCGGCACACCTCGGCGTGGGCGTCGTTCGGGACGGCGACCACCACACCGTCGAGGGGGGTCTCGCGCAGCATCGCGGCCGCGTCGGTCCAGCCGGGCACCGCGTCGCCGTGCCGGCGCAACGCCTCGGGGCGGGCATCGCAGACCGCGGCGAGCCGCCAGTGCGGGGAATGCTCCAGGGCGGCCAGGTAGTAGCGGGAGATGGCGCCGAGGCCGATCACCCCGAGGGCCGCGCGGGTGGCCGTCACGGGCGTTCGCCCCCCACGTTCCGGGAACGGGGGGAATCGGGCAGGGGGTGCCCCTCGTCGAACAGGCCCAGGCCGGTGAGCTCCTCGTGGAGCCAGGCGGGCAGCGGGACGCCCTCGCGCCGTCGGTGGAGCGCCCGTTCGGCCTCCCGCCAGCCCGGGTAGCGGACCTCCTCGTCGGTTCCGGGTGCGGGCGGGCTCGCGTTGACGGTCCCGAAGAGTTCCCGCATCGCCTCCGCGAAGCCGTCGCCGGGGCGCAGCCGTCCGGGGTCGACGGCGAGCAGCAGGAAGCCGATGCCGTCGTCGGTCCCCCGCGACTCCTCGTCGTCCGCCAGGGCCTGCGGGGCGGGCCCGGTGGCGCTTCCGGAGAGCCCGGCGGCGAGCACCTCGACGGCCAGGGCGAGGCCGAAGCCCTTGTACGCCCCGGTCTCCGGGTCCCCGCCGAGCCAGCGCAGCCGGGCCTCGCCCCGGTCGTAGGCTCCGGGGTCGGTGACGGAGGTGCCGTGCTCGTCCTCCAGCCATCCCGGCGGCACGGGTTCCTCGTGCCGTGCCGCGAGTCGGAGCCGGCCGGTGGGGACGGCCGTGGTGCTCATGTCGAGGACGAAGGGGTGGCCGGGGAGGGCGGGGGCGGCCACGGCGAGGGGGTTGGTGCCGAGCAGCGGCAGCGCCCCGCGGGGGGCCGGGACGAGTCGTTGGCCTCCGCAGTTGCTCGCCACGAGGCCCACCATTCCGGCCGCCGCGGCACGCCCCGCGTGGAAGCCGGCGCATCCGAAGTGGGTGCCGCCGCGTACGGCGACGAGTCCGATGCCGTGCTTCCGGGCCCGTGCCACGGCGTCGTCCATCGCCTCGGCCGCCGCCCACAGCCCGAGGGCGCGCCGGTGGTCGATGACGGCGCAGGCGCCGAGGTCGGTCACGGTGGTGGGTTCGGCGCGCGGGTCGCAGCGTCCGGACTTCAGCAGCGGGAGGTAGAGCCGGGCGAGGTTGAACAGTCCGTGCGAGGAGAATCCGCTCAACTCGCCGTGGCAGAGCGCCTCGGCGGCGGTGCGGGCGCGGGCGGCGTGGAGGCCGTGGCGGGTGAAGAGGTCGGTGAGGGCGTCGAGCAGCCGTTCGTGGGCGACGAGGACGGAGGGCGCCCCGGCCTGACGGACGGTGGTGGTCATCACGCGGTGGTACTGCCTTTCGGGTGAACGTTCCCCTGGGCGGGGACGGGGGCGTTGACGGGATCGGGTCGGACGAGCTCCTCGGCGAAGGCGCCCAGGAGGCGGGAGACGATCCGGGCGAAGCGCTCCAGGTCGTCGAGGTCGATGAACTCCCCTTGCGCGTGTGCGTGGTTGGCGTCCAGGGAGCCGGGGCCGAGGACCGTGGTGTGGGTGCCGGGCAGCCCGCTCACCCAGATCGCGTCGCAGGTGAAGCCGGGGTCGTCGGGGGGTGCGGGGAGGGCTCCGGCCGCGCTCAGCAGCGCCTCGGCCCACGGGTCGCCGTTGCGCAGGGCCGGCAGGTTCCGTTTGTCCCAGCGCAGCCGGACGAGCCGGGCGCCGTCCTCGGCGGTGCGGGCGAACGCGTGGGTGGCGCCGAAGCGTTCGGTGAACGCGGCCAGTCCGGAGCCGAGGGCGTCGGTGAGGGCGGCGGCGAGCCGCGCTCCGTCGGCTCCGGTGCCGTAGGAGAGGTTGAGGAGGAGGGTGCCGGTGCCGTAGACGCGATTGTGGCGTTCGCCGGTGTGCAGCCCGGCCACGCAGACGCGGGTGCCGGGGACGGCGCCGTCGAGGCGGTGGGCCAGGTGCTGGGCGAGGTGGCCGAGCAGGACGGTGGCGTTGTGCCCGGCCTCGGGCCGGTCGTCGATGGCGTCCTCGCCCTCGACGGTGATGCGTGCCGTCATGGCGGCGGTCGCGCGGGGCAGGGAGCGCAGCCCGGTCGGCTCGCAGAAGACGTTGATCCGTCCGTAGTGACCGGCGGCGATCAGCGGGCGGGTGCCGTAGGTGCCCATCGCCCCGCCCTCCTCGCCCGCCACGGCCTGCACGAGGACGGCCACGTCCCGGCCGAGCGCCGGGTGCGCGGCGGCAGCGGCCCGGATCCCGGCGAGCAGGGCCACCGCGGGTCCCTTGGCGTCGACGGCCCCCCGGCCGTGGAATCGGCGGCCGTCGAAGCGGACCGGTTCGACGCCGGCCACGGTGTCGAGGTGCACGTTGAACATGACGGTGCGGGCGGGCGGCAGCCGGGGCCCCAGGCGCAGCAACAGGCTGGGCTGGGCGGTGAGGAAGCCGGGGTCCGCGCGGGCCGCCTCCCGTACCACCACGGGGACGCCTGGGCGTTCCAGCCAGCTCGGATCGGCGGGAGCGTGCTGTACGACGCTCAGCCCGCAGGGCGCGGCGGCCCCGGCATAGAGCTCCTGTGCGGTGTGCAGGGGGTGTTCGCCGTCAGTGCCGCCTTCGGTGCCGCCCGAAGTGGCGCTGATTGCGGTGCCGCCGTCGGCGGAGCCTTCGAGCGGGCCTTCCAGGGGGCCGGCCGTGGGCAGGTCCAGCAGACGCAGGA
Source organism: Streptomyces sp. CB01580 (assembly GCF_001905795.1). GTDB lineage: Bacteria > Actinomycetota > Actinomycetes > Streptomycetales > Streptomycetaceae > Streptomyces. Next base: position 231,135 of record NZ_LIXJ01000005.1, read on the forward strand.
GGAGTTCGTGGTCGCTCGCGTGCAGGAGGGGCGACGGCGGAAGGGGTGTGTTCACGAGGTCCCTCCGCCGGGGCCGTGGTCCGCCGGGGCATCGTCCGTCGGGGTGCGTACCGCCGGGGCGTCCAGGAGTTCCGCCAGGCGGCGGCCCGCCCGGACCACCGGTCCGTGCGGCCCGCAAGCCGTGCGGTCCGAGGGGGCGGGAGCCGTGCGGTCCGGAGGGCCGGCGGTCGTACGGACCGAAGGGTCGGGGGTGGCGGGGCGGTGTGTCACAGCAGGGCCTTCGCCTCGCAGACGAGACGGGCCGCTTCCGCGGTGGTGGCGAAGTGCCCGTGCGCAAAACCGGGGGAATCCTCGGTGGCGAAGTCCTGGTAGGCGGCGTGGAAGAAGGCGAGGAGGGCGTCGTCGCGGAAGATCTGGGGCGCGCGGCCGGGGAGTTGGAGCTGGGCGTGGTCGTCGTCCTCGCCGACCGGGTAGTGCGCGACGACGGTCGCGTCCCGGAACTCCAGCTCCGCACTGCGGCGGCGGACGGGCGAGGTCAGGTCCGAGCGCAGTCTGGTGCGGACGCCGTCGGTGTGGTGCAGTTCGACCCGTGCCCCGCCGAGGTGCGGGCGTGCCTCGTGGTCGGTGCGCAGTTCGGTGCAGGAGGCCCGTACGACCTGGGCCGGACCGCAGAGGTGTACGGCGAGGGCGAGCGCGTGCGGGATCTCCACTTCCAGGGCGGTGCGGTGGGACCCCGAGGCGAGCGACCGGGTGAAGCGCGGTTTGTCCTGGTCGATGGTGAGCCGCCGCAGGGGGCCGTAGGGCTCTTCCGTCACCAGTCGCCGCAGCCGCGTGGTGAGTTCGGCGGCCAGCCAGTGGGTGACGGCCGTCAGTCGGAGGCCCGCTCGCTCGCGCAGCCGGAGCAGGGCGGAGAGCTCGTCCCGGGTGGTGGCGATCGGTTTCTCGATCAGCAGGTGCCTCACCCCGTGGTCCGCCAGTTCGCGCACCAGCGGCAGCCGGTCGTGCGGCGGGGTGCACACGTGGGCGACGGTCGTCCGCGGGTCGTGCACGTGGCGCAGGGCCTGTTCCGGTGAGGTGGTGAGGACCACGCCCGACAGATCGCGCGCGAGGTCGGGGCGCGGGTCGCAGCCGATCACCGGTCCCAGTCGGATCTGCCCGGACCGTGCCAGGTTCCGGAGCGCCTTGAGGTGCAGTCCGGCTCCCGAGCGGCCGAGTCCTACGACCAAGGGCTGTAACAAGGTGGCTCCTTCGAGGAGGGAAGAACGGAAGGAAGGAACGAATGGAGGCGGCGGGCATGGCCGCGCGACCGCCCGTCGTTCTGTGTGATGTCGGAGTCGGTGTCGGCGCGGTGCCATGGGCCTGCGCCCGTCGCACGGGGTGATGACGAGGGAGCGGAACGGGCTCCCGGCAGCCGGAACGCGCATGCTCCGACGTCCCCGGCGTGTTTCTGCACGGATTTCTACACGGACCTTTTCGACACCATCGCGCCGACGTCAAGCCAAGTGGGAAATGAGCACCGCAAAGTGTGAAGCGGAAGGGTTTCCGCTACCGGTCGGGTTTCCCCTTCGGCCACGCTGATCCCACGTGCACCGCGGATCGGGAGGGCGTCAGGGTGGGGGCGGGTTTGGAGATCAACAGCCTTGCAGCACAAGGGATTCGGGGCGGGTCACCGGACCCCGGAGGGTCCTCGTCACCCGTCCCGTTCTTCTCCCAGGCGAGGGGATTCCAACGGCTCTGGCCGCTGGTCGAACAGAATCTTGAGTGCGTGTTCGACAGTGGGAAATTCTCCCACGGCGCTCAGGTCGCGGAATGGGAAAAGGAACTGTCCGCCCGCACCGGGGCCCGGTACGCGATCGCCGTGAACAGCGGTACGGACGCGCTCGTGCTGTTGCTGCGCGCCTGCGGGCTGCGCCCCGGCGACGAGGTGCTGGTGCCCGCGTACTCGTTCTTCGCGACCGCCTCCTCCGTGGTCCTCGCGGGCGGTGTCCCCCGCTTCGTGGACATCGACCCCGCCACCTACGCCATGGATCCGGACGCCCTGGCCGACGCGGTCACCCCGGCCTGCCGTTTCGTCATGCCCGTGCATCTCTTCCACACGATGGCGGACATGGCGGCGATCGGCGAAGTGGCGCGGACCCACGGGCTCACGGTCGTGGAGGACAGCGCCGAGGCGATCGGGATGCGGCGGGGCGGCCGGCACGCCGGGCTCTTCGGGGCGGGCGGGGTGCTCTCGTTCTTCCCCAGCAAAACCCTCGGCGCCCTCGGCGACGCCGGGGCCGTGCTCACCGACGACCCCGAACTGGCCTACGCCGTCGACGCGTTGCGTCACCACGGACGGGCCGGGCACACCCTCGACAACTTCCCGGCGATCGCCACGCAAAGCAGTCGCCCCGGGGTGAACAGCAAGATGGACGACGTGCAGGCCGCCGTCCTGCTGGCGAAGTCGACCACTCTGGAGGAGGACATCGCCTGCCGCGCAGTTCTGGCGGCCCGCTACACCGAGCGGTTGCGCGACATCCCCGGCGTGCTGCGGCTGCCCCGGTCCACCGCCCGGCCCGAGCGGGGCGACCGCGACGTCTTCTACGTCTATCTGATCGAGGCCGAGCACCGTGACGACCTCGTCGCCCATCTCGACGCCCACAGGATCGGGACCGAGGTCTACTACCCGGTGCCCCTGCCCCGGCAGCCCGCCTTCGCCGGGCTCGGCTGCCGCGACCGGCGGTTCCCGCATGCGGAGGCCGCAGCCGGACGGGCCGTGGCACTGCCGCTGTACCCGGACCTCGGCACCGAGGAGATCGACCGGGTGTGCGAGGCGGTCGCCGACTTCTACGTACGGCAGGCCCCCAGGGCGCCGCGTGCCCCGGAGGTCCCGCACACCCGGCGCGGGACGGCCGAAGGGGGGCGTGGCAAGGCGGGCGACGAGGCGGCCGCGGAACGTGCGGAGGCCGCAGGACGTAGGGAGACCGCGGGACGTACGGAGACCGTGGACACGCTCCCCGCGGCGCCGGCCGCGGACAACGCGAACGGTAGGGATACGGACGGCAGGGCCGGGGTCGGGGCCGTCGGCACCTCCCATGTGCCTCCGGTCCGCGTCGAGTTCTTCCCCCGGAAGCTCTTCGAAGCCGACCGGAAGGAACTGATCGGTCTTTTCCGCGAGGTGGCCCTGGATCCCTCCCAACGCTTCATCCTCGGCTCCCGCACCGAGGAGTTCGAACGGGTGCTGCGCGATTCCCTCGGCGCGCCCGACGTGGTGCTCTGTGGCAGCGGCACCTCCGCGCTCGAACTCGTCCTCACCGCGATGGAGGTGGGCGCCGGGGACGAGGTCGTGGTTCCCGCCTTCGGGTGCGCCCCGCTGGCTGCCGCCGTCGTCAACGTCGGGGGCACCCCGGTCTTCGCGGACATCGATCCGCACACCATGGTCGTCGACCCCGACGACGTGGAGCGCCGCATCGGCCCCCGGACCGCCGCGCTGATGCCGGCCCACATGTTCTCGGTCATGGCGGACATGCCCCGCTTCACCGACCTCGCCCGGCGCCACGGGCTGCGGCTCGTGGAGGACTCGGCCGTCGCCCAGGGGGCCGTGCTCGGCTCCACCCCCGCGGGGCTGTGGGGCGACGCCGGAGTCTTCTCCTTCGTGCAGGTGAAGTCCTGCGGGATGCCGGGCGAGGGCGGCGCCGTGGTGACCCGTGATCCGCAGCTGGCCGCGCGGGTACGGATGCTGCGCAACCACGGGCAGGACGGACGGCAGCGCTTCGTGCACCATCTCGTCGGCCGCAACAGCCGCTTCGACGAGGTCCAGGCGGCCTTCCAGTTGCACCGGTTCGACGGTTTCCCCGAGCGCCTCGAACGGCGTGCCCGGATCGCCGACTACTACAGCGAGCGCTTCGCCCCGCTCGCCGGGCAGGGAATCGTTCCGCCCCCGTCGGGCCGCGACGGCCGCTGCTACTACGTCTACACCCTGCTCGTCGAGGAACGGGACGCGTTGCGCGCCCACCTCGACCGCGCCGGGGTCGCCACCCACGTCTACTACCCGTTGCCGCTGCCCGAGCAGGCCGCCTTCGCCCCGTACGCGCCCGTCGGCGAACAGTGGCCCCGGGCTCGGGCCGCCGCCGCCCGCGCGCTGTCGCTGCCGGTGCACCACCTGCTGAGCGACGCCGAGGTGGAGCACGTCGCCGACAGCGTGTGCGCCTTCACGGCCGAACGCTGAGACCGCCGCCGGGGCCCGCGGGCCTCCGGCACCGGGCCCCCGGCCCGGGTTCCGACCGCACCACGACTCGGCTCGAACCGGCAGGCACCGGCCCGAGCCGGGTCCGCCCGGTCCCGTACCGGACATGCCCGTAGGCATCCGCCCCTGGTCCGCCGTCATCCCGCGGGCCGCCGACGGACGACACAACACGGCAACGCAACACAGCACAGCAAAACACGACACGAAGGACCGAGAAGAACTCATGACACAGAGCGTCACGGCCGGCGCCGGGGCAGTGCCCGCCGCGTCCCGGCCGGAGAGCAAGCTGCGCAGTTACCGCAGGCTGGGCAAGCTCGACGTCTTCGACTACTACCTGAGCACCCCGGTGGTCCTCGCCGCCGTGCTGCTGCCCCTGACCCCCGGGCTCGACGGGCGGTCCGTCGCCACGCTCGTCCTCTTCCTGCTCGGGCAGGTGCTCGTCATCATGGCGATGGTCGCCCTGGACGACGTGACCGGCTTCCGCGACGGGAGCGACATCGCCAACTACGGCCCCGACGACCCGCTCCGCAACAAACTGCGCAAGCCCCTCGTCGCCGGGACCCTCAGCGAGCGCGAGGCGCTCCGTTTCGCCTGGGTCTGCGCGCTGGCCGGGGCGGTCGTGTGGGCGCTCACCGTCGCCCTCGCCCCGCACCGCCCGCTGTGGGCGCTGATCCTGCTGGGCCTGCTCTACGTCGTCTCCCTCCAGTACTCCTACGGGCTGAAGATCAGTTACCACGGCTTCCAGGAGGCATTCCTCGCCGCCCTGGGGCTCGTGCTCGTCATCGCTCAGTACGGGCTGCTCACCGGGGAGTTCAGCGGATTCCTGTTCGTGCAGGGCGTGCTCTTCGGCTTCGGGCCGCTCATGTTCGGGGTGTACTCCAACACCAACGACATCGAGGGCGACCGTGCCGTGGGCCGTCCCACGGTCGCGGTCCTCGTCTCCCCGCGCGGCAACGCCCTCTTCATCGGCGCCCTGTCCGCCGCCGAATACCTGCTCAGCGTCGCCGCCTCGGCGACCGGGATCGCCCCCTGGTGGTTCGCGCTCGTCATGCTCCCGGCCGGCTGCCTGCGGCTGCGGCAGTACCTCACCGGCTTCCGTGCCGACAACATCATGGGCGCGCGGCGCATCGGCTTCCGCGTGCACCGGCTGGGCGTCGTCCTCCTCGTCGTGGCGAACCTCCTCGTCGGGGCGGGGGTCGCATGAGCCGGCCCGTCTCCCCCGACCTGGACGTGGCCGTCGTCGGCGCTGGTCCCGCCGGGCTCACCGCCGCCCACGAGCTGAGCCGTGCCGGGCTGAGCGTGCGCGTCTACGAGAGCCACCGCGAGGTCGGCGGCCGGATGCGCAGCTTCCGCCACGAGGGCTGGACCGTCGACCGGGGCGCCGAGCAGGTCCCGTCCCGGGGCTACCGCGCCACCTGGGAGCTCCTCGACCGTCTCGGTGTCCGCCATGACCAGGTGCCCCGCATCGGCGGCGAGGTCGCGGTGTGGCGCGAGGGCCGGGCCCGGCCCGGGGTCGGCGGGCCCGCCGCCCTCGTCGACGGCGGTGCGGGGCTCGGCCCGGCCGCCCGCCTCGACCTGGTCCGGCTGCTCGGCCGGATCGCCCGCGACCGCCGCCACTACGACGGGGACCGGCCGCACGACACCCCCGTCGGCGCCGCCACCGTCCGCGCCGTGGCCGGGCGTTACCACCCCGATCTGCACGACTATCTGCTCCAGCCGCTCGTCGGCTGCTGCTTCGGCTGGGACACCGCCCGCTCCGCCGCCGCCCCGATGCTGAGCCTGCTCGCCGAGGTCGGCCCGCCCTCCGGCTGGCGCACCTACCTCGACGGCATGGACCTGCTCACTCGGCGGCTCGCCGACACCGTCGAGGTCGAGACCGGCCGCGCCGTGCGCGAGGTCGTCCAGACCGAGGACGGGGCCCGGCTGCGTCTCGACGACGGCGAGGTGACCGCCCGGGCCGCCGTTCTCGCCGTACCGGCCCCGCTCGCCGCCGCGCTTCGGCCCGAGGCACCGCCGGACGAGGCCGAGTTCCTCGGCGCCTGCACCTTCAGCTCCGCGCTCAAGGTCAGCTGTCTGCTGGACCGGCCCCTCGCCCCCACCGCCGACGGCCGCCCGCTCTATCTCCTGCTGACCCCCGCCGTCGAGGAGGATGTCCTGACCGCCGTCATCGCCGACCACGTCAAACACCCCGGCCGCGCCCCGCACGGCCGGGGGCTGCTCACCCTCATGGCCGCCCCGGGGATCGTACCGGGACTTGCCGAGTGCCCCGAGGAGGAGACGAAGGCCCGGCTGATCGCCGCCGCCGAGCGCTACGTGCCCGGACTCGGCCGCGCCACCCGGCACACCTTCGTGCACGCCTTCCCGCACGCTCTGCCGGAGGCCACCCCCCGCGCGCTGCATCTGCGGGAACGCTTCATGCGCCGCCCCACCCGCCCCGTGGAGTACGCCGGTGACTGGGTGATGCTGCGGCCCGCCTCCGAAGGGGCCGTACGCTCCGGGAGCCTCGCAGCCTCCCGCGTCCTCAGCCGCCTCGGCACCCGACGAACCCATTCCGAACGACAGTTGGAGACTGCCCGGTGAAGCCGTACGACATGGGGGTGCTCTTCGACGAGGCCGCGGAGCGCGGCCACACCACCGTCGTCCATCTCGACCGGCCCTTGGACCTCGCGCCCGAGGACGGCACCCGCTGGACCGTCCCCGCCCTCGCGGACCTGGTCGCCACCACGGCGGCACGGCTCGCCGCGGCCGGGGCCCGCCCGTGCGACCGCGTGGCCGTCGTCAAGGAGAACCACTGGGACTACGACCTCCTCGCCTGCGCGGCGGTACGCGCCGGGGCCGTACCCGCCCAGCTCTCCGGACAGCTCGAACCGGCGGTCCTGGCCACGCTCCTCGCCCGGCTCGAACCGGCCGTGCTCGTCACCTCCGCCGCACTGCTGGAGCGCTGCCGGGCCACCGGGAACGACCTCGCCTCCCTCGCCGGCACCACGCTCACCGTGGACGAGGCCGCACCACGCGCCGTACCGCTGGCCGATGTCGCTCCGGGGCCCGCGGTGCACCGCCGCCGCCACGACGACGAGCCGCTCGTCATCAACCACACCTCCGGTACCACCGGGGTGCCGAAGCTCGTCGTGCACTCCACGCGCACGATCATCCGCAAGCTCGCCCGCTTCGAGGCCGTCCCCTACCCCGGCATCGGCGTACGCCGTGACGACACCCTGCTGCACGCCGGTTCCTACGCGCACGGGCGCACCTTCTGCTGGACGGGCGTCGCCTTCTCGCGCGCCCCCGAGGCCATGGTCCTGCTGTCCGGGGCGGATCCCGACGCCGCCGACCCGCTGCTGCGCGCACACCCACCCACCATCGCCGAGGCGCTGCCGAGCACGTACGTCCGTCTCCAGGAGCTCACCAGCCGCCTCGACAACGCCTTCCGGCGGGTACGCCTCTTCATCAGTACCTACGACGCCGTGCACCCACCCACGATCCGCGCCTATCTGGCGGCCAGTCGGCGCCGGAACCCGGTGTGGATGCAGGGCTGGGGCCAGACCGAGACGGGCCCGCTCACCTTCCGCTTCCACACCCGCCGTTCCCCGGGGGACGGCGAGCGTACCGCCACCGCCCGCGACCTGGGCCGCCCCATCCCCGTCAAGACCCGGCTGCGCGTGGTCGACCCGCGCACCCAACTGCCCTTGCCGCGCGGCCGGACCGGGCTCCTCCAGGCCCGGACCGCCGCCCTCGCCCTCGGCTACGTGGGCGAGGAGGACCGCTGGGCCGACAAGCAGCACCAGGGCTGGTGGAACACCGGCGACATCGGGCTGCTGCGCCGCGACGGCAGTGTCCGTCTGCTCGACCGCGAGGTCGACAACCCCGGCCGGATCAGCTGTCTGGAGACCGAGGACCGGCTGGAGGAACGGCTTCCCGAGGCGCTGGAATGCGTCGTCCTCGGCCGCCCGGACGACAAGGATCCGCTGCCCGTCGTCGTCACCCGGGACGGGTGCCTCGATCCGTTGCGTTGGAAGACCGCCGCGGACGGGCTCCCGCCCCTTGCCGATCCCGTCGTGCTCACCTGGGACGAGGTGCCGCGCACCGGGACCGGGAAGGTGCGGCGCGCCGCCCTGCTGCGGCAGCTCACGGGCGACTCCGACACCTGCGGCACCGGCCGCTGGACCTGACCCCGTCCGTCCGGTCCTCGGCCTTTCCGTCCTGGGCCCGGCCCTGTCCGTCCCGGCCGCTGTCCGGTCCCTCCTGAGCCTGGCCGTGTCCGTCCTGAGCCCGGCCGTATCCGTCCTGAGCCCGGTCCGGTCCGGCCTGGGCCCGGTCCGGTCCGGCCTGGGCCCGGTCCGGTCCGGCCTGGACCCGGTCCGTGATCCCCGTGTCGGGGTGTGATCGCCGCTCACCACACACCGCGCCGAGCCCCAACACCACCTGACACACCATCAGCTTGATCGAGCCCCAATCCAACGAGTCCCAGTCCCATCGGAGGAGAACACCGTGCCGCAGCCGACGGCCGCCCGCCCGACCCCCACCCCCGGCTACGCCCAGCCCGGGCCGGAGCACAGCTCGCCCGGTCCGGGATCGGCCCGGCCCGCAGCCCCGGAACAGGTCGGGCCCGACCCCGGGTACGCCTTCGACAACGCCACTCTGCACAGCACGGAGCAGCACCGCTGCCTCGCCGCCGCCTACGACCCCGTGACGCTGCCCCGGCTCGCCGCCACCGGTGTCGGTCCGGGCTGGACGTGCCTGGAGGTCGGCGCGGGCGGCGGCAGCGTCGCCCGCTGGCTCGCCGGACGCGTCGGCCCCGGCGGCTCCGTGCTCGCCACCGACCTCGACCCGCGCCACATCTCCCCCGCCCCGCATCTGGAAGTGCGCGCACACGACATCGTGCGCGACCCGCTCCCCGAGAACCACTACGACCTCGTGGTGGCCCGCCTGGTCCTCCAGCACCTGCCGGAGCGGCGCGCGGTGCTCGACCTGCTCGTGCGTGCGCTGCGACCCGGCGGGGTGCTCCAGATCGACGAGTTCGACACCTCCTACGAGCCCCCGCTGCTCGCCCCCGACGCGGAGTCCGAACAGCTCTACACCGCCTTCCTCGCGGCCAAGTCCGCCGCCCTGCGCGCCGCGGGAGGCGACCCCCACTGGGGCCGGCGCGTCCCCGCGGCACTGCGGGAGGCCGGGCTCGTCGCGATCGACATCCGCCCGTACGTCGAGGTGCGGCACTCCGGATCGGCCAGCCTCCAACTCCAGCACCACCACACGCACCACCTGCGCGACCGGCTCCTCGCCCAGGGGATGACGGACCGTCAACTCGACCGTATTCGGGAGCTGATGACCGATCCGGGCTTCCGCGCGGCGTCCAGCGTCCTGTACTCGACACAGGGCCGGAAGCCCGGAGGAACGCCCCGATGAACATCACCTTCTCCGCGCCCTCCCCCGCACCCGTCGCCCCTCCGACCGCCCCGTCGGTCGTCGGCGAGGTGGCGGCACGGCTGCTGCGCGGAACCATCGGGGACATCGAAGACACCCGGGACACCGGCGTCACCGGACCGTGCGCCGTGCGCCGTACGGCCGACTGGGCCGGGCCCGTGGCCGACGATCTCGACGGGGAGGGCGCCGTCCAGGCGGCCTGCGGGATCATGCACGTCCACGGCAGGGCGGGCGGCGGGCCACTCCCGCTCGCTGTGGACTACGCCGCCACCCTGGGCGGGGTGCTCACCGCCCAGGGCGTGTCCGCCGTAATGCTCGCCCGGCACCGGGGGCTGGAGCTGCGCGAGGTACGGACCTCCGCGGCGCAGGGGGCGCTGCTCGCGCTCTGTCAGTACCTCGCCGAGGCCACGGCCCCACCGGACGAGGCCGCCGCACCACGGATCCCCGTTCCGTCCGACGCGACCGCGTCCGGTGCGGCCGTCGGCAGTGCAACGCTCGTGTCGGCGGAGGGCGCGGCCTTCGAGCTGGAGACCCTCGATCCCGAGGCGTGGCGGCAGTTCTGGGCGCGGCTCGGGGTCACCGCACGGGCGGCGGGGCGCGGCTGGTCGCCGTTCCAGCAGCGGTTCGCAACCGCCGTCTGCGTACTGCCGGGGGAACTGCGGGAGGCCGCCCGTACCGCCCCGCTCGACGCCCTTCGCGCGGCCGCGGGGGCGTGCGGCGTCAGTCTGGTCGCGCTGTCGGACGACCCGGTGCCGCCCGGACTACCGGAGCCCGTACGGCTCCTACCGGCGCCGGGCGGCGCGTGCGTCCCCCGGCCGGGCGGCGGGCCCGCGTCGCCGGGCGCGCTCCCGCTCAGCGGCGTACGGGTCGTCGAGTCCACCCGCCGGGTCCAGGGCCCGCTCGCCGGGCACGTACTGGAACTGCTGGGCGCCGATGTCATCCGCGTCGAACCCCCGGGCGGCGACCCGATGCGGGGGCTGCCGCCGCTGGCCGACGGCTGTTCCGCCCGCTATGCGGCGCTGAACGCGGGCAAGGCCGTCGTCGAGGCCGACCTGCGTACCGCCGAGGGCCGTGCGGCGCTGCGCGAACTCGTCGCGGACGCCGACGCGTTCGTGCACAACTGGGCGCCCGGACGTGATGTGCGCCTCGGTCTCGACGCCGAGGGGCTGTGGCGGGTGCGACCGGACCTGGTGTACGCGGGTGCCTCCGGTTTCGGGGACGCCTACCCACCCGAGCACACCCCGATCGGCACCGACTACCTCGCCCAGGCTCGCAGTGGCCTCGCCGCCGCCCTGCGCCCGGCCGGCGAGCCGCCCGCGCCGTCGCTCATGACGCTGACCGACGTCCTCGGCGCTCTCGTCTGTGCCCAGGCGGTCGTGGCCGGGCTCCTGCGGCGGGCGAGGACCGGGAGCGGCGTCCGTGCCGAGACCTCGCTGCTCTCCGCCGCCGCCCTGGTGCCTCGTCCGCCCGTACGCCGCGCGGCGTGGTCGCCGTTGGAACTGCCTTTGCGGACGGCGGACGGCCACCTGTACCTGGGCGAACGGGCCCGCGCCGACCTGGTCGCGCTCGCCCGGGTCACCGGGTCGGCGCACGCCGCTCCGGGGGCTGTCGCCGGGCGCTTCGGCAGGCGCACGACCGGGGAGTGGCGGGAGCGGCTGCGCTCGGCCGGGCTCGGCGCCACCGAGGTCCGCACCGATCTGAGCACCCTCCCCGCCGACCCGGCCTTCCGGGACGCCGTCGTCCCGGCCCCGCCCGGTGGATACGCGACGGTGCGCAGCCCCTGGACGTTCTCGTGACGGGCGCGGTCCGGGAAGCCGCGGCCCGCACGCTCACCGCTCCCCCGGCCGTTCCCGGGGCCCGCCGCGACGGGGTGTGGACCTCCCGGGCCGGTCTGGCCGTCCCCGACCTCGTTCCGCGCGCCGAGCGCCGCGCCTGGACCGAGGAGGGGCTGTGCCCGGACCGCGACCTCTACGCCCTGTTCCGGGAGCGGGTACGCCGCCACCCCCATCGGCAGGCACTGGTGGAGAGCGGCGACCCGGCCGGCGGGGGGCTCGACTACGCGGGGCTGGACGCCGAAGTCCGCCGCATCGCCGCCCTGTTCACGGAGGCCGGGCTCGGCGCCGGGGACGTCGTGGCGTTGCGGCTGCCCGGCGGCAGGGACGCGGTCGCCGCCGAGCTCGCCGTGTATGCCATCGGGGCGGTCGCCCTCCCGTACCCGCCGGGCGGGGACGACCGGGACACCCTGGCCCTGCTGAGCCGCTCCCGCGCGCGGGCCGCCGTGCTCGCCGACCGCGCCGATGCGGCCGTGTGCGCACGACTGCCTTTTCTCGACGTGGTGTTCGGCACCGACCGGGCGATGGCGGGCGCGCGTTGGCTGGGCGCGCGGGCCCGGCGCCCGTGGCGTCCCGTACCGGTGGACCCGGCCGCGCCCGCCCGTGTCCTCGTCTCCTCCGGCACCGAGACCGCGCCCAAGATGGTCGCCTACGCCCACCAGGCGGTGGCCGGGGGCCGGGCCGCCTATCTGAGGGCACTCGATCCGGACGCGGCCGTACGCCGCCACCTGGTCCTCGTACCGCTCGGCTCCTCCTTCGGGTCGTGCGGTGTCGTCACCCTCGTCGCGCTCGGCGGCACGCTCGTCGTCCCGCCGTCGTTCTCGGTTCCCGAGGCGCTGCGGGCTCTCACCATCCACCGCCCCACCCACGTCTTCGGGGTGCCGACGATGCTGCGCCGGATCGCCGAGAACTGCCCGGCCGACGCCGGGGACTTCCCGGGGCTGCGGGCCCTCGTCTCCAGCGGTGCCGCCCTGCCGCACGGCACCGCTCGGGCGTGCGCGGAGCGTTTCGGCCGGCCGGTGCTGACCGTGTATGGCTCCTCGGACGGCGTCAATTGCCATACGGTCTGGTCGCCCGGCGCCGAGGAAGGGTGCGTCGGGACACCGGACCCCGCGGTCGCCGGCATCCGGATCACGGGCCCCGACGGCGATCCGGTGCCACCGGGCGCTTCGGGGGAGATCCAGGCCAAGGGCCCCATGACCCCGCTCTGCTACCTGGGCGCCCCCGAACTCGACGCCCGCTACCGGACCCCGGACGGATGGGTGCGCACGGGCGATCTCGGCCGGATCGGCCCCGACGGGCGCCTGTACCTCCTGGGCCGCATCAAGAACGTGGTGATCCGCGGCGGTCTCAACATCAGTCCCGCCGAGGTCGAGGGCGAACTCGCCCACCACCCGGACGTCGCCGAGGCGGTCTGCGTGCCGGTCCCCGACCCGGAGCTGGGCGAACGGCTCTGCGCCTGCGTGCGCCCCGTACCGGGCGGTCCCGTCCCCGCCCTCGCCGACCTCAACGCCTTTCTGCTGCTCCGAGGTCTGGGGAAGCGCAAACTGCCCGAGCGGTTCCTCCACGTTCCTGTCATGCCGCTCGGTCCCACCGGCAAGGTCTGCCGACGCACGTTGACGGACCGGGCGGGGGACGCCTTCCGGGGGACGGCCGTCGTGCCCCAGGGCCCGGGAGTCGAGGTCGGTCTGGATGCCTCCGAGGGTGTGAACACGCCCTCGTCGTAGCGCAGCACGCCGGATCGCGGGGTGACCACGGCGCGGCCGGTTCAAGCAGAGCTGCGTGTGACGAGCCTCGGGCGGGCGATCTCGGCGAGGCCGGGGTCGAGTCGCTCGCCGCCGAGCAGCCGTTCGACGGAGGAGGCAACCGCCGCGACGCCCTCGGCGGGATCCAGGCAGGTCGTGGTGAGGGCTGGGCGGAGGGCGGCGCCGAGCGGGTGGTTGTCGGTGCCGATGGCGGCGCTGTCCTCCGGTACGCGAAGGCCGGCGTCGGTGAGGGCCTGGGTGAGCACGAGCCCGAATTCGTCGTTGTACGTGTACACGGCGTCGGGCCTTCGGACGGGGTCGCGCCAGCGGTCGACCGTCGCCGCGAGACTGGCGGCCGAAGCGCTCGGCGGCTGACCGTCGGCGACGTGTTGGTCCACGCGAGCTGTCGTGGACCACAACAGCCAGAGAGCCCCAGCCCGGTTCGGGCTGGGGCTCGAAGGGCTCACGGGGAGCTCACCGGTGCGGGTTCCGGTTCGGTGGACACCGTCGTCTTCGGGCGGTGTCAGCAGCCGCTGCCGATGCGAAGAGAGGTCATCTTGTCGTTGAAGTGCGAGGCTACGGCCGCTTCGGACTTGCCCGGCGCGATCGTGAACATGCACCCGACGTACTTGGAGTGCTCGTAGACGCTGACCTTTTTGCCAGTGCGGTTCCAGTACGAGGTCATGCGGTCGTTCATGTAGTCGCCGACGTTGGGGTTCGACGAGGTGTAGTGCCGGAAGTCGCCCCGGTAGCTGGATTTCTCCCAGACGCAGAAAGATCCGGACGGGCACTGGTCGGAGTCGGCTGCCGCCGGACTCGCGGCCATGGAGGCGGTGCCCGCGGTGAACGCCAGGACGGCCGCGGCGGCCCACAGACGCGAGGAGAAGCTTCTGAATCGGACCATGCTTTTCTCCGTTTCGTTTTCCATGGTCGACCGCATAAAGCCGACCGTGAGCAGCGTAGGAATGCCGCAGATCGGCTGGCAATAATCACTCGGGGCGGACCCTTCTACGGATAAAGGTTTCTCCTCTTGATTTCAGAGGCTTCTCGGGATTTCAAGACGTGGCGCCGGTCAACACGAACAGGTGATATTCCGGCGCGTCCTCAGGGGCGCCCCTGGTCCGTCCGGCGGACCACCGCCGCCGTCCTCAGCGGCCCCATCTCCCTGTTCGTCTTCGCCAGGGGCCTGGCCTGCCTCGCCACCGCCGCCGCCTGGAAGTACGCCCTCTTCACCCAGGGCCCGGCGTTTGCCCGGCTCGTCCGATCTTGGCCGGTTGAAGCCGACGACGGACCCCGGAGCGGGCGAACACGGCCCCTGTGAATCAGGGAGTTCTCTACGCTTCGAGATCCACGAAGGCTCCGTTTTCGTCCCGCCCTCATCCTCAATCGCCGCTCGCGCCTGCCCCGCACCCCGTCTGCAAGCCCTGCATGAGGGGGCAGCGCAGGGTCAAGTCCGCGGCCTGATCGCCAAGTTCGAGGCGCTCACCGGCATTCAGCATCGAGGCGGTCTGCGAAGAACTCCTCTTTGTCGGTGGTCCCGTCATCATCACCGCGGTCATCGTGACCAGTTCTCCCAGCATCGGGCTCTGGGTGTCCGCGGCAGCGGTTTCCGTCGGCACTGCAGCAATGACGTCCTGTGCGTCGTCGGGGGCGCTGCGCGGAACAGGAGGGAGTGGCGTGCGAGGTGATCGCCCGCAGCGCCGGCCAGGTTTCGTAAGGGTATTGATCGTGCTGCTGGGCGTCGGTGGTGTACTGGGCGTAGCGGAGATCGCAGCACCGGCCGTCGCTGCGCAACGTGATGCTGTCGCAGCTTCGGGCCGGCTCCTGGCGGCCTTAAAGCTCGGTCGTCCACGCGCACGCCTCGGGCGGGAGACAGGTTCGCCTCGCACGTCTGTTGGTGCAGTCGGCGGCGGGTGTCCTTCCCTTCAGCTGCGGCGGTGCCTGGCCGCCATCGCGTGGAACACCTTCTTCGGTGTCCACCGTGTCTCATCGAGCATGCGGACCACGCCGTAGGAGCCGAGATCCGCCTCTCCGGGCCTGCTGTAGCCGGCGAAGGTGAACCAGAGTGCGGTGTCCACCCCTTCCTCCTCGAAGATGCCCAGGAGCTCGGTGAAGTAGCGGACCTGCTCGTCCTCGTCCGGCACCGCGCCGTGCGGAACCTGCCAGGCCGCGCCGCCCCGCTTGCTCGCACCCCTGTAGGCGCAGGTTCCGTACTCGGTCACCGCGACGGGCTTGCCGTGTGCGAGGTGTCCCCGCAGCTCGGAACGGAAGGTGTCGGCGTTGTAGGCGGCGCGGTAGGCGTCGACGCCGACAAGGTCGAAGGGACGCCAGTCAACGAACTCCCACGGAGCCGAGGCGTATGTGATACGGCCGCCGAAGTGGGCGCGCGCCGTCTCGGCGACGCGCATGAGGAAAGCGTTGAGACGCTCTTGCACGGGTCCGAGGCCGTGCCACCACTCCAGGCCCGCTTCGGCCATGGTGCGCAACCGGTCACCGTAGGTGTCACCCGGGATGAAGCCGCCGCAGAACGCGCTCATCTCGCAGCCCGCGCCGAACACCACCTCGGCACCGTTCTCCCGTACGGCTTCGGCCCGGCGGGCGCAATCGGCGAAGAACAGCAGCAGCCGGTCGGAGGGCAGATCGACAGGGAACGGGGCGAACCGCACCTCAAGGCCGGCGGCCGCCGCACAGTGGGCAGCGATGCTCAGCCGTTCGGGATCGCGGCCGGAGACCCGTACGGCGTCGCAGTGCAACTCGTCCGATATCACCGCCATGTCATGCCGGACCGTTTCGTGGGTGAAGGTTTTGCGGGAGAGGTCCTGTCCAGGGAGGAACCCGGTGTCATAGTTGACGCCCCGTGCGCGCACGTCACTGCCTCTTCTGATGAAGCTTCAGGTGATGGACGCCGTGCTCCAGCAGGGCGAAGGCCAGCTGGGGACCACTGGCCTTGATGTTGAACAGGTAGCGGCCCAGGAAGTTGATGTGCCGGTCTTTTGGTGGGGAGAGGCGGGCGACGTCCTCGTGGCCCCCGGCTCGGGTCAGCGCCTTGCTCGCGGTCGACCGCGCCCTGCGGCAGCTTGGCGTTGGAGAACACCGCCCGCTTCCACATCGCGGGCACCGGCTCGGCGTCGACCTCGCGGGGCAGCAGCGGGGTGCTGGGCCTGCTGCCCGTGTTCGTGGGCGTGGCCGCCGTCATCCCGCCGTGGCGGGCGCCAGTACAGCTGACGGGAACTCAGGTACCCACGACGGCGGCCCCGGGGTGCCGGGGCCGCTCAACGGCAGCGAGCCGCCCCGCCGGGGACCGGCCTCCCCGCGGGACTCTTCCTGTGGGCACCCCGCTGGCACACTGGAGTCGGCCCTGCCATCCGGTCCGTCCCCGGTCGGCGGGGCCGTCCCGGAGACCAGACATCCCGGAGGTCATGGATGACGTGCGGAAACTGCGGCGCGGCGGCGACTCAGGGGCCCGACGGGTCGTGGACCTGTTCCAACCAGTGCGGCTGGTCCTCGGTCGCCCCGGCCGTCGCGATAACCCCCGAGATCACCACCACCCGCTGCCGCGGCTGCGACGCCCAGGTGTACGGGCTCGACGGGAGATACGCCTGCGGCCTGTGCTCCTGGTCCAACCACTGGGACGAAGGCCACCGCCCGCTCCCCACCGCCGACCGGACGGCCGAGAAGGACGTCAACGTCCTGGAGTGAGCCGGCGCGAGCCGTGATCGCCTCCGGCGCGAGCCCGGAGGCGGCCCCGGTGCGAACGGCGGGACGCGCCCGGAGCGGGGACCCGGTGTGAGCACCGGGTCCCGCCCCGCCGAGGTCACGAGCCGGACAGCAGCGCCTCCAACGCCACCGCCGTGTCCGGGTGACGGCCGATCAGTGCCGCACCCGACGGGCCGGGTTCGGTGGTCACCCATGCCCCGTCGCAGCCCAGCAGGTTCGCCACCGCGTCGCAGGTCGCGGGGTGGGCGGCGAGCAGCGCGGCGCCCCGGGCCTGGGCCGTGCCCCGTACCGGACGTACGGCTTCCGGCTCCGGGCGGGCCCGCCACGGCGGGACCCACTCGTCCAGGGCCCCGAGCCGGCCGGGGAAGATCCGTCCGGCCTCGCGGATCAGCAGCGGGGCCAGCTCCGTACCGCTCGTCCGCAATGTGCTGATCAGGCTCGGCAGCCAGGGCAGCAGCACCGGGTCCGGCAGCCGCCCGAACGCGTTCGACACCGCCTCCACGACGAAGTCGGTGAGGCCCGGGACGGGCTCCAGGGCGTGCACGAAGCCACTGAGGTAGCGCGGATAGGCGGGCACCACCAGGGGGTTGGCGAGCAGCTCGTCGCAGCGTGCCCGCAGCTCGGCGCGGGAGAGGAGCCCGAGGTGGTTCCGGGCCGCCCACAGCAGCGCCGTCTTCGACGGGTCCTCCGGGTGCGACTGGGCGACCGCCAGCTCCAGCTGGGCCCGGTCGCATCCCAGGGACAGGGCCAGGCTCTCCATGCTGAACAGGAAGCCCAGCATCGCCGCCACCTGACGGACGGTGGCGTCGTCGTCGGTGAACGCCGTGGGCAGCAGGGTGCAGTAGTGCGCGTAGCCCGCCTTGACGAAGGACTCGATCCACGGCGGCAGCACCGGCTCACTGGTGCGGTAGTAGGCCAGCAGCCCGCGCACGCGGCGCAGCACCTCCGGTGCGTCGTCGACGCTGCGTTCGGCGGAGAGCACCTCCAGGGCATGGGTGCCCAGCTCGTCGGCGAGGCGGCGGCTGCGCAGGTACAGGGTCGCGTCCTCGACGGTCGCGAGGACGGTCGCCGCGGTGGCCTGCGGGTCGTACGCCGTGCGGCGCAGGCGCTGTTCCAGGACCTGTTCGAGGCTGACGCCCTCGTAGCCGAGCTCGATGAGGGCCCGCTGGTGGGTGCCGAGCGCCAGGTCCCACGACTCCTGGATCGGACGTTCGCCGAGCCGGCGCTCACCCATGATCGGGCGTGCGGCACCCCGCGGCATCAGGCGGCGCAGCATCCACAGCACATCGGAGCACCGCTCCAGTTCGGGCTGTGCGGCGATGTTCAGCAACGCCCGCTGTACGCCGCGTTGCTGAAGTTTCAGGTTCAGCGGCGCGAGCCGGTCGTGCACGTCGCGTGCCAGGGGCGGCAGCGCGTCGTAGCCGACCTGTCCGACACGGTCGCCGCCCATCATGATCTCGACGAGGCGGCGCACGTCGCGCCGGCCCGGCACGGTGTCCTTCTCGATGCAGGTGACCGCCGCGTCCTGGAAGTCGTACGGCGTGGGCCTGGCCCGGTCGCGCATCCCGGCCAGCAGGATCGACGTCTCGAACACCGCGATGGCGTCGGCGGTGGAGGCGAGATAGCCGTTGCGGCGGGCGGCGCGCACGATCTCCACGGACCAGCCGAGCAGTTCGGCCTCGTCCAGGCGGTCCAGGACGGGTGGTCGCCGGAGGAATCCGGTCAGCTTGTCGGAGGCCGGATCCGCGGCCGTCGGTGCGGGGACCGCCGGGGCCGCGGTCTTCTTGGGCTTCGCCTTCTTCGTACCGTTCTGGCCTGCCAGGCGGTACGGCTTGACGCCGGTGCGCTTGAGGTTCTTCGCCCAGACCGTCGCCGCGATCGACACCGAGCCCGCGGCGAGGCCGAACTGCGCCTCGATCGCCGCGTGGCTGGACGGGATCAGTCCGTACTGCCACGTGGTGGCGGTGCGCGGGCCGATCTCGAAGGTGTCGATGCCGTGGACGCCGAACTCCTCGACGCGGCTGACCGCGTGGAAGGCGCCGCAGACGTAGAGGCAGTCGGCGGGATCGGTGCCGGTCGCGGCCAGGTGCTCGCGCATCCTGGTCCACATATGGCGTTCGCGGTCCTCGTCCACGCGCACCCGGTCGGAATCGCCGGGTGCCAGGCGCCGGAAGAGGCTGCCGATCAGGAGCATGACCTGGCGGTAGGTGTCGTGGTCGCTGGCGCGGTCGCCGAGCGGCAGTTCGACGTACTGGTGCCACCACTCCGACCAGTGCCGCACCTTGCCGTGACGCAGCAGGTGTTCCTCCAGTTCGGCGAAGCGCGGGCGCAGGTCGCCCAGTTCCACGCCGACGGCGTCGCCGTGGAGCGCGGCCTCCTCCTCGGTGGGCGGTGGTGCGTCCGCGTCGGCGGGCTGCTCGGTCCGCGCACCGCGCGGGTCCCACTGGAAGACGTGGTCCGAGGAGCGGTCGACGAGGACGAGCTCGACGCCGGGGGTGTCCAGGGCGTAGGCGATCGCCTGGTACTCGGCCGACGCCTCGGTGATCGGCGCGACGACCGACAGCGGGGACCACTCGGCGGGGAAGCCGTCGATCTCGGTCGCGAACGCCTGGACCGCGACCGGGAGGCGGCAGTTGCGCAGCTCGGTCAACAGCGGTGCCATGTCCTCGCACAGCTCCAGGTAGACCACCTTGGGCTGCTTCTCGCGCAGGCGGCGGGCCATCGCGGTCGCCGAGGCGGGCGAGTGGTGGCAGACGGGGAAGACCTCCAGCGGCTCGCGCACCGCGCGGTCGACGTCGTCGACGATGCCGAGGAGGATTCCTTCGAGGGCGTCGGGTCCGTCGGCGAACGTCGCGGCAGCTTCCTGGAGCTGCGTGCGCAGTGTCGCGAAGGTCCCCTCGTGGGCGGCGCTCATGACAGGGTGGCGATCGCGTCGCGGCCGCCCTCCAGGAACTCCGGCCAGGATCCGCCTTCCTCCTTGCTGCGGGGCTCGACGACGCCGTGCAGGTACTTGTTGAGGATGGCGAGGTCCTCGGGCTCGCGCCGGGCCAGCGACCCGACGAGCGAGGAGGCCAGGGCGCGAGCGGTCAGGGAGCGCTCGCCGAAGAAGTTGCCGTGCAGGATCGCGTCCTCCAGCACACCGATCTGTTCGGCGGTGGACAGGGCGGACTCCAGCTTCTCGTCGTCGCTGCCGGCCGCCGCCGACGAGGCGCGCAGGTCCGCGAAGCTCTGCAGCAGCACGTCCAGCAGCGTCGGCGGGACGTCCAGCTCTATCTGGTGACGGCGCAGCAGTTCCTCGGTGCGGAAGCGGACGATCTCCGCCTCGCTCTTCTTGTTCGTCACCACGGGGATGCGTACGAAGTTGAAGCGGCGCTTGAGCGCCGAGGACAGGTCGTTGACGCCCCGGTCGCGGCTGTTGGCGGTGGCGATGATCGAGAAGCCGGGCTTGGCGAAGACGATGCTGTCGCTGTCCAGTTCGGGGACCGAGATGTACTTCTCGGAGAGGATCGAGATCAGCGCGTCCTGGACGTCGCTGGTGGAACGGGTGAGCTCCTCGAAGCGGCCGATCGCGCCGGTCTCCATCGCGGTCATGATCGGTGAGGGGATCATCGACTCCCGGGACTGGCCCTTGGCGATGACCATGGACACGTTCCAGGAGTACTTGATGTGGTCCTCGGTGGTTCCGGCGGTGCCCTGCACGACCAGGGTGGAGTTGCGGCTGATCGCGGCGGACAGCAGCTCGGCCAGCCAGCTCTTGCCGGTGCCGGGGTCGCCGATGAGGAGCAGGCCGCGGTCGGAGGCCAGGGTGACGATGGAGCGTTCGACGAAGCTGCGGTCACCGAACCACTTCTGGGAGATCTCGCGGTCCAGGCCGTCGGCGCGCTCGGAACCCAGGATGAACAGGCGGACCATCCTCGGGGACAACCGCCAGGAGAACGGCTTGGGGTTGTCGTCGATGGACTCCAGCCAGTCCAGCTCCTCGGCGTACTTGATCTCGGCGGGGGCGCGCAGCAGGTCGGACATGTCAGGGCCTTTCTCAATGAAGTTCGGCAGGCTTGGCAACTTGGCGACTTGGCGACTTGGCAAGTTGCCGGGTTCTGCGGATCCGGCGCAGTCGGTGGATCCGGCGCGTTCGACGGTTCCGGGAGTCGGCCGAATCGGTCGACTCGTTTGATTCGGCGGAGTCGGCGGAGTCGGTCGATTCGGTGGATCTATGTGAGGAACGTCTTGAGCTCGTGGACGAGTTTGCGGATGTGACCGGAGATCACCGGGGTGCCGAGATCCTTGAAACGCTCCCGGAACCAGGGGTTGACGCTGGCGCGGCCGGAGCTGGTCACCGAGCCCACCGGGATGAACTTGGCGCCCGAGCGGTGAATGGCGGTCATGCTCTCGAACAGCGGCTCGCTCCGCCATTCGTAGAAGTCCGAGATCCACACCACGACCGTGTTGCGGGGCTCGGCGATCTTCGGCTGGGCCAGTGCCATGGCGACCGTGCCGTCCGTGCCGCCGCCGAGGTTGGTGCGCAGCAGGGTCTCGAACGGGTCGTGCACCCAGGGGGTGAGGTCGAGGGCCTGTGTGTCGTACGCGATCAGGTGGACGTCCACCTTCGGCAGCCCGGCGAAGATGGACGCCAGGATGGTGCAGTTGACCATGGAGTCGACCATGGAGCCGGACTGGTCCACGACGACGATCAGCCGCTGGGGCGTCGTCTTGCGGACGGTGTGCCGGTAGTAGAGACGGTCGACGTAGAGCCGTTCCTCCTCGGGGCTCCAGTTGGTGAGGTTCTTCCATATCGTGCGGTCGAGGTCGAGGTTGCGGAAGACGCGCTTGGGCGGGACGGAGCGGTCGAGGGCTCCGACCGTCGCCTTCTCCACCTGGGTGCGCAGCACCTCGGCGACCTCGTCGACGAAGCGGCGGATCAGGGCCTTGGCGTTGGCCAGGGCCACGCCGGAGAGGTTGTTCTTGTCCCGCAGCAGTTGCTCGATCAGCGACATGCTCGGGGTGAGCTGGGCGGCGAGCGCGGGGTCGGCGAGCACCTCGCGCAGGTGCATCCGTTTGACGAGGTCCGCCTCGAGCGCGCCCAGCTCCGGGCCGATGGCCGGGATGAGCCGGCTGAGGTCGGGGGTCGTGCCCCGGGTGCCGGTGCCGGTGGGGCTGACGCCGGCTCCCGCGGCGCCTCCGCCGGTACGGCCGCCGCCGCGTCCACCGCGCAGTTCACCGGGCCGGCAGCCGAGCGCGCGCTCCAGCCAGCCCGCGTCGGACTGCCAGCGCGCCAACTGTCCGGCGGTGACCGTGCCGGAACCGGTGGCGAAGACGTTGAGCAGCACCTTCGACACCAGTGCCGCGCGCCGCACTTCGGCGGCCCGGTCGCGTCCGTCCTCGTCCTCGACCGTCGCGTCGTCCGCGTCGTCCGGTGCGGGGGCCATCAGGCCGTCGAACTCGTCGGCCAGACCTGGGTGGCGCTGCACCACCGAGTCGACGGATGCCTGCGGGTCCAGCAGCGCGGACGGCAGACCGATGTCCTCGACGACGGCGAGGCTCGCCGATTCCAGCGTGGGCTGCTCCTCGTGGTCGAAGAGGCGGGCGAGGAGCCGCCAGTACAGGACTTGGCGACGGTTGTCGTACGGGTTCGCCACAGGATCCCCGTCGGGGTCCGTCGCAGATGTCCCGCCGGGGTCCGCCGCAGAGCTGTCCGCGTATCGCCCCGCGGCGCTGTCGCCGCCTTGCGTCGCGGGTCCGCCGCCCGGTCGCGCCGCAAGGGGCGTCTCGGTGTCCACCGCGGGGGTCTCGTCGCCCTCCGCCCCGGTGATGTCGTCGGGTTCTCGTGTCCCGGGAGTCCGTCCGGTCATTTCCGCAACAGCCTTCCGGCTCGCTCCCGCAGCACCGACGTGGCGTCGGTGGCGGCCTTCTCGGCCTTGGCGCCCGCCTTGTCGGCCGTGCCCCCGGCCCATCCCCCGGCGTGGAGCGCGACGGTCTTCTTCCGCACGGTCGTCTCGACGGCCAGGGGCTGCACGCTGAACGATCCGTCGTCCCAGCGCAGCAGTCCGACGCACGCGCCGGACGCCGCCACGGCCTCCGGGGTGAGCGGTCCGGCGGCCGGGATGCGGTCTGTGTCGACGGCGAGGGGGCGCCCCGCGACGGTGAACGTCAGGGACCCGTCGTCGTCCTTCCCGGCGGTGTAGCCCTCCAGGAAGACGGGCACGGCGATGCGCACCGGGTGCCGGTCCAGCGGCGCGGTCACCGGGTCGGCGGCAGCGGGCAGGGCGACGCGGGCGGTGGCGAAGACGTCGGCGGGCTCGCCCGGGCGGGCGTGCTCGTCGCTCCAGATCAGGTCGCCCTCGGCGGTGACGGGCATGTCGGTGAGGTCCATCGAGCGGCCCTCGCCCGCAGCAGCCAGGAGCGAGAGGTGCGGGCGCAGCAGCTGCCACACACCGGCACCGACGACGGTGTCGGGCTTGGGTACGGCGACGGCGGCGCGCACGAGGCGGGGTGCGGTGCCGTCGGCGGGCTCGAACACCGCGTGGACCTGGGCCTGCGCGGCGGTCGAGTGCTCCTGGAGGTCGACGCCGAGGGGCAGGAGGCGGCCCGTGGCCGTACCGCTCACGGGTGCCTCGGCCACTCCGGGCAGCGTCAGCAGCAGGGCACGGGACCACAGGTCGGCCCAGCGGCGTTCCGGGATGTGTTCCAGGGTGGCACCCGGACAGGACGCGGCGAGTTCGGCGGCGAAGCCGTCGAGGAGCGTCGCCGGACGGCGCAGGGCCGGATCCGGGAGCATGGCGGAGACGACCTGGGCCGCCCCGGAGACCACCTCGTGGTCGATGCCCTGCCATCCGGTACGCGCCAGGTCGGACAGCCAGGAACGGGCGGCGGCGAGCAGGTTCGCCGCGTGCTGTCCGTCGGCCGGGGCGACGGTCTCCTCGGTGTGGGTACGGCCGGTCGCCTCCTCGACACGGGTCATCAGTGCGTCGTGGACGGAGCCCAGGAGTGCGGTCCGGGCGGCGGCGAGGGCGATGAAGTGGTCCTCCCCGGCGGCACCGGCCGCCGCCTTCTCCGCCGCCTCGGCGGTCCGGGCGGCGAGCGGTGTCCCCGCGACGGCATTAACCAGCTCCGCCAGGCCGGTGGCCTGGGCGGGCTGCGGACGGAGCAGCCCGGTGACGAGGACGCGGTCGAAGGCGTCGACGGCCGCAAGGGCCTCGTCGAGCCCGGTGATGGTCTCGGCGAGCAGGTCGGCACGCATCACGCCACCGCCCTGGTCGGCGGGAACCACTGCATCTCCGGCAACGGCGCGGTGGTGGGGGCGAGTTCCAGGTACGCCAGGTGACGCAGGAACCGGCTGAAGACGGATGCGGCGGCCGCGGGGTCCCCCTGCGGCGGACGCGTCGCGGTCATGCCTGCGGTGATGCTCTGCGCGCTCGGCTCCCCATCCGCCGTCTCGGCCTTCAGGTAGCGGGCGACGCGCTCGGCGCCGTACTGGAGCACCGCCTCGGTGATCAGGGACCCGATGTGTTTGCAGAACGAGCCGCGCGCACCGCCGCAGGGGCGGTTGTTGTTGGTGCTGCAGGTGAACGCGAACGTGCCGACGGCGACCGACGAGACATAGACCCGTGCGATGTCCGAGCCGCTGGACACCACGCCCTGCAAGCGTCCGTCGGCCAGCTCGACGAACGGAACCTTGGCGAGCTTGCGCGGCCGGGCGGGCGGTATGACCCGTGCCGTGCTCGACCTCTCCCGAACTGACAACGCACCATCTCCTATGCACCGAGGGGTTTTCCGCGCCACGTCGGCGGGACACTGCTGAACATAGTTGCGACCACTGACAACGCCCGATCGCGCGCATGCGCCAGCGCCCCGCACGGCCTGCCGGACGGCACCGGGCGAGCTCGGGAAGAGAAGAGGAAGAAGGGAATCACGGCCCGCGCAGAAGTCGTCGTGCACGGGCCGACGGCGAACGGGCCGGAGCTGCCGGCCTTTGCCCGCAGGGACTTCCCGGACGCGCGGGTCCGGGGTCCGCGCACGGCGGGCGCCACTGGACGCGGACGAGCCGCGCCCGATCACAGGTCCGTGAAGCGGGCGCTCCCCGCCGTGCTCGTGGCCGGTGACGGGGCAGCCGGTGCCGGTGCCTTCCGCGACGCGCGCGGCCGGACCCCCCGCGCGGTCGCGGGCCGGGAACGGTTCATGGAACCAAGTACCCTCCCGGCCCGGCCGCCGACGGAGGTCCCGGAACCACCGGTGGTCCGGGACCGTTCCGCACGGTGGTGTCACACGGCCGGCAGGGCGGTCAGCTTCTTCGCGTGCAGGGCCGCCAGCCGCTTGCCCCGGGCCGTCAGGTACCACTTCTGGATGTCGCCGCTGCCGTCGTTGTACGTCCAGCGCAGTTTTCCGCTCGCGGCGTCGAAGGCGTGGATGCCGCCGTCCTCGTCGAACTCGGTCGCCCCGTAGAGAGTGCCGCCGACCTTGGCGAACTGCCAGGGGTAGGCGACGTCCAGGAGGTCGGTGTTGTGCCAGATCCTCTTCCCCGTCGCGGGGTCGGCCGCCCACAGGCCGTGGGTGCTGTCGGAGGCATAGAGAACGCCGTCCAGGACCGCCGGGTCGTTGAACCGGCTGAACTCCTCGGAGGCGAGCGACCAGCGTTCCTTGCCGTCGGCCAGCCCGAAGGCGCGCAGCCGGCGCCCGTCGGCGACGATGACCAGGTCGTCGTGGACGGCGAACTTGCGGTTGTTGGACCGGCCGATCTTCTTCGTCCAGAGCTGCCGTCCGGTCCTGGTGTCGCGGACGGTCAGGTTCTCACGGAAGTCGGTGTAGACGAGTCGGCCGCCGATGGCCGCGGCGGTGATGCCGGTCTCCTCCGTTCCGTGGTCGCGCTGCTCGCGCCAGGCGACCTTGCCGGACGAGGTGTCGATCGCGGCGACCACGTTGTCCGGCGTCCTGAAGTCCTTGTCCAGGATGCCCCCGGTGACGTAGATGTGGTCGTCGTCCACGGCGATCGGCCGGGGCTGCGCGTACTGGCTGCCCAGGCGGCTGCGCCAGGTCTCCTTGCCCGTGGCGGGATCCAGGCCGACGACGTTCCCGTCGTACTCGGCGCTGGCGAGGTAGAGCGTGCCGGAACCCAGGAGCAGGGCGGCTCCGGGGGTGGTGACGCCCTTGCGGGACCACACCTCCTTGCCGGTGGCCAGATCACGTGCCACCAGGGGGTCACCGGACACGATGACCAGGTCGCCCACCACGGCGAGCGCATCATCTCCGGCCAGGCTGTCGTTGGCCGCCGGGGCCTGCCAGAGGGCCCGGGGGCCGGTGCCCGCCGGAGGGGTGGTGAAGGTGTCCTTGTTGCCGCCCCCTCCGGGTTCCCGCGTGGCACCACCGCCGCCGGATTCGTCCTCCGGTCCGCATCCCCACGCACCCGCCCCGAGCAGCGCCAGTCCCAGGCCCTTGCCCGCGAGGCTCATCACACGGCGGCGTGACACGTCGTCTCGGCTCATGGTCTCGTTCCCCGTCTCCTGCGAAGTCCGTGTCCGGTGTGCCTGATGTGGCGCCCGGAGCCGGATCAGAGTAGCCATCGAGTTTCGGCCATTTGAGCGGACGGGACGCGACCGGGACAGCCCTGTGACTCGTTCGTCACGGCGAAACGAACGAGAACGAAGGAGCGAGCACCGGGGGCGCCGCCGGCCTGCGCGGGCCCGGATGTACGGCGCTCGGACGCCGGGCCCGGCCCCGGACGTACGGTGCCGGACGCACGGCATCCAGCTGGCGTGCGACCGGACGCCCGGCACTCCGGACGAGGGGACCGACCCTCACTCGTCCCGGTAACCGAGCAGGTCACCCGGCTGGCAGCGCAGCTCGCGGCAGAGCGCGGTGAGCGTGCTGAAGCGGATCGCCTTGGCGCGGTCGTTCTTCAGTACGGAGAGATTGACGACCGACACCCCGACCCGGGCCGCCAGCTGGGTCAGCGTCATCCCGCGCTCGGCCAGCAGCCGGTCCAGGTGGACCTCGATGCCGTGCTCCGGCGCCGGGCCCGTCACACCAGCCCCTCCGTGTCGGCGCGCAGCCGGGCGCCCCGCCGGAAGACCTCGGCGACGGCGGCGATCAGGAGCGCGAGCAGCAGGTACGGGAAGGAGTAGGTGACGGAGAACGGAACCAGGTCCTCGGACCCGGTGCCCCGCAGGAGCAGGCCGGTCGTGACGGCGTCGAGCAGCGGCGCGAGGACGCTCATGAGGAACACCGTGACCGCGATGGCGTGGAGCCTGCGGACGTTCCGCGTGGTGAACTCCTCGCCGCCGCGCAGGCTCCGGGCCATCCGGAGCAGCAGGCCGAGTATCACGATCAGCAGCACACTGCTGACGATCTCGGGCAGCGCGAGCAGCAGCCGCTGCCCGAAGGCGGGGTGGGCGAAGACGAGTTCGGCCTGATCGGTGCCGATGACGGACGGCCCGTCACCGCCCGGCGTCACGTGCGGGGCCGGTGCCCGCCCTTCGAGCCGCACGTCCCGGTTCGTGATCGGGTCGAGGACACCGACCACCCCGAGGAGCGGTAGGAGCACACCGAACAGGCCGACCAGGCCCAGCGCCAGCGCGCAGCCCAGCTCCAGCGCCCGCTGGTCGCCCCGGCTCCACCACGACTTCGTGCCCACGAACAGCACCTCCATATCGTTTATCGTTATTATCGAATAACGATAAACCAGTGGTGGCACCTCGGACACGGGCACCCCGGACACACGGGCGACCCCGGACGTACGGACGTACGGACACGATGGCGGCCCACCCCGACACGACCCGCCCGGCGCGGCCCGCCGGACCACGGGCCTCGGCCTGCGGGCCGCCGCCCCGGCCGCCGCCCCGGCCGTCGCGGCGGCCGTCGCGGCGGCCCGCGAAAAACCAGGAGCCATCGCGACGCCGCCGCTGTTAAGCTCGTGGCGACGTTGTTCGTGTATCGAGGAGACCAGACATGGCAGGGGACGACGACATCTCGGGGTGAGATCCCGCTCCGACAGGCCACCGGCCGATGCCCAGAGGCATCGCGTCACCGTCGTGGCCCGTTCCGTCGTTCCCTCTGTCCGTGTCCCGGGCACCACTCTCTGCGTGCCGGTATTCCCTTTGAGGTCTTCCCATGTCAGACGCCTCCGTCATCTGCTCCCACCTGTCCTTCGCCTGGGCCGACGGCACCCCCGTCTTCCAGGACCTGTCCTTCGCCCTGGACGGCGGCCGGACGGGCCTGGTCGCGCCCAACGGCTCCGGCAAGAGCACCCTTCTCAAGCTCATCGCCGGTGAGTTGCGGCCGGGCACCGGGTCCGTCTCCACGGTCGGCACGCTCGGTTACCTTCCGCAGACCCTCCCCCTGACCGGGGACCTCACGGTGGCCGAGGTCCTGGGCGTCGCCGCGGTGATCCGGGCCCTGGACGCCGTGGAGTCCGGGGACGTGAGCGAGGAACACTTCGCGACCATCGGTGACGACTGGGACATCGAGGAACGCACCCGCGCCCAGCTGGACCGGCTCGGCCTCGACGGTCTCGCCCTCGACCGGAGCCTGAGCACGCTCAGCGGCGGCCAGATCGTCTCGCTCGGCCTGGCGGCCCAGCTCCTGAAGCAGCCCGACGTACTGCTGCTCGACGAACCGACCAACAACCTCGACCTCGACGCCCGGCACAAGCTCTACGACGTGCTGGGCGACTGGTCCGGCTGTCTCCTGCTGGTCAGCCACGACCGGGCACTGCTCGACCGCATGGAACGCATCGCGGAACTGGAGAGCGGTGAACTGCGCTTCTACGGAGGCAACTTCACCGAGTACGAAGCCGCCGTGCAGGCCGAGCAGGAGGTCGCCGAGAAGAACGTCCGCAACGCGGAACAGGAGCTGAAGCGCGAGAAGCGGGAGATGCAGCAGGCCCGCGAACGCGCCGAGCGCCGCGCCAGCAACGCCGCCCGCAACCTCAAGAACGCGGGCCTGCCGCGCATCGTCGCCGGGGGACTGAAGCGGAGCGCCCAGGAGTCCGCGGGCCGGTCGGGTCAGATGCACGCCTCCCGGGTCGGCGAGGCCAAGGCCCGGCTGGACGAGGCGGGGCGCTCCCTGCGCGACGAGCAGCGGATCGCTCTGGATCTGCCGGACACCGACGTGCCCGCCGGACGCACCCTCTTCCTGGGCGAGCGGATGCGGGTCCAGCACGGCGAACGTCCCCTGTTCGCCGGTGCGGGCGTCGACCTGACCATCCGCGGCCCCGAACGCATCGCACTGACCGGTCCCAACGGCGCCGGCAAGACCACACTGCTGCGTCTGGTCAACGGTGATCTGGAGCCGGCCGAAGGAATGACCGACGGCGCGGGCGAAGGAGCGGGCAAGGGAACGGTCGGAGATCCGGGCGACGGACGGACCGGCGGACGGAGCGACGAGCTGGTCGGCGGACAGATCAAGCGGGCCGACGGCCGGGTCGCGTACCTCTCGCAGCGGCTGGACCTGCTGGACCTCGACCGCAGCGTCGCCGAGAACTTCGCCGCGTTCGCCCCGCACCGGTCGGAGGCGGAGCGGATGAACCTGCTCGCGCGCTTCCTCTTCCGGGGTTCCCGCGCCCATCTGCCCGTGGGCGTGCTGTCCGGTGGCGAGCGGCTGCGGGCCACCCTGGCCTGTGTCCTGTGCGCCGAACCGGCCCCGCAACTGCTGCTCCTGGACGAGCCGACGAACAACCTCGACCTGGTCAGCGCGGGCCAGCTGGAGAGCGCGCTGTGCTCCTACCGGGGAGCGTTCATGGTGGTCAGCCACGACGAACGCTTCCTCGCACGGATCGGGGTGAACCGTTGGCTGCGGCTGGCCGACGGTGAGCTGAAGGAGACGGGGGCGCCCGAGGTGTGAAC
This sequence comes from Streptomyces sp. CB01580, assembly GCF_001905795.1. Classification (GTDB taxonomy): domain Bacteria; phylum Actinomycetota; class Actinomycetes; order Streptomycetales; family Streptomycetaceae; genus Streptomyces. The sequence goes on from NZ_LIXJ01000005.1 coordinate 260,908, forward strand.
CGCTGACGTGTCGGCCGGGCCCGCGTCCGAGGGGTGTCCCCCGGCGGGCCGAACACCAACCACGTCAGGTGGATCATCATGTCTCAACCCGCCCTGCTCGCACACGACATCGTCCGTACGCTCGGGGACAGGCGTGTCCTCGACGGGGTGTCGCTCACCGCCTCCCCCGGCCGTCGCCTCGGCCTGATCGGGGAGAACGGCGCCGGAAAGTCGACGCTTCTGCGCCTGCTCGCCGGGGTCGACGAGCCCGACGCCGGGAGCATCACGCGCCCGGCCGACCTGGGCTTCCTGCACCAGGAGATGCCGTTCGACGCCGCGTCGACGGTCGCCGACGTGCTGGACGACGCCCTGCGCGAGGCCCGCGCCGACCTGGCCGAGCTCGACCGCCTCGCCGATCTGCTCGCGCACGTCCCGGAGGACTCCCCCGGCCACGACGAACTGCTCGACGCATACGGCCGACGGCTGGAACAGGCCCGGGAACGCGAGTCCTGGGACGCCGACCGGCGTGCCGCGATCACGCTCGACGGGCTCGGCCTCGCCGCACTCGACCACGACCGGACCCTCGGCACCCTCTCGGGCGGACAGCGCAGTCGCCTGGCGCTGGCCGCTCTGCTGGTCCGCCGCCCCTCCGCACTGCTGCTCGACGAGCCGACCAACCATCTCGACGACGGCGCCGCCGCGTTCCTGGAGGCGCGGGTGCGCGAACTGCCCGGGGCCGTGATGGTGGCCAGCCACGACCGGGCCTTCCTCGACGCCGTGTGCACGGATCTGATCGACCTCGACCCGGCGGTGGACGGCCCCGTGCGGTACGGCGGCAACTACAGCGCGTTCCAGGCGGAGAAGCACGCCGAGCGGCAACGCTGGGAACGGCGGTACGCGGAGGAACAGGAGGAACTGGCGGCATTGCGCCGGTCGACGCGAGTGACCGCCCGCCTCGTCGCCCCGAACCGGGAGCGGCGGGACAACGAGAAGATGATGTACGGCCTTCGGGGCGATCGGGTGCAGGGCCAGATCTCTCGGCGGGTGCGCAACGCCGCCCGCAGACTGGAGGAGTTGGAGCGCGGGCAGGTCGGTGAGCCGCCGCGACCGCTGCGGTTCCATGTCACCGCGCTCGCCCAGGGGCCGACGGACGACGACACCCCCGGCGATCTCGTGAGCCTGCGCGACGTACACCTGCCGGGTCGACTGGAGGTCGCCCGGCTGGACGTGTCGGCGACCGAACGCCTCCTCGTCACCGGCGGCAACGGGACGGGGAAGTCGACGCTCCTGTCCGTACTCGCCGGACGGCTCGCGGCCGGGGGCGCGGGCGGGGTGCGGCGGCGACCAGGGCTGTCCGTGGGGCTGCTGTCCCAGGACACCGTGTTCGCGCGGCCCGACCGCACCGTGCGCGACACCTACGCGCTCTCGCTCGGCGCCGAACGGGCGGAGGAGGTCCCGCTGGTCTCATTGGGGCTGATGCACGAGCCGGACCTGGAGAAACCGGTCGGGCAACTGTCGGTCGGCCAACGGCGGCGGCTCGCGCTGGCACTGCTGGTGGCGAGTCCTCCGGAACTGCTGCTGCTCGACGAGCCCACGAACCACCTGTCCCCGCGCCTGTGCGACGAGTTGGAGGACGCCCTGGGCACCGGGCCCGGGGCGATCGTCCTGGCCAGTCACGACCGCTGGCTGCGAAGGCGCTGGCAGGGCCGCGAGTTCCGGCTGCGCCCGGCTCGGTGACCGCGCCCCGCGCGGTGAGTGCCCGGCACGCGGTGAGTGCCCGGCACGGTGAACGCGAGGCAGGGTGAGAGCGCGGCGCGGTGAACGCGGGGCACGGTGAACGCGGGGCACGGATCAATCGGCCTTTCCGGAAACGGGGGTCGTCACACCGAGGCGTTCCCAGAGGAGGGCCAGATGCGCGTGCAGGACGTCCTGGGCCTCCTCCGGGCTCAGGTGTCCGATGAGCACATGGCTGGTCAGGCCGTCCGTGAGCGCGAGCAGTGACCGGGCCTCGCGCCACGGATCGAGCGCCACGGGGACTCCGCCGGCAGGATCGTCCCCGGCAGTCCCCTTCCCCGTGACCGAACTGTCCCCGGTGCCGGGGCCGTTCCCGGTGCTCGGGCCGGCGCTCTCGGCGGCCTCCGCGATGAGACGGGAGAAGACATCCTGGAGATCCGCGTAACTGGTCCTGAGCTTGTCGGCGAGCGGCTCGCTGACGGCGGCCTGGGCGACGAACGCGAGCCAGACCCGTGCCTCGGCGCGGTGTTCCTCGCGCAACAGGGCGACCTCGCCGGCCGTGTGGCCCAGGGCGGTGGCGGCCGACTGGGCCGGACCACGGACCAGGCGGGCCCGTACGCGCTCGGTCAGACGCTCGCCGACGTGTTCGACGGCGAACAGGAGCATCTCCTCCTTGGTGCGGAAGCAGCGCTGAACAGCCCCCAGTGAGACCTGCGCGCGAGCCGCGACATCGCGCATGGACACCCCTTCCGGCCCGTGTTCATCGGCGAGACGACAGACGGCGTCGGCGATCCGACGGCGTCTGCTCTCGTAATCCACCTGCTTGGGCATGGCCGGTCGCTCCTCGCTCTTGATCGATGCGTTCTCTTTTTTCGATACGATCGTATCGCTTCTGGGCTATGGTTCCGGCACGAGTGCTTCGACCCGCGAAGGACGCGAAGGATATGAGGGAAAGGACAGGGATCGTGCGGGACGCCCTATGGAAGTTGTCGGCCACGGCGCAGGCGGAAGCCGTCCGGGCCGGAAACGTATCGGCCGTCGAACTGGTCGACAGCCATCTGGAACGCATCGCCGACGTCAACCCGCGGATCAACGCGGTCACGCAGCTGATGGCCGAACGCGCCCGTGAAGCGGCGGCGGAGACCGATCGGAAGCGGGCCGCGGGCGAGGATCCCGGCCCCCTGGCGGGCGTGCCGTTCACGGTGAAGGAGTGCCTCGCCGTCGAGGGCGTGCCCACCACCTTCGGGACGGCGCGGTTCCGCGATCTGGTGGCGGCGACCGACGCGCCCCCGGTGGCCCGGCTCCGGGCTGCCGGGGCCGTGCCGATCGGGCACAGCAACATGCCGACCATGATCCTCGCCGGGATGCACACCCGCAGCGAACTGTTCGGCGACACCGTCAACCCGTGGGACCCGAGCCGGACGCCCGGCGGCACCAGCGGTGGCGACGGGGCGGCCGTCGCCACCGGCATGGCCGCGGTCGGGCTCGGCAACGACTCCGGCGGTTCGATACGGATCCCCGCCTCGTTCTGCGGTGTCGCGGGGCTGAAGCCCACCGCCGGGCGGTTCCCCGCCGACCATCGTGTCCTCGGCCCGGACGACCCCGGACCGGCCTCGCAGATGCTGGTGACCGACGGCCCGCTGGCCCGCCGGGTCGCCGACCTGCGGCTGGCGTACGAAGCGCTGGCCGGAACCGATCCACGCGACCCGCGCGCCGTACCCGTACCCGTCCGGGGCGAACCGCTGCCGGGCCCGGTGAAGGTCGCGGTCGTCGCCGACCCCGGTGGTCGCGGCGTCCACCCCACGGTGCACGCGGCCGTCATGGCCGCGGCCGACGCGTTGCGGGACGCCGGGTACGACGTGCGGGAGGTGGCGGACGTTCCGAGGCTGGACGAGGCACTTGAGGCGTACGGCCGGATCACCGTGACCGAGTTCGCCCCCACCTGGCCCGTGGTACGCACGTTGCTCGGGGCGGGCGGAGACCGGTACATCGCGATGGCGATGGAGCGGACCCCGCCCGCGACCGCCGCGGAGTTCATGAAACTGATGGGCACCTGGCTGGGCATCCGCCGGTCGTGGGCGGAGTTCCTCGACACGTACCCGTTGCTGCTCGGGCCGGTGTTCACCGAGCCGCCCGTCGAACCGGGGCTCGAGTCACGCGACGCGGCGGGACACGAACGGGTCGGCACGGGTATGCGCCTGTGCACGGTGACCAGCTTCGTGGGCGTGCCCGCGGTGGCCGTACCGACCGGGGTGGCCGACGGCCTGCCGTCCGGCGTCCAGATCGTCGGGCGCGCGTTCCGGGAGGACCTGTGCCTGGCCGCCGCCCAGGAGATCGAGGACCGGCTCGGAGTGCTCACGCCGCTCGACGTGCCGCTTCGGAGTGCTCACACCGATTGACGTGCTGATACGGCCGGTGAGTAGTGCCGGTCGACGACTCGTACCGGTCAGCGACTCGTACCGGTCGGCGAACCCCGCAGGTGGGTGAGCCGGTCGGTGAGCCCTGCCGATCGGCGAATCGCGCCACGAGCCGATCGGCGGGCCCTACCGGTCGTACCGGCGGAGCGTGTGACGGTAACGGAGTTCGGTGAGCGTGACGTCGTCGTACACGTCATCCTGGGTCCCGCCGTCGGCCCGGTAGCCGGATCGTTCGTAGAAGCGGCGGGCCCGTCGGTTGTCCTCCAGGACCCACAGGACCACGGTCGGGAATCCCGGGCCCTGCTCACCCAGGCTCATACGCGCATGGGTCTCGGCGAGCAGCGCCCGGCCGGCTCCGTGGCCGATCAGGTCGGGTCGGACGTAGAGGGCATGGATCTCACCGACCGCCTCCTCCCACCCGCTCGTCTCCTCCCGCCCCGCGGCGGACGGCCGCCCCCGGTACGGACCGAAGCAGATCCACCCCACGGGTACGTCGGCGGCGTCGACGGCAACGAGGTCCGTCGACCGCCGCCGCGGATGGGCGAACCATTTCCGCCGCTGTTCGGCGTCGTCCTCCACCGTCATCGTGTCCAGAGAGGCGCGGGGAACGATGCCCGCGTACGCGTGCTGCCAGCCCCGTACCCGTATCGCGGAGACGGCGTCGATGTCGGCTTCGTTCATCTCTCGCACCTGGAACATCGCGCCACCGTATGCGAAGATCCCCCGCGCCGATAACCGCTTTCGCGCACGACGTTCTCGACCCGACCGGAACGAACTCCGCACCAACCGGGCCGACGTGCCCGCTCGCAGGAGGGCGGGTATGTCACGTGCGTCCTCCCCGCCCTCACTACTGCGGGCATGCCAACCGTCCTCACTCTTTCGGCGATTCGACCGACCGCTCGAAGCCGCACACACGCGCGGCGCGCGTCGAATCGGGCACGCCAGAACGCCGTCAGGCTCGTACCGGACAGCGGCGTCCACGACAACCGCGTGTCAACTTGACCCGGCCCTGAAGGACCGGGCTTGGAGGTAGTGCCCGGCTGGCTGCTGGGGTGGACTCCTCCGTCCAGACACCTCTATGGGGTGGCAGGGACGCGTGACTCACGCCCCGCATTCCACACGCTCTCGCCACGGGTGGCGATGCGGGCCGCCCTTCTGGCTGGTGAACTGGACATGGCCCTGCTCGGGCAGACCTGGAACGAGTCCTCCCCCGGACTCTCCCTCCAGACCGTGATCGACGAGCCGCTGGCCGCCGCCGTCGCCCCGGATGACCCGCTCCTCACCCGCGCCGTGCGGACCGTTCACGCCGACCACGGCGACCACATCGACCGCGGCCCTCACGTCGACCGCAGCCCTCACGTCGCCCACGCCGATGATGTCGATGGCCCCCTTCACGCCCATGACGCCGTTCACGCGGATGTCCCTCTGGCCGAGCTGCGCGATCGGCCGCTAATCTGCCTGCCGTCCGGTACCGGCGTGCGCTCGGTGCTCGAACGCGCCTGTGCGCAGCAGGGGTTCCGGCCCCGGGTGGCCTTCGAGGCGGCATCTCCGTACGTTCTGGCGCAGCTCGCCGCCCGGGGTCTCGGTGTCGCCGTGCTGCCGGCCGACGAGGAATCGGTCCCCGACGGTCCCTTGCGCACGCTGCGGATCGTCCGGCCCCGGCTGCGCGGCCGGGTCGCTCTCGCCTGGCAGTCCACCGGACCCGCGAGTCCTGCGGCGCGGGCGCTCCTCGACCGCCTGCGCGACGCGTTGCCGACGCCACCCGGGCGACAGCCGTGACGTCTGAACAGGGTGCCCGGCGTACGCGCCGCGGTACGCCGGGCGCCCCGGCGCGTTTCCCGGGCACCAACGCCCCTCCCGCCGTACAGGGCGCGGTCATCGACCAGGCAGGACGTGGTCAGCGGCCATGCAGCCAGATACGCAGCGGACCGATTGGCTCGAAGCCATGACGGACGGCTGTCGCCAGATCGTCGCCCTGCTCGTAGCCGACCACCGGCAGGGCGGGGAACAGCTCCGTGACCGCATCCAGCACGACCGGCCAGGCCGTGTCGGGGCCGCCGTCCAGCGCGAAGACGTTGGAGATTCCGACCGCTCGGTCACTGCGGCTCGCCACCGCCCCGGCGACCACGCGGCCATCGGTGGAACGCCCGGCGAGCACGAAGGAGGCCCGGTCGTCGAGAAGTTCGGGCCAGAAGAGGCCCGCGTCGCCGCCCCCGACGTCCCAGGCGAGCGCCCAGGTACGCAGCGTGTCCGGGTCGCCCGCCACGTCCCAGGAGAGCCCCGCCGCGGGGGCCGGCGCACTTGCCGGGCGGTGGATCCACTGCGCCTCGAACAGCACCTGGAAGCCGAACTCCGCCAGGTCGAGGTCGGCGAAACTGTCCTTGACGCAGGCACCGGGTGCGCCGGTGTCGATCCGGGCCGCCAACGCGGCCGGGTCGGCGCCCGGCACCAGCGTCACCGCATCGGGGTAGTAGGGCGGCGTGCGGGACGGGGCAGCCCAGGCCTGTGCTCCGAACTCGCCCACCACGCCGTGCGACCGGCTCATCGCCGCGCACCAGTCGGCGTTGTTGCGGGCGGCGGTCCGGACCAGAAGCTGTTTGGAAGTCGTCACAAGTACGGATCATGACCATTCCGGTCTGGCGTGTCGACCCCGGTCCGGCCCGTCGACCCCGTGCGCGTGCCGGGACGCGCCGCCATCGGGCCTGCTCATCGGGCCTGCCCGGGGCGACCGCCCCTGGCTGTTACACAGCTGAGTGAATGCCCTGATGTGCCTGACACGGTGTCGAGACCCGCCGGAAGGGCTTCCGGCCCAGGATCGGGGCCGGAAGGGACGGCCGGGTGCCGGTCCCGTACGAGCCCGCCGGGGCTGTGCCCGGTGGCATACGAAAGTAGGTGTCCTCTTGCGCAAGTCGATGAGCCGACAGGCGGTCACCGCCCTCGCGGGTGCCGGTGCGTTCGGAATCGTGTGTACCGCCGCGCCGCCCGCCTCGGCGATCGTAGGCGGAGATCCGGTCGCGGACGGCAAACGGCCCTTCGTCGTGCAGATCGAACAACAGGATGACGACGGGGCATGGTCGCACTTCTGCGGTGGAGCTCTCATCGACAGCCGGGTCGTCGCCACGGCGGCGCACTGCACGAAGTTCGTCGTGCAGGGCAAGGTCAAGATCCGGCTCGTCATGGGGCGGGCCGATTCGAGTACGCCCGGCGGAACGGTGGTGACCGGTGATCACTTCTCCGTCTACAGCCACCCCGAATTCTCGACACTGACCAACACGGACCTGGGCCTCATCGTGCTCGACAATGCCGCCGACCAGGCGAGCGCGGCCCTTGCCCCGTTGCGAACGAAGCTGCAGCCGGGTCGCCTCGTGCGCGCCGCCGGCTGGGGGCGTACCGACCTCTCCGATCCGGACAAACCATCGCGCCTGCGCGAAGCGAGGCTTCCCGTCACCGAGTTCGACACCGAAGGAGGCACCTGGGACAAGCAGTTCATCTGCGCGGGCACGGCGGCAACGCGGGTCGCACCTGGCGACAGCGGCGGGCCGCTGTTCGATCCGAGCACATCCGGCTCCGACAAGGCTGTCGTGTACGGACTGGTGACCGGGGAAACGAACACCTGCCAGGGGCTCTTCACCAACCTGGCCGACCCGACGATCTGGAAGCCCTTCCGGAAACCGCTCGCTTCCCATGGGCTCTTGCACGTCGTCCCGACCAACGCCGGCCACCCCGCCGAAGCAGCCTGAAACCGCACCCCATCCAGTCGACAACGCGGCGAGCAATGCGGAAGCGTCCCTGCTCGACCGAAGACCTCAGGGGCGACCCCGGAGAGGTCGTCACCACCGTCGGTGCACAGTTGCCTTGGCGCCGGTCACCAGGCTTGCCGGCGGAACGTCATCGGCCACGACCGCACCGGCGGCGACCACCGCATCACGGCCTATGCTGACACCGGGCAGGATCGTGGCACCGGCGCCGATCCACACGTTCTCCGCCACGTCGATGGGCGCGCCGGTGAGGTACAGCCGCCGCTCCTCGGGATCGACCGGGTGGCCGCTGGTGATGAACGTGACCTTCGGGCCGATCATCACGCGCTCGCCGATCCGGATACCGGCGTAGTCCAGGAACGTGCAGTTCTGGTTGATGAACACGCGCTCGGCGAGATCGAGGTGCAGACCGTGGTCCGTGTAGAAGGGCGGATAGATCGTGACTCTCGGCGGCAGCGGCTTGCCGAGGATCTGTTCGAAAAGCTCCGCCTTGCCTGCTTCGTCCTCGAAGGGCAGGACGTTCAGGCGGGAGGTGAGCTCGGTGACGCGCAGAACCCTCTCGGCCATGGCCTGGAACTCGGCGCTGTGAATGCGCATGAGACGGTCGCTGGACATGCCATGCCCCTTTGCTGGTGTACTGGTGACTGGATAGGACTCACGAGGCGCTGGTGGAGACTGCCTTCGGCAGCCGGTCGAGGTCGAGTCACCCTTGCCGGGGTTGGGCCCCGTGAGCATTCGCGATGCAGCTGTCGACGCGCTGTGGCGTCGTTGCCCAGGACGGGAGCCAGACCGCCCCGGGGAGCCTTGGCAGGGTTCCGAGGTGGGTGATGATCCGACGGAGTTCTGGGTGCGGATTCGTTCTGGGGAGGATGAGCGAGAGCGGGTATGCGAGGGTCGGGTTCACGACAGGGATGCGGCGCAGGTCGTGGTTCGTCGGCCAGATGTACCGGTCGCGTGCCCCGACGAGAGTGGCCACGTCCGACGAGTCCGTGAGGGTGTCCAGGAGTACTTCGTCTCCGAAGTGCGGGCCTGCCGCGTCGATGCGCAGGTCGAAGTCGGTGGCGAGCTGATCGTAGAACTCTGCCCATTCGCTTCGGGGGGCGATGCCTGGCACCCAGATCCGGTGCTTGCGCAGCTGCGCTGGTGTCAGTCTTCGCGCGGAGGCGAGCGGATGTCTCGGGCCGACGAGGAGTTCCAGCGGGGAGTCGAACGCGTGGATCATCCGCACGTCGGGCGGCAGTACGGCCGGGTCGGTGACGGTACGGAACGAGGCGTCGATATCGCCCGTTTCGACGGCGGCGACCGCCACGCGTGGGTCGTCGACCCTGAGGGTCACCACGTCGAGCTCGGTTTCGGGATGCGACCGCCAATAGTCGTGCAGCACAACGGCCTGCGCGCTTCGCAGGCCGAGAACGTCGATCCGCAGGGCCCGGGAGCCCGGCCTGACCGCGGTGACGGCACGGTCGACACCCGCGACGATGCTCCGCGCATGGGGGAGAAACGCCTGACCATCGAGTGTCAGATCAACCCCTCGGGCGGTACGTGCGAACAGACGGACTTCCAGCTCGCGCTCCAACGCGGCGATCCGTTTGGAAACCGCCTGCTGTGTCACGCCCAGCTCATCGGCCGCATGCTGGAACTGCCCGAGCTCGGCCGCCCGGACGAACGATCGCAATGCCTCGGTGTCCACTGGTTCACCTTAGGCGCGCCCAACCAATCGTTGTGACTCGCCAAGGATCGGTTGTTGGATGACGCTCCGGCGCGGCTGTTGTGTTCCGAGCGTCCAAACCGTCGGTTGTCGCGAGAAGCCTTGTGCGCTGCCGCACCCGCCGTGTCGCGCGTGTTGCCACGGAAATGGGCTCTCGCGCCACCGCGTCGAAATGTGTGAACCGCTACCGCCGCTACGGCGAGCCCCCTGCCCGTGCCCAGCGGTGCCGCACTCCGAGACACCTGCTGGCGCCGGGGCGGCCGTAAACACCTGCTTCTCCGATGAGGATGCCCACGAGGGCACGCTGCACCGCAACGCCGCGCGCGGCGCAGGGTCGCGGCGTCCGGGGCCGGCTGGTAGGCGTCATGGAAACGGTCGGCGGCACCGTCCGACAGCAGATTCCAAGCGGCGGCGAGGGAGGGCAGCCAGGCGTGCTCCTTGCGCAGCAGCGCGTCCGCGGACTCCGTCGCCCAGGGCAACCGGACGGCGAGGTCGTCGCCGAGCCGGCACAGCCGGTTGTCCCAGCCATGCGCGCCGAGCCTCACGGAGTGATCCCTCGGACCCCGCGCCCAACTCGGCGCGAGCGTCAGCAACATCCTGGCCTCGTACATCTAGTGCCGCTCCCGGCAACGTTTGCCCCGTCGCACCGCCCAGCACGCACGCTCGCAGCGTTGGCCGAAAGCCCACGTAGCCCTTCCCCAAGCTCTCGACTTCGTTCGAGCAGGGGAGACCCCATCCGAGGGCTTTTGGCCGCCTTGCGATCGCACGCACCGGACGCCGCTCCTTCCGGGCAAACCTTGCCGGTCACGGCACTAGGGCTTGTGGTCCGGCACTGGCTCGGGCAGTCCTGCGTACCAGCCCTGGACGGCCAGCCAGAATCCGGCCAGCACTATGGCAACGAGCGCGACGCGGCCTACGTACCCGGCAACGGACGGCCCGATTATCCATCGCCGGGGCAGCAACCACGCTGACAGAGCGGCTACGACTCCGACGAGAACGGTCAGCGGAAGCTCCGCGTACAGCACGCTCCAGTCCGGCCCTGCTTCGAATCCGGCGCGCGCCCGGAGTTCGGCATCTGCCGCCCATCCCAGCAGCCCGACAAATCCACCGGTCAAGGCCACCCCGGTACCACTCAGCGCTTCCACTCGTTCCCTCATGATCACTGTGACGCCGGCTACTTCGTGGGGGTTCCCGAAGAACCGCATGATTCCGTAGCGGACGGCGCGTTTGTTGTACCTGGTGGCGACGCGCGGTGGCGCTCGAGGCGGTTGATCCCGCACCCGACCGCGGTCCCAGGTGATCAGGCCCTTGGCGTCGGCCGGTGCCGGTCCAGAGGAGCCACAGGTCGTGTGTGGCTGGTGGTTGGACTGCCCAGAGGCGTGCGGCGTGCTGGGTGTGTTGTGCGTCGTGTTCGCCGAGTTCGCACAGGGCGTGGCCGTCCATGCCGGTGTCGGGTGGGTTGTCGGGTCCGCCGGGCATGGTGGTGAGGGCGACGAGAGCTTGTATTTCGTGAATGTTGGTGAGGGCGGTGCATTGCAGCATGTCGGTTCTCCTCCGTGGTGGTGCTGGAGGGCGGGGCGGTACGGGCTCTGCTGGGCGGTCATGGGAGTGGGGTGACGGTGACGTTGTGCAGTTCGCGGTGGAGGCGGGAGGCGAGCATGCCGGGGAGGCGGGGTTCGCCGTAGGGGGCGAGGACGTCGTTGTCGGAGGTGTGCCATCCGGTGTCGGTGAGTTGGTAGAGGGTGCCGGAGACCCCGTGGAGGCGGGGTTTGCGTACGCGTAGTACGGCGTGCTCGGTCCGGCGCAGGAAGGGGCATTGGTGGAGGGAGATGTGGGCGTGTTCGGTGCACAGGGGTGGCATGGAGGTGATGGAGCGTTCGGGCCAGGTCGGGGGTGAGTCGGGGCGGCGCCAGTCGAGGAACAGCCAGCCCTGTTCGTTCCGGTCGGCGGGGGTGCCGCAGATCTGGCAGAGCATGTTTTCCATGCAGGTGCGCTGGCGGTGGACGTGCATGCGGTTGTACTGCACGCGTCCGGTGGTGGATTGGTCCATGCGTACCCACAGGTTGCCGTGGTGGTCTCGGTCCCCCGGTCGTGGGTGGCGGTAGGCGAGCCGGGGCCCGCTCCGGGCGAACTCGATGGTCAACTCGGCTTCGCGTACGGGCTGTTCGGTGGTGCGCGAGGCGACGTACGGCGTCAGGAGGGGCATGAGGGCGCTTCCCTTTTCGGCAGGCGGGGCGAGGGCGATGGGGAGGGAGGAGGTGGCACGGGCTGTGCCGGTGACGTGAGGGGGTACGCGGCCATCAGCGCACGAAGCGCGGGTGCGGGTGCGGGCGCAGGCGCGGTCGCGGTCGCGGGGGCAGACGTGGGCACGGGTGTGGGCGCGGGCCGTCACACGTATGGGGGAATCCGTGGGGTGCCCGGTTCCGGGTCCAGTCCGTTCGCGATCCGTGCGGCCTGGCCGTGGTGCCACCGGAGGGCGAGCCGAGGCGTCGTGGCGAGGGTTGCGCCGAACCGGACGGCCGTGCGGCCGTCACCCGCGTGTGCTGCGGAGGGGGAACGGTCCTGTCACAGCAGCTCACCACGGCTGCGTCGGTTGGCGCGGGTGAGCTCGGCGCGCAGCCGCTGTATCGGGTCGGCCGGCCGCACGTCCTCGGGGGCGGCGGTCCACTCGACCCCGCCACCGACGGGGCGCAAGGACCACTTCCCGCACCACTCACCGCGGAACTCACCGACCCGGTCCTGTGATAGGTCCACCATGAGCGTGCCGGGGGCTGGGGCCGAAGCCGGGGACGGAACCGAGGCCGGGGCGTGCGGGGGTTCCTGTTGGTTCGAGGCGCCGTTCTTCGCGAACACGGGCCACTCCTCTCCGTAGTGACTCCACTACCAAGGCGGCCCAGCGTGACCTAGCGTCTGGAACGCTTCAACTTGTTGAGCAAGAACGGAAAGCTGGTGAAAGGCCGTTGAACCGCAAGGAGTTGGACCCCGAGAGCAGTCCGGAGGCTGCTTTTGGCGCGCGTATCCGCAGCTTGCGAGAGGCTCGTGGCTGGAAGCAGGAAGAACTGGCCGGGGAGATGGGGTACTCCGGCACGCATGTCTCCGCCGTTGAAACTGGTCGCAAGATGCCGACTCTTCGCTTCTCGCGCAGCGCAGACCGCGTCTTCGGAACCGGTGACACAGCCGACACGTTCGAGCGTCAGTGGCGCGAGATCCGGCACGGTTCACTGCTGGAGGGCTTCCCGCAGTACGTGGGGCATGAAGGACGCGCTGTAGAGATCCGGTTGTACGAAATCGGCATCATCCCCGGGCTGTTACAGACGCCCGAGTACGCCAGGGTCCTCGCGGACAGTGCCGTACGGCGTGGGGCGATCAGTCCCGAGCAGGCGACCGAACGGGTCTCGTTCCTGGCGGAGCGGCAGGCGGCTCTGGTGCGCTCCCGCCCGCCCATGATGCTGGTGGTGATGGACGAGAGCTGCATCCGCAGGCGGGTCGGCGGAGATGAGGTCATGGACGCGCAGTTGGAGCGACTGACGGAGTTCGCCGAGCAGCCGAACACCGTGGTCCAGGTCGCTCCCTACGACATAGGGGAACGTCGCCCATTCAACCTGCCCATGAACCTGTTGACCTTGTCCGACCTGTCCGTGATTGCGTACGCCGAATCCCAGATTCGGGGCCACTTGGAGCGCGAGACGACCTCCGTACTCCCCCTGTTGACGGCCTACCATCAACTACAGGCCGAGGCGCTGTCCCAGGCGGAATCCGTATCCGTGATCAACGAGGCACGAAAGGTCATCCCGTGACGACCACGACCGAGTCCCCCCGCTGGTTCAAGTCTTCGTACAGCGACAACGGCGGCAACTGCGTGGAGGTCGCTGCCAACCTCGTCGCCACCCGCGGCATCATCCCCGTCCGCGACTCCAAGAACCCGAACGGCCCGGTGCTGAACCCCACCACCGCCGCCTTCGCGTCCTTCGTGACGGGCCTCAAGACCGAAGAGTTCGGCGCGGCCTGACGGCCGGCCCGCGTACCGGGCCGGACCAGGACGGGCAGCCCCACCGTGCGACCGCATGGTGGGGCTGCCTCTGTTCACAGCCAACACACCGTCATCTGCGATGCGGCGCTCCCCCCTGACTCGATCTCTCAGCTCGTTCTTCATGGTCCGACCAGGTCGGTTCGGTTTCGGCGCACGGGCCGGGCATGGCAAGTGAACGCGGAGGTTCCGGAACCCCCGCCGGGCTCGGGCCGGGGTGAGTCGGCCAGGCTGTGCCGGTCGCTCCCAGGGCCGGCGAGGCACCTGGCCCCGGCATTGAGGTGGGCCGGCCGGGCTCCCACGGGTCGTGACCCCACACCTGCTGAGGCACGTTATGGCCGGCAACGCCGCGGACGGGTGATCAGGAAGGGCAGCGCACCATTCCGTGTCCACCGCTTCCGTACTCGAACTGCGGAGCACTCCGCTGCATGGCACACGGCGTCCCTGGTGAGTTGTCCGGTTCCAGACATGCTGGTTTCGGACAGTCACCGCCCGTTCACCAATGAGCAGTCGGACTTACAGACTGGCGACGCCCACGGTTCCCCCTACCGGGCAACCTCGAAAGGAATCCCCGTGAAGAAGAACCTCTCCATGGCAGCGAGCCTAGCCATTGCCACGACCTGTGCCCTTGGCCTGGCGCTTCCTGCGCACGCCGCCGCGACCGGGCCCACGGCCGTCACCGGCCGGTCGCTGCCGTCGTCCGTCGACGCCTCCGGAATGGACCCGCAGACCAAGGCCATCGTCGACAAGATCCAGGCCAAGCTGCCAGCTGACTGGGAGTCCCGCCTCAGTGCAACCCGTGCGAAGTACGGCCTGAACGAGTCGCCGTGGAGCGAGATCCGCGACAGCGTGATCAACCCCGGCGATCACCAGTGCCAGCGGACCGAACTCACGACGTACGCCGGCTCTCTCCTTGATGGCGCGCACTCGGGGATTGTCGGAAACCTCCGGTTCTACGGTGGCTTCGACTGGGCGTCCTTCGACGCGCTGATCTACGGTACGGAGTCGAAGTCGAACACCTTCGGTGTCAACGGCGAGTACACCCAGAAGCTCACCGCCGAGGCGAAGAACCTCAAGCGTTTCTGGGACATCGACTCCGCGGGTATCCAGGTGATACCCATGCACGGAAAGGATGTCCTCTCCAGCCCCGAGCGGCTCGCCCACACGCTCTCCGTGATGTACGGCAACCCGATCGACGAGGCCCCGCGGGAGTGGGCGCTCGGTCTGGCCGAGCTGTTCATCGAGCTGGTCGACTCGGACCCGGTGCTCCAGGGCGGCGCGAACCCGATGTTCACCTTCAACGCTTTCGCCTACAGCGAGAAGGGCGATCCGGAGCCTTTCGGCATCTCCGAGCGGATCGTCATGGGTGACGGCATCCTGCAGGGCATGACGGCGGTGGGCCTGGGCGATGTCGCGCCGAAGGGCATTCTGGGCCACGAGTTCGCTCACCATGTGCAGTTCCAGAAGGACCTTTTCGAGAGCGACCTGACCGGTCCGGAGGCCACTCGCCGCACCGAGCTCATGGCTGACGCGTTCGCCACGTACTACCTGACCCACGCCCGCGGCGAGTCGCTGAACGCCACCCGGCTCCTCAAGTCCGCGAAGTCGTTCTACCAGGTCGGCGACTGCAGCTTCACGAGCTCCGGTCACCACGGCACGCCCGACCAGCGGTTCAACTCGGCTACCTGGGCGGCGGGCGTGGCCAACGACGCGGCGAACCAGGGGCACATCCTGCCGTCGCTCAAGCTCGACGAGCTGTTCGAGGCCAAACTCCCCGACCTGGTCAAGCCGGACGCCGGCTGACGGCTGCGCTCCCGCCGCAGGGCGATGACCGCGCGAGCGGCCGAAGACCCGCGGGGGCGGGCCGGATCACGCACCGGCCCGCCTCCCACGCCCATTGCACGGGGCCGGCCAGGGCCGTGGTTCAGAGCCAGCCGCGGCGGCTGGCCTGGACACCGAGCTGGAACCGGGTCCGGGCGCCGAGCATCTCCTGCATGCGGGCGATGCGTCGAGCTACGGTCCGCTCGCTCACCCCGAGCTCACGGGCGATCGACTCGTCGGTCAGCCCGGCACTGAGGTAGCTCAGAAGTTGCCGGTGCCCGTTCATCGAGCTGGTCCCGCTCTCGAAGACCTCACCGGTCGACGGGAGCGGAACAGCCATCCGCCAGTACGACTCGAACACGCCGATCAGCCCGTCCAGGAGACCCGACGGCTGGACGACGATGCTGTGGTGTCCCGTGCGGTCCGGCGCGGTGGCTCCCACCACGGCGAAGCGGTCGTCGCAGACCAGCACGTTCAGCGCGACGTCCGGGAAGACCCGGGCCTGCTCTCCACGGTCGACGCACTCGTGCGCCACCGCCAGCGCCTTGGGGTCCTGCAGGATGGTGGCGCCGTACACCACCCGGTAGGCGATCCCGCGGTCCAGCGCATCCAACAATCCGAGGCTGACCTCCGGCACACGATCGCCCCTACCGACCGGCCCTATCGACAGCCCACGCACCTCCGCCACCGCCTCGTCGTGGACCCGTCGCTGTACCGCCATGTGTCCGTGGGAGGAGTCGACGACCTCGACATAGCTCGATCCCGACGTGTGGTCGAGCCAGAACCGTGACAGGGCCGTCGCGCTCTCGTAGGCGATCCGGGCTTCGCGTGCGCGTCGCTCAGCGACGGCCTCCAGCACCGCGCGAGGCGGCTGGGCGGTCAGCCTGCCGTCCGTGCACGACACCAGACCGATGTCGCTGAGCTCGGCGACCGCATGCTGGAGGCATTCGAGAGGCGACCCGACCAGCGCCGACCGGTCGGCGAGCTCGGCCGAGGTCTGCGGACCCTGTTCCACGAGCGCCAGGTAGGCAGCCTCCGCCATCGCGGAGAGGCCGAGAGCCTGCAGTGGGCGCAGTTCGCGCATTCTCCCCCCACCCTGGTGGCGCTGCACGGCACCGCCCACTGACTTCATTTCTACGGTGACTGTTTATCTGCTGAAGATCGCTACCGTAGCACCGGCGTGAGCAGTAGACGGCGTCCGAGGGCTGGTCGACGCCGGCAAAGACCTTGAACGACAAGCCTATCCGAGCGGGGTGATGTCGGCTGGTTCGCCCAGGTCGTAGAAGTGTTGGGTGCGGGTGTCCAGTTTGCCGGCGATCTCCATCGAGGCTTGGTCGCCGACGGGAGTCCAGTCCTCTGCGAACCAGAGGATGAACTCCTTTACTGGAAGCCCGTTCCATGAGAAGGCGTCGTCGCTGGTGATCCGGTACGACTCCACGGAATCACCGTTGGGCAGCTCGATCTTGTCTTTCGTCCCGTCCACCTTCCACACCGGCTGCGACTGCACCATTTCGGCGGCGTACTTGACGTCGGAGAAGGTTCGGTAGAGCTCGCCGGTTGCAGCGACGAGCTGCATGGCGGATGTCGCTGCAACCGGTCACAGACCGGCGACGTCCCGGGCCCTTTTCAGCACGGAGCCGAGCGCGTCCACTGCGGCGCCGTGCCGCCTCGCGCGCGCCGCCCGGTCCGCCGGTACCAGTCGCGCGGCAGCCTGTGCGGCATAGGCGTCCGGGTCGCCGAAAGCAGTGCGCGGGTGCTCTCCCGTATCCGCGCAGTGCGTCGTGACTTCCTTGACCGCCTGGAGCACCACTGCCCGGTCCACACCCGGCTGCATGGCCAGCCGTACCTGGAAACGAGCCATCCACTTTTCGCGGTCCTTCTCCCTCGCCGCGTCCGTTGTCCGGTCCTTCTTCACCACGTGCCCTCCCGGGTAATCGGCAACCGTCCGTCAAGGGGTCGGACGCCTGGGCATCGAAATGGGTTGCACAAGCAAGAAGCTGATGAGTCCCAGGTGACTACATGAGCCACACTGGCCCTACCGGCCCGGTCCGCTGTCACAGGTCACGGGTTCTGGCACAGCTTCCCGCCCCGCCCTGCCCGGAAGTCCTGGTGACAGGCCTCCTGCCTTAGCGACAGCTATCGTGCTTCGGTTCAGGTGGCTGAGCCGAAGCGCGTTGGTTGTCACCGGCAAAGCCGCCTGAACCGGCGGACAGGACCGGTCGAGGCAGCCCAGTTGTCACCGATGAGGCATTCGGCTTGTCACAGGTGCTCATTCGGCAACCGTCCCGTCACCAGCACCGAGGCGGGCCGGGGGCGTTCGCTGCGGTCCGCCGGGGTTGCCCTCGCCTGAGGCAATCCTGCCCTCAGTCACCCGCAACACCCACTCAACGACTGTGCAACCTTCGGCTATCAGTGCGGAATTGGATGCGATCCGGTGTCTCGCTGGCATGATGAGGGAACAGGGGCAGTTGCCTGGTGGCCGTGTGATTCGGGGGGGCTTCATGGGAGCGGATGAACTCGCCGCGGCCGCTGTCGGGGTGCTGGCAGCTGTGATCACGGGAACAGCGACCAGCATGGGCGAGCAGGCTGGGGCCGCCGTCGCACAGATCGTACGAGACCGGCTGGGAGCGTCGGATCGCGGCCGGGCCGCACTGGCAGATCTTGAGGAGTCCGGGGCGTCCCCGGAGATGCGGACCGGGGCATCGGCGGTTCTCGCCGAGGAGATCAAGAACGATCCCCAGTTGCAGCACGCACTGACGGTTCACCTGAGCGCACCGCATGCTGCTGGCGGTGTGGTCATCGACCGCAGCCGACTGCGGGGCGACAACCCGATCCTGGTCGGCAGCGGGACGATCAACTTCACGAAGCCGAAGTCAGCGGCCGGCATGGTGGCGCTCGTGCTGGGCGTGCTGGTGGTCCTCGCCGTGATCGTCCTCGCTGTGTACGGCGGGAGCCAGATCCTTGGTTCTGATGCCTCTCCGGAAAGCGGCCGTGGCTCCGCATCCGCGACGGCCGGCAAGAACGACGGTTCGGCGTCGGGCAGCGGCAGCGGCAGCGAGGAGAGGACGATTACACCTCGTGCGCTGACCGTGGCCGAGGCGAAGGACGTGGTGCCTGGGCTGGAGGACATGCCGTCAGGCTGGGCAGTCAGCAGTGCACGCAACGGGTTCCCCGCCGAAGGGGACGAAGGGTGCAACGCGGGAACTGCGAACTATGAGAACCCGGAAAAGAACTCTGGCAACCTCACGGTGACCTACCGCGTGACCGCGTGCCGAAACGTTCGAACGGTGATCGACGGGTACGCGGAGGTGTTGAAGGGTGTCGCAACCAGCAATCCGGAAGAGACACGTATCGCGATGCCGAAGTGTGGTGATGAGAGCTTCGCGACCAGCTACACCGTCACTGACAGCCAAAGCGACTGGAATGGCGATCACGTCGAGATCCGGGCCCGGGTGGGAGCGGTCTACATCGACATGAACTACGGCCCGATCGGCGACGGCCCTTACAGGCTCGACTTCCTGGAGCGGGCCCAGGAGCTCATGCAACTCGTCTGCGACCGGGCTGTCGCTTCGCAGAGCACTCCCTGACCGCCCCCGCCCCTGAGCGGCGCGGGCGTCACAGCACCTCAAGCACGGCGTTGCAGATGGTCAGTGCACTCTGGCCGACTCACGGCAGGGGGCGCTCTTCAAGGCGGTGATCGCGGCCGCCACCTGTGACGCGGAGACGGCCGAGGCTCTGCACCGCTTCTACGACATCCGCGTCCGGGAGTGGGCACCCTGCGTGCAACAGGCCATCGACCAAGGCGAGATACCCGAGGGCACCGATGCGCAGGAGGTGATCCGCGCCGTCTCCGCCCCCTTGTACTACCGGTTGCCGACCACGGACGACCGCCTCGACGAGGCCGCCGTCGACGGCTTCCGTGCGTACAGGCTCACCGAAGACGCCCTCGGAGTCGAAGTCGACGAGAGCCGGACGAAGGACGCGTTCGAAGGCTTCCTTTTGCACACCCGGCCCGATGCCCACCAGGCTCGGCTTCGACTTCGGGGGAAAGCGCGCCTGCGAACGTCTCCGGATCACGCGTCGGGGTCGGGGCCTTCCCCAATCCGTCGGGGCGTACCGGCGGCCCCGGTGAGCCCGGTCCCTCGGTCCGGTGGGCCGAGGGACCGGGCAGCCGGGCCGGAGGCCCGGTGCGCTGGGCGTCAGGCGGCCGAACCGTCGGCGCCGGTGTTGCGACGGCGCAGGTAGACCGTGGCCAGGACGCCCGCCACGGCCACGCCGCCCGTGGCCCCGGCGACGGTCGGGTCGATCATCGGAACCGCTTCGGCGGGCTCCGCGCCGCCGCACTCGGCGTGGCCGATGACCAGGTTGGCGCCGTTCAACGCCGGCAGCAGGGTGATGTGGACGGCGTTGACGCTCAGTACGCCGTCGGCGTCGGTGGTCTGCTCGTTGAGGACGATCGAACCGACGGCGGGAATGCTGACTTTGGTGTTGGCGGGGGCATTGGCCTGGAGGTTGGTCGGGATTCCGAGGACGGTGATCGACCCGCCCGCGATCAGACCACTGCCCTTGGCGCCGGTGGGGGTCGCCTCGCAGGTCGACTCGACGCCCGTCAGGGACGCCTGGGCTACACCGAGGTCGAGCCCGAGCTTGTCGACCGTCGCGGAGGCCGACGAGGTGCCGTCGGCCGGGTTGCCGCCGGTCTTCGCGGTGAGCACCGACGTGGTGGTGAACGCGCCGAGGTCGAGGCCGACGAGGGTCTCCGTTCCGCCCGACGGGTAGGTCGAGTGGGGTGTCGGCGAAACGGCGACGGCCCCGCTCAGGGCCTCCGAGGAGACGACGTAGGCGTCGGCCTCGGGAGCCGGGAGGGCTGCGTACGCCGGGGCTGCGGCGGACAGGATGCCGGCGACGAGTGCGCTGCCCGTCAGGACATGGATGCGGGCACGGGCACGGGTACGGGTTCTCACAGGTTGGGCCTTTCGTGTAGCGGACAGCGAGATTCGCTGCCGGGTGATGGTTCCGGGAACGGGTCGGTCTCCCGTCGGCCGTGAAGGTGCTGCTCAGGGCTTTCGGGAACGTCCCCGGACGGGCCGTCGGCGGCGGCCGGTCGATGCGGCAGGCGTCGTCGCGCCGGGTGCCGGGGCCTTGGGGTTGGTGCGTCAACTCCCTTGTCCGGTCGTGGTTTCGGCCACGGTTTACCGGTCGGGGAGAAGCTTCGTCGGTCAGGCGGTGGCGATCTCCTGGGCGGCGGGCAGCGGCTCGGCCGTGCGGGCCGTCTTGTGCCAGGAGCCCTTGCGCCGCACGATCCGCCAGAAGGCGCGGACCGCGACGATGTAGGTGGTCGCGGCGTAGACCGCGAGCGCGAGTCCGTAGCCGAGCGCGGCCCGGCGACTGGTTCCGGGTTCGCAGCGGCGCCGGTAGAGCGGTCCCCAGACGGCGAACTCGGCGATCCCCACGAGCAGGTAGATCGCGATCAGCGGAGCGCCGCCCTGGCCGAGGAAGGCGAAGACGAACTCCGGGTACACGACCGCGTTGTAGGCGAAGGCGGCGATCGGAACGGTGTAGACGACCAGCCCGACGGCCTGGAGCCATGGCTGGCTCATGAAGTAGAGGACCTCCAGGAAGCCCGTCGTGGTGAAGTGGTGGGACCGCCAGACCTGGCGCAGATAGGGCGCGCACTGCATGGCCCCCTGTGCCCAGCGGACCCGCTGGGTGAGCAACTGCCGTACGCTCCACAGGGCTTCCTGGTCCACCCAGGCAGCCGTGGTGTAGCCGTTGCGCCAGCCGCCGAGCATCATCCGAAGCCCGAGTTCGAAGTCCTCCAGCAGCGCCTTGCCCCATGGTTCGGCGCTGCCCTGATCGATCGAGCGCAGTGCGCTGAGCCGGTTGGCCTGCCCGTTGCCGCCCACGTTGACGGTCCTGGTGTACCGGCGGGTGATCTGCATGGCGGAGATGGGCCCGCGGAATTCGATGTCCTGCAACCGGGCCAGCAGGCGGGCGAACCGGTTACGGACGGGCCCCCGGTCGGGCAGGGGCACGGCCACGTCACGGTTGGACATCCGGACCTCGACCTGCACGGCCCCGATGGACGGGTCGCCGAAGAACGTCGGTCCGGCGAAGCAGTCCAGCATCCCCGGGGAGGGCCGCCCGTCGGCGTCCAGAACGGTCACGATGACGCGGTCGGCATCGGCGTCCTGGGGCAGCCAGGCTTCGAGTGCCTGGTAGGCGGCGTTCAGGGCGTCGCCCTTGCCCGTCCGCGCCTGCGGCAGGCGACGGCCGACCAGATGGACGGGCCGTCCCGCGTCCGCCCGGGCCCGTACCACCTCGGCCGTCCGGTCGTCGGAGTGGTCGTCGACGACCCAGACGTGGGCGTCGGGGAAGTGCCGGGCGAGGTAGTCCAAGGTGGTGCCGATCACGGCCTCCTCGTCCAGGCAGGGGACGAAGAAGTGCCAGCTGAAGCCTGTCGGATCGCCCGGGGGATCCGGGCGCGCCCGCAGGAAGTTGCGCACGATCACGGCGACGTAGGCGAGGAAGCTGACCCCGAGGACGAACGAGAGGGATATGGAGATGTCGAGCAAGGTCACAGCGCGTCGTCCTCGGCGTCTTCGGTGGACGTTCGGGTGATCATGTAGAGGAAGAGCAGCAGGGCGACCAGGGCGGCGGCCATCATCAGCACCGAGCCGAACAGGATGTGTGTCCAGCCGAAACCCTCGTCGCCGTAGCGGTGTTGCATGGCGACGATCAGCATCAGGCGCCCCAGATTGGTGCCGCCGATCAGGACGGCCGCCAGGACGAAGCCCAGCAGGATCCGTGTCGGCCGGCGCGTGCTGAACAGCAACAGGACGCCGGACAACAGGGCGAGCGTGGCGATGAACAGGGCGCTGCTGCAGCCGGTGGTCAGCGCGATTCCGCGCCCGAAGCCGTCGTCGCCGCCGGCGTAGAGGACCGGCGCTTCGGGGGCCGCGAGCACCATGGTCCGCAGACCGAGGACCTGAGAGATCAGCCACTCCGCCGCAGCCATCTCGTGGAAGCGGTACTCGCGCTCGCCGACGACCAGGAACCCGCACAGGACCAGCAGCAGCGGCCCGAGCACCCGGCCGAGCAGCGAGGTGCGGCCGGTGCGCGACACCCGCGAGCGGGTCGGCCTCAACGGCCGTGCCCCTTGCGGAAGCGCGTCTGACGTCATGAAGAGAAACCCCCTGGGAGAAAGGCGGTCGGCCTGGGCTCCGCAGCGGCCGACCCCGGACCCGCTGCGGACGAGTCGAGCCGACGACACGGCCGACGCTGGTCCGCGGTCCGCCGCAGCCCCTCCCCCGGGGCCGCTCGGAACCGCCCGATCCATCCGCTCACGGCGGCGACCGATTACGCGTCGCCGCGCCTCGGATCGGTCGGACCGGCCTTGTGGACGGCCAGCCGATTACGCCGGACCAGCACGACGCCGAGCAGCACCAGCGCGGTCGCGGCGGTCGCAGCGATGCCGAGACCTGGCGAACCGGTGGAGGCGAGCACGCCGCCTCCGGCGGCGGCAGGGGGCAAACCCCCAACTATGGGTCCATACATGACTAGTTCCTCTCACTTCAGGCAAGTTCATGAGATCGGATAAGCCCGCATATTGCCGCAGAAATCATGCGTTCTGACCAAAACTGTGCACATCCATTCGAGATTCACCCGTTTGCCGTAACTGCTCACAGTGCGACAGGGGAGATCACCGAAAGCTCGCACCCCCTGGCCACCCCGGCCGCCCCGGCCGCCCCGGTCACCCCGGCCGATCCGCCGACCCGAGCCCGAGGCGGACACGCCCACTCCAGGCCGGACCAACACCTCATTGAGCCTTTCGAGTGATTTTGACCAATTTTTCGGATATTTCTTCGAATCGCCTTCGTACTGTCTGCTGATACTGCACTGCCTTCTGCACCACACCTCTCGTATCGCCCCCTCTCCCCTCGCCCCTTCGGAGCGCCATGTCCCCGACCGATGTCGCCCTGGTCTTCGGCACCCGTCCGGAGATCGTCAAGCTCGCCGGCGTAGTCCGCCTGCTGGGTCCGCAGGCCCGCGTCGTCTGGACCGGCCAGCACTGGGATCCGGCCCTCACCACCGCCTTCTTCGCGCAGTACGGCCTTCCTCGTCCGCACCACCGGCTCAAGGGCGTCGGTGGCGAACCCCGCGGACAGCAGATCGGCCGCATGGTCAGCGCGCTGAGCGACCACCTCGCGGCACGTCCGCCTGCCGCCGTCGTCGTTCAGGGCGACACCAACACTGCGGCCGCCGGCGCGCTGGCGGCGCACTGCGTCGGCATACCCGTCGTCCATGTCGAAGCCGGTCTGCGCTCCTTCGACCCCGCCATGCCCGAGGAGGCCAACCGCCGCCTCATCGCCCCGCTCGCCGACCTGCACTGCGCGCCCACCGCGACCGCGGCCGCGCACCTCCTGCGCGAGGGCATCGAACCGCACCGAGTGATGATCACGGGGAACACCGTCGTCGAGGCCACCCTGGAAACCCTGCCTTCCGAGGCTGAAGTCCGCCGGATCGTGGCCGAGCACGCCGTCGTCCCGGGCGGCTACGTGCTCGCCACCATCCACCGCCCCGAGAACACCGACGACGCCGCGAGGCTCGCCCAGATCCTCGACCAACTCGCCGCCACGGACCTGCCGGTGCTGCTTCCGCTGCACCCCCGGACCCGGGCCGCCGTCGACGCGTTCGGCCTGCGGACGTCGATCACGCGACTGCGCCGCATCGAGCCGTTGGACCACGCCGCCTTCCTCGCCCTGGCCCAGCACTGCCGCCTGCTGGTGTCGGACTCCGGCGGGATCCAGGAGGAATGCACCGTGCTCAAACGCCCGCTCGTGGTGGTGCGCAACTCCACCGAGCGCCCCGAGGCCGTCCAGGCCGGCTTCGCCCGCCTCGCCCGGCCCGGCCACGAACTCGCTCGCGTACTCAGGGAATTGCTCGACGACGAGGCCGGTGCCGAACGGCTGGCCCGGCTCCCCTCCCCCTACGGCACCGGACAGGCGAGCGCCGACATCGTCACCGCGGTCCGCAGCCGCTACCTGCACGCCGGACCAATCGCTGCCGGGCCAACCGTTTCCGTGTCGACCACCGCCGCGTCGGCCACGGCCCTGAGCGGCACATCCTGAGCACGAAACCTCACCGGCCCGCTGCGGGCACGACCGTCCCTCTGCGGGCTCCACGGTCTTGCTACGGGGCGCACCGTCCCCGCCACGGGCTCGGCGGTCGCCCCCCTGGGCTGCCTGTCGGCCGCTTCCATGTCCCAACTTGCTGTGAATCACGCATGGTTGAGTACGAGTGCTCATGGCGTCGACGCGTCGCGGTGGCTACGTTGACCGCGCTATGAGCAATGACACGGGCGGCGAGATGCGACGGAGTACGAACGTGACGGCAGCGGTGAAGGTGCGTGTACTGGAAGGGCCGTTGCGTGTCGAGTGGTTGTGCGCCGAGACGGCGATCAGTTGGGTTCTGGTCACCGTCGCGGGAGCCCTCGGCTTTCTGGGGGACCATCCGACATGGTGGTTCTTCCCCGCCTGCCTGGTGCTGCCGGTCGTGGTGCATTTCGCGCTGCGGGGCCGGTTCGCCGTGTGCTTCGACGAATCCGGGGTCGCGGTCCTCCGACCGTGGTCACGTCGCCAGGTGGCCTGGGAAGAGGTGAGCGGCGTGCGCTTCGCGCCCCTCCCTCTCGGAGAGGACGACATCACCCGCTGGGCGGTGACGATGACCGTGGGGGCTTCGCGCGCCCTGCCGCTCACGACGGTCGAGGACACCGGCGCCCCGGGCCCCGACACGGCGCTCCGGCACGGACGGCTGTTCCGGCCGTTCGCGGACCGGGGGCTCGCGGTTCTCGGAGCGCCTGAGGGATCGCGTGAACGCGCGTACTTCGATGAGGCCGTACGCGTCGCCGGTGGCCGAACCACCCCCTGCTGAACGGCTCCCCCCAGGATCCGCGCCGACGGCTGCCCGGTGCGAACGAGAACTCGGGCGGGACGCGGGCCGTAGGGTTCCCACGCCGCACACACGTGGGTCCGCCCGGGTGATCCCGGGCGGACCCCGCGCCGTGCGTCAGGCATCGGGCACCGTGCTGTTCGGGGCGGGCACTGACACGGTCACCGTCCCACTGCCGCTCCCGACGGCATCAGCACCCCTCACGCACTAGAGGTTGGCGCACGTGTTGCCGAACGTCGGGTTCAGCACACCGATGAGGTTGACGCTGTTCCCACAGGCGTTGATCGGGACGTGGATCGGGATCTGAAGGACGTTGCCGGAGAGAACGCCGGGGGAGCCGATGGCGGCGGCCCCCGCACCGGCGTCGGCAGCGGCGGCACCGGCGCCGGCGAGAACGGCCGAGGCGGCCATAGCGGTGGCGGCCATAGCGGTTCGAATGCGCATGTTTCTCCTATCAGGGGACGAAAGTTCCGAAACTGATCACATCACGATCATCTTCGGATTAGGTCACTGGAGGGCACTACATCACTCGATCGGGTAACGACACTCCGCGTCACAACTGATGGCCTGGGCCGAACGAGTGAACCGGCAACAGGTAAACGTCCGTCACGCCGCTCGCGGCGAATGGCGGAAGGGCGTCAGCGTACGGCGCTCAGTGGGCACGACCGCACCCCCGCACACCCTTTGCGGCCCGCACCCTTGCGCCCGCGCCGCGCGCCCTTGGGCCCCGCGCCCCGCATGCTTGGGCCCGGCACTCCGTACCTCGTACCCACACCCCGTTGAGAGTCATTACGAACCGTTACGGGCCATTACGAGTCGCTACGCGGCGAAACCGATGTTGGTGCAGTACTCGTACTGTCCCCACTGCGAGCCCAGGTCGACGATCTGGTCCACCCACGCGGCGTCCAACGCGGCATCGTCCTCTCGGACCCACGCATCCACGATCCGGTCCCAGTGGCGGATGTTGAGCGTACGGAACTCCAGGAACCGCTGACGCGGGCGCGGCACCTGGGACTGGTTGAGGGGGTGGATCTCGACGCGTGTGCCACGTCCCTCAGCGTTGAGGCGGCGGAGCAGGTATCGGGCCACGTTCGCGCGGCGCACCGTACGGTAGGCCCTCTCGATCCTTTCGAGGTTCTTGCGCGAAGGGCTGCGCCTGCCGTCCAGCCATGCCTTGAGGGTGCGGTCGGTGACGGTCAGGCCGGCGTCCCGGGCCGCCGCGCGGGCGTGGGCCGACCTCGTCAGGTAGTGCAGGCGTGCCATCAGGCCGCGCTTGGCGGTGATGGGGGTGGTGATGCCGCCCGCGAGTTCGTCGAGCCGCCGGGCGACCAACTCGTGGCCCTTGACGCCCTGGGCACCGTACTTCCCGAACTCGCTTGTGCGCTCAGGCACTTCGCCCTCCCCTCCTCCGTCGTGCGTGCCGGGCACGGTGTGCCGGGCCCGGCGGTGGCCGCATTTCGTCTGCGTCGCTGTCGGCCACGACCGGAAGTCCAGCATGCCTGGTGGGTCGTTGTCGATCACGGCAGCCCCCTCGGGCCGGTTCCGCCGGGCCGGTTCCGCCGGGCCGGTTCCGCCGGGCCGGTTCCGCCGGGCCGGTTCCGCCGGGCCGGTTCCGCCGGGCCGGTTCCGCCGGGCCGGTTCCGCCGGGCCGGTTCCGCCGGGCCGGTTCCGCCGGGCCGGTTCCGCCGGGCCGGTTCCGCCGGGCCGGTTCGTCGGGCCGGTTCGTCGGAAGGCCTGCCTCTCGCGACGGACGGTGGGCACCGGAGGTGCGAACGACGGAACGGCGGACGGTGGGCGTCGGAAGGCGGAGCGGTCGCCGAGGGACGTGTGAAGGAGGACTTCGCCATTCTGCTGCCGCTCGGATGCCACCCGCGAAGCCGCTCCTCCGGGGACCTGAGACGGGATGGGTGAGGGGGCCACGGTCGCGGACAGAACCGCGGCCTCGTCATCCGTCGAAGACCTCGGGGTGCTGGGAGAGTTCCACGCGGGTGCGCCGGATGTGGCCCTCCAGCACGCGTCCGGCGTCGACCGGGTCGCGCCGCTCGATGGCCTCCAGCAGCAGTCGGTGCTCGGCGTTGACGACCCATCGCCTGCCGGAGCCGCCGAGGCGCATGAATACCCTGCGGTGGTGCTGGGTGGAGTTCCACAGGCGGACGACGACCGAGGAGAGGTGGTCGGTCCGGCAGCCGGAGTAGCTGCGGAGATGGAACTCCCGGTCCAGCGCGAGGAATTCGAGGAGATCGTCGGCCGCCTCGATCCGCCGCTGGATCTCGCCGAGGGCCCGGAAGTCGTCCTCCGTCAGGTGCGGAAGGCTCTCGGTGAGCGCGAGAGGTTCCAGTCGTTCGCGCATGTGGTAGACCACGCCCACCTCGTGGCTGCCCAGCCGGGGCACCCGGGCGCCCCGGTTCGGCCGGTGCTCGGTCAGGCCCTCGGCCTCCAGGATGCGCAGGGCCTCGCGTACCGGCAGCCGGCTGGTACCGAAGCGCTCTGCGACCTTCTCCTGCCTGATCGGCTCTCCCGGCGCGATCTCGCCGTTCAGGATCGCTTCGCGCAGATGGTGTGCGATCCGCTGACTGGTCGCCCCGGCCGAGGGGCCGCCGACCGCCTTGTCCGACTGCTCCGGCGCGGTCCGGTACGCCGACGCGCTCTCGCGTTCCGACACGGCCTTCCGCTCCGGAACGCTCATCTTCTCCCCCGGCACGTTCTCCCCCAGCACGCCCGGAGCCTATCCGGCCGCTCGCTGCCGGTCGAAGGCCTTGCCGCCCGGGTACGAGACGAGCTCGAACTGCATGCCCCAGGGGGCGAGGAAGTAGACCCAGCGCTGCCCCTCGCTGGGGCCACTGCTGCTCGACGGCTCGCCGAGGACGCGTATCCCCCGGCTCCGGAGGTACGCGACGGCGGCGTCGAGATCGTCGACATACAGGGCGACATGGTGGCCGCCGATGTCGCTGTTCCTCGGCAGGGTCGTGTTCCGTCCGGGCGCGGCGTACTCGAAGACCTCGAAGATCGCCTGCCCACCGCACCGGAAGAAGTGCAGCTGCCGCATGACCGCGCGCGGGTGGACGTCGAGGTGGTCCGCCATCCAGTTCCCGTGGTCATCCCGGAACGGGCCGAGCGAGTACATGTACTCGCAACCGAGCACATCGACCAGGAACGCCCTGGCCTCGGCGAGGTCGGGCACCGTGAACCCGATGTGATCGACACCGGCCAGGCCGGGCAGTCCGCCGCTCATCTCACTCCTCCTCAAGCAGACATGGCACACGCGGCGCGCGCAGGGCACATGGGGCAGGTGGCCGCGCGAAGCACGCGGAGCCTCCAGGGCATGCGGAACACACCCAAAGCATGAGATACATGGAAACCTCTGAAGTTCTGGATCCCAAAACCATAGGCGCGCCCATTGAATCCCGTCCAGCGTCGCCTCAAACCTGAATTTTGGATCCAAACCTGTGCCACTGCGAGCGAACTGCAATCGATCGCCGGAGTGGCCATGCCTCGGGTGAACCGGAGGGTGCAGCCGTCGGGTCGACCCTGCCCCGGAAGGATGCGCTTCAGAGGAATACACCCCAAAAGGGAATGTTTCGGGCATAGACGCCCCGCCTCCGTCCCTTCGGAGGGGATACCTCCGAAGGGACGGAGGCGGCGGAGGGTGCGCCTCGGTGAGGGCCGTCCCGGAAGGTCACCGACACGCCCCACAACCCGGATCGGCAAGGCGATCGCGAAGCGGCTGAGTGGAAGCAGGCGGACGATTCCGCACCCCCGCTTCCCATCTCACGTGCTTTACCGTCGCCCGTCGGGCACCCAGACCGTGCCCCGCGCCTCATACTCCAGCATCGCCTCGACCTCGGTCGCCACATTCGCGCCGAGTTCCCGGCGTACGAGCCAGAGCGCGAGGTCGAGCCCGGAGGTGATGCCGCCTGCCGTGACCAGGTCGCCGTCGTCCACGACACGGGCGTTCTTGAGCATGCCGCCCTGGTTCTCCAGGTCGGCCAGCGCCTTGTGGTGGGTGGTGCAGGGACGGTTGCGGGTCAGGCCGGTGGCGGCCAAGATCATCGTGCCCGTGCACACGGCACTGATCGTGAGCCCTCTCCGTGCCGCCGCCACCAAGGCCCTGGGCAGCGTGCCGCGCCGGATCTCGGCCCATACCCCGGCGCTGTCCCGGCGCGCGTAACCACCACCGGGCACGACCAGGATGTCCGCCCGATGCGGCGACCAACCGTGCTCGACACGGATCTCCGTCCCGTACGAGGCCCGGACCATGCCGGGGCCGGTGGCACTGACGTAACGGACGTCGACCGTCCGGTCGGTGAAGAGCCCGGCGGCGGAGAACACCTCGTACGGGGCGGCGAAGTCGAGTTCCTCCGCACCGTCGAACATGACGACGTGCACACGAAGCGGCCCGGCGCCCGGTCGGAGCGTTCTGGCGCCCGTCCGAGCGGTCGACGGATCCGCCGAGGCCGCGGTGGCAACGATGCCCGTCACGGCTCCGGAGGCCCCGGCGGCACCGAGGGCGGTGGAGGCGCGGAGCAGGCTTCTGCGGTTCATGGCTCTCCTGTCATAGAGAAGCGGGAGCCACGCCGTGTGGGCGCGGCACGTCTGTGATCCGGGGGCCCGGCACATAGGTGATCCCGGAGCTCGGCACGTCTGTGATCCGGGGGCCCGGCACATAGGTGATCCGGGAGTTCGACACGTCTGTGGTCCGGGGAACATGGTGGTTGTCGTCCGGGGCATGGTGGGCTGCCTTCGACCGTCGCGAAAAGAACGTGGTCGCGGACGACGAGGCGGGCGCACGACGCGACCGACCCCGAGTCGAAACGCCCTGACCGGGGCGACCGGTGGTGTTCGAGAACGGCCGCTCCCCGGAAGCCGGCCACCGCGCTGTCACTGGCCCAGCCGCCCGGCCTCGAACCGCCCTCGCCCGAGCCGAGCCGCTCCGGCCCGTCCCTGCCCATGCACACCCCCTCGCCATTGCCGTGGTGCGGACGCGAGCCCGGCGCAGGACTCGGCCTGCCATCAGAAGTCGTACGCGTCGCCACACCAGTTCCCGCTCCGCTCTGTGGCACGCGCCACACCCAATGCGACGAAGAGGAGCACTCCTGCGATCCGTGCACCGACCCGCAACGGGGCCGACGGCGGGTGCGAGGACGACCCCGCCATGACTACGGGCCGGTGCTGCCGAGCGCTCAGGGCCGCGGCCTTCACGGCCACGTGCGTGCTGCTCGCTGCCACGGGCCACATCCTCATGTCGGGCTCGCCGATCGCCGGGCCGGGCCTCGTCGCCGCGTTCGCGGTGACCGGTACGGCGGCATGGGCACTCGCCGGGCGCGAGCGCGGCACGGCCACGGCCATAGCCACGGCGGCGACGGTGACGGCCCAGGCTGGCCTCCACGCGGTCCTCTCACTGAGCATTGAGAGATCCTGCGGCCATGCCCGCCTTCGCGGGGTCGACGAGTTCGAGGGCCTGCTCGTCGACGAGCCCCGCGGCGAGCGCCGTACCCGCGCCGGTGACGATCATCGGTAGCTCCACGACAGCGACGGACACCTCGCGGCCGAAATCATGAGGGCGGCGTGAGCATCGTGACGAAGCCGAACGAACCGGTCACGGGGCACCAGACAGAGCACGACGAACCGACGGTTGCGCAGGCCCGGAAAACCATCCAGCCATCTCGCTTTCGGGCCGCCCACACCGGCCTTCGTACTGGTGGGCCCTCGTGTTCGACTGTCGCCGGTTCTCCGCGGGTCCAGCCCCTCTGGTTACCGTGCGTGGTCACCGGGGCCGGGGCGAAGGAGCACTGATGCGTGGTCACTACATCCCCCGGCCACCACCAGACACGGGGCCGACGTAGGTTGCGGTGGTCGAGTGCTACCTCAGGCGCGGGCATCGCGAAGTCCTCCGCGTGATCTACCGAATCTCGCTCACCAACTGGGGGCGGACCAGACAGACTTACTTGGCGCACCGGCGAGACCTCATCGTTTCCCGGCAATGACCATGCCCATGCGCGGGGAGAGACCCCGGCTGGAGAGGAACCCATGACCACCCGCACGGCCGCCACCGCGATCCCCGCCGCCGTCGCCTCAGCTCTGCTTCTTGCCGGCTGCGGCGGGCCCGAGGCCCCCAAGGTGGCGGACTTGACCGGCAAGACCTTCAAGGAAGCCAAGAAGATCGCCGTCCAGGCCGGATACAGGGGCGAATTCGGCGTCAACGTTCAGTCCGCCGACGCCTACACCGCCCCTGGCAGCACCAACAACCACCACGTGCGGGAGTTCGACGAGGATGACCCGGCCTACGTCTCGTGGACCGTCTGCTCCCAGGATCCCAGCGACCTGTCCTCCGAACGGGACGGCAGCGACTGGACCCTCTTTCTGTACGTGGTCGAGAAGCCGTCAGACTGCAAGGATGGCGAAATCACCGCTGAAGCCCGCAAACGGTATGTCGCCATCGCCAAGCAGGGGGAAGCGCTGGCGAACGAGCCCACCGCAGATGCCACCGCAGACGCCCCGACGGAGGACAGCTACCGCACCATCGACGACCCCGACTTCACATACACCGGGGACTTCACCATTGACACCGGCCTGCCCGATCCGCAGGAACGGGACACGGACGGCTCTTACCGCTACAGCTTGTGCGAAGGCTCTGACTATGAAACCGCCGCCGACTGTTACCCCGCCGAATGGCAGAAGGTGTACGAGGAATATCGCGAAGAGTACGGCTGGTAGTCGAGACGGAGGAACCCGCGGAGGCGGCTGGTGGTCTTGTCGTGGTAGCTGGTACGCCCCCCCCGAGATCACGGACGATCGTTTCCAGGCTGAACCCACGGGGCACTCACAGCGGATGGCGCCACAAACTCACCGTCAGGACCCCGTCGGCTTGCCGCAGTTGCTTGACTGATTCCCATGACCTCAACAGCGTTCGAGACCGCCACCCCCGACCCGATCGCCTACCTCGATCGGGTCGCCGCGACCGACCTCAGCCGCTCCTACAAGGGGCGCATGCTCGATGAACTCGACATCCGTCCGGGCCAAACGGCGCTCGACCTGGGCTGCGGCCCCGGCACCGATCTCGCCTCGCTCGCCCAAGCTGTCACCGCGACAGGCACGGTGATCGGTGTCGACCACGACCAGGCCACGGTCGACGCCGCCAGGGAGCGCACGTCCGACCAGCACACTGTCACAGTGCGACTCGGCGACATCCACGACCTGCCGCTGCCCGACCGCACCGCCGACCGTGCCCGCACCGACCGGGTACTGCAACACGTCGCCGACCCTGCCCGGGCGCTCCGGGAAATTCACCGCGTGCTACAACCCGGCGGGCGGCTCGTCATGGGTGAGCCGGACTGGGACACCCTGACCGTCGACCATCCGGACAGCAGCCTTTCGCGCGCCTACACCCAGTACGTCACGGACAAGGTCGTCCGCAATTCCCGCATCGGCAGGCAGCTCCCCCGACTGGCAACAGGGGCCGGATTCGCGGTGCCCTCGGTCATTCCGATCACCCCCGTATTCCGAGATGCCCAGGCAGCCGACAAGATCCTTGGACTGGAGCGCACGACGCAGCGTGCCGTGGCCGCCGGATACCTCACCGAGGAAGCAGCAGGACGCTGGCTGGACCACCTCTCCACCGGCCCCTTCCTCGCGGCGGTGACGTTCTACATCGTCGTAGCCGAGTCATAGTCGCCAGCCCAGCAACGACAGCCCGCCGGGAACAGCTCCCGGCGGGCACGGACAGTGACCAACACCGCTTGCACTCACCCCGGACTCACGACACTTGAATCACGCGAGCCCACCAGTTAACTACCGTCAGCAGCATGGCAATGCCGAACTGTGTTCAGTCCCTCCGTACGAATTGGTGTCGCACCCACAGCACCGCCGCTGTGACCGGGGACATGACTCCCGCAAATAGCACCCAGAACCACACGTGACCTGCGAAAACCTCGAACGCGGGGGCATTCGCCAGGACATCGGAACACGACCCTGACGCGCATGTTGTACCCGTCGTCGTCCGGGTGTGTTGCGCACCAGTCGGCCTCGTGGCCCGCCGCCTGCAGAAGGAATCCCAGAAGGACCGCGCCCAGACCGCCTAGCGCAGGCCACCCGGGCGGAGGCATCCGGGCCGCTGGCAGGGTCGAGCTCTTCGCGGACGTGCTCCGGTCATCCCAACTTGCCGAACGCCCGGGCGAGCACGCTCCAACATCCCTTGCGGGGCAGCCCGTTAGAGGGCTGGCCCCACCTCCGATCAACCGGACAGCCGGATGGCCGCGAGAACGCCACGTCGGCGACCGTGGGGGTGCCCAAGCAACTGCTGCAAGGAGGGCGCGTTCGTGCGCATCGTTACGACCACCGCCATCTCACTGGCACTCGTCGGCGGAGCCGTGCCGGCGGCCATCGCCCAGGGGCCGACCACCGAGGGAATCTGGCGCATGAACGGCTACGGCACAGTGCTGTCCCTCCACAACGGGATCTTCCAGGAGTATCAGATCACCGCGGTGAGCTGCCTGAAGGGCGACTCCGCGCGGCGGACCGGCCCCGGCACCTACACCACGTCCGACGGCACCGTCCTGACCGTGCGCTCCCGAGGAGACCACGACCACGCTTTCGTGCGCGAGGACGGCTCCGTCGGCAGCCGGAGCCTCCGGCGCATCCCTGCGCTGCCCGACGCCTGCTCGCGCCCGCAGGCAGAGGATCCCCGCAAGACCTTCGACGTCTTCTGGCAGACCTTCGAGGAGAACTACCCCTTCTTCGCAGCCAAGGGCATTGACTGGCACAAGGCCCGCGATCAGTACCGCCCCAAGGTGCACGCCGGGACGACGAGGGACGAGCTGTACGACGTCTTCAGCGAGATGGTCGAGCCGCTCCACGACGCCCACGTCGCCGTCCTGGACGGCAAGCGTGTCTTCTATCAGGCCCGCCCCGGCACCGTCATGCCTTCCGCGGAACTGGACGCCAGGGTCAAGAAGTTCATCGTGGCACGCGACCTCCAATCCGCCCGGAACCTCCAGGACTTCGCGAACGGGCGGATCACCTACGCCGACCTGCCCGGCGGGCAGGGCTATCTGCGGATCTCCGGCTTCGACGGGTACGCGGATGATGACGCCTACGCCGACCAGCTGGCCGAACTCGACAAGACATTGGACACGGTCCTCAGCCAGGAACGCACGCGGCGCCTGAAGGGCCTGATCATCGACCAACGGATCAACGGTGGCGGCTTCGACGCGTTGGGAATCCACATCGCCGCGCGCCTCACCGACACCCCCTACCTCGCCTACTCCAAGAGGGCCCGCAACGTTCCCACCGACCCCACCCGGCACACTCGCCCCCAGCCCGTGTACGTCGAACCAGCCCAGGGCCCCCGCTACACCGGGCCGGTCGCCGTGCTGACCAGCGGCTCGACCGTCAGCGCGGGAGAGACCTTCGCCCAGGCCCTCATGGACCGGCCCGGCAAGACGGTCCGAATCGGGCAGCCCACACAGGGCGTCTTCTCGGACATCATGGTGCGCAAGCTCCCCAACGCCATGTCGGCCTGGCTACCGAACGAAGAATTTTTGACCCGATCGGGCATGACCTTCGACGGTACAGGCATTCCGCCAAATCTCACTGAGCCGGTCTTCACCAAGGAGGAGTTCGCCAGGAAGAGGGACTCGGCCTTCGACAGAGCTCTGAGCATCCTGCGGAACTACGGCAGCGCCACGAGCTGACACGGGAGCAGCGGGACAGGGCAGCCCTCCAGTGATCACGGAAGGTCACTGTCGGCTCGGCGGAACCGACGACTCACGACAGTTGAATACGCAAACTCACCAGTACCGAGGCCGCACACGTCGAGAGACCGCGGAGGGGGTCAGGCCTTCGCGAGTTCGGCGGCCTCCAGTTCGCCCGCCTGCTTCAGCCAGTCGGCGAAGAGCTTCTCGTCGATCTCGTCGACGGAGGCCAGCTTGGCCTGCCCCATGATGCGTGCACCGGGCTGCAGTCGACCGGACGGGTCGTCGAGTTCCTGCCCGCGCCAGAACCCGAAGGTCACGTACTTCGAGTACGCCCTGACGTAGCAGACCGGCCCCTTTCCGGGTGCCTCGCCCGCACTCCAGGTGGGTGCCTGGTGGTAGACCGCCGAGTTCGCGTCGGGCAGCGCGGCGTCAATGAGCGGGATCAGCTTCTCGACGATGTCACGAAACGGGCCGGTGGCGAGCCCTGCCACGTACTCCTCAACAGGAGCGAACTTCCCCACTTTTACTCCAAGTTCTTCTGTTCCGATCAGCCCGCACACCCTCACACAGGGGGCCCGCGACCGTGGGGGCCTGCCCGAAGCTCCTCTATCGTCTGCCGGTGTCGCAAACCGTGCCCCCTGTGACCTGCTGCCGAGGAGTACACCCGTGAACAAGCCATCGACCACCGGCGTCCCGGACGAACTGCAGCGGCGGCTCGGCGTGACCGACGCCGTGGTGATCGGCCTGGGGTCGATGATCGGTGCGGGGATCTTCGCCGCCCTCGCCCCGGCAGCACGGGCGGCCGGCTCCGGGCTGCTGATCGGTCTGGCCCTGGCCGCCGTGGTCGCCTACTGCAACGCGACGTCCTCCGCGAGGCTGGCTGCCCGCTACCCGGCCTCGGGCGGCACCTATGTCTACGGTCGCGAGCGCCTCGGCGACTTCTGGGGCTACCTGGCCGGGTGGGGCTTCGTGGTCGGCAAGACAGCCTCCTGCGCGGCGATGGCGCTCACGGTCGGCTCGTACGTGTGGCCCGGGCAGGCGCACGCGGTCGCGGTGGCCGCCGTGGTGGCGCTGACGGCCGTGAACTACGCGGGTGTACGGAGATCCGCGCTCCTGACCCGAGCGATCGTCGCGCTGGTCCTGGCGGTGCTCGCGGCCGTGGTGGTCGCCGCCCTCACCTCCGGGACCGCGGACGCCGCCCGGCTGGACGTCGGCTCGGACGCCACCGTCGGCGGGGTGCTCCAGGCTGCGGGCCTGCTCTTCTTCGCGTTCGCCGGCTACGCCCGTATCGCCACGCTCGGGGAGGAGGTCCGCGATCCGGCCCGCACCATCCCCCGGGCCATCCCGCTCGCGCTCGGCATCACCCTGGTCGTGTACGCCGTCGTCGCCGTCGCCGCCCTGGCGACGCTCGGCCCGGGGCGGCTGGCCGAGGCGTCGGCTCCGCTGTCGGACGCCGTGCGGGCCGCGGGCGCCGACCGGCTCGTCCCCGTCGTACGCGTCGGCGCCGCCGTCGCTGCGCTCGGCTCCCTGCTCGCCCTCGTCCTCGGCGTCTCCCGTACGGCCCTGGCCATGGCCCGGGACCGTCACCTGCCCCACGCCCTGGCCGCCGTCCATCCCCGTTTCAAGGTGCCCCACCGCGCCGAACTCCTCGTCGGCGCCGTGGTGGCGGTGGTGGCCGCGACCGCCGATGTGCGCGGGGCCATCGGGTTCTCCTCCTTCGGCGTGCTCGTCTACTACGCCATCGCCAACGCCTCCGCCTGGACCCTCGCCCCCGACGAAGGCCGCCCCCACCTCCTGGTCCCCGCCGTCGGGTTGGCCGGCTGCCTGGCCCTGGCCTTCGCACTCCCGTGGGCCTCGGTCGTCTCCGGCGCCGCTGTGCTCGCGGCCGGTGCGCTCGTCTACGCCGCGCGCCGCTCGGTGTCGGTGCGCAAGCCGTAGTCGTAGGCCGTATCCGCTGTCGTCCGAGCACTCGTACGCATGCCATGAAGCTACGGAAGGCCGGACGCAGTCGATTGACTTTCGATCGATATCTATCGAAAATCGATGTATGAATCACCTCTTCATAGTCGCGCTCCGGGCCGGTATCGTCGCAGCGATCGTGATCGGTCTCTTCGGTCAGATCGTGGTCGTCCCGACGACCGCAGCCGACGAAGTGGACCGCTTCCCTCCCTACGCCCCGTTCGCCGCGCCCTACGTGACGGTGGCAATCGTCGGCATCGCCTGCGTCCAGGTCGCGCTCGTCGCGGTGTGGATGCTGCTCGCCATGGTCCGACGGGACGCGATCTTCACTCCGCAGGCCTTCCGATGGGTCGATGTCATCATCGGGTCCTCGGCCCTGGCAACACTGCTGGCGATCGGGGTGGCCGGTCACCTGGCCCTGGCCGACGTCCCCTCTCCCAACGGCAACATGGGCGCCATCAGCGCCCTGGCCGCCGCGATCACGGGTGTCGGCGTCGGAGCGTCGTTCGCGATGCTGGTCGTCATCATGCGCGGCCTCCTGCGCAAGGCGACGGATCTACAGACCGAGATCGCCGAGGTGATCTGATGGCGATCATCGTCGACCTCGACGTCCAACTCGCCAGACGCAACCTGTCAGTGGGGGAGTTCGCCGCCGCCGTCGGCATCACACCGGCCAATATCGCCGTGCTGAAGAACGGTCGCGCGAAGGCGGTGCGGTTCACGACGCTCGACGCGATCTGCCGCACACTCGACTGCCAACCCGGCGACGTGCTGCGCTGGGTTCCCGACGACGAAGACACCGAAGGCAACGACGAATACAACGACTGAGCACGCGTCACGGGCGAGGGTGGCGTTGTGAGCGGCCCGTGGCCTGGGAATCGGCCGACGGTCAACGACCCGACGCCGTTGTCGGTGCCGGGTGCCAGACTCACCGAGCATGACGAACAATGTGCGGTTGAGGGACGTCGAAGAGGCCGATCTGGAGTTGTTCTTCCGGTACGAACACGACGCCGAGGCTGTCCGGCGTTCGAGGTTCACGCCCCGGGGCCGGGAGAGGTTCATGACCCATTGGGCCACGAAGGTCCTCGGGGATCCGAGCGTCTTCGTGCAGACCGTCACCGTGGATGGTGAGACGGCGGGCAACGTCGTCGCCTGGTGGGATGACCACCGACGCTTCATCGGCTACTGGTTCGGGCAGCGTTACTGGGGCCGAGGCATCGGCACCCGGGCGCTGACGCTCTTCCTGGAGCGGGAGAAGAACCGCCCGCTCCATGCCGACCCCTTCGCCGACAACACCGGCTCGGTGCGGCTGCTGGAGAAGCACGGTTTCCAGCACACGGGCACCGTACGGTACGGCGAGCACGAACACGCGATGCTCGTGCTCCGCGAGAACAGCGGGCCGAAGCCCGGGGCCGTGGGAGACACACGAACTCCTGACGCCTCCGCGCCGCAGGCCGACGTCGGCTCGGCCGCCGGATCGGGAAGCTGACGGTCGCCGACGACGGCCGGGTCGTGCGCGGGAACCTGTTTGCCGCCGACGGGGAGCCGCCGAGACCGTGATCATACGACCTGGGCGGCGATGATCCGCGCGCACTCCAGGGACTCGGTGTGCGTGGTGTCCACCTCCAGGTCGTAGACCACGTCCCGGTGGGCCTTCTCCGCCTGCGACTCGGCCATCCCGGGGATTCGGTCTCCGCGGGCGATCTCGCGGGCTGCGGCGACCGCGCTCTCGCACCGGACGCCGACCCACAGCACGTGCAGTCCGCCGAGAGCCTTCCGCCACCGCTGCTGGGACTCCGCCCCGCCGAGAAAGACATCGTCGACGATGATCCGGGCGCGTGCACGAGCCATCGCGGCGACCCCTTCCATCCATGCCTCTTCCAGCGCCCGGAACTCGGCTCCGATACTCACGCCGCCGTCCGTGTCGAAGTCGATGCCGGACTGCGATGCCTGCAGGGAGACGGGCATCGTCTCGATCAAGGTGTCGACCCCGAGAGCGAGCCATGGATCCGGCAAGGTGGACTGCAGACACCGGGCGATCCCGGATTTGCCCGAACTGGACCCGCCGTTCAACATAATCACCTGAGTTCTCACCACGTCACAGTAAAGGCGCTCCCCCTCAGCATCGAAGCCGATTTCGCAAGCCAGGCCGAGGTCCATGAGGGCCGACCCCGATCCCACAGGCCAGAAACGGGTTCTGCGGGACGGCGCCGCTGCCCGTACTCGCGTACTCGCTCATGTTGCCGGGTCCCGGAATACTGCGAGGCGTATTCCCTGCCCGTTCCGGCAGGCGCATGGGCCCGGCCGGGAGCCCATCCTGGTGGGGGAACCACAGCGGCGGGTCTTCCGGCTGCGGTGTTCGAAGTTGCTCAACTCGGAGTTGCGCAACTCGAAGTTGCTCGATTCGAAGTTGCTCGATGTGGTGGAGGGGCGGAGGTTCGCGACCGTGATGGAGTTGTTCGAGGCTGCCATGGATGTGTTCATGCTGGCCATGGGCCTGGGATGCGTGTGGCTGGGGTGTTCCGCCACGCATCGGCGCCACCAGTACCCGGAGCTGGCTCGGGGGCCCGTCTGGGCCACCCGCACCTGGGGGCTCGGATTTGTGCTGCTGGGGGCGTCGCTCGCCATCGCGTCGGTGGGCCGGTTCACCGGCGAGACGTGGAGCTGGCCGTCGGCCGTGATGCGCTGGGTCGCCGGGCCGTTGGTGTTCGGCTCGATCCTGGTCTCGATGGTGTTCCGGCAGTGGGGCAACCGGAACAACCGGGCGGTGAGGGCGACGGAATCGGTGGACGAGGGACACCAGGCGTGAACCGGCCTGCTTCGTGATGCGAGGCGGCATTTCGTGGCACCGGCTGCTCGCCCGTCTTCTCGCCCACTCGTCTTCCCCTCCCCGTCGGCACGCCCGGCCCGTGTGATCAGTCCACCGGGGAGACACGAATGAGGTTGCCGTCGGGGTCGGTGACGACGAAGGTACGGCCGAAGACCTCGTCGTGCGGCGCCTCGACGACCGTCACATCCTTGGCGCGCCATTGCTCGTAGACCTCGTCGACCACGGCGGCGCCGCCCGGAACCATGAGTCCGACCTCGGACGTACGTGGGGTCGCAGGCATCACGTTCACGCTGCGCCCGCTCCACAGCGCGAACAACACTCCGGGTGCCACCTCGAACGGCACGTAACGCGGTGTCGTGACGACCGGCTCGATCTCGAACAGGTCGCTGTAGAAGCGCGTGGCCCGTTCCACGTCGGTCACATAGATCAGGAACAGGTTGGGGTTCGCCATGATGTTTCCTCTCCTTCGTCTGGACGGTCGCCCGCGTCGGGGCCGGGCCGCCGTGTCCGCAACACTGGCACGTAAACATGACACTTCACGTCATGTTTACGTGGAGATGGACCTATGATCCGAGGTGATCCCATGAATCGGCAGCAACGGCTGCTCGCGATGCTCGCCGCTCTCCAGGCAAGACGGCGCACCACCGCGAACGAACTGGCGGCGGAGTTCGGTGTATCGGTGCGCACGGTGATGCGCGATGTCGAAGCGCTGGCCGCCGCCGAGGTCCCCGTCTTCACCGAGCGGGGCAGATACGGCGGGATCGTTCTGCTCCCAGGCACCCAGCTCGACGTGTCCCGCCTGAGCGACACCGAGACGGAACTGCTCACCGTGCTCGGAATCGACCTCGTCCAGGCGCGCAAGCTCGGCATGGAAGCCGCCGCACGCAGCGCCACCGACAAGCTCACGGCGCGGGGCACCCCTCAGCGGCGGGCGGCCTCGCAGAGGAGCGATCTGATCCCGTTGGCGGAGGTCGTCGCCGTCGATCACCGGGCCTGGTTCGTCCCGGACGAGGACGAAGAGGCGGACATCGCCTCCCTCACGCGTGATCTGCGCCGTGGACGACGCCTGCGCGTCCGCTACCGACGCAGCGGCACCCGGCGCCACCGGCCGACCGTCGTCGACCCTTACGGAGTGCTCCTGCGCGGCGGCCGGTGGTACCTCGTCGCCGACACGGACGGTGAACCGCGTATGTACGCGCTCAGCCGCCTCGCCTGCTGGGAGGTGTTGGACGAACCCCGCATCCTGCGCCCGAACACCACGCTCACCGAGTTGGCCGGGACACTCGGTGCGGGCCTGGAGGACGCGCGGGACGTCGTCGTGACCGTGCGGCTGGACGCGGACCGCCTCGACATCGCCAAACGAATCCTCGGCAAACGTCTGCTGAGCACGGAAACGACCGACGCCAATGCCGATGCCGATACCGATGCCGATGCCGATGGCACCGTCTTGGTTCGGGTCGGCTACGACCGGCTCGACGGGGTGCGCCAACTCCTCCAATTCAGCGACCACTTCGAGGTCGTCGACCCGCCCGCGGCTCGGGAACTCGTCGCGCGCCTCGCCGGAGCGATCACACTCCGGCATCGCACCCCGAGCCCCTGACGCCCGAACGGCGGGCCCTGTGGTCGTCCGCGCCCCGGGACCCGTGGACGGCTCGGGTTTGATGACGGGTTCACATTCACGCCTGAGTAAGTGTTTGGATCAAAGCTTGCACCCATGCTTGCGTCAGTGTTTACGGAAGAGATCGCATCCATGTTTGCGTCGATGTTTGTACCGATGGTTGCATCAATGTTTGCTTCAATGCTTGCATCAACGCTTGCTCCGATGTTTGTAGCAGCGCTTGCATCAAGGTCTGTAGCAATGCTTGTAGTCATACGTGCCAGATGGTTTAAACCTGCACTGAGTGCAACTTAGTCATACATGTGGAGTCATGACCGATTCTGGGCTTTGATCCGATCTGACATCGAGGTGGCACTGCCCCCCTCTGGGGCGGGCCAGAGTTCGAAGGGCTGCCCGGCCACCACCTCAGGAGTGCCGAGGCTCTCTTGAAGTAGCCATTCACCAACGCGAGTTCGCCACGATCGAGCGGTGTCCGGCACGGGGCGCCCGGCCCGCTCGACACCCCCTCACCCGTGGCCCGAGCTGCCGCCCATCCGGATCGGTTGGCCGCGGTGGAGGCACCCTGGGACGGCGAACCCGCCCAGGGCTGGTTCGAACCTCTCCTTGTCGCGGTCCTGGACGCACCCGAAACGCATTCCCTCGGCCAGAACCAGAAACGCAGCGTACGGGCCGTGTACTGACGCTCTGAAGCGCCCGTTCCTTCCCATCCTGCCCTCCTCCTTCCGGCTCACGACGACATCGTGATTCAACGCACGCGGTCCCTGAGAGCGGCGCGGATCCGGCCGGCGTGGGCCTGGACGTCGGGGTCAGCGGTGGTGGTGCTGTCGTTCCCGGTGGTGGGCGAGTGGCGGGGACGGCAGGAGCGGCAGAGGCCGTCAGGGAGCGCCTCGGGCGGACCGGGCACTGCGCATTCCGTGCATTCGACCAGAGCGTGGCGGGTGGGGGCGTTGGGACCCCCAGGTGCATTGGGGTCCTTGAGCGGAGAGGAGGGCAGGGTGGGCGGGATCTTCGTTTCGAGACGTTTGCGCGTGAAGGCGATGGGTGAGTGGATGCGAGAGGGAAGGCCGCTGGTGAGGGCGTGGACGAGGTAGTCGACGGTCACGCCCCGGTTGAGCCACTCGGCGGCGAGCGGCACCAGGGCTGTGCAGTCGGCGTCGGAAAGCCCGAGTCGCTCGTCGATGCAGCCGAGTTGGGCCAGGGCGTAGTAGGTGAATGACTTCTCTTCGACGGGCGGGAGGTCTCCCGGGCCAGGCTGTCGCGGCACGGCGGGTACGGCAGGCACGGCGGACGGAACGGGCACGGCGAGCGAGGCAGGCGCGGCGGACGGAGTGTGGGCGGTGTGCGGAGTATCCGGGGCGGGCTGGACGGGTACGGCGGCGGTCGGGACAGGTGCAGCAAGGGACGGGGCGGCGGGGTCAGCGGGGACGGGTGCGGCGGGTACGACGGACGCAGCGGAAGCGGTCGGCTCAACGGAAGCGGGAAGCGCGGCGGAGACAGCGGGGAAGGTGGGCGCGGCGGCCTCGGGCGCCGGGGCGAACGCCTCCGAGGCGCCTTCCGCCGACCGGGGCTCCGGGACGACGCATTCCGGGCCGGTGGATGCCGGGACGTCGCATTCCGGGCCGGTGGATGCCGGGCCCGCAAATTCCTGGACGACGGGCTCCTGAACGACGGGCTTTCGGACGACGGGCCCTTGAGCGGCGGGTTCCAGGGCGGCAGGCTCCAGGGCGGCGGATTGCGGGACGGCGGGGTCCTGGGAGGCCGGCGCCTGGACTGCGGGCTTCAGGGGCCGAGGCACCGGGGCGGTGAATTCCGGTGACGCCGGATGGTCGGAATCGGCTTGGCCTTCCATCGAGGCGAGGTAGGTGGCCCACCATTCGTTGTCATGCGCGGTGCGGGACCAGAAGGTGCGGTAGGCCCAGCGAACCGTACCGTCGTCGCCGACCGGGCAAAGCACGCGGCGGAGATGACCGGCGATTCCCAATGCGGCCAGGGCCTTGCCGACGGCCTGTTGCCCGTAGAGCGGAAGTTGCTTGGCCAGGTCCTTGATGCTCATCGCGGCACCGTCGGGAAGGCGATCGATGTACCCCGCGACGTAGCGCTCCCTTTCGGGCAGCAGTGCGAATGCATCACCCTTGCGGGGACACTGATCTCGAACAGAGCGCTTTCCGTAGCCGGGACTCGCCATCGTACGCACGGAAGAACGTGCATAAACGCTCTGGGCAGGGGTACGGTTTTGAGTAGCCACGAGATCGCTCCTTTGTCGGTCTTGGAGGTAAGACCCCGGTTGGTGCTGTGAACACACGCCGGGGTCATTACTTTTTCCGGCAACGTAAGCAACCGTCCCGGCGCGCCACAAGTTGCCCCGATTAGTCATACTTGCTGCTCGTTACGGGTCAGGGAGGGTGGGAGGTTTTCTCCAACCACCCTTTCTACCTACCTGTTTTCAAAAGAAGGCGCTCGAATCTCGGGGCTCGGGACTCGGCTCTCGAAGCTCGCCACTCGGATCTCGGAGCCCAATCGTCATCACGCCGCCCGCAATTCCGCTCGAACGGGTGACCAATGCCTGTTCCGTCAACGGCTGCAAAAGGCTCCGAGGCGCCGCGGCCCCGAAGCCTGGAGCCCCCGGAGTCCGGAGCCCCCAAGTAGGTTGCTCCGACCGACGGTTCACTCGTCGGCACGCCGGAGAGTGCTCCTGCCGCAAGCGCCAGGGGCCGGGAAGACCCGCGCTCTGGCGCGAGATCGACCGGCCCGAGCAGCATCTCCTCGGCATCCAGTACGCGGGCCGGGTGCCCGACCCCCACCCCCTCGTCGTACGGAACGCCGAGCACTGGCTGTGG
>NZ_LIXJ01000050.1 GCF_001905795.1 Streptomyces sp. CB01580
CGGCCTTCGCGACTAGTGCTGTGGCCGGAAAGGATTGCCGGGAAGCTCGCGGCGTCCGGTGCGGTGCATCGCAAGGCGGAGGATCGCCCGCGTACTGGACGTACTCGGGTGACGCGACAATGCGGCGAGGCGCCGTGCCGGACGCCGCGAGCCGGTGAAACTTTCCGGTCGCAGCACTAGCCGTGTCCGAGCTGTCACACCCGGAGGGGTTACCTCATCTCCGTGATGAGACCGCAGACCGGGGCAGACGGACAGAGCGGACGGGTAAGGACCTGTCGTGCGAGCCATCACTGTTCGGGCCCGGGACGCCGGTATCGCCGGACTGTCCCTGACGGACGACATGCCCTGCCTCCACGCGGCCGAGAACGACGTCATCGTGCGCGTGCACGCTGCGGGCTTCACTCCTGGAGAGCTGGAATGGCCCGGCACGTGGACCGACCGCGCGGGCCGTGACCGGACGCCGAGCGTACCCGGGCACGACCTGTCGGGAACCGTCGTCGAGCTGGGATACGGCACCACGGGCCTGAGTGTCGGCCCGCGGGTGTTCGGCCTGACCGACTGGACCCGCAACGGCACACTCGCCGAG
This sequence comes from Streptomyces sp. CB01580, assembly GCF_001905795.1. Classification (GTDB taxonomy): domain Bacteria; phylum Actinomycetota; class Actinomycetes; order Streptomycetales; family Streptomycetaceae; genus Streptomyces. Next base: position 587 of record NZ_LIXJ01000050.1, read on the forward strand.
TTCGCCGCGGTGGAGACCCGCAACCTCGCTCCGCTGCCGGCGGACATCGACCACACCATGGCCGCCGCGGTGCCGGTCTCCGGCCTGACCGCATGGCAGGGCCTCTTCGACCACGGCCGCCTCACCACAGGACAGACCGTCCTGATCCACGGCGCCGTCGGCAGCGTCGGCTCGATCGCGGTGCAACTCGCCCACGAGGTCGGTGCACGAGTCATCGGCACCGGCCGCGCCTGCGCCCGCGACAGGGCGCTCGCGCTCGGCGTGGACGCCTTCCTCGATCTGGAGTCCGAGAAACTGGAGCGCGCCGGCGAGGTCGATGTCGTGTTCGACGTGATCGGCGGAGATACGCTCGGCCGCCCTGGTGCGCACCGGCGGCATCCTCGTCACCATCGCCATGCCGCCCAAGGTCCAGCCCCAGCGCGGGCGGGCCGTCTTCTTCGTCGTCGAACCCGACCGCGCGGCTCGCCGAACTCGCCTCACGGCTGAGGGACAAACGGCTCAAGCCGCTCGTCGGCGCCGTACGGCCGCTCGCCGAAGCACCTGCAGCGTTTCTCCCCGGCAAGCACACGCCCGGCAAGACGATCATCCGAGTCGCCGAAGGCCGAACAGGAGACCCGTCGTGATCGGATCGCGGATCGCCAACGGCCTCCCGGCAGCCGCCACGCCGACTACAACCACGACCTGCACAGCCCCGGCCCGGACCGTCCGCACCACGGCACCGACCGTCGAGCAGCCGGACGCCCATCACGTCCTCACGGAGAACACCAGTCTGACGGAACGGACCAAGCTCCCTGTCGTCTTCGCCCCCGCTCCCCCCGGCAGCGTGGCCAGCCCCGTCCCGTCCTCGATGGCCTGGTCGGCTCCCTGCCGTCCGCATGGCAGATCTCGATCCCGGTGAAGCGCGCCCCGACCCGGGTGACCTTGTCGTGGAGTCCGATCCGCTCAAGTACCCGCAGGCTGTTGGGCGCGAGCATAAAAACCGCCCCGACCTCGCCCAGGGTGAGCCTGTTCATACACATCCGCATGGATGCGCTCGGCCCGCAGCGCCACCGCAGCAGTCGAACCGCCGATACCACCGCCGACGATCACCACGCGCACTCCCGCCATCGGAACCCCTTTCCAGCTTCACCAAGGCATCCGGACCCCTACGAGCACATGCTCAGCGACTGCAGCGCGGCGATTCGCAATTGAGCCGGAGGCAGCGTGCCGCCCACCACAGGACCTGCGTCGCTGGGCAGGTGATCGATGTCCAAGACGGATCGCGGTGCCCTCGACGATCGGGGGGCCACCCGCCGCGGCCCAGGAGAAGCGGTGGAAGGCGGCTGAGCGGTTCGCTCGTGGTGAGAAGACCGAGGCCGCCGCGGTGATCGGGACCCTCTTCCCTCTCAGGGTTGGATGACGATCCGGCCGCGCATCTTCTTCTCCGCCACTGCACGGTAGGCGTCCGGGCCGTGGTCGAGGTCGAAGGTCTGCGCGATGGGAAGCGGTCTGAACTGGCCGCGCCGGAAGTGGGGGGTGATCCGCTCGAGGAGCTCGGCGGAGGCCGTGGCGTCCAGTTTGCGGCTGTCGGCGCCCAGCATCCGCAGTTCGCGGTGGTAGAAGTCGCGGAGGTCGATCTCGGCGGTCGGGGTGTCGATGGCACTGATGACGACCAGGCGACCGCGGTGGGCGAGGGAGGCGACCGCGGACGGCGTGGTGACGCCACCTACGGCGTCGTAGACGACATCGACGCCCCGGCCGCCGGTGATGCGCCGGATCTCGGCGGGTACATCGGTGTGGACGTCGAAGGGCACGAACTCGTCGATGACCTCGGCCGCCGGGGTGCCGGCCGCCGGGGCGTGGGGGGAGACTCCCACGATGCGCTGGGCACCGATGGCATGGGCGATCTGTGCGACGGCTGTGCCCACACCTCCTGAGACGCCGAAGACGGCGATGGTCTCGCCCGCAGCGAGTTCGGCGGTCTCGATCGCACCGAGCCAGCCGACCACGAAGTTCACGCCGACCGTCGCCGCCTCGGCGAAGTCCAGGGTTGTGGGTTTGCGGGCCAGGGCGCCGACGGGCAGGGCGATGCGTTCTGCGTGCGAGCCGTCGAGGCTGGAGCCGATGTCGCCCCCGGTGCCCCATACCTCGGCACCGACCCAGTCGTCGGGCCCTTCCGTGACGACGCCCGCGAAGTCACGGCCGGGAATGCGAGGGAGGGTGACGCCCTCCAGGCGGCCCGAGACGGCCATCACGTCCGAGGGGTTGATCGAGGCGGCCTTGACGGCAACGACCGCCATGCCCTCACCGGCGACCGGGTCCGCGGCCTCACCGACGCACAACACCTCGGGTCCGCCGAATCGCTCGAAGCGTAGCGCGCGCATGTTTGCCGTCCTATCCGTGCATGTCCGTGCATGAAAGAGGTGTGCCGGTCAGTGGGGCGGGGTGAAGCGTGTACCGGTGTCGACGTCCACGTCGAGCGCGTTGATCATCAAGGCCAGCCCGCTCCACCGACTGGTGATCATCAGCACTTCCAGCAGTTGTTCATCGCCGAGCGCCTCGCGCAGGCGGTCCAGCGTGGCGGGTGCCAGCGACTTGCTGGTGATCAGCTCGGTGGTCATCTCCAGCACGGCCAGCTCAGTCGGGCTGAACCCGCCCTCGGCGAGCCGGCCGTCAGCGGCCAGGGCGTCGCGTTGCCGAGGTCCGACACCGCAGTCTTCGGCCAGCTGCGTGTGCTGCGCGATCTCGTAGGGACACCGCATCAGGTGCCCGATGCCCAAGATGACCAACTCACGCAGACGCGCGGGCACAACGGTGCTCGTCAGCGCGGCGCGGCCGGCGAGCATCCATCCGGCGAAGGGTTCGCCCGCGTGCGCCAGCGCTCGGTAGACATTCAGATTCCCACGCTCGGCGACCAGGTCGCGGACCTGGTCGGACATGCTGGTGCAGTACGGGATCCGGGTCACGAGGAGGGCTCCGGTCGGGCGTCGTGATCGACGTCGGGATCGACTGCGTTCAACACGAGCGCGAGTCCGTAGTACAGGCTGACCAGGAGCAGCAGTTCGCTCAGCTCCGGCTCGTCGAGCACGGTGCGGGTGGCCGCGAAGGTCTTCTCGGTCACGGTGCCGGTCGTGCACAGCTCGCTGACGAAGTCCAGCACGGTGCTCTCCGGATCGGTGAAACCGGACACCGGTCCCTCGGCGCTCAGCGCGCTGATCTCCACGGCGCTGATCCCGGCCCTCGGACCCGCGTAGGTGTGCTGAGCGATCTGGTAGGTACAGCGCTGGAGATGGGCGATCCGCAAGACCACCAGCTCGCGGAGTCTCGGGCCGAATGTGCGGCTGTCGAGTTGGGCGTCGACCATCGCACTCCAGCCGTCGAACACCTTCGGAGCGCCCGCGAGAAGACGGAAGGCGTTCAGCTCGCCGCGCCGACGCATGAAGTCACGGGCGGCAGGACCGACTGACTCGACGGGGGTCAGCGGGATGCGGGACATCTTCAGCACTCCTTACGGGCCAGCACGAACGTCCGCTCCACCGTCTGGAACGACTCGTCCATGGGGGTGCCGTCCGGAGCGCTTTCCCCGGCATCGTGCTGGACGAAGTCCACGACCAGCGACTGCCTGACCCCGAAGACCGCGTCCCGCTCCACATAGGGGTCGTCACCGCGGACCAGCATGGTGATCAGAGGCTCGAAGCCCTCGGCATGCAACCAGAAGTGCAGGTGCTCCGGGCGCATCGGCGACCGGTTCGCGGCACGCAGGATCTCCCCGCACGGCCCGTCATCCGGGACCGGGTAATACCGCGGGGCCACCGTCCGGTACCAGAACCGCCCCTCGTCGTCCGTGGTCAGCAAGGCACGCATGGCCGGCTGACCATGCAGCTTGTCCTGCATCTGCACGTCATAGGAGCCCTCCCCGTCGCTGTGCCAGGTGTCCACTTCGGCACCGACCACGGCGGTGCCGTCCGGGCCCACCACCCGGCCGTTGAAGAACAACGGAGTCCCCGCGACCTCACCGGAGATGTCCGATCCGTTCTCCGCCGTCGGCCGACCCTCGACGTAGAAGGGGCCCAGCAGCGTCGAATCCGTCACCGATCCACCACCCGGATGGTGGATCAGGTCCACCAGGACACTCAGGCCGAGAATGTCGGACAGCAGGACGAACTCCTGCCGGGTCGGAGTACAGGTCTTGCCCACGCGCTCGAGGAGATCCATCGCCTTGAACCACTCATCACCCGTCAGCCGCACCTCCCGCGTGAATTCGTGCAGGTGCTGCACCAGGCGGGTGAACAACTCCTTGACGCGTTCGTCCTCCGCGCCTTCGAACGTCTTCTGCACCACCTCGGTGATCGAGGCCGCCGTCAGATCGATGGACAACGCATCTCTCCCGTCGTTCAAGGCCCACCCCGCACCGGACCATCCGGCGCAGCCTGCGGATCTCGCCTACCGACCCGACGAGACAACTACCGCGATCCATCCGACAGCGATCGTGGACTCCGCCAACTGGCGTACTGCCGCTGCACGCGCCGGTCCCCGACGACCTCACGGCCCTCACGGCCCTTGCGGTCGTCGCCGAGGAGGCACTGCACACCCTCGCTCGCCGGCGCACCGACAATCCGCAGATGTCCCGCTGCCTCCGACCAGCCGCAGCCATGGCGTGACGTGGTGGCCCCGCGGGCGGACAACCACCTTCGCCGCCTCACCCGGTCCGTCTGAGGGTTCGAGCGGCGAAACGTGACACTCACCCCCGCTCCGCAGGGCGTTCTTCGGGAAAGGTGGCTCCCATGACAGAGCTCGGTCTTCCCGACGCCATCCATGCCTGCCTCTTCGACCTCGACGGGGTCATCACCAAGACCGCCGCCGTCCACGCGGCCGCGTGGAAGCAGACGTTCGACGCCTTCCTGCGCCAGCGGGACGGGGACTCCTACCGGCCCTTCGACGACGCCGACTACGACGAGTACGTCAACGGGCGCCCCCGCGCCGACGGCGTGCGCACTTTCCTCGAGTCCCGTGACATCCACCTGCCCGAGGGCGACCCCGGCGACCCGCCCGACAGGCAGACCGTCAACGGTCTCGGCAACCGCAAGAACCAACTTCTCCTGGAACTGATCCGCACGCGCGGCGTCGAGGCCTACGACGGCACGATCCGCTTCATCGAGGCCGTGCGCGCCGCAGGCCTCCGTACGGCTGTCGTCTCCTCCAGTGCCAACTGCCGCGACGTCCTGTGGTCGATCGGCGCGGAGCACCTCTTCGACGTCCGCATCGACGGAATCGTCGCCGCCGAGCGGCATCTGCCGGGCAAGCCGCGCCCGGACACCTTCCTCGCCGCTGCCCATGACCTGGGCGTCGAACCGAAGGCCGCCGCCGTCTTCGAGGACGCACTGGCGGGCATGGACGCCGGGCACTCGGGACACTTCGGGTACATCGTCGGCGTGGACCGCGTAGGCCAGGCGGACGCGCTGCGCGCCCACGGCGCCGACGTGGTCGTACGGGACCTCGCGGAACTGGGGGAACGCTCGTGAACGTCCGCCGCAGGGGCGGGCGGCCGCGGCCGTACTGCGTCCCGCTGCCGCGGGGACCGGGGCCTTGCCCGCACATCCCATTCCGGTGCGGACCACGGGGAGCCTGGTTCGTCCGTGGGAACGGATACTGCCGTTCCGAATCAGGCGCGCGGCATCGGACGCGCTCAGCGGCCGGATTCTCGTCCGGGCTGCGGGCCGGGCCGCTCGAGTCGGCGCGCCTGCTGGTCCTCCTCGCGCACCGGGTGCGGTCCGTCGGTTTCGTCCCCTGATCGGCGTAGCCGTTCATGGTGGCACGGGCCCGGTCGGCCGCCGCGGTGAAGGCGTTCGGGAGGTGATGCAGCCACTCGGCGGTGAGGTCGAGAGCTTCCACGTCCGCGCGGGACTCTTTCAGGGCACATGGCGCCGTCAGGTCGATCGCGGACCGCGGCCCGGCCTCCGGCTCCTGGTCGTCGTGCTCGGGGTCGGCGCCCAGGAGCGGGAGCAGTTGCTCGGGCATCGCGGCCCGCTGGTGCGCGACGATGTCGTACGCCGGGCCCCCGCGGCGGCGATGATGGTGCACAACTGTTCGCGAACCACTGCGGCGGCAAGGACGGCACGGTCGTAACGCGGTGGGACACGGGGCAACTCCCACTCCCCCGGTCCCTGGTCCGGGCGCTGGTGTGCAGCCGGTGCAACCGGGTTGGCCGAGGGCTGCCGGGTCGGATCCGGGACGGTGGAAGCAACTCCTGCAGACTGAGCGGCCTTGGACCCATGCAAGGATCGGACCATGGATGAAGCACGGTTCTGGGCCCTCATCGCATCGTTCGACTGGGAACGGGCCGGTGATGACGACGCGGTGCTCGCTCCTGCTTCGCGGGTGCTTCAGGAACTGCCACCCCAGGAGGTCGTCGCGTTCGAGGACCTCCTGGCCACCAAGCTCTACGCACTGGATACGCGAGAGCACGCTCGTTGGTGCTACCAGGGAGAGGCGGATCCGGACAATGGAGACGATTACATCTCCGCTGACGACTTCCTGTACGCGCGTTGTGTCGTGGTAGCGAACGGAAGGGACTTCTACGAGGGGGTACTCGCGGATCCCTCGCGTTTCCCGACCGGAATGGAATTCGAGTCTCTCCTGTACCTCGCCAGCAATGCGTACGAGGCCCGGACCGGAGATCCGCACGACCAGCTCACGAGCGTGTCCTGGGAGAGTTTCAGCAACACCGACGGATGGCAGCCCACCCGGAGTACGACGGGGGGACGCTACACCGGACCTGAGATGCCGCCATTGAACCGCCGGCCTGCATAGGGCCGCTTTCCCAGGTCGTGTTCGGCGGGCGCGGCTGCCCTTCATGCCCACGAGCCGGGGGTGGTTCGCGAGACCGGCGTCGGGCGTCAGGTATCGCAGGTGTCGAGCATCTGCGGGAGGGCGTCGACCTCGGCAGGGTTGGCGGTGAGCTAGCGCCGAGCCGGTCGAGATGACCCTGTACTACCGGGCCGAGGCCCACGAGGATCTCAGCCAGAACGACGCCGACCGCGCCGGCATGCAGCAGGTCGTCGGCACGCGCGGGCGCCTTGCTTCCCAAGCCTGCCTCATAGGCGGCTTCCCCACCGTCCTGGCCGCCGCCTACCGACCTGGCAGCGCAGGCCCCCGCGAACACGGCGAGTAACCCTGTTCAGCCTGACGTGGAACCCGCGTGCCCTGGACTCCGCCTCAGGCGGTGGCTCCCCTTACTGGTGACGTGTTGTCGAGCGCTTGCGTATCACGCTGCTCCTGTGCTCTTGCCACCGGCCGGCCGGGGCAGGGGAAGTTGCATATTCCCGCAAGGATGTTGGACTACGGCGGGGCGGGGAAGCTTGCCGCCGAAGGTGCTGTCGTCGGTGACGGACGGGGGAAGACTGTTCTGGAGGCCGAGCGGGACTCCTTCACCACCGTACGGGTGCGCTTCCCCTCCTCGGTCGCGACGCCCAAGCCGCTCGGCGGCGCGATCAGTCAGCCTCGTCGGCGCAACAGAGCAGTTGACGCTACGGAATTGTGCACCGTGAAGGCAATCGTGCCCGGCAGAAAGCGGTCGTCAGACCACAGCAACGGTCTGCCCGACTGGTCCGTGGCCCGCCGCCGCTCTCGCATCAGCGGTGCGTCCGGGGTGCAGCCCAGCAGGCGCGCGTCGTCGGCCTCGGCGTGGACGAGGTCGATGGTGTGTTCCGTGTCCGCGAACACCACTCCCTCCTCCGCCAGCAGCTCGGTGTGTGAAATCGCATGGGGCTCAAGGCGGGCGATCATGGCGCCGACGTGCTCGGGATAGAGGGTTCGCTCGATCATGATCGGGACACGCGACAGCGTCCGCAGCCGCAGCACCCGGTAGATCTGCGACCCGGGGGCGAGGCTGAGCTGCTCGCACTCCAACGGGTTGGCCGGACAACTCTTGATGTCGATCGTACGGCCGCCCGGTTCCTCTCCGAGCGAGCGCGCCCAGCGGGTGAAGCTCAGCAGCTCGAAGAAACTCTGGGTACGTGCGGTGCCGAGCACGACCCGCCGCGTGCCGCGTCGGGATGTGACCAGGCCGTTGGCGCGCAGCACCGCCAGCGCTTGACGGACGGTACCGCGTGACACGCCGTACTGCTGGGCGAGTTTTTCCTCGCTCGGCAGCCGGCCGTCCGAGCCGAAGGTGCCGGCAGCGATGGCCTCACGCAAGCTGGCCGCCAACCGTCGATACCGGGCTTCGGTGGTGCCGCCCCCCGCGACTGCCATGCCGTTCTCCTTCCCTCAGCTACTGGTCGACGCTCCGGCTCGACTCTATCCGTTTCCCGGGCCCGGCCCACTGGCCGGACGCTCTCGTCGCGCGATCCGCGCTCTCTTCCGGAGAAGCTCCCCGGCGCGCACATCAGCGTTCATCTCCCGTACACAGTCTCCCGAGGTAATGGGCCAAGTTGTACAGCCAACTCCACTTCTTTCCGGGAGAACCCTGTGAGACTGCACCGCGCTCGCTCCGCAGGCCTTGCCTGCTCCGTCGTCGTGGCCGCGCTTGGACTCAGTGCATGCGGCTTGACCAGCACAGATGAGTCCAGCGGCAGCGGTGGCAAGGCCGCGACCGCCACTTCGGCAGAGCACTTCGGCGGCATGGACGCCCTTGTCGCTGCCGCGAAGAAGGAAGGCAAGTTGAACGCCATCGCCCTACCCCGTGACTGGGCGAACTACGGCGAGATCATCGACGCCTTCGAGAAGAAGTACGGAATCAAGGTCGAGGTCGAGAACCCCGACGCCTCCAGCCAGGACGAGATCAACGCGGTGACCTCCCGCAAGGGCCAGGACCGGTCTCCGGACGTCATCGACGTGGGCAGTGCCTTCGCCACCAGCGCGGCCGGGCAGAACCTGTTGGCGCCGTACCGGGTCAGCGCGTTCGACCAGATCCCGAAGGCGCAGAAGGACGCCGGGGCTCACTGGTACAACGACTTCGGCGGCTATGTCTCCATCGGATGTGACGCGGCCCGCGTCAAGAAGTGTCCGAAGACGTTCTCCGAGCTGTTGGATCCGCAGTACAAGGGTCAGATCGCGCTGACGGGCAACCCGACGAAGTCCAGCTCGGCCTTCGGCGCCGTGTACGCCTCGGCACTCGCCGACAAGGGTTCCTTCGACGACATCGAGCCCGGCCTGGACTTCTTCGCCCGCCTCAAGAAGGCCGGCAACTTCAACCCTGTCGAGTCGAGCCCTGCGACCATCCAGAAGGGCGAGACGCCGATCAGCATCACCTGGGACTACCTCAACGCCGGGTACGCGGACGACCTCCGCCCCAAGGGCGTCGACTGGAAGGTGAGCGTCCCGTCCGACGGCGTGTACGCCGAGTACTATTCGCAGGCGATCGTGAAGTGGGCACCGCACCCCGCCGCGGCCCGCCTGTGGCAGGAGTTCCTGTACAGCCCCGAGGGCCAGAACCTGTGGCTCAAGGGCCACGCCCGGCCGGTGCTGATGCCCGAGATGGAGAAGTCCGGGACTCTCGACGCGGGCTTCGCCGCCGAACTGCCGCAGGCACCTGGCAAGGGCACGGTCACCTTCCCCACCGAGGATCAGATCAGCAAGGCCAAGCAGGCCGTCGTACAGGGCTGGTCCCGGGCGGTCGCCGGATGAGCGCCGTCCAGACGGCCGAGGGCCGCAGCCGGACCCGCTCCTTCGGCAGCAGGGCCGGACTCGGGTCCGCCCGGCGGCTCATTCCGCACTCGGCGGGGTGGCTCGGTGCCGTGCCGCTGCTCGTCTTCACCGTCGTGGTGTTCGGTCTGGTTCTCGGGACGATGGTCTTCGGCGCCTTCACGACACCGGAGTCCGCGCCGGGAGGAGCCCGCCTCACCGGCGCGAACATGAGCTCCTCGCTCCAAGGCCCCTACCTGACCGCGTTGCTCGGCAGCGTCAAGCTCTCCGCCGTCTCCGCGTTGATCGCCACCGTCGTCGGCCTGCCGATCGCGCACGTGGTCGTGACCTCGCGATTCCGCGCCCTGCGCGAGGCGGTCCTGGCCGGGTCGGGCGTACTGGCCAACTTCGGCGGTGTGCCGCTCGCGTTCGCGTTCGTGGCCACGCTCGGCAACGCCGGCGTCCTGACCAGCCGATTCAACCTGCTCAGCCATGGCTGGAGCTTGTACGGCTTCTGGGGTCTGACCCTGGTCTATCTCTACTTCCTGGTGCCGCTCATGGTGCTCACGCTCACCCCGGCTCTGGAGGGGCTGCGACGGCAGTGGCGGGAAGCCGCCCGCAACAACGGCGCGAACGCCTTCCAGTACTGGACGCACGTCGCGCTGCCGGTCCTCATGCCATCGCTGCTCGGCGGCTATGTGCTGCTGTTCGGCACCGCGTTCAGCGCCTACGCGACCGCCGCGGCGATGGTCGGCAGCTCAGTACCGCTGGTCACCATGCAGATCGCGGACGCGTTGTCCGGGAACGTCCTGGTCGGCCAGGGCAACATCGCGCTCGCGCTCGGTGTCGACATGGTGGTGGTCGCGGGGCTCGTCATGGCCATTCAGCTGCCGCTGCAGCGCAGGAGCGCGCGATGGCTCGCCTGAGCACGCTCCGATACGGGCGCGCCACCGTGTTGTTGTTCGCCGGTGCGTACTTCCTCGTCCCGCTCGCGTGCGCCGTCGCCTTCAGCATCGGCGCCGGAGTCCCGGGCCAGGACATCGGCTTCGAGGCGTACACCGGCATCCTCGGCGCCGGCGGCTTCACCGACAGCCTGGCTCTGACCCTGAAGCTGGCCGCCGCCACCATCGTCCTCGTTCTGGGTCTGCTCGTGCCCGCCCTGGTCACGGTCCGGCTGGCCGCACCACGCCTGCGCACACTCGTCGAGATCGTGTGTCTGCTGCCGCTGGTCGTACCTGCCGTTGCTCTCGTCGCGGGATTCAGCGCGGTGTTGCGCTGGGGGTCGGACCACTTCGTCGGCACGCCGCTCTTCCAGGCCCTGGTCGCACTCCAGAATCCGCAGTTCCCCCTCGTCCTGGTTCTTGCGTACACACTGATGGCGCTGCCGCTGGCGTATCGCACGCTCGACACCGGGCTTGCAGCCATCGACCTGCGGGTGCTCGTCGAGGCCGCCCGGGCCTGCGGGGCGCCCTGGCCCCGCACCCTCCTGCATGTCGTTCTGCCCAACCTGCGCGGGGCGCTGCTCAACACGGCGTTCCTGACCCTGGCGCTGGTGCTCGGTGAGTACACCGTCGCGGCGATCCTCGGCTACCAGCCCTTCGCCGTGTGGATCCTCGCCATCAGCGGGTCGCAGGCCCAGATGTCGGTGGCCGTGTCGGTGACGGGCCTGCTCGTCACCTGGGTGCTGCTGATGATCATCGCCACAGCCGGACGCGCTCGCCGTCCCAAGGAGACCTCATGACCGACCTGATGACCGATCCCGAAACCATCAGCCGGACGCGGCCCGGCGCCACCATCGAGTTCCGCGGGCTGCATCGTTCCTTCGGCGCCACGACGGCGCTGGACGGTCTGGACCTGACGGTCGAGCCGGGCGAGCTCGTGGCGCTGCTCGGCCCGTCCGGTTGCGGCAAGACCACCGCACTGCGGACCCTGGCCGGATTCGAGCGGCCCGACTCGGGCAAGGTGCTCGTGGACGGCGAGGACATCACGGGTGTCCCCGCGCACCGCCGCGACGCGGGCATGGTGTTCCAGTCCTACAGCCTCTTCCCCCACCTGACCGCCCTCGACAATGTCGCCTTCGGGCTGCGGATGAGCGGCATCGGCAGAGCCACGCGACGGGCTCGCGCCGCCGAACTCCTTGATCTGGTCGGGCTGCCGCAGCACGCCGACCGCCTTCCGCATCAGCTCTCCGGAGGCCAGCAGCAGCGGATCGCCCTGGCGCGAGCTCTGGCACTGCGCCCACGCGTACTGCTGCTCGACGAGCCGCTGTCGGCACTCGACGCACAGGTGCGCCTGACGCTCCGTGAGGAGATCCGCCGCCTCCAGCAGAAACTGGGCATCACCACTCTTTTCGTGACACACGATCAGGAGGAGGCCCTCTCCATGGCCGACCGGGTCGCGGTCATGTGTGCCGGGAAGCTGGAGCAGTGCGCGCCTCCGGCGGAACTGTACGAACGTCCCGCGACCGCGTTCGTCGCCGAATTCGTGGGCGTGATGAGCCGGATCCCGGCCCGGGCCGGAACGGTCGACGGGACCGTGGACGTGTTCGGCCGCACGCTACCGGTCGTCGGGGCACTGCCCGGCGCCGCGGATGTCACCGGCGGTACGGGTGAAGTCGATGTCCTGGTACGGCCGGAGGCCGTCGACGTCACCGCGGACGGGAAGGGCACGTCCCGGATCCTGGGAGCGGCGTTCCTGGGCGCGACGACGCGGCTGACCGTGCGGCCGGCCAAGGGCGGCGAGGTGATGGCCGATGTGCCGACCCACGCCGCGACCACGCTCCCGGTCGGTGCGGCGGTGACGCTGACGCTGCCGGACCGCCCCGTGCTCGTGGACCGCCGCCGGGGAGGCGTCGGCGATGGGGGCTGACGGCTCCCGTCGACGCTCGACCTGTCGGCCCGGATCCTCCCGCCCGAGGCCCGGCGGCCGAAGCGGCGAGCCCGCGCATCCGCCCATTCACCACGTACCGGAGAGACTCACCTTGAACCATCGCATCGCCGCCCGTACCCTTCCCGCCGCTGTCCTGTTCGACATGGACGGCACCCTCGTCGACACCGAACGGCTGTGGTGGGCCGCAGCGGAACAGGTCGCCGACAGGATCGGGCGACCGCTGACCGACGCGGACCTGCCGCATGTGCTGGGCCTCCCGGCCGCCCGCACCGCCGCTCACCTGCACCGCACCGGTGGCCCCGCGACCCCCGACCTCGACGCGCTCACCGCCGAGCTGGATGCGGCTTTCGCCGCCCGTGTCGCCCGCGAGGTCGTCCCGCGCCCGGGCGTACAGCGTCTGCTGAACGAACTGGCCGCGGCCGGCGTGCCCGCGGCGATCGTCTCCGCTTCGCCGCGCCATGTCGTCGACCTCGTACGCAAGGCCCTGGGCGAGGACCGGTTCGCTCTGACCCTCGCGGTCGAGGACACCGTCCGCACGAAGCCGATGCCCGACCCGTACCTCGCCGCGGCCGCCGCCCTGGGCGTCGAGCCGCACGCGTGCGTAGTGGTCGAGGACACGCCCACAGGTGTCGCCTCGGCCGAGGCCGCCGGGTGCCCGGTGCTGGCCGTGCCCTCCACCGTGCCGATCCCGGCCGCGGCCAACCGGACCGTCCTCGACTCCCTGGAGCGTGCCGACCTGGCCCTGCTCGCCTTCCTCCTCACGTCATCGGAAAGGAACTGACGCCATGGACGACGTCCACCACGTTGTGATCCTGATGCAGGAGAATCGCAGTTTCGACCACTACTTCGGCGCGCTGAACGGCGTGCGTGGCTTCGACGACCGCCAGGCGCTGACGTTCCCGAACGGCGACAGCGTCTTCCGCCAGCCCGCCCTGGCTCGGCCCGACGGAGGGTTTCTGGCGCCGTACCGGATGGACTCCACCAAGTTCGACGCTCAGAACGCGGACGGCCTGCCGCACGACTGGGAGAGTGGTCACGAGGCCATCAACAACGGCGCGATGAACCGCTGGACGTCCGCCAAGGGCGAGCAGAGCATGGGGTACCTCACCCGCGAGGACATCCCGTACCAGTACGCGCTGGCCGACGCCTTCACGCTGTGCGACGCGTACTTCTGCTCGCTGGCCGGGCCCACCAGCCCCAATCGCCTCTACTTGTGGACCGGCACGGTCGGCCCGGGCCGCGACGGCACGACCGGCCCGTGGATCGACAACACACCGCTGCCCGAAAGCCCGGTCTGCGACTGGACCACGTACGCGGAGCGCCTGTCGGCCGCCGACATCACCTGGCGCGTCTACCACACGCCCGGTATGGACGAGCGCCACGGCAACTACGAGGACAACGCCCTCGAGTACTTCAGCCAGTTCCACGCCTTCGACAAGGGCGACCCGCGCTACATCGACGCAATGACGAAATGGGATCTGTCGGCGTTCGACGCGCACTGCAAGGACGGCACCTTGCCGACGGTGTCCTGGCTGGTTTCGCCCTACCTGTTCTGCGAGCATCCGACCGCCAGTCCCGCCTACGGAGCGCATTGGGTGAACACCGCTCTCCAATCGCTGCTCTCGAACCCGGAGGTGTGGCGGCACACGGTGTTCCTCGTGATGTACGACGAGAACGACGGCTACTTCGACCACGTGGTGCCGCCGTTCCCGCCTGCGGGAACCCCTGACGAGTTCGTGGACGGGCAGCCGATCGGGCTGGGCAACCGTGTCCCGCTGTGGGTGATATCGCCATGGTCGCGCGGTGGGTGGGTCAACTCGCAGGTCTTCGACCACACCTCCGTGCTGCGCTTCCTGGAGCTCGTCACCGGCGTGCGGGAGCCCAACATCTCGCAGTGGCGCAGAGCCGTGTGCGGTGACCTCACGAGCTGCTTCGACTTCGCCCGTCCCGACTTCTCGATCCCGGTGCTGCCGGACACGCGCGCACTTGTGGAGCGAGCCGATGCGGCGTCGCAGCTGCCGCCCATGGAGCCGCCGGCGCCCGGCGCGCAGGTCATGCCCACCCAGGAGCCGGGTGGTGCGCGCCCGCGCCGACCTCTGCCGTACCGCCCCTGGGCCGATGTCGCCGTGGACCGCGCCACAGGCAAGGTCGTCTGCACTCTTGCCAACGAGGGCACTGCGGCCTTCCCCTTCACCGTGTTCCCGAACATCGCGCGGCCCTTCGCCGGAACGCCGTTCACCGTCGCGCCGAGCGGCACTGCCACCTACGTGTGGGACGCGGTCCGTGCCGGCGGACGCTACGACTTCACGGTTCACGGCGCCGACGGCTTCGTCTGCCGCTTCGCGGGGACGGTGGCAGAGGCCGGCCGGACCGACGCCGCTGTTCCTCGGGTGACGGCGGTCCTGGGGACCAGCGAGCACAAGGCGTGGGTCGAGTTGCTGCTGGGCAACGACGGAGGGACCACCGTACGTTTTACACTCACCCCGAACGACTTCGGCGGCACAGCGCGCACCCAGCTGGTCGGCCCGCACGAGCGCATCGGCTTGAGCTGGCCTGCGAACGGCGGGCGGTACGACTTCACCATCACCACCGACGGTGGCACGGACTTCGCCCGGCGATATGCGGGGACGGTGCACTCCCCGCCGAGCGCGAGCGTGGCCGCCGCCCCATGAGCCGTTGGGCCCGGCAGGCAGCTGCCCCTGTCCGCTCTTCGGCACCCGGCGGCGGGCGGCGCGCCGGACGCGACAGACGGTCCGGTGGACGCCGTACGCGCGGCGGCCTTCGGTCGGCCGTGTGCGGGCTCGGGCCGGGGAGCGTACGCGTTCAGCACGATGCTCGTGCTCGGTGAGGACATGGTGCCTCACGCACTGACATGACATGCGTGAGGCCGTGACCGGTGGCGGGGGGCCGCCCGGCCACCGGTCACGGCCTCGTGGGGCGTGGCATGCCAGTTACGGGCCGAGATGCCCGGTCCGTCCGGTGCGGGCTGCTCGGGGGGCCGCGTCGAGGGGCCACGAACGCCGCCTCGTTCCAGGGAGCGGCTCGGCTCACGCCTGCCGCCCCTCGTTCGTGGCCCGGGCCCGACGGCGCGGTCACCGACTCGATGGTGAGGGAGATCCCCAGCAGCACACGGCCGAGCCCCCAGGCGCGGACCACCCACACCGTTCCCTGGATCGGCTCCGATGGCCGACGCGGCCGGAGCACGGCCCGCCATCCCAACCACACAGCCGCGCTGCCGGACTACTGCCCTTCGGCCGACGGAGCCAGTGCCTTGCTCAGCGCCCGGTTGATCCGGGGGTCGCGGCCAGGGACGCAGGGAGCGATCAGGGCGTATCCACAGTGGGTGTAGAGCGTGAGCGCGGCGAGGTTGCCGGCTCCGGTCTCCAGGATCGCTTCGCTCATCCCGTGCCGGCGGGCGTCGTGTTCCAGAGCTTCCAGGAGTTGTCGCCCGAGGCCGTGGCTGCGGGCGGCGGGGGTGACGTACATGCGTTTGATCTCGGCGGTGGTGGGTCCGACGGTGCCGTGCTCTCGCCAAACGGAGCGGAGTCCCGCCCGCGCAGACGCAACAGCCGGCGATGTCACCCCCGGGACAGGTCCTCCAGGACAGGGCGCGGTCCTCGCCCCGGCCCCTCCGGTCGACCGCCTCGACCATCGCCCATGCGGCAGGGCCCAGTGCGTTCGACTGCCGAGCGCACCGCACCCGGTGCACGCAGCGCCGCGTCCGCCAACTCGAACAGCTCATCGCCGCGTCCGGTCAGACACGCGTACAGCTCGTCGGAAGCCGAGGTGCGGATCGGTGCCGACCAGCTCACTGCTGGCCGCCCAGAGGCGAGCGGCGGCGGCCGGGTCGGTCATATGAGAGGGGACGGGCTCACGCCGTGGTGCGCCACGCAGCCCGAAGACCCTCGGCCCCCAGAGCTGTCCTCCCTGCACCTCCGAGTCGAGGACGGCACGGACAACGGGCCATGCCCCGGCGTCCTTGCCCTGCACCAGGAGTCCGGCGGGCAGAGCGCGCAGCCGTTGGCCGGGGGTTGTCACGCGTACCGGCGGGCGGGACGGGGTGAGGGAGTCCAGTGCGCCGCCGGGGTGGGCCACCACGCTGAGCACCGTGCTGCCGACTGCGCGCAGGCGGCGATCGAGTTCGAAGCCGAAGCACATCTGCGCCAGCTTCGATCGGCCGTAAGTGCGCTTGGGCCGATAGTCCTGGGCCGACTGCAGATCGCCCAGGTCCAGTCGCTCGGACCGTGCCGCGAAGCTTCCCACCGTCACGATGCGGCCTGCCGGGGCCGCGGACAGCAGTGGGGCCAGCCACTGGGTGAGCGCGAAGTGGCCGAGGTGGTTCGTGCCGAACATCAGCTCGTGGCCGTCCTCGGTCTCTCGACGCGGCGGGTCGTCGAGCGCGACCCCCGCGTTGTAGACCACCGCGTCGAGACGCTCGAGGTCCAGCCTGCCCACGGCGGTCTTCAGGGATGACAGGTCGGCGAGGTCCAGTTGAAGGTGTCGCACGTGCGCGCCGAACACGCGCGAGCGGATCGAGGCCATGGCGGCCTCGGCCTTCGCGGTATCCCGGCTGCCGAGTACGACGACGGCGCCGGTTGCGGCGAGCTGCTCCGCGGCGAAATAGCCGATCCCGGCGTTGCCTCCGGTGACCAGGACGATCCTGCCCTCGGCAGACGGCAGCCGGTGAACGTCCCACGGTCGGCTCTGGGATGCGGAAGACACGATGACAGGCTCCTTGCGCTCGGGGCGGCGTGCTCATGAAAAGCACCAACCCGCCCAAGGTCGCAGCCTCCACCGACACACCGCCGACAGCTCACATTCACCGCCGACAGGCATCCGATACCCCTCCGGAGAACTACAGAGAGCAAAGGGTCCTCTTTGCCAGGCCCGGCGCGGGACCGAGCGCGAGCGCGGCCGAGCGAAGCACTCGGTGGCCAACTCGGGTGCTCAGCCACAGTCGGGCAGCAGTGCAGGACGAGCCGCACCCGCCTGCCGATCGAATGGGTCGGGACCGAGTATCGGTTCGTACGGACGGCAATCCGGCCGTAGCGGTCAACACGCGGCGTGAACGGCCGGCCCGTCTCGAACGGCTCCTCCGGCAGCGGCATCAACAGCGGCTGTTCGACGGCGAAGTACTCGTCGACGGTCCGAGGCCGCGAACCGATCCTCCGGTGCCCGTCGTGCAGATCCCACTGGTCGACCATCTCGTTCAGCTCGGCGAGCGAGTCGACTTCCGGGAATGGCGTGAAGTGGTTGCGGCGGAAGCAGCCGATCGTCCCTTCGACGCCGCCCTTCTCGTGAGCCCCCTCGATCCCCGGACGGCAGTAGAAGCTCTCGATGTTGAACCCACGGGGGTTTGTCCATGTTCCCGTGGGTTCCCGGGGGCCCTGGGAACCCACGGGAACATGGA
>NZ_LIXJ01000051.1 GCF_001905795.1 Streptomyces sp. CB01580
CTCGGCACCTCGGAGGCGGTGCGGGAGGCGTTGACCCTGCGGCGCACGGTGCGCGAGTTCGCCGACGAACCGGTGGACCCGGGCGCGGTGCGGCGGGCCGTGGCCGCGGCGGTGACGGCGCCCGCTCCGCATCACACGACGACGTTTTACAGTCCCGTTCCAGGCGTCGGCGAGCAGGTCCCGGCTCACGGGCGGCTCAGTGGTGGGCGGGAGTTCGGGGATGGTGGTGCTCCAGGCGTCGGCGAGGGAGTCGGCAGGCGGCTTGTGCAGCTGCACCGAGCCTGGCTATGCGGCGGCGGCATTCTTGCCGGTGGTGGCCCACTCGCGGGCTTCGGTCTCGGTGAAGAACAACACCTGGGCCTCGCGGTCGGAGCCGCCGCTGACGACCTGGGCGCGGCCGTGTTGCTTGGTGGACTTCGGCGGCGGGTGGACCTCGGAGGCGAGCATCCGCCAGGCGTTGACGCTGTAGCGGGCGAGGATGCGGGTGGAGAACTGCTCGCGGGCCTCCGGGCCTCCGAGGGCGCGGGCGGTCGCGGACTGGGCGACCAGGAGCACGTGCATGCGCAGTTGGCGACCCATGTAGAGGATTTCGTTGAGCGCGTCGACGGCCGGGGAGACCTTCGGGTCGCCGGACTCGCGGGTCTTCTCCAAGTAGCGGGCCAGCTGCTTCATGGTGGCGTTGACCTCTTCGAGAAGGATCAGCACCCTGGGGCCGATGGCTTTCGGGTCGACGTCGATGCCGAGTTCGTCGGCGATCCGGGTACGGCGCCGGCCCTCCATGCCGAGGGCGATGAGCTGGTCGTGGATGTCGGCGATGTCGTGGCAGTACGTGACACGGCGCTGTCACGTTGTTGGGTGCGTGGGTCTCTGACGGCGCGTCGGGGCGTGGCGGATGTCGAGTTTCGGGCCGGTGTTCAAGCCTCGGCGGGCCGGCCGGTGGCGCCGGTGGCCTGGTCCCAGATGGCGAAGCGGATGGTCATCTCGGCGCGGTGGTCGGGGGCGGTCATCAGGTGGCGGCGGGGCCGGAAGTGGGGTGAGATGCAGCTGAACGCGGACAGGAATCTTTGTGCGGCGCCGGCGGAGTCGGACCGGGCGGGGCATCAGGCCTCGGGGGTCAGCATCGCTGCCGCGGTGGCCAGGTCGGTCTCGGCGCCGGTGGTCAGCGCGTACAGGGCGTACCCGATCGGGGAGGTGTCCCACAGGTGCTTCGCCTGGGCTGCCAGGCCGGGGTGGACGTTTCCGCCCGCCTGCTCGTACGCGGTGAGGGTGGCCTGCAGCATCTCCTCGCCTGCGGCGCCGTACTGGGCGGACAGGTCACGGGCGGGGTCGTCCACGCGGGCGGTGGTCCAGTCCAGGACCCCGGTGATCGTGCCCTCCTCGTCGAACAGCAGGTGCGCGGGGTAGATCTCACCGTGGGTCATCACGGTCTGCTCGGGCCAGCAGGTGTCGTCCTCGAGCCAGGCCTGCCAGGCCTCGGTCAGGGCGGGGGAGACAGTGAAGGCCTCGCTTACGCGGGCGATGTCGTCCCGCCACGCCTGACGTGCCTGGGCCGGGGTGCGGACCTCGACGCCTGCGGCCTCGGCCTGCTCCGGGGTGATGGAGTGCAGACGGGCCAGCAGACGCCCCAGGCGCTTGGCGTAGTCCGGGCTGGCAGGGTCCATGTGCCAGTTGGGCTCCCCGGCGTCGGTCAGGGTCAGGCCCGGGGCGCCGGGCAGGGCCGGGTAGGCGATCAGCTCGGGGGAGCGGACCTGCCAGTCGGGGACCGCGACGCCGTCCTCGGCCAGGACGGGCGCGACCAGGTCGAGGATGCGCGTCTCGGCGGCCATGCCCTCGGAGACGTCGGCGCGGCGCGGTACGCGCAGCACCCACCTCTGGTCGGTCGTGTCGGAGGCCATGACGACGCGGTAGTCCAGGCCCGCCTCGTTCACGGTGGCGTCCTGCGCGGACAGGCGCGGGCCGTGGGTGGCGGCCAGGGCGATGACGTCATCAATCATGCTCACGGGACCACGCTCTCACCTGCGCCTACGCCACTTCCAGCTTTTTCCCTCACCAGCCATGCCGCCGAGGGGCTGCTCCGGAGCATCATGGCCCACTCCTCGACCATCCTCGCTTGCCAGATCAGCCTTGCACTCACCCTGCCTGAAGAGCCCTCCGACCACGACGACCAGGCGACTGTCGGCGTCGATGACGACCTGGTGGTTGGTGGAGTACCGGTAGCGCCTGCTCGCCCGCGAGGGCGCCCGCACCGTGACGCACCGGGCAGTCGCCAAGGAGGCAGGCACCACCCACGGGTCGGCCCGGTACTACTTCGGCACCCCGCGACCGGCTCCTCGACGAGGCCCTGCGCCGGCTGGCCGCGCATCAGATCGACGAGGTACAGAACCGCCTGTCCCCACGCCCGACGCCACACCGCACGCCCACGACGCCCGCCTGGCGCACTACCTGGCCGGCGCCGTCGACGACGACCGGGGCGCGTGGGGCGACGCGCAGCGCCGGACGTTCGCGGTCGAGCCGGCCGCCGCGGGGGCCGACGACCCCGAAGGCGACGCCGCGCACCTGCTGACCCTGCTCAACGGGCTCATCCTGGATCAACTGGCCGCTATCTAGCCCGACTTCGAGCGCACCCGGCTGCGCCCGGCGATCGAGCGCTACCTGGTCGGACCGGGATCCGGCGGCGCGATGTAGCGGGCGCCGGGAAACTCATGCGCCGGTGGCGTGTACGCGCGCCGCTCCACCAGCCGCCGGATGTTTGCGCGGTAGATCTCGTCCGCCTCGGCATGCCGGACCGGTTCGTCCGTCAGCCACAGGTTGGCCGGATGAATCGGTTCGTCGTACATCCGCCGGAAGACCTCGGTGCGCAGGTCCTTGAGCCAGTTGCTGTTGAGATTCATCGTCCGGAACTGCCGCAGGGCCTCAATGTCGACGATCCCGGACACGAAGGAGTTGTACCGGGGGCTCTGTCACGTTGGCTGGCGGGGTGGGATGATCTCCGGTTTGATCACGGTGGAGGGGGCTGTTCGTGGGGAGCGCGTCCCCGTCGTACAAGGGGCATCGGTACCCAGTGGAGGTGATCTCGCACTGCGTGTGGCTGTACTTTCGCTTCCCGCTCAGTTTCCGCGAGGTCGAGGAGCTGATGCTCGAGCGCGGCGTGATCGTCTCCCACGAGACCGTCCGGCGTTGGTGCGCGAAGTTCGGGCAGGCCTACGCCGACGGTCTGCGCCGCCGCCGGCCCCGGCCCGGCGACAAATGGCACCTGGACGAGGTGTTCGTCAAGATCAACGGGAAGCAGAAGTACCCGTGGCGGGCCGTCGACCAGGACGGCAACGTCTTGGACATCCTCGTTCAGACAGCGCCTCCCGCAGCCCGGCCGTCACCTCACGGGCCCGCGCCGCGCTCAGCGGCGGCAGCGCCAGCCCGGCATCATCCCGGTCGCGCCCACCCACACCTCCAGTATGCGCCGCACCAGCGTGGCGGCTATTCCCCGGCGAGGCCCTGACGGGCAGCGTCGATCGCGTCGTCCAGGGCGGCGCGCGCGGCCATCGGGGCGGACTCACAGGCCGGAACAGGGACCGAAACGGGCGCAGCAGGGACCGAAACGGGGGCCGGGGCCGGAAAGGTCCAGTCCTGGAGATCGGTCTGGGTACGGGGCTTCCCGGCGGAGACGCGGTAGGGCTGACTGCGCGGTCCGGGTCGCGTCCCTCGTGGTGGGCCCGTCAGCGCGCCTGGTCCGGCCGCGCCATCAGTGGTCCTTCGCCCAGTGCTGGGTCGTCTTCGACGGCTCGCAGGACTCCAGGACCGGCCAGGTGGCGCTCTCGCCGAGACACCGGCTGCTGGACAGGTTCACGAGGGTGCTGCTGGTGCCCGTGCGCCAGTTCTGGCCGGTTTTGGAGCCGCAGTCGGCCAGGTACAGCACGTTGACGTTGACAGTCAGACACTTGCCGGCGGACTCGTTGTACAGGGTGTAGGAACCGCCCGAGCCGGCCTTTGCGGTCCAGTTGGCCACGGGGCTGTCCGTGCAGGTGGCGAACACGACGTTGAGGTAGCTCGCGGTCAGGCACTGGCCGTAGCCGACGTCCCTGAGCCGGAAGTAGCCGCTGGGCGCGGGGGGTTTCGGCGAGGTCGCGCCGGACGTCCCACCGGAACCGCCGGAACCGCCCGACCCGCCAGTGGTCTTGCCACCGGTGGCGATCCCGCCCGTGGCGTCCCCTCCGGTGGCGTTGCCGCCCGTAGCGTTCCCGCCGGTCGCGTTGCCGCCGGAGGCGTTCCCGCCGGAGGCGTTGCCGCCCGTGGCATTGCCGCCCGTGGCGTTCCCTCCGGTGGCGTTGCCGCCTGTGGCGTTCCCGCCGGACGAGTCTCCGCCGTGCTCGGGTTCGCCCCCGGCGGTGGGGAGCGTGGCGGAGGTTCCGGCCGAAGGGGTGTCGCTGGGGGGACGGCTTGTGTCGGAGGTGCCCTTGGCGTCGGGGTCGCTGTGCAGCTGGGTGCCGGCGTAGACGGCGAGGGAGACGACCAGGGCCCCGGCTGCGACCAGGGCGACGAGTCGCCGCCGCTTGGTGCCGCGGCCGGGGGGCGGCGGGAGCGGCGGAGTGGGGTCGTGGGGGTGGTGCGTATGCGGACCACCCTGGTCGGCGCCGGGTTGCCATTTTTCCAGTTGCTGGTCGTTCTCGTACGCTGTGAGGTCGGCTCGGATCTGGTCCCGCTGGGTGAGGGCTGTTTTCCTCTTTGCGGCCCGGTCCTGGTTCTGGCTGTTCAGTGAGTCGATCTGCTGCTGCAGAGTGATCCGGCGCCGGCGTTCCCCGTCCCGGTCCTCGCGCAGTGTCTGCAGTTCCTCGGTGAGCGCGGCTGTTTTCTCCAGGGCCGCGTTCGTCGCGTCGTTCAGCTCGCGGATCAGGAGGGTGTTCTGGTAGTCGAGGAGCATCTGGCGGTGGACGTTGTGCGGGTTGGCCCGCGTGCAGTACAGCTTGAGCAGCTCGCCGTACTGGTGCAGGAACACTGCTGCGGCCCGGTCCTGCAGATTCGCGCGTTCCTGTGCTTCCTTGATCAGTACCTCGACGAAGCGCAGGGGCGGGATGTTGGGCCCTTCACGCTTGGGGGTCTGCCAGGTGGCGACCTTCCCCTTCCCGAAGTTGTGCATGTCCGCCAGCGCGTTCGTCGACAGGCCGGTCTTCTCGACGAGGCCGCGCACCGTCTTCTTGAAGCCGCTGAGTGCTTCCCACAGCCTCTCCTCCTCGCCGTCGCCGTCGAAGACGTCTAATAATCGCTGGTCAGCCACTGGTTCTCACATCCGAAGAAAGTCCGGCGCGGGGCAGCGTTCTGCCGCGCGTGCGTACCACGATCCCGCTGGTCCCTAGTACTTCTCGTGACCGCATTCCCGCTGGTCGCCCCCGCACCGTGTGCGGGGACAAGACGGGGACGTCCCTCCTGGTGCTCGGCCGGCTCCAGGAGGGCGGACCAGACGTGAAAGGTCCTCACATGTACGGCCACGACCCACTGCTCATCATCCTGCTCCTGGTCCTCGCCGGCCTGGGCATCGGCTGGATCCACCACCGCCGGCCCGCCATCGGGGAAACGATCGACGTCGCCACCAAGGTCCTCATCACCCTCATCGGCCTGCTCATCTTCGCCAGCAACGGCACAACCGAACAGAACACACCCACCACCCCCACACCCGCACCGTCCATGTCCGCGACCTCAACAGACAACGACCAGGCGCGCTCCGGCACAGCAGCAGACCGACGACACCCGGACGGCACTGCCACAGGCCCAAGCCGACCGTGAACGGACCCCGGCGACCCGCCAGACGGCCGGGCCGGCATCACGGGCAGGCAGTCCGGCACGAACACCCAGACCCTCACCGCCCGCAGCCTGCCACACCCAGACGACGACCGACGCCCAGAAACCGCCGCACGCCCCCTGAGCCACGAACACCAACCGCCCCGGAACCGGGAGACCCGAGGCGACTGACTCACGCTCAGAGGGGCGCTCAGAAAGGCCCCCGGGCCGCTTCTGGGGTAACCACAGCCAGCCGTTCGCCTCCCTTTCGGGCCTCCCTCAGGAGGTCGCGCCAGCCGATGACGGGCAGCCCGTTCTTCTCCATGGGGTGAGAGGTCCAGTCCAGGAGATCGACCCGGGTACGGAGCTTCCCGGCGAAGACGCAGTAGTGGATGCCCGCGCGACCCGGGCCGCATCCCTCGTGGTGAGCCCGCCAGCGCGCCTGGTCCGCCCACGCCATCAGTGCTCCTTCGCCCAGTGCTGGTTCGCCTTCGACGGCTCGCAGGACACCAGGTACGGCCAGGTGGCGCTCTCGCCGAGACACTGACTGCTGGACAGGTTCACGATGGTGCTGTTGGTACCCGTGCGCCAGTTTTGGCCGGTTTTGGAGCCGCAGTCGGCCAGGGACAGCGTGTTGGCGTTGACAGTCAGGCACTCGCTGGCGGACTCGTTGTACAGCATGTAGGAACCGCCCGAGCCGGCCTTTGCGGTCCAGTTGGTTGCCGGGCTGTCCGTGCAGGTGGCGAACACGACGCCGCTGAAGGCGTTCACGGTCAGGCACTGGCTGTAGCCGACGTTTTTGAGCCGGAAGTGGCCGCTGGGCGCGGGGGGTTTCGGCGAGGTCGCGCCGGACGTCCCACCGGAACCGCCGGAGCCGCCCGACCCGCCCGTGGCGTTCCCTCCGGTCGCGTTCCCGCCCGTGGCGTTCCCGCCGGAGGCGTCCCCTCCGGTCGCGTTCCCGCCGGAGGCATCCCCTCCGGTCGCGTTCCCGCCGGTCGCGTTCCCTCCGGTCGCGTTGCCGCCGGTCGCGTTCCCGCCGGACGAGTTGCCGTCGTGCGCGGGTCCGCCCCCGGCTGCGGGGAGCGTTGCGGAGGTTCCGGCCGTAGGGGTGTCGCTGCCGGCGGTGCCCTTGGCGTTGGGGTCGCCGTGCAGCTGGGTGCCGGCGTAGACGGCGAGGGAGACGACCAGGGCCCCGGCTGCGACCAGGGCGAGGACGAGTCCCCGCCGCTTGGTGCCACGGCCAGGGGGCGTGGCCGGCCTCACGTGCGGGGCGAGTTCGGGAACTTCCTTCAGCAGCGTTCTCACCCGCAGGACGAACGCCTGCTGAGCCTCACGTACCGGCTGCGCAGCCACCATCATCCCGACGGCGGCGCCCAGTTCGTTGTCCCAGACAGGACTTCCGCTGAAGCCTCCCTTGACATACACGGCCTCACCGTTGGCACGCGAGAGCTGGATCCAGCCCTGGCGCGTGGGCCCACGGAACCTGCCACTGTGCCAGATTCCATCCGGATGGTCGTCGGTGAAGCCCACTGCACGCGCGTCGTGGTCCCACACACCGCGCTGCGGGTCGATCACGGGAAGCGGACGGGCTCCGGGAATCCGGTTTCGTAATCGCAGCACGGCGATATCACCGGTCTGATCGGGCCTGACCGGGATCCAGCGCTGGACCTCGGCACCGTGGTCGCCCCCGTCGACGCCGTCGGCGTTCCCGGCCAACGGCACGTCGACCGTTACCTCGGTGCCAGCCTCAACCGTGGCCTCCCGGAGCCGGTCCAGCGCGTCCGACACCACATGTGCGCAGGTCAGCACCAGGTCTGGAGCGATGAGGAAGCCCGCGCCGCCGATCGCGCCGTCCGGCCCCTTGACTCGGACAACCGCCGAGACCAGTGCCGGCTCCGCCTCCTCGGCATCCCGCTCCTGAATCCCCGTCACCGTGACCTCCGCGCTACCGAGTCCCCCGTTGCGTGTCCTGGTCGAATCAACCACCCTGCAACGTCTCTCCGTTGGAGTCTCTCGCATCCCCCCTGTTCCAGGTCAGGCTTACGGAGAAATTGGCGGCTGTCGCCGTGCTGGCAATCACCACGTCCGCCTCAGCCGACAATGACACCCCGAACTCCAGCGTGATCTCGTCCGGCGCGTTCGCAAGCCCCTTGAATCGCCCCACAAAGCTCTCCGCCACGGGGCGTACGGCGTCCAGCATCTGCCCGAACGACCGTTCGGCCCTCGCTACGGAGCGGCCTGCCCGGCCCACGCGGACGAGTGACTCGTCCACCTCCCGGATCTGAACACGCACAGACTCTTCGCTGCCATCACCCAGAGGCACTTCCACCGTATGGACAGGACGGTCGCTCATGACTCTCCTCCACTACTCGGAAGCTGGAGATCCTAGCGGCATCCGCGCTTCACAGGGGCGACGCAGGAACCGCTGCTCGCCGGCGAGCTTCGAGAGCAGCAGCGCGACCTCGCAGCCGTCCAAGGTGGCCGTGGCGATCCGGTCGACCTCGGCGGTCAGCGTCGACCGGGCATCCGTGCGGCAGTACAGGGGCGGGCAGGCCTCCCGGCCCGTGGTGAGGTCCCACATCCGGACGGTGCCGTCCCGGCTGCCGGTCACAGCCAGCACGCGACCGGCGACCACGGCGGTGGCGACAGCGATCACCTGACCCTGGTGACCGGTCAGCATCCACACCAGGCGGGAATCTGCCTGCGAACCCCTGCCCCAGACCGGCTCCCAGCCGAGCGGATCTGCTCCGGGAACCGCCACCGCCCCGGACGGAACCACACGGCGATGGCAGCGGGTTCCGTCTCCTCCGGGTACTCGACGGCGATGCGCTCCAGCGCGTCCCACCGGAGAGTGAAGGTCTTCGCTTCGTGCGGTTCGAGGGTGCCGTCCTCCGCGAGGCGGCGCTGCTGGTACCCCCGCCAGCTGCTGATGGTGAGGCCGTGCGCGCTGAGGGTGACCACGTCCGACTTGGAGCGGGCTCCGGCGATCAGGCCCACCAGACAGCAGATGAAGCCGAGGAGGCCGTAAAGCACCGCGGCCCCCAGCGCGGCGTTCCCCAGGCGGTTGTCGCCGTCGACGAGCTCCAGCGACCCCAGGCTCAGGACCGGGTCGGGGAAGATGAGGGCGCCGAGGAACCCGCCGATCCCGAAGCCCGCGTACCCTCCGATCTTCCCCGCAGTCAGCGAGTAGAACCACGCGATCTCGCCCTGTTTGTTGGCGACCGTCACGGAATCCCCCGGCGGGACCTGCTCCCAGGGTTTTGTCTTCCGCTCGGGAGGGCGGGACGGCGGGGTCAGCAACTTCCGCGCCAAGTCCACGGTGGGGCGCCGGGCCGGGTCCTTCTCCAGGAGGGCGAGGAGCAGCGGGGCCAGCGCTCCAGCCCGCTCCATCGGCCTCGGCTCCTCCGTCAGCGCGGCGGTGGGGTTCTCCGGGCGGAACGGCAGGACTCCCTCCAGCGCCTCGTACAGCGTCACACCCAGCGGGAAGAGGTCGGCGCGGCCGTCGCTCTCGGCTCCCTGCCAGCGTTCTGGTGCCATGTAGCCGGGCGAGCCGATGACGAGGGTGGTGCGGGTGAGCCGGGGGTCGGTCTGCGCGACGTTGCCTCGTCGGCTGGTGGCTGTTCTCGGCCCGGTTGTTCAGGCTCTTGTGCGAGCGATGCTCCACCGAGGGCATGACCTCGCGGTGAGCGGCGCCGTAGGAACGCAGCTCGTCGGTGACGACCACCCGCGGCACCCTGCCCGTCTTCGTCATCAGCCCGCGGAAGAATCGCCTGGCTGCGGCCTTGTCCCGCCGGTTCTGAACAAGAATGTCCAGGACATTGCCGTCCTGGTCGACCGCCCGCCACAGGTACTTCTGCTCACTGTTGATCTTGATGAAGACTTCGTCCAGATGCCACTTGTCCCCGGGGCGGGGCCGCCGGCGGCGCAGCGCGCTGGCGTACGCCTGGCCGAACTTCAGACACCAGCGGCGCACGGTCTCGTGGGAGACGATCACGCCGCGCTCGAGCATCAGCTCCTCGACCTCGCGGAAGCTGAGCGGGAACCGGAAGTACAGCCACACGCAGTGCGAGATGACCCCCACCGGGTACCGGTGCCCCCTTGTGCGACGGCGGTGCACCCACCACGGACGACTCCCCCCAACGTGACCAGCCCGAAGATCAACCCACGGGCCAGCCAACGTGACAGCGCCCGCCCTGGTTCTGGAGGCGCAGGAGATGCTCGCCGCAGGGCAAAGCGACGAGGAGGTCTTCGCCGAGCTGGCCGCGAGGACCGGCGACTGGCGTGTCTATCAGAGGCCCGCGACGGTGCTGCCGGGGCGCAGAACGACGGCTTCGCACACCCGTGAGAGCCTAGGACGGTGAAAGCGAAGTGTGCTCTCCTGGGCGATGAGCGGCGCGACCGCGGCCCCGAGCTGCCGCCGACCCGCAGCGTCCTGATCACTGGCGGCCTGGTGCGCGTGTCGGGCGCAGCGGCCGTGGGCTGCGGGGCGCTGTTCGGTCTGCTTCCCGTCCTCGCGCTCATCGGCAGACTCGGTCTCCCCGACGACCCGCCAGGTTTCGTGCCGGTGTTCGGCGGCCCGCTCATCGCTGCGGTGCTGGGTATCGCCGTCTTCCTGATCGTGCTTGGCTATGCCCTGACCTTCCATCAGCTGGCGCTCGCGGGCATGTACGCACCGGTTGAGGACTCGTCGGCGCTGAGGAATGCGGTCGAGGTGCGTGGCCGCGTCACACGCACGCCGTTCTTCCCGGCGGTCGTGACGAGCATCGTCATCGGCTTCCTGCTCCTGGCAACGGCCGGCATCCTGCTCGCCGCGTCCGCCTGGCCGACGGTGGCGATCATCCTGCTCCTCTCAGGCGTGCTCTGCGTCCCGGCCGTACTCGCTCTGGTCGCCGCCGACCGACGGTGGAGCCGTACCGCGCCTGAGCGCCTTCCCGCACGGGCCCTGGGCGAACAGGGCTCCGCTCATCTCCTCCTCGGCGACGCCGACACGGAACTGCGGCAGCAGGTCAAGGCCCGAGAGCGCGCCGAGGCCACCGAACTCGACCATGCGACCACCCCCGTGCTCGTGACCCTCGCCATCGCGAGCCTCGCCATGATGAGCCCCTCACTCTCACCCACGGCCGCCATCTGGAGACAGGTGCAGCTGGTCGGCGTCGGGCTCGGCGTCCTGTGCCTGCTCGTACTGCTCGGCATCAGGGTGCTCCGGATCCGGCGACTGCGACGCACTCTTGTACGGGTGCGCCGCGGGGGCGCGGACGTGTCCGAGATCGACCGCGCGCACGCGATCACCGCGACGACGACCCAGGCGTCCGAGCTGCACGCGGCGACAACCGTTTGGGCGCTGCTCGGCGCCGCAGCGCTCGGCACTGTGGTCCATCGCACCGCGGATGTCGCGCCGGTACTGATCGTCGCCGGCATCTGGGCGCTCGGCTTCGCCGTGCTCATCGCGCTGTCGATGCGTTCGGACGCTGCCGCCCCAAAGCTCCGGGAGGAGTTCGGCTACCGGCTCCCGACCAAGACCTCCGGAAACGACAACACCTGGCACTGAGATGCCGTCGCCAGCCGACGAACAGCCAGAACAGCCCTCAATTCACGCTCGTGACTCGGCATCGGACCGTGGTCGGCGGGCCGACCTCGATGCACTCGGCACGCGCTGGTAGACGCGGGCGTGCAGGAACCGTCCTTTGACCGGACGGGGCTGTTCTTCGCTGTTTTGCCGGACGTCCTGATGCCGCTCGGTTCCATGCCCGTGAGGAGCACCTTCGGGTGGCTCGGAAGCACGTCGAGCACCTGGAGGCGGAGGCCGGTGTGGCGGGCCGTCAGAACGGGGCTGACGGGGTCGTGGTGGTGAGGCTCGGTACGTGGATCGACAACGCTCGGCGGCGGGGCGACAAGCTCACTGAGCAGCGGCGGGCGGACCTGGATGTGCTCGGGATGCGCTGGTGGAGCGGGGAACGTGGGTGTCTGCGCCGGACTGGCCTGGGCGGATGTCCTGCCTCCGGGTTCGGACGCCGCGAGGGACCGCCGGCGGGGCGTGAACACTGCCGGTCTGGGGAGCCTGCTCGTGAACCGGGTCGTTCTGCCCAGTCACGACCTCCTGGCCGTGGTCAATTCGCGCACCCTCTTCCGGGACACCCGCCAGACCGTCCAACCCGAGCTGTTCGCCCGGGTCGTTGAGCAGGAGATCGCTCGGCGGATGCCCGAGCGCCGCCGGGAGCAGGGTTTGAACGTGCTCGCGAAGCTGGTTCTGCACACCGGCCGCGACCTGGACCAGATCACCGGCCGGGACTTCGAGGATTTCCGCTCGTGGGGCCTGGCCAAGAACGGACTCGTCCCGCACGGCATCGTCCCGGCCTGGGACCTGCTGCGGGGCATCGGCGTCCTGCCGCAGAACACCACCTACAAGCAGTTCCTGCACCGCGGGCAGAGGCCGACGGCCGAACTCGTCGACAGCTACCACCTTCGCTGCCGGCCGGTTCGTGACGCTCTCGTCCGCTATCTCGACGAGCGCCGGCCCAGCCTGGACTACGCCTCGTTCCTTGCCCTGCTCGGCACGCTCGCCAGCACGTTCTGGGCGGACATCGAGCAGCATCACCCCGAGGTCGACAGCCTGCACCTGCCCGAAGACGTTGCAACGGCATGGAAGGAACGCGCGAAGTACGTCACCAAGCGCCGAACCGCGCCGCGGCCGCGCAAGACCTACCTGCTTCTGCTGGTCCAGGTCCGCAGTTTCTACCTGGACATCCAGGAGTGGGCACTTGAGGACCCGACCTGGGCGCCGCACGCGGTCCCCAGCCCGATTCGCCGCGGTGAGACCGGCGGCCTGCAAAAGCACCGTCGCAAGACCGTCGCCAAGATGCACCAGCGCGTCCGCGAGCGGCTGCCGCACCTGCCCGTCCTGGTCGAGACGGCCGAGCGTCACCGCCACGATCAGGAAAAGCTCCTGGCTCTGGCACGGGCAGTGCCCGTCGGCGAAGAGTTCGAGCACGAGGGGACCCGCTACCGGCGATTCGTATTCCAGACCTACCTGAAATACGCGCCCCGGGCCCGGGAAGAAGCGGTGCTGATCGAGAACCTGTCGACCGGGGAGACCGTCGACCTGTTCCAGAGCGAGGACGAGGCGTTCTGGGCCTGGGCGGTGATCGAGACCCTGCGGCACACCGGCATCCGCCGGGAGGAACTGCTGGAGATCACGCACCTGGCCCTGATCTCCTACCGCCTGGCCGACACCGGTGAACTGGTTCCTCTCCTTCAGATCGTGCCGTCGAAGAACGACCAGGAGCGGCTGCTGCTGGTCAGCCCCGAACTGGCGAGCGTGCTGGCCACGGTCATCACCCGGCTCCGCAATGCCAACGGCGGTGCGATCCCGAAGGTGAGCTACTACGACGCTCATGAGCGGGAGTTCGGGCCCCAGCTTCCCCATCTGTTTCAGCGTCGGACGCGGGGGCACCGCAGCGAGGTCATGTCCGCCTCGACAGTGCAGAACCTGCTGGACAGCGCCCTGGACCGCACCGGCTTGCGGGACGCCGCCGGCGAGCCGTTGAAGTACACCGCTCACGACTTCCGCCGCATGTTCGCCACTGAAGCGGTCACCGGAGGCCTGCCCGTACACATCGCGGCCAGGCTCCTCGGCCACGAAGACCTGAACACCACCCAGGCCTACCTGGCCGTCTTCCAGGAGGACCTCATCCGTTCCTACCGATCCTTCCTCGCTCAGCGACGTGCGCTTCGGCCCGAAACCGAGTACCGCGAGCCGACGGACGAGGAATGGCAGGAGTTCCAGCGCCACTTCGCCCTTCGGAAGGTCGAGCTGGGCACCTGCGGGCGCCCCTACGGGACGCCCTGCAAGCACGAACACGCTTGTGTCCGCTGTCCCATGCTGCGGATCGACCCCTCCCAGCGCCGCCGTCTCATCGAGATCATCCGCAGCCTCTCCGACCGCATCGACGAGGCCAGGGACCACGGCTGGCTCGGCGAGGCGGAAGGACTCCGGGTCAGTCTCGATGCCGCGCGCAGCAAACTCGCGGCCCTCGACCGGGCGGTCAAACGCTCGGACACCCGCGTTGCCGATCTCGGAATCCCTCAGATCAGGAAGCCCTGATCTTCACGCGAGGTGCGGTCCACCTATCAAGCACACCGCACCTCGCCTCCACCTGCATGGAGGTCACCATCATGACGTCCTCGTCCTCAGCGGACATAGTCCGCAGCCGTGACGACGTCTGCACCAAGCTGTTTGCACCGACACGGCTCCACTTACCGTTCCAGGACGAAGCGATAGACCCTGGAATCCCTGGCCTCGAAGCCGAGTCGCTCATACAGGCGATTCGCTGCCTCCCTCGACGGACGCGACGTGAGGTCAACGGTTCGAGCACCCGCCGCCTCCGCGAGGCGCAGAGCCTCCTCGGTCAGAGCACCCCCAACGCCATGTCCCCGCGCGGCCTCGTCCACGACCACGTCCTCGATGCGAGCTCGCAGACCGGAAGGCAAGGGAAACATGACCAACGTCAGCATCCCGACTACTTCACCTTCGACCCGCGCCACCAACACCGTGTTCGCATCGCTGGCGAGCAAGCGCTGCACTGCCTCGCGATCCAACGGGCTGGCTGTGCTCGAAAGCTGAGGCAACAAGCGCGCGAATGCCTCAACCGACTCGTCGTTTGCTTCACGGACGACCACAACCTCAACGCTCATGATCTCGACCCTACAGAGCAAGTCCCATCACAAGGCGGCACACCAAATGTCGGCGTACTCGCGTATGTGCAGAGGTAGGTACGGATGAACGTGCAGAGCAAGTAGCTGCCGAATGGCGCTCATTGCCATGCGAGATGATGGGGCAGTGGATCTCCGTTACTTCAATCAAACCGGCTGGACTGCCATCTTCAACGGCACCGAAACCGAGATCGGCCGCATGGTGCGGGTGGAGGCATGGGACCCGGCAACGGGAACGGCACTTGTCGTCGACCCCAAGCGAGGCGCCATGCGTCCCGTCACGGACTACGAGGACTTCTCCCACCTTGAGAAGGCCGACCAGGTCGTAGCCGCAGTGCCTGGTGGCGGGTGGCGGGCCCACTGGAAGGACGAGGGCCCGGGGAATACCCCGCTCACGGAACAGGTGCTCGCGTGGCTGATCACCTCGCAGGGCCGGGCAACGGCCATCACGATGGATGCTCACGGGCATGTTGACGATGCCGACAGCGCCGACGCCTTCATCCCGCCGGGTGAGGAACTGGGGCAGGTCTGAGGCTCCGGATCAGGCGACTTCCGTATCGCGTTCGATGGCCTTGAGGCGGTTCTTCAGCCGGTAGCTGGGACCGTTGATGGCGACGACTTCGCAGTGGTGCAGGAGGCGGTCGAGGATCGCGGTGGTTATCTAACCGTCCTGCTGGAGAGTCCACGACGTCCGTGACAAGTCGGCTGAGTGATCGTTAGCTGGCTGTGGACTCTTTATCTTGCTGTGCTCGCGACGCAGTGTTTCGGGTTCAGCGGCTGGTGATCCCATCCGGCGGGGAGTCGTCGACTGTTCTCGCCAACGGGGTGGTCGTCGATCCGGTCGACCGGTTTTTGGCGCATCTGACGGCCATCGACCGCTCCCCGAACACCGTCCGTGCTTACGCTCACGATCTGAGGGACTACTTCGAGTTCCTGGACCGGCACGGCCTGCAGTGTGAACCGCCCCGGGTTCCATAGAGATCTCAGATTGTGGTTGTGACCTGGGGTTTCGTGAGTTCGGTGTAGTAGTTGGCTTCGTATTCGACGGGCGGGACGTGGCCTATCTCACCGTGGAGTCTTCGGTGGTTGTACCAGTCGATCCACTCGGCGGTGGCCAGCTCGACCTGGGAGAGCGTCTTCCAGGGCCGCTGGGGCTT
>NZ_LIXJ01000052.1 GCF_001905795.1 Streptomyces sp. CB01580
CCGGTCACGGCACTAGGTCCTGCTCCCCGCACCGCCGTCGTCCGGCCGGAGGCCGGGCCCGGGTCCTGTCCCGAGGGGGAGCGCGTCCACCGCGGGACAGGACCGTGCGGGTCCTCAACTGTGCCCGGCGCGCCGCCGGATGACGGGTGCCGGTGTGATGTCCGTCATGTGAGACGTGACGCGCATCTCTTCGTGGTCACAGGACCTCTCACGGGTACTAATCTCCGCCGAAGAGCAATGTGAACAACCGTTATGACCGGGGCCGTGCAGGGATCAGCTCAGGGATCAGCTGCAGAGGCGAATACGAACCGAGGGGTGCACACGTGGCCAGGAAGCTCGCCGTCATCGGAGCCGGACTCATGGGATCCGGCATCGCGCAGGTCTCCGCCCAGGCGGGCTGGGACGTCGTGCTGCGCGATGTCACCGACGAGGCCCTGGCCCGCGGACGGGACGCCATCGGCGCCTCGTACGAGAAGTTCGTCTCCAAGGGGAAGCTGGAGGCGGCGGACGCCGAGGCCGCGCTCGCCCGCATCACCACGACCACCGACCTCGACGCGGTCGCCGACGCGGACGTCGTCGTGGAGGCCGTGTTCGAGAAGCTCGACGTCAAGCACGAGATCTTCCGCTCGCTCGACAAGATCGTCCGGGACGACGCCGTCCTCGCCTCCAACACCTCCGCCATCCCGATCACCAAGATCGCGGCGGTGACGGAGCGCCCCGAGCGCGTCGTCGGTGTGCACTTCTTCTCGCCGGTCCCGATGATGCGGCTGTGCGAACTCGTCCGCGGCTACAAGACCAGCGACGAAACCCTCGCCACCGCGCGGGAGTTCGCCGAGTCCGTCGGCAAGACCTGCATCGTCGTCAACCGTGACGTGGCCGGCTTCGTGACCACCCGGCTGATCTCGGCGCTCGTCGTCGAGGCCGCCAAGCTGTACGAGTCGGGCGTCGCCACGGCCGAGGACATCGACATCGCCTGCAAGCTGGGCTTCGGGCACGCCATGGGTCCGCTCGCCACGGCCGACCTGACCGGCGTCGACATCCTGCTCCACGCCACGAACAACATCTACACCGAGTCGCAGGACGAGAAGTTCGCCGCACCGGAGCTGATGCGCCGGATGGTGGACGCCGGTGACATCGGCCGCAAGAGCGGGCAGGGCTTCTACACGTACTGATCTGCTCCGGTCCTCCGGCCCGGTCCGCCGTCGGCCGGGCCCGGAGGCAGGGGTGTCCTCCAGGACATCCGGGCCCGTCCGGGCCGCGTCAAGCCGTGGTCACCCCACGGAGTGAAATCGGCATCGGTTCGCTTACAGACGGCAACTTCCCTGTCTCCGCCACAGTCAGTTGTGGGAGAGACAGAACAGACAGACGAAACGTTGCGACGGAGATTCACGGGGAGCGCATATGCACATCAGGGGCGACCACGTCGAACTGGTCGTCGGGGGCCGCCTCGACGTCCGAAGCGCGGCGGACGCCCGTACGGCCCTGCACTCGGCCCTCGACGACGGAGTCGGCGACCTGGTGCTCGACCTGACCGAGCTGGACTCCTGGGACGCCACCGGACTCGGCGTCATCATGGGCGCGCACCGACGGGCCGGGCGGGCCGGCCGACGGCTGGTGCTCCGCGGCGTGCCGCCGCAGATGCAGCGCCTGCTGGTCGCGACGCGGCTGCACCGCATCCTGGCCATCGAGGGCGGAATCGCCGCGGACTCCCTGCCGCGCGTATAGGTTCCCGGAGACCCGGAGACCCGGAGACCCGGAGACCCGGAGACCCGGAGACCCGGAGACCCGGAGACCCGGAGACCCGGTTCCCGGCCCTCGACGCGTCCGGATCCGGCCATGTGGTGCGGGCGAAGAGTCACATACGGCACGAGAACGCGCGCATCGGACGGCCCGGACCCCCGGCTGTGCGCGGGCACCGGGCGACCGTCTAGGGTCGGCCCGTCCGCCGATTGACGGGACCCACCGGGCGGACACCGGACCGGAGGCGACAGCAGGGCGTGCGAGGCCGGGAGGGACAACCGTGCGCGACGCGTCTGGGGGCTTTGGCGATGGACCCGACACACCAGGGGCCGGGGGAGTACGGCAGGGACGCCGAAGGTCCCGGCAGGACGGCCGACGGGAAGGAGTCCGTCCCCACCCCGCCGCCGGGTGCCGCGCCCCGTCCGACGGCGGGAACCCCCGCCGCCGCACCGGACTTCGGCCAGCCGGCACCGCACCCGGCCCGTGTCGTCCGGCTCATAGCGGGTGACTACCTCCTCACCGTCAACCCGATCGACGGCAGCGAGGTCGAGCTGTACCCGCCGGGGGAGCAGCCCGCGCCCCCGGTACGGCGTACCGCGGCCGACCGCGCCGCCCGCGAGCGTGCCGCCGCGCCTCCCGTGCCTCCGGGGCCGCCCGCTCCGCAGCCGCCCC
Organism: Streptomyces sp. CB01580; assembly: GCF_001905795.1. Lineage (GTDB taxonomy): Bacteria > Actinomycetota > Actinomycetes > Streptomycetales > Streptomycetaceae > Streptomyces. The sequence continues at coordinate 2,413 of NZ_LIXJ01000052.1, forward strand.
TCCTGGAGCGCGCGGAGGAGCGCGAGCGGCTGGTGCGGCTGCTGACCCGCGGCCGTTCCGTGCGGCTCACCGGGCCGGCTGGTTCCGGCCGGACCACCCTGCTGGACGCCGTCGCCGCCGATTGCGTCGGCCTCGCGCCGGACGGTGTCGTACGGCTCTCCGGCCTCAACAGGTCCGTCGCCGACCTGCTGTACGCGCTCTTCGAGACCGTGTACGACGCTCCGCTGCACCGGCCCGACCGCCCCGCGCTGCTCGATCACCTCAGAGGGATCGGCGCCGTCGTCGTGCTCGACGACCTGGAGTTCGGCGGCGCCGCCCTGGAGGAACTGCTCGACGCCACACCGGAGTGCGCCTTCCTGTTCTCGGCGACCCCGGACGTCGCCGCGCCCGGCGCGGACTCGTACCTCGAAGAGGTCTTCCTTTCCGGCCTCGGCCGGGGCGCCTCGGTCGAGTTGCTGGAACGGGTCGCCGAACGTCCGCTCACCGACGAGGAGAAGAACTGGGCGGGAGACCTCTGGTTCGAGTCGGAGGGGCTGCCGCTGCGCTTCGTCCAGGCAGCCGCCCTGCTGCGCCGTCGCGATCAGCAGCGCGCCGACGCCGACGCCTCCGGCGCCCCCGCCCCGCACGACGGTCCGGACAACGGCGCGGACGGCTCGGCCACGCAGCCGCCCTTCGGACACGACGAGGCCACCGACGGCGTCCACATTCCACTGCCCAACCTCGGTGAGGCCGCCGCGCCCGCCGCGCTGCTCGCCTCATGGCTCAGCGAGCCCGCCCGCGACACCCTGCGCTTCGCGGTCGCGCTCGACGGCGAGGTGCCGCACCAGGCGCACCTTCCGGCCCTGGTGGGGGACACCCACGCGGACGCCGCGCTCGGTGAACTGGCCGGCTGCGGACTGCTCTCCCCGGCCGGTTCCCGCTACCGCCTGGCCGCGGGGGCCGTCGCCCAGCTGGAGGCCGCGGGGTACGGCGACGACAGCGCCGAGCGGGCCCGTACCGCGGCCCGGCACTACGCCTGGTGGGCGGGGCACCCCTCGGTCACCCCGGCACGGGTCACCGCCGAGGCCGACGCCGTCATCGCGGCCATGGCGCGGCTCGTCCCCGGGGACGGCGACGGGCAGGCCGCCGAGGCCGTACCGCCGGCCCACAGCGCGGCCCCGGCCTTCGCGGCGGGACTGCACTGGGGTGCCTGGGAGAGGGCCCTGAGGATCGGCCAGGAGGCGGCCAGGGTCGCCGGTGAGGTCGCCGAAGAGGCGTACTTCCACCACGAGTTGGGCATTCTGGCGCTCTGCTCGGGGAATCCGGACCGGGCCAGGACGGAGCTGGAGACGTCGATCGGCATGCGCGGGGCGCTCGCCGACAAGCCGGGCATGGTGGTCGGGCGGCGCGCGCTCGCCCTGGTCGCGGACCGGTCCGGAGCGACGCCGCCCGGGGGGCCGGTTCCGGGCGGACCGCCGTCGGCCGGTCCCGTGACCGGCGGTCCGGTGCCGGTGGGCCGGCCGGGACCGGCCTCGCGGCACGAGGACACGGCGCCGCTGCCCGTCGCACCGGCAACCGCGGCGACGCAGAAGCTGACACGGGGGTCCGGCGCGGAGACCACCGCGGTGATCCACCCGCGCGGCACCGCCCCGGAGGCAGCGGCGCGTAAGGGCCGTCCCGCGTGGCTGGGAGGCTCCCGGCGGGGCCTCGTCGCGGTGGGTGCGGCAGCGCTTCTCGCCGCCGTGCTCGGCACGTTCGTGGCGCTGGGCGTGACGTCCGGCGACGGGGACCGGGGGAACCGTCCCCGCGTCACGTCCGAGGAGTCGGCGGGCCCCGACGACGGCGGGAACGGGGCGTCGGACGACGGGTCGGCGGACGGGTCCGTGTACGGGGACGAGACGTCCGGGGGCGGCGCGGTGACGCCCGGCCCGTCCGGCAGCGAGGTCGCGCCGAGCGGGAGCGGTACGCCGTCGCCGGGCGCCACGGAGCCGAGCGGCAGCCCTTCGTCGGACACCCCGTCCGAGGGCGGTTCCTCGCCGGGCGCCCCGACCGGGCCGACCGTCCCCACGAAGCCGGCCACGCCGACGGCGCCGACGAGCCCGAGTCCGACCGAGACGGAGGACAACTCCCCGGAACCGACGGATCCGGCCACGGTGGAACCCTCGCCCTCCCCGCCGGAGGGCACCTCCGACTCGGCGAGCGGGCCGTCCTCGTCCTCCCTCCCGCCGTCGGTGGAGGGTGCGGACGACGGACCTGCGGTGGTCTGAGTGTGGTCCGGGCCGCACCGGACGACGGGAGGCCCCTGACGCCGACGGACCCCCGATGCCGGGCGCGCGAGGCGCGTCCGGCATCGGGGGTCTGCGGGGGAAGCCCGGGAAGGGCAGGTCAGAACAGGCGCAGCTTGTCGTCCTCGATGCCGCGCAGCGCGTCGTAGTCGAGGACGACGCAGTCGATCCCGCGGTCCGTCGCCAGCACCCTGGCCTGCGGCTTGATCTCCTGTGCGGCGAAGATGCCCTTCACCGGGGCGAGGTGGGGATCACGGTTGAGCAGCTCCAGATAGCGGGTCAGCTGCTCCACGCCGTCGATCTCGCCGCGCCGCTTCAGCTCCACGGCCACGGTCCCGCCGTCGGCGTCCCGGCACAGGATGTCGACGGGGCCGATCGCGGTGAAGTACTCGCGGCGGATCAGGGTGTAACCCTCTCCGAGAGTCTCGATCCGGTCGGCGAGGAGTTCCTGGAGGTGTGCCTCGACACCGTCCTTGATGAGACCCGGGTCGACGCCCAGTTCGTGGGACGAGTCGTGGAGGATCTCCTCCATCGTGATGATCAGTTTCTCGCCCGCCTTGTTCACCACGGTCCAGACGTCCGAGGCGTCGCCGGATCCCTCCTTGAGGGTGCAGGGCGGCGACATCCAGTTGAGGGGTTTGTACGCCCGGTCGTCGGCGTGGATCGACACGCTCCCGTCCGCCTTGACGAGGATCAGGCGAGGGGCGGAGGGCAGGTGGGCGGTGAGCCGGCCGGCGTAGTCCACGGAACAGCGGGCGATGACGAGACGCATGGTCGGCAACGCTACTCGACGACCCGTGCTCCACGCGATTCTCCCCCCTCCCGCCCCGGACGGAGGGGAGCGGCCCCTGTCCGGACGTGACCGGACCGTCCCCGTCCGGTCCGGACACGACCGGATCAGCCCTTTTTGGGCTTGCCCCTCTTTGATCCTTTTCGTTGTTGGCCGGTTGTGTTCCCAATCTCCTGGTGCGGCCAGGACCGCACCCTTACGGTGTAACCGGGAGGTCGCCGTGTGTGCACGCTGCGTCGCGTTCCTCCTTTGCCCTGCCCGTAAGGTCCCGGCCCGGCGTCGGGGCCGCGAGAGGAGAACCCATGTCGCTCGACGTCTCACCGGCGCTGTTGGAACAGGCCGAGCGAGGCGAGGTCGACGAAGCCGATTTCGTCGACTGCGTCCGGACCTCCCTGCCCTACGCGTGGGAGATGATCAGCTCGTTGGTGGCCCAGCTGAAGGTCGACGGCGGAGAGTTCGCCGACAACCAGACGCCCCCGCCGGACGAGCAGGCCCGTGGTCAGCTGCTGCGTGCGCTCGCGAGTGATGCGATACGCGGCGCTCTGCAACGGCACTTCGGAGTGCGTCTGGCATTCCAGAACTGCCACCGCGTCGCGGTGTTCCCGCTGGACGCCTCGGTCGACGAGCGGCTGGCCCGCTTCACGTCGGTGAGAGGCCAGTTGCTCAACCAGTCGCCCGGACTCCGGGACTGCTGAGGTCCGTTCGGCGGCAGGGCCTGTCCGGTCATGAGCCGTCGGGCAGGCCCTGAGCGCGTGCGCACGCTGCTGTTCCGGACCGCGTGCGGCGCGACGGCATCCGGTAGCCCCCATCACGGCTCAGACGAGGAGCGGCAGCACCTCCGTGCCCAGCCGTGCCACGTTCTCCTCCGTGGCCGCCAGGTCTCCGGAGCCCTCCACCAGGAGCGCGAAGCGGGTGATGCCCGTCCGCTCGGCGGTGGCGGCGAGCCGGTCGGCGGCCAGCCGGGGCGGACCCACCGGATGAAGGCCGCACAGCAGCTCCGTGTACGCGACCGGGTCGCGCATCACCCGGTGCCGTCCGTCCACCGTCACATGGGCGCCCAGCCCCTCCCGCAGCCAGCCGGGCATCGCCTTGACGAGGGACTCCACCGCGTCCTCGGTCCGGTCGGCGATCTGGGCCACCCCGGCCGACACGTGCCCGGCCGCCCGGACGCTCTCCGGCGAACGGCCCGCGGCCAGGGCGGTGGAGCGCCACAGGGTGATCATCTCCGCCTTCTCCTCGTCCCCGCAGTGCATGCCCAGGAGCATCGGCAGTCCGCGCTCCGCGGCGAGCCGGACCGTCCGGGGCGAGGTGCACGCGACGACCACTTCGGGGCCACCGGAACCGTCGCCCCCGGGCCCGTCGTCCCCGGGGACGGCACCGTCGAACCCGGCGAGCGGCTCGTCGGCCCGGGGGACCACCGCCACCTCGCGGAAGTCGTACCGGGGCCCCTTCCCCGCGACCCTCGGCCGGGTCAGCCAGTCGAGCAGCAACTCCAGGGACTCCGGGAAGTCCTTCTCGTACGCCTCCAGGCCCCCGCCGAACACCTCCAGGTCCACCCAGGGGCCGCCCCGGCCGACGCCGAGAGTGAATCTGCCACCGGTGGTGAGGTGGAGCAGCGCGGCCTGTTCGCCCAGTGCGACGGGGTGCTGGGTCGGCAGCACGCTCACCGCCGTACCCACCCGGATCCTGCGGGTGCGGCCGAGCAGCAGCGCGGCCAGGGTCACGGCGGACGGGCAGACCCCGTACGGCACGAAATGGTGCTCCGCCAGCCATACCGAGTCGAGCCCGGACTCCTCCGCGACCTCGGTGGACCGGATCGCGCGATGCAGCGCTTCCCCCGGCCCCTGTCCCGGAAACTGGGCTGCCAGTACGAACGTTCCCACGCGCATCGCCAATTGCCTCCTTGCGGCCGACGCGGCCTCTCCCCTACGGGCAACAACGTCTGACACGTGCCAAGGGCACGGGCAGCGGCAAGTTGTTCGGATTGTCCGGTAAGTCGGCAAAGTCGGAGGGGGCGCTCCCGCACGACATCGGGCGCGGGGCTCGGCCGAATGGCCCTACGCTGGGGGAAAACCGTCGGCCCGTCTGTGAGGTGTCCCGTGTCCCCGCGCCGCAACCGCCCCCGAGGCGGCGAGAGTTTCCCCGAGCGAGGAGCGGAGCCGGGGATCCGCTACGGCGGCGGCGGACGCGTCGAGGAGTGGCGCGGGGAGGAGTGGTCGGTGCGCCCGGTGAGCGGCGCGAGCGCGGCCGGCAAGCGGTACCGCTGCCCCGGCTGCGACCAGGAGATCCCGTCCGGCGTCCCGCACCTGGTGGCCTGGTCCGAGTACGGCGGCATCGAAGACCGTCGGCACTGGCACAAGGCGTGCTGGAACGCCAAGGACCGCCGCACCACACAGGTGCAGCGGTCCAGGAATGCGCCCCGCTACTGAGCCGGCCGTCCCTCCACGGCCCCGGGCTCCCGTCCCGGACGGCCGTTCCCGGCCGTCGGCCGGTCACACGTCCCGGCGCTCCAGGACCGCGTAGGCGGCGCCCATTGCCACGGCCGTCACCCCGAGCATGATCCACAGCGAATCCCAGCCGGAGGGGCCGAAGCCGGTGACCGAGGTGTCGTAGAACGCGCTGAGCTGGCTCGGGATCGAGTACATGAGGAACGCCTCGCGCAAGCCGGCCAGGGACCGCGAGAACATGAAGATCCCCAGGACCAGCGGCAGCAGCACCACACCGATCATGATCGTGACGGCACCGGCGGAGTGCCGGACGATTGCGCCGACCGCCAGGGAGAGCAGCCCCAGCAGCGCGACGTACAGCCCGACGCCGATCGTGGCGCGCAGCCAGTCGTCCACGCGCGGCTCCTTGCCGTGGAGCAGCGACGCCTGCACCACGGCGACCACGGTGGCCGACACGGTGGTGACGGCGAAGGTCAGCACGAAGAAGACGGCCGCCTTGGCGGTCAGTACGCGGGTACGGCTGGGGCAGGCCGTCAGCGTCGTCCGGATCAGGCCCGTCCCGTACTCGGACGTGATGGTCAGCACGCCGAGCGTGATCACGCAGATCGAGCCCAGCAGCACCCCGAAGAAACCGAAGCTGAGCTCCGGGACGTCGCCCAGATCGGAGTCGGTCAGCGTGATCATCGTGGTTATGAGCAGGCCCAGGCCGAGCACCACGGTCAGCATGACGCCGAGCGTCCACACGGTGGAGCGCACCGAGCGGATCTTGGTCCACTCGGAGGTGATCGCGTCGGTGAGGGTGGCGGGACGCAGGGGGATCGGAGAGGCGTAGTACCCGGCCGGTGCCTGCTGCCCGTTCCCGTGGGGGAGGGGGGCGTGCTGCTGGCCCGGTGCCCGCGGGTTCGTCGTCGGCGGTGTCGTCATCGGGCTTCCTCGCTGGTCTCGCTCCTGGTCGGGTCCGCGGGGGCCGCCGCGAACCCGGCGTTCCCGGTGCTCCCGACGGCCTCGGTGGGTGTCGCGGACGGGTCCTTTCCGGGCGGCGGCGGGGCGTACCAGCCCTGCTGCGGCACCTCGGGGATCTGCTGCTGCGGTCCGTACCCGTCGTCCGGCACCAGCTGGTGCAGCCCGGCCTTCTCGTCCGCCGTCGAACGGTAGTCCACGGCGCTCTGCGTCATCCGCATGTACGCCTCCTCCAGCGACGCCTGGTGCGGCGAGAGCTCCCACAGCCGGACGTCCGCCTCATGGGCCACGTCACTGATCCTCGGCAGCGCCAGGCCGGTGATCCGCAGGGCCCCGTCCGGCTCCGACAGCACCTGGCCACCCGCCTCGATGAGCGAGGCGGTGAGCTTCTCCCGCCCGTCCGGGGCGCCGTCCGCGACCCGCACCCGGGCGAAGTCCGCGGAATTGGCGGCGATGAAGTCCTTCACGCTCATGTCGGCGAGCAGCCGGCCCCGGCCGATCACGATCAGGTGGTCGGCGGTGAGGGCCATCTCACTCATCAGGTGGCTGGAGACGAAGACCGTCCGGCCCTCCGCGGCCAGCGCCTTCATCAGGTTGCGGACCCAGAGGATGCCCTCGGGGTCGAGCCCGTTGACGGGTTCGTCGAAGAGCAGCACCTGGGGGTCGCCGAGCAGCGCCGACGCGATCCCGAGGCGCTGGCCCATCCCGAGCGAGAAGCCCTTGGTCCGCTTCCGTGCGACCTCGTGCAGGCCGACGACCCCGAGCACCTCGTCGACCCGTGCGGCGGGGATGCCCGCCAGTTGGGCGAGCGAGAGGAGGTGGTTGCGGGCGCTGCGCCCGCCGTGCACGGCCTTCGCGTCCAGCAGCGCGCCGACCTGGCGCGGGGCGTTCGGCAGGTGCCGGAAGGGGTGGCCGCCGATCGTGACATGACCGGCGGTCGGTTGGTCCAGGCCCAGCATCATGCGCATGGTCGTGGACTTGCCCGACCCGTTGGGGCCGAGGAATCCGGTGACGGTGCCGGGCCGCACCTGGAAGGAAAGGTTGTGCACGGCCGTCACAGCGCCGTAGCGCTTGGTCAGGCCGACTGCCTCGATCATGCTTCAGCCCCATCGGCTCTTGTCCGTCGTCGGGGCCGGGCCGTCCGGCCGCACACCCCCCGTAAGGGTTACGAGGATATCCAGCCCTTGACGGTGGCGGCCAAGCCGTTCCGACGGGTGGCGCCCGCCCGGCCGCGCGGACCGGATGCGCGGGGGACCGGACGGCATCGCCTCCGGAGTGGCGGTGTCACCCCCGGGTACGGGCTCCTCGCCCGTCGTTCACGCGTCGCGCTTCCTCAGCACGAGGTACCCGCCGACCAGCGCCGCCGCCACCCACGCCATCAGGATGCCGAGCCCGCCCCACGGTCCGTAGGGGCTCGGGTCGCTGTTCAGGGCGTCGGGAGCCACCTGCATGATCTTGCGCCCGGCCTGGTCGGGGAAGTAGCGCGCGACCTTCTTCGCGACCGGCACCACCGACAGGATCTGGGAGACCAGGAAGAAGAACGGCATCAGGATGCCCAGCGACAGCATGGAGCTGCGCAGTATCGTCGCCACGCCCATGGAGAAGATCCCGATCAGGCCCATGTACAGCCCGCCGCCGACGACCGCTCGCAGCACATGGGGCGCACCGATGGTCGTGCCGAGGTCGCCGAGCAGGGCCTGACCGAGGAAGAACGAGACGAAGGCGGTGACGACGCCGACCGCCAGCGCCAGCACACCGGCCACCGCGATCTTGCTGAACAGGAACGTGCCGCGCCGGGGTACGGCCGCCAGCGAGGTGCGGATCATGCCCGAGCTGTACTCCGTACCGACCACCAGGACGCCGAAGACGACCATGGCGAGCTGTCCGAGGGTCAGACCGGAGAAGCTGATCGGGGTCGGGTCGAAGGTGGCCCGCTCCACGGGCGGAAGGTTGTCGAACTGAGCGTTCATCAGCGCGCAGATCGCCGCGCTCATCACGACGGTGACGCCGAACGCGGCGATGAGCGTCCAGACGGTCGACGAGACCGTACGGATCTTGGTCCATTCGGAGGTCAGGACCGCGGGTACCGATGCCATCGTCGTCAGACCTCCTTGCCGGTGATGTCTGTGGTGCCAGTGGTGCCGATCGTGTCCGTGCTGGCGATGATGCCTGTGGTGCGGGTCGTGCCTGTGACACCGGTCGTTCCGGCGGGGCCGGGGGCGCCCGCGGTCAGCCGGTCGTACTGCTCGCCCCAGCGCGGGACCGGGGGCGGAGGCGCCGTGCCCGGCTCCGAGTGCGCGTGGTACTCCACCGAGTCCGCCGTCATCCGCATGAACGCCTCTTCCAGGGAGGCCCGCTGGGCGCTCAGCTCGTGCAGCACGATCCGGTGCCGGGCGGCCAGCTCGCCCAGCACCTCGGTGGTGGTGCCGTCGATCTCCAGCACGCCGCTCCCCGCCTCGACCGCGACCAGCCCCTCCGCGTGCAGCACGTCCCGCAGCCGCTCCCGGTCCGGGGAGCGCAGCCGGACGAAACTCCGGGAGTTCTGCTGGATGAAATCGGCCATCGAGGTGTCGGCGAGCAGTCGGCCCTGGCCGATCACGATCAAATGGTCGGCGGTGAGTGCCATTTCGCTCATCAGGTGCGAGGAGACGAAGATGGTCCGGCCCTCCGCGGCCAGCGCCTTCATCAGATTGCGGATCCAGTGGATGCCCTCGGGGTCGAGCCCGTTGACGGGTTCGTCGAAGAGCAACACCCGGGGGTCGCCGAGCAGCGCCGACGCGATGCCGAGCCGCTGGCCCATCCCGAGCGAGAAGCCCCTGGACTTCTTCCTCGCGACCGCGGTCAGACCGACGGTCTCCAGCACCTCGGCGACCCGGCTCGCCGGGATGCGGTTGCTCTGTGCGAGACAGAGCAGGTTGTTGTACGCGCTGCGCCCGCCGTGCATGGACTTGGCGTCCAGCAGCGCGCCGACGTGCTTCAGGGGTTCGTCGAGGTCGCGGTAGTGCCTGCCGTCGATGCGTACCGAACCGCTCGTCGGGTTGTCGAGCCCGAGCATCATCCGCATCGTGGTCGACTTGCCCGCCCCGTTCGGCCCCAGAAAACCCGTCACCATCCCGGGGCGGACCCGGAACGAGAGCCGGTCGACGGCGACCTTGTTCCCGAAGCGCTTGGTGAGGCCATCGAGCTCGATCATGAGTTCACGCTAGAACGGCCACGCGCCCGGCGCCACCACAGGGGCGGAACCGGGCGCGTCAGGGGGTACGCGTGGGTACGGTCGCGGTCGTACGGATCAGCGGGTCTGCTGGGCCGGGACGCCGCGGCCGGACGACTCCTCGTCGGCGGGGGAGCCCGCGGCGGCCACCGCGGCACCGGTGAGCGTCGCCAGCATCTCGCGGACGTTCGTCAGCTGGGCGTTGATCGAGTCGCGGCGGTTGGTGAGCGCCGCCAGCTCGCGCTCCGATTCGCTGCGGATCCGGTCGGCCTTCGCGTTCGCGTCGGCCACGATGTCCTCGGACTGACGCTGCGCGGTCTCGACCGTCTGGCGGGCCCGGCGCTCGGCGTCCGTACGGAGCTTCTCGGCCTCCAGGCGGAGCTGCTCGGCGCGGTGCTCGATCTCGGCGAGGCGCTTCTCGGCCTTGGCCTGACGGGACGCGAGGTCGCGCTCCGACTGGTCGCGGCGCTTGGCCAGGTTGGTCTCGAAGTCCGCGGCGGCCTGGGCGGCCTTGGCGCGGGTCTCCTCGAAGAGGGCGTCCGCCTCCTCGCGCTTCTGCGCGGCGTCCTTCTGGGCCTCCGCACGCAGCGTGCCGGCCTCGCCCTTGGCCTTCTCGACGATGCGCACGCCCTCGTCCTCGGCCTTCGCCTTGCGGTCGGCCGCGAACGCCTCGGCGTCGTTGCGGACCTGCTGGGCGGCCGACTCGGCGAGCTCGCGGTGCTGCTCGGCGGCGCGACGGGCCTCCTCACGCAGGTCCTTCGCCTCCTCCTCGGCCAGGCGGAGGATCTTCTCCACCCGCGCGCCGAGGCCGGCGTACGACGGCTCCGCGTCGGTCACCTGGGCCTGGGCGTTCTGCGTCTCGAGGTGCAGCTCCTCGATGCGCTTTTCCAGAGACGTGATGCGGGCGAGGGCGCTATCACGGTCGGCGACGAGCTTGGTGATGCGGTCGTCCACCTGACCGCGGTCGTATCCGCGTCGCACGAGCTCGAAGCCGAAAGGGGAGGAAGGGTCGCTCATGGGGTTCCTGTCGAAGAGACCGGTGAGGTGTTAGGGGGAATCCTAGGCGCCGGAACGGCGTGTCATCGAGTGGATGCAGGTTTGATCTGGAGAATGACGCCCCTTTTGAGTGGCCGGCCCTTGTAACGCTTGCCACCCGCGGGCTCGAACTCCCCTTTCTCGACGCGGACATGACGTGATGTCGGCGTCGCTTCCGTGACTGGTGACGACCATCCCGGTGACCGCCGCCGGTCATGACATCGGGACCGGCTTCGAACCGCCGCCCGCCGTACGAGGCCCGGCAGATGGTCTCCGTTCCGTGACCGGCGACGTCCGCCGGCCACAGCACTGGTGCTGCAACCGGAAAGGTTCACCGGCTCGCGACGCCCGGCACGGCACCTCGCCGCGTTGTCGCATCACCCGAGTACGTCCCGTACGAGGGCGATCCTCCGCCTTGCGATGCACCGCACCGGACGCCGCGAGCCTCCCGGTAAACCTTTCCGGCC
>NZ_LIXJ01000053.1 GCF_001905795.1 Streptomyces sp. CB01580
ACCGGACCGGAACCGCCAGATCACCCCCTCGAACTGATCCCGCAGTCGTTCGGGGTACGGGCCGTACTCGCCGATCGGCAGATACGGCTCGATCAACTTCCAATGCTCATCAGTGAGTTGCCTGCGTGTCACAACCCTCGTTCCTACCGGATCCGCCCTCCCGGCGGATCCGCATCGGCAAGATTGATCACGACATCACACAGACCCTAGTGGCCGTGGTCGAGTTCGTCCGTGCGCCGGCCGCACGCTGGGTGTGGTGGGGCGCCCTCGCCCTCACCGCCGCGGGGGCCCTGAACTCCCTGTCGTCCTGGCTGGCGCACGGAGCGGAGGCCGAGTTCGAGCACCGCCTCCGCCGCGCCCTGGCCGTACACGTTTCCCGGCTGCCCACGCCCGCACTGGCCCGGCTCGGCACGACGGGGCTGCGAGCCCGGCTCGACGGCGACGTCACGGCACTGCACCACGCGGTGGCCCACCTGCCCGGCGAGATCGCGATCATGCTGATCGCCCCGCTCGCCGCGCTCGTCCTGCTGACCGGGTACGCCGGACCGCTCGGGCTCGTCGCGGTCGCGCCCGCCGCCCTGGCCGCGGTGTTCCACCTCGTGGTCGTCCCACGGCGGTCACGGCGCTTCGCGGCGGACCGGGGCCGGGTGGTCGCCCGTATCGTCGCGGCGGTCGACGACATGGTCCGCGGCGCGGTGATCACCCGGGTGCACGGCGACGAGTCCGGAGCCTCCGCCCGCTCCACGACCGCGACCCGGGAGTTCGCGCACGGATTCCGGGACTGGGTCGGGCGGGTCGCCACCCCGGCCGCGGTGGCCACCGCGCTGCTCCAGCCGAGCGCGACCCTGGCCGTGGCCTTCTGCGTCGGTCACCGGATGCCGGTCTGGCAGCTCACCGCCGTCTGCGTCTTCGGTCTCGCCGCCCTCGCACCGGTCCTGCGCCTCGGCCACGGCCTCGACCATCTCGGCGCCGCCCGGGACGCGGCCGGGCGCATCGACGCCCTGCTCGCCGAACCCGTACTGCACTCCGGACCCGCCGAACAGCCCCCGGCCTGCGGGACGGACTCCCCGCCACCACCCCCGACCGGATCCCCCGTCACCTCCATCACCCCCCTCACCCCCGTCACTTCCGTCACTTCCGTCACTTCCGTCACTTCCGTGACTTCCGTGACTTCCGTCGACGACGACGCCGCTTCCGCCCCCGCACCGGTCCTCGACGCGGTCACCGTGACGATGGACGGGCGGCCGGTCCTCGGCCCGCTGGACCTGGCGGTCGTGCCGAACGCGGTCACCGCGGTGACCGGCCCCAGCGGTTCGGGCAAGACCACGCTCCTGCGCCTGCTGAGCCGGGGCACCGACCCGGACGACGGCACGATCAGCCTCGGAGGCACCCCGTACCGGGACCTGCCGCTCGAATCGATGGCACGACGCGTGGCCACCGTCCCCCAGTCCCCCGGAGTCCTTCCGCGCAGCATCCGCGAGAACCTGCTGCTCGCCCGCCCGCACGCCACCGACGAGGAACTGCGGGCCGCGCTGGCGGCGGCTGCCCTGCCCGTTCCGCTCGACGCCCCGGCCGCACACCTCTCCGGCGGAGAACGCCAACGCCTCGCCCTCGCCCTGCTGACCGGGTGGTGACGACGTTGACACGTAACGCGCTGCTCGGCCACTTCGAGCGCGGTGGCCCGGGTCGGGCCCACGACCGCGTGCTTCGCTGCGACGTACGGCGCGACGCCGGGCAGGGCGACGAGGCCCATGCCGGAGGCGTTGACGGACCCGGCGTTGTTGAACGCCCCGTCCAGGCGGCCGAACTCGGAGAGCGCCGCGGCGACCAGGGCGGAGTCGGCCTCGACGGAGACGTCGGAGGGAACGAAGAACGCCCGGCCGCCTCCGTGGGGCTGCGGTACGGCGGAAGCCGCCGCCGGCGGGTATCGGACCTGGCATTGCCTCGCGTGACACGGCCTGTTCGCCGGGCCGGTCCGCGTGCCCCGGCCTGCTCGACGGGTCGGCCCGACCCGCGGGCCCATGGGCGGCGGACGTGCGGGAACGGTGTGGCGACGCGCTTCGTTGACGGGGCATGAGCATGAGCGAGGAGGAGCGCGGGGCGGGCGAACCACCGGTGCTGGCGGGTGTCGAGGACCTCGGCTCCGAGGGACGTTTCCGGCGGGCCCGGGCCACGGGCGGCACCGGAGTCGCCCCGCTGGAGATCTGGCTCGGCGAACCCGTCGTGCTCCGGATCGACTTCGTCCCCGCCCGTGACCACCCTGCGGCGCCCGTCCGGATCACGGCGGAGACGTCCACGGGCCCCACACCGCTCGTGGACGCCCTGACGGGCCCGCTGACCGCCGGTGAGCCCACGACTCTCGTGGAATCGCTGCGGTTCGGCGCCCGGCACATCGAATCGCTGCTTTCCGTGCACGTGACCGTCGCAGAGACCGAACTGGCCCTCCGGTTCCCGGCACGGGTTCTCAGGATCTGAGGGAAGGGCGGGCCGAGCCCCCCTGCCCGGGCCGCCGCCATCCGTACAACGACTGGACTGGTACCGACACATGACCGAGCAAGCGCCCGCTGTCCGCGCCGCCACGCGCGAGGACCTGCCACGGGCCGTCCGCACCCTGGGCCGCGCCTTCCTCCACTACCCCCTCACCCGCCACACCATCGCCGCCGACGACCATGCCGCGCGGCTGGAGCGGTTCAACCACCTCTTCGTCTCCCGGATCGGCCTGGAGCACGGCAGGGTGTGGGTGAGCGACGACTGTGCCGCCGTCGCGGCCTGGACGACCCCGGCGACGGATGCCGCCGCGGTCTTCGGCGAGATCGGCCCGGAGCTGGAGCGACTCGCGGGCGACCGCGCGCCGTTCGCGGCCCGCGCGGAGGAGACCATGCGCCCGCACCGGCCGACCGTGCCCACCTGGTTCCTCGCCACCATCGGCGTCGACCCCGGCCGACAGGGCCAGGGCCTGGGCCGCGCAGTGGTCCTTCCCGGGGTGGAGGCCGCCGAACGGGCGGGCGTCCCCGCCTTCCTGGAGACCTCCGACGAGCGCAACGTGCGGTTCTACCAGGGCCTCGGCTTCGAGGTGACCGCCGACTACGCCCTGCCGGACGGCGGGCCGCGCACCTGGGCCATGACCCGCGAGCCCGGCGCCTGAACGACGGAGCCGAGCGCGGACCGGCTCCGCCGACGCCCACCCCCCGACACGACGCCCGGCGTCCGACCTCCGCCCCCGACGCCTGAGGGCCGAGGCCGACCCCCGACGCCCGGCGGTCCGTCAGGCCGGTCGCCGGAGGTGGCCGTCACGGACAGGGCACCCCACCGCGTACGCGCGGCAGAGGGCGACGCAGAAGGCCTGACAGACCGTTGGCCCGTCCCGTTCCCTCCCGCGCCCCATCGAGATCCTCGAACGGGAACGGACCGCGGCGGGCCGCTCGTATGCCGGCCGGGACCGGCCGACGTCCCGCATGCGCTATTGTTGATCTTGTCAGTCCGCAGCAACTCGCGGCGGCCGACAATGCGTTGGTGGTCCAAGGAAAGGCGCCCCGCTTCCTGCGGGGAGATGCAGGTGCAAGGCCTGCCCAGCGCTCGCTCACGGAGCCCTTCCCCCGCGGGGGAAGGGCTCCGTCGCATTCTCCGTTCGTCCCGAATTCGCGCGTCCGGCCGGTCGCGCCCGCGCGCAGCGGGTCTACCGCGTCACCACTTGTCGACGCCCATCGTCTTCGCCGCGCTGTGAATCGCGTTGTAGTGCGGAGTCGACATGTTCGACTTCTTCTGGTTCGCCGGGAGGTTCCGGTCGGCCTGCCGGAACTCGTCGCGCGCCGCGGCCAGCAGGCTGGTTCCGTAACCGACCGGCACATCGTCCTTCCCGTGCACGGGATGCGACTTGGCCGCCGTCTGGCTCCCAGCGTTGGCCAGGATGCTCCGCGCCTGGTTGTACGCGGCCGGCTTGATCGCCTTCGGATTGGCCGCGACGGCGTGCACACCGGGCACCGCGCGGGCCCTTCCGGGGCCGAAGGCGGCGGAGGCGGGGGCGACGGCCGCCGCGACGACTCCGACCGCCACCACCGCGGCGAGCCCGGTCCGGACGATGAGTTTCATACGATGCCTCTCTTGCGCGACGGCAGGACTCCAGGTTGTTGCAGGAGGAATCCTGCCCACACGGGCGAAGGACTTCTGGTGTCGCTGGTCCGGCGATGACTTCGAACCACCCGACCGGACGCCACATCACCCGGCGTCCGGAGCACCGGACCAGAGGACGCTCGAAGCGGTCGAGGACCGTTCCGTCCTGCGCTCGGACCCGGCCGACGACGGCGTAGCCGGCCCGCGGCGCGACCCGGGCCGACACCGCGTTCTCCGGTTCCGCCTTGATCACCGCGCGGGCCGCACTCCGATCGGCCGCGTACTGACACACCAGGTCGACCGCACGTGTCGCCGGTCCCGTCCGTGCCAGGCCGGGTAGAGCCCGTGGCCGGCTCTCCACCCGGACCGGCGCCGACCGGACCGGTGCGATGCGGAACGCCGCCCCGGGGCCGGCGCTCGCCGTCGTCGTGTCGCCGCGAGGGGCGTAGCCCGCCGGGTGGCTCCGGCAGCTGGGACGAGCCGGGACGAGGCCCGTCACGGGCGGCGGGGTTCAGTCCAGGAACAGGATGTCGCCGCCGCCGTCGCGGGTGATCGGCAGGAGGTCGGCCGACGAGCCCTCATGCCGTCGCGCTCCCATCAGGAGTTCGTGCGGGGTCCGATCCCGGTCAGGGCGAGGTCGACCGCGCGTACCACGGTCTCAGCCGACAGCACGGTTCCGATGTGGGTGACATGGATGTGCAGCAGCCCCCCGAGTGCGAACAGGACCAGTTCGGGGTCGACGTCGTCGGCGATCTCCCCCCGGGCCTTGGCGCGGTCCAGGACGACAGCCGCCTTGCCGATCCGTTCGACCCAGAACTCCTTCCGTGCCGCCTCGACCTCGGGATCCCGGTCGGAGACGACCGTGCCCCGGACGAAGGCGATGCCCGTCGGCGTCGACACGAAGGCGGCGAGGTCGGTGAAGAAGTCGATCAGGTCCTGCCGGACCGACCCGGTGTCGGGGATCGGCACCGACTTCTCGGTGTGCGTCAGCAGCGCGTCGATGAGGAGGCGGGGGCGGGTCTTCCAGCGCCGGGTCACGCCGTGACATCCCGCTCGGCAGCGCGCTCGTCGCGTGGGAGAACAAGCGGCGCCCCGGCGTCGAACAGACCCAGCGCACGTCGTACCGCATGCGGCTGCTCAACGCGGTGCCCGACGTGGTGCGCAACCCCCTGCTGTCCGCGGTGGGCGCGCCTCGGGAAGCTGACCGAGCCCCGCCCGGTTCGGCACGTGTTCTCGCACCCGAAGGACGAGAGCTACGACGTTCTGCACGACGAGTTCCGTGCGAAGAACCCGTGGTTCAGCTACACGCGGCTCAACGGTGAGACACACTTCCCGGGCGTCGAGCTGCCGCGTGAAGTGGCCGCGGAGATCGAGGACTTCCTCGAAACGGAGTGACCTCGTCTCCCCAGGCCGTCCTCCACCCGAACGCGGATGCTCCGCCGGCCCAGTGGCCGGCGGAGCATCCGGGTCTGCGGCGCAGCTGGTCAGACGATGGCCAGGCGAACCTCGGCCTTCTTCCCCGAGAAGGTGAAGTCGAACTGTTCCCGGACACCCGAGCTGCACGCCTTCTTCGTCTTCTGCGTGCCACCGGCGACGACGCGAACGACGGCACACTTGCCGTCCGTACGGGTGTCCTCCACCCAACCGGACACCCGTACGCCCTTGTTGGTGCAGGTCAGGCTCCACGAGGCCTGCGCCCCGTCGATCTTGGCCTCCTTGGACGTGTTGCACGTGGCGGCATTCGCCTGGCCGGCGGCACCGACGGCCAGACCGCCGGCGAGCACGATCGCCGACAGGAGGGAGGTGAGGGCCTTGCGGGCAGTGGGCATGGTGCACTCCTGGAGGAAGAAACGAAGGGCGGACCGCGCGGAACCAGGCCCGGATGCGTACCTTCGATGCCCTCCAACGAGGGAGGTCTGTCCGGGACCGTTCGGCGCAGCATCAGACTGCCCCACATGAACGGCCGGGAAGGCCAGTTACCGTCTGCCTTTGTAGGCACGTGTATGCAGGGCGTTGAGCTGCGGTTATGCAGTAAGGCGGCGAAGGCGGGGCCATCCCGGACGTCCGCACCCGACCTATTGGGCCACCAAGGACACCGCCACTCGTCACTGGCGGATCCTGCGCGAGTCCGGCGTCACGCGCGAGCAAGAGCACGGGCGCCACAAGTCCGTCGCACTGCGCCGCGACGATCTCGGCATCCGCTTCCCCGGCCCGCTCGACACCATCCCGGCCGCCCCCCCACCCGCCATGGACCTCTCGGACACGGCCTCGCCGGGTCGGTCGTCCTGCGCCTTCCCCGGTCGGGTCCCGGCGACCGGAGGTGTCCGGGCCCCGGGAGGGGCGGGGTGGTGTGGGTGTTCACCGCCCCTCGGCGGCCGTGCCGCGGAGCGTCATGACGGTGCTGGTGACCGTGGCGACCGGCTTGTTGTCGCTGGTGCGTACGATCTCGCAGACGTAGTGGCTGATCGTGCGTCCGGGGTGTTCGGGGCGGGCGGTGGCGAGGAGTGTGTCGTGCCAGACCGGTCGGAGGAAGGCGACGCGGAGGTCGATGGTCGTGAACGACTCGCCCGGCCGCATGAGGGTGGAGTGCGCTGTACCGATCGCGGCGTCGGCGAGTTCGACCAGGAAGCCGCCGTGGACCGTACCTTGCTGGTTGCCGTGCCTGGTGGCGTCGGCGTCCACCCGCACGGACGCGACACCCGCTTCGACGGCCGTGATCGTGAATCCGAGGGTCTGTGAGATCGCGGTCGGATACCGCATGTGAGTGGGCTCGTCCGGCCATGCTTCGCTGCCGACATGGCGCCGGAGGTGGTCCAGCACGGGAAGACGGTCATCGGAGCCGGGCATCACGGTTCCTCCCTCTCTAGGGGCATCGGTGGGATGGACACGACCGTACGAGAGCAGAAATGATGCATTCAACGAATTGTCATAGAGATTGAAGCCCATGCGGATCGAACGCTCCAAGGCCGTGTCGGACCGGATTGCGGCCTCGATCCGCTCCGGCGAGCTGCCCGCGGGCACCCGCCTCCCCACCCACCGTGAGCTGGCCCGGAAGCACGGCATCGCCCTGGCGACGGCAACCAAGGCGTACCGGGAACTCGCTGATGCCGGGCTCACCGTCGGGGAGCGGGGGCGCGGGACGTTCGTACGCGACCTCAGTGGATTCGCGGGCCCGGACGCCCGTCGCATTCCCGTCACCGACCGGGTCGCGGACCTTTCGTTCAACCAGCCTCTCGCGGAGGAGCAACCGCTCGCTCTGCGCCGGGCACTCCGCGAGCTCGCCTCCGAGGGAGACCTCGCTTCGCTTCTCCGGCAGTCGCCGCCCGGCGGGCACATGCGGGAGCAGGCTGCGGTGGCGACGTACCTCCTCGGGAGGGGGATCGACGTACCGCCCGCGAACGTCGTCCTGACCAACGGGGCACAGCACAGTCTCGACACCGCCCTCGCGACCGTCGCCCGGCCCGGCGCACCCCTCGCACTGGACTCCTTGACGTATCCCGGCGTCAAGCTCGTGGCGCAACTGCGCCACCTCGACCCCGTGCCCGTTCGATGCGGCACGGACGGCACCGATCTGGACGCCCTGGAAGCGCTGTGCCGGTCACGCCGCGTCTCGGCCGCCTATCTCATGCCGACCCTGCACAACCCGCTCGGCTTCGTACTGGACACGTCCGCGCGCGAACGCGTCGCCGAGCTTGCCCGTGCCTACGACTTCTGTCTCGTCGAGGACGCGACGTACGCGTTCCTCGACGCCGCAGCGGCTCCGGCGCTCCAGGCGTTCGCCCCCGAGCGCACCTTCTACGTGGGCAGCTTCTCGAAGAACCTGGCACCAGGACTGCGCATCGGCTACCTCGTCGTCCCCACCTCCCACGTCGACGCCGTCTCACGTGTGCTGCGCGCGACGAGCTGGGGAGTCGACACCGTCGCCAGTGCCCTCGTGACACGGTGGCTGACCGACGGGACCGTTCACGCGATGGAGTCGGCCCGGCGCGCGGACGCGCGAGTACGCCAGAAGGCGGCCGTACACGAACTCGCCGACCTGGGATACCGGGCGCACCCCTGCGCCTACCACGGTTGGCTCGCCCTGCCCGACGACGCACGCGGTGACCTGGTCGCCCGCACGCTCGCCGAGCGAGGCGTCCTCGTCTCCACGGGCGACGCGTTCGCCACGTCGCCCGAGCGGGCCAACGCCCTGCGCCTCGCGCTCGCCACGCCGAGTATGGAGCAGCTCATCCGAGGGCTCTCCATTGTGCGTGAGGTGGTGGGATTCGCCTGAGGAGCACCGACCACAGCCGCGCTCTGCGGGTTCTGGGCCAGGGCCTGCGGTGGTTGTCGTCTTCCGTGCGAAGGTCCGCCTGATCGTGCTCGCTCAGGACGGCCCCGTCGGGCGGCGGATTCGAGAGGCCGTCGCCGTTCCCTCCCGCCCGGTGCCGTCGGGCGAGTCGCCCCTTTGTGACGGCACCGGTCACCTCGGGCATGCCTCGGCAGGCCGGCCCCGACCGGGAAGAGCCCGGCACGGCTGTACGGGGCCATTGCGGTCCGGGCCGGGTACGGCCTTGGCCTGGATAAGCTGCTCGTCATGAAACCGGCGACAACCAGCGGTGCGACCACTGAGCCCACCGTCCTCGATGCCACGGGGCTGGCTTCGGATCCGGAGCTGGAGGCCCGGTTCGCGGAGTCGGCTCACCGGATCCTGGCGGACCTGGTCGGTGGAGGTGCCGCACTGGGCTGGGTCGAACCACCCTCGCGGGACGAGGTGGCGGAACTCCTCGGCCACGTCGTCTCCGCGGTGCAGGCCGGGGACGCGGCCCTGCGTGCCGCCTACTTCGACCGTCGGCTTGTCGGTTTGGGGTACTGGCTCCGCTACGCCCGCCCGACCCATCGGCCACACGCTGATCTGGAGAAGGTTGCGGTAGCCGCCGCCGTCCATGGCCGTGGCGTCGGCCGGGCGCTGACGACTGCCTTGATCGCCGACGCCCGGGAGGCGGGCATCGAAGTCCTCACCCTGGACGCCCGCGGCGACAACGCCCATGCCTTGAGTCTCTACCGGTCGCTGGGCTTCACCGAATACGGTCTTCTTCCCCGCTTCGTGGCCGTCGGCGAACAGCGCTACGACAAGGTCTTCTACATGCTGGATTTTCGTCAGTACGGCTGACTGCTGCCACGCGGCGGCGATCGTCCGGCGCGACCACCCGCACGGTGTCTCGAACGGACCCGTGGGCACCGTTGGTACCGGACGGAGCCCCGCCGTCCGGTACCAACGGTGCCGTCTACTGCTTCCAGTTCGCGGGCTGGCCGGGGTCGAGTGTCCGCCAGTGGGCGAGGACCTCGGGGTCCTGTGCGTCGAGCCAGTCGGTCAGCTCGCGGAAGGACACGCAGCGGACCTCCTTGCGGGGACAGATCTCGCGCATCGTGTCCTCGACGGCATCCATGTAGATCCCGCCGTTCCAGTCCTCGAAGTGGTTCCCGATGAACATCGGCGCACGGCTCCCGTGGAACACCCGCTCGAAGCCCGCGACGTACGAGTCCCGTGCCTCCTTGCGCCATGCCTCGTACTTCGCGGGGTCGCCCTCGGTGCTGCCCTCCGACTGGTTGTAGAGGAAGTTGAAGTCCATGGACAGCACCTGGAAGTCCTTGCCGGGGAACGGCAGCATCTGCAGCGGCAGGTTCCAGATGCCGTTCTTCTTCGACGGCCAGATCTGGAAGTCCCCCGGTGAGCTCGCGTCGTAACGCCAGCCGAAGGGCTTGAGGGCGGGCAGCAGGGTCTTCTGACCCTCCAGGCAGGGGGCGCGCCCGCCGACGACCTCACGGGTGGGGTCGAACGGCAGCGGATCGAGGTCCTTGAAGCCCGTGTTCGTCTTCCAGTTCTGGACGAAGGAGTAGAACTGGTCGATCTCGCTGGTCCACTCGTCCTTGTTCCAGTCCCCGCCGCCCTTCTTCTCGCAGAAGTGGCCGTTGAAATGGGACCCGATCTCGTGGCCTTCCTTCCAGGCGCCGCCGAGCTGCTTCAGCGTCGTGCGGATGTGCTCGCGCGTCGGGTACGAGATCGCGGCGGCCCCGGCCTTGTGCTGGGGCGGCCGGTAGAGGTTTCTCTTGTCCTTCGGGAGCAGATAGATGCCGGTGAGGAAGAACGTCATGTGCGCGTCGCTCTCCTTCGCCACACGGCGGAAGCGCGAGAACATGTGGTCGTCGCCCTCGAGCGCACCGTCCCACGAGAACACCACGAACTGGGGCGGCCGTTCGCCCGGCTTCAGGCGCTTCGCCTTCGGCCGGCCCGGCTGCGGTCCGGTGTAGGACGTGGAGCCGTCCCCCAGGATCTTGACCCTGCCGTCCCACTCCTCGTCCTTCTCCTCTCTCGCGTCGCGGCTGTCCCGGCTGGTCGGTGTCGGTGCGGCGACGGTGTGCGTGGTCCGTTCCGGCGTCCGGTCGTCCGCGGAATCGTCGGACAGCAACGGGATGATCGCCGCGGAACCCGCCGCCACGAGGCAGGCCGCGAGCCCCAGGGCGGCAACGGGGGTGAGACGCATCTGCTTGCGGCGGGACGCGGACCTCGCTCGGGCTCTTGTCATTTCGTCATGGCCTTCGTGTACGTGTTCCAGATCTGGGCCGGGAAGTCCCGGTCGCCCGCGGAGGCGCCGCCCAGCCCCTTGAGCGGCAGCGGCGCGAGGCTCCGGTTCAGGTCCATGCGGTACACGACGACGGCGGTGGCGGCGACCGGGTCGTATCCGATGTACCAGCGCGCGGTGTCGTCCTCGGTGGTTCCGGCCTTGGCGGCGACCGGAGCGGACGGGGCTCCACCGCTTCCGCCGGGCCGGGTGAGCGCGGCGGTCACCTCGTCGGCGACGGCGGGCCGGATGGCGCGCCTCGCCCGCGGCAGGTCGAGCCGGACCGGCTCGCCGTTGCGCGTGGCCTTGCTGACCGAGTACGGGTCCGTGTGCATCCCGTGGGCCGCGAACGTTCCGTACGCGTCGGCCATGCGAATGGCGCTGGGCGTCGAGTTGCCCATCGCGAACGCCGGAACGGGCGGACCGAAGCTCGACGGGAGCAGGCCCGATGCCTCCGCGGTGCTGCGGATCCGCTTCAGGCCCGTGTCCATGCCGAGCTGGAGAAACGGGGAGTTCACGGACTTGGCCATGGCATCGTGCAGGCTGATGCGACCGTAGGAGCGGTTGCCGTCGTTCTTGCCCTTGACCATCTTCCCGCTGCGGTCCCAGTAGGGGCCTTCGGGAGTCGTGATCGGGATGTCGTCGTCGCCGTCGTACACGGTCGACGGGGTGACGGCGGACCGCGGACCGTTGCGCTTGCGCGCGATCCCGTGCTGCAGACCGGCTGCGTAGACGAAGGGTGTGAACGCCGAGCCGGCCGGGACGGTGCTCGCGTTGGACTCGTTGAAGGCCTGGCGCTCGAAGTCCGGCCCACCGTACACGGCGAGGATGCGGCCGTCCGGGGCGACGGACGCGGCCCCGAACCGAACATGCCGGTCGGCCTTGCGTCGCTTGGGATCGAGCGCGCCGCGCGCCTCGCGCACGGACCGGGTCAGCGCGGTCATCCGCGGCTTCTCGAACGTCGTGTAGATCTGGTAGCCGCCGAGGTCGAAGCGCGCGTCGGAGATGTGCCCGACCCGCTTGGTGTACGACTCGGCGAGCTGGACGAGGTAGCCCTTCTGCCCGCCCGTGCTGCTGGGCCCGTGCGGCGGCTTCGGCTCGGGGAAGCTGGTGTACTTGGCGCGTTCGGCCCGGCTCAGCCTGCCGATCTCCACCATGCGGTCCAGGGTCCACCGCCACCGTTCGACGGCCCGTGCGCGGTTGCGGGGGTTGACGGCCGGATCGTAGAGCGAGGCCCCTTTGAGCAGGGACGCGAGGAACGCGCCCTCGCTGGCGTCGAGCTCGGTGACCTCCTTGCCGTAGTACGCCTGCGCGGCACGCTGGAGACCGTAGGTGCCACGGCCGAACCAGCTGGTGTTCAGGTACTCCTGGAGGATCTTGTCCTTGTCCACGTGGCGGTCCAGCTTGACCGCCAGCAGCATCTCGGTGAACTTCCGCGAGAAGGACTGGTCCTGTGACAGATAGACGTTCTTGACGTACTGCTGGGTGATGGTGGACCCGCCCTGGGTGTCACCGTCACTGACCGTGCGCCACAGCGCGCGGGTGATCCCTTGCATCGATATGCCGTGGTCGGTGTAGAAGTCGGCGTTCTCCGCCGCGAGCACGGCCCACCGCACGTGGTCGGGGATCTTCGACAGCGGCATCTCCTGGCGGCTCACCCAGCCGGTACGGGCCATGGGGGTGCCGTCGGCCCAGTAGTAGACGGTGTCCTGCTGGGTGGCGAACGCGTTGAGGTCCTTGGGAATGTCCGTACGCGCGTAGGCGATACCCACCACCGTCAGCAGTATCGCGACGAGCGTCAGGCACGAGCCCAGGACCAGCCGCCACGAGGGCACCCATCTCGGCCAGCCGCTCCGCCCGGCGCGCGGATAGTCCGGTCTGCGCGGCCGGCGGCCGTGCGTACGCCTCGCCTGCTTGCGACGTCCCGTCCCTGGGGCCGGGATCTCTCGTGCGGCCCGCTTCATCCTGCCGAATAAATTGTGCTGCGTCATTCCGTCCAGCCATGACAGTCCGGGCCGGCCTCGAACTCCGACAGTGCCCGTACACGTGCAGTGGTCATTGCGCGTCCGCCGCCACGAGCCGGCACGGCCGACCCTCCCCGGGACCTGCGGACGCCTGCCCGCGTCGAGCGGGCAGCGGGGTCACTCGTCCCGGCCGGTGTGTGCCATGCGCATCCTCAGCTTCAGGTCAGCCCGTTCGGCTGCAGGTCGGGACCGAAAAGCGCCGGGGCAGTCGTGCGCTTCGCCCCGTCGACTCCACCACAGCAAAGGCCAAAGCATGACCGAGAGTTCCGTGGCGAAGTCACGTAAAGATAACAGGCATTCGGGAGCCGCTCCGTACCCCTCTCGTCATCGCTGGGCGCACGGAGCCGCGGCGAGGCTCCGGGAGCCGACCGACGGCAGCGGGCCTCACGTCACCGAACCGGTCGATTCGGTGCGCCGGACCCGCCTTTGGCCCGCCGGAACACCGCGGCCGGAGCGCCGCAGACGGTGCGGGGGCGCGGACCGGTGGCACGTCGGGCACAAGCGGAGCCGGACCGCCGAGCGGGCGTCGCACAGTACCGCCGCAGCCGAACCGGGTGGTGAGACAGCCGAGTTGGAAGTCCGGGGCAAGGGCGAGCACGTCGCGGTGGAGCCGGCTAGTGCTGTGACCGAGAAGGTTCACCGGCTCGTGACGCCCGGCGCGGCACCTCGCGGTGTTGTCGCATCACCCGCGTACGTCCAGTACGCGGACGATGCTCCGCCTTGCGATGCACCGCACCGGACGCCGCGAGCTTCCCGGCAAACCTTCCCGGTCACAGCACTAGTAGGGCTTTGTT
>NZ_LIXJ01000054.1 GCF_001905795.1 Streptomyces sp. CB01580
TCGTCGGTTCTTCCCGCGCCGCAGGTGCGGAGGATGTCGGCGAGGCCGGGGTGGTCGGCTTCGAGGAGGGCCGCGGCTGCCAGGATCTCCGCGGCCCCGGCACGGGAGTTGAGCAGATCGCGCAGCCGCAGGGCGAAGTGCGTGTCCGGGTCCTGGGCCGGGCTGCGGGCGGGGGGCGGCGCCGGTTGGGAAGGAGCGGGCGGGTGTGAGGTGGTGCCCAGTGAGTCCTGGCCGGGGGTACGGCTGGCCCGGATGGTCGCCAGCGTCTCGCGTGCGGTCGCGGCCGGCACGGCGCCGGTACGGACGTCGTGGGCGAGGTGGAGCACCGACGAGAGGCGGGCCGCGGCGTCGGGGTTGGCGATCCGGGCGCGCTGGGCGCTCATGACGAGGCTGAGCATGGCCGGTGAGACCCCGAGGATGTCCGCGAGGCCGGACTGGGTCACCGCGAACAGGGTGCACAGGTCCCGGCAGAGTTCACCGAGCGGAGCGCCGTACCACTGGCGCTGGAGCTCTTGGTTGCGCGTCGTGGTGGTCTGGTCCATGGGTCCACGCTAGCAGTTTTTACACTTGTCAAAAACTGTTTTCATGTGTCAATCTTCCTTCGGAAGCTCGACCCACCCTCAATTGACGGGAAGTCATTGTGTCCTGGACGCGCACCACTTCGTTCGCCGCTGTCGCCGCCCTCACCGTCTTCGGCCTGACCGCCTGCGGCAGCGATGGCGCCGCCCCCGAGGGCTCCGACAAGCCCGCTGCCACCGCCACCGCCGATTCGGACGCCGCCGCCTCCGACGATACGGGCGCCCCTGCCGACGCCGCCGCCTCCGGCGTGAAGGCCCCGGATGACCTGCCCGCCGGCCTGCCGCTGCCGGAGGGGGAGCTCACCTCCGTGACGGGGGGCAAGGGCGCGTACGTCCTCACGTACCGTACGGACGACCCCGAGGCCACGCTCGACGCCTACCGGTCCGCCCTCGAAGGCGACCAGTACACCGTGATCGACATCGGCGGCACGTTCACCGCGACCTCGGGCAATACCGCCGTACAGATCACCACCACCGCCGACACCGTGATCCTCACGCTGGCCGGCGCCTGACGCCGACGACCCCGTGCGCCGGTACGCTACGGTGCATGGAAGCAGGGGGGATGCTCGCCGACCGCTACCGGTTGCTCGCACCAATCGCCAGCGGCGCCCAGGGCACGGTCTGGCGAGCCGTGGACACGCGCCACGGCGAGGACGTGGCAGTCAAGGTCACCGGCGGTGCCGACGTCGAGTCGCTGCTGCGGCTGGTGTGCGAGCAGTCGGTACGCATCGGGCACCCCCATGTCCTCGCCCCCGTCGACTGGTTCGTCCGTGACGGCGAGGCCTGGCTGGTGCTGCCCCTGGTCCGCGGCGGCACGCTCGCCGGGCTTCTCGCGGACTACGGCGAACTGCCACCCGCCGTCGGCCTGCTTCTCGCCGAACAGATCCTGGACGCGCTCGTCGCGGTGCACGGCGCCGGCCTCGTGCACCGCGACGTCAAACCCTCCAACATCCTCCTCGCCGCGACCGGGGCCGCCCGCCCCCACGCCTACCTCGGCGACTTCGGCATCGCCCGCGTCCTGCCCCACCTCCAGCTCACCGCACCCGCCTACGTCGCGGGCACACCCGACTACCTCGCCCCCGAGATCCGTGCCGGAGCCGGCAGCTCCCCCGCCCAGGACATCTACGCCGCCGGGCTCGTACTGCGCGTCCTGGGCGCCCCGCCGGCACTGCTCGCCGCCATGACCGCAGAGCGGCCCGAGCACCGGCCCACCGCGGCGGCAGCCCTCGACGCGATCACCGCCGCCCGCATCGCCCACGGGTTCGAGCACTGGCCCCTGCAGTGGCAGGACGAGCCCTTCCTCATCGCCGACCAGCTCGGCGAGGCGCCCCTTCCCGTCACCGACCGGTCCCCCCGACGCCGACGCCTCTGGGCAGCCCTCGCCGTCGGCGCCGCGCTCCTGGCGGGCCTCGCCACGACGGCAGCGCTGACCAGCGGCAGCCCCGACCACCCGGCCGCCCCCTCGGGGAGCCGCCCGCCGACGGCCCCCGCCCCCGCCGTCCCCGCCGACGCCCGGCGCGGCCCCGCCGACCCCGAAGGGCCCACCGCATTCAGCCCCTGCCCTGCGGACCGGGAGTACGACGTCGCCTTCAGCCCCGAGGGCTACATCCTGATGTGCAGGCACATCCCCGACACACGCCGTTACTCATGGCAACCGACCGCTTCCGAGGACTGACCCTCCGTCGTTCCACCGATCCTGGCCGATCCTCCGAGACGCCCGTACCGGGCGACCGGTGTGCACAGCTCACGCCGCCCCGAACGGCCCCCGGCCGGTGGACACGCGGCCACGGCCGACGCCGCGCCCGGAACGTGCGATCAAAAGATGTCCGGCACGATCGGGACCGCACCGGGCCGACCGAGCACCGACGAGCCGCACACCACCAGGGCCCGGACACCGATCGTCCACGTCGAGGCCGTACGGGTGCGCGTGGACAGTACGGCAGGGGTCCGGACGTTGACACCGCCCACGACCGGTTCGGCCACGGTGACCTTCCCCGCCTCAAGCAGAACCGGGCCCCGGCGGCTACCTCATCCACGACCTGATCGTAAAAGCCCCGCAAGATCGCTCGGACACGGCCCGGCCACCCGCCGGCAACTCGTCGCGCGTCAGCCGGCCGGTTTGTGGAGAGGGGTCGGTCCGGTGGTGAGCAGTGCCGTGATCTCCTGGGCGAGCTCCGGGCCGAGTTCGCCCCAGCCGTCCTTGTAGCCGTAGACGCTCGCCAGGGTGCGGGCGTCGTAGTCGCCGTTCATGATCTCGATGTCGGTGGTGGTGATGAGTGCCGGGTGGGCGACGCCGACAGCTCCCGAGACCTTCAGCAGCTCCTTGCGCAGGGTGCGCAGGTAGACAGCGGCCCGGGCGGCCTTCGAGGGCGCGTCGACGCCGCGCACCAGCCAGGGGTTCTGGGTGGCGATGCCGGTGGGGCACTTGTCGGTGTGGCATTTCTGTGCCTGGATGCATCCGATGGACAGCATGGCCTCGCGGGCGACGTTGATCATGTCGACACCCAGGGCGAAGGCGACGGCGGCGTTCTCGGGCAGGCCGAGCTTGCCGGAGCCGATGAAGGTGAGGTCGTCGGTCAGACCCCGCTCGGCGAACGTGCCGTAGACGCGGGAGAAGCCCATCCGGAACGGCAGCGACACCGAGTCGGTGAAGATCAGGGGAGCCGCCCCGGTACCGCCCTCGCCTCCGTCGATGGTCACGAAGTCGACCCCGCGATCGCCACGCGCCATCAGCATGGCCAGCTCCTGCCAGAAGCTCATCTCCCCGACAGCGCTCTTGATCCCGACCGGCAGACCGGTCTCGGTGGCGAGCAGCTCCACGAAGTCGAGCATCGAGTCGACGTCGTGGAACGCGGTGTGCCGAGAGGGGGAGGCGCAGTCCTTGCCGGCCGGGATGCCACGGATCTCGGCGATCTCGGGGGTCACCTTCGCGCCCGGCAGCATCCCGCCGAGCCCCGGCTTGGCGCCCTGGGAGAGCTTGATCTCTATCGCCCTGACCGGGGCGCCGGCGACCACGTCCTTGAGCTTGTCGAGGTTGAAGGTGCCGTCCTCGTTGCGGCAACCGAAGTACGACGTCCCTATCTGGAGGACGAGGTCACCGCCGTTGCGGTGGTACGGCGAGAGGCCGCCCTCACCCGTGTTCTGCATCGTGCCGGCCAGCGCCGCGCCCTTGTTGAGCGCCGTGATGGCCGCGCCGGACAACGATCCGAAGCTCATCGCCGAGATGTTCACGACGCTCGCCGGCCGGAACGCCTTGGCGCGCCCGCGGGGGCCGCCCAGCACCTTGGCCGAGGGCAGCGGCGCCTGTGGGTCGTGCAGGTCGGGCAGCGTGCCGGCGAACGTGCGCTGCTTCACGTACGCGTGCCCTTGCACGTGCTCGACGTCTACGTCGGTTCCGAACCCGAAGTAGTTGTTCTCTTCCTTCGCCGACGCATAGATCCAGGTGCGCTGGTCGCGGCTGAACGGGCGCTCTTCCTCGTTGGACGTCACGACGTACTGCCGCAGCTCCGGCCCGATGGTCTCCAAGAGGTACCGGGCGTGCCCGATCACAGGGAAGTTTCTGAGCAGTGCGTGCTTCCTCTGGACGAGGTCGCGGGCAGCCACCAGCGCCAATGCTGTTGCGGCGGCAGCGCCGATGCTCCGAGCGCGCATGAACGTTCCTTTCCTCGACTGCTCGATACCCGACGCCATCGCTGTGCGGGGGACGTCGTGGGCGTTGGGCGGCGGACACGACCAGGCAGGCATCGGTGTCCGACGACGAAACGCCACATGATATTAGAGGTCGCGCGGATGGGCGGGCGGCGCAGGGGGGCGTGAGTCCGGCCACGCGGCCGGCATTCCCTGGCCCCGGGTCGTGTCCTCAAACGATCTCGTGTGGTGGATCGGGTGATACGTCGTCATGGACTGTCGGATGTGGAGTGGGAGTTCGTCCGGCCGCTGTTGCTCGTTTCGCCGCGAGGGCGCAAGCGGCTGGACGACCGGCGGGTTCTCGACGGGATCGTTGTGGAAGTTCCGAGCCGGGACGGTCTGGTGGGACGAGCCCGAGCGGTACGGGCCGTGGGGCGGCAGCGCGATCCCGGCTCCCGCCTGTCCGCGCGATCTCCGAGCACACCACGCGGGTCGACAGCCATCCCATGACAGCCCCAAAGGTCGCCACTGCCAGCTGTGCCACCAAGGCCGATTCATCCATACGAGATCACCCCGATTGCCGACCAGCCCTGCCACAACACCGCCCATTCACATGCATGGCGGCCCCGGTCCCGGCTGACGACTTCCGCCTCGTCGTCGCCTTGCTGCAGATGTACGTGACGTTCCCGCTGATCCGGCCCGGGTGCGAGTTCGGCATCCGGGAACCGTCGGAGCGCGTACAAAATCCGTGCGAATCCGGCGGGCGGCTCAACCGCGCTGGGCGCGGATGAGGTCGCGGTACCACGCGAAGGACGCCTTCGGGGTGCGGACCTGGGTGTCGTGGTCGACGTAGACGAGACCGAAGCGCTGGTGGAAGCCCTCGGCCCATTCGAAGTTGTCCATCAGGGTCCAGGTGAAGTAGCCGCGCACGTCCACGCCCTGGGCCACGGCGGCGTCGACGGCCTGGAGGTGGGTGTCCAGGTAGTCGATGCGGTCGAGGTCGGGAACGGTGCCGTCCGCGGTGATGACGTCCTCGACCGAGCAGCCGTTCTCGGTGATGTAGACCGGCGGGAGCGCCGGGTAGCGTTCCCTGAGGCCGACGAGCAGTTCCCGTAGACCGTCGGGGACGACGGGCCAGTCGAAGGCGGTGCGGCGGTAGCCCTCGATGGGGGCCTCTTCGAACGGCAGCCCCTCGGACGTCGGCGCCTGGATCCGGGTGGGGTTGTAGTAGTTGATGCCGAGCGCGTCCAGGGGGGCCGAGATCAGTTCGAGATCGCCGTCCCGGACGGAGCCGCCGAGGGTGGTGTCCGCGCCGAAGGCCGACAGGTCGGGGTAGGTGCCCGTGAGGATCGGGTCGTTGAACAGGCGGTTGTGCAGGTTGTCATAGGCCTGCGCGGCGGCGCGGTCGGCGGGAGCGTCCGAGGCGGGCCAGACCGGGGTGCAGTTGTTGGCGATCATCACCTGGAGGCCGCGTGCCCGCAGCTCTCTCAGCGCCAGGCCGTGGCCGAGCAGCTGATGGTGGGCGACCGGCAGGCAGTCCAGGAACAGGGTGCGGCCCGGCGCGTGGGTGCCGAGGCCGTAGCCCCAGACCATGTGGATGAACGGCTCGTTGAGTGTGATCCACTTCTGGACGCGGTCGCCCAGCTTGTCGGCCATGATGGCGGCGTACTCGGCGAAGCGATGCGTGGTGTCGCGGTTCAGCCAGCCGCCGCCGTCCTCGAGGCCCTGTGGGAGGTCCCAGTGGAACAGCGTCGGGACAGGTTCGATTCCGCGTGCGAGCAGGCCGTCGACCAGCCGGTCGTAGAAGTCCAGGCCCCGGGGGTTGACCTCACCTCTACCGGTCGGCTGGATCCGGGGCCAGGCGATGGAGAAGCGGTAGCCGGTGAGGCCCGCCTCGGCCATCAGCGCGAGATCCTCCTCGTACCGGTGGTAGTGGTCGCAGGCCACGTCACCGGTGTGTCCGTCGCGGACTGTACCGGGGCGGGCGGTGAAGGTGTCCCATACCGACGGTCCGCGACCGTCCTCCTTGGTGGCGCCCTCGATCTGATACGACGCCGTCGAGGCGCCCCAGATGAAGTCCGCGGACAGATGGTCCAGTGCCACGCCCTACCTCCTGAAACATGAGTAGGACTCATGTTAGGTCGTCCGATGGGATGATGGAAGCGTGAATCAAGATCGCACCGCAGGGACGCTGCGTCGGCTGCCAGTCCAGAAGCGCAGCGCCGAACGCTTCGAACGGCTGCTCGATGCCTGCGCCGAACTCCTGGACGAGGTCGGCTATGCCGCGCTGACCACCAAGGAGGTGGCCCGCAGGGCCGAGGTGCCCATCGGCACCCTTTACCAGTTCTTCTCCGACAGGGAGGGGCTGATCGGCGCGCTCGCCGCCCGCAACCTGGAGACCTTCTTGGAGCGGGTCGCGGCCCGGCTGGAGCGCGAGAAGCCCGAAGGCGTCTCGGGCATCGTGGATGTGACCGTCGACGAGTTCGTCACCATGCGCCGGACGATCACCGGTTTCGGCGTGGTCGACTTCGGCGCGGCGGGACAGGACCACACCTTGGAGCCGGCCCTGGACAACAACACCGCGGTCGCCGAACGGCTGCGCGCAGTGACCGCCACCCTGACCGGGGTCCAGGGCGACGCCGAACTCGAGATCGCCGTGCGGGTGGCCCTGGAGTGCGCGGACAGCGTGCTGAAACTGGCCTTCCGTACCGATCCGCAGGGCGACTCCCAACTGATCGCCGAGTGCAAACGAGTGCTCAACAGCTATCTGACCGATCGAATCCGGCCCCCTGGCAACTAAGTGGTCGGCGTCGTAAATCCTTCGGAGGCTGACGGTGGAGTCGGCCATGTGTGTTTGCCGCTCAGTGCTGCTACCGGCAGCCGATCCATGTTGTCAGCAGGCGCCCTCGGCCTGGGGTGCTGCTGAACTTGCGCCGGGCTTGAGTAGCTTGAGCGCACCGCTGCGCCGTCCAAGGATCAGGCAGCTGCCTTGCGCGATGGTCAGTGCGGCGATGAGGAGGACGACGCTGAGCAGGGGAACGGTGTCGACGGGGAGCGTGTAGGCCATGAGGATGCGGGCACCGGCATCGACGAGGAATGCTGTGCCCCAGGCGAGGCTTGTGGTGCGTATCCATCGGTGGAATACGGCGCTGTGCTGCCACAGGTGGGCGAGGCGGTCCGCCAGCTCTGGCGTGCTGAGCTTGATGGTCATGTCCAGGAGGAAGGGGCGGGATGTGGCCAGTGAGCAGATGAAAGCGCCTGCTGCGGCCCGTCCACCGTGGCCATCTCCTTCACGATCTCCTGGGCCGCGAGGGCGTAGAGGTCGTCGACGACGGCATGCAGCAGTTCGTCCTTGTTCTTGAAGTGGTAGAAGAGCGCGCTTTTGGCGATGGAGGCACGGCGGGCCACCTCCGCCGCGGATGCGCGCCGCTGGCTGACCGAGGATGCGATCAAGCCCTGGCAGCACCGCTCCTGGATCTTCATCACCGACCCCGGCTTCCGGACCGAGGCCGCCCGGGTACTGGACCTGTACGCCCGCACCTGGCAGGGCGAACAGCTGGGCGAAGACGAGTACGTGATCAGCGCGGACGAGAACACGGTCATGGTCCACACACCCGTACATGCCTCCTGGCTGAACCAGGTGGAGATCTACTTCTCCGTCGTCCAGCGCAAGGTCGTCTCACCCAACGACTTCACCGACCTCACCAAGCTCACGGACCGGCTCCGAGAATTCGAAGACCGCTACAACGCCACGGCACAGCCGTTCCAGTGGAAGTCCACCACCGCCGACCTGGACGATCTGCCGGCCAGGCTCGACCGGCACACCACCGATCACCACGAAGAGTCCTCCGTCGCCCCGGCAGCGTGATCAACCCCCGAAGGATTTACGGCGCCTACCACTAAGTCGGGAGTTCTGTTCAGACAGCCGGTGAGGTGTTCGAGGATCTTGTCTGCAGTCTTCGTCCAGACGTAGACGTGCTGCCGGAGGACGTCGCCGCCCTGCTGAGCGCTAACGGACGCTCTTGACCTTCCAGACCAATACCGCGCCGAGCACGGACATGGCCGCGGAGCAGAGGAAGAGCGAGCGGTAGCCTCCCGGACCGCCGAGCACGATCGAGGCGATCGGGGGAGCCATAACGTATGGCAGGGAAGTCATCAGGTTGGCCAGGGCCATGTCCTTGCCGCGGTCCGCCGAGGCAGGGAGCACCTCGGTGACCAGGGCGGTGTCGACGGCCAGGTACACGCCGTAGCCCAGGCCCAGGATGACGGCTGCGACCAGCGTCATGGTCCACGTGGGCGACAGCGCGAGCGGGATCGCGGCGACGGCCATCGTCGCGCCGCCGAGGAAGACCAGCATGCGTCGCTTGCCCAGCTTGTCGGACAGCCAGCCGCTGAGGACGACCGTCGAGATCGTGGCCAGGCAGTTGACGCCGATCACGATGAGCAGGCCGTCCTCGGTGGACCGGCCGGGGAACAACTGCTCGTAGCGCAGGACGTCGTCCAGGAAGTACGGCATGTAGAGCGTGCCCAGGCCGTAGCCCAGTCCCATGATGAACCGGGAACTCATCGCCCAGATGAAGCCGGGGTGCTCGCGCGGGCTGATCCGGTAGCCGTCCAGGAAGGCGCGCAGCGAGAACGGCTCGCGGTACCGGCGGGGGAGCGGCGGGTCCTTCATGGCGGTTGCGAACAGCAGTATCAGTAGCGGCAGCGAGGCCATCAGCAGGTACTGTGCGGGGAAGCCCGTGACAAGCCCGAGCAGTAGCCCGCCCGCGATCATGCTGCCGGCCTGCGGGACCATGGCCCAGCCCAGCACCACACCGCGCTGCCCGACCGGGACCCGGTCGGGCACCACCGGGGAGAGTCCGGCACCGATGACCATGAAAGAGGCGGACAGCACGAGAGAGCCGAGCGCGACTCCGGCGACCGTCGTCTGGACGCCGATGCAGGCCAGCGCCGCCATGCAGACCAGCGAGCCCGTGATCAGCCACGGTCGGCGGCGGCCGAACCGGCTGGTGGTGCGGTCGCTGAGCGCGCCGGCCAGCGGCGCGATGACGATTCCCGAGATCGCGCCCATCATGCTGACCCAGGCGTAACTGCCGACCTTCCCCGCCGGGTCGATCCGGGCGATCTGCGCGGGCATCAGGAACGTGGTCGGCGCCTGCATCGGGACGAACATCCCGATGTTGGCCAGGACGTACAGGGCGATCCAGCCGGAGCCGACCTTGCGATTCGGCTCGGCGAGGGCCTCGGGCCGTTCGGGGGCGAGGGTCATCGGGGCACTCTCTTGAGGTGGACGAGCTCGCTCGTCCGGTCGAAGGACGGCAGCGGCGGGAGACCGTGGCTGAGCGGGACGGCGCCCTCGTGCACGGCGCCGGTGGCCTCGTCCCGGTGGCGTGCGTCGGGGGCAAGGCCCTTCAGGCGGGTACGGGCGGCCGTGCGGGTCGGCGCGGACGGCTGGAACTGGAAGACGACGACCTCGTCGAACCGGACCGTCAGCGACGGCGCCCCGAAGCGCGGACCGCCCTCGACCGCGTACTCCTCACCGAGGGAAGCCGATTCCGGCTGTCGGGCGTGAGGGTCTCTCGGGGACGGACGGTGACCGAGTTCGCGGCGCGTGATTCCCTGCGCTCTGCGCGGCGCGGGCGGCGAGCGCGCCGGGAAGCCGGCCGGGGCCGGCCGGATCGGGAGAGCTGATCCGGTCGGCCCCGGCCCTGGACACTGCCGCACTGGTGCCGTCAGTCGCCGTAGACGCCGACCTCTCGGAGCGAGTAGCCCCACTGGGTGCCTCGCTCCAGCCCTTGGATCCGTACATAACGCGCGCGAGTTTTGGCGAACCGCGCCGTGTCCAGGCCACCGTCACCGGCCGCCGTGGACCACACCGCCTTCCAGTTCGTGCCGTCCTCCGACAGCTCGACACGGTACGACTTCGCGTACGCCGCCTCCCAGTCGAGCGTGACGCGCTCGACCGGGTTCGTGGATCCGAGGTCGATCCGCAGCCACTGGTCGTTGTTCCACTCGCTGGCCCAGCGGGTGCCCGTGTCGCCGTCCACGGCCCGGCCGGGCGCGAAGCTGACGAACGGGTTCCACCACTCCGACGAGGACGCCGAGGCTGCCGCGCCCGAGGCCAGGTTCCCCCCGGACTTGTGCTTCTCGGAGTTCCCCCAGGTGCGGAGGTAGGACTCGGCGCCCGCGAAGAGGTCGTCCACGACCTTCTGGCCGCCGACGATCCGGATGTCCTCGATCCAGTCCGGGACCATCCCGTAGTGCGCGGCGCCAGTGGTGTTGAAGTCCCACGTGCGCTCGCCCGTGGTCTGCTTGTCGATCAGCGAGCCGCCGTCCGTGCTGCGGAAGGGGTATTTCACCGGGTTCGGGGTGTCCCCGCCCCGCGGGCCCGGCCAGCCGCCGACACCGTTCATGTCGGTGCCGTAGCCGTAGCCGACCCCGTACTTCTCGCGTAGCGCGTCCGTGCGCCTGGCCTCCGCGCTGAACGCCTCGGAGCCGCTCATGTACTGGCCGGCGAACCCGCCGAGCTTGTAGAGCCGCTCGGTCCAGCCCATGTCCATCCAGCTGTGCGAGGAGATGACGCCCGGGTACGACTCGGATTCCAGGACGTCCAAGGCCCGCCCTGCGGCCTTGACGCTCATGTGGTCGAGTTCCAGCATCATGCCGCGTTTCATCATGCCGCGCACCGCGTACTCGCCCAGGTCGGTCAGCCCACGGGTGTTGCACTGCGCGTCCGAGGCGTACGCGGGGACGGACACCCCCGCCGGCAGTCGCTTCTCCGCCTCGGGCGCCTCCGCGTTGCCGATGGGGTTGTCGTGCTGCGGGCCGCGGCAGGTCTCCGTCTGCCAGAAGGTGCCGGTCGACAGGAACTGGCCCACGTTGATGGCCGTACCGAGCGCGCCGGAGTCGTAGCGCACCCCGCACAGGGCGTTGTCGAACTTGTGGCACAGGAACATGCTGCGCACGCCCAATTCATGCAGCTCGTCCAGGCCGCGGTCGATGTCCTCCTTGCCGCACTGCGCGACGTCCAGGATCTGCTTGCAGCCGAACGGCTCGGAGGTCTCGACCCCCAGGACGACGGCCAGCTTGCCCTGCTCGATGACCTCGCGGGCCTGCGTGCTGTCGGTGACGATCCGGAACCAGCCCTTGCCGGGGCCGCCGTACATCCTGTCGATGAAGGCCTGCATGTCGTACGACTTCTGCGCCTCAAGACGGATGGCGGTCATCTCGTCGCAACCGCGGTCCTTGAAGAAGTAGACCGAGCAGATCACGCCGTTGGTGACCAGGTCGTTGACCAGCACCCGTTGGCCACCGCGCCACGCCCGCTCGATCCAGGCGTAGTAGTTCTGCTGGTGGGTCAGCGAGTCGTGGGCGGGCCAGTCCTTGAATGTGGGCCAGCCGTTGGGATCGTGCTTGCCGTCGCCGCCCTTGGTGATCATGTCGAAGATGGCGAGCGAGCCGTCGGGGTAGTGCTCGGGGCAGTCCTTGAGGGCGTCGGCGACACCCTGCTCCGAGAACGGCTTGCCACAGATCAGCCGGCCGCCGAAGCCCTCGTTGGACATGATGTGGTCGTGGACGTCGGCGAAGCCCCTGACCCGCCCCTGGGCGTCGGTGCCCTTGAAGGGCTCGCCCGTGACGTTGATCTGCGAGTCGGGCGCGGGCCGCGCCGCCGGATTCCACCAGCCGGGCTCCGCCGCGGAGCTGGGTATCGGACCGAGTGCCAGGGCCATCGCGGT
>NZ_LIXJ01000055.1 GCF_001905795.1 Streptomyces sp. CB01580
AGGTAGACGTAGCCGCGCTTTGTCGTACCTGGTTGCCACGGCCCGATGCTGCTTGAGCCGGTTGATTGCTCGATGGTGTTGCGATCCTTGTATCGCTCATCGTCGAAGGCGGGTGGTCGTCCGCCGCGTGCGCCTTTGCGCAGGCGGGCGGCCTGGCTGTCGGTCTTTTCCGGGATGGTGTGGCGGATGCCTTGGCGCGCGTGTATTCGTGGCAGGGGCCATTGCTGTATGCCTTGTCGGCCGCGACGCTGTTTCGGGCTTCTTGCAGGGCCTTCCCGGGCCGCGCCTGGGAACGCGGATCTTCTCTGGCACTGCCTTGAACTGGGTGCATTCCGCTTGTTGCTCCGGCGTGGTGATCAGGGACACGTGGTGATCAGGGACAACAGGCGGCAACAGCCGTCAGCGCTCAAGTGAAGCCTGCTGGTGAACCCGCCCCGCGAGTGGCCCAGGCCCTCACCTGCCGCGCCACCTCTACCGGGCGGTCGTGAAGGCTCTGCCATGTGATTTCGGCCTGGTGTTCGGCAACTGCCACCCTCTGTAGGGGCCGGCGGCAGGTCGGTGCGGGCCCCGGCCACGTGCTGATCAGCACCCGTGGTCGACCGCGGGAAGCCCGATGTACGCGCGCAAGCCTGCGTGGGTGGCCGGAAGTCCGTAAGTGGCGAGGCTCTCGCCCAGGTCCTCCTCCGTGTTCCACCATCCTTCAAAGAGGTCGGCGAGCGCATACAAAAGCTGCTGCTGGGGGCGGGGGAGGTGTGCGTACGGGGGGCGGGGGTCGGGCAGGGGGCCAGGGAACAGGTCTGGCAGAACCGCTTTCGCCTTGGACGCCCTTTGCGACGTGCTGACGGACGGCAGGCAGGCGGCGACTGCGGCGCGCGAGGTGGGGGAGGGCGGAAGGGCCAGCAGAACGTCGGCGGTGTGACCGTGGAAGTCGCCCAGGCTGTAGTCGGTCGCGGGTACAGGCGCAGGGGTCGCGGCTGCGGCAGCGAGTTCGGCAACGGCCCGGTCGAGGAACGGACCGTCGAGTTCTGCGGCAGCGCTTCGGGCGGTCTGGGCGATGGCGACGGCGGCAGCCCAGCGTACGAGACCGTCCTCGGCGTCCAGACTGGCGGTGAGGGTCTCCGGGAGGGCCGTCGTGCCGAGGATGCCGACGGCTACGAGCGAGGTGGCTTTCGCGACGGCATCGTCCTCGTGCGCAGCAAGGCCGAGCAGGAGGGGCAGGGAGGTGCCCGCCAGTTCGGGAAACCAGGTCAGCAGGTAGGCGGTCCTGGTTCGGACTCGGGGATTGTCATCATCCAAGAGACCGCGCAGGGCTGGAAGTTCGGCAAGTACGGCGTTGTACGAACGCATCGAAGAGTCACGGACATGGACCGGATTGCCGGCCGCCACCCAATCCCGGATGTCTTGTAGGTTGCGGCGTCGCTGCTCGTCCTGCTCGGCGGCCAGCGCTTCCTCGTACAGCGGGAGGAGTTTGTCGGAGGAGTTCTCGGCGGCCTCCGCGCGCCAAGCGGCGATGTCGGCCCCGCCGGTGATCTCGCACTCCTCGTCCCAGTTGACCGCGAGGCCGGTCAGGAGCTCCAACGCGTGCTCACGCGCCGGATCCGGGCCGGCGAGGGCGATCCGGGCAAGGAACGGTACGGCGTACGGAGATGCCTGACAGCGGGTTCCCTGGTGCGCGAGGTGATCGAACAGGCTGCTGACGGCCTGCTGCCGTGCCTGCTCGTCATCTCCGCACAGGGTGCGCAGATGGCCGGGCACATCGGCGGCCGTCCCGTAGGCATGGTTCAGGTTCGCCCAGTTCACTTCGTCCAGGCCGGTCAGCAGGTTGTCGTCCGCAGTGATCACGGCCGCATGATGTCAGAGCCCTCCGCCACCGGTACCCGGCCCCAGCGGGCGGGCCGTCGTCCGAAAGTGCGCTCCACGGCCTTCTTGCCAGCGCGGCGGAGCACCCGGCCCGGTTTGATGTTCGCGTCGACAACCCGCTGGACCTCGACCAGATGGTGGTTGCGGTAGACGGAGCCGTGGTCGGTGGTGACGGTCTCCGGAGCGAAGAGCGGCAGCCCGGCCACTTCGTGCTCGGCGAAGTCGGCCACCGCCGTACCTGGGAGACCGGGATAGGACCACTCCATGTCCTCGCCCCGGTCCGGGCGCATCGGCAGCGGCATCATCATGTCCCGCAGCATCATCGCCACGTCGACCGAGGGGTCCGAGACCAGACTGAGCCGGTTGGCCACGATCGAGTGCGTGTACACATCCAGCGCCAGCGTCAGGTGCACCGACACCGGCTCGCCGAACACGTCCTCCGGTACTTTCACCGGCAGCACTGTGGTGTCCAGCGCCACCACCTGCCCGGGCCGGTGCGTCACCATGTGCCGGCCCGTCGCGTACTTCTGCTCCATCGCGGCCGAGCGCGCATAGCGCTGTCGTCCGCCACTGGAGCCGAACCAGTCACACCACACCCTGCGCAGCACGTCGTAGCTCGGAATCCCGACCTCGTCGCCGAAGATCTCCCGGACGTACTGATGAATGAGGCGCTCACGGTCCCGCGCGCTCAGCTTCGCCCGGCGCGGACTCTCATCACGTACGGCGAGCAGCGCCTCGCGCAGCTCCGGGGTGATTCGGTGTTCGGTCGCTTCCCACAGCCACCGGTCGTCCGAGAGCCCGATAGGCCCGAGCTTGCGCCGCCCCAGCTGCGAATCCACGGTGCAGGCTAAGGGCTGTCCCGTAATCCCTGGCGGGCGCGCGACGACAGCTGCGGCACCTCGCCGCGTTGTCGGAACGTCCGCATACGTCCAGTATGCGGACGCCCCTCCGTCTTGCGATGCACCACATCTGACGCCACGCGCTGGTCCGCCACGGATTACGGGACAGCCCTTAGCCAGATCCTCCACTCGACAGGTGTCCGATCAGGCTCCCGTCCGGGGGCCTTCCGGTACCGGACGGGCTGAACTCGTCCGGTAGTCCTTCGGGTGCACGTTCGCCACTCCCCCGTGCATCGATCGAGACCGTCGAGATCGGCGATGACGCTACGGCGACCGGCATGTGCGGTTCGGCTACATCAGCGGCCTTCACGCGCATGAGTGATTCGTTGCTGTGTGGGTTTGCCGAGGTCAGGGGGGCGGCGCAGAGGGAGAGACAGGGGTGATGCGCTCTCGCTTGGCTCTGTACTCGCCTCGCCGAGGGGCGAGTGCGTGCCGTTCGAGGCCTCCCGAGGGGTTACCGCTGCGCGTAGGAGTCGGCGGGGAGGAAGCCGTGAAGGCCGAGGCCGCGGCCGATGAATCGGTAGGAGGAGTGTGACGCTGCGACGACTTCCTGCGGCGGGTCGCCGTTGGCGCCCCACCCGCGATCTGCGGTGTGCCAAGTGCCTACTTCTGGCGTCGCATCAGTGTGTCTTTGAGGTTTCTGGCCAAAAGTGCGGTCCAGATGCATAGCGGAATCCGGATCCAGCAGAATGTTCTCTTCGCAGGGGAAGGGGAAAGGGCGTCATGGCCATGGGGAAGCCTCAACTGTTGTTCGTGCATGGCATCGGCGGTCTGCGGGACACCGCTACTGACCGCCGCCAGTGGCTGGAGGCGCTTGCCACCGGAGCACGGGAAGCCGAGATGGCCGATGCGATCTCCGGGCTGACCCAGGGCTGGCTGGCGGATGTCACGTTCGCCAACTACAGCGACCTGTTCAACTGCCGAGGAGCCCAGGGCGACGCTGCCGGGGAGCTCGAGGAGGATGAGGTTCCTTTTCTCGCAGGGCTGCTTGACGCGATGCTGGAGGAACTTGCCGAACATTTCCCGGCGGAGAGCAGTGCGCAGGATGCCCGGGTCATCGCTGACGCGCGGTACCAGCTGGAGGCTGCCGTCCAGGGACGGCAGTCCCAGGGGGTGGGAGAGGGCTTTCGTGGGCTGGTCGGCGTCACGACGACGATGCTCCGCCTGCAGGGGTTGCGCCAGGCGGCACAGTGGATGAACGGCTGGGCGGTCCTGTTCCAGCTCGCTCAGGTCGGCCGGTATCTCGATCGTCGTCCCAAGAAGGCGGAACTCGGCGTGGCTGTCCGTGCGCGGGTGATCGAGGGTCTGGACCCTGCGCGGCCTCTCGTGGTGGTCTCGCACAGCCTGGGCACGGTCGTTACGTACGAGGCGCTGCACGAGTACGGCGGAGCGGTGCCACTCTGGATCACTGTGGGCTCTCCACTGGCTCTGGGCACGGTGGTGCTGGACCGCCTCGTCCCGCGTCCGGCGTCCTGCCCGGCGAACGTTGCCTCCTGGTGCAACTTCTGGGATCGAGACGACGTCGTGGTGGGTCGGCCGCACCTGGCCAACTGGATCGGCCCGAGCAAGAGCGGAGTCAAGGCCGTGACGGAGCGGGTTGACTCCCATGGGCTGTGGACGCACACCGCAACGAAGTACCTGGAGCACGGGGCTGTGGCCCGCCCGGTGATCGAAGCGCTCAGGCCGTGACCGCCTGTACGAACCCA
Organism: Streptomyces sp. CB01580; assembly: GCF_001905795.1. Classification (GTDB taxonomy): domain Bacteria; phylum Actinomycetota; class Actinomycetes; order Streptomycetales; family Streptomycetaceae; genus Streptomyces. The sequence continues at coordinate 4,466 of NZ_LIXJ01000055.1, forward strand.
CCGCGCCACGTGCTCGTGGTGGGCGCTCAGTGCGAGGGCGGTGCGAGGCTGGAGGGGCTGGAAGATGCTGCCGTTGGTCTTCACGCGGTGCTGGTGGACCCCCGGCTGGGGGGTTGTACCGACCGTGGCAGCGACTCCCTGCTCGTCGGTACCGGCCTGGGTAAGAGCGTGGTCGAGGCTGCTGTGGAGAAGGCCGCTGAGCTGGCACGGCGTGACGGCGGCACCCTCATACTCGCCCTGCTCGGTCACGGCGAAGGCGCTGGGGGTGCTGCGCTGCACTTCGTCACGTCGGGCAAGAGGAACAGCCCGCCGCTGACGAACGTGAACGTCGCCTCCCTGTTGAACGACGCGCTCAACCACCCTGGTCTGAACGGGCTGGTCGCCATTGTCGACACCTGCCTGTCCGGGGGCGCGGTGCCGGCCGCTCCGGACGTCACTTCGGGTCGGCAGGAGGGCGATGTACGGTTCTCCCTCCTCTTCGCGGCCACGGCGCACCAGCCGGCGTTCGACATGCGACTGAGTACGGAACTCACTCGTCTCATCGCAGAGGGCCTGCCCGGCGCAGGAAAGTTCCTGAAGGTTGACGACGACTTGATGGAGCGACTCCGTGAGCGGATCCGCGGTCAGCAGCCGGGGCGCAGCGACTTCGACGGGAGCTCGCGTGTCGGTGATGCTCTCTGGCTGGCCCGCAATCGCGTAGCCTTTCGCAACGGCCCGCTCGGACCGATCGCAAGGCAGGCGCTGCAAGATGCCGGCCGGAGGGTGGACCGCAGCCTGCTGTTGTCCACGGAGGACGAGCTTGCTGCCTGGCTGAAGGACAACGAGCACACGACCGGCGGTGCCTCCTGGGTCGCCGTGCAGCGGCTGCGCGAAGTACAGGCTGAGCTTGAGGCCGGCCGCAAGACGCTGAACGTCGTCAGCAAAGTGTTCGGCCCGGTCCTGACCGAGGAGAGCCTGCGGCTGGTCGGTGTGCTGGCCGGTCTTCCGCTGGGCTTTGTGCGACAGGAACCACCCCGGACTTTGCGGGACACCATCGAGCATGCCGCTCATCACGGGAGCACGGCAGAGGGCCAGCAGCGCGCCTTGGCCTATGTGGTCGCGGCCATGGCCCACATGACGGGACACCGGGGCCAACTGCCTCCAGAAGTCCTCGCCTGGGCGCAGGACCTCGAGCTCACGGCCGTGGTCAACAGCCGTCTGGTCGAGCTCAATCATCAGCCTGACGGTGACCAGGCTCCGCGCCTGGTCCTGGTGCTCGCCGACGACGGAGGCGAGAGCGTCGTCCGCGTGGACGCCTGGCTGCTTTTCGGACGCGCTGTGCTGAGCAGCAGCCGTTTCCCCTGCGGTACCGGGGACAAGGAACTCAAGCGGGCCATGGCCGAAGCCGTCGCGTGGGCGTTGCCCTGGGCCAACATCGCGAAGCAGCCACTGCAGCGCATCGACGTGGCCGCACCCACCCTGGTGCTGCTGGACAGTCCTCCGGAAGAACACGTCGTCCGCAAGCAGAAGCTGGCGGTCAACTACACCGTCACAACACGCTGGTCCGGGCTTCTGACGCCGCCTATCGGCGTTACGGTCGAGGACATGCTCCAGGTGGGCGCGCAACTGCTGGCCTCCCTGGACGACAGCGACTGCTGCGGTCCCGAGTGGCTCCGAGGCGAACATCTGCAAACCGTTGACCACCTGCAGCAACACCTGAGCAACCACGGCTTCGGACAACATGTTTGGGCACTGTCCTCCCTGCCGGAGTCGGACTGGGATTACGTGGCGCAGGAGCTCTTGGAGCACACGCCCGCGCTGGTCTGGCCTCGGCAGAAGGACGTCAGCGACGAGCTGGTCATCCAGGCATCCGTGGGAAAGCACTGGCAGGCACTGCCACAGCAGATCTCCCACGCCTACCGAAAGCATCTGAGGGGGGCGGGCCCGAGCGATGATGACCTAGAACCCCTCGCCACCGTACGCGCCGCCTGGCATGACAGAGACTGGCATGCGTTCTGCCTTAGACGGGCGGACATGGTCGTGGCAGCACCAGACGAGATGGCGTCGAAGGAGCGAGCATGAGCTGGACCCCGTACTACAGGGGCACGGGTGTCCCTCCGCTGGACGGCGTGGAGCTGGCCAAGCTCCCGGCGCCGCCTCCGTGGCGCGCACCGTCCCGGAAGCAGGAGGCCGACTCGGGCAAGGACCCCGCGACCACTTACCGGCCCATCCCCGGCCTCGTCAATGCGGTGAACGCTGCCCTGCACCTGCGCCGCCCTCTGCTGCTGACCGGCCGCGCGGGCTCGGGGAAGTCCACCGTCATCCGGCAGATCGCCGTCGAGCTCGGCCTGGGCCAGGTACTGCACTGGCACATCACCTCGCGCAGCACGCTCGCCGACGCGCTCTACCGCTACGACGCGCTTGGCCGCATCCACGCCCACAACTTGCGCACCGTCGACGGCAAGATCCGGACCGACGGCAAGGAGCGCGGGGATGACATCGGCGAGTTCGTCCAGCTTGGGCCTCTGGGCACCGCGCTCCTTCCTGGCGACCGTCCCCGCGCCCTGCTGATCGACGAGATCGACAAGAGCGACCTCGACCTGCCCAGCGACCTTCTCGACGTCCTGGAACGTGGCGGCTTCGAGATCCCTGAACTGGCCAGGCACCACAAGGCAGAGATCACGGTCCGCACTGCTGACAAAGACGGCACGCACGTAATCGAGCGTGGCTGGATCCAGTGCACCGAGTTCCCCGTCATCGTGCTGACGAGCAACGGCGAACGCGACTTCCCCGCCCCCTTCCTGCGCCGCTGCATCCGCTTCGACATGCCAGCGCTCTCCGAGGAAACACTCACAGATATCGTGACCTCCCATCTCGGCGACATCGAGGACAGCACCACCGCCGCCCTCGTGCAGGACTTCCTCAAGAAGCTGAACGCTGGTGAGTACGTCGCGATTGACCAGCTCCTGAACGCGGTCTACCTTCTGCGCGGCGGCCAGGTCCCGGATCACGACCAGCGGAAAAGTCTTGAGGACATGTTGTTGCAAGGGCTGGGCCGTGGCTGAGGACGCCGCCGCCCTCGTGGCACGGCTAGCTTCGGCGGAGCGCGGCGACATCGACGTCAAGGAACTCCTCGACGCTGTCGTCCTCGCTTCCGCCTGGGCCCACTGGGACCAAAGTGACGCCAGCAGCGCGTCCTCCGATGCCTCAGGCAACGCGGAACGGCACCACAAGCCAGAGCAAGCCGACAGCACCGCTCTCGGACACCGGGCCCGGGCCGAAGCAAGCGGGCACACGATGGGCACAGCCCGAGATCCTGCAGCCTCGGTGTGGCTCGAGGACCAGATGGGATCTCACGCGATCACCGGAAAGCGGGCCAGTGTGGGCCGTTCCCCCGCTCTTCCTGACGCTCTCGACATCGGCCGCGCGCTGCGTCCGCTGCGCCGTCCCTGGCTCTCCGGCGTCCACCAGCGCCTCGACGTCGACGCTACCGTCGAGCACTACACCCGCACCGGGGCGCTCGTCCCCCGCCTCACCCCCGCGCCGGAACCATGGCTGGAGGCCGTAGTCGTTCTGGACCGTGGTACCGCCATGGCGGTCTGGGACGAGACGGTCCGCACCCTCACCAAGACCCTCCGCGCCCTGGCTGCCTTCCGTGACGTCCGCGTCTGGCACATTGAGCACCCGCCCGGCGAGGACCCCGTCCTGCACGACCATCACGGCAGTGTGCTGCCCCTGAACGGGGACGCCACCCACCGCACTCAGCCGTCACGCCGCCTCCTGCTTGTCGTCACCGACTGCGCGGCACCCGCCTGGCGGCAGGACACCCTGTGGAAGACCCTTCACACCTGGGGCCGCACGGCCCCGGTCGCTCTCATCAACCCGCTGCCCAAGCGGCTCTGGCAGCGTTCAGGCTTGGACCTCCCGCACACCACCGCGGCCGCAACCGTCCCCGCCTCTCCCGGCCGGCTCCTGTCCTACCGACGCCCACGGCTTCTGCGTGAAACCCAGGACACCAAGCCCTGGCAAGCACTGCCCGTGCTGCAATTCGACCCCACCCAGATCCTGGCGTGGGCCCGCACCCTGATGCGCACTGATCCCTCCGGCTGCGAGGCCGTGCTCGTCCCCGCGACCGGCCGGCCACCCATGCGCCAGCGCCGTCCCGTCCCGACCGGCCAGCCCGCCCCTGCTCCTGCCGGCGAGCAGGTACGCGCGCGAGCCGAGGCATTCGCGGACGACCGTGAATCACCTGCCGTCCGCCTCGCCATCGCGGCCTGCCCGCTCGGCTCCTTCACGCTGCCCGTCCTCGACGTGCTCCGCGACCGCCTCGTCCAGGATGCCACGCTCGCTGACACCGCGGAGTTCCTCACCGCAGGCCTCCTCACCGCCACCCGCGCCGAAACGGCCGACACGATCTACCGGTTCCACCCCGAAGCGGTGGACCACCTGACGAGCCTGCTCACCCGAGACCAACTCTGGGACACCCACTTCGCCCTCAGCGACCACCTCGCCACCCGTCTGCAATCCCCTCACGGCATTCCAGTCATCCTGCGTTCCGCCCACGCCGCCGAAACCCTGCCCGCCGGCATTCGCCCCATCGCCTACGCGGCAGCTACCACGGCACGGATGCTGGGCGTCAAGGCAGGGGATCATCTACCTGAAGCCAGCCCCCTCTTGACGCCCGGCTCAACGCCGCAATCACCGGGTGAGAGACAACACCGCCCTGCCCCCGCCACTGTGAAGAGACCGCAGGACAGGCTCCGGGTGGACCTGTACAACACCATGGCGCAGCTCTTCCACTCATTGCTTGCAAGGACCTCGGACAGTCACCCAGCCCGCCTCGGTGGGCCGGTGCAACCTCCAAGCCCAGTCGAGACGACAAGCGGACCGGACGGGCAGAGGGCGCGGACTACCAGCGGCGCCCTGAAACGCGGCCCGATGAACGCCATGGTCATCATGGTCGACATCGTTGCTTCCGGAATGCGCAACGATGATGAATTCGTGGTGATACGTAAGCAAATGTTCCAGGTGCTGGAGAGGGCATTCGAAGACGCCGACGTTCCGCCAGAGGCCGTACACATGGAAGACCGCGGCGACGGCGCGTTGTTCACGGTGGACGGCCAGGTGCCAGCGGCCCAGGTGGTCGGCCCTTGGTTGATCTTCTTGTACGAGGAACTGCGCTTCACGAACCGTGGGCGGCGTCCTCCGCTGAGGCTGCGGATCGGCATGCACGACGGTCCGGTGTGGCGTGATGCCACAGGCATCAGCGGCAGCACGGTCAGCCACGTCAGCCGGCTCGTCGACTCCCCGATCGCCCGGCAACTGCTCGATGTCGAAGACGCCGATGTCCTTGTCGTAGCCTCTCAATCCCTGTACGAGGGCGTGATCAGGCACGGTGCCAGTTTCATTGAGCCCGCGCTCTTTTCCGCGGCTGTATTGGAATTCAAGCAGGGCGACGTCATCGCCTGGTTCCACCTGCCCGGTCGTCCTGCTCCGGATATCTCTGCGGTGCTGGCGCAGCGCAAGGGGCCGAACGAGCTAGCTTTGATCACGCGGGAGCTGACGTTCCTGTTGGACAGCATCAAAGCGATACTGCAAGAGGGAAGACACCCCGACTTGGGGCACAGAAAGACGCTCGTCGGAATGTTGCGCAGTGTTGCCGATCATTTTGACATCTACGGCGGCATTACTTCGGCTCGTAATGCCGCGCATCAGCCATCTCTGTTCGATACCGAGGACGACGTCGCCCGTGACCAACTGGTCACAGACACGTATGACTCACTGGTCGCAGAGGTGACGTCGGCTTGTCAGGAGCTTCTCGGTGCACCCGTCGCAGGTGAGTCCGACGTGGAGGTGGCCGGGGTCTGGACACTGAACGGGGTGGAACTTCCCACCGGTCTTGCGGACGCCACCATCGACGACATCACTCCGGACACGGATTCAATCGTCTGGGACACTGTGGAGGACTATGAAAATGGCCTGGTCCTTGGGCAGGTAAGAGTAGGTGTTCGACTCGTCCTTGAGGGGGTTATGCATAAGGGCGACTGCACCGAATCAGACGATGTGGACGTGCTGTGGGAGGTCAACGACCATATGGTCGAGGTAAGTTTTGAGCGGGATGCTCAACTGCTCTTCGACGGACGGATGGATTCGGGGAATGTATACCTGGAGTTCCGCGGTTTTGAGATCCCTGTGCTCCATCCGCACGTGGAGGTGCGGATGCGCGAGACCGAGGCGCTGGAGTTCACACAGAACGTGGCGATGACGGGCAACCAGGGCTCCGGTGCCACGAGGCGCGGCTCTGCAGCCCTGGCGCAAGACATCAACGTCGCTCGGCACGACGGCGGCTGAAGGCTGTCTTGCAATACGTGGAGCCCCGCTCCTGCTTCGTCGTCGACCTCATGTCACACGGCTGGGGCTGCCGTCCCGTCGAACAGTGGAATCCAAGCAGAGGTTGAGGATCCAAGGCCCTGCCGCGAAGCTGCCTGGGCCCTGATTGGGTATCCATCTGGACCGGGGTCGTGGTGCTGCATGTGAGATGTGCGGACGGCGACCGCCCTCAAAACTCGCGCCAGTGAGATTCGGGCTCTCATTCCGTGCTTCCAGTCGCTGAAGCCACTTGGCGGTAGTGCAGGTCGCGATGCTTGCCCGATGCCAAATAGGAATGCTGGTCACGGTGGCTTGCGCCGACGGTCGCGTGACAGTTGCCCGGGCCATGAGTGGGCAGATCGGCCGTGGCCGACATCGGAGCGTGGCCGAAGCGCAGCCATGTGTGACCGGTCCGGCGGTACCTTCATCGGCGACGCGCGGTTTCCCGCGCGTCGCCGATGAAGGGGAGACGATGGAGTCACCGCGATCGCCCGTCGGCCGCCGGGCCTTCCTGGGGGCGCTCGCGAGTCCGTCGCGCACGCCATGGGCCGCAGGTTCGTCCGCGTCGCGCTCGGCGGTGTGCGGG
>NZ_LIXJ01000056.1 GCF_001905795.1 Streptomyces sp. CB01580
CCGCCAGCAGAGCTTCGGCCAGGTGCGTAACGCGTACATCCGCGTGGTCAACCAGATCCAATTCGAAGTCGCCCCCGAGCTGCGCCCCTTCGTCTCGCCTGATCGCCGCCGGGGACGCTCGACCGTGGCCACCGACGGCTCAAAGGAACGCAGTGCCAGAAAGCGTCTTTCGGTGCTACGTTCCCCGCATGACTGACGCACGCAGACCGGCGAAGAAGGCTCCTATGCGGGAGGTGCTGGCAGAGGCCGCCTTCCAGCTCTTCCTGGAGCGGGGCTTCGAGCGGACCACGGTGGACGACATCGTGGCCCGGGCCGGGGTCGGGCGCCGGTCGTTCTTCCGGTACTTCCCCTCGAAGGAGGACGCGGTCTTCCCGGACCATGAGCGGTGTCTCGCCGACATGACCGCGTTCCTGGCCGCGGCCGGCGACATGGAACCGGTCGACGCGGTGTGCGACGCGGCCCGCCTCGTGCTGCGCATGTACGCGGCCAACCCCGAGTTCTCCGTCCAGCGCTACCGGCTCACCCGGGAGGTGCCCGGGCTGCGGACCTACGAACTGTCCGTGGTGCGCCGGTACGAGCAGACGCTGGCCGGCCACCTCCGTGAGCGCTACGGCGACGCGCGGGACGGCGCGCTCCGTGCCGAGGTGATCGCCGCGTCCGTGGTCGCCGCGCACAACAACGGACTGCGCACCTGGCTGCGCTCGGGGGGCGAGGGCGACGCGGAGGCGACGGTGGACCACGCCTTCGGGCTGGTGCGGAGGGTGTGGGGGAGTGTGGCGGCCGGGGATGTGTCGCCGCCCTCGGCCGACGGTGGCGCGGCCGACGGCGACGTGGTGGTGATGGTCGCCGCGAAGAACGCGCCGATGTGGCGGGTGGTGCAGCAGATCGAGTCGGTCATCGGCCAGGACTGACGCCGGAAGTCGCCTCTTTGGCACTGAGTGCCTTTACGTTTCGGCACTCAGTGCCCTATGGTGCGGACGCGCCGACGCGCACGCATGGCGCATCCGAGCCGAGCGCAAGGGGTCGAACGTGTCCCAGTCGTCGAATGACACCGTGCAGACGGAGCGTGAGGAAACCGGCCTGCACTACCACCGCTGCCGTTGGTGCGGCACGGCCTCGTTCCGGAGGCTGCTGTGCCCGGTGTGCGCGTCGAGTGATCTGAAGTCCGAACACAGCGACGGTCTGGGCGTCGTGGTGAGATCCGGCGTCGTGCACCGCTACACGGAGGCGGCACGCAACGAGTCGCTCGTCAGGCTCCCCGAGGGATTCGTGTTCCGTTGCCGCGTCGTGGGCGCCGCACCGCACCTCGTGGCGGTCGGTGCGCGGGTGCGACCGTTGGGCGGGGGCGATCCGACCGCCGGTGAGGTGGTCTTCGAGCTCTGCGAGCCGCCGAGGAGGGACGACTGGCTCTGAGCCCCTGGACTTCGAGCGTCCGGCTCGGTGTGTCGCGCGCCACACGGGTGCGGCCCGTCGTACACCTGGCGGCCACCTTCCCGCCATGGGCAGGTCATCGGTTTCCCCGCGGGGCGTGATTGGCTGGGGGCATGATGGATGAACTTCTCGCCGGAATCGCGGAAATCTCCGCAATCGTCGGGAACACCGACACCGACGGCGGCGGTCCCGCCGGACGCCTGAACGACGTCGAGGAGGCGGTGCGCGCGGCGGCCGCCGCCGAGATCATGCCCCGCCACCGGCAGCTCGCCGCGCACGAGATCGTCGAGAAGAACGGCCCGCACGACCTGGTCACCGTCGCCGACCGGCTGGCCGAGGAACACCTCACCGCCTCGCTGTCCCGGCTCCTGCCCGGCTCGCTCGTGGTCGGGGAGGAGGCGGTCCACGCCGATCCTTCGGTGTACGACGCGCTGGACGGTGACGCTCCGGTGTGGATCGTCGACCCGGTCGACGGCACCCGCCAGTTCGTACGCGGTGAACCGGGCTTCTGCACCCTGGTCTGCCTCGCCCACCGCGGCGAACTCCTCGCCTCGTGGACCTACGCCCCGGCCCTCGACCAGATGGCCGTCGCGGTCCGCGGCCGGGGCGCCACGCTGAACGGGCAGCCGATACGGTCCGGCACGCCCGCCCCCGGCGCCGTTCTCGAAGTGGCCACGTCGCACCCCGACTACACCACCGACGCACAGAAGCGGGCACTGCTCGGCCTGCGTACCGACGGCATCGACGCCCGGCCCTGTGGCTCGGCCGGTCTCGAATACCTCGCCGTCGCGCGCGGGGAGCTCGACGCGGTCGCCTTCACCTGGGAGTACGCCTGGGACCACGCGGCCGGTCTGCTGCTCGTCGCCGAGACGGGCGGCGCCCAGGCCACGCTCTCCGGCGCCCCCTTCCGGATCGCCGGAGGCAATGACCTGCCGTTCACGGCGGGCCGCGACGGGGCGACCGTCGAACGTGTCCTGAGCGCGCTGCGCGAAGGCGCCTGACCACGGCCACCGCCCGGCAGTCCCCGGCCCCGTCCGTCGTGGGTCAAGTCAGGGCCCCGGTCCCTCGGCCGTCCGCGCCCTCCCGGCCGCCCGCGCCCTCCCGGCGTTCCGCGCCGTCGGCGCCGTCCGGGCCTTCCCCGCCGCCGGGCGCGAGGGCCGACCGGACGCTCCGTACCCGTTCCGACGCCCGCTCCACCGCCGCCGGGTCCAGCCCCCGCATCACCTCACCGACTCGTGCGGCGAGGTCCTGGGAGCGTCCGGCAGCGCGGCCGCGACGGCCGGCGCGCCCTTCTCGTTCAGGCACCACACGCGGTGGTGGGCGTGGAGCGACTGGGCGAGGATGCCGAACGCGCGCGACAGACACAGGGCGACATGGAGCGTGTCGCCGACGGAGGACGACTTGCGGGCGCCCTCCACCAGGAACTCCGCCTCCCACGCGGCTTCCCAGGGGCCCCAGCCGCCGGGCCCCGCGACCGCTGCGGGAGCGCCCCGGACCTCGGAGGCCGGCGCGATGAGCGCGGCGACATCGGGGACGCCGTGACAGCAGACGCCCGGATCCCGGTCGGAGTCCGGGCGATGCGTGCCTCGGACCCGGCTGCCGACCAGGGAGACCGCGCGGACACCGGGCACCGGGACGAGCCGGGGGGCCATGTCGGCGATCCGGGCGGGCACGATCGGGGCCTCCCGTGTCACCGGCGGCCGCCGAGCGGGAGAGTTCGGTGGCTCGATCGCGCGTGACCCCACCCCGGCCCGCGCCGCCGGAGGCTCGGAATATCCTGGACGTGCTGGCCGTCGGCTGACGAAGGAGTCCGAAGGTGCCGTCGATGCTCGATGCCGTCGTCGTGGGGGCGGGGCCCAATGGACTGACCGCCGCGGCCGAACTGGCCCGGCGCGGTTTCGCCGTGGAGGTCTTCGAGGCGGGTGACACCGTCGGAGGCGGTGCCCGCACGGAGGAACTCACGTTGCCGGGCTTCCGCCACGATCCCTGTTCCGCCGTCCATCCGCTGGGCATCGGTTCGCCCGCGTTCGCCGCCATGCCGCTCGCCCGGCACGGTCTGGAGTGGCTCCAGCCGGAGCTGGCGCTGGCCCATCCGTTCCCGGACGGGTCCGCCGCGGTGCTCACCGGGTCCGTGGGGGAGAGCGCCATGTCGCTCGGCGCCCAGGACGCGGGGGCCTACCGCAGACTCGTCGCCCCGTTCCTCGGCCACTGGGACACCCTCGCCGAGGACTTCCTGCGCACCCCGTGGGACGGGCTGCCCCGTGACCCGTACCGCTGGGTGCGTTTCGGTCTCGACGCGCTCCAGCCCGCGACGCTGCTCTCCCGCCGATTCCGGGGCGAGAAGGCGCGCGGGTTGCTCGCCGGGCTCGCCGCCCACGCCATCGCGCCCGTCAGCGGGGTGGCGACCGGCGGGATCGCCCTGCTCTTCGCCCTGGCCGCGCACGAGAAGGGCTGGCCGGTGCCGCGCGGCGGATCGCAGGCCATCTCCGACGCCCTCGCCTCGTACGTACGAGAACAGGGCGGCGCGATCCGCACCGGCACGGAGGTCAGGCGCCTCGATGAACTCCCGCCCGCCCGGGCGTACGTCTTCGACACCTCGCCCTCCGCCCTCGCCCGCATCGCGGGCCTGGGCCGCGCGTACAGCGGTTACCGGTACGGCGCGTCCTGCTTCAAGATCGATTACGCGCTGTCGGGCCCGGTCCCGTGGACCGCTCCGGAGGCGCGCCGGGCCGGGACGGTCCACATCGGTCCCACGGCCGGTGAGATCGACGCCGCGCTGAGCGCCGCCGTGGCGGGCCACGACCCGAGCGTGCCGTTCCTGATCACCGCGCAGCCCAGCCTGATCGACCCCTCCCGCGCGCCCGAGGGCCGGCACGTCTTCTGGGCGTACGGACACGTCCCGGCGGGCTGGGAGGGCGATGCCACCGAGGTCATCGAACGTCAACTGGAGCGTTTTGCCCCAGGGTTCCGTGATCTGGTGCTGGCCAGGGCGGTGGCCGGTCCACCCCGGATCGCGGCGCGCAACGCCAATTACGTGGACGGCGACATCGCGTGCGGCGCGTTCGCCGGTCTCCAGACGGTGATCCGTCCCAAGCTGGCGCGTGTCCCGTACGCGACGGCCCATCCGGCGGTGTTCCTGTGCTCCTCGGCGACCCCGCCCGGCCCGGGGGTCCACGGCATGTCCGGCCACCATGCGGCGAAGGCGGTGTGGAGGCGCCTGCGCACGATGTACTGACGGCACGTCAGGTGTGGAACCGGCGCCTGACGTGCGCGTGGGCCGGGGCCGTCGGGTGTGGACAGGTCCCGGGGGCCGGGCCCGTCAGGCCGGGCGGGACAGGTCGATGGAGCGGTGCTCCTCCACGACGTGGTAACCGGCGCTCGTGTACAGGTTCATCGCCACCTCGTTGCCGCCCCACACGGTGAACATCAGCGCCGAGTCGCCCGCCGCGAGCGCGGCCCGTTCCCCGGCCGTCATCGCGGCCCGCCCGTACCCTCTGCCGCGATGCCGCTCCTGGACGTGCAGCGAGTACCCGTAGGTGACGCCGGGAAGATACCCGTGCTTCAACCAGCCGGTGCCGATCTTCTCGCCGCCTGTTTCAAGTACCAGGAACGTGTTGCCGGGCGTGGCCAGGCCCTCGGGGATCAGCTTCGCGAAGTCACGGTCGGACTTGCGTGCGGCGTCCTCGGGACTCAGCGCTCCCGCCCGGACGATGCCGTGTACGTAGGAGTCCTTCTCCGCGGCGAGCCATTCGGGGAATTCGTCCGGAGCCATCGGGCGTGCGGTGATGCCGTCGAGCGGTTCCGGCGGGGATGCCACGGGCCGCGCCCTGACCTGGCCGCGGACGCCGTAGTCGTCGAACGGCGCCTCTTCGGGTCCCGTGAGCCGCACATCCACCCGGCGCGCTCCACGCTCCGCGCACCACCTCTCGGCCCAGTCCCTGGCGGCCCGTTCGTACCCCCGTCCGGCGTGCGACGCGCCGACGCGGAGGTCGCCGATACGGCCGGCGGGCCTGCCGTGGTCGTCGGTCACGACCACGGCGACGTGCCCCACTCGGGTACCGGCCTCCGCGATCTCGACGACCGTCCAGTCGAGGATGTCGGCGCGCACCTCCTCGACCCTGCGCGCCACCGCGGCCTCGCCGAGCCCGGCGGCCGTGTACGCGGCGCGCAGCCGCTGCTCGAAGTCCCTCTGCCAGTCGGCACTTTCACCCAGGGTGTTGAATTCCGTCACCCGGTCACACTGCCACGTGGTCCGGGGAGCGGGCGTGTGATTTCGCCGTCGGTGCGCTGCCGCCGCGGGACGCCGCCCGCCCCGGGCGCGGCATCATGGGTGTATGAGTACACCTGAACCCGAGGCCGTCACCATCACTCTGGTACGGGGCGACATCACTCGGCAGTCCGCCGATGTCATCGTCAACGCGGCGAATTCCTCCCTGCTCGGTGGGGGCGGGGTCGACGGAGCGGTGCATCGGCGTGGAGGGCCCGAGATCCTGGCCGCCTGCCGTGAGCTGCGGGCTTCGCGGTACGGGAAGGGGTTGCCCACGGGGCGGGCGGTGGCGACGACCGCGGGGAGGCTGGACGCCCGGTGGGTGGTGCACACCGTGGGGCCGGTGTGGAGCAGGGGAGAGGACCGCTCCGAGCTGCTCGCCTCCTGTTACCGCGAATCACTGCGCGTGGCGGCGGAGCTGGGGGCGCGGACGGTGGCGTTTCCCGCGATCTCGACGGGGATCTACGGCTGGCCCATGGACGACGGGGCGCGCATCGCCGTCCGTACGGTGCTCGCGGAGGCCGTCGCGCCGGTCGAGGAGGTGCGGTTCGTGTTGTTCGACGCGCAGGCGTATGCCGTGTTCGAAGAGGTTCTGTCGGCGCGCGGTTGAGCGCGGCGGAGCGCGACCGCCGTCGCGCGGGGAAGGACCGCGCGGCCTCGGCGCGCCGGGGAGGTGCACGCCGAGACCACGCGGTGCGCTGTCACTTGTGAGGAGTGGGCAGCAGGGCCATTTCACGGGCGTTCCTGATCGCGCGGGCGAGCAGCCGCTGCTGCCGGGCGGTGACGCGGGTCAGGCGACGGCTGCGGATCTTGCCGCGGTCCGAGATGAACTTCCGCAGCAGATCGGTGTCCTTGTAGTCGATGTAGGTGATTCCGGCCGCGTCCAGCGGATTGGGCCGGGCCTTCGGTGACGCGCGCTGGTCGTCGCGTCGTGCCATATGAACTCCTTGCGGTTTTCGGATGGTTGTGTATTCGGAGGGCGTGAGGGCGAGGTCAGGGGACCGGGTCGAGGAACGAGTCGAACGGGGCGGGGAGCCGCTTCCACGCCTCGGGCCCCTCCGCGTATTCGGCATCGGTGAGGAGGCAGGAGTCGAGGACCCGGACCACCCCGTCGCGGTCCAGGGCCGGTGAGGTGAAGACCAGGTGCTGGCAGCGGTCGCCGTGCTCGGGATGCCAGTCGAGCGCGGCCGCGGCCCTGCGCACCGGGGGCACCAGGTCCCAGGCGGCGTCCGGGAGCGACGCCAGCCACGGACCCGCGCTCTCCACGCAGAGCGCGCCGCCCGCCGCGTCCCAGGCCAGCAGGGTGTCGGGCCGGTCGGCGAGCCAGAAGCGGCCACGGCTGCGGGCCGCCGCGCAGCACAGGTCCTCCAGCGCCCGGTACAGCCGTTCGGGGTGGAAGGGGCGGCTGCGGTGCCAGACGAGCGTGGTGACACCGGCCTCGTCCGCCTCCTGCGGCAGCAGCGCGCAGGCGGGGTGCTGGGCGGCGGCGGCCGAGTCCACGTCGAAGCCGGCGAAGGCGAGGCGGGCCAGTTCCGGGGATCCGGCGGGCACATGACGGGCCGTCGGGTGGAGCTGGGCGAGGAGAGCGCGGTCCTCGTCGTCCGCCGCCTCGTTGTCCACGAGGGCGAGCACGGGCGCGTACTCCAGCTGACGCGCCCAGGTGTCGCCCACGGTCCGCCGGTCGTTCGCCGCCGCCGCGAGTCCCGCCTCGGCCAGGTCGTCGCCGTTCCCGAGGTACGGCAGCACGAGCGCGGGATCGACGGCGGTGATGACATTGGTGAGTTCGAGCACGTCGCCGCCGTGCGCGACGACCACCTCGGCCATCGTCCGGGGTTCGACGGAGTCCCACAGCTCGACGATCGCCGGCCCGGCCGGACCGGCGTCGGCCAGCCGCCGCAGCTCGGGAACCAGGTCCTCGCGCAGCGCGCAGCAGGCGCAGTCGTCGACGAGCGGGGTGTCCGCGCCGGACAGTTCGCCCGAGGCGTTGCGCACGGTGCGTCGCACCGTCCCCTCGGCGGCGTCGGTCAGATCGTGGTGCAGGGCGACGCTGCCGGGGACGGTGCGCAGCAGCCGTTCCACGACCTCCCTGCGGGCTTCGGAGTGGAGACCGCCGACGATCACGACGGGCAATCGCGTCGCGCTCCGCATCAGTTCGCCCCGCGTCGGCCGTAGCGGCGTTCGAACCGCTCGACGCGTCCGGCGGTGTCCAGTACGCGCGCGGTGCCCGTGTAGAAGGGGTGGCTCGCGGAGGAGATCTCGACGTCCACGACGGGGTAGGTGTTGCCGTCCTCCCACATGATCGTCTTGTCGCTGGTCACGGTGGAGCGGGTGAGGAAGGCCGACCCGGCCGCCTTGTCGCGGAAGACGACGGGGCCGTACGGCGGGTGGATTCCTGGCTTCATGGCGGGTCCTTCGGGGAGGGGAGCCCGGACTGGACGTCCGGAGCGGTCGGTCAGCGTTCTTCGCGGAAGTCGACGTGCCTGCGGGCGACCGGGTCGTACTTGCGCAGAACCATGCGTTCGGGGTCGCTGCGACGGTTCTTGCGGGTGACGTAGGTGTAGCCGGTCCCCGCGGTGGAGCGGAGCCTGACGACGGGGCGCAGTTCGGTGCGAGCCATGCCGCTACTATATGGCAATGATTTCCATTTCCAATACGCGGTCCGCCGCGGGAAACGAGTAGTGCCATGTCCGCCCACTGCCAACTGACCGGCGCCCGCCCTGGCTTCGGCAACCGCATCTCCCACTCGCACCGGCGCACCTCGCGTCGCTTCGACCCCAACATCCAGCGCAAGCGGTACTGGCTGCCGAGCGAGGGGCGCAGCGTCCGGCTGACGCTCAGCGCCAGGGCGATCAGGACGGTCGACGCCATCGGTGTCGAGGCGGCCGTCGCCCGCATCCGGGCCAGGGGGGAGAAGGTCTGATGGCGAAGAAGAGCAAGATCGCACGGAACGAGAGGCGCAAGGCGATCGTCGAGCGGTACGCCGCCCGCCGCGCCGAGTTGAAGGAGATCGTCCGGCGGCCGTCCAGTACGGACGGCGAACGCCGTGCGGCGGCGGACGAGCTCCGGCGCCAGCCCCGCGACGCGAGCGCCACCAGGGTGCGGAACCGCGACGCGGTGGACGGACGGCCGCGCGGGCATCTGCGGAAGTTCGGGCTCTCCCGCGTGCGCGTGCGCGAACAGGCCCACGCCGGGCTGCTGCCGGGGGTCACCAAGTCCTCCTGGTGAGAGGACCGTTCGGGGCGGTGGCGGGGGAGCGGTGCCGGCCGCCGCCCCATCGACCGGTACGGATGATCAGGCCGCCACCCGGCCGGTCCGTAATGGTTCGGCCGCCTGGTTCATCCGTAGCGGTGGGCGGGCCGACGGTGCGTACTGGCCGGCGTGCGCGGCCGGGCCTTCGCGTCCTCCGGCGCCGCGCTGAACGGTGCCAACCTGACCGGAACCGCGCTCGGCGGCCCGGCGGTGAGCCTGCTCGGGGGCGCCGGTGCGCCGGCGCCGGCCGGCATCGACACCCTCGTCGTGAGCCTCGCCGGTGCCCCGGTGCTGTTGCGCGGGCGGCGCGAGACCGGCCGGACGTCCACCACCGGAACGGCCCGGCCCGTCGGACCGGTACGGGACTGAGAAAGGTGCGGGACCCGGGCGGAGGAGAGTGCCTGGCAGTGCGAGGTCGATGTCGGATTCTCGCCAGCCCGAGGGCGCCCGGTGACCCATGCTGGAGACATGTACACGGACACCGAGCGCTGCGTACGGGCGGTCCAGTCGAAGGACGCCCGCTTCGACGGCTGGTTCTTCACGGCGGTTCTCACCACCCGGATCTACTGCCGCCCCAGCTGCCCCGTCGTGCCGCCCAAGGTCGAGAACATGACCTTCTACCCCAGCGCCGCCGCCTGCCAGCAGGCCGGATTCCGGGCCTGCAAGCGCTGTCGGCCCGACACCAGCCCCGGCTCCCCGGAGTGGAACGCCCGCGCCGACTCCGTCGCCCGCGCCATGCGCCTCATCCGCGACGGTGTCGTCGACCGCGAGGGCGTCCCCGGGCTCGCCGCCCGACTCGGCTACTCCGCCCGGCAGATCGAGCGTCAACTCCTTGCCGAACTGGGTGCGGGCCCGCTCGCCCTGGCCCGCGCCCAACGGGCCCAGACCGCGCGCCTGCTCATCGAGACCACCTCGTTGCCCATGGCAGAGGTCGCGTTCGCCGCCGGGTTCGCCTCGATCCGCACCTTCAACGACACCGTGCGCGAGGTCTTCGCCCTCGCCCCGGGCGAGCTGCGCAGCCGCGCCGCCCGGTCCGCGACACCGACACCCGCCCCGGGGGTGATCACGCTGCGGCTGCCGTACCGGGCACCGCTGAACCCCTCCAACCTCTTCGGACACCTCGCCGCCACCGCGGTCCCCGGTGTCGAGGAGTGGCGCGACGGTGCCTACCGCCGCACGCTCACCCTCCCGCACGGGCACGGCATCGTCTCCCTCACCCCGCGCCCCGGCCACATCGGCTGTCGGCTGTTCCTCACCGACCCCCGGGATCTCACCCTCGCCATCAGCCGCTGCCGCTGGCTGCTCGACCTGGACGCCGACGCCCGGATGTCACGCCCGGCGCACGCACTGCACGGGTCGCGCCCGGCGCCCACGCTGCGCCCGGCGCCCACGCTGCGCCCGGCGCACCCGGCGCACCCGGCGCGGACGGGCGGGGCGCCAGCGTGGT
>NZ_LIXJ01000057.1 GCF_001905795.1 Streptomyces sp. CB01580
ACCTCGCGGTCGCGCTCTCCATCGGCGTTCAGGTCATGGTCCGTTCGGACCTCGCGGGGGCCGGCGTGATCTTCACCCTCGACCCGGAGAGTGGCTTTCCCGGGGTCGTCGTGGTCAGCGCGGCATGGGGGCTGGGAGAGACGGTCGTGAGCGGCCGGACCGACCCCGACGAGTACACGGTCTTCAAACCGAGTCTGAACGGTCCGGCACTCGACCCCGTGATCGACATCCGGATCGGAGCGAAGCGGCAGAAGGCCGTCTACGGCGAACACGAACTCACCAGGACCGTCGACACCACCACGGCCGAACGCGCACGCAGGGTCCTCTCGGACATAGAGGTCCGCCTGCTCGCCGCATGGGCGGCGGCCGTCGAGGAGCACTACGGGTACCCCATGGACCTGGAATGGGCCAAGGACGGCGTGACCGGTGAACTGGCGCTGGTCCAGGCACGTCCCGAGACCGTGCAGTCCCGGCGCCGTGCGACGACGCTCCGCCGTTGCCGTCTCACCGCCGAACCCGGACGGAGCCTCGTCGAGGGCATCGCGGTCGGCGAGGCCATTGGCGAGGGTCCGGCCGTCGTCCTCGACTCGCCCGTGGAACTCGACCGGTTCCCGACCGGCGGCGTGCTCGTCACCGGTATCACCGACCCGGACTGGGAACCGCTCATGAAGCGTGCCGCCGCGGTCGTCACCGACCATGGCGGCCGGACCTCGCACGCCGCCATCGTCAGCCGCGAACTGGGCGTCCCGGCGGTCGTCGGCACGGGGCGTGCCACCGAAGCCCTGTACGACGGCGTCGATGCGACGGTGTCGTGCGCCGAGGGCGCCCGCGGCCACGTCTACGCGGGGCTGCTGCCCTACGAGGAAGAGGAGACCGACCTCTCCGGGCTTCCCGCCACCCGGACGCGCGTGATGCTCAATCTGGCCGACCCGTCCGCCTCCTTCCGCTGGTGGCGCCTGCCCGCCGACGGCGTCGGGCTCGCACGCCTGGAGTTCATCGTCGCCCATCAGGTCAAGATCCACCCCATGGCACTGCTTCACCCCGAGCGACTGGACCGGCACGACCGTCGCGCCGTCGGGCAGCTCACCGAGGGATACCCGGACCGCGGCCAGTACTTCGTCGACAGACTGGCCTTCGGCGTGGCACGCATCGCGGCGTCCCGCTGGCCCGAACCGGTGGTCGTGCGCACCAGCGACTTCAAGACCAACGAATACGCGCGCCTGCTGGGCGGCCGGCCCTTCGAACCGGCCGAGGCGAATCCCATGATCGGCTGGCGCGGCGCGAGCCGCTACTACAGCGACGGTTACCGCGAGGGCTTCGCGCTGGAGTGCCGGGCGCTGCGCCGGGTGCGGGACGAGATGGGGCTGACGAACGTGATCGTGATGATCCCCTTCTGCCGGACCACCGAAGAGGCCGACCGCGTTCTCGACGGCATGGCGGAACAGGGACTGCACAGGGGCGAGCACGGTCTGAAGGTGTACGTGATGGCGGAGATTCCCTCCAACATCATCCTGGCCGAGGACTTCGCCGAGCGGTTCGACGGCTTCTCGATCGGGAGCAACGATCTCACCCAGCTCACCCTGGGCGTCGACCGCGACTCCGAACTGCTCGCCGATGTCTTCGACGAGACCGACCCCGCAGTCGCGCGCAGCGTCCGGTCACTCATCGCCCGCGCCCACTCCGCCGGGCGGCCGGTCGGCCTGTGCGGCCAGCGCCCCAGCGACGACCCCTCGTTCACCGAGTTCCTGGTGCGGACCGGCATCGACTCGATCTCGGTGGCACCTGACAGCTTCGCCTCGGTGAAGCAGCACGTGTACGCCGCTGAATCGCACGCGAACGGTGACGGGGCGTGACCCAAATAAGCTACAAAGGGGCAATGAGGGGGCATCTACGCACATTTTTTCCAGTTAACTGGATTCGCCGCCGACCTGCTTTGTGGCGGTCCGGGCAGCATGCGAGTTTCGCATCCTCTTGCCGCACGGAGTTCGCCATCCGTTTCGCTCGCTCCTTCTACTGGAAGTCCGTCTGGTTTGAGGATGCGACAGAATCTCTCAACGATCAGCGGAGCGCCTTCCGACCCTCTCGCCCCCCGCTACGGCGTGCGCCGGCGGAAGCTGTGCTCCAGCGGCCGTCGGACGCCCGATGGGCCCTGATTGAGCCGACCCTGACGGCCTGCCGGAAAGCCAGGCTCGACCGCAGGGCACCGGTCAGCCGGCCAAAGTCGACCTCCGCGACGTGTTCAACGCGATTCTCTACGTGAACCGCACCGGAATCCCCTGGAAATACCCCCGCACGACTTCCCTGAGCGCTGTCCCGCAATTGCCGGTCGGAGGAGGGGGATCTTGCCGTGGCCGGTGTGATCACGGTGTCGGAGCCGTCCTGGACAGCCCCGCTCACCGGGCTGAGCCCGCGCCAGTTCGGCAAGCTGATCACCGCGTAGCGGCGCGAGGGTGTCGCCCCGGTCCGCAAGGGCCGACCCTGGAGTCTGCCCCTGGAGGGCCGGGTCCTGCTGGTCGCCGCGTACTGGCGCACGAACCTCACCCTGCACCAACTGGCTCCGTTGTTCGGGGTATCGAAGTCGGCGGCCGACAAGGATCGTCGACCACCCGGACCCTTCGCTCGCGCTCCAGCCCCGCAGACGGTTCCGCAAGGACACGGTGCTGATCGTGGACGGCACCCTGGTGCCAACCGACTTGGGGATGGCTCAGGGCGCCGCACAGCCCAGCGATCACAGCAAGCGACGCCCGATCACTGTAAAAGGCTCAGTGCACCACGATGTTGTTGTTGATGTCGCCGACGGTGAAATTGATCAGGCTGCCGCAGATGAGGGCGCACCATCCGTGGGGTGGGGTGGGGGGAGTGGGGGTCGACGACACCACGACGGTGGTCTCGTCGTTCGAGGCGGCGCACACGTCGTTGCCGTTGTAAGTGGCGGTGATGGTGTGTGCGCCTTCGGTGGCGAAGGTCGCGCTGTAGACGGCCACGCCGTTGGACCCGACCGGCACGGTGGCGAGGAGGTCGGGGCCGTCGAAGAATGTCACGCCCAGTCCGCCGCTGGGGTCTTCCGGGCAGCTGATCGTTGCTGTCAGCGTCACTGGCGACCCGACGGCCGCGGTGGTGGGCGACGCCACGACCGTGGTGGTCGAGAGGTCTTGGGCCGCCGCCGGGGTCCCTAGCGCGATGACCGCGGCCAGCGCGGCGAAGAGCGCTGTCTTCCAGAATCTCAATCCCTGCCAACGTCTCACTGACATGACTCCTTGAGCTGTGGGCTTTCCGGGGTGTTTCAACTCACCGGACAAGACGAGGACCGTAGTCGCCCCTACGGGGAAGGCATGAAGGCGCTCGGGCAGACGGTCCGCTTGGACCACGCGAATCACTCGCCAGGGCCGACACCGCTCTTTTCCCGACGAGGACCTTTGATCCCTACATTTCCCCTGCCCAGGATGCCCAGAGCCGGTCGGACGAGGACGCGCGGAACCGGTTCCGCGCCTTTCCCGCGCCGCTGTGCCACGGTCCGCCGCCGTCGACTGACCGCCCTCACGGCTCGCCCCAGACACCCCTGTATTTCTCAGCAGACACGCGAACTTACCCCATTTGAGTGATGTGTCGTTATCCTTCTTGCCGCTTCTTACGCCCAAGTGGCTCACTGACTGATGTCCGACCAGGGGCCGCCCATCCATCCGCTGGGGGCATCAGCGGCAGTGCTGCGATTCCCATGACGCCTCGGCTCGGCAACCCGGTCACGGGTGTCCCCGGCGGTGCGATCCAATCCATCGCCTGGTGCCTGCTTTCGCGGGCGGCATCGGCCCGGATGTGGCGGTACAGCTCACCATCCGACCTCACAGGAGGACTCCGATGGCACCCGTCATCACTTCCATCAGCCCCACCCAGGGCACGGCCGGTACCGTCCTGACCATCACCGGTACCGGGTTCGGTGCCCTCGCCAGTACGCCGACCGTCTCCTTCGGCAACACGTCCGTGAGCGGCACGGTCACCGTCGCCAACACCCAGATCACCGTCACTGCCCCGGGCGGGTGCGCGGGGCAGGTCAATGTCACTGTCACCGTGGGCGCCTCCACCAGCAATGGCAAGCCGTTCTTCTACGTCGCCGCTCCCACGATCGGGGGCGTGAGCGCCAACGTTGGCCCCGACACCTCCCCGCCCCCCACCACCCTCTTCGGCAGCGGGCTCGCCGCGGCCACGGCGGTCACCTTCGGTGCGGCCGGCGCCGGCACTCTCGGCTCCGTCGTCAGCGACTCCCAGCGTTCCGCTACCCCGCCCTCCTTCGCCGTCACCGGAGCCCCGGTGACGGTCAACGTCACGGCGACGAACCCGGGCGGGGTCAGCCCCATCACCGGCGCCGCCGACCAGTACACCTACTACGACCAGCCGACGGCCACCGCCATCTCGCCCAGCACGGGATCGCCGGGCGACAGCGGCGTTCTCATCACAGGCACCGGCTTCTACGGCGTCAGCGCCGTCACCTTCACCGACCCCGCCGGGCCGACTGACTTCGCCGCCGATTTCGTCGCGCTCAGTGGCACTCAGCTGATCGTGACGGTCCCCTCGGGCGCCCCGACGGGCACGGCGCTCAACGTCACCGTCACCAACCCCGGCGGCACCACCACCCCCGCCCTCGTCTTCACCACCTGATACCCGCGTAGTCGTGTGTGCCCTGGGCGCCCAGGGCACACACCCCCTCCACGGACCAGGGGCCAACGAGTCCCGCGCGGAATGCACACCCCGCCCGAACGAGAGACAAGCAAGAGAGGCCCGCGTCATGCCACCGGTGATCAGTACGCTCAATCCCGCCCAGGGCCCCGCCGTCGGCGGCAACCAGGTCATCATCTCCGGCGTCGGCCTCCTCGGTGCGACGGCCGTCCGCTTCGGTACGAACTCCGCCATCTACGCGGTGGTCAGCAACTCCTCGATCAGAGCCACCGCACCTCCAGGCGCCGGACAGACGAGCGTCCGGGTGACCTCGCCGGCCGGGACGAGCAACGGCCTCACCTACACCTACACCGCGGCGCCGGTGCTCAACTCGCTTGTGCCCGGCCAGGGGCCGACGAGTGGCGGGAATCAGGTGGTGCTCACAGGCACAGGGTTCACCAGCGCCAGCGCGGTGCACTTCGGCGCGGCATCGGCCGTCTTCATTGTCAACAACGACACACAGATCACCGCCACAGCCCCAGCGGGGACGGGCTCTGTCCCCGTAACGGTGACCACATCAGGCGGCACCAGCAACAGCGTCACCTACAACTACACCACGACACCAGCGCCCACCCTTACGGACCTCGACCCCCATTTCGGGCCCATCAGCGGCGGCAACACCGTCACCATCAACGGCACCAACCTGACCGGCACCACCGCCGTCCACTTCGATGCCCAGCCCGCCAGCAACATCGTCGTCGTAGGGGACAACCAGATCATGGTGACAGCACCAGCCAGCACCAGCACCGTGATGGTCACCGTCACCACCCCCGGCGGCACCAGCGACCCCAGCATCGGCAACCCCTACTACACCTACGTCCCGCAACCCGCCCTCACAAGCCTCACCCCCGACACCGGCCCCACCACCGGCGGCACCAACGTCACCATCAACGGCACCTCCCTCACCTACACCGACCAGGTCTTCTTCGGCACCACACCCGCCAACTTCGCCGCCATCTCCGACACCATCGTCCTCGCCACCTCGCCACCCGGAGCCGGAAGCGTTCCCGTCACCATCCACTCCCCCGGCGGCACCAGCAACTCCCTCACCTACACCTACGAGTAACAGAGCCGCCCCGGGGGACGGAGACGCGCCGTACCCCGGAGCCGGGCATCCGCCAGTCGGTCGTCGAACAGTTCGACTGTCCGACCTGTGACGTGCCCGCCGGACGCACCTGCCGCACCCGTGGCGGCCGCAGCGGACCATCCGTCTCGCGGCCTTCGGGCGGCTTCCTCGGCGTGGGCCTTGGCCGCGGGCGCCGACATGACGCCGTCGGTGGTGACGCCTGGACGCCTTGCGCGGGACCACTCGGCGGCTCCGGTCAGGAGCTTTCCGGAGTCCGCTCGATCCCCAGGTCCAGGAAGTGGGCCGAACACGAGATGCAAGGGTCGTGATTGCGGACGGCGCGTTCGCACA
Organism: Streptomyces sp. CB01580; assembly: GCF_001905795.1. Taxonomy (GTDB): domain Bacteria; phylum Actinomycetota; class Actinomycetes; order Streptomycetales; family Streptomycetaceae; genus Streptomyces. The sequence continues at coordinate 6,128 of NZ_LIXJ01000057.1, forward strand.
GCCGGACGAGTTCGGCCTCGGACTCCTCTCCGCCGTCGAGTGCGGCCTGGACGGTCCGGCGCAGGTCCTCCTCGATTGCCCCCTGGTTCTGAGCGGTCGGCGGAAGGATGCGGGCGTCGGTGACGCGGCCCTCGTCGTCGAGCGCGTAGCGGTGGTAGAGCAGTCCCCGGGGTGCCTCGGTGGCGCCGTGTCCGATGCCGCGCCGGGCAGGCACGGGCACGTACGGAGGCGTCGGCCGTTCGTACTCCGCGATGATGCGGAGCGCCTCCTCCACGGCGTAGAAGACCTCCACGGCGCGGACCAGGATGCTCCGGAAGGGGTTCCTGCAGACCGTGCCCGGCCTGGCACCGTCGGTGACCGCGCACAGCGGGGGATTGTCCAGTCCGGCCGCCGCTGCCGCTTCCAGCGCGGTCGGGGAGAGCAGGTGTCCGCTCACGGCGTAGCGGGCGAGGGCGCCGGTGAGGTGCCGTCGTCCGTCGAGACGGGAGTGGAGAGCGGTGGAATGGGGCACCTGCGCTTCCGTGACGTGATCACGGAAGGTCCGGAGGGGGAAGCTCCATGACGGGCGTGTGGCGTCGTACGGGACGACGGTGGGCACACCGGACTCGATGGCGTAGGTGCCCGGCTCGGCCAGGGCGAGCAGGTCGGCCTCGCACTCGGTCTCGGGGAAGTCGAAACCGGCCACCCAGTGGACGGTCTCCCAGGCATCGTCGAGAGCCAGGCGCAGTCGCTCCGCCAGGGGGCGGAGTTCGGTGCGGGTGGGGGCGCGGTGGAAGCCGCCGAGGCGCACGCCGATGGGGTGGACGGCGCGTCCCCCGAGCAGCTCGATGACGGCGTTGCCGGTCTGCTTGAGCCGCAGTCCGCGTCTGACGTGGGCCGGGTGGGAGCGGGACATGCCGATCACGTCGTCGTGGCCGAGGAAGTCGGGAGCGTGCAGCAGGTAAATGTGCAGTGTCTGGCTCTCGATCCATTCTCCGCAGTACAGCAGGCGTCTCAGGGAGGCGAGCCGGCCGTCGACGCCGACACCGCATGCGTCCTCGACGGCCCGGCAGGCGCTCAGCTGGTAGGCGACCGGGCAGATCCCGCAGATGCGGGAGGTGAGGTCGGGGGGTTCGGTGTGGGCCCGGCCCCGGAGAAGGGCTTCGAAGAACCGGGGGGCCTCGTAGATGCTGAGCCGGGCCTCGGTGACGGTCCCGTCGTGGACCCGCAGGTGCAGTGCGGTCTCCCCCTCGACACGTGTGAGCGCGGGAACTCGCAGGACCCGGGAGCGGTCCGAGGGCTGGTTCATCCGGGCCCTTCCTCCTCCACGGCGGTGAACGCGGTCACGTTGAAGGTGTGCAGATACCTGGCGACGTCCGTGTCGTCCATGCCGTCCCGGTGCATCAGTGGGATGAGAGCGGGGAGGTTCGTGGTGTCGGCCGGTCCGAAACAGCCGTAGCAACCACGTCCGTAGGTCGGGCACAGGGCTCCGCAACCCGCATGGGTGACGGGGCCGAGGCAGGGCACACCGTGGGCGACGGTGACGCAGACGTTGCCTCGCCGCTTGCAGGAGAAGCAGACGGAGTGGTTCGGGATTCCGGGTTTCCGGCCGGCGAGGAAGGCTGTGATGACCTCCAGGAGCTGGCCGCGGTCGATGGGGCAGCCCCGCAGCTCGAAATCGACGGGCACGTGTGCGGCGATGGGCGTGGAGGTGGCGAGGCTCTCGATGTAGTCGGGGCGGGCGTAGACGGTCGCCAGGTACTCCTCGATTCCGGCGTAGTTGCGCAGCGCCTGCACACCGCCTGCGGTGGCGCAGGCGCCGATGGTGACGAGGTACCGGGATTCGGCGCGGACGCGCCGCACGCGTTCCAGGTGTTCGGGCGTGCTGACCGATCCCTCGACGAGGGACAGGTCGTACGGGCCGGTGGCGACCGAGCTGGATGCCTCCAGGAAGTGGGCGATCTCCCACTCGTCCCCGAGGCCGAGCAGTTCGTCCTCGCAGTCGAGGAGGGTGAGCTGGCAGCCGTCGCACGAGGCGAACTTGAACACGCCGAGCCGGGGGCGGGACGGCGATCGGGATGTGGCGGTGGAAGCGCTCATCTCACAGTTCCCTCACGCTGAGCAGCGGTTCGGCCAGGTCGTAGCCGACGACCGGGCCGTCTCGGCAGAGCAGCAGGGGTCCGAGCTGGCAGTGTCCGCAGTGGCCGGTGGCGCAGCGCATGGTGCGTTCGAGAGAGACCTGTACGTGGCCCGGGCGCACGCCGTGGTGGATCAGTGCGCGGGCGGTAGCGCGGATCATGACCTCCGGGCCGCAGAGGAAGGCGACGGTCCTCCCCGGCCGGAACCGGGCCTCACGGAGGAGCGTCGTGACCACTCCGACCCTGCCGCCCCAGTCGTCGGAGGGCCGGTCGACGGTGGCGGCGCTGAACGGCTTCCCCCAGGCGGGGAACTCGTCCTGCAGAAGGTCGCCGGGCGTCCGGGCACCGGCGAGGATGTTGAGCCGCCCGAATCGGTGAGGCTGGGCCAGGACCGTGTCGACCAGGGGCCGCAGTGGTGCCAGGCCGATGCCGCCGCCGATGGCGAGCAGGTCGCGGCCGCGGGCGGCCGCGATGTCCCAGGGCGTGCCGAAGGGGCCGCGCACTCCGACGAACGCGCCGGTTGTGAGCCCGCACAAGGCGCGCGAGACGGCTCCGACGGCGCGTACCGTGTGCATGAGCCGGTGCCTGCCCGGGGCTCTGGACAGGGACACGGGAATCTCGCCGACGCCGAACGCGTACAGCATCGCGAACTGGCCTGGTACGAAGCGTTCCAGCGGCTCCCCGGCGGGATCCAGCGCGAGTGTGACCGTGTCGTGGGTCTCCTCCCGGCGGTCCACCACCCGGTAGGGACGGGGGATCAGGGACATGGCGCCCCTCCGCCCTCGTGCGGTCCGTACAGGTCGAGCAGCCGGGTGCGGGTGGCGCGGAGCCGGTCCCCGATGGTCTCGGCGACGAGGGTGACCAGCGCCAGGCCCAGCGCCGGGCGTTCGGCGCACAGGGCGCGTACCGCAGGCGCGTCGAACTCCCAGGCCAGAACGGGGTCCCTGGCCTCGGCACCGAGGTGCCACTGCCGGGGCGGGCACAGCCATGACCAGCCGAGCAGATCGCCCGCGCCGATGGTCTCGACGACCGCGCGCCCACGACCGGGCACCTGGACGTCGAGGGCGACCGTGCCGGAACGGATGATCCAGAAGCGGTCGGCCCTGCCACCCTCCTCGAAGATCCGCGTGGCGCCGGGGAACGCGGCGTCGCGGGCGAGATCCATCATCGGCCCGCGGTGCTCCGCGGACAGCGCCGCGAGCACGCCCGA